>CAKZLO010000036.1 GCA_937127125.1 uncultured Ardenticatenia bacterium
CGAAAATTTGCAACAGCGGCAGGATCTGTCCCCCGAAGAGCAGCACCTAGGCGGCGAGCTCTTTGCCGTCATCAGCCAGACTTCCGAGAGTATCCGCCGGGAAGTGCAGCGGGTGCGTTTCATCCTTTTCCATTGCAAACGCATGTTCATCCGCTATCTGCCCCGGCACGCGGACAACCCCTTGCTCGCCCGTCTCTTCTACCTCCAATGGCAGCTCCTGGAACAGGCCTTTCGGAGCTACACCGAGGAACTCCTTCAGGCCATGTACGGAAGCGACCTTTCGAGGCTCTATCTCCTGGCCGCCGAGTCCCTGGAGGCCGGCGGATGGGAGCAGGAGGCCGCCGCGGCCCGGATGGATGCCGCCCACCCCCAATGGCCGCCGCGCCATACTCTTGACGAAGGCCGGGCCTTGGCCGCACAAAGACGGGAGCAACCTTCGAACCCCATAACCTAAGGATCGCGCCATGCCTCGTGTACTTTTCACCCTTGTGCTGCTCGCCCTTGCCGGCTGCTCCACCATGTGGCCCGGCAGCCGTTCCGAGGAGCCGCCCACGGCCACGGAAACCCAAGCATTCACCTACGACTTCCGTGATGTCCGCATCCCCCAGGACATGGAAATCCAAATGGACAAGTCCAACATCACCCCCGTGGGTGGAGAGCACTATGGCGTGCTCAAGTTCAAGGGTCGGGTGGAGCCCATCTCCCTGTTCGACTACTTCGCCAACTCCATGCCCAAGGATGGCTGGACGCTCATCGCCTACCAGAAGTACCAGCGCTTCCTCATGGTCTTCACCAAAGAAAACCGCGTGGCGGTGCTCACCATCGAAGAAGACCCCATCTACTACACCTGGCTCGAAGTATGGGTCTCGCCGCGGCAAAACGGCTACGGTGCGGCCCCCATGAGTGCACCGCAATCCTTCCCGGCGGCAGCGCCGGCAGGGGGCGGCTTTCCCAAACCCGTGGAAATGGAACGCACCCTGACCCAATGATCCCTCGCCACTACCTTTTCGATACCTTCCGCGGCGAGCGCGTGCATCTTGGGGTGTGTGGCTCGGTGGCGGCGTACAAGGCCCTGGAACTCACCAGGGCCTTGGTCCATTTGGAGATGCCGGTGGAAGTCACCCTCACCACGGCGGCCACCCAATTCGTCACGCCCATGGCCTTTCGCGCCGTTGGCGTCGCAGCGGTACACACCGCGCCCTTCCATCTGGAAGACCCCTTCCAGCACCGCACGATACTGGTCATCGACCAGTACTCAGCCAGCGCGGAGCGTTACTACGGATTGAAAGAGGCTTTTGCCGCCCTGCCGCGCGCGGTAATGGCGGTTGCGGATGCTGTGCCAGACGTGCGGGTGGTGGTGCGCCTGCATCCGTCTCAGAAGCATCTGGGCTACTGGCAGGTGTTTCGGCACCGTGTGGAGCTTTCGCAGGGTGTTCCTCTGCACCAGGACCTTGCTCGCACGACCGTAGTTGTGGGGCTGTTCAGTGGGGCGCTCACCGTGGCGGCAGCCTCCGGTGTGCCGACATTTTTCGTCTGGGAACCGGGCTGGTTCTACACACCTGACCTCAGGTGCTTCCAGAAACAGTTTTTCAGCGAAAAGGAGTCTCGAGAAATCACGAAGTCTTGCCTGCAGTCTGAGGTCTACCACCGTGACCTGTGCATCCAGATGCTGGAAGAAGCCCAGCACTATTACCACGGCGGAGCCGCCTCAGAGCCGGAAACTGTTGTTTCCGAGATCAGACGAACCTCGCGCGCGGGTTGCCTGAAATCAGGTGCGTGATTGTGGAACAAACAAATGGTATGCCTGTGGAGGAGGTGCGTAGATGGCTAAGCGCTACAACTACATGCTGTGGTTGTTTCTATGGGTGGCTCTCCTTGCGCTCGTATCGGAGGCATGTGCCCAGCAGTTAGACCCAAAGGTTATCTGGGCGATGCCGAGGTCGGCGAGGATTCGGTGTTTCACGAATACTCCCGGACGGATGACGGTGGAGTATGGCTTGACCCAGTCACTTGGCATGGTTACCGGTCCGGAGCACCGCGACTGGCCTGACCAGGATGTGACCCGGCACTACGTCATCATCAAGGATCTGGAGCCGGACACAACCTACTACTACCGGGTTCGGGTGCAGTTGACCACCGGTCAGGAGCTGGTGAGCAATATCCGTTCATTTAAGACGTTTCGCTCCTTTACACGTATGCTTCCCACTGTGCGCTACTCATCTTACATTATAGGTAGCGACTGGAGTTCTAATGATACGAATAAGCCATATCACGACTGGAACGCACAACACTATGACGTAAACATAGCCTATAGTGATGATAATGCGCCGATACTGAAACAATACAACCCAAACGCAGTTATTCTCTACTACGATAACATCAGCAATAACATTGCCTTAGCGACGCGCTACAACTACCAACACTGGGCGAGTTTCGCTGATGCTCGTGGCATCAGTTATGAACACATCGCCCTGCACTACGCTGTCGACACGAAGGTGAACAGTACCACACCCGTTGGTGATCGTGGGTTCAGCATACTAGGTGTGTGGGATGTCATAAGATTCAGTCGTTTCGATCACATTGGAAACACTATTCCTAACAAGGTTGGCGCGTTTTTGTTCATCGGGCTTGCCATGCGATTTGACATCGTGTACTTCACCATAAACCGCGCCGCCGCAGGCGGGTTTGACGGTGTCTGGGAGTACTGCAATGGTGCAGATAGCCAAGGGGTTCCCAACAGCTGGGCTCCACTCACTATCGTCGAGGACACAACAGTCGTTGGGGGTCAAAAGTTCGCTCGGAACGGATACGTTCGCTTTGTGCCACCGAAGGAGAAAACCGAGTGGATTCGTACGCGATGGTGGACTGGGGATAGTGACCCATTATCGCTTCCGATAAGACGGGTGTTTCTTGTTCGGTTCCGTGTCACCAGCACAGGCTCCACGTCTCCTCAGTTTACCTCGGGGGGCGTTCTGAATGAGGATTTCGTGGTCGCGGATACGGACGGCAAGGATATTATCCCAGGTTGGGATGTGAGCTGGGAGACGAATCCTGCTAACGGAGGCGACCCGGAATACAATCCGAATCCTCCGACGACTGGGGGTCCTGGGGTGGCTAAGTCCGCCCGGTTCAAGTGGTGGAGCCGGGTATGGTACTTCAGACCAGATCTGTTACGATTCATGTGTAACGTGTTCGATCCATACTTCCAGGAGTGGTTTATTGGCCCATGGTTGGAAGATGTAACGGCGAAGCCTGGTATCGATGGCTGGTATTGCGACAACTACACCGATAAAACCAATCCGACTCCACCGATCAACCCTACTACCACTCAGCTTATAGAGATTGGTCAATTGGACACTAACCAGTACCTACTTCAATTTGGGGAGGTGATGGAAGCGGCTTCTATTAAGTTGACAGAACTAGGCAAGATGTCCAGTGCGAACAATTTTGTACCGATGACCAGCACGGAAAACTGGCATATTAAAGATTCTGCGAATACGATGTGGACCCAGCCCGACCGGTTGTGGTTGTCTTTAGCGCCTGGTCTGAGTAACCGGGAAATAAGCATGTATTACAGCATATACTACGGTGGAGTATGGAGGAACACGCTCTTTGGTGGACTTATCGCGGAGATGTACTATCTGATGTCAAGAGGCTGCTACATAGTGCCTATGTACGCTTACAGGGAAGCCGTCAAGGTTGCGAATAACACAAAGGAGTGGTGGGACCGGGAGAAAACAGTTGCCTTAGCTCTATACTTATTGATACGAGATCCAGGTGGGGAATACATTTTCCTTAATGCCTGGCACCAGAACTTCTTCTACGGTGAGTTCTTGACCGTTGCCGGTAGTTCCGTCAATATCTATTGGCAAGCAGGCATCCCCAAACAGAAGGCATACTACGTCGATGCAGCAAGATTCAACTTTGGGGAGGTAGTTACCACCGTACCGTCGGGCTATACACCAGTTGTAGCCTTTCCGAACTCCTGGTATCCAGGCGCGATGCCTGGGCTGTTCTTCCTGCGCCAGGTGACCAATGCGAATGTGTACGACAGTAACGGAAGTATTATCGCCACCAATGGCTGGGTACATTACTTCGCTCGACGATACACCAATGCTCTTGTGGTTTACAGAAAGGGGCACAGCGGCACCCGTGCGGACAGCAGCACGGTGGTTCAGCTGGATGGTAACTACAAGTTGTTGCTGGCGGATGGTACGCTCAGCGAAAACTCGGTGAACTCGATCAACCTCGCGAATGACCACGCGGCTATCCTGATTCCGACTGACCAGCCTCCTCCCAGCAACCCAGACATTCAGATAAACATTCAGGCAGATAAGAGCAACCCGAAGCCGCTGGATGTGGTGACGGTGACCATTACGGCGACGAATGCCGGGGCTGGAGAGGCGCGGAACGTTCGGATACGGCACACCATTCCTCAGCAGGCGACGCTTGTGCAGGGTAGCCTGCGGCTGAACGGGCAGGTACAGCCTGACCCCGCGGATGGGAGGAACATCGATTTGACGGTGAGCTCCCTTCCTGCAGGGGGGCAGGCGGTGGTGCAGTTCCAGATGGTGATTCGGTGAGCGTAATGCGCATTCTTCAGGTGCTGGCTGGATTGGGCGTTGGCGGGGCGGAGCGCCTGGCGGGCTCGCTTTCTGCGTGCTTACAGCAGCAGGGACACGAGGTAGCGGTGGTCAATCTCACATCCGAACGGCACCTTGTTCCCATCATCGAGCGTGACGGTATGCAGGTAGTGCAAGTGAGCGACTGGGGACCCTGGACGCGGGTTTATCCGCCTCAGCTCACAGGTCTCGTCCGCCGGTGGCGCCCGCATGTGCTGCACTGTCACAACATGGCATGGCTGAAGACCGCTGCAGCAGGCCGCTGGACCGGTACGCCGTGTGTATTCACACTGCATAGCTATCATGACAGATGGTTGCGAGAGCATCGCAGGTGGCTTAGACTGGCTGCAAATTACACAGATTTCTGTGTGGGCG
>CAKZLO010000037.1 GCA_937127125.1 uncultured Ardenticatenia bacterium
TCGCGTCCGAATTCGAATCGCAGTGTCGAGGTCAGTGTTGGAGTCCCGATTGGTAGTGTAATCCTGTGGCCGAAACTGGAGCCACCTCCAGGTTTTTTGGTATGCGACGGGTCTCCGATAGATGCCCAGCAATATCCGAGGCTGGCTCAGATTTACGGTACGCACCTACCGGACATGAGAGGGCGGTATCCGGTAGGCAGCCAGTATCCGCTTGAGACGTTTGGCCGGAGTATCGAAGAGTTGCAAAGCATGAATTTTACACATAGTCATGCAATTTACACTACGCTAATTGGTCAAGGTGAGGACCAACCTGCCGAGGTAGTTGTCGGGGTGGGTGATGCGTCCAGGAATGAGGATTGGCCAGCGAATGGCAGCCCAATATGGGATTTGCGGCAACCGTCAATGACTTGGACGTTTATCGTAAGGGCTGGGTGAGGCGGATGCTGGTGGTACGAACCCTGGTGACATCCGGTGCGAGGCGGCGTTGATAGGTGATGCATGAGCACGAAGGAAGTGCCAAGCAGCGGCGGCGAGCAGGTAGGGCTGTTGAACGGTGAGCTTGACGATATCAGTAGGCATATCGAAGCGATCGAAAATCGGCTGCTTGCGATAGAGGCTGGGCTGCGCAAGACATCCGACATTCCGGATGGGCTGGTTCCTATTGAGCGACCGATTCAGCGGCGCCGCAAATGTGTCTGGTGTGGTGTCCCTGTCGGCGGTGTGATCCTGTGGCCGTTTAATTGGCCGCCACCTGGCTTTTTGGTGTGCGACGGGTCCCTGATAGATGCCCAGCTGTATCCGAGGTTGGCGCAGCTTTATGGTACCCATCTGCCTGACATGAGAAATGTCTATCCGTTTGGGGCTGATCAGCGGAAGGCTTCCCCGTACAATAGCCCGCTACAGTACTTTGGATCAAGGCCTTACTGGGCGTTTGAAAGTATGAATTTTGGCCATAGGCATCAAGAGTATGGGATTCCGTTTGTGAGCGGTTACGGGGGCGAGGGAGTTGATGTTGCGACTGGTGTGGAATTGGTTTTGTGGTGGCCGCATAGTAATAACAACCCGTATTGGGATTTACGGCAGCCATCAATGACTTGGACGTTTATCGTGAGAGCGGGGTGATGCGTGTGCTGGCGGCACGGCTTTTGGGGCGGTGGTTTGAGGTTGCGTTGAGTTGCGGATATGGGGTAGAATAGAGAAGGAAAAGATGAGGTGACTTATGAGCGCGAATGCAGCACCAGACGGCGGCCGCTATATTAGGGTTCGGTGGAAGGGCAAAGACTACAGCGTTCCGTCGGTTGAGAATCTTCCGCCAGACGTCTTGTTCGGCTGGGCGGAGAGCATGATGCCGAGCAATGTGGTGTGGCGCGATCCATATTTGACTAGCGGGTGGGTAAGCACGAACGAAAGGCAGTTGGATTCCTGGGCTAAATCCCGCGCGCGGCGCTATTACGAGGAAGTGTTTGGCGTTCCTGGTGAAGTGGCCAAGATGGCGACGGAGAGGGTGACGTATAACCAGATCAAGGCGCTAGGCGAGGCTGTGCGTGACAAGCTGACCGTGCCGAGTGCGGCAGATGCTTACGCTGGAAGGTGGGTAGATGAGATCAAGGGTCTTGACTGGGCAGGTCGCGGGGCTCTTAAAAAATATTGGGAAAAGCGAGCCAAGCAACTGATTCCGAACACTGTTATTCAGCCGTCCAGCGGCGCGCCTGCGGCTGCGAGCGCTTCTGGCGCTGGCGGGCCTCCAGCGAATAAGGATACTGGACAGTATTGGAATGAGATCCATAATGTGACTGGTGCCGGTGCGGCACAAGGTGTGCCCCATGCTGGCGCTGCTGCTGGTACAGAAGTTGGTGCTGCGCAAGTT
>CAKZLO010000038.1 GCA_937127125.1 uncultured Ardenticatenia bacterium
AAGACGGCTGATCCGACGAGCGTGGCGGAGCCGGGTGGAGAGGTGACGTTCACGGTGCGCATCACGAACACCAGTCTGGCGGACACGGTGACGATCACAGAGGTGGTGGACAGTGTCCACGGGGATCTGGACAGTCAGGGGACGTGTGTGGTGCCGCAGAAGCTTGCGCCGGGAGCGTGGTACGAGTGTGCGTTCACGGCGACGGTGAGTGGCAATGCTGGGGACACCGAGACGAACGTGGTGACGGCCTCGGGCGTGGACGACGATGGCAACGCGGTGAGTGGGTCGGATGATGCGACGGTGAAGATTGTGGCGAACCCGGTTGCTCTGCAAGTTCTGAAGGTCGTGAACTGGAACGGAGTGCCACAGGATGAGGCTCAGATCTTCGAGGTCTGCATTGTCGGCCCGTCCCATCCCTCCGGCAGCTGCCAAACAGCTGGCCCTGTTGGCGGTATGCTCCTGTGGCCCAATCTGATCCCGGGTGTCTACACGGTGACGGAGACAACGCCGGCGCCGGCGGGCGCTTGGACGGTGGAAGGCTCAGGTGTGCAGGTCGAGGCGCCTGCAGAATGTCCCGACAACGGCAATGTGGCTGCCCTCTTGGTGGATGGTGCACCGTGTTGGGTGAGCACCACGATCACCAACACACGCAAACTTGGCAGCTTGCGGGTGACGAAGCTCGTCGAGTGGAACGGTGTGCCTGCTGACCGCGATCAGGATTTCCAGATCTGCATCCAGGGTCCTTCCTTCCCAACCCCCAATTGCAAGACACTGGAAGATGCGCCGACTGGTGGAGCGCTCACTTGGCTCGGCCTGATCCCGGGTGTCTATACCGTGACAGAGACAGCGCCGGCGCCGGTGGGTGCATGGACGGTGCAGATCAACCCGGCTCAAGTGACGGTGCCCGTGGATGGCAGTCTAGCGCATGCGAACGTGACCAACAGCCGCAAGGCACCCAGACTTGTGCTCGACAAGGAAGTGGTCGGTGAGGGCGATGCGGTGAACGGCCTGATCACCTTCACGCTGCGCATCACCAACACGGGACCCACCGCGCTCAAGCTGGTGCCGCTCACCGACGTCTTCACCGGTCCGGTGCAATTCGTGATCAGCCAGCCGCCAGCCGACGCGGTCGCGGACAACCGCATCACGTGGAACAATCTGGTGGCCAAATTCGGTGGTAGACCGTTGCCGCCGGGCGGCAGCTACCTGGTGAGCGTGACCTTCCGCGTGACCAGCGCGGAAGCCACCTTCAATATGGACAACACGGGCATCGTCGAGGACGCTAAGGACATCTACGACACGCCGGTGCCGCGTGCCGAGGACACCGTGCCGCTGCGCAACAAGGCCACTGCGGTAACATTGCTCTACTTCGTTGCTGAGCCGACGCCGCAGGGGATACGGCTGCGCTGGGAGACGGCTGAGGAAATTGACAACTACGGTTTCCGCCTGCGTCGCAGCACGACCGGCCGCCTGGAGGACGCACAGGACATCGGTGCCTTCATCCCCGCGCAAGGGCATGGCCAGCACCAAGGCGCCTCCTACGAGTACCTGGATACGAATGTGACACCCGGTCAGCAGTACACCTACTGGCTGGTGGATGTGGATGTCAACGGAAAAGAGACAGTGCATCCCGAGAGCGCAGTTGCTGCTATGATGAGCGACAGTCAGCCCAAGATTTTCTTGCCTGTGATCGCCAAGTAGAACGCGCCGCGCGGTGATAGCATCTGTTCTCGTCTGGGGGACCTCAGCGGTCCCCCAGACGGCATAGCCAGGAGGGGTGGATGGCGTCCTCTCAGGGATAGCCGGGCAAGTCCGTTGACCGAAACAGCCGCTTATGAAAAATTTGCGTGTCTTTGTACTCGTCTCGGTGATGATAGCATCTTTGTCAGCCCCGACGACGAGCTCCCGAGAAGCGCGAGCCCAGACGCAGGAGGCGGAAGTGCCGATTGTCGAGTCGCATCGTGAGGGGCTGACCTTCACCTGGACGCCGCCACCCTACCGTCTGAGGTTGGTGCGCGTGGATGGGGTGGCTTACAGCCATCTCGAAGTGGACGGTGCCCAGCCTGCGGGCTCCGCCGGGGCGCCGCAGTTGCCGCTCTACAGCGCATTGATCGGCTTGCCACCCGCGGCCACCGCACGGCTGGAGATAGTGCAGCTGGAAGTGGAACGGACGCCGCTGCCGCATCCTCCTCTGCCGGTGATGCCGCCACGCCAGACCCCTTGGGGAGATACCAGGCCGAGGGACGATCCGGCGGAACGCGATGAGACCATTTATTCCGCAGATGCCTTCTACCCTGCGCGTGCCATCGAACTCTCGTCCCCAGTCACGTTGCGGGGGCATCGCGTGGTGGCGTTGCGCATCTATCCTCTGCGCGTCAACCCAGTACGTCGGGAACTGGAGGTAATCAAGCGTGTGCGACTGGCTGTGCGTTTCAGCCGCACAGCACCAACGGGTGGCCTCACGGCGCAGGCCGATTCAGGCGATCCGGTGACGCAGGCTTTGGCGAGCGTGCTGATCAATCCAGAAGCGGCTGGCTGGGTCGATTCTGCGGCAGCGCGCAGCGACCGGGCCGGGATGGCGCAGTCGACGACGGTGGGGGCGCAAGCGAGCGGTGGACAGATCAAGGTGCTGGTTGGCGAGCCAGGTCTGTACGCGTTGAGTTTCAGTACTCTGCGGGATGCCGGCGTGCCGGTGGACAGCATCGACCCAGCCACGTTTCGGATGACTCATGGCCATCCGCGCCAGGAGGTCGCTATCCGCGTTGAGGGCACGCGCATCCTTTTCTATGCCGTGCCTGCCCCTAGCCGCTATACCGATCAGGATGCCTACTTCCTCAGCTATGGGGGACCGTCTGGGTTGCGTATGGCCTCCCGTTCGGGTGACCCGGCTGGCCTGCCTGAGGGAGTAGCACGTCGCACGGTCATCGTTGAGGAGAACCACTATTATGACCCGCACTATATCGCGCGCGACGGCGATTACTGGTATTGGGATAATCTGCGACGGCCAGACCGAACCTCCGGCAGCTATACCATCCGCCTTGAGACGCCGCGCACGGACACATCCGCAACATTGACGGTGTGGCTGCGCGGATACACCAATCCGCCAAGCAATCCCGATCATCGCATACGCTTCACCTTCAACGGCAATGTGCTGGGTGAGCAGACTTGGGATGGCGCCAAGGCCATCACTGCTACCTTCAACGTGCCGGGTGGCTGGCTGCGCAGCGGGGAGAACCAGGTCGGCCTGTCGCTGCCCGGATTGAGCGGAGTCACGGTGGAGGGCACCTGGCTGGATGCCGTTGGACTGCGCTATGCCACACGCCACCTGTCGGGCCAGGTGGTGGTCGAGGGTGAGAATGGACGCAAGCGGTATAGTCTCATACTGAATAATCCTGATTCGTATCATGTGTATCTCCCGATCATTCAACGTGCAGCCACCACCGCGACGGCACAGGAACACGCAACGGATTTACCGCAGGCAACCTCCACCTCTGTAGCGGTCTATGACATCACCCAGCCGTTGCAGCCGAAGATTGTGACCGGTTTTGCGTGGGATGGCAATACGCTCACGATCGGTGATGCCGACACGTCGTCAGCCAGGTACCTGATCGTGCCAGCTGGACAGGAAAAGACGCCACTGGCTTTGCGTCCGGTCAAGAGTGTGAACACACCATCCAGTGGCGCCGACTACATTGTGATCACACACTCCAACTTCACTGCAGCCGCCAGTCGGTTGGCGACCCATCGTGCGCGCCAGGGGTTGCGCACTACGGTGGTGGATGTGGAGGCCATCTATGACACTTTCGGCCCGGGCCGGTTGGACCCACACGCCATCCGCAATTTTCTGGCTTACGCATACGCGAGTTGGCCGCGGCCGGCACCTCTCTACGTCGTGTTGCTGGGCGATGGCAGTTATGACTTTAGGAACTATAGTGGCTACAATCCCTCTAACTATGTTCCTCCTTTCATGGCAGAGGTCGATCCTTGGTGGGGCGAGACGGCAACGGACAATCGCCTGGTGACATTGGAAGGAGACGATGCGGTGCCGGACATGCTGATCGGCCGCTTGCCGGTCAACACGGCGGCCGAGGCCAGCGCGGTGGTCGACAAGATCATCGCGTATGAGACCAGCTCGCTTGGGCCATGGTTCTTGCAGCAGCTCATCGTAGCTGACAACCCCGATAGCGCAGGTGATTTTCACTCCGAAGGGGACCAGGCGTATACGTATGCAGGGGCGCCGTTCAGCCCGTCAAGACTCTACTATGACAGGTCATCCAGCTATCCCTACGTGTATTCCGATCCCAAAGCGCTGAATGGTGCGCTGGTGAATCGCATTAACATTGGCGTTGGACTCGTCACCTATTTTGGCCACAGCTCATGGCATCAATGGGCGGCTGAGAACCTGTTTCACCTAAACGATGTCGCACGGCTCAACAATCAAAAGCATCTGCCGGTTGCGCTGGAGATGACCTGTTTCACCGCCTTTTTCCATCATCCCCAGTACGCCACGCTGGATGAAAGCTTGCTGCGCCGCGCGCAAGGCGGTGTCGTGGCTGCCTGGGGCAGCACAGGTTTAGGGGTGACCCTTGGGCACAGTCGCCTGCATTACGGTTTCTACACTGCCGTGCGAGCCGGTCATGGGGGGGCACGGCTGGGCGCCGGTACGCTGGCCGGCAAGCTAGAGGTATGGGATAGTGGACTTGACCTTGATCTGCTCGACACGTTCACCCTGTTGGGCGATCCGGCCACAATAGTGCGTTTCAATGACGTACCCGAGTTCCCGCGTGTCTTTCTGCCGGTGGTGCGCAGATGACACGGTGTGTTATAATCAAAAGGCGATCGTTCAGTGTTATGATGAAATGGCATTTGTTTAGAGAATAGAATATGGACGCCAGAGGACGGACAAAACCATACAGGAGGAGGAATCCATGCAACACGCAAGACGGCCGACACTGATCAAAATTGGCCTTATGGGCTGTGTACTGGTTGCCCTGTTAGTAATGAGCTGGCTGTCACCGGCAACGCCGGCTCCGTCGCTGGCGGCCGGTTTTACTCCCAGTGCCCCACCAACCTCTCCGCCGCAGCCCACTGCGACACCCGAGAAGGAAAAGGAGAAGGAGAAGGAGAAACCAAAACCATGTCCACCCTCTACCATCCGGGGCACTGTGATCGACCTGTGCTACGGTGAGCCGGCGCGTGGGGTGAAAGTGTCCATTAATGGAGCGGTGGTGACGACTGACAGCTTCGGCACCTATTCGATCACTGGCCTGCCGCCGGGTGAGTACCACGTCACGGTGCTGGTAGATCCTGCCTGGCAGCCCTCTTCTGAGACGGTCTACCTAGGTTGTGACCAGACCGCTATCGTCGATCTGACCTTCAACTCGTGCCTACCTGCACCTGCGCCATCTGTAACTGAGACTGCGCCACTGATTCCTGTGACCGGTGCAGCGCGCAGCGATCAAGTCTCGGCTGGATTGGTTGCAATGGCAGGTTTGGCGCTAGTGCTGCTGGGCATGGTTTTGTGGGCAGGTGGCCGGCGTCCTCGCTGAGCCAATTCGTTCCGCCCACGGCATGATGGGCTTGTCGCCGCCCGAGGACACGTATCCGACAGCATCACGTTTGATTGCTTGTACCCGGGTGGCTCACATATGGATGACACCCGGGTTCGATTCAAGGCGGGGATGCCGCCGTCGACGATGCGACGTACCGCGTGTGTGCGTTGCCCGTGTGGGCTGATGATTCCTCAATGTCCCCGTGCACGTACGGCGTCGCGCCAGGCGTCCAGCTGGGGCCGGAAGTGCAGGTAGAAGGAGACGACCCCGTAATAGATCGGATAGATCAGTGACAGATAGACAATGGTTGGATCCGGTCGCTCCAGCTGCAGCGTGATAATACAGTAGGCCACGAACCACAGAGCAGTCATGGTCAGGTTGAGGCGGCGCAGCACTGGCGTGCGTGAGGGGTAAATGTATTTGATAGGGATGAACACCATCACAGCCAGCACCAGCAGGATGAGCGCGTGGACAACGGGTTGCCCTCGTAACACGTATATGTAGAAGACGGCGATGTTCCAATAGGAGGGGAAACCGGTAAAGTAGCCATCATCGGTCTTGGCGGCCTTGTGGCAGAAGCCGTAGGCGGAGGCCATCAACACGATTGGTAGCACCACCAGCCAGGCGCCGGTGACCAGCTCGAAGCGCCAGGCGAAAAAGATCGGGATAAAGGTATACGTTAAATAGTCGGTGATATCGTCCAGCTTGCGCCCATCGAAGCGAGGCGTCCAAACGACCACTTCCCAACCGCGCGCCAGCATCCCGTCGGTTGAGTCGATCCACAATGCGATGCCCAAAAAGATGAAGACATCGCGTGCACGACCTTCCGCCGCTGCGATGATTGCCAGCAGCGCGGCAGCCAATCCTAATGCAGTGTAAAAGTGCACTGCATACGCGCGGAGCGTTGCTATTCTGGGATATGCCAATTCCGATCACCCCCTGTGTGAACTACGTTGTTCATCCCCCTGAAATCATACCCAGTATAGTACTTTTGGCTTTATTCTGCCACAAGAGCCCCACGGAGAGACGACCGCCACCATCTGCTGGTGTCTCTCTTTCCAAATCGGCAGTGATTTGTCGAGCTCAAGCCAGATCGAAACTGGCTAGTCTGGCTCCCAGTGGCTCCATCACAAAGGTAAGATGATCTCACCCCCTTCCATGATGGACTTCTCGATGGCGCAAGCTACCTCGAGAGAGCGACGTCCGTCCTGGCCTGAGACTATGGGTTCCTTGTCGGCAAGCACGCATTCGAAGAAGTGCTCGAGCTGCAGCTTGAGCGCCCCAGCGGTGCGCCCGTAGATTTTTGGCCAATGACGCGTTTCGGGCATCTTCCATGCTTCGGCATCGACTGCATATATGTCCATTGGAACAAGGTTGATATTTACTACACCTTCCTCACCGATGACATTCATGCAGACGTCTCCAAAGCCTCCCCAGCTGGATGGCTCACGCCACGCAAGCCAGCGCTCCGGATATCCCCAGCCCGTCTCTACTATGCCCAACGCTCCGTCTTCAAACTCAAACAGCCCCCATGAGTAGTCCCACGTACCCAGTTCCCGTTGCACCTTGCCTCGCAATGCTTTGCCGATGACCCTGACCACCTTCTTGGGGTGATACCAGAGGATCAGGTCGATGTCGTGCACCGCAATGTAGTTTGTGACGCTGGTACGCCCTCCTAGTCGCCTTGCCTCCTGAACGGGGGTGTTACGCCGGGCATACGCCGAAAGGAATCTCCCGAGGGCTCCTGTTTCGAGTGCCTCTTTCACTTTGACATAGGTCGGCTCGAAGCGCAGGATGTAGCCTATCATGAGCCTGACGTTAGCTTTCTGACAAGCTTCCAGAATCGTATCAGCTTCTTCCAGGGTGCGAGCTAGCGGCTTCTCCAGAAAGATGTGCAGTTTTCGTTCAGCGGCCTGGAGCACGGGGTCAACGTGGTGTGTCTCCGGTGTGCAGATGATCACTGCTTCCAGATCTTCTGCTTTGAGCATTTCGGCATAGTCACCGTAAGCTTTGGCCTGAAACTTGTCGGCCAGAGATTGGGCAAGCGCTCTATCCGTATCCGCAACGCACACAAAATGTGCATAGGGACTGTGATAGCCTATCTCTGCGTGTAACCTGCCCATGAAACCGGCGCCGATCACTCCAAACCTTACTTGTCTCATTGAGCTAGCCCTCCCCTCCCGCTAAGCTGATGCGGTTTATCGCCTGGTGATATGGTCCGTAGTCCAGTGCAGGCCTAGGGTCATAAGCCATGTAGAGTTCAATGACACCTCTTTCGTTCCGGCGACTCTTACGCGCAGCAACCAGTCCCTCGATAACTTTGCTTTGCGAGCGGAATCTGCGTATGGCGCGCTCCACGGTCTCTTCTACTTGGAAGGGGGCCAGGATCGCCCGATTTGCGCGCAGCGAAAGGTCACGACCGCAAATCAGAGCATCTTCAGGCGAAAAGTCTCCCCAGACAGCGTATTCAAGGCAGGAGCGCACAGGCGGAGCTAGTCCCCAATCGGCCAGTATATTGTCACCGACCTGAGGAGCATCGTAGGCGCCGATGCGAAACACTGACTCGTGGTCAATGTGCTCTCGGTAGCCGTTCGGTAGCAGGACACGAGTGATTCTCAGACGGCGCAGTGCTTGGATGGTTCTTGGGAATGTTCCTTCTCCACCCCAGGGCATTTGCCATCCTATATGGGCCGCCACGCTGAAGTCGGGATACTCAAAACGCACGATGTTCTCGGGCGCGATGCCCAGTTCAGCGTAGGCGACTATCGTTTCCTGCTTGCGTGTCTCGACAATAGTGTCCTTTTCCTCGGGGGTGCTGAACCCGGCACAGCCGTTGCAGTATATTAAGATGTACACCAGCCCCCCGTTGGCCTGAGCCGCCAGGATTGCGTACCCGGCACCCAATAATCCATCGTCGTCGTGCGGACACAGCACAGCGATCCGTTCATCTCCTGGCTGCCAACCTTGGAAAAGCAGTGAGATATCATCGCTGTGCACTCCGCGTGCCAAGTCGAAGTAAACCATATCCTCACATAGACGCATAAGCTGCCTACATGCTCCTCAGGGCGTGAATCGCTGTTTTAGACCTCTTGGAATTCCTCTACCAGTATGGGTGGCACCCATTCTTCAGGCACACGTTCGTCTATATCCAGTTCGACGAACACATCCAAGGGGTTTGCAAGTGCCTTCCGTCTCCTCTCGATAGGGTCGAAGCGGTCTTCGTCGCTGTCGCCCAAACGGGCAGGTAGAAAGGCCATCTTTTCGTAATAGAGGCTGTCGCCCGGCACGCGGATGACGCGCTGGGGATTAGGTGTGGCGAAGGTGTAAACGAGCGGGCGGGAGCAGTACGTCCATGGTCCCCAATTCAAGTAGATGTAGGGCTGCTCTACTCGAACCAAGCCTTCGGAGCGGCGTGTGTAGCTCAGCTCCAGGTTAATTGCTGCCAAAGCACAGGCGAGATCCCGATTGTAGAAGGCAAACCATGGGGTATCTGCTTCTATGATTAGAGCCCGTGTTGGATGGCGCGGGCACTCTTTGATTACGACGCTGCCGATCTTCCCATCGGGCTTCTTCCAGGCGAACTCGCGCACCACATTGTGGTTGAGCACGATTTCGCCGTTGCGCAGAGCTATTGTATCCATATCCTTAAGCACATGGGTGGAGGAAGTCATAAGGATGTATGGATTATGGGCATAAAACGTGTAGGTAACAGAAACGTCTACCTCATCGTATAGAGGCATGGCTCCCCAGCGTTTAGTCATAAAGAAGACTGGACCGCCCATTGTCTGGTAACCAGGGGGTGGATTCCAGTCCGATGCATGCATCCAGGTGCGAGGTGGAGCATAGACATCAGGATTCCAGTGCAAGGCCCCATTCGTTTCCAAATGATGATCGAAGGTTACATTGACACCCATTTTGAGAAAGATCTCGTCAATCGCCCCACTGAGTGGATGAAGCTTGGCGCGGTAGAATGAGTTCTCTACTGTAAGTCCCAAGCCTTCTCCGCTGATCTTCAGGTCGGAGGAATAGTGTGGCGTCTGCGCATTCGGGTTGCCGTAGAACACCAGATACACTTTGGAAGAACGCGCCGGGACATCTGCCAGGAAAGCCACCTCGACAGTGGTGGTTGGCTGACAATGCTCGTCAGCAAATGCATCCCAAGTGGATACGCCATACACTTGGCACGGCACCTCTTCTGCGGCGCCGCTCTCTGGGTCAATTCCTACCACTCGAATCTCTCGCGCTGGATCGGTCAGCCGGTCGGCATATAGGCCCAACGTCAGATGCAAGGGTTCTTTCTGCCTGGCAAGTCCCTCGTTCTCAGTGAGCGTGACACTGGCGTAATACTTCCAGCTCTTGTCCCAATAGCCTCCCTCTGCTGGTGCTGGGAAGGATTCGGCCAAAATCTGCTCCTTGCCATCCCCTGCAACCAGCTTCAGCTCGATGCGGTTTGTGGAGTTGTTCTCCCACTCGACGCGCACAACCACTTCCGACCTCGCCTTGCCAAGCACTGTCTTTTGCGAACTGAAAATGCCATTGTTGTATACCCAAAAGTCACGTGTGCGCTTGCCGTTCACCAAAACACGCTCGACGGCATAGTCGTTCTCTGTGTGCACTGCGAGCTTCAGGTGATAGCAAGGATGTTTTGGGGTGGGAAATGAATAGGCAATAGCTTCCACCGTAGGGGTAGTCATTGAAAAAACCTCCTCAACTGATGTGATTAGGATGTGCTTATCGGATACTGGCCGTATTGATGAGCTGCCTCAAACATTGCAACTATGTTCTCAGGGGGGACATCATCCTGAATGTTGTGAGCAGGAGCCAAGATATACCCTCCTCCCGGCCCAAAGGCCCTGATGCGATACCTGACCTCCTCCATGACCTCTTCCACAGAACCGTAGGGTAAGACGCGTTGAACGTCAATACCTCCGTGGAACACGACCCGACTTCCAAAGCGTTTCTTCAGCATCTCCGAGTTCATATCCTTGGCCAGAGGCTGCACAGGATTGATTATATCCACACCTACATCTATCAGATCCTCCAGGATGCCAGAGATGGACCCGCAAGAGTGCAAGAAGACCTTGGCTTTGGTTTTCTCCTTAATCTTCTCCATTAACCGTCTGTGGCTAGGCTGCAGCATCTCACGGTACAGCGCAGGGGAAACCAGCAAGCCAGTCTGCGTCCCATAGTCGTCGGAGGTTTCCACAATCTGCACGTAAGGGCCAACAATGTCCAGATAACGCTCCATCGCGGCGAGTTGGAACTCAAGCACCTTTTCTATTAGCCTCGAGGCAAAGTCTTTGTTCAGCAGCAAGTCCATCATAAACTGCTGTGGACCGCGCAGCCATTGTGCTTGTTCAAAGATCCCTTGGCCGATAGCCGAGGCTACCAAGGCGTAGTCAGTGCTCTCATATAGATGTTGAACTTGCTCAGCGAGGCCGCGAAATCGTCCAGGATCGCGAGGATCAGGCCATGGGTAAGTCTCCAGGTCGTTCAGACTGGCTTCCGCCAGTGGAGGATCAACCATCTCCGCATAGTACACGGTTCGCCCCAGACGCGCAGAGTAGTGTCCGACTTTGCGTTTCTTGATACCCCACTCATCCGTCCAGCTCCCATCCGGGTGGACAATTGTTTGGAAGCCATCCGGCGGGCGCAGACTCACGCGACGGAAGTCCACATCAAAACGTGTCAGGACCTCCTCGCTGGTCTTCTCCACCAAGAACCATTCGTTAATAACAGGTTCTTCAGAAAGTCCCAGATACTTTAGAAGGTTGCAGCAGGCTCCTTCAGTGAAGTAACAAGCCCAGCCGCCAAGGTCAATGGGGACTCTGTCTGCTTCCTGATGATTCAAAGCCAGTAGAACGCGTTCACGGTGACTTAAGCCGGCCATTTCCCTCCATCATCGTCGGGCTAGTCTGGCGCGTCGGTACCGAAGATGGAACACCCCCAGCTCCAGACGTGAGTTGCGGCTAGTGGTCCCTACTGTACTCCCCCGGCAATCAGACCTTTGACCATAAAGCGCCACACCGGTACAACAAGGAGGATGGTAGGAATGAGTCCGATCGCAATGCTGGAACTTAGCAAGCCCCAGGTCACGTCGGGATTCCAGGATACGGAAGCTAGAATTACCGGGAGGGTCCTGGCTTCGCGTGCTGGTGTGATGATTAGCGCGAAGAGGAACTCACTGTACGAGATCATAAAAGCAAACAATCCTGTTCCGATCAAGCTGGGCAATGCCAAGGGAACAGTCACGCGCACAAGGGTTTGAAAGGGACCACACCCATCAAGCTGTGCTGCTTCCAAAATTTCGCGCGGAATACCCCGGAAATAGAGTGTCAGAATCAGGGTGGTGAACGGCAAGGTGAGCACCGAATATATAGCGATCAAAGCCCAGTGCGTGTTCAGCAGACCCATCCTTTGCACGATCGCATAGTATGGCACAGCTAGTGCAACCGCTGGGATCAAACGACTCAGTGTGATGAAGAAAAATGTCGGTGTGCGTGCACCGAAGCGCAAATTGGCGTAGGAATACGCAGCCAAGCTCCCAAAAACCCAGTTGATAATCATCACCGCTAAGGCTATCAAAGCGCTATTCACAATGGTTCTGGGGACCAACCGCACCTCTTGCGAGATCATCGTGCGCAATTGCCCCGTCACCAAGTGCGACTTGGGAATCTCACCAGTGAAGATATAGTGATAGTTGTCAATCGTGAAGCCATACTTGAACCAGTTCGGTGGAAAAGTTAGGATGGCTTCCTCCGGAAGGATACTGGAGAGAAAGATCCAAGCCAAAGGAGCCACAATGAAGACTGCCAACAGCACAGCACCTATGTAAACCGCTATTCTATCCCAGCGAATTCTCACCCTTCCTTGCCTCCTAGAAGTGCTTCACCAGGGACAAGCCTCAGTATGGCCAAGATAATCGCAAGCGCTACTAACGCCAGGATGACAGCCAGCGCAGCCCCTTTGCCATAGCTGAGCATCTTGAAGAACTCTGCCCAGATGAAATAGCTGATGAACATTGTAGAGGTTCCTGGCCCGCCACCGGTCATACCATAGGTCAGGTCGAAAGTGTTCAGGCTCATAAGAATCTCAAAGAGGCATACAACAATGAGCATGACCTTTATGTTCGGCAGAGTAATAGAAAAGAAACGTTGCAACGCGCCGGCGCCGTCAATGGCGGCAGCTTCATATAGCTCTTCGGGGATGGCCTGCATGGCGGCCAGTGCAAAGACAGCAGCCATCGGAAATTGCATCCAGATGTGGGCTACGATGACAGCTGTGGTGGCCAAGTGCCGTGTGGTAAGCCATTCCACGTAGTCCGGGATGAGACCAAGTGTGTACAGCACAGCATTGAGTACCCCCCAGCTATCGCTAAAGACCCCTTTCCAAATGACCCCGGTGATGGCGGCGGGTATGGCCCAAGGCAAAAGGACTGCCGCTTTGAGAACAAAGTCGCCAAGGAATCGCTGGTTGAGCAGTGCGGCCACAAGGACTCCTAGGATGACAATGATAGGCACAGAGATCCCTGTGAAGACCAGCGTGTTTCCCAGAGCATTGAAGAAATAGGTGCTGGTAATAACCGACTCGTAATTCTTCAAGCCAGCAAAAGAAGGGGGCAATATCGGGGATAAAACCTGAAGGCTTGACCAGATGGCGTAGCCGTACGGATACAACGTGAAAATGGCCATCAGTATGAGCGCCGGGCTAATCATAAGATAGGGGCTGAGCTCTATCCGGCGCTGCAGGCTCCGCCCTCCAAGTTTTCCTAATACAGCCTGATCATAGGCCATACGATATATTCGCTCCGTAGACTCTTGGGGATGCGACGCGTCGCTGTAGAAACCTGGAAGGATGTATTAGCGAGTGCAAGACTAAGTGACTATGTTGATGCTCTTGACAGGCTCGCACCCCGGGCAATTCCATCCTGCGTTCTCGACAGGCTTAGCGACGCGTCGCGCTTCTCGTAGAAGAATCGTTTAGGCGAACTGCGCCTTGAGCTCTTCGGCCTTCTCAGCGGCTGCCTTCATTGTCTCCTCGACTGTCGCCTCACCTGTTACAGCACGCAAGAGATGGATCCGGAAGAACTCACCCCAGATTCCGTACCACACCGTCTGGTTGCGGGCACGCGCCAGCTTCGCCTGTTCTTTGAGCATCTCAGGGTCGATCCACTGGGCAAAAGACGCCTGCACGTCTTTGTCATCGTACAGTGGCAGTTGTCCAAAGCCCAGACCCTTCTCGACTGCCCACCGCTTGGCCACCTTATATTCGCCCTTATGTTCCCCGCCGAAGTATTCTATGAATTTCCAGCAGGCGTCCATAACATCTTTGCCCCGATCGACAGCCATCTGCGTCATGTTATAGAACTTGCAGAAGCCGTAGGTTTCATGGGTTTCCCCAGGCATCAGGGCAATCTTGAACTGACCCGCCAAGGGGGAAGTGGCCTTATTGTTCAGTTCAGCCAAATTGTAATTGTAAAGGACAGTGAAGACGTGCCTGCCTGTGTTGAGCGCCTTCACCACGTCGGTCTCGTGGGGCAGCAGAGAAACCAGTTTCTCGCGATAGGCATCGGCAAGCCACTGCATTTGCTTCCAGGCCGCGCTCTGCGGATCGTTGAAAAGCACATTGAACTTGTCGTCGAAGAACTCCCCGCCCCGGCCGAAAACCATAGCAGTGAAGTCTTCCAATGTAGTGGGCATTTCCTGAGCGAACTCCAGAACAATCGGCACCTGGATGCCCTTTTCACGCAAGAGCATACACTGGTCCCACAGCTCTTCCCACGTGGCGGGAGGTGCAGCAATACCGTTGTCCTCCAAAATCTTAGCGTTGTACTGGAAGGTGGTGATGTCGGCGTAGTAGGGCAAACCGTAGAGCTTGCCATCATAGGTCATATCCTTGAGAGCATAGCCTACGATCTTGTCTTTGTAGTTGGCTGCTTCAGGGAAATAATCTTCCAACGGCACTACCCAGCCTGCTTTGGCGAACTCGGGCAGCCAGTCGCCACCGTTGTAGCACACATCGGTGGGGGTCTTGGAGGCAAATCGGTTCACCATTGTCTCGTGGTAGGCCGTCCAGGAAAAGTCGGTCAAGGTCACTTTGATGGCGTTATTGTATTCTTCCTCAAACCGCTTGATGTTGTCCAGAATGGTTTCGACGCTGTAGCTCCACACCACAAAGTCAAGATGAATGGGCTCTTGTGCTCTCGCCAAGTTGAAGGACCACCTGCTGCTCAGCGTTGCAGCGGCTGCTCCAGCCCCTACCATCTTGAGAAAATCCCGGCGACTTACTTTGTTCATGGCTTCTCACCTCCTTGTAGGTGTTTCATCTTTAAAACCGAACTTGTCGCAGGAGCTATACGTTTGATCTCTTCGATCGCTGTGGCGGAACTGCTGTCGACTTATCCTTCATCGAAAGAACTCAAGAGATCGTGTCGAGTTAGCCGCATCACCCCCTTCCCGCTGTTCCTCCTGTGATCACCGCGCCCGCGGTCTATCTCCAGATTGAACGCGCTCTAGCGATTCTGAAGACAGGGCATGAATCCAGACCCGGCGCCAGTCGTTTCTCCCCTTTATTATACCATTATCCAATCCCTTTGCAAGGTCTGGGTTTCTTATTTCGAGGCTGTATCCAGTTCCGCCATGGTCGGGATCGCGTTACGCCAGAATGCTCGCCCGCGCTGCGGCTACACTCCCATTAGCAGGTTGACCACAGCGCCTGGCCAAAGACCCAGCACTACAGTCGCTGCTGCGGCAAGGAACACTGCCACGGCGAGAGCACTGCGCCAAGGCCTGAAAGCAACCTCCTCCGCGGGCGAGCGACCTGGTTCGCGCAGATACATCTGCACCACCACGCCGGCATAGTAGTAGGCCGACAGAGCACTGTTGAGCACGCCCAACACAGCCAGCCAGGCCAAGTTAGCCTCCACCGCCGCGCGGAAGACAAATAGCTTACTCCAGAAACCTATCAATGGGGGGATACCAATTAGCGATAGCATAAAGAGGAGCATCGCCGCTGCCAACAATGGAGAGCGTTGCGCCAAGCCAGCATAGTCAGCCAGCGTCGTTGTGCTCTGCTCACGCCGTTCGACAGCGCATGCCACGGCGAAGGCACCCGCCGTCATAAAGGCATAGGCCAATATGTAGAACAGCATACCGCGCACACCCACCGGGCTGGCAGCAGCAATACCCACCAACACATAGCCGGCGTGAGCAATGCTGGAGTACCCCAGCAAACGCTTCACATCCCGCTGCACCAGAGCTGCCAGGTTACCAAAGGTCATCGTCACTGCAGCCAGCACGGCAGCCACCGTCACCCAGTCCGTCGTGAAGGTGGGACTGAAGGCGCTGTACAGCACTCGTGTCAACGTGGCGAAGCCAGCAGCCTTGGCACCCACCGACATGAACGCGGTCACTGAGGTTGGTGCTCCCTGATACACGTCCGGCGTCCACCAGTGAAACGGCACCAGCGCCACCTTGAAGCCAAAGCCCACCAGCAACAACGACAATCCGGTCAATGCCACCGGATCCTTCGGAATGCCCCTGCCGCTCAGCCAGCTGCCGATCTGTGCCAGATTGGTGCTGCCTGCTGCTGCATAGGTCAGGGCGATGCCGTACAGGAAGAAAGCCGAGGCGAAGGACCCTAAAATGAAATACTTCATAGCTGCCTCGATCGAGCTCATGTCCCGCTGGTTGGACCCGCTCAGCACATAGAGCGCCACCGACATCATTTCCAGGCCCAGAAAGACGATGAGCAAGTCTTCGGCTGCCGCCATAGCGATCATGCCAGCCAACGAGAACATAAGCAGGGCATAGTACTCACCCCGCTGAAGATCTTTCCGTTCCAGATACTCGATGGCGACCAGCAGGCCCAACGCTCCCGTCACTAGGAAGACCAGGTTGAAGAACAGTGCCTGCCCGTCACTGATTGCCATGTTCTGGAACGAGGTGGGCACGCCGGGCCATAAGGCAACCGTGACGACGGCAGCCACGATGACGCCGGTCAGCGCCAGGTAACCCAGTGCACGCTTATGCTGCACGAACAGGTCGGCCAACAACACGAGCACAGCCCACCCGGTCACTACCAGCAATGGATAGAGCGGGACCAGATCCAGCGTCGGAAGTTGTGGACGCATCGGCGTTACATCCTTACACCAGATATCTGACTGTTTCGCATCTATAACTCACGGCCAGCTTGGATCGCAGCAAACCAGCTGGGCGTGTCCTGTGCCAGTCGCTCGAATTCCTGCTCAGTGTACACAAATAGATCCACTCCCACCGGAAAACCCACCGGCAAGTAATCGACACTGCGTTCCCGACGCGGTTTGTTCATATGGGACACAACGAGACAAAGATCCACGTCGCTGCCTGGGGCAGGAATGCCCCTCACCCATGAACCGAACCAAATGATACGTCGAATTTCTGGATGTTCCCGACGCAATTGTGCCACATATTGCTCAACTGCCCGGGTGATCGCGCTCCGATTCGCCGATTTGATCACGATAGAAGTCGACGAGTGTCTGGGCACAGCCAATTGCCTGTTCCGCCTCTTGCAATGTGTAAAAGTCAGTGGGCGCGCCCGAGTCGAAGCCGTTGGGATAGCGCGTCGGAATATAGTGTTTGTCCAATACCTTGGCGCACCGGATCAAATCTCCATCCGGCTGGGCCGACAGCGGCAGGTTGTCGATGAGTGCTGTAAGTGTGTGATCCCAGGCATCCATGCCCAGCCAGCGGAAAACAGCCTCCAGCGCTTTCTCGCCTGCCTGATGCGCTGCAAAACAGCTCCATTCATAGTCACCGCTCGCCAGCGCATTGCGCGCGTGGCGCAAATCTGCCTCTGCCTGTCGCAACCAGTCCAGATGTCGGCTGGCCATTTCCTACACGTTCCAGCGCCCTATTTGCCTAGCTGCACGTGCACTTGTGGCGCAGGGGACTGCACCGCAAGTACCTCCACTGCCGGGTTGATCTTCTCAAAGAACCAGTTCGGAAACAACCCGATGACAAAGAAAAGGATGACGATAGGCAGCATTACGAGAATCTCGCGGGCTGTCATATCCGTCAGGCTGCCGTTGCCTTGCCGCGCCGGGCCGAACAACGTGCGGCGCACTGCTGTCAGCAGATACCACGCTGCCAGCACGATGCCGAAACTGGCCACTGCCGCATACGCTATGTTCACATGGAAAGTGCCAAGCAAGATGGTGAACTCGCCGACGAACCCGTTCATGCCGGGCAAGCCGGCAGATGACAATGCCGCGATGATGAAGAAAGAGCCGAAGATGGGCACTCTGGCCCACATGCCACCAAAGTCACTCATACGCCGTGTGTGCAGACGTTCGTACAACACACCCACCAGCAGGAACAGTCCGCCAGTGCTCAGCCCATGATTGACCATCTGCAGTACTGCCCCAGCCATTGCCTGTGAGTTCAGCGCGAAGATGCCTAATACAATGAAACCCATGTGCGCCACACTGGAGTAAGCTACCAGGCTCTTGATATCTTCCTGCGCCAGTGCTACCAGCGAGCCATAAATGATACCGATCAATGCCAGGATGGACAGCCAGGGCACGGCATACGGCACTACCTCAGGGAAGAGCGGGATGCAGAAACGCAGGTAGCCGTAAGCGCCCATCTTGAGCAACACGCCGGCTAAAATCACCGAGCCAGCAGTTGGCGCTTCGACATGAGCGGCGGGCAACCAGGTGTGCAATGGGAAGAGGGGCACTTTGACGGCGAAGGCAATGGCGAAGGCGATGAACAACCAGCTTTGTAGTGCAAAAGGCAGTTGCCCCGGCAGGGTGCGCAACAGCTGGGGCAAATCGCTGGTGTTGCCACCCCACAGGTAAAGCACGATGGCCGCGACCAACATCAAGACACTACCTGCCAACGTGAACAGCAGGAACTTGATCGCGGCGTAAACGCGCCGCTCGCTGCCCCACCGCCCGATCAAAAGCGCCATAGGAATCAAGCTGCCTTCCCAGAAGACATAGAATAGGAACAGGTCGAGCGCCAGGAATACACCCAGCATGCCTGTCTCCAGCAGCAACATCAACACTAGATATGCCTTGACACCCTCCTGGATAGCCCTCCATGAGCTGAGCACGGCCAGTACCATCAGCAGTGTGGTCAGCACCACCAGCGGCAGGCTGATTCCATCCACACCCAAGTGATAGTGGATGCCCAGACCGGCTACCCATAGCATGTCTTCTTCGAACTGGAATCCAGCGGCACCCGGTCGGAAGAGGAACCATACCAGCAATGAGAGGCCGAAGACCACTAATGTGCCGCCCAACGCCACGCCACGCAGGAGGTCATGGCGCTCGCGCGGCAACAGTGCCAACAGGAGCGCCACCAGCGCCGGCAGGCCAATCAGCAACGATAGCAGTGGGAAATACAGTTGCTCTGTCATCATCAGCGCAGCACCAGATATGCCACCAGCACCAAGGCCCCGACGAACATTCCCAAAGCATAGTGTGGGATGTGCCCGTCCTCGAACTGTGTTAACCAGGCGCCACCACGCACGAACAGTCGCGCTCCGCCGTCCACAATGCCGTCAATAGCTGCTTTGTCCAATCCCTGTGCCAGCAAAGCAGCCAGCCGCTGACCGCCACGAGCGAATACCGCGTTGTAGATATCGTCGAGGTAATACTTGTTGATCAGCAGGACGAAGATCGGCCGCAGTGTCACGGTTAGCCGTGCCGTAATGTCACCACGTTGTGCATAAAGCCAATACGCCAGCGCGATGCCCACCAGCGCCACCGCTGCCGAGATGCCTAGCAAGAGCCACTCTGTTGTCACGCTCAGCATGTGTTTCTCGGCCGGTGCATGCGCGGCAAAGATCGGCGCCAGCCACTCAGACAGCCAATTGGGCACACCGAACACAATAGGCAGCCCCAGCAGACCACCCAACAGCGCCAATATTGCCAGTATTGCCAGCGGCGCCGTCATAATAGGTGGCGACTCGTGTGCCTTCTCATACAACGGCCAGTCGCGCGGCTGACCCCAGAAGGCTACGATCAGCGCGCGGAAGGTGTACAGGGCGGTCACCAGAGCGGTCAGCAGTCCAACAGCCCACAACCACGGGGAGAACTCGAACGCCTTGAGCAGGATCTCATCCTTGGAGAAGAAGCCTGCTGTCAGTGGAAAGCCAGCCAGTGCCAACGCGCCCACCAGGAAAGTCAACCAGGTCACAGGCATCTTACGCCGCAGGCCACCCATGCGGCGGATGTCGATCACGTCGTGCAAGGCGTGCATCACGCTGCCTGCTGCCAGAAAGAGAAGCGCCTTGAAGAAGGCATGCGTGGTCAGATGGAACATACCGGCGGCGTAAGCTCCTACACCCACCGCCAGAAACATATAGCCCAGCTGGCTGATGGTAGAATAGGCCAGTACCCGCTTCAAATCGACCTGCACCAGCGCGATGGTGGCGGCATACAACGCTGTGACGGCGCCGACAATGGCAACCACCAGTGAGCTTGTTGGCGCCAGATCGTAGAGCACATGGTTGCGCGCAACCATATAAACACCTGCCGTCACCATGGTGGCGGCATGGATGAGCGCCGACACGGGTGTTGGGCCGGCCATGGCATCAGGCAACCAGACCGAGAGTGGCAGCTGGGCACTTTTGCCGATGGCACCCATAAACAGCAGCAGGGTGATTGCCGTGATAGTCGCAGTCGGCACCTGTGGCGCCGCGGCGAAGACATCTGTGAAGTTCAGTGTGCCAAAGGTGCTCCAGATCAAAAACACCCCCAAGGCGAAGCCGAAGTCGCCGAAACGGGTGACGATGAAAGCCTTCTTGCCCGAGTCGGGCGGATTAAGGTTGGGTGGCACGGCGACTTGACTGCCATCCACCAGCACCACTGGCGCTTGTTCCTCATCACCTTTGTGGAACCAGAAGCCGATCAGAAGGTAGGAGCAGACACCCACCAGCTCCCAGCCCGCGTACAACAGCAAGTAGTTGTCGGCCAGCACCAACAGCAGCATCGAGGCGACGAACAGATTGAGATAGGCGAAGAAGCGCGCGAACATGCGCTCATCCTCGTGGCCCATATAACCCACCGAATACAGGTGGATCAGCAAGCTCACGCCGCTCACCACCAGCACCATCCACAGCGACAGGGCATCGGCGCGCAGTGTCATGCCCACTTGCAAGCTGCCGATGGTGATCCAATCCCACATACCCACGCCAATGGAGCGCTCTGCTGCAGGCAACGCTCCTAGCTCGATCAGCGCCAACGCGCCGACAACGAAGGACACACCCACGCTACCCACGCCGACCAACCCGACGAAGGCGCGTCCCAAGTGGCGTCCTAGCAATCCATTCAGCAGAACACCAGCCAGTGGCGCAGCGATGACGAGCCAGATGGAATGGAGCATCTTAAGCCTATCCCTTCAGCCCTGCCACCTCATCCACGTCTGCTGTCTGGTAAAGCCGGTTGAGCTCGATCAAGATGGCCAGCCCGACCGTTACCTCAACAGCAGCCACCACAATGGTGAAGAAGACGACCACCTGCCCTGTCAGCGAGCCCAACTCGCGGCCCAAAGCAACAAAGGTCAGGTTGACAGCATTCATCATCAACTCAATGCACATGAGCATGACCAGGATGTTGCGCCGCACCAGTACGCCCACTGCACCGATGGTGAACAGGATAGCACCTAACAGCAAAAACCATGTCGTTGGCACGTCTTGCATGGCTCAACTCCGGTTCCCAGTGAGAGACGATCGATTTGCTCCCGCGGACGCTGATGGCATCCCCTCGCGATTAGCGCGCTGCACCCTTATCCCGCGCTCGCGTCGCCACTGATGTGTCAGTACCAGCGCGCCGACCAATCCCACCAACATTAGCACGCCGGCCAGTTCCACCGCCAGCAGATAGTCAGTGAACAAGGTCATCCCCAACACTTGCACCTGGCCAGCTTGGTTGATCGCCTGTTGCGTGGCACTGCCGCGCGCGCCGCCGATTGGGACCTCGTACACCACACTGCCCACGATGACCATGATCAGAAACCCTACTACGAGTGCCACGATCAGGTGTGGCGTGAGGCGCTCAACCACGGGGATGCGCCCCACTGCTCCCAGCAGCATCTCAACGAATACAAAGAGCACCACCACCGCGTCCGCATACACGACTACCTGCACTATGGCGATGAATTGGGCGTTCAACATTAGATAGAGCGCGGCCAGCATGATGAAGTTGGCCAGCAACGACAACGCGCTGTAGATGGCATTACGGCTAAGCACTACCCCGCTGGCCGAGAGAACCGCTATGACTGCCACCAACCAAAAGAGTGGGTGCTGGATCATCTCAATCATCCGGATGCCTGTCCTTCTGCCTTTCCAGCTGGACGCGCTACACCGCCCCACTGCCCCCAATTGGGCTCCAGCGTGGTATCGTCGCGCAGCACAATGTGGGGTGGCGTGTGCGGCTGCAACAGCTGTTCCCGCGTGATGATCGCATCCCAACGGTCATACACACTCAGGGCAAAGTCATATTCGAGCACAATCGCCTCGGTGGGACACGCTTCGGCACAGTAGCCGCAGAAAATACAGCGCAGCAAGTTGATCTCGTATACCTCACCGTAACGTTCACCAGGGGAGTAACGCGCTTCCGGCGTGTTCTCCCCGGCAATGACCAGAATACAATCCGTAGGGCATGCCGCGGCACACAGCGCGCAACCGATGCAACGTTCCAGACCATTGTCATAACGTTTGAGCACATGCCGGCCACGGAAGCGCGGATAAACCGCAACGGGTTCATTCGGATATTGGTTGGTCACCGGGCGACGCAGCAGGTGGATCAGTGTGATCCACATCGCCCGCGCAATCTCAACAGCACCCAGTCCTATCGTTCGTATCATAAGTCTTCACCACTCTTCGCTATCCCCACAAAGCGACCACTGTCGCTGTCACCATCACATTGAATAGTCCTAGCGGCAACAAGAACTTCCAACAGAAACCCATAAGCTGGTCGAAGCGGACGCGAGGCAAGCTGGCCCGCACCCAGATGATCAGGAATACTACTGCTGACATCTTTAGCACGAAGTAGAAGATGCCCAAGATGGGCAGCTCGTCCACAAAGGGTCCCCACCAACCTCCCAGGAAGAGGGTGGTCGCCAGCGCGCTGGTGGTCATCATGCTGATGTACTCGCCCATGTAGAATAAGGCAAACTTTATGCCGCCGTACTCAGTGACGAAGCCGGCCACCAGCTCGTTTTCCGTCTCTGGCAGGTCGAAAGGAGAACGGTTCGTCTCGGCCAGGCCAGTGATGAAGTAGATGAGAAAGCCAAGCGGCTGGAGGAAGATAAACCACAGGCCCCGCTGGGCGTTGACGATGTCCACCAAGCTGAGCGAACCGACTACGGCTAAAATGCTCAGCAGTGCAGTACCCATTGGCAGACTATAGCTCAGCATCTGGCTGCTGGTGCGCAAGGCGCCGAGCAGGGCATACTTATTGTTGCTGCTCCAGCCGCCCAGGATAATTCCGTAGGTGCCTAACTCTGCCACGGCCAGCGCGTACAACAGGCCAATGTTGAGATCGGTGAGGTAAAAGGTGATCTCATAGCCGAAAATCCGAAACGAGAAATTGCTGATTGGGATGACGGCCCACACCAACAACGCTGGTACGACCACAATAGCTGGTGCCATCAGGTAGAACAGCTTGTCTGCGTGTCGCGGAATAATTTCCTCTTTGAACAGCATCTTGAGCCCGTCCGCAATCGGCTGAAGCAGTCCAAAAGGACCCGCCCGGTTGGGCCCATAGCGCACGTGGAACCGTGCCACCAACTTGCGCTCGACATAACTCAAATAGGCGAAACCTGTCAGCAGCAACACAACAAGCACCAGTGCCTTGACGAAAGGTATCAGCAACCCAGCAATCCAGTCCATCGCTCAGCTTCCCTGTTGCTTTTCGACTATCAACCCGGCTGGGCTGAACAATTGCCCCTCGCCCAGCAACATTTCGGCAACGTTGTTGGCTAGATTGCGTGGAATGGCGATCACACCCGTCGGCAGTGCCGGATTCACACGGCAGGGCAGTGCTATCTCGCGCGCGCACACAGCGACGCGCACACGTTGGCCATCGGCCAGTCCCCACACGGCGGCATCCTGTGGCGACACTGCCACGTGCGACGTGACCACATGCGACGCCAGCAACTGGGTCTGGCCGAGCAATGTGCCACCGTCATACAGCACACGTGGCGCAACTAGTACCACGCCCCTCGTCGGAGGATCAGGTGGCGGCGCCTGCCACTCCAGCACAAAGGTATGCATGGCCTGTTCAGCCAGCGTGGGCCACTGCAAGCCCTCGTACGCTTCAGACTGGTAGCTCATACCGGCATAAATGTAATGCGCCATGTGGCGCGAGATCTCAACAGGCTGGGTGAGCCGCTCATAGCTCATATTGGCATACAGTGGTATCGTACGTGCCATCTCTTCGAACACTGCGGCGGGGGTGGCATAGTCCCAGCCTCCGGCGCCCAACAGCACTGCCAGATGGCGCAGGATGCTCCAGTCGGGTCGTGCCATACCGGGTGGCAGTAACGCGGGATGGAAGTACTGTACGCGACGTTCCAGGTTGGTATAGCTGCCGGAACGTTCGCCTGGCGCGACTGCCGGCAGCACCACGTCCGCTTGCTGCGCCGTGGCACTCATAAAGAGCTCTTGCACCACCAAGAACTCTAGGTTGACTTGCCGTGCCGAAATGGCGAATGGATCGGCGCCAGCCACCAGCAACGCGCGCACACCACCTTGCACCATCTCAGTCGCGTTCAACCCATGCCTCTCCGCTGGCGCGTAACCCGGCAACCGATGCGGCACAATGCCCAGATCCTCGGCGCCGCGGCTGTTGGCATGTGCCAGCACAGCGATGACCCCATTATTGGGTCGCCCCACGAAGCCGGTCACAATGGCCAGATTCGCAATGGCACGCCGCAGCGCTGGGTGGTTGCCTGCCTCGCCACCGTAGATGATGATGCCGTTCTGAGCCGCTGCGAAAGCATGTGCTGCGGCGCGGATGGCCTCTGCCGGCACACCGCTGATCGTGGCTACCCGCTCCGGCGTCCACTCGCTCACATGGGCGCGCAATTCGGCCAACCCTCGCACGCGCCCGGGAACAATCTCATTGCCAGTCAGCGCCCGTCCCTGCTCGTTCGTTTCGTGTAACACAACGTGAAGCAGCCCCAGCACTAGGTGGGTCGCGCTGCCGTAGCGATAGCGCAGTACATGGGTGGCACGTTGGTCGAGTTTGGTGGCGCGCCCGCCAGCGTTGATAAGCGTCGCGCCATGTCGGGCGGCGCCGGCAACGCGCAGATAGAGGATGGGGGCCTCTTCATCCAGGTCGCTGCCGAGCACCAGGATGGCTGTGCCACACCCCACGCGTCCGAGATCGGTGCCACACGCCACACCCACCTCGGCGACAATGTCGTCCTCAAAGCCAGCGCTCAGGCCCACGCGATAGTCCACGTTGGGGGTGCCGATCACCTGACGCAGCAACTTCTGGAAAAGATAGAGGTCCTCGTTGGGCAGGCGTGCCCCGGCAATGCCGCCGATCGCCTCTGCGCCGTGTTGCTCACAGATGGCGCGCAAGCGTGTCGCCACGTGTTGCAGCGCTTCATCCCAGCTCACCTCCACCATCCGACCGCCCTGCCGCATCAGCGGAACGGTCAGGCGCTGCGAGCTGGCGTGGAAGTGGTGTGCAAAGCGTCCTTTGTCGCAGATCCACACCTCGTTGACCAGCTCGTTCTGGCGCGGCATCACGCGGACAATGCGGCCCAGGCGTGTGTCCAGCACAATGTTGCAGCCCACACCGCAGTGATTGCACACGCTTGCTGTGTGCTCCAGCTCCCACGGCCGCGCATGGAAGCGAAAATCGCGCGTGGTCAGCGCACCCACCGGGCAGATGTCGGTCGTGTTGCCTGAATAGTGGCTGTTGAATGCAGGCTCGGAGTAGCTGACGATCATCGCATCGCGGCCACGATTCTCAATCGCCAGCACAGGGTCGTCGGCAATTTCCTGTTGGAAGCGCGTGCAACGGGCACACAGGATGCAACGCTCCCGGTCCAACACAATCAGATCGCCCAGCGGATACGCTTTGGCAGCGTGGTACTTGCTGGCTATGTCGAAGCGGCTGACACCTGGGCTATGTCGATAGGTCAGGTCTTGCAGCGGGCACTCGCCCCCTTTGTCACAGATCGGGCAGTCAAGCGGGTGGCTGGTGAGCAGAAACTCTAGGATGCCCTTGCGATCGGCTGCCACCTGTGCGCTGTCCGTGATCACCACCATCCCCTCGCTCACCGGCTCGGTGCAGGCAGTCACCGGTTTAGGTAACCAGCGGATGACGCGCTGGCCTGCTGCATCCACTTCGGGCCGACCCGTCTCGCGGTTGACCACTGGCAGCCCCACCGTCACCAGACACATACGACACATGCCCACCGGCAACATCTTGGGATGATAACAGAAGACGGGTATCTCAATGCCAATACGCCGAGCAGCCTCAACGATGAGCGTCCCGGCTGGAACTGTCACTTCACGGTTGTCAATCGTCAACGTTACATCCATACGAACCGTTCAACCCCTACCAACTACTTCCTTAACCTATCTCCAATCAACCAACCCATTGACATTGATCACACTCACCTGCTCCCCTGCGGCACATGGGCCTCATATTCCGCGCGGAGATGCTCAATGCTGCTGCGCACAGGGCAGAGGGCAAACTCACCCAACGCACAGAAGCAATTGCCATTCATCTGCTCGGCAATGCTGAGCAACAGCTCCACATCGCCCGGCCAGGCGCGTCCGTTGAGCAGCCGACGATAAACGTCCTCCAGCCAATACGTCCCCTCGCGGCATGGGGTGCACTTGCCACAGCTCTCGTGTTTGAAGAAGTGGGTGACCTTCGCGATTGCCCACGGGATGTCCACCGTCTCGTCCAGCACGATGAACGAAGCGGAGCCGAGCGGTGCCCCGGCCGCCTGTAACGACTCATAATCCAGAGGCAGTTCCGGATTGTAACCCGGCAGGAGATGTGACGAGGCGCCGGAGGGCAGAATCGCCTTGATAGCCCGTCCTTCGGGCGCCCCGCCACCACACTCCTCGATCAGCACGCGCAAGGGAATGCCCAACGACAGCTCGTAGTTGCCCGGCCGGTTGATGCAGCCGCTCAGACAGAAGATCTTGACGCCTGGACTCTGCTCGGTGCCGAACTGACGATACCACTCCGGCCCATGCAGCACGATCGGTGGCACGTTGGCCAGCGTCTCCACGTTGTTGACCACTGTCGGCTTGCCGTAGAGACCGTACTGCGTCGGGAAGGGTGGCCGTGCGCGCGGCATGCCCAACTTTCCCTCCAGGCTCTCCAGAAGTGCTGTCTCCTCGCCGCAGATGTAGGCGCCGGCGCCCAGATGAAGGTGGATGTCCAGCGAAAAGTTGCTGCCGCGGATGTTCTGACCCAGCCAGCCGGCCTGATATGCCTCATCAATCGCTCGTTGCAGGTCGACGAAGAGGGTACGGAACTCACCACGCCCGTAGATGTAGGCCACGCACGCCCCGATGGCATAGGCACACAGCGCAGTGCCTTCCAGCAATTGGTGCGGGTTACCCTCGATGATCTCGCGATCTTTGAAGGTGCCCGGCTCGCTTTCGTCGGCGTTGACCACGACATAAGTGGTTGGGGCATCTTTCGGGATGAAGCTCCATTTGAGCCCGGTCGGGAAGCTGGCGCCGCCACGCCCGCGCAGGCCAGACGCCTTGACCATCTCGGTCACCTGCGCCGGTTGCAGTGTGTTCAGCGCTTTGTCCAGCGCCTGATAGCCTCCATGGGCCATGTAGACATCAATCGTCTTGATGCCGGGCACATCACGATGTCGCAGTAGTATGTGTTCTGTCAAGTACGCCATATCACCCTTGCTCACGCAACCGGGCAATGACTGCATCCATTGCCTGGTCCGTCAAATGCTCGAAATACTGCAGGTTGATCTGCGCCACCGGCGCGCGGTCACACGCCGCCAGGCAGACCACCTCTTCCACGGTAAACAGCCCGTCGGCGGTAGTACCCCCTTCGGGCGGCAGGCCCAGGCGCTCGCATAGGCGCCGGTAGAACGCATCGGCGCCGCGCAGCGCACACGGCAGGTCGGTGCACACCTGAATGAGGTACTTGCCGGTCGGCTGACGACGAAACAGGGAATAGAAACCGACGATCGCCTGCACCTCGGTCACCGTCATCTCCAGTGCTTCGGCAGCTGTGTGGATGTCCTCGTCGCTCAGGTAGTTCTTGTCGCGCTGTAGGATGTACAGCGCCTCCAGCACGGCCGACTGCTTGACAGGGTACTTTTTCAGCACTCCCTGCAACTCCTCATAGAATGCCTGCGATGTCATCAGCGATCCACCTCTCCCAGAACGATATCCACCGACCCAATAAGGGTGATCAAATCCGACAGCAGGTGCCCGCGCGCCATCGTGTCAAGCGCCTGCAGATTCACAAACGATGGCCCGCGGATGTGCAGGCGATACGGGATCGCCGATCCGTCGCTGACCAAGTAGAAGCCCAGGATGCCTTTGGGGTTTTCCGCCATGCCGTACACATCGCCCGGCGGCGGCTTGTAACCTTCTGTCACCAGCTTGAAGTGGTGGATGACTGCCTCCATTGAGGTGTCCAGCTCGGGGCGCGGCGGCAAGACCACCTTACGGTCGGCAGTGCGGAACGGCCCGCCTGGCAGCCGATTGATCGCCTGCTCGATGATGCGCGCGCTCTGCTCCATCTCGCGCATGCGCACCAGATAGCGCGCGTAACAGTCCGATTCGGTGGCGGTGGGCACTTCGAACTCGAAATGGTCATAGCTGGAGTAGGGCTGCACCTTGCGCAGGTCGAGCGGGATGCCTGCCGCGCGCAGCATGGGCCCGGTGATGCCCAGCGCGATCGCTTCCTCGGGCGCCAGGTAGCCGATGCCCTGCGACCGTGCCACCCAGATGGGGTTGCGCGTCAGCATGGCGTCGTATTCCTTGAAGCGCTTGCGGAACTCCCGCAGGAAGACTTTGACTGCCTCCGGAAAAGCGGGCGGAATGTCTTGGCGTAGGCCACCCACACACATGCCGGTCACTGTCACCCGCCCACCGCAGAACATCTCAAAGATGTCCAGGATCATTTCGCGGTCGCGCAGGCAGTACATCAACAGGCTGTGGATTGTGCCGCTCACGTCGTGGGCATGCGTTGCCAGCCAGAAGAGGTGGCTGCCGAGACGCTGCAGCTCGGCCAAGATAACGCGCACATACTGCGCCCGCAGCGGCACCTCCACACCCAACAGCTTTTCCACCGTCAGCACATAGGCCAGGTTGTTGTTCATCCCCGACAAATAATCCATGCGGTCGGTGTAGGGGATGAACTTTTCGTAGCGCTTGCTCTCGCCTGTCTTCTCGAAGCCGGAGTGCAGGTAGCCGACGTCGCAGTGGGCGCTCACGATCTGTTCCCCCGCCAGCTCGGCCACCACCCGTAACACCCCATGGGTGGCGGGGTGCTGCGGCCCCAGGTTGATCACCATGTGGTTCTCGGGATCGACGCCGGGCGGCAGCTCACTGGGAAAGGAGAGCCCTTCCATGATCTGCTGCCCCAAATGGGCGAAGCGCGGGTTGTCGCGGTCACCCGAGAAGTTGACCGGCTCGCCGCCCAACGGATAGTCCTTGCGCAGCGGGTGGCCCACCCAGTTCTCAGGCATCAGGATGCGGCGCAGCCACGGATGGCCCTCGAAGTGAATCCCTATCAGGTCGTACACCTCCCGCTCCAGCCAGTCGGCCGTCGGCCAGATGTCCGTCACGCTGGGGCAGACAGGCATCTCGGTTTCGCCATCCCATGGCAGCGGCACGATCAGTCGCACCGCCTGGTTGCGTGGGATCGAGTAGAGCTGATACACCGTGGCGAAGCGTGGCGTGATGCCCAGCTTCAGCCGGTCGACCGCGGTCAGATCGAGCAGCAGGTTGTAGCGCAGGCGTGGGTCGTCGCGCAGCATGCGGGCGACGTCGCGCAGAAACTCGCGCTTGAGCGTGATCACCAGGTCGCTGCGGAACGTGCTCACCCCTTCCACGGCGAGCGGGAAACGTGCTTTGAGGACATCTGCTGTGGTATCGGATCCGTTCATCGGCGCACGCCCTCGCGCCCGACAATCAGACTGCGGATACTCCGCGTCCGCAGGAGCATGCCGTCAGACTTACAACCGATCGCCCAGCTTCTCATGGCGCTGAATCTTCTCCTGCAGCTTGACGATGGCGTCGAGCAGCGCCTCCGGGCGGGGGGGACAACCCGGCACATAGACGTCCACCGGTATCAGCTTGTCCACGCCCTGCACGATGGCATAGTTGTTAAACGGCCCACCTACTGAGGAACAATCGCCCATAGCGATCACCCACTTGGGATAGGGCATCTGCTCATACAGGCGTTTTACCACGGGCGCCATCTTGTTGGACACGCGCCCGGAGACGATCATCAGGTCGCACTGGCGCGGCGAGCCGCGAAAGACCTCGGCACCGAAGCGCGCAATGTCGAAGCGGGGCGCCCCGGCCGCGATCATCTCCATCGCACAGCACGCCAAGCCGAAGGTCATCGGCCACAACGAGTACTTGCGCCCCCAATTGACCACCTGTTCCAGCGTGGTCAGCAAGATACCTAAACTACCACTTCGTCCATCCTGTCCCTGTAACATGTCTGCCTATCACTCCATCTCAAAACCACCCTTTTTCCACTCGTACACGTAGCCAACCACCAGCAAAGCGGTGAAGATACCCATCTCAATCAAGCCGAACACGTGCAGCTGCCGCAGCACCACCGCCCACGGATAGAAGAAGATCACCTCCAGATCGAAGATGACGAACAGCAAGGCGATCTTGTAATAGCCGATGGGCACTTTGTAGCGCGCGTCGCCGTAGGGCAGCTTGCCCGACTCGTACGTCTCTATCTTGGCGCGGCTGGGACGGCGAGGGCCCAGAAAAGCGGGGAGCACCAGCGCGATCACCGCAATCGCAGTTGCCAGGGCAAAAAGGACCAGCACAGGAATAAATTCAATCAGCATCGCGTACGCATCCTCAATTGCGTGAATACGATCTGACGCTGGCCTGGGGAACAGGATTTTCTACTATTTTACCACGCTCTGGACGCGCTGTCAATTGTGTATTTTGGCACAATCTGGGGCATCGTGGGCAAAAAAAGAATTTTTCGAGCTATTTTAATCCAACTCAAACCAAAAAACTTGAGAAGTGTGCTATAATGGTGTGGAGTGCTGGGCCGGTCTGCCGCGAGGGCTTTGTTTGCATACCTGGTTTTCCGGTTTGGTGAGATTCCCGGGCGATCATGTGGCGAACTCTGGCCACAGATTCGGGTTCTTTCTAAAATTGCCCGGGATTTTCTTCAGAAATTGGGCCCTTCGTAATGTGAATTGTAATGTTTGTGTGTTATAATATAATTGAAAATGATGGAGGAGTGCCACAGCGAGATCACGGCAGCAGCCCGTGGGGACGGTTAGGAGAGGGG
>CAKZLO010000039.1 GCA_937127125.1 uncultured Ardenticatenia bacterium
AGGTAGCCAAGCCCCATATGGATATGCTTGCGGCTGTTCCAGACATCTGATTCTGGGCTGGCAAGCAAGATTTTCATCAGATAACTGCTCTCATCCCCTGCTGTCTACTTACACGCACAGCATAGGCTGCAACGAGCCTGTTCGCAACCCTCACTTTGGCCTAATGATGGTTCATATGCCAATTGTCACGTGTGATGCATCGCCTATGGGAAATAGCGGTAGACGTCTTTCCGGTGCAAGAGCCGCACAAAGATGACCTTTTGCTCTTCCACTACTAGACCGAGGCGGTAGTCGCCTATCCTGATTCGATAGTACTGGTCACTGCCTCGCAGCTTCTTGATGTCCCCTATCTCTTGGAGAGTCTGTGCCTCTTCAGCCTGTTCTATCACTTGCCTCACTTGCTCCTTGAGCGCTTTATCCTTCACTCGCTCCAGGTCTCTGACAAAACTTCTCTTGAATTCAACCTTCAAGGCGTCCCCTCCAAAATTCGGAACACCTCTGCTCTGCGCACTGTCGCAGTTCCTTCCCCCTCCTTTATAGCTCTTAGCAGCCCGAAATCCTCGATGACCTCTGCGACCAGATCATACAACAGGTCTTTCCGTTCTTGAAGCAACTCCTCAAGAGCTTGCTTGAACAGCTCTTTGATCTGAGTTTCATCCAGTGTTGTATAGGTCATGTTCAACTCCTATCCTGGTATAGGAACCCTATCCCTCTCTTATCCAACGTGCCCAGCATATCACGATCGGCTCTGTTTGTGAAGAGGCCGCTAGCGGTACCGAACTCAGCCGTGGCGCGGAGCAAGGGAGCGAGGTGACCGAGCAGAACACTATCGGCTGGAGCAAGCGATTGGACAACCATTTGTCACCAGGTGACCTTAACCGATGTGGTAGTCTATGCAAAGATTCTGTTTGAAACGCGCCTAACAACATTGTACCAAAGCAGAACAAATTGAGAAAAAGCTATCGTACCGGTTCAGGACGACAGATGAGAGTAAAACACGGAGTGTCTCGTACAGCACAGAAATTATGAAGTGTGCAGCTGCTGGTTGGACGTCCCCAACAAGCAGCTGCGCACGTAGGCACAGAGGAAGGTTGCTTCTAAATCTAGACGTAGCGACCGTATAGCGGGCCGAGGGTGGCGCAGGCACGGAAATCAGCCCCCTGAGGATCCATCGCTCCGAAGGCACCCCATATGCTGGGGCGGAAGATGCGCTCTTCAGGGACATTGTGCATTGCCACCGGGATGCGCAACATCGCCGCCAGTGTGATCAGCTCGCCGCCGATGTGTCCGTAGCTGACTGCTGCGTGATTAGCCCCCCAGTTGTACATCACTGAATAGACATCCCTGAACGGCCCACTTCCGGTGAGATTGGGCACAAACCAATGCGTCGGCCACGTACGATCGGTGCGCTCGTCCAGGATGCGATGCACTTCCAGGGGAATGTCCACTGCATAACCCTCAGCAATCTGCAACACGGGCCCCAAACCTTTGATCAGGTTCACCCGCGACATAGTCATCGGCATCTCGCCGCGCGTGAGAAAGTTGGAAGAGAAGCCGCCACCGCGGAAGTAAGCGGTGGTAGCAGGGTACCAGGTGGTCGCCTCGAGGCATTTGCGAGCTTCTTCGGGGGTGATCTCCCAGAAGGGCTTCATCGCAGGCTTCCCGTCGATCGTTTGCTGGCCGGTGGCATCCAAGCTCGCTGCTCCCGAATTGATCAGGTGCAACATACCCCCCGCTGCTCGACCGGTCAGCTGGTAGCCGGTCACGCGTTTGACCGCCTCAGGGCTCCAATACGTGCGCACATCGGCAAAGACCTGGGCGGTATTGGTCAACAGATGGCCGAACAGCATAGCGACCGCGTTGAGACAGTCGTTCTCGGTCGCCACAATAAAGGGCTCGCGGATGCCGTTCCAGTCGAAGGAGGAATTCAGTATGGCTTCCAGGAAGTCACCGTTAGGGAAGTGGTCCGTCCATTGGCGCTGACCCTGGAAACCAGCAGCGATCGCGTTGTGTCCCAGTGCCTCTTCGGCATAACCGAGCTCGGCCAGACGCGGGTTCCCGATCATCAAGTCGCGCGCGATGATTGCCATCTTCACGACGAACTCCCAGTCCTTGTCCTTCTGGGCACGGCTGCGTTGCTGTTCTGGTGGGTTATAGTCGCGCCCTTCCTTGCAATAGGTCTTTGTCCATTGGAGGGCGCGGACAAACTCGTCTTTGTCGTAGATCTCGCGTTCGATGCGGCGCACGAACTCGGTCATATCCACCACCTCGACGCGCATGCCCAGGTAGCTCTCGAGGAAGGCATGGTCTACGATAGAGCCAGCAATGCCCATCGAGACGCCACCCATTGAGAGATATGATTTGCCGCGCATTGTGGCGACTGCCAGCGCGGCACGTGCGAATTGGAGCAGCTTCTCTTGCACGTCCGGTGGAATGCTACGATCGGCTGCATCTTGCACGTCGCGGCCGTAAATGCTGAAGGCGGGTAGACCCTTTTGGTTGTGTGCCGCTAACACTGCCGCTAGGTACACCGCACCAGGGCGTTCTGTACCGTTGAATCCCCAAATTGCCTTGGGGATGTACGGATCCATGTCCATCGTCTCGGCGCCGTAGCACCAACACGGTGTGACCGTGATCGAGACACCCACGCCCTCACGTGCGAACTTCTCGGCCGTCTGGGCGGCCTCGGCGACGCCGCCAATGCAGGTATCGGCAATAACGCACTCCACAGGCAAGCCATTGGAATGGCGCAGATTCTGGCTGAGAAACTCGGCCACAGCTTTGGCCTGATTCATCGTCTGCTCTTCCAGAGCCTCGCGCACGCCTTGGCGACGTCCGTCGATGGTGGGGCGAATCCCGATTTTCGGCATTGCGCCAATCAGGCGGTTACGTGGTGGATTCAGTTTGAAATCGTCCATAGGTTCACTCCTCGTGAAGAATCAGATTGGGATGTCCACCATCTTATTCTCTGCCTATGCGCTGGCACAGGTTGCTCGCCATCCAGAACCCTAATGCGGCTACCCTTTCATTGCTCCGGAGGTGAGTCCAGTCATCAGCTGTCGCTGCACCAGTGCGACAAAGATGATTGCCGGGATGAGCATCATCACCGACATAGCACACATGCCACGCCAGTCGGACACAAACTGACCGGTGAACTCATATAGTGCTGGCGGAAAGGTGCGTGAAGCGGGTGTGCGCGTGATAACATTTGCCAGCGCGAACTCGTTCCATGCAGTGAGGAAAGCGAAGATGCCGCTCGCAGCGGCGCCTGGCAGTGCCAGGGGCAAGTCCACGCGCAGGAAGGCGCTCCAACGTGAGCACCCGTCAATTAGAGCTGCCTCATCCAGCTCGGCCGGAATGGCACGGAAGAAGCCGTCCATCAGCCAGGCGGTGAAGGGAACGTTGAGCGCCACATAAGTGATGATCATCCCCAGAATCGAGTCCGATAGACCCAGCCGGGCGAAGAGGACGAACAGGGGCAAGCTCAACGCGATGCCCGGTACGGCACGTGCTAACATCATGCCCAGGAAGACACTATTCTTGCCCTTGAAAGCAAAGCGCGCAAAGGCATAGCCTGCCAGCGTACCAAACGTCAGCGAGAAAAGCGTGCTCACACTGGCAATGATAATGGAGTTGCGCGCATACTGCCCGAAGGGAATGTTGCTGCCTAACCCGAAGGCACCCTCAGGCGTAGGCCAGCCCAGCAGAATCTTATATGAGTCCAGCGTCAGTTCTCGGGGTATCCAAATCGGCGGACGCGTGTTGATCTCCATATTGGGCCGTATCGAAGTAAGGATGATCCACAACACGGGCAGGAAGAAGATCAGGATGATCAGATACAACGCCGCGTCTCTCAGGTAATCGCCTATGCGGGGGCGGCGACCCGCTTTGGTATAACCGATAGCGCTCATTCTCGACCCTCCCAACGGCTGCGGATAACGTTCCGGAACAGGAAGAAGGTGAACAGGAAGCTGACGATCACGGTGACATAGGACATGGCGCTACCTGTAGCGTAGTCATGGCCAGTGAACGCCAACCGATAGACATACGTCCAGATCAGCTCGGTACGCGTACCGGGGCCACCACCTGTCATAATACTCACCACGTCGTACACACGCGCCAGATCGAGCGAGCGAATCGCCATCGCGGTGTAAATGAAGGGCCCGATCATCGGGAACGTGAGATGGCGAAACTTCTGCCACCCCGAGGCACCGTCCACCTCAGCCGCCTCGAAGGGTTCGGTGGGCAATGACAGGATGCCAGCTTCCAGGATGATCACCATGAAGGGAGTGCCCATCCAGACCTCGGCCACCAGGATGCTGATGAAGCCGAGGGGCACCTGGACCAACCAAGGGATGATGTGAGGCTGGCCGGTGAGCGTGAACAGCAAGTTGTTCACCAGACCTACCTGATCGTTGAAGAACCACTTGAACTGGAATCCCACCAACACAGGGGCGAACATCATGGGCATCATCAATACAGTGCGCAACAGGCCGCGCCCCAAGAGCGCTTTGGCCATCAATTGGGCAATTGCCAAACCGATGAGGAATTCCAGGTTGACGGCCAGCGTCATGAACAACACTGTGCGACCGAATGCCTGCCAAAAGGTCGCATTGGAGAAGAGCTTGATGTAATTGTACAGCCCGACGAACTCAGTGGTCGGCCGGGTCAAGTCGTAGTTGGTGAAGCTCAGATAGAATGAATAGAACATCGGAAAGGCGACCACCACTGCCAGGGCAACCAGCCCTGGCGTCAGCAACAGCCATGGCAGCCGTTTTGCCTCGTCGGCGGAGATTTCGAATACTCGCGCCCGAGCCGGGCTCTTCGTCACCGAGATTGTTGCCATAATAACCTTCCTAGGAGCAAACTACAGGATGCTGAGCGATCCTCGTTCGATCGGGATCGCTCAGCCGTCTTATGGTCACTCAATCACGCAGTGCCTACGCACCGGTACCGTAATAGCCAGCCTTCGCCATCATATCGCGCACCTGCTCTGCAGCATCGTCCAGCCCCTTCTGCGGCTCGACATCGCCCAGGATGATCTGCTGCAGGATGGGGTACAGGATGTTTGACATAGGCAGCCACTCGGCGATCAGGGGCGGGGTCTTGAAGTCCTCTTGCGCCTGCAATAGCGCCAGTTCGAGACGCTTCTTGGCCAGCGGGTCGGTCGAGGTCTCTGCTTCGACGATGATCTTTTCCCAGACACTCTGGCGGGCGACTAGGAAGCCCAGCTTGGCCTCGAGCTCGTTGCCCTTGACGCTGGTGAGCCACTTGATCAGCGAAGCAGCCGCCGGCTTGTTCTGGCTGGCCTTGGTGATGGAGAAGCCATGATGGCCGGCCCAGCCACTGTGAATCTTGCCATCGCCCATCGGTTGGCGCGCCAGATCGAACTTGCCCGCCACCTTGCTAGCGCTGGGATCCTGGAAGAAGCTGTACCAGCCGTACCACTCACTGTAGATGGCGATGATGCCCGCGGCAAAGTTCTTGGCTACGTCTTCCCATACGAAGCTGGTCATGCCAGGCGGCATGGCTCCGGCTGCATAGAGCTCAGCAAACATTGTCGCAGCCTTGACACCGGCCGGACTGTTAAAGGTGGGCTCCCATTTCTCATTGAACAGCTGTCCACCTTCGGCAGTCATCACCTCGTAGAAGCGACCACTGAGTGCCTCTTCTTTACCAGCAAACTGTGTACCATAGATGCCCTTGGCGGGATCGGTCAGCTGCTTAGCCAGCTCCTTGAACTGATCCCACGTCTCAGGCACCTGATCAGCGCCCATGAGGTCGGTTCGATAGTGCATGCACGAAATGTCGAAGTGGCGTGGGATCACCCACAGATGACCATCGCGACGGGTGGCATCCACCAGGCGTGGAATGAAGTCAGCCAGCTCCTCGTCACTGAACCAGTTTTCGAGGGGCTCCAGGCCATCCGCCTTGACGTACTGAGAGAAGAAGCTGCTGTGATCCCAGCATACGTCGTAGTCCACCGTGCCGGCGGCAAAGTCCTGTACCAGACGCTTATCGGTCTGGAAACCATCGCCTTTGAAGACGAATTCCACCTTGGCGCCAGTTTGCTCTTCCCACTCAGGAATGATCTTGTAGAGCTCATCGTAGTTGGCGCCACTGATGGCGAGCATGCGCACAATGACCCCTTCGAATTCCTTCTTCTGAATGTGCGGGAACTGGAACAGCGAGGGTTTCTCTGTCGCTTCCGCTGCCGCAGCAGGCAAGGTACCCATTACGCTGGCAGCCACGGCTGCTCCGCTGGCCAAACCTGCATACTTCAGGAAATCCCGGCGCGTCATTTTCTTGGTGGACATTTGCTCTTCCTCCTTTACGTTCTATATCAGGTAGAAACTGAAAACACTGGTTGGAAGTAACTTGGCCATAAGCTGATCCACACTTTGTCACAACTTGCAGCTAATCACCCCCTTTCTGAGCTTATCGTTGCACGCGACCCCTATGACCCTCTAGTGCACATCGGGCAAGTCATACTCACCCAGCTGCAAGGGATAACGGCCATACTGGCGCACCAGATTGACCACGATCTCATAGTTCTGAGGCGAGATGTTGTCAGGCACCGAATGGTCGGACTGCACGATGTAACCGCCCCCTTTGGCTGCGTTTAGCTTGCGCAGCACCATCGCTTTGAGCTGTTCTGGTCCGAACTGCGCCCACTCGATCACGCTGATGTTGCCGCAAAAGCCAATGCGGTGTCCATACTGGCGGCGCAGCTCAACCACGTCGAGGCCAGCCTTGGCCTCCAAGGGATTGTAAGCATCTATCCCCACCTCGATGAAATCTTCAAAGATTCGCTTGACGTTGCCACAGCCGTGATAGATAACCGGCAGTCCATACGAATGACACAGATCTACCAGGGCTTTCAGACCGGGCTTGAAAACTCTGCGCCAGTAGGCTGGCGGGAAGAACAAATCTTTGGTGTACGCAACGTCGCCCCAGATCACCATACCATCGAGCAACCCATCGGCAGCTTTGATCTGCGCCTCAGCAATGCCCAGATTGAACTGATGGACGCGATCAACAAAGCGCGCCAGCTCGTCGGGGTACTCCGCGCTCCACAACAGCACATTCTCCTGGCCTAGGATGCGCCAGGTCATCTCATGTCCTTCGCAGACGCTCCCGTAGACAGGAAAATCTGGATAGATTGATTTCACGGTTTCGATCCACGGTGGCGAGTTGCGTGTGAGTGTGTCGCCGACCCCGGCTAGCTGGTTATCACCCCCTTTGAAGTAACGGCGCTCGTCCCACGGGTCGTCAAACTGGAAAGATCGCATCTTCTCAATGGTGTCGGTCTCGAACTTGAGGAAACGGGGCATTGGGTACGTCGATTTGCGCTGAATGATTGCTTCGAAGCCGGTACGCACCGTGATGCTATCTTCCGTTTCCTCCAGCACTTCAAAGTCTTTGATGTGGGGATCCATATTGGGGATAGTGACAATCCAATCCAGGTCGTAGTAGGTATAGGGGCTAGCGTCGGAAGGAAGGCCCAACTCCTCCCGCCAGCGTCGCAGGAAATTACTCCAGAAAAAGTCGCTGATTGGCACGCGATCTCCCTCTTGATGATGGAGCGCTTTGTTCATCCGGTCCAGCTTGGCCAGGCAATTAGGCGTTCTTTCCATTACTGTGTCTGCTCCTCGAAGGAAGTTGATCGATTGGCTAACACGTTATCCCTCCGCATGTGAAGGTATTGCTTTCGTTATGAAGGTCACACGCTGAACTCCTCCACAGCTTCGAACATGGCCACAACGTTTTCCGGTGGCACATCTGGGAGGATGTTGTGCACCGCCGTGAACACAAATCCCCCTTCAGGCGCTAGAACCTCCAGATTGCGCTTTACGTGTGCTTTGACCTGTTCCGGCGTGGCACGGTTCAAGACTGATCGGGTATCACAGCCGCCACCCCAGAAGGTGATATCCCGGCCGAATTCCCTCTTCAAACGTTCCGGCTCCATGTCGCGCGTGTTTGTCTGCACCGGATTAATGATATCGAAGCCTGCCTCAATCAGATCGGGGAGCAGCCGATAGATCGAGCCGCATGAATGCAAGAAGGTGTGCATACGCGTATGACGTTTAACATAATCGCACAGCATCTTGTGACGCGGTTTGAACAGACGCCGATATATAGCCGGCGACATAAAAGGCCCCGTATCCATACCCAGATCGTCGCCAAAGCGAATGACATCGGCCACGTCACCAACGGCTTGGCAGACCTTCTCCAAGGTGGCGAGATGCTGCTCCATTAGCGCATCCAGCAGACGTTCTACTTCACTTGGGTTCGACACCAGGTCCATCAGGAAGTTGTCAATGCGGCGCAAGAAGGTGCCCCACTCGAACAGATTGCACCCCGCCACAATCATCAGCGCTCGATCGGAGGACTGCCGCAAGGCCAGCGCGCGCTGGCGCAGCTGCTGCCAGAAATCGGGTTCTCCCGCGTGGTCCCATGGGCTGTGTGCTAGTGCTGCCCAATGAACCTTGCGCATCGCACGTGGCAGCTCTTGATAGCTGGCCGGATAGCCATCCTGATAAGGGAAGCATGTCTGATCAAAGAAGGTCGCGCCCATTGGCATAGTTGCAATGCGATCGCCCTCGGCATCGAAAACGTCCAGACCGCCATCCGGTCGTTTCACCGGGCGGAACCAGGCAGGGAACTGCACCGTCATCCCATCGCTTAGCACCACGTCGTACCAGTCAGCATCCGAAGTGTTGAAAGTTCGTCCGATGTCGAGCACGTCTATTCCAAAGCGGTCGAGGATAGAGTCTTCGGGTTGCGCCAGCTGCTGCACCACGTCATAGACTCGCGTGTGCCCGGCGGTGATGCCCAGATAGCGCTTCAGTCGATGGTAGGCAATAGCGGAGATGCCCGAGCTGGGAGTACTACCCAGATCCACTGGCACCCGATCGGGTTCGCGATGTGCAATACTCGCCAGCACACGCTCGCGTGGTGTCATCGAGTTGGCGCGCTCCATAGATTACAGCTCCAGTTTCAGTCCGTGTGAAACACTTCCTCCATATTGGCCCACCACTCGCCTTCAGCACGGGTGGGCAGTGGATCTTGCATCGGTTTCATAATGGCCCACCATTCCTGCGTCTTAGGATCGGCCGCCATCTTCGCCATATCAGCATCAAAGTCATCGCCAACATACTCAAAATAGGCGAAGAGGTAGCCGTCTTTGTGGAAGATCGAGTAATTGCGAATGTTACATTGCCGGATCATATCGAGGATTTCCGGCCAGGCATTGGCATGGTAGCGCTTATATTCCTCCAAAACGCCCGGCTTCAGACGAATGACTTGGCCATAACGTTTCATAGCAGATGCCTCCTAGACTTAATGCATATGGGCCACTTCGTTCAATAGAAGCTCACCGATATCGCCCAAACTCCTTCACTGTCTCGTACATGGCGATGACGTTCACCACTGGAGTCTCCGGCAGCAGGTAATCGTGGCTGGGCGACGCAACATAGCCACCACCCGGCTTCATAATCTCCAATATCTCGCGCGTCCTAGCCCGCACCATCTCCGGCGAGCCCTTGATGAGCACATGATGGGTATCGATGCAGCCATTCAACAGAATTTTGTCGCCGAACGCCTGCTTCAGACGCGCAGGCTCCATATCTCGGGCGCACGGTTGCAGCGATTGCAGGCCATCCAGGCCGACCTCGATCATAAGTGGGATCAAAGGGAAGAACCCCCCACAACAGTGCATCATAACTTTCAGACCGTAAGCATGCCCGAGGTCTACCAGCCGCTTGAGATGGGGCAAGATGAAACGTCGGAACAGAGCTGGGCTCATAACGGGTCCTGTCTGGGTACCGAAGTCGTTGCCAATGAAGAAAATGTCAATCACATCCGCGGCAGCGTCAAAGATGCGTTGGCTGACACCAAAATAATAGTCAACGACATGCGTTAGAACTGCATCCACCAGCTCAGGTTGCTCGTACATCTTAACCAGCATATTCTCCATACCAAGCAGGTCGATCGCGTCGTGGAAGAAGGGCGACCAGTCACCACCCAGGATGGCGTATTGTCCATCCCATTGTGCTACCTGCTCACGAATGTCAGAGGGATCCATCCACACCGGGTCTGGCCAAGGGTAATCCTCGACCTCGCGCAGCGTGGTAGCGTGCTCCAGCGGATGGTTAAAAGGCTGTCCATAGCCGTACCCGCGCCGTTCCACACCAAAGGGGGAGCGATATACTGCGCCTTCGCAAGTCAATCCCTGCGTGGGATGCGCCCAGGATGGACCGGCGAAGCGCGCGTACACGCGTCGGAAGTCGTCTCCGAGATAGCGACGCAGTGCCTCATCATCCGGCAGCCCTAAATGGTGGCATGCCAGCCCCACAAATTCAGGCGATGCACCCAACCACGTCGGCACGCGGTCCGGTTCTTCATGTGCAAAGGTGGCGAGCACACGCTCTCGCGACGTCATCTCCATCGAAATACCCGCTTAAGATCGGCACAACTGCGCGACAAGATCTGAGACCCTTCCAGCTCAGTAACGAAATTCCTTGGCGATCTCCACATAAGCACGAATGTTCTCTGGGTCGCCCTCGAAAAAGTGATCGGACGCAGCCATAATATACCCACCATCCTTAGCAGCTTCCTCCCAGATGGTTTCGATTTGCTTGCGAATAATCGTGGGGTTGCCACGCTCGAAACCGGTCTGCTGATTGAAGCCACCGATGAGCGCCATCTGGTCACCCAACGTCTGCTTGATTTTGCGCAGGTCGGCATCTCCCCCCATGCCCTGTGGGGTGAGCGTCTCGCTTGCATCGCAGCCAATTTGCTTGATGAGCTCCAGCTGGGCCATCATCTTGCCGCACGTGTGGTAGACCGTGCGAATGCCGATGTCGTGCAGTGCAGCTGATATCTGGCGATCGTAGGGCACACAGTATTCCTCGAAGATAGCCGGCGAGATCACCGACATGCTACCGTCACCACCGCCGTTCTCCAGCATATCGATGCGAGCACCACGCAAGCTCTCGATGAACTTGAGCTTGTAATCCAAAATGATACCCAGAAATTCGTGCACCCAGCTAGGATCATCGAAAGTGGCCAGGATCATCTGCTGACTGCCCACATAATTGCAAGCGTCTTGCCAGCATCCTCCTTGATGGTTAAAAATACCTGCACGCAGGATGCCCATATCCCCCATTCGCTCAAAGGCCTGGTTGATCCGCTTGATATCCGGTCGCGGCAGGGGCATATACTTGCGGATCCAGTGAATCTGTTCCTTCTGCTTGATCGGATACTCCGTCACCCAGGCCATCTTGTCGTTCTTTTCCATTGTTTTGGTCAGCAGACCCTCAGGTGTCTCGATGGTGAACTTGTAGATGGTGGATATAGCGTCCGATTTGACGATCTGGTAGCTCACCTTCCAATTCGGACCGGGTACCAGATCGCCAGTGAAGTACATAGCGGAAACAACTGGTTCGTCCAGCCAGGCAAAGTAGAATATCTGCGCATCCATGTCGAAATGGCGGTAGATTTCGAACTGGTCCGCGCCGTTCATATACTTGTTGGCCCAGTGGTCCATCCAGCCGTGGATGGTGGCGGGCAAGCGATCTGGTTTTCCACGGTCAAGTGCAGTTAGCATTCGTTCCCGATGGTTCACTCTCTTCCTCCCTATGCGCCTCCACACTATTCTGTCCGTGCGCCAAATTCTCCAACTGGCAAACATTCCCTGTCTGGAGCAAGGGTATCCTGCTGCCGTATTGAACCGGACGATTTTCGAATGACAATATCCACCGGAAGCACGATCTCGCGCGGATCCGTCGGGTTGTGGCTAGCCAGGCGTTCTAGGAGCAGCTCGGTGGCACGTTGACCCATGAGATAGGCACGTTGCGAAGCCATTGTGAGGAAGGGGTTAATCTGCAGCCACAGAGGCACATCATCGAAGCAGACCAACGCAATGTCCTCTGGGACACGCAGCCCGATTTCGTCGAGGGCACGCAGCGCACCGATGGCAATAAAGTTGTTGGCCGCGAAGAGCGCGGTGGGACGTGGTGTGCTGGCCAATGCACGCAGTGCATTTTGGTGTCCACTCTCGATATTGTAGGCACCGTAGAACACCAACTCTGCACTGGGTGGAAGGCCTGCATTGGCCAGTGCCCGCCGATACCCGGCTACGCGATCAACTGCTGTCGAAATCGTCTGAGGACCAGAGAGGACAGCGATGCGACGATGCCCAAGGGCCAAAAGGTATCTAATCAGGCGATAGGCACCACCCTCTGAGTCGCTGCGCACTATATCCACTGCTGCACCCGGAATCTGACGATCCAACACGACCACAGGCACGTTCTGTGCCTGGATAGTCAACACCGGTTCCGCAGCACTGCGCGCCGGGACGAGGAGGAAGCCGTCCACACGCTTCTGCAGCAATACTTGCAAGTAGGCGTTTTGTTTTGCCTCGTCTTCATCCGTATTACAGAGGATGACATTGAACCCGTGCTCATTGGCGAGGTCTTCAACCCCACGTGCCACTGTAGTCCAAAAGGGATTGGTGATGTCGGTCACGATGAGTGCTAGGACGCGCGTCTTCTTGAAGCGCAGGCTGCGTGCCAGTGTGTTAGGCACATAGCGTAGATCGGTGATGGCAGCTTCCACCCGCGCCCGGGTCCCCTGACTCACATAACCCGAGTTGTTGATCACCCGGGATACTGTAATAGGAGCAACACCTGCCTGGCGTGCTACGTCACGGATTGTTGGGCTCATCCAAGCTGTCCTGGCATCGGCTTGCAAGGAGGTCTCATATGATGTTTAGTGCGCTTATAACATGGAGATTGATATCGTCACGATGCGATAAATTCTTTGTGGTACCGATACCATATCCATTATACCAGCTTTTGACCCAATGTCAAGGGGTAGATGGGCTTCTTCTTCACCTTCTACAGAAGCTGAGACCTCCACTTTTTGTTTCGGGTTCTGTGCCATGATATAGCCTTTCGCCCGAACCTCACTTGTAGTATACTATTAGTGTCACCCGGGCGACGGAATGTGTTGCGCCGGCTGGGTTTCGGTTGCCATATTCAGGGGTGTATGCCCTTACAACGCAAAAAACTATCTCGGAGATCTATCATGAAACACCTCATCAGCATTGCCAACCTCTCAACGGAAGAACTATGGCACATCTTGAATCGGGCACGTCAGCTGAAGGATGAATGGCGCTCCGGCGGCAACAGACCGATCCTGAAAGGCAAGGTTATGGGAATGATCTTTCAGAAGCCCTCCTTGCGCACGCGCATCTCGTTTGACGTGGCAATGCTCCAACTTGGAGGGCAGGCTCTGTATATCTCGCCCGATGAGATTCGCTTGGGCGAACGGGAGAGTGTGCCCGATGTGGCACGGGTGCTTTCACGCTACGTGGACGTAATCATGGCGCGAGTCTTTGCCCATCGACACGTGGTGGAACTCGCCACATACTCTCGCGTGCCAGTGATCAATGGCCTCAGCGATTACAGCCACCCGTGCCAGGGGATCACCGATGTGTTTACCATCTGGGAGAAGTTGGGTCATCTCAAAGGTGTGAAGTTGACTTACATAGGGGATGCCAACAACGTGGCTGTGTCATTACTTTTCGCTGCCACAAAGTTGGGAATGGATTTCACCCTCGGCCATCCTCCAGGGTATGGGTTACCCTCCGAGGTGTTGTCACTCGCGGAGAGCTTCGCGCGCCAGTCGGGCAGCCGGGTTACCATCACTAACGACCCCGTGGCAGCGGTCAAGGGTGCTCAAGTGGTGTATACGGATGTGTGGACCAGTATGGGACAGGAAGCGGAAAAAGCACAGCGTGAGGCGGTCTTCCCGCCCTATCAGGTCAACGCTGCCTTGCTTTCTCATGCCCATCCTAATGCTATTGTGATGCATTGTCTCCCTGCGCATCGCGGTCAGGAGATCACAGACGACGTAGCGGATGGCCCACACTCCGTGTTGTTCGACCAGGCAGAGAATCGCCTACATGCTCAAAAAGGGATCCTGGCCTTCCTATTGGTAGATCAGGCCCCTTAGTTCTCGTTCTGCCTTACGAGGTATAAGGCTTGGTATGGCCGGCGATCACAAGGCATATGTGCAATGGATGCGCAAGGCGATCCAGCACAGCCAGCGAAGCGAATGGACAGCGGCTGCGGAGGCCTATCGGCGCGCGCTGAGCGAATTTCCAACTGATCTGGCTGCTACCATCGGAATAGGCAAATCTTGGGTTGGCATGGGGCAGCTCCAGCTGGCGCTCAAGGCATTTGAACGCGCCACCCAACTAGCACCCGGTGATCGGTTGGCCCTCGAAAGCTTGGCCGACGTGCAAGAAAGACTGGGTTCGTTGCAGGAGGCAGCTGCAACGTACTACAGACTGGCCGAGCTGGCTTCTCAAGGAGGCGATTCGGAAGCAGCTGCGAGTGCGTGGACACGTGTTGTCCGCCTGGCGCCGGAGCGGATCGAAGCACACCAGCGGTTGATTTCCACGTTGGAACGCCTTGGACGTCATCGCCAAGCCGCAATGGAATGCGTGTCGCTGGCCTCTATTTATGAACGCAGAAAGGAGCGAGAAAAGGCTCGCGCGTGTTATCAGGAGGCGCTTCGCCTCGATACAGATAACAGCCTGGCGCGAGCACGTCTCGAGGCGCTCAGCTCCTTTGAGATCCTTGCTACGGGTTCGCTGGTCGGGACGCCTCCGTCGCCCGATAGCGCGGATAAAACTACCGGAGATGCCGTGGAATTGCTCAACTTTGATGACATAGAAGACGAGGGCGCGATGGTCAAAGATGATCCGTTTGAGCGCGCTCGCCGGCGTGCGTTGCAGAAGCTGGCAGACACCCTGTTTGCAGCGGAGGATAAAGATTCTACGACCCTTACGCTGGTATCCCTTATCAGTCAGGCCATTGATCGGCAAACGCGTGGACAACTGGATGATGCGATTGAGTTCTTCCGCAGGGCTCTTGGTGCTGGATACAATGACACTGCCTTGTCCTTCAATTTAGGTTGCCTGTACTACGAGCGGCAGCGCTATGAAGATGCCATTGAAGCTTTTCGTCATTCCATGCGCAATAGCGAGTTTGCTTTGGGTTCTCATTACGCGCTTGGTCTCACCTGTTGGGCTGCTGGCATGGTGGACCGAGCGTTGGAGCATTTCCTCGAAGTGATACGAACGGTTGATCTGGCAGTCACTGACCCTGAGAAAATCCAGGAAATGAACCTGGCCTATCAGCGTCTGACCGACAGGTATCTGGCACGCAGAGATTCCCAAGAGGCTAAGACCTTCGTCAATACCCTGACCCGCTTCTTCTCGCACCCGCATTGGGAACTTCTGGCGCAACAGGCACGTCACAATATGGACAGGGTTGCAGCGAGGGAGGCTCCTCGAACGTTAGCTGAATACCTGCAGTCTCCTGAAACTGGGCTGATCGTGGATACAATGGCTCTGGTAGAGGACCTAGTAGAGCATAACATGCTGGCAACAGCAATGGAGCAGTGCATATATGCTATCAGTCGTGCACCAGATCACTTGCCGCTGTATGTGCGGTTAGCAGAGCTGCAAACTTTGCAGGGTTATCACGAGCAAGCTAGTGCACTGTACATGAGCATCATTGACAGCTACAGGGTGCGAGGCGATCTTCGGCAAGCATTTGAGCTCTGTCGCGCTGTATTAGAACAGTCGCCCATGGACGTCAACGCACGTTCCAAGCTCATCACGCTGTTGTCAGAGCATGGCGGCATAGATGTAGAGGAAATCCTGGGCCAATATCTTATCTTGGCCGATACCTACTATCAGTTGGCGGATTTGGATCGAGCTTTGGAGAAGTATGAAGAAGCATTGCGTCTGGTAGCTAGGTCGTCACAGCGCACCACGTGGGAGGTGCAAATTCTGCGACGCATGGGGGACATATTCATCCAGCGTGTAGATTGGATACGTGCCACTTGGGCTTATGAGTCTATTGTAGCTCTATTGCCGGATGACGAGCAAGCACGTCTTCGTCTGGTGGACCTGTACCTTAAGCAAAGACGCAGCGAAGCAGCCTTACAGTCATTGGATCGGCTATGTGAATCATATTACACACAGGGCAAATTCCATGCTATCCCTGATGTGTTGCGAGAATTGATACGTGTTCACCCCGATGAGATGGGATTGCGTGCCCGTGCGGCGGAGCTCTACGCTGCGCAAGGACTTACCAAGCAAGCAATCGCGGAGTATACAGCTTTGAGTCGCCTGCAGCTGGAGGCAGGCTTACGAGACAAAGCGCGTAAAACTCTGGAGACCATTCTGAAGCTGGGGCCGGAGCAGCCAGAGCTATATCAGCGTCTGCTCATCCGCTTGCAGGGTGGCAGTGTGCCGTCGGTGAGTTAAGGACAGTGTGACGCACTGTCGAGGTTGACCTAGTGCGCCACGTCAGCGGGTTATCCACGATGATGCTTTTGTCTCCTGCAAAGGCTGTCGCACAGGGATGTTCCAAGTTAGATGTTCCGCTCTTGTCGTCAAGACGGTGATCTGAGGAGGTAATTCGCTTGACGGATTTTCTGTTCATTCTTTCGCGGCTCGGCTGGTTGAGTGTGCTCGACATCTTGCTGGTGTCGCTGATCTTCTTCTGGCTATTCACTCTCATCCAGGGCACCAGAGCGATGCCATTGCTGCGCGGGATGGTGATCCTTGTGGTGTTTGCAGTAATGGTATCCAATGTGGTCCAGCTAACTGCTGTAAGCTGGTTGATTCGTAATTCCTTGCCGGCACTGCTTGTAGCGGTCCCTGTAGTCTTCCAGCCAGAACTCCGTCGCCTTTTGGAACGGCTGGGCAGCACGACCGGTGGATTTCTGAGCCTGCGCACAAGTGCGAGCAGATTGCGTGATACTATTGAGATCGTCACCCAGGCATGTATCCAACTGTCGCGTTCTCGCCATGGCGCCCTGATAGTCCTGGAACGCGAGGTGGGACTGCAGGATATTATAGAAACGGGAGTACCAATCAATGGTGAGATTTCCCGCGAGTTGCTGCTCACTCTCTTCTTTCCGCGCACCCCGTTGCACGATGGAGCAGTTGTAGTGCGCGGAGACCGTATTGTGGCAGCGAGTGCTGTGCTACCAATCAGCACCTCAGCAGTAGGTGATATTGACCTTGGCACCCGTCATCGTGCCGCATTGGGTATCTCCGAGATCAGCGACGCGGTCGCAGTGGTTGTTTCCGAGGAAACGGGTATCATCTCTATTGCCTATGGAGGCCGGCTGATTCGGCGCCTGGATGAGAGCCGTCTCGCTAAGGTGCTGACAGCAGTTTATCGCCCTCAAATTGAGCAAGCATGGCCACGCTGGCTGGCCTGGTTGCGAAGTCGCTTTGGTGCCAAAGGGAGTGAGTCATGATGAGGAAGCTCCCCCGGACAGTCAGCACTTTCATACTCTCAGTGATATTGGGGACGATGGTCTGGTTTGTGGCGGTGCGCGAGCAGAACCCCCCAGTGGAAGCTGACTATGCACCCGCTATCCCGATCGAAATCGAGAACCTTCCTCCCGGCACAGTGATATTCGGTGATGTGCCGGACCGCGTGCAGTTACGGTTGATGGCGCCCCAGACCAGCTGGGATGGTATTTCGCCTGCCAAGTTTCGTGCTTGGATCGATCTGGCTGGTCTGGAGCCCGGTTTGCACGAAGTGCCTGTCCGAGTGCAGGTGGCTGATGCCGCAATTTCCATATTGGAGAAGCGTCCCGCCACAGTCAATGTCCGGCTCGAGAAACTGCTAGTGGCTGGAGTGCCCGTTCGCATCGAGGTGATCGACAGCGCGCCAATAGGCTACATCGCGCGCGCCCCGGTCTTTGCTCCCATTACTACAACGGTCAGTGGTGCGGCTCCTCAAGTTAGTCAGGTTAGCTATGCGGCGGGGGAAGTCTACCTGCGTGGCGCCAAGGAGACTGTGCATCGCACTGTGGAGCTCTCGGCACGCAACGCCAACGGTGACCCGGTGACCCGTGTCGTGTTGGATCCAGCCCGTGTCACAGTGACAGTGCCCGTGGAACAGCGCTTTGGCTATCGTGATGTGTCTGTGCGTGTGCGTGTCAAGGGCGAAGTGGCTTCTGGCTACTGGATCAGCAACATCACGGTGTCTCCATCCACTGTGACTTTGGTGGGCAATCCCTCTGCCCTGAGGGAACTACCTGGATATATTGAGACAATGCCGGTGGATGTCACGAATGCCACAGCTAATGTCACCGAGCGTGTTGCGCTGGATCTACCTCAAGGTGTCTCGGTTGTGCAACCTGAATCGGGAGAGAGCCAGACCCTCGGAGGCGTGCAAGTGACGATTCAAGTAGCTGCCGTCGAAGGAGGTCAGACCGTTCAACGTAGAGTGCAGTTCCAGGGGTTGGCAGAAACTTTGTCGGCAGTGGCGCGTCCACCTCAAGTGGATGTTATTTTGTCTGGTCCCTTGCCGCGCCTGCAGTCGCTCACCATTCAAGATGTGCAAGTGATCGCCAATCTATTTGGCCTTGGAGTCGGAACACACCAGGTCAAGCCGACAATTGTAGTACCTGAGTCGTTGCACGTCGAAAGTGTCATGCCTGAGACCATCGAGGTGCAGATCAGCTTGGCACCAGCCACTCTCACCCCAACGCCTACCAGCATACCGACGGCAACAGCTTTGCCTGCACAGACTCCTGTTACACCGACTGTACAGCCGGTGCAATGAGGCATTTCTTCTATTCTTTCCTTCTAGCGACCTAAGCTCAGCCGATAGACAAGAGGCTTAGGGAAATCGAGGGCCAGCATAGCTTCCTGGGTACGTTCAATGGGGTAATCCACGCGAAAATGCTCGAGAATGCGTCTCTCACAGTCAAGAATTATGTAGCTCGCACGTGGATCACCATCGCGTGGCTGCCCCACACTGCCCGGGTTGATGATGAGAGACACACCAGGCAACGAACGGGCACTGGAGTCGGCGCACAAGGGTATCTCATAGCACAGAACATTGGCGGTGTCGGGTGCTTGGAATATTACCGGTTCATGCGTGTGTCCAAGCAAGCAGTAACGCGTGGAGAAGTGTTTCAGGGCAATGGTAGCATCTACGCTGTTTAGCACGTATTCCCAGATAGGATATCGTGGGCTGCCATGCACCAGAGTGAAATCTTCCTCTGCGACCATCCTCTCGCTGAGCGACTCCAGAAAGCGCATGTGGAGAGGATTTAGAACTGCCCGCGTCCATACCAGAACACGCGAGGCATGAACATTGAAGTAATCGAGCTCCAGTTTGCCCAGCACGGCCCAGTCATGATTACCTGCGACGCCCAGACAGTGCAGGCCTGCTAAGATCTCAATGCACTCATTAGGGTGAGGGCCATATCCCACGACGTCGCCCAGATACCACGTGTGATCATAGCGTCCTTGCGCATGCTCCAATACTGCCTGCAAAGCATACAGGTTGGCATGGATGTCAGAGAGTACCAGGTAACGCATAGTCCGTACCGTGCTATCTGGTGCAGCTACCTCACCAATGGGGAATTTGCCCGGTCTAACACTGGTGCTAAGGCAACGTGGTGATTGTCCGGGGCGACGGCTAAGAGCCTGTGCCTATACTGGCGAACAGCTCCTGGAGCTTCATCGCCTTGTTCATATCACCCTGGAGCTTGAGTTTGCCCTGCATAAATGCCACCACCGGTTGGAGCTCGCCTTTGACCATTTTGATAAAATCGGCAGCATCCATCGTGATGGTAACATCCGGTTTCTGGGAGAGTCCCTCCGTGACGGTACATTTCTGATCGGCGATAGTCAGTGTCCAGTCACCGCCATCCTCTCCGCTCAGGCGAAACTGGAATTGAGCGCGCAGATTGCCCGCCTTCTCTGAGGGAAACGCTGTCACCATTTCATTAAAGACATTGGCAACGTTCATAGGATAAGTATCTCCTGTCAACCTGTTTTGCCTTGCCAGAAGAAGGTAATACCTCTTACAACATGCGAGACGTGCTCAGACAGTGACCAATATAGTACATGTAGATGGGTGTGTCAATGCCAACAATGAGCTTTTAAGAGGGCTATCAACTGCACAGGTTTGCCTGAGAATGAGCCAAGGGCGGGGTCAGCTCAGGCATATGCATGTTTCTTTAACAAATGGAGATTGCGAGCGAATGCTATGCAATTGCCTCGATGCGTGGTAGAATTGCCCCCATTAGACTGACCTGCATTGTGTGGCATTCTGCTGTTTCGAGGTGAAGAGAGCATGCCAGTTGTAGCATTCCCGGGCACACATGGCGCCTATGCGGAGAGTGCCATCTTTCAGTACTTCGGCGACCAGACCCCTACCCTCCCATGCCACTCGCTCGAGAGCGTGTTCGACGCGGTAGAGACGGGCCAGGCAGAGCTGGGTATGTTGCCGGTTGAGAATGCATTAGTGGGCTCATGGCCGCACGTCTATGAGCTGCTATTGGAGCGTGACTTGCGCATCCGAGCCGAGGTCATTATGCGCATCCGCTACACACTGATGGCCACGCCGGGTGTTAAACTGAGTGATCTGAAACGCGTGCGCTCCACTCCTCAGGCACTTGCCCAGTGTGAGAAATTCCTCGGTCGTTATGGCCTGCAGCCCCTCCCTGCCTTTGACACGGCCAGCAGTGCACAGGAGCTGGCTCAAAATCCGCAACCCGATTTGGGGGTCATTGGCAATGAGCTGGCAGCGCGCGTCTATGGGTTGGACGTGTTGGAAGCTGAGATTGAAGGAGCACCTTTCAATTTCACGCGCTTCTTCGTGCTGGGCGACGAGGATCCACCCCGTGCTCAGCGCAGCAAAACCTCCCTAATCTTTGGTGTGCGCCACGCTCCTCACCAACCGGGTTCTTTATATCGCTGCTTGGGCGAGTTTGCTGAGCGCAACATTAACCTGACCAAGATCGAGTCGAGGCCGCGGCGCAACCGCCCATGGGACTATTTATTCTATTTGGACTTCGAGGGTCACTGGCAGGAACCAGCTGCCGAGGCAGCATTGCTTGGCCTGTTGCGGCGAGCGAGCTTTGTCAAGCTGCTCGGATGTTACCCGATGGCGACCACACCCCATCCCGAGCGAGAGGAGGAGACAACAGGCGAAGGAGACACGCACAATATGCTGGACCTATGATCATCTTGATGCAACCTGAAGCTACCCCTTTTCAAGTGGATAATGTTCTGGCATTTGTCCAGTCCAAAGGCTGGCAGACTTGTCTGACATGCAGCTCTGGTCAGATCATCATCGGCCTGCAAGGCAACGGACAGCCGATCGATCCGTTCTACATCGAGCAGATGCCAGGCGTTGCCGACACGATGGCAATTACTCAGCGTTACAAGCTCGCTAGCCGTGCTTTTCGTCCCACGTCCACCACTTTCCGCGTTGGTGGATTCACCGTTGGGGGCATGCACCTGACAATTGTCGCGGGGCCGTGCAGTGTTGAAAGTCGCACGCAGCTCTTGGAAGTCGCTCATGCGGTGAAAGAAGCAGGCGCGACAATGTTGCGTGGTGGTGCCTTCAAACCTCGAACATCTCCGTATAGCTTCCAAGGACTCGGGGAGAAAGGGCTGGAACTGCTGGCTGAAGCGCGCGAAGTGACAGGTTTGCCCGTCGTCACCGAGGTCATGTCGCCGCGTAAGGTTGCCCTGGTGGCCATCTATGCGGATGTGCTGCAGATCGGGGCGCGCAATATGCAGAATTTCGATCTGCTCAATGCAGTGGGTGAAGCGCACAAACCTGTGTTGCTCAAACGAGGGCCCTCCGCTACAGTGGAAGATCTGCTGATGGCAGCGGAGTATATCTTGGCACACGGTAATGACCGCATCATATTGTGCGAACGGGGTATTCGCACCTTCGACAACAAGTTCACACGCAACTCATTCGACGTTAATGCCATCCCTGTGCTCAAGCAGCTCAGCCATCTGCCTGTGATCGCTGACCCCAGCCACGCCACGGGTGTACAACGCTATGTCCAGCCTGTTGCGCTGGCCGCGATTGCAGCTGGGGCGGACGGTTTGATGGTAGAGGTACACCCCTATCCAGAGCAGGCTCTCTCTGACGGCGACCAATCGCTCACCCCAGAAGAGTTCGCACGTCTGATCGCTGCTGCCAGACGAATGGCAGAGGCAGTCGAACGGGGAATCGCGTAAGCACTACAGCCCGTGCTAGATGTGCTCCAGCACGTGTCTGTCCCATCTTGCAGGCAGCCGGCTTACCCGCTTAGGATTGACGATACAACTGATGCTCAGTGATATAGCGTACCACGGCTTCGGGTGTCTGGTAACGGATAGAGTGTCCTTCGCGCACGCGACGCTGTAGATCGCTCGACGAGATACCCAACGCTGGCATCTCAATCAACTCCAGCCGACCTGTCAAACCAGGCAAAGACTGTTCCAAACTGGCTAGATCAACCGGGTAGCATGGTCGAACCACAACCGCCAGACGACACATCTGGATGAGTTGGGCTGGTTCGTGCCATGTGGGAAGTTGAGTTAGCGAATCAGCCCCGATGATGAGGAACATTTCCTCGGCGCCAATGGCATACTGCTCGCGAATCAGCTGGACCATATCTACAGTGTAATGGGGACCTGGACGATCGAGGTCTACAGTGGAAAGGGCAAAGCTAGGATTATCAGCAATGGCCAGCCGCACCATTGCCACACGGTGGGCAACAGGGAGCACATGCATCTGTTGCTTGTGCGGTGGGAGCGCTGCAGGAGCAAAGAGAACCTGATCAAGGTGCAAGCTTTCGCACGTTGTCTCAGCTGCCAGCAAATGTCCAAAGTGGATGGGATCAAACGTGCCACCCAACACGCCTAGCCGCATGCTCACTCCATGAGTCCAGGTAGAAGCTCTACGATAACGCGCCCGGCGGTCAGGTCGATCTGTTTGATAACCTGACTGATGGCAGGCAGCAAAATTTCGCCACGTGTACTTTGGACGACATATACATCATTGGCAGCGGTGAAGAGGACATCGCTGATGCGGCCGATCTCTTCACCTTCGGTCGTAATCACATCCAGTCCTATCAGCTCATGGGAGTAGTAGGTACCTTCGGGCAAGGGTCTGGCCTCCTCGATGGGAATTTGGACAAACATCTCACGCAATGCCTCGGCAGCGGTGCGGTCGGGACAACCTTCAAAGGACAACAACACCCATTCGCGATGCCAGCGTCTGGTGCGCACGCGATATGGTGTAGCGCGCCAGTTGTCGTACCCCAAGTACACAACTTCCAACACGTCGAAGCGCTCTGGGAAGTCTGTGATTACCTCGATGAGCACTTCTCCGCGCACGCCGTGGGGGCGCAGGATACGCCCGATCGCGATAAAACGGGGCTCAGCCGTCCCTCGCGTCTCGACCGAGCCCCTGCTCTCCTCTGCGCCACTGTCAGGGGGGAACTCTTCGTACCGGGTTCCCACTAGACGATCTCCAACGTAGCACGTCGTCCGTCTTTTGTGGCAGCGACACGCAGAAGAATGCGCATGGCATTGACCACCCGACCTTGCTTGCCAATAATGCGCCCCATGTCATCAGGAGCTACACTCAATCTGTAGGTGACCGTGCCTGCCTTCTCGACCTCGTGTACCACCACCGCATCTGGATTGTTGACCAACGACTTGGCCATGTACTCGATGAGTTCCTTCATTGTGGACATAGAGGTAACCTCCTTCGACGTCGAGAGCAAAACGGGTGTAGGGTCGAGTGCTCGCGCAATGTGAACAGGCACACACCTTGTTCAATAACTGTCCACGATACAGAAAGCTACCGAATATATTCCGTCTGCCTGGTGGACAGCCCGAGGTATCTATGCGGATGTCTCGGCTGTCTCTCTGCCTGCTGCAACGCCAGCTTCTTGTGACCCTGTCTGTAACGCTTCGCCCTGTTTGAGACGGGCCAGACGATCCAGTGTCCCCTGCCTTTTCAGCATTGCCGCCACCACCTCGGTGGGCTGAGCCCCCTTGGACAGCCAATAAAGGGCACGTTCTTCATCAATCTGCACCGTGGGAGGATCCGTGCGTGGGTTATAGAATCCAATCCTTTCCACAAAGCGACCATCACGCGGTGCGCGCGAATCTGCTACCACTACCCGGTAGCTCGGCTGTTTCTTAGCCCCAACACGTGCTAATCGGATTCTGAGCATATCGTCCTGTGTTAGCCTCCATAATGAAAGTGAACAGTGTGCTAGATAAATAGTGACTTGTTTGGGACACGCAATTCTCGGCTTTATCGTAACCCTAGCCCGCTGAGAAAGCTGCCCAATCCACGTTGCTTGCGGATGTCCCCGAGTTGCTTCATCATACGCTGCATTTGGCGAAATTGCACAAGCAATTCATTGACCTCTTGCACGGAGGTGCCGCTTCCCTGCGCCACGCGACGCTTGCGGCTGGCATTCAGCAACCTGGGATTACGCCGCTCTTCCCTGGTCATTGAGCTGATGATTGCCTCGGTGCGTTTAAGCTGAGTGTCAGTTACCTCCGGCGTTATATCGCGTGCCAGCCGTGACATCCCCGGTAACAACTCAAGCAGCTGATGCAACGGCCCCATCTTCTTGATCTCGCGCAGCTGCCCCAGGAAATCCTCCAGATCAAATTCTCCTGCAAGAAGACGTTCGCCAGCCTTTATAGCCCTTTCCTGATCCAGCGACGACTGAGCTCGTTCGATCAGGGTGAGCACATCGCCCATGCCCAGAATACGTGATGCCAGGCGATCGGGGTGGAAAGGCTCCAGATCCGAAGGCTTTTCCCCCACACCTAGAAACTTGATCGGCACTCCCGTCACGGAACGGATTGATATTGCTGCTCCGCCTCGTGCATCCCCATCCACTTTGGTCAAGATAAGGCCGGTCAGACCGACATGTTGGTGAAAGCTCTCAGCGACACGCACAGCATCCTGGCCGGTCATGGCGTCGGCTACCAACAACACCTCGCGCGGATTGGTTTTGGACTTAACTTGAACCAGCTCGCGCATCAGCTCCTCATCGATGTGCAGACGGCCAGCCGTGTCCAGGATGACCACATCATGCGCCTGTTGCCGCGCGACTTTTAGCGCATTGGCGCAAATGTCCGGTGGTGGTACACGCCCATCTTCGGCGTGCACTGGAATGTCCAGCTGACGCCCCAACACCTGTAACTGCTCGATGGCTGCCGGACGCCGTGTGTCTGCGGCCACCAACAGAGGGCGATGGTTCGACTTTTTCAACAGCAGCGCCAGCTTAGCTGCCGTGGTTGTCTTGCCAGAACCCTGCAACCCGATCAGCATCACCACATGTGGCGTCGGGCCATCCAGGTTCAGACGAGCAGGCGCACCCAGCGTGGCGATCAGCTCTTCATGCACAATCTTGATCACCTGTTGTGCTGGCGTGAGGCTGCGCATAACCTCGGCGCCCACGGCCCGCTCGCGCACGCGCCCAATGAAGTCCTTGACTACCTTGAAGTTGACGTCGGACTCCAGGAGCGCGAGACGCACCTCACGCAGGGCAGCATCTACGTCTGCCTCGCTGAGCTTGCCCCGGTTGGAGATCTGCTTGAAAACCTTTTGGAGTTTATCTTGCAGACTTTCAAACATAACGCGATTATCCTAAGCTACTAATCTTAGACTCCATTCACATTTTAGTCAAATACATCCGTTGAGCACTGAAGCGGGCCCGGATTGTCCCCTTTATCGATGTACTTTATCCGGTGAGGATGTGGGCAATTGTCAATCTTGTGACCTTGAAAAATGCTTTCCTACTTTCCGAACCGGGGCAACAGACGTCGCATCACCCGCCGTATGGTTGGCAAGTGCAAGAGCATATTCGCATAGCTGGCATTGGCCATTGGGCATGCACACTCACGCTGATAAATGCTGCGGCGGAGTTTTCGCATAGGCTCGCTTTGCCAGACAGCGTACAGGCTGTAGCCGTGCTCTCGCAAATTGCCCGCCGGTTCGGCACGGACGCAGCAGCTCCAGACATCTCCATTTGGAGCAATATGACCGCTGGCCCAGCCAGCATAGCAGGGTATGACTTGCCGCTTTTCAAACAGGATACGCTTGGCCAGTTGATAATACTCTGCCCGGAAGGCCTGGGTAACGCGTGCCCTGCCATATCGAGCAGCTTGACTCGCCTGTCGAGTGAGAAAATCTGCCAAGGGGGCATACTCCGTCGCTGCAGGAGTAATTTGCCAGCCGACGGTGTCCAGTTCCACACGTTCCTCCGCGATCTCGGTGATGTAGCTGTCCGGATGCAAGGGCTCCAGCGCAGCATACAGCTCGGGGAAACGCTGTACGTTGAACTTGCTGATGACCGTGTGTATTGTCAAGAGGAGGTTGGGATGGTGAGGTTGTAATTCCTTCAGTGCATACCACGTTTTCAGCGCGCGTTGCCAGTTGCCTGGCACTCCTCGCAGTATATCATGCCGTTCTCCAATTTCATCCAGTGACAGGTTGATCCCGATCTGGGTCCGAGGAGCTTCGGTGCACATGCGTCTCACATTTTCGACAATGCGGTCGGTGAGCAATCCGTTGGTGGGAATGGTAATTACAGACGGCCGGCAATGCCGATATGCGCTCAGCACAATCTCACTGAGATCGTGGCGCAGGAATGGTTCGCCGCCAGTAAAGGTGACATACACTGGTGCGTGACCAAGTTGCGCAAAGACATGCTCCCATTCCGCCGCTGTCATCTCCTCGGATGGTTTGCGCCACACCCCGCAGGTCTGACAGCGTGAATTGCAACGGAAGCTAACGCTCACCACCAGGCTGAACGGCAGCAGGACAGGCCAACCAAAGCGGTGGAAAGACCAGAAGAGGGGCACCTTAGACAGAAGAGATAACATTAATGCCCACTTTCTGTGTTTGCCAGCACGTCTGTGCGCTCAACCTCTCCATCTCCCACAGCAGCATCAGCAACAGGTACTTCCTTTGCTATTGGGGGTGGATACTCTTCCTCGAAACCCGCCGGTGGAGGAGGTGTGCCAAATTCAATACCACTGCGGCGCCAGGCATATGCGATTTCGCGCAGAATGCGCAAAGGCACCCAAAAGGCGCCGAAGCTCCAGATGAAGATAGCAGCTATTCCGATGACTTGAGCCAGCAACTGACCGGGCCAATCCGGCACAAAGCCAGCTGCCACCCAGACACCCGATACGCCCTGACCTGATATCCCCATGTAAGTGTCCGGCGCCACACGGTTCCAACCGATCCCGTAGCGTCCATCTGCCAGCAAACCAGGCCACAGCAAGCCCAATATGGCAGGCAGGCCGAAGACGGCAAGTGCTGGCGCTGCATGCCCCATCTGCCAACGATGCTCAAACAGAAACATCAGCCACGGGAGCAACAGTCCGCTCACCAGACCGACAACGAGGGCACACCACGCCGGCAGAAATGGCGCTCCTGCCGCTGCTGTGACCAGGCCAGCAACCAGAGCGCGGCTCACCATCAGCGCATTCAGCTGGCCAGAGACGAACCAAGTGTACAAGCCAGCTGTGAACACAGCGCCAAAGGCGGCCAACACCAAGTTTGCTGCAATTACAGATGGAACAGTATTCACAGCAGGGGGAAAATGAGCCAGCGCCGCAGTAGCCATCCAGCCTATGGCCATGAGCAAAGCGCCACTCCAGCCAAGCAGAGGCAGGTGCGCGTGCGGCATCGGCACATCAAGTCTGTGCTCAGATGTGACATTGCCGTGTCGCCTGCGGAAAGCCAAAGTCACCGCCAATGCTGCAGCTGCTCCGTTTAGCGCCACCTGCCCGCTTCCGTTGGCATCCACCAAGCCGTGCCCGTATGCCATGGTCAGGCCGAGATTTGCCAGCCAGCCGCCACCCCAAATCCAATTGCCCAACAGTGGATACACAACGCTACCCATCAGCAACCCGATTGGCAATGCCAACCAGCGGCGCGAGGGCTCCCAGGTCGCAAAATAGGCGATCAATGTTGCCACACCAAGCAAAGGGAGTTGCGTCAGCAGAAGCGTCAGCGCACCCGGTGTCGCAGCAGAGCCTGTCATCAGAAAGCCTCGCAGGCCTATCACCCCCCAGCCACTGCCCCATGTGACGTCTAACGGCGAGTATTCCCAATAGAGATCAGCCAATTCAGGCACATTGTGCACTATGGCAATACCACCGAATTGAAAAGCAAAACCGACTGCGAAGTAGGCCAAGCTGGCTATTCCCCAGCTAATCACTCCGCCGGCGACAGCTTCTACCGCATGAGCTTCGGTGAGAGCCGCGGCACTGAGCAAAATGAGCCCAGCTGGCAGCAAGAAGCTGATAAGTAACAGTGGCGATAGGTTGTCAGGCGAAAGTGCTTCGGGTGTCGAGGCCGTCGCAACACTATGGGAAAGCAGCAGAAGCACACCGCTTCCTATTGTCCAAAGCAAGGGACGACGCATTGATGCCATTTCCATAATGAACTCAGCTCCTACCAAGCGTGCGCATTCTAGTCCGCGCAAGAGACCTGCGCAAGTGTTCTGTGAATGCTTTTGACAAACTTGAGTGCTGATATTAAAATGTTTTCGTTGATTCATCACACGCACCGCACCGACGCGTTGCCCCGCGCGACGTCCCTGCGCTCGAGATCTCGTAGCCGCAAAGATTCTCAGCTCAGAAATTATTGATAATCCTTGATATGATCAGGAGTCAGAAAAATGAGAATAGGAGTACTGACCGGCGGTGGTGATGTCCCCGGACTCAACCCAACTATCAAAGCACTTGTATACCGCGCCCAGGAGGAAGGATATGAAGTCATCGGCTTTCGGCGCGGATGGTGGGGACCGCTACACTATAACCTCGAAGACAACACCTATAACTGGAAGTGCGCTGTCCGTCTCGACAGGAACGCTGTGCGTACGGTAGACCGGACGGGTGGTACCTTCTTGCACACGTCGCGCACTCGCCCTTCACATGTGGCCAGCAAGGACTTGCCCGAGTTCCTGCGTCAGGCAGACTGGAACCCCAACGATGGGAAGATTCACGATTGCACCGCTCACGTACTCAAAGTGTTGGAGCATCTAGGTATTGATGTGCTGGTGCCCATTGGCGGAGATGACACGCTGAGCTATGGATTGCGCCTGCACGAGGAGGGAGTGCCCATTGTTGCCATCCCCAAGACAATGGACAATGATGTTTTCGGCACCGACTATTGCATCGGGTTCTCCACCGCCGTGACGCGCAGTGTCAATTTCATCCACAACCTTCGCACGTCAGCGGGTTCGCACGAACGCATTGGAGTCATCGAGCTCTTCGGGCGCAACTCAGGCGAGACCTCACTGATTGCCGCCTATCTAAGCGGTGTAGACCGTGCCATCATATCCGAGGTGCCGTTTGACCCTGAGAAGCTAGCCAGACTGGTTATGGAGGATAAGCGCAATAATCCGAGCAATTACGCCATGATCACGATCTCCGAAGGCGCGCAGATGATTGGCGATAAGGTGATCGAGTACGGTGAGCCAGACGCCTACGGGCATCGTAAGCTGGGAGGCATCGGCATTGTCACTGGTGATGTGCTCAAGAAGCTGACAGGTGAACACATCCTTTACCAGCAGGTCGCTTATTTGATGCGCTCCGGAGCGCCCGACTCGGTTGACCTGATGGTAGGATTCAACTACGCCAATATGGCAATGGACCTGATCGTCGAGCGCCAGTTCGGCCGCATGGTGGCCATCCAAAAGGGAGTTTACACCAACGTGCCAATTGAGACGATCGCACAGGGAGTCAAGCGCGTTGACGTAGACGAATTGTACGATGTGGATCAGTACCGTCCCAAGGTGCGTCACGTAAACGGCAAGCCGATGTTCCTGTACTAGTACACCATCAGTCTTTGCGCGTTGGCATTGTTCATTCAGTGCCTTGCACTACACTTCAGGGGAGGTGCAAGGCACTTTTTTATCCTATGCTCTTGCGCTCGATTATCATTTACCGAGACAGGTCACCAGCGGAGTAGCACACAACACGGCGCACTGGATGGAGGATTTGCTCAAGGTACTCCGAGAGCAAGTCAAACTCTGTAATAAGTAGATGCCGAGATCGAAATGCAGTAGCGCAGCCGGGAGCACCTGCTAAGTTCTACGCAATAGCTACACGGATGCCGCCTTGGGCTTTAGGCGAGGCGGCATCCGTATGTTCCCAGATGTGGGTAAGGGAGCTTGTGTGCACTGCGTTGTAGCAATGCAACAGATGCTCAGCAGGTTATTTGGGTATGCTGAGCAAGGCCTGGTAGGCAGGGGTCGGCCCCTGCTGGGTCAGGATGCTGAAGGCAGCTTGCTCAGAGCCGGGCTTGGTGACCCCATAGTTCAGATTCCAGAGGAACATCGGACCGACCCAGCCCCAAGCTTGGGCTTGCTGAAATGCGCTGATGATCCACTGAGCTTGCTCTTCATAGGTGTTGTCGGCAGCATATTCGTAATTGGGGGGCGGCGGATTAGCCACTGCCCAGCCAAACTCAGTCGGCCATAGCAGCTTGTTGGCATCCCCGTTAGCTACCATCACGTTACGGTACCCCTCCATAGTGCCACGAAAGCACCAGCTGTGGTGGCGATTTTCGAAGGGGCCGCGGAAGCGAGCTGTCGGGTCGCTCACTGTCTGCCAGTCACCATCCGCAGGGCAGTTGTAACCACTGGGGTGGACACCGATGGCATCCGAGACGTCCTTGAGACCAGCAGCATACATCTGTTCCAAGTAGCGGATGTCGTCGATCGCAGCGCCCGGTACATCTCCTGCCGGTGTGGGCGCGCCGCTGACCACAATAACAGAAGGGTCAACGTGCTTGATGGTGCGATAGGCAGCGGAGAGCAGGGCTACGTAATCCGCCGCGGGCATGGGGGCACCGCCCCCCTCACGTGCCAGGTTCTGTTCGTTCCACACCTCGATTGCCTGGACGCCAGTGCGATAACGTTGTGTCATCTCACCGATGAAGCGTGCAAAGGTGGTGGGATCTGCCGGTGGGCCCTCTTGGCTGAAGTCCGTGTTCGCCGGCCGTGCCCAATCAGGTGCCTTCACCACGCTGAGCAAGATGTAAAAACCGGCCTGATGATATGTGAGCATAATCTGGTCCCACGCACCCCAGTTGTATTGTCCTTGGCTGGGTTCGATATCCTCCCAAGAAAGTTGGAATTTCACCCACTTAATACCCAACCGTTTGACATGTTTCACAACCTCTTGGGACGCGCCATCAGGATCTACCTGGATACCATATGCAAAACGGTTAGGCGCCCCCGCAGAAGGTGCCTGCGGCTGCTTGGATTTGGGTTTCGTGGGTTTCGGGGTAGCTGTCGGTTCCTCGGCAGGTTCTGCCTCGGCCGGTTGAATAAACGATTGCGTTGGAGTAGGTTGGACTGGTGTGACTGTTGGCGCCACTGCTTGCACGGGTGCTGTGGGAGATGGCGGCAGCGGCGTAGGGGTCGGAGCGACAACCGCTGCTACGGCGGGTTGCTCTTTCACGAAACGCACCACCTGTCCTCCTGGCGTAGGCGGGTCTACATGCGATGTAGGGATCGGGGGCTCCCATAGAAAAGCAAACACCACAAACGCGGCAGCACATACGACAGACACCACTGCCCCGCCCACCAGGATCACAGGCAACAACCAGCGTGTGCTGCTAGAACTGACTGGCTGGGGTGTTACCGGTCGGAAGCTTGAGTCACGTTGCATACAATTGTGTCCTCTTACTTTGGCATGTTGGCGAGTGCTGCGTAGGCTGGTACCGGCCCGGCCGGCGTCAGCAAACTGAAAGCAGCGAGCTCAGTGCCCGCAGCGGTTACTCCGTAGTCCAGGTTCCAGAGGAACATTGTGCCAACCCATCCCCACGATTTGGCCATCTGATAAGCTTGCACGATCCACTGCGCCTGTTCCTCCAGAGTATTGTCGCGTGCGTACTCGTAGCCCGGATGCGGATTGCCCGAAACTGCCCAGCCGAACTCAGTCGGCCAGATTGTCTTGGCACCGTCTCCATTTGCTAACATGACGTTGCGATAGCCCTCCATAGTTCCCCGGAAACACCAGCTGTGGTGGCGATTGTCAAAAGGCCCTCGGAAGCTGGTCGCGGAGGGATCCTGAACCGTCTGCCAGTCGGCGTCGGCAGGACAGTTATAACCACTGGGATGGGCTCCAATGGCGTCGGATACCTCCTTCAATCCGGCTGCATACATAGCGCTCAGATAGTTGATGTCGTCGATTGCCTTGCCGGCAACGTCACCTGCCGGCGTGGGGGCACCGCTAACGACAATCATGCCAGGATTGACTGCCTTGATTGCTTGGTAGGCGGCACGCAGCATCGCCACATACTGATCAGGGGGCATAGGGGCTCCACCACCTTCATACCACAAGTTCTGCTCATTCCACACCTCGATGGCCTGTACTTTGCCATTGTAGCGACTGGCCACCTGGGAGAGGAAGTTGGCAAAGGTGTTCGGGTCAGCAGGCGGGCCCTCAACACTCATATCCGAGTTGGGCGGGCGAGCCCAGCGGGGTGCCTTGGGGATGCTCAGCAGCACTTTGATCCCGGCCCCGGCATATGCCCCGATGACATCATCCCACATACCCCATTGATAATTGCCCGGCTCAGGTTCTACCTCTTTCCACGGCATCTGCAGCTTCACCCAGCGGAATCCCAGCGCCTGGATATGGGCAATGTTCGCCGCCTTGTTGCCACGCGGGTCAGCCTGGATGCCATAGTCAAACGGCAGATTGCCTTGCGCAGGGGGTGGCGCACCCTGAGGAGCCGGCGCAGGTTGCTCTGAAGTCTGCGCCTGGGGCTTAGGCCTGGGCCTTGGGGTCGGGGTCGGCGTGGGGACCGGCGTCGGGGTAGGCACCGGCGTCGGGGTAGCTACCAGCACTTGAACGCTGCCACCAGCTGCAGTGCTGCTGCCGCCGTCCGTCGAGATAGCCGCCGCAATCGAGTATTCCCCTCCCTGTTGCGGCGCTGTCCAGGCATAACGCGGTGCAGTGATCTCCGATTTCTCCTGTGCAATTACACCGCCAGCGTCATCACGCACCGTCCACACCACAGCAAACTGATTTTCAACCGGTGGGATTACTAGGTTGATAAACTTGCGCATCACTTCCCAGATTTGAGCGTCGTTATCCTCACCCAACAGGTTTTGCACCGCCACGCCACGCAAGTTGTAGTCAGCAACGTACTGTAGCTTACGCGCGATGCTGGCCGCATTCTCGATCCATACGGTGCGCTGCTCTCCATTGGCGTCCACATAGGCAAACCAGTAGATGCCGCTAACCGGATCGAACTGGATACCGGTAGACTGTTGCAACGTCGTCAAACTAAAGGTCACCTGTTGACCAGGATTGACCACTGTGCTGCCGCCTTCGATATCCACCCGGCTGAATGGCGCCATTGCTTCAATATAGGGGAGCTGACGCCGAGCACCATCCGGTGCCTGTTCAATGCTACGCGTGGAAACCAGCAGCTGAATCTTGTAGCGGTTCACCTGTCCGACAGCCCACGAGAGCAGTGCGTCCATTTGGCCGCCTGGCTCGTAAGCGCGCATGTCCGTGGGCACGGGAATCTTCACAATGTCGGCAGCCATCCCGATGGCAACCCAGTCATAGATTCCGGTGTCCCACGTGTCCGCCGATATCTGCACGGGCATTTCTAGACGCACCGACAGCTGCTTCTGATTTTGGTGCAATGCGTCAGCCAGCTCTCTGATGAAGAGAGAGAAGTCCTCCCTCAGCTCAGGGCTAAAGCCGCGATAATCAATGTCCACACCCGGGTAAGCATTGCGCATAACCAGCTCGACAATGCGCTGAATATGTTGCTCACGCGCGATGGGATCGATCAACAAGTTGTCGATCAAATCGCTGCGCACCACTCCGCCTTCTTCCCAATTGCGCAGGGTGGGCATGACGATGTATGTGGCACTCTGATCCGGACGTAGCAATGCCCCAAGGTCGCCACGAATCTCGCCATTAGCATCCAGATAAAGGCCTTGAGAGTTGATCTCAACAATGGTATCACGTGCCTGCTCCGGGACAGCAGAGGCGGGGGCCAGATCCGCAGAAACAGATGGCTGCAAGGGCTTGGTCTGCATGACCACCGCCGAGTCGGGCAAAAAGGTGAGATTCGACTCAATTACAGCATCCCCAGGCAAGATGAGGTGCGGGAGCCAGACCCATGTATCCCCGTTCCACGAGTACAGATCGATAGTGCGCAGAGGATTGACATCGCCCGGTAAAGGCAGCGATAACACCACGCGATTAGGGGGTGTGTCACCCTTGAACTGGATGCGGTAGAAGGGGCTTTTCATCACCAGCCATGGAGGGATGTTCTCCGCACCAGCCAGCAGCTCACTCCCAGCCGATCCTTCCAGGAAATCACTGCGTGGCACAATGGAGAACTTGACCCTGGTTCTGCCTTGTACCCCTTCCGGAGGGATGGTGAGTTGAGCGCCATCCTCCAGAGTGATAACTTTGCCCTCTTGGGCAGATACCCGTTCGTAATCCCATGCCAGGAGGCGTTCGCCCAGTGAGACTGGGGGGAGCAACAAACCTGCTATCAGTAGCACCACGATCAGCCCATAAATAATCAGGCCTGCCAAAGTGGTCTCAATTGCTCTCTCCAATGGACGCAGCCGACTTCTGCTCACGTGATTTGCCATCGCTATGAGCTATCTCCTTCCACCAAATATCACTGATACCCGAAAAAGGAAAGGCGGTAGACCCCTGCTGGGCAATTACACCTTGTCGGATAGCCAAGCACACGCAGACATCGCGCGTTATGCTTTGTATTGGATGAGCCAGGACTTATTTCCTGTTCATTGCTGCTATCCGACCTTCCCCGTCTACCGCTTAACTCGCACGCAGAATATGATTTCACTCAATTCATTGTAGCATGGGCAAATTCCATCCGCAAACACAGCGCTTCCGTTCGTTTCATTTGCCATTTTTCACGTTCTGTGCTAAACGTTATATGAACTGTCGGAAAGCGGATGCAGGACGGTGAGACGAAGTGGACGACGAGAGTGCGTCGCGTAGTAGTAATACTCGACGCGTTGTGTGTTGTCAGTCAGGCAGAAGAATAGCATAACTCCCCGGTAGGCAGTCACCGGCCTTGCGTCGAGCGCCTCCGGGGAAAGCGACGTCCGGAGGCGCATCGCTGTTGCGTTTTCTTACACCGATCCACTAGCTGTGTCGGTGTACCCCTTCGCTGCCCCAGTCGTTTATCCGGCGCCTCCTAACTGTCTGACAAGGCAAGCGATTGCCTGTAGAGCATCGTCAGTTCCGTGCGTCTGCGTGCACCTGCCTGAACCAGGCAGGCGATTATGCCAGTGCGAACACACTTCGCTCCTATGTGCTGGGAGGTGCACCATGAAAATGATCTACAAAAGCACAGAAGGTGGCCTGGTCACCGTAGACGAAATTGTGGAGGGCTGCTGGATCAACTTGGTAAACCCTGCTCCAGAGGAGATCACGGAATTGCAGAGTCGGTTGAACATTCCTGCCGACTTTCTCACCTATCCTCTGGATGCGGACGAAAGGCCACGCACGGAGAAAGAAGATAACGCCATCCTGATCATTCTGCGAGTGCCTTATTACCAGGGTGAATCGGCTGACATCCCTTATACAACTGTGCCGTTGGGCATTATCCTGACGGAACAACATATCATTACCATTTGCCGTGCCCAGAATGGGGTCATCAGCGACTTGCTGAGCCGTCGGATTAAGGGACTCTCGACGGGCAAGCGTTATCGATTGGTACTGCAGATATTTTTGGGCGTTGCGATGCGCTATCTCAGCTATCTGCGCGAGATCAACCGTACGGTCGAAGCCCTGGAGGACAGGTTACAGCTGTCAATGCGCAACCGGGAGCTGCAGGAGCTACTGAAGTACCAGAAGAGCTTGACCTATTTTACCACAGCGCTCAAGTCCAATGAGCTTATGATGGAACGCCTGCACCGCAGCCAGCTGTTCAGGATCTACCCGGATGACGAAGACCTGTTGGAAGATGTATTGACTGAGAACCAACAAGCTATCGAAATGACCAATATCGCTGCCAGCATTCTCAGCCAGATGATGGACGCTTTTGCTTCTATCATCTCGAACAACCTGAACGTAGTGATGAAATTCCTCACCTCGTTCACCATTATTCTTACTTTCCCGATTATGATGGCAAGCTTTTATGGTATGAACGTGGCACTCCCACTTCAAGAGATGTCCTCTGCATTTTGGATCATTATGGCAATATCCTTAGGTCTTTCTCTGTCAGTGGCTGTGGTCTTCTGGCGGCGCGACTGGTTCTAGCCCCTGGATTTCGTCGGAGTCCGAAATTCGGTCGGTCGTGATTGTTAATTATTCGGTGAGACCGAATGAAGCCTATGCATCGAGCAAGCACCAAGCACAGTTCAGACAACCAGCGGCGCCATGTCAGTTTCGCCGCGCCTCAGGCGGCTGCCAACCCACGCACGTAGAGACGAGACATTGATGGCGGAACAAGCGCGTTGGTAGCCGCGCATCGCACGACGCCACCCTTTGATGCACCAGCCGATGGCGCGTTCGGCAGCATCATTGGCACCGTCCAGGGTCCCACCGTGCCCACCCCGCCATGTGCGGTGACGGATGAGGCATGGCCACAGATTCCCACGACCCCGGAACAATAGGTGCAAGCGCTACGCCAGGCTGACCTTCGCACCAGCACGCAGTGATGCGGCAGCAAGGTCGCGTTGGTGCAAGCATGCCAAGGCGACGCTTTGCTCAGGTTGACGAGTGCGGATTATCTCAGCACTGCCAATCCCTGCACTCGCTTGGACATCTGCGCGCCCCACACCTGGCGGATAGGTGCAAAAGGCGGCCGACGGCGCAGACAACGCTACCGGTGCGCCAGTACCAGTTCGTCTGGGTGTACAGCCAGTATCTTCATCTCCAGGCGCACAATTCACCTCCCATCCCCTTTTCTCTTATGTACACCTCCTCTCACCAGCAGATGAATAAATCAAAAAAGACCTATGACTTGCTAGACCAACCATCCGCGTTGCCTGATGCCACCCCTGGTGCCACCAAGGATGTGCACCAGACTCCGAGCACCCCATGCAACCTGCCGAAAGGAGAGGACACCCCGGTAATATTATCATTTGACTTGACGCGTCAGCGGATAGAGCCAAAAGCGCTAGTGCGCCATATCAACCAGTTCTCTGTAAGGGCTGGGACTATGATTGGGTCGCACACAAGCCCCCTCTAGCACCTCTATTTTTTTTACCAATGTTGGATGTGCGAGTATAATCACGGTTTTGTGACGATTGACACCATCCCAGGAGGAAACCAATGATCGAGGTGGTTGATGTCACCAAATCGTTCGGGCCTATCGAAGCTTTGCGTGGAGTGAGCTTTCGGGTTGCTCCTCATGAGGTAGTCGGGCTGCTGGGGCCGAACGGTGCCGGTAAGTCTACCACGATTCGTATCCTAACTGGGTACCTGCAGCCGGACAGCGGCACAGTCACTGTGGATGGTCTGGATGTGCTGCGACACACGCGTGAGGTGCAAGCTCGCATTGGTTATCTGCCCGAGAATGCTCCACTCTATCACGATCTCTCAGTGCAAGCTTACCTCAAAATGATGGCAGAGTTGCGCCTGATTCCGGAGGAGAAGCAACCCGCTTACCTTTCGGAGGCGATCTACGCGACAGGTTTGGCTGATCACCTCACGCGTCCCATCGGGGAGCTAAGCAAGGGCTACAGACAGCGTGTGGGATTAGCTCAGGCAATTCTACACCGCCCCAAGCTACTTATTCTGGATGAGCCCACTATTGGGCTGGATCCCACCCAGATTGTGGAAATACGCCGCCTGATCCGGCGACTGGCAGCAGAAAGCACAATCCTTTTCTCTTCGCACATCTTGTCCGAAGTAGAAGCAGTGTGTGACCGTGTAATCATTATTATGAACGGCCAGGTGAAAGCGGATGCTCGTCTGGCAGACCTGGCTACCACTGGCAGCGCCATACTGGTGTTGCGTCGGACAACCGACGGTGTGCAACAGGCGTTGGCAAATCTAGATGGTGTGTGTGCAGCTGAGATCGTGTCCACCACTGATGGATATCCTACATACCGGGTGCGAGGACAGCCAGGTGTGGATCTATGTGCAGCCATCTACGATCTTGCTCACGAACATAGCTGGCCAGTGCGCGAAATACGACCCGATGTGCGTACGCTGGAGACAGTTTTCAACCAGCTGGCTATGGGAGCGGAGGCGCTATGAGACAGATCCTTTCCATCACCCGCAAAGAGCTAAACAGCTACTTTGGCTCCCCAATGGCGCTGATCTTTGTAGGCGCTTTTCTGGCGGCGACGCTTTTCACCTTCTTCTGGGCGGATGCTTTCTTCTCGCGCGGCGTGGCCGACGTGCGACCACTCTTTCGCTGGATGCCTATCCTAACCATTTTCTTGGTGGCCGCGCTCACAATGCGGCAATGGAGCGAGGAGCAACAAACTGGCACGTTGGAGATTCTGCTGACTCTGCCGGCACGCCAAGTACAGCTGGTGCTGGGCAAGTTCTTGGCTGCTATGACCCTCGTAGTCGTGGCATTGGCACTGACTCTCTTCGTGCCTATCACGGTGGCTCTCCTTGGTGATCTCGATTGGGGGCCAGTCTTTGGTGGCTACTTGGCTGCGATCCTTATGGCTAGTGCATATGTAGCGATCGGCCTCTTTGTCTCGTCGCGTACCAACAACCAGATCGTGGCACTGTTGATGACAGTAGTAGTGGGTGGATCGTTTTACCTAGCTGGTTCACCGGGAGTGACCGCCTTCGTCGGCGATCGCCTAGCGGAGATTCTGCGTGCGATCGGTTCAGGCAGCCGTTTTGAAAGTATCCAGCGTGGTGTGATTGACCTGCGTGACTTAATGTACTACCTGTCGCTTACAGCTCTTTTCCTGACGCTCAATGTCATATCGTTAGACAGTCTGCGCTGGAGCCGGGGCGAGCAGACGCGCACATATCGCCAGGCGATGGTGCTCACCGCTGTGCTAATTGCGCTTAATTTGGCAGTGCTCAACATATGGCTCTATCCGCTTAAGACGGCGCGCCTCGACCTAACAGCGCAACGCGAGTATAGCCTGTCGCCAACGACCCTAGCGCTCCTAAACACGTTGGAGGAACCACTCCTAATGCGCGGCTATTTCAGTGAGCGCACCCATCCATTGCTGGCGCCACTTGTGCCTGTCATCCGAGATATGCTCGAGGAGTATCGCATTGCCTCTAACGGCAAAGTGACAGTGGAGATCGTGGATCCACTCAAGGATCCCGAGAAGGGCAACGAGGCGGTGCGAACATATGGTATTCAGCCAACCCCATTGCAGATTGCCGATCGCTATGGCACCTCTGTAGTGAACGCCTACTTCGACATTCTAGTACGCTACGGCGACAAATACGAGACGCTCAACTTCCGTGATCTGATTGAAATCCAGCCCTCACGTAGCGGCTTGCCGGAAGTACGCCTGCGCAACCTGGAATACGACCTAACACGTGCTGTTAAGCGCGTTGTTTCCGGCTTCCAAAGCATCGACGCAGTACTGGCTTCACTGGAGCAACCTGCCAAGCTCACCCTGTATGTCACGTCCAATACGCTGCCAGGTGGGCTGAGGGAGGCACCCCAGACCATTCAGAAAGTGGCCCAGCAGATCCAGGAGCGCTCCAACGGTAAGTTCGTCTTCGAGACCGTAGACGTGGACGCACCAGGAAGCAAGGTTACGCGTCAGACCATAATGGAACAATTTGGTCTGCAACCTATCGCGGTGTCTCTCTTCTCTGATCAAACTTATTATCTACACATGGTATTGCAAGTGGGAGACAACAAGCAGGTACTGTATCCCAGCGGTGACTTGGGTGAAGCGTCCACCCGCAGTGCCATCGAGTCAGCGTTAAAGCGCAGTGCCCGCGGTTTTCTAAAGGTGGTGGGCATATGGACACCCCCTGACATACCTCAGCAGAATATGTTCGGACAACAAATGCCCTCCTTTAAGCAGTACAACTCCATTGTGGAGCAACTACAACAGGAGTACCAGGTGCGGCGTGTGGATTTGGGTGCAGGACAGGTGCCAGCGGATGTCGACGTACTGTTCGTGATCGCTCCACAGAATATGACCGACAAGGAACGTTATGCTATCGACCAGTACTTAATGCGTGGTGGCTCAATTGTTGTCGCTGCGGGTAACTATATCCTCAACCCTGATCCGTTCTCCGGCAGCTTAGGGTTGCAAGAGGTAAAGGACGGCCTGGCGGATATGCTGACCTCCTACGGTATCACGGTGGAAAAATCGCTGGTCCTGGATATGCAAAACGAACCTTTCCCAGTCCAGGTCGACCGCAACCTAGGCGGATTACAGGTGCGCGAGATCCAGGCGATTAACTATCCTTTCTTTGTGGACATTCGACCGAGCGGAATGGATCGCCAAAGCCCCATCGTCTCCAATCTGCCAGCTGTGACTCTTAACTGGGCATCACCGATCACGTTGGACGAGTCTAAAAACGCAGGACGCCAGGTGACCGCCTTGCTGCGTTCTAGCCCGGCATCTTGGCTGCGCACGAACATCGACATCCAACCGGACCTGCAAACCTACCCAGAACTGGGTTTCCCTGTGGAAGGCGAGCAAAGTTCACGCGTTCTGGCTGTCGCCGTCCAAGGCACCTTTGAAAGCCACTTCAAGGGGAAACCCTCGCCACTGGAAGCCACTAGTGCTCAAACGGACACCACCCAGATCCAAATGCAACCTCAGCAGCCTGAGCAGCCTACTGTTGGCACTATTGAAAAGTCACCTGAAACAGCACGCCTGATTGTGATCGGCAGCGCTGAATTCCTCAATGACATCGTTTTCCAGATTTCTGCCACCCTTTCAGGTGATCGTTATCTGAACAGCTTGCAGTTCGCGCAAAACTGTGTGGACTGGTCAGTGGAAGATCTGGAGTTGCTCAATATTCGGTCGCGCGGCACTGTGTCTCGGCTGCTAATGCCATTGACAGAAAGCCAGCAGTCGTTCTGGGAAGTGCTCAATTACCTCGTGGCACTGGTAGCATTGGTGGGTATTGGGATCTTTTGGCGTATTCGCCGGCGGAGCGAGCAACCGATGGAGCTATTACCACGCGAGTCGATATCATCATAACCGCAGAGCACAGGGAAAGATGTCTATTATGCATCAGTAATAACTCGCTTCGTCTCATACCTGATGTGCGGGCGCAGTGATGGAGGGATTCTATGTGGAACAGACGCAATCAGATCTTGGCTGGCATCCTGGCGCTACAAATCGTGGTCGCTGTGGTGATCTTCTGGCCGCGTGGTGCAGCCTCAGAAGCTCAGGCTGAGCCATTGCTGGCCAATCTCAAGACAGATGAGGTGGTCAGTCTCACCATCACCGATCGCGACGGCAATGTGGTCGAGCTGGCAAGAAACGGGCAGGATTGGGTATTGTCTCAAAGAGACAACTATCCAGCGGTGGGGTCGCGTGTGACAGATTTGCTCACCCGACTCCAGAAAATCCGCACTAACCGACTTATTGCCCGGACGGCGGGAAGCCACCGTCAGCTGCAGGTTGCTGCAGATGACTTCAATCGCAGGATTGAGATCAGGTCAACCGATGCGACTACATACACTGTGTATATTGGCACCTCAGGTGGAGGCAGCGCAGCGCACGTACGGGTGGCGGACCAAAATGAGGTTTATCTGACCAGCGAAGTGCTCAGCTGGGATGTCAATGCGACTGAATCGAGCTGGGTGGAGACGCTCTTCTTTACTGTGCCCCAGACTGCCACAGTGGGTATCACACTGGAAAACGCGCACGGGAAGCTGGAATTTGAGCGTCCCAACGGCGAGAGCGAATGGACAATGAAAGGATTGACACCCGAAGAGAAACTGGTGCAAAACAATGTCCAAGACCTGCTCTCCCAGATCACCTCGATGCATATGCAAGGGCCATTGGGGAAAACAGCGCAGAAAAACTATGGAATGGAACAGCCACAAGCAGTGATCATTCTCAAAACCAAGGAGGGCGATCAGGAGAAGCGTTACACACTGACTATTGGGGCAAAGTTAGAGGAAGATGTCCCATCAGACAGCAGCGTGAGGCGCCATTACTATGTGCTTAGCTCCTCGGAGTCGCCCTATTTTGTGCGGATCAGCGAGTTCTTCGGCAACAACTTGGTCAACAAGAAACGTGCTGATTTTCTGCCGGAAACGGCCACACCCACGCCGACGTTCCAGACAGACGAATCATCCAGCGGTGAGAAATGACGTCTTCCCCCGTCTGGGGCGTATGGCGTATGCAAAGAATCTAAAAAAACGAGTAAACGATGAGCTTGTTAGCCCAATGTGGTGTTATAATTCTTACGAGGAGCTATAGGTCGCACCGCGGGGCTAACAACGCGGCAACTAAGCTAAGGATGTACAAACGCTAACACGCACGAGGGTGTCGAGCATCTCATAAGCAGCTGTTGACAGGGTAAGGGTTATTTCGACTGGATTACTTGTGTAGACTAGCAGAGCAGCTCCATTATTCCGAGGAGGTGATTAGATGTTCTCTCAGAAATCCTTAGTCCAACGTCTGGCACAAACAGGTTTTGATTTTACGTCATCCATTGCAGAACAAGCTTTGCTTAGCGACACGTTGCGACCCATCATCATGCGAGAGCTCGAGAGACGTCTGCTGTCCCAAATTGAGGCGTTGGCGGATCCGGCACGGCCTCGTCAGGTGACGCAAGACAAGATTGATCTGGCACGCGCGCTCATCCGATCGGCGGAGCGTGCTCTCGCCAGAAAACAAATTTCGCGGCAGGTTTTGCATCGGCTGCTCCAAGTGTTTCTGAAAAACACTGTGCTCGACGCAGACGATTCGGCCAGGGTGGCCACTGAAACCTTCATCAAGAAACACGGCACGAATCCACCTGTGACGATGGTAATCAGCCCCACAAAAGTGTGCAATCTGAAGTGCATCGGGTGTTATGCTGCTTGTTCTCCTGGCAACGCCGAAACGCTTGATTGGGAGACTTTCAATCGCGTGGTCGACGATGCCAAGCGACAGTGGGGGTTGCGGTTCATCACAATCTCCGGAGGTGAGCCACTAGCCTATCGTTCCAACGGCTATGACTTGATCGACTTTGTCAAACGGCACGACAACTGCTTCTTCCAGATGTACACCAACGGCACGTTGATTGACGAGCGTATGGCCGAACGTATGGCCGACGCGGGAAATCTCATCCCGAACATATCGGTGGAAGGATTCGAAGAACGCACGGATGAGCGCCGCGGCAAGGGCACCTTTAAGCGCATTCTGAAAGCTATGGAGAACTTGCGCAAGGTGGGCGTGCCGTATGGCATCTCGCTTACTGCCACCTGTCACAATGCCGAAGAAATCCTCTCCGATGAGTTCATCGATTTCTTCTTCAACGAGCAGCAGGTGGTCTATGCCTGGCTCTTCCAGTATATGCCTATTGGTCGCAGCTATACCCTTGATCTGCTGCCCCGACCAGAACAACGCGTCTGGATGTGGAAGCGTACATGGGAGATCGTGCGCGAGAAACAGATTATGATCGCGGACTTTTGGAACTGCGGCACTGCCTCGGACGGGTGTATCGCTGGCGCGCGCTCGAGCGGCTATATGTACGTTGACTGGAACGGCAAGTTGATGCCATGCGTCTTCGTGCCGTACTCGGCGGGCAATATCAAGGAGATATATCAAAACGGCGGCACGCTGGATGACATTTACGATGTCCCCTACTTCCGGGCGATCCGTGAGTGGCAGTCCGAGTATGGCCTGGCGAAACGCAAGCCAGAGGAACACGGCAACTGGCTCGTACCGTGCTCGATTCGTGACCATTACGATGTGGGACGCCGACTGATCGACACATACAAGCCAGAGCCTGAGGACGAGAATGCTGCGGAAGCGTTGCTGGATGGCCAGTACTACGAGGGTATGCTGGCCTACGACGAGGAGCTTTATAAGCTGTTCGACCCCATCTGGCAGGAACTCTATCTTAAGAGTGGCCCGACGGGGCCTTGCGAAGAGACAAAGTGAGCTCCTGAGCAAAGCTCTCGTCCCAAGGGGCAGCGATGATACCGCTGCCCCTTTGTTGTGCGTCTCGATCACCGCACGCCAGAATTTTTGCGCGTTCCAAAGGGTGAAGGTATAATTTCTAAAGCTGACTTTCCGACACCCCCTACGCCGCCGTGGGCCGTCCAGGGGGTGTGTTATGTATTAAGGATGTGAACTCGAACTCTTCTTATGAAGGAGGCAGTCATAAATGTCCAAAAAGTGGGTCTATCTGTATGAAGACGTCGACGAAGCGGAAAAGCTCGTCGGCGGTAATTGGGATAATGTGAAAGCTTTGCTGGGCGGCAAGGGCGCTAACCTGGCCGAAATGTGGCGCATCGGCGTGCCGGTACCTCCCGGCTTCACCGTCACCACGGAGGCATGTAATGCCTACTTGGCTGCCGGAGAGAAGTTCCCTGAGGGAATGTGGGAACAGGAGCTGGCCGCAATGAAGGCCTTGGAGGAGAAGACTGGCAAGAAATTCGGTGATCCTAAGAATCCGTTGCTGGTCTCCTGTCGCTCGGGCGCTAAGTTTTCTATGCCTGGTATGATGGACACAGTGCTCAACATCGGGATGAACGATGAGACCGCTGCCGGCATGGTGGAGCTGACTGGGGATGAACGCTTCGTCTACGATGCTTATCGCCGCCTGATCCAGATGTTCGGTAGTGTGGTGCTTGGTATCCCCGACGAACCGTTTGAAGAAGCACTGGATGAACTCAAGCGCAAGCGTGGGGTGAAGTCAGACACTGAGCTGACAGCGGCAGACTGGAAAGAGCTCACTGAGACGTTCAAGCAAATTGTCAAGCGAGAGATCAGGCGCGACTTTCCACAAGACCCCTATGAGCAGCTGCGCCTAGCAACCGAGGCTGTTTTCAAAAGCTGGAATGGCAAGCGCGCTGTCGACTATCGCAATGCCACTGGCATTCCACACAATCTAGGCACCGCAGTGAATATCGTAACAATGGTTTTTGGCAACATGGGGTGGGACTCGGGCACAGGCGTGGCATTCACCCGCAACCCCGCCACGGGTGAGAAGAAGCTCTACGGTGACTATCTGCTGAATGCTCAGGGTGAGGACGTAGTGGCAGGTATTCGCAATACTAAGCCCATCGCTGAGCTGGAGAAGGAAATGCCTGAGACCTATCGGCAGTTTCTCGACATCTGCACCAAGCTGGAGAGGCACTATAAGGATATGCAGGATGTCGAGTTCACCATCGAACGAGGTAAGCTGTGGATGTTGCAGACGCGCGACGGCAAGCGCACTGCAAAAGCTGCGGTCAAAATTGCCGTGGATATGGCCAATGAAGGGCTTATTACCAAGGAACAAGCAGTGATGCGTGTCAAGCCGTCGGATGTGGATACCCTGATGCATCCGCAGTTCGACCCAGAGGTCAAGAAACAGGCAGTGCTTGAAGGCAGGTTGCTTGCCAAGGGGGTGAATGCCTCGCCCGGCGCGGCAGTGGGGATGGTAGCGTTTGATGCCGACTTGGCTGAGCAGTGGGGCAAGGCAGGCAAGCCAGTGATTATGGTGCGCCCGTTCACCAAACCAGATGACGTCCACGGCATGATCGCAGCCCGGGGCATCCTCACAAGTGAAGGTGGTGCCACAAGTCACGCTGCTGTAGTTGCTCGCCAATTTGGCAAGCCCTGCGTGGTAGGCGCCAGTGATCTGACAATCGACCTGGAACGACGTCAAATGAGTGTCAATGGTCTCATAGTCAAAGAGGGCGAGTATATCTCTATTGACGGTGCCACTGGCGAAGCCTTCCTGGGTGAGATCCCCACGATAACACCACGCTTTGAAGAGCAAACTGAGTTGCTAACCCTGTTGTCCTGGGCTGACGAGTTCCGTAAACTGCAGGTGTGGGCCAATGCCGACTATCCTAAGGATGCATTGCGCGCACGTGCCTACGGTGCCCAGGGCATCGGATTGTGCCGTACTGAGCATATGTTCTTCGAACCTGAACGTTTGCCCATCGTGCAGCGCATGATCTTGGCAAAGACTGAGGAAGAACGTCAGAAGGCATTGGATGAGTTGTTGCCCTTCCAGCGCAGCGACTTCGAGGGCATTTTCAAAGCAATGGATGGGTTGCCCGTGATTATTCGCTTGATAGACCCACCATTGCACGAGTTTATGCCCAGCGAGCGGCAATTGCTGGAAGAGATCATCGAAATGCGGGTCAAGGGCATCACTGAGGGCCTAGCGGAAAAGGAAGCGCTGTTGGCAGCTATCGAAAGCATGCACGAGAGCAACCCCATGATGGGGCTACGCGGCATCCGTCTGAGCATCGTAATGCCCGGCATTGTGAAGATGCAAGTGCGCGCCATTTTCGAAGCAGCTTGCAATATGGCGAAGCAGGGCGTAGTGGTCAAGCCAGAGGTGATGATCCCGCTGGCCGGCCATGTGAACGAACTAAAAGTCATCCAGCCTCAGCTGGAGGCAGTCGCGCAGGAGGTGATGAGGGAGAAAGGCATCACCGTCGAGTACAAGTTCGGCACAATGATCGAGGTTCCGCGCGCGGCGGTCACGGCAGATGAGATTGCCAGTGTGGCACAGTTCTTCTCATTTGGCACCAACGATCTGACCCAGATGACCTTCGGCTACTCGCGCGATGACGCTGAAGCACGTTTCCTGCTCCAGTACGTCGAGATGGGTATCCTACCCAAAAATCCTTTCCAGACGATTGATCGCGCGGGCGTGGGCGAATTGATGAAAATGGCTGTGCAAAAGGGTCGTGCCACACGTCCCGATCTGGAGGTGGGTATCTGCGGAGAACACGGTGGCGACCCCGAGTCGATCGAGTTTTGCCACCTGATCAACCAGAACTATGTGAGCTGCTCACCCTTCCGTGTACCTGTGGCACGCCTCGCGGCGGCGCACGCGGCAATTAAGCACAAGCAGTAACTGCTCGCTCCACCTCCTCTCTCAAGGCAACAGGGCAGGTTCTCCTCAGGAGACCTGCCCTGCGTTTTTGAGAGAGGTTGCCCCCGTTCTGCTCCCCTTCTGTAGACCAATATTGTAAAGTGAAACACCACGCGGTATGGCTTAGGAAGAGCAGAAACCTTTGGAGTGCTCAGCGTTGGCACGCCTTCAGTGCACTCGGCACGTCTTGGTGCACACTAAAAACCTTATCGAACATGGTGAGCCTGAACAGCATTTGGGCCTGAGGCTGTAGGGCAGCTAGCTGCAGACAATGACTCCCCCCGCCCAACATTTTGCTGCCGGCAATCAACGCTGCCAGGCCTGCACTGTCGACGAAACGCACTTTGCTCATGTCTAGCACCACTGTACGTACACCTGCTTCGGCAACCTGACGGAATGCTTGTTTAAGCTGATCTGCCGTTGCGGCATTGAGCACACCATCTAAGGCAATAATTATGGTCTGTTCATCCACGGCGCGTTGTATGATCTCCACCGATTCTATCTCTTCCTAACAAACAACGTTAAGGCTTCATTGGTCCATTAAAGGATCAAAAAGTATCCCAAACTGCCCGACTCACACATCATCGCTTATTTACCGCCCAGCAGCCAACGACCGGGAAGTTGCATAAGACGCTGCAATAATCTCTTTTTGAGAGAGCTGTTTGGCAAGGCCTCGATGCCTTCCTCATAGGTAGCAATAGCTGACAACCATTGCTTCTGGCTCAGGTGCAGGCGGCTCAGTGCCTGCCACGTGTACGTGGCCAGATCACTCTCGCCGAGTGCTTCCAACATACGCGCCGCGGTGCGATATGTCTCTGCTGCAATCGCATAGTCGCCACGTCCCTCATACACGCTGGCTAAGTTGCCCTTTGCTTGCGCATGGCCACGTGCATCCCCCATCTCGCTAAACAGTGTACAGGCCTCCTCCAGTGCTTGCAGAGCTGCATCCCACTCGCCCAGCTCGCGCCGCACCACTCCCAGATCGTTGAGCACCTCGGCTACGTGACGCCTCTCGCCAGCCCGCTCTGCTGCTGCCTTTGCCTCCTCAAGGCTCTGAGCAGCCTCAGCATAACGCCCCGCTCGATAGTGATCAATACCAGCTTTATAGAGCTTTCGCCAGTTACTCATAAGAACGTTGCTCAGTAGGTAATGTCCAACAAACCCTCGCCCAGCCGACGCAAAGTGCTGGCGGGTAGTGCACTAAGTTGCATCGCCGCGCGCAAGTAAAGGAGATTGCCTGGCATTGTGACAAACCGGCGTACGTCAGCAGGTAGCTCGGCCAGTCGTTTCAACTCATCCATGTCCGGCAATACCTCACCAGCAGGGCGGATGCCCTCATCGAAGAAATAAGACATCGGCACACCCAGAAATTGGGCCATAGCTTCCAATTCTACAAGTGGGATGTCGCGATCAGCCAACTCGTATGCAATGATGCGCGTAGGGGGACAATTTAGCAAGCGAGCAAGGTCCTCACGTGAACGACCTGCTTCAATGCGTGCTTGTTGCAACAGTGCAGCAATGATCCGACGGCGCAACCCCATAATTGCTGCGACAGGCAGCCGCGCATTTATGCGCTCGTCGGGTATTTCCTCGCTCCAGAAGTATGCCAACGGGACATGGTAAAGATGGGCCAGTATTTCCAATTCAACGAGCGATACATCACAGTGTCCTTCCTCAATCTTAGTGATTGATTCGAGAGTCTCCCCCAGCGCATTTGCCACTTCTTCGATAGCCCAGTTGGCGCGCTGGCGAGCGTGGCGCAGCAGCACACCCACAATCTTTCTCCGAATTATCGCTTCTTCCTGGCTCAGGACTTGCATAGAAGCCTCCTCACTTCGTTAGTGGCAGGGACCACAATCTCAGGTAGGACACCGTTGCGCCGCAACATAGTTTTCATTATAGCACAGCTGATCAAATATCCCAACCTATTTTCAGAGACGAAATGTCCACTGGCCCTTCTGCAGTTTGCGATGACCTCAAAAGATGGTAGACTTTTGTGAAGGAAAGTTATATGGGCTCCTTGGAATCCGGAGAACGTTTGGGTTTATGTGGAGTGTATACTTCCTGATCTCTTGCTCGGCCTGGGCTTGAGCAGGCTACCCCGGCTATGTTTGAGTTAGAATGGAGCATAAGAAAGGGGTGTGGCAATGCAATCCAGTAACAGAACCTTTGGCATTGTGCAGGCTTTGATCGTATTGTTCGCGTTGTTCACCGCGGCAGTACATTTGTACCTTGGTGTGATATACTACGACAATTTGTTCGTCCTGAACGGCCTGGGATACTTGGGACTGCTCGGCGCCTTGTTCCTGCCTATCCCGATCATCCGCGACTTGCGCATAGTGTGGCGCTGGTTGCTAGTAGGTTACACTGCTCTGACCATTGCACTGTATTTCGTCATCAACCAGCTGAGCGTTGACGAGCTGGGGTTGGTGACCAAGGCGGCAGAGTTTCTGCTAATCGTACTTCTGATCCTGGACAGCCGTAGGGGACGTGCCTAGCCATCATCGTTGCACGGCCAAATCATTGCGTGATAGGCTTTTTGTGTCCCTATTGGGGAGCTTTCCCCAGCACCTGACCACAGTGGAAAGTGACGACAGCTAGGACAATCTGAGTTTGTGGCCGGCGTGGATCACACTGCCACGCCGGCACCGGCCTTCTCACCCTGGGCGACAGAGGTGGCCAGAAATCCCTGCTGCTGATAACGCTGGAAGAGATGACCCCACGGGGTAGTGGCTTTCCAGTGTTCAAAGACCTTGCGGTCACGTACTGGCCAGCGGAAATAGTCGTGGTAGACCTCGGAGCCCAGGATAAAGATATTAACCAGCGGGGTACGGAAAAAGAAATTCTGTATAGACTTTAGAGGTCCAAACCACAGCAAGTCACCAGCACGGCTCGCCAAGTTATCACCTACGTGAAAGCCCCAGTTCTCTTGGGCTGCATCAACATCTCCTACTACCTCAATTTCACGCACGTCTCCGACCCCCAGGCCCTGCTCGTGTGCCAGGCGTATGTAACCGATATCACGCAGCGGGTCAAAACCCATCATGCGAGCCGCCACGGTATCAATTGCTACTTGATCCGCGCTCGCTAGGATAACGTTCTTGATCTCGGGGTACATTGTGCGTGGTCCCGGTCCATTGCCAGCCGTCGTGCCGTCCATGATGGCAAAGAGCCCTGTGTGGATCTCCTTCTGGATTGCTAACAGATCCACCAGCGTTTCGTGAATCCATGTGTGTGTATAATGGCGCCGTGTACTGAGCAAGCCCCCGAAGGCGTTTTTCATCGCCCCGGTGGTGGTCGTGTAAATGTGACATTTCACTGTGGGCAAGTGCACAATGTTCTTACCGATGAAGTAGTCTGGAATGCGGATGCCCTCCGGAAAAATGCGATCTAATACCAACATCCTGGCTTTGGGGCGATACTCAACCCATTTCATATCTGTGTCCCTAAAATTGAACAACACCGGGATGTTGTAGGCGCGAAAGATGGGCACATAGCCATTCAGGTCCTCGCCCTTAAAGGCGTCAGTGACCACGGTCTTGTTCTGCACGCATACCAGGTCTTGGTACCCATGGGCGCGCAAGCCCAAAATGCTTCCCTCCAGCTGCCACGGTGTGGTATTGGCACCTGGAAAGGGGAAGTGCCATGAAATGTTGTCCTTCAATATGGTGGTGGCAGCGCGATCGAGCGCTTGCTCCACTCCGGCCAATTCGATGAGGCGTTGATAGTCATCCAACACTGTTTCAGGCTTAGTGCGCAAAACAACTACTTTGGCACGCATGCTCATGTACTGTCTGCCTCCGTGAATAGCAATTGCGTTGTAGCGGATCGTTTGCTACAGTGGCAAAGTGCGAGAACTTACTCCGGATCGCCAACCCACTAAATATAGCGGAATGCACTGATGGAACCAGTATAATCTCGTCCACTCCCGGTTTCAAATACCATAAGTAGAGGTTGGCCCTATGGTGCTCTCTCATTCGCTATATACCTTCGGAATGCGGTTGTCTAAGCCGTTTCATTCTTGGATAAGCGGGCAAGCCAAGAGTCTACCTTGCTGCCAGCGGGATAGGATTTTCCTGTTTGAAGGAAAAGCGATGTCTCTCGGTATCTCTTGCGGGGCGAAGAAACACGCCTCATCTGCATCGTCTCCAGGAGATAGCTGACCGCCCACTACATACGCCTGGTAGAAGATAATCACGCCTGCTCCACGAGGGTCGTTCCGATATCGGCCCACATGGAGCAGACTGGTAATCTGCACCTGCAACCCTGTTTCCTCCAAACATTCTCGTGTTGCTGCCTCTACAGGGTCCTCGTCGTATTCAACAAATCCGGAGGGAAGGCACCATGTGCCAACGGCAGGTGCCACTGCCCGTCGCACTAAGAGCACCTTTCCGTCGCGTTCAACCAGCGTTGCAACACCTACTTTGGGATCTACGAAATGGACAAAGCCACACGCGAGACAGATGCGCCTGGTACGGCCAAACACGAAGCGATCACTTAGCTCTGTGCGGCAGTAAGGGCAATACACATAAGGTGAGCGCTCATCCGGCATGCTAAAACAAGTCACACATGTTCTACAGCTTCACGTGCTGCCCACAAGTTGCCCCATGGTGCTGTGATAGGGGTCACACACCCCGTACCGAGCACTAGGCGATGGCCTCCGTTGGTCTGTTCCAACGCAGCGCGTGCTTCGGCGCGCACCTGCTCAGGTGTGCCGCGCACCATAGTTTCCCACTGGCGCAAACCACCTATCAGCGCGCGCGGGAAACGATGCAACGCTTGGCGCAGGCTAGGTGGCGTCTCCTGGTCATGCCAGTTAATCGCCTGCACCGGGTAGTCTGACACCACATCGAACATCACATTGCGACCGTGGATGTGCAGGACATTGAACCAGAGATCCTGAGCGGCTTCCAGAATGCGCAGATCATAAGGACGTCCGAACTCACGATATTCTGCTTCGCTCAGGATGTCAAAGGAAGCGTGTTGGAGCGCCAGAAAGATGCCAGCGATACCAGCAGGGCGTGCCGCCTCGATGAACCCAATGATGGACTGGGTAATCGTCTCAAGGGCAGACTTGACTAGCTCGGGATGCTGGCGCAGATCGGAAATGAGGCGTTCACCTGCCAGGTTGCGTGCCTGCGCCAGCGGATTGAAGATAGTGGGGATAAAAGGTACCTCGTCCTTGACCTCACTGCCGATGATGAAAAGAGCACGGGTGATTTCTCCTAGCAGTCCAGCGTGGGGATCGAGTACGTTCAGACGCGTCCAATCCTCAGGCCTTTGGATGACGCGCCCCACCCACTCACGTGTGCCCTCTTCATTGCCTACCCAGCGGGACTGGGCACCCCAGTCCGCCAGGCAGTAGTTGCTTGAAGGGGTTACCTTGATAAAGTCGAAGTCAAACAAACGTTGAAAAGTGAGCGTGGAACGAGCTAAAAGGTCGCCACGCTGATCATCCACTGGCCAGTGGCGCCAAAGTGCCACAGCAGGGCGGTCAACCGGCTGTCCCTCTATGGTGGCTTCCAGGCGCTCGCGCTTACGCATAGCATTCATGAGACCTCCTTACACCCTAAACAACCAACGGCCACCCTCAGCCACAGCAGCGGCTGCGGTCGCTTTTAGCAAATCAACCCCGATGAAAGGCACCAGACCCCACATCACAGCTGTTTCCAGGCCGCCTGTTACAACAGCCAGCCATAACACACCGCAACCATAGATGGTCCAGAGGCCGGCGAACGCTGCTAGGAAGCGACCTATCCACAAAGAAGGCATCCGGGTAGCGACCCAGCCCGTAACAAAGGCTCCTAAGACAAAACCAACCAAGTAGCCTGCCGTTGGGCCGCTCAGTGCGGCGGCTCCCCGCGCATAAGCGTCCACAGGCAACCCAGTGGCAATGGCGGCCAGATAGAGTAGCTGGCTGAGAGCACCCCCTCGGGCACCTAGCACCAAGGCAGCCAGGAGCACGGCGAAAACCTGCAGCGTGATCGGTACCGGTGTGAACGGCAGTGGAATGGTAATGCGCGCGCTTAACGCGGTGAAAAGGGCGAACAGGATAATCGCACCAGAGTAAGTAATATATCCAACCCGTGCACGTCCTACAGTGATCTTCGATAACATTCTCCTTACCTCATCAATCACTATAACTCGGCTGATGCTCGCTCAAGTATGTTCGAACGGCGCTCATCCGTCAAGTCAGAGCCTTTGTTTACAAGGATAGGGCACCGGCACGTTCTCTAAATGTTCTGGGTTCTTGCTCTCCAACTAGTTGCTCTAGGCGTGTTAGACAACATATAATTTTTGTGGTGCGATTTATTAGGGGTGTTGAACCTTGGAGGCCGAGCAATTCGCCCAATGGGTGTGGCCGCTGATACAACCCGGAGGTAACCAGTAAAGGAGGTAACGCTGTGTGTGGCATTGTTGGCTATGTAGGCCCACGAGACGCCGTGCGGCTTGTATTTGAAGGTCTGAGACGCTTGGAATATCGCGGCTATGATTCGGCTGGGTTGGCCACAACTCAGGACGGGAAGCTGTGTATTCGTCGCGCAGAAGGTAAGCTGAGCAACTTGGAATGCCTGCTTCGGGAACAACCTATCAATGGGCACATTGCCATTGGCCACACGCGTTGGGCGACGCACGGGGCACCTTGCCAACGCAATGCCCATCCCCATGTGGACTGCCGCGGTGATCTCGCCGTGATCCAAAATGGGATTGTGGAGAACTTCCTATCTCTACGCCAGGAGTTGTTGGCACAGGACCATCGTTTCCTGTCGGATACCGATACCGAAGTCATTGTGCACTTAGTTGAGGCGCAGATCGCCCAGGGGTATGACATGGTCGAGGCAGCTCGCCGCGCTTTTTCCCGTATCAAGGGGGCACACGCGATCGTCCTACTGAGCCGCCAGTGTCCAGATACTCTGATCGCAACCCGTATCGGCAATGCCGGTGGAGTGATACTGGGAGTTGGTGACGGCGAGATGTTCCTGGCGAGCGATATCCCTGCCATTCTCGAGCATACGCGCCGCATGATCTTTCTGGAGGACGGCGAGATGGCAGTGGTGCAGGCTCAAGGCACAAAGTTTCTGAGGCTCGATGGCGCCCCACTGACCAAATCAGCGGTTGAAATCCCATGGGATCCTGTTTCCGCTGCGAAGGGCCCCTACCGTCACTTTATGCAGAAGGAGATCCTCGAGCAGGCTCGTTCGATTACGGACACCTTGCGTGGGCGCATCGACTTCGCAAGTGGCCAGATCATTCTGCCCGAGCTGAACCTGACACCGCAAGACATTCAAATGATCAACAAGATTGTGATTGTGGCATGCGGCACATCGGCTTATGCTGGCCTGGTCGGCAAGTTTATGCTCGAGAAGATTGCGCGTATACCAGTGGAAGTGGACTATGCTAGCGAGTTTCGCTACCGCGATCCTCTGATTGCTCCTGACACGCTTGTCTTGGCAATCACCCAGTCCGGCGAGACAGCGGACACACTGGCAGCTTTGGAAGAGGCGCGCGCCCAAGGTGCCCGCACAGTCAGCATTGTCAATGTGATTGGAAGTATGGCACAACGCATTAGCGATGGTTTCATCCTGATGCAAGCCGGGCCGGAGATAGGGGTAGCCTCGACCAAAGCCTTTACCGCTTCATTGGTGGATCAGTTGCTATTGGCGGCTTATATAGGACAAGCACGGAGGACGCTTTCGCCAAGCGAGAGCCAGCATCTAGCCCAGAATTTGGCAGAACTGCCCCAGCTGGTGGGTACTGTCCTCAGTGAGGGATACAATGACTACAGGGTATTAGCCGAGGAGTTCCACGATCGTGAGCATTTCCTTTTCCTGGGGCGAGGTATCAACTACCCGATTGCCCTGGAAGGGGCGCTCAAATTGAAGGAGATCAGCTATATCCACGCGGAAGGGTATCCGGCAGGCGAGATGAAACATGGCCCCATCGCTCTGATTGACCGTCATATGCCAGTAGTGACGATCGCAGTGCGTGATAATGTCTACGACAAGATGATCAGCCAGATAGAACAGGTAAAGGCACGAGGCGGTATTGTGATTGCAGTGTGCCATCCAGACGATGAAGCAGTTCGCGCCAAGGCGGACTACGTGCTCCACATCCCGTATACGGATCCTTTGCTTATTCCTGTCCTGGCTGTGTTGCCTCTTCAATTGCTGGCCTATCACTTGGCAGTGCGACGCGGTTGCGACGTGGATCAACCGCGCAATCTGGCCAAGAGCGTCACAGTGGAGTAGCAGATTGCGTTTCCTCTCTATACCTGTTATATAATACCACAGCTCTGGAGCAATCTTTTTGTGTACAATGGAGGCGCTCTGGTAATGGGAGAACCAAGAAAGAGCAGTGTGATCACCCGCGCCAGCATCATTGGTGAGCTGTTCCAGTTTCTATGGCAACGTAAGCTGTGGTGGCTCATCCCGATGGTGGTGGTAATCGTTTTGTTTGGCGCATTGTTAATATTCGCGCAAGGCTCCGCGGTCGCCCCGTTCATCTATACCTTGTTCTGAGGCGTAGAGTGACCGCGTTTCTCCTTTCTCTCTGTATCTGACTAACTGCATTAAGAGGTTTTATGGAGCTCATCTCTGGTATAGCTTTGGTTTTGTTGACCCTGACGGGGTATTCAGCTGGCGCAGCGCTGGGAGCACGTGGCAGAACCCCTATGCCAGGGCTGCTCGATCTTCTAATTATGTTTCTGCTATGGGCAGGAGCTGTGTCAACGCGCGTCGCGCTGGGTAAATGGCTGGCAGTCGCCGTGTGGGTAATTATCGGTATAGTGGTTGGGCTTGTGCTGACGCGTACACGCTTAACCCAATATCCTAAAGAGGCCACTAGCACGCCCACTACCAATTTGTGGCAGGCATGGAAATCTTTTGCACGTCGCATGGGCAACTATCAGGGCCGTATCCTGATGGCTTTTCTTTACTTCACTGTTGTGTTGCCTTTTGCTGCCGTCACCACTATTGTGGGTGACCCGTTGGGCATCAAGCAGAAAAAACGTCCATCGAACTGGCAGCCAAAGCATATGTCGATCAAACCTTCGATTGAAGAAGCTGGGAGACAGTACTGATGCATATTCTAGGGGTGTCCTGTTTCTATCACGACTCGGCCGCCGCCTTGTTGCGGGATGGAATGCTGGTAGCAGCAGCAGAGGAAGAACGGTTCACACGTCGCAAACACGATAATGGTTTTCCGCGTCATGCCATTCAGTTCTGCTTGCAGATGGCCAATATCGACGGCCGTGATCTGGACTACGTTGTCTTCTACGAGAAACCCTTTGTCAAGTTTGAGCGCATCTTGCTGAACATCCTGAGCACTTTTCCCCGCTCATGGCGTGTCTTTGGCGAAGCGATGATCAACTACTTTGACGAGAAGTTGTGGATTAAGAACATCCTGATGCACGAGCTGAATGTACCGGCTGAAAAAGTGCTGTTTGTGGATCATCATGTCTCCCATGCCGCGAGCGCAATGTTCGCCTCCCCTTTTGAGGAAGCAGCTATCGTTACGCTGGACGGTGTGGGCGAGTGGACAACAGCCACGATTGGTCGCGGCATCGCCAGCTGGAGCGATGGTGGCCGCAACTGTATTGAACTGAGCGAGGAACTACGCTTCCCCCACTCGGTTGGGTTGCTCTATTCTGCCTTTACCGCTTATCTGGGGTTTCGTGTCAACAATGGAGAATACAAAGTAATGGGCATGGCACCCTATGGCGAGCCGCGCTATGTGGACAAGGTATACAAGGTGGTGCACGTTGCAGACGACGGTTCAATCGAGATTAACTTGGACTACTTTTCCTATCACTATTCGACAAGTGACACATACAACCGACGCTTTGTGGAGCTCTTCGGGCCACCGCGTCAGCCAGAATCGGAGTTTTTCACACTGGTAACACATCCTCGGCGTAATCATCCGCAATGGGATGAGCGGGTAGCCGCGGAAAACCAGCGTTTTGCGGACATTGCGGCGAGCATCCAGCTGGTCACCGAGGAGATCATGTTAAAAATGGCGCACACAGCCTACCGGAAGACCGGATCGGATCGGCTGGTCATGGCAGGTGGCGTGGCGCTTAATTCGGTCGGCAATGGGCGCATTATGCGGGAGACTCCCTTTAAGGAAGTGTGGATTCAGCCAGCAGCTGGCGATTCAGGCGGTGCACTTGGCGCTGCCTTGTATGCATATCATGTTATTTTGGGACAACCTCGCCGCTTCGTACAGGAACACAATTATTGGGGAGCAGAATACACCGAAGCGCAAATGCGTCAGGCGATCGAAGCGCGCGGTTTTCCCTATAAGCGTTTCGATGACATGGAGCAATTGCTTGACCGCGCTGTTGATGCCATCCTGCAAGGTAAAGTGATCGGTTGGTTCCAAGGTCGTTTTGAATGGGGACCACGTGCGCTAGGCAGCCGCTCGATCCTGGCAGATCCACGCCGTGAGGAAATGAAGGAGATTGTCAACACTAAGATCAAGTTTCGCGAACCATTCCGACCGTTTGCGCCTGTCATTCTAGAGGAACGCGCCGCTGAATACTTCACGACACCAAGTCTCGATCGGCAGTATCCACCGCGATTTATGTTGATGGTATCCCCGTTTAGAGAGGATAAACGTGACAAGGTACAAGCTGTGTGTCACGTGGGCGGCACTGGCCGCATGCAGACGGTGCGTCGCGAGTGGAACCCTGCATACTACCGCATTGTGGAAAAATTCGGCGAGGCGACCGGCATCCCAGTATTGCTCAACACCAGCTATAATCTACGTGGAGAGCCGATTGTCAACACGCCTCAGGAAGCCCTAAACACCTTCGCCAATAGCGATCTAGATCATCTGGTGATGGGACCGTTCCTGGTGAGCAAGCCAGATCACATGACGGGCCCTGTGCAACGCGGCCCAGTCGCACTTGATTGAAAGACCAGATAGCCATCTTCCCTGTTCTCAAGATCATGAGAGTTTCAGCTATGCTTTCAGGCTCTCATGTTAGGACTTTTAGCCTATTGCCCCAGATATTCGTTTCATAATAAAATGTAGATGTAGCATATCAATGAGGACGTTGATTCCAATAACGAGGGTGTTTACAAGGGCTCAGCCATAAAGTCGTAGAGTGGGTGTGTCACTATGGCGAACGGACGCGTGTGGGAGCATTCGGAAGAGATAAGGTTGGTGCAGGGGTCACAGGATCTCGTCGTCCCTCATCCATACCGCCTGCTGGTCATCGAGGATGAGCGTGATATGGTGCATCTGATTGGGTATACACTGCGACGAGCTGGGTACGAGGTATTCTGTGCCGCCACAGTTGAGGAAGCGCTTGATCTGATCGAGCGCATCGGGCTGCCGCACATGGCTATCGTGGACCTGATGTTACCGGGTGCTGGAGGATTCGAGTTCTGTAGACGGGTGCAGGAATTCAGCGATCTACCCATCCTGATCATCAGTGCTATCCACGACAAGGATACTATCATCCGGGGAATCCGACTTTACGCAGAGGATTACATAACGAAACCGTTTGATCCCCAGGAACTGGTGGCGCGAGTGGAAAGGGTGCTCAGGCGCATCGGAAGTTTCGCCTATGCTTTACAGCCAGTCATCCGGGTGGATAACAATCTAGCAATTGACTTTGCACGTCAGCAAGCTTACGTGCGCGGCGCGCCAGTCACAATGACGCCGCTGGAGACCAAGATCCTCTATATCCTAATGCGCAATGCCGGTCGTCCGGTCAGCACCGATTTTCTCCTGCGTCGATTGTGGCCCTGCGAAGAAGTATACGAGGATGCGCTGCGCGTCCATATCCATCGGCTACGACAAAAGATCGAACCGGACCCTTCACGCGCCAGCTACATTATTACGCAGCGTGGGGTCGGCTACCTTTTCCCGCCTGCCAGCAATTAGTGTCTATCATTAGGTACCGGTTTAGAGCGCATCAGCTCCGCGGAGCAAGCATACGCCTGTCTGGAAGCCCAGCGACCAGTACCCTACGATTCCACGTGAGCGACACCGGCGAGAAGGGACTGGTATTCCTCTGCACTAAGACCACAGGCAGAGCACTGATCGCATAGGCTCAACGATCCTTTTTTTACCCAAGTGAAATCCTAATAATTCTGCCCGACTACTATCGCCCACTATCTGGAATGGAATGAACAAAGGTGGCAGAGATTGTCCATGGTCCTAGCCATGGCTTATTGGTGTTCTGCCAGGAGTGCAGGAAGGGGACGACAGCTGTGCTACAGAAAACGGGGAACACATGTGTCACGCAGGTATGTATGAGGAGGTCACATAGGTGCAGTCCTTTGATGCTCCCCAATACCCACCTTGCACCAGATCAACTCTGTTGGTAATATCGAATTTGGAATACTAGAGTGCACGCTCCGTCACCACTATGGAGGAGTTACCGCGGTGGAAGAAGGTGTGTACCTCTGGGCAGATGAAAAAGTCATCCCCAAGCGAGGCGTATGATGCAGTACAATATCCTTGTGGCAGACAGTGATGAGGCATTCGCCTCTATCCTCAAGGAGAGGTTAGAAGCCTTGGGGAAATACCGGGTAGCCCTCGCTAATGATGGCAATGCTGCTCTGGAATCAGTTGTCACTCAGCCCTTCGACCTGCTTATTCTAGACGTGGGGTTGAAAGACTCCTCATTGCCAGATCTCCTCAACCGAGTCCACGCCATCCGACCATCGCTTCGTATCGCGATGGTTCCCTATCCGGAGAACCAAGTGCCATCCGTTCTCAGAGACATACCAGTGCATGGGCTGCTTCCGAAGCCCTTTACAGCAGATGAGTTACCGCTCCTGATACAGCGCATTCTCCACGCAGAGGCCCCCGTTCCGTTGAGCCAGATAGCTCGTGTGTCTGACGCTCAGAGCGGTGCCGCCGAAGAGGACGAAATATTCGCACTGTTCTCGGATGAGGGAAGTGTGCTTACCAAGCTGACCGGAGATGTAACAGATACAGCGACTACTCATGGCTCTCCAACAGGCGTGCTATCGCGCGGTACACGGCTGGCCACCACTATGGAAGCCCCCATGTTAGACCCCGAGTTGGTCACAATTCTATCCCAAGAAGGAGTATCAATACTCAAGGGCCTTGAGCACGAGCTGCAGGCGACATTGATCATGCTCAGTGCGGACGCGCGTCCGATCGCTTCTTCCGGCTCCCTGCCACAGGAACACTTGTGGGAGCTTTCTCGCCTGATAGCCCAGCAAATCGAAGCAAGCGCTCAAGTGATGCATTTCCTGAGCACAGGTAGCGAAGGGATCGCTCTGATCCTCGCAGAAGGAGAGGAACATCGCGTGTACTCTACGCAAGTGGCTCAGACAGTGTGGCTAACAGTAGTAGCCGATTTGCGTATCCCTCTGGGCTCGCTGCGTTATCACACTCGTAAAGCTGCCGATCGGCTCGTCAGCCTCATACGCTAGGGGAGCGCGTTTTTGTGCAACGGTGCCCAAGGCAGCGGAAGATCCTGCCGTAATACTTCTGTCTTCGCCAGCATCCCTGACAGAGAACCAGCCTGGCCAAGATCTGGTGAAAGGAGAGGAAGACTTGTCAGACCTGTGAGAGCCCGTAAATTAGCCATCTCTGGTGTTGCCATCGCCCTGATGGTGGTCGGATTCACCTCGACTGTCAGCCAGGTGATGTTGATGCGTGAGCTGGTGGCCACCTTCTACGGCAACGAACTCTTATACGGGCTAACCCTGATGGCTTGGTTGGTCTGGGGAGCTGTTGGTGCATGGGGCATTGGCGCTCGTACCAGTGGCCGAGTACACATTTCACTCGCTGCCTTTGGTGCAGGTGTAGGAGCTATGTTGCCTCTTCTTGTGCTACAGATGCTCCTGTTGCGTGGCATCCGGGTTATTTTGGGTGTCACACCTGGGGCTTACATTGACTTTGGCAGCACAATACTGATCGTCCTCCTTATTCCAGCTCTCTTCTGTCCACTTGCTGGGCTTCTATTCACCCTAGGAACGCGTCTAATCATTGAGCGCAACGGAACAGCTGGCTACGCCTACTTTCTCGAGAGCTGCGGCGCTGTCATTGGAGGTTCATTAGTTAGCTTTCTTTTCATTCACTGGCTGGGAACCTTTCAGACCATCCTGTTTGTCGGGGTGCTTAACCTGATCTTGGCAGCATATCTCATAGGAGGTGCACCCAGGCACAGTAGATTAGCCCTTCCTGTTTTGCTCCTGGCTGGGATTGTAGTGGCTCTGGCAGGCGGAATGGCGCTGGACAAATGGACGCTAAGCTGGCAGTGGAGTGATGTGGTTTCCTTCGTTGAGTCGCCCTACGGTCGTCTGATAGTGCAAGCGCGTAACGGGCAACGCATCTTCTATACCAATGGTCTCCTATCATTCGAAACGCAGAGCACTTTCCCTGAAGAGATAGTGCATTTTCCTATGCTGGCGCATCCCCACCCACGCAATGTGCTTCTGATTGGGGGCGGTGCGGCGGGTAATTTGCGTGAGATCTTAAAACACCCGATACAACGAGTGACCTATGTCGAACTTGATCCACAGGTAATTGCAATGGCCCGGGCGCACTTGCCCACCTCTGAGGCAGTGGTGCTCGACGATCCGCGAGTCCGCGTGATCCTGACAGATGGACGCCATTACGTGGCTAGTACGCCTAAGCATTCTTTTGATGTAGTCATTCTCGATCTACCTCCTCCTACCACGGGCTCTCTGAACCGCTTCTATACCCGCGAGTTCTTCGCTCAAGTTCGCAATGTGCTCAGTGCAGATGGCTTGTTTGCGCTTGGTCTTCCCTCGGCTGAGAACTATTGGAACCCTGAGCTGACGCGGCGCAATGTGAGCATCTACGAGACGCTCAAGACCTCTTTTACCTCATTGTTAGCCATAACCAGCGGTGACCACCTGTTTTTTCTGGCCACGTCCGGTTCGTTTCCTGTGGATGCTGGGACAATGTCTGAAAGGTTGATCACACGAGCGATTCAAAGCCGCCAAGTGACCCCAGAATACATCGAGTATGTCTTTTCGAATGATCGTTTCAAGATGGACCGGCAACGACTGATGACGGGTCGAGGGGTACGTCTGAACGAAGATCTGGTGCCCATCTGCTATTATTATGACATGGCGTTATGGTTGTCGCGTTTCTACCCTGCGGTGGGAGAGTTCTTCGAGCGTGCCGGGTTGATCAACCTTGCATGGTTATCGTTGCCATTGGCTTTCGTTGTGTTAGTAACCCGCTATCGGCGACGTTGGGCCGTACCCGTGGCCATCGCTGGTGTCGGTCTGGCGCACATGATGCTGCAAGTGGTGATCTTGATCGCATTCCAGACCGTCCACGGAACTGTGTATTCCGGCGTGGGCATGATGGTGACTGCGTTCATGCTTGGCTTAGCATTGGGTGGTGCGTTGGGTAATCGGATGTCGAGGCGTTGGACAAATCGCGACCCGGCCCATATGGGCGAAACATCCACCCTAACAGGTGCAACGCACCGAGGTCTCCGAGTGGGGCTGATTCTGGTACAAATAGGTGTGATAGTGCTCAGCAGCTTACTACTCGGACTGTTTCATGTGTATTTTGAGATGCCTCCACCATCTTTTGGTATATTGGCTGCTGCTGCAGGCTGCATCACGGGGGCTGCCTTTCCTCTGGCTGTGCTTGCTCTGGGCGAGCATACTGCGAGTATGGCAGGCTGGCTGTACGGTGCCGATTTGCTGGGTGGGGCAATTGGGGCTGGCTTGGGTGCTACCCTGCTGCTGCCTCTATTGGGAATTCCTCAAGTGTGTGTTCTGACAGCTCTGATCGGCGTCGCTGGTCTCCTGTGTCTACTATGAATCAACTCCTGAGCAATCACTCTGTTTCACCGCGCTGCTGGTGCCCGGGCTCAGAGTCCTTGTGAGATGCCAGCTGCTCGTAGAAGGTTCGGGGGCTGAGCTCTGGGAAGTTACTCTTCTCTACCAGGTGACACCGAATGTCGAGACATAGATCGCACTTGGAAATATAGCCCTCGGAGGATTCCCTGTACCCATAGTCGCTGGCGAACTCAAGGAAGGTGCGAATGTCCTCCCCGATCAGGTTGCGGAGCACTGGACGCTCGCTCAGGTCAATCCCCTCCTTTGTGAGGCAATCGAGCTCACGCCAGCTCCCAAGTGAGATACCCCCACAGAATCCCGGCATAAAATTGCCATAGTTGTCAAAATGGTTGTGCCAGTCACGCAGAAATGGAGGTTGACACGGCTCGCCGAAGAACGCCGATGCCGGGTAACTGCGATAGTAGGGCTTGAGCGCCCGAGCGGCACGTCCCATCAGAAACATCTCCACGGCCACGTGTCCTCCAGCTGTAGCTGCCAAGGCCAGATAGTGCTCGAACGGCACCCTCCCTTGTAGCCCTAGCTGCTTGAACTGTCGGTAGAACTCCATCTGATAAATCATCACGTTGGGGCCAAACACCTCTTGACTAACGCGAATGCAACGCTCTGTGCGCTGAAAGGGGATATATTCCACGTAAAAGGGATTGACCGATATCATAATACCCTTGAGACCAGCTCGTCGCAGTTGTTCCAGTCGCTCACGGGTAGTTTCATCGTTAACGCACCAGGAACAATTGGTCTCGACAAAGGTGGATGGAATGCCCAGCTCCTCGGCCATTTGTGTGGCCGACAGGAGTAGCGGAAAGTTTAGAAAGGGTTCCCCACCTGTGAAGTGGAGACCATGGCTCAAGCTAACTCGGTCTCTGCCCCACGGGCTGGGCACGATCCGACCTGCAAGGGCGAAGAGAAGCTGATACAGATCGGTCTCCGAGATCCAATTCGCTTCCCATGTAGGCGAACAGGCATACATACAGTGACGACAAGCAGCCGAACACTTGTACGAGAGGACTATGCCGGCCGATATCGGTGAAGGCACTCTGACCCGCACGTGGCAACCCCCTCAGGCTGTACCATCACTCTTTAGTGAGTTCCCAGAAGGTTCTCTGGCCAGCTGAGCGCTCTACAAGAAAGCCCTCCGCCCTTCTCGAGACAAGTTGGTGAGCACGACGCATTGGTTCGGGCAAGCGATAGGTCGTGATACAACGCAGCACCAGCTGAATGGCGCTCATCAGGCTCACACGGTGACCGGGTGACACATAGAGCAGTTTGGTGCCCGGACGCGAACGGAGCGCAGCACCGATCACCTCATCGCCATCGTACAGAGGTTCCCAGACACCCCGTTTGTCTGCCACGGGGGCATGATGACCCATAAGGCGAGATTTCGCCACTCCTATTGCAGGAATATTAGTCAATAAGCCTAGATGACAGGCCAGTCCGAAACGACGCGGATGCGCGATACCTTGCCCGTCACATAGCAGCACGTCGGGCAAGCGTTCGAGGCGATTCAGAGCTTCCACAGCAATGGGCACTTCGCGAAAGCCGAGCAACCCTGGCACGTAGGGAAATCGCACTGGAGCGCTTGCTAATGCCTGCTCCTCAACCCTCATATCCGGCAGGCGCAGAACGACCACCGCAGCATACCCCAGTTCGCCCTGACGTCCCACGCTGACATCGATTCCGCCCACAGTGCGCACAGTGTCAAACAGATCGTCGCACACGATGTGCTTACGCAGTTCCTTCTGTCGGGCCACAGCTTCTGCGACTGAAAGATAGTCATAATCTGGCACGGAGAAGTGCGACACAGACTCCTCCCTGTCCTAGGTGCTAACGCGGGTACATGCGTCGCAAACCCCAGGTCTTGGATACAGGTATAGTAAACATAATGCCCGTATGTGGTTTATCAAGTGGGCCGGTGATCTTTTCAGCGGCAGCCACCAGTTTTTCGATGTCAAATCCGTCCGGCACCACAACAAACACGGTGCGTTGTTCTTCTTCCTCTCGATGCATCAGACTGGCCAACGATGGCATTAATGGCAAATCGTCAGAAGCGCCACCTTTGGCAATATGACGTGCCAGCCCATGGCTCTCAAATATGGTGGCTCCTGAGATACCGCACTCCACCCATGCTCTAAGAATTTCCTCAATATCTGCACATTTAGTCGTGACCAAGATTACTAGCTCGGGCATTTGTATGGTCCTCTCCCATAAAGACTAGGCGCAACAAGGGAGGTGTCACCAGCGTGGTCGCCACTACTACCACTACTATGTCTGTAAACAGGTTAGATTGGATCAGCTGTGCGTCCAGGCCGACACCAGCAATGATCAATCCGACTTCTCCACGAGAGATCATGCCGGTACCGACGCGCAGCGCTTCGCGCCAAGACATACCACCCAGTCGTGCGCCAATCCCACACCCTAGAATTTTAGAAACAATTGCAACGACACACAACAGGATCGTCAATCCAATGTCGCTTTCGGAGAGCTGACGCACATCCGCACGCAGTCCAATCATCACCAGGAAGACCGGCACGAATAGCGCATAGTTCAGTGTGTGGATGCCGCGCTCAATCTCGGCTCGCTGAGTGCTACGCGCCAGACCGACTCCCGCCACAAATGATCCCGTAATCGCTGCAATACCTCCCAGAAACTCGGCTGCCCAGGCGAACAGTAGGACGTTGACCAACACTATGGAGAGCACAGGTTCGCTGATGGGCAGTCGTCGGGCCCAATCAACCATACGTGGCAAGAGCCACAACCCTACCAGGAAGGCGCCAGCCAGGAACAGGCACATACGTAGTGCGATCCAAAGTAATTCCAAAGGTTGTGTGCTGCCGCCCAAGAAGACTCCAACGAAGACAGAAAGCACCAAGATGGCTAGAACATCATCTACTACGGCGGCACTCAGCAGGGTCAGTCCCTCACGACTGCGCAACCGTCCCAGTTCGATCAATGTCTGTGCTGAAATGCTCACCGAAGTAGCAGCTAGCACAATCCCCAGGAACTCGGAAGAGCTCAGCGAGTAGTGGAACTGCAATCCTACCAACGTAGTTAATCCAATGGGAAAGACTACACCCAAAAATCCAACCAACACCGCTGCACGGCCGGTCTTTAGAAGGTCACCCACTTGGATTTCCAGACCAGCAGAGAACATCAAGAAAATCACACCGAGTTCTGCAAATTCACGCAGAACGTCCACCGTATGAGCGTTTGCGAAATAATCCATCCCAAATACATTGAGGAAGGACGGTCCCAGCAACAGTCCGATCGCCAGCTCACCCAGCACAGCAGGCTGGCCCAGACGACGCAGCAGCCAACCACCCATCTTGGCTGCCACGAGTACGATTGCAAGCCCAAGTAACAGCGGTACCACCATTATTGAGCCACAGCGTCCATTATGATGTAGAGTATCTCGAACAGATCTGGTGACAGACCACCGAGCAGAGGAGCACTCCAAAGATTGTATCCAAGCTCTAGTGCTCGGTCAATAACTAATCTATGCCTGTGCTCGCCCTGCCAAGTAGCCTTGGCCTGGCTCGATTGAGGGCCAGGCCCGGTCTAAAGCACGTCTGAGAAGTGAAACAGCAGGATGATTTAACGACGCCCACTAAAGATAAATATGTCCTGTTCTGCATGGGTGTCACGTCGCAACGTACGCGCCAGGACCCCAACCAAAGACCACGACACGGAGCTGTTGCGGGTACGCACGGTAATCGGAGCCGTCGTTGGAACAACAATGCTAAAGGGGAAAACCATTTCCTGGCCGGGCTGCAAACGAGTCCGGCCTGCCAACTTGACTGCCTTGGTCTCGCGGAACAAGTTACCTTCATCCCGAGGGACGAACTCCTTCCGTGTCAACTCAACGCGCACCTCCGAGACGTCGAAAACTTTTTGGGGCCGCACAAGCAACCGACCTTGAACCGTGTCACCCAGACACCATTCCAAAGAGGGCAATTCGAGACTCAGGGCGGCTTCGTCCGGCTCGTCGGAAAATCCATACTCTCCTGTGCCGTCTGTACTGCCAACAGGAGCCGACAGCACCTGAATAGGGATGGTTGCCTCGATATCGCTGGCCAGCCTCCGTACGAGAGCAGCCTTGAGCAGCCACTTAACCCGCACAATTTTGGCACTCTCACAAGTCGCCGGCGCATCAACAGGAATAGAGGCTATAAAGTCAAAAGTCTGATTGAAACCAGATGGAATCGTGCCCTCTGGTAGGAGCTGCTGTTGCTGTATCACCTGTTCATCTGTTGCCCATCTTTTCTCAGTACTGGTTTCTGCATCCCCGTCAGAGCCTATGGAGGAGCCTTCATAACGGTACTGATATTCTTCTCTGCAAACTAGCTGGGTCCGCGCTTCCATTACCTTAAGATCCTTCTGACCCTGGATCTCAATTGTTGCCTGCATTGTCTCGCCCAAATAGTAAGTGTGTGTGGGACGATCGAGTGTCACTGTCACAGTGGCTTTGCCACCTTTGAGGAAGTCAAACATGAATATTTCCTTTCTTATGCACCACTACAAGTGCTAGAGAATGCAACGACAGAGGTCACTACATTAGCACATTGCGAAGGGGTGTGCAAGATAAGCTTGCCGAGCTTCTTGAAGATAGTAGGGCTTGCTCTTATAATGCGCTTTTGTGCGAATCGGACGTAATATTGTCAGTTTGGTTGTCCCTATCTTTGGGCTGCTGGCAGCCGCCTGCACCGGCACAAGGCCAGGGGATGCGCAGATTGAACTTGAGCGCGCTCGTCGCGCGTGGGCTGGCAACTGGCACGCTGTGTGGCAAATTGAGTGGGAGAATGCACCGTTGCGCGGTCCACTAGTGGCAGAGATATGGCACGCTGTCGATGGAAGGCTGCGCGTGGAAACATTAGAGGCACCCATTGCAGCATTGAACGGGTTGATACGTGCAAATGACGGCTTGCACACCTGGTTATATGACGTACGGCAGGAGTGTCTCTCTCAGGGAACACGCGAACAGCTGCGTATGCCTTTGGTGGATGATATGCTAGAAGCGATGAATTGGGTGTTACAGGAGCCTGTCTGGATAACGGACGCATCAGTGGATAGATGGGGAGTTGAGAGCGGTGAGGCAATTGCCTTGGAGATCACCATGCAGACGGGTAACCGAGTGACCCTTTGGGTGAACCGCGAGACCGGGCTGCCGGCCGGATTAGCCCTGCATACCAGTCCTTGGGGCCGCGCCCGCTGTGTCACTCGCAGCCTCGAACAGCGTCCCCAAATGGATATAGAATTGTTCACCCAAGATTTGATCCCCGGTTCACTCGTTAACTGCAGTCTCTCTGTCAATATGACGCGATAAGATCAGCTTACGTAAGGAGTCCCTATGAGAATCTTGGTCACAGGCGGTGCTGGTTACATCGGCAGTATTGTCGTCGAGCAATTGGTGGAAGCTGGTGAGAAAGTGGTGGTCTTTGACAATCTCTCTCAGGGCCATGCAGCTGCAGTGCATCCAGAAGCTCAGCTGGTGATAGGTGATCTGGCTGACCGCACCGTTTTGGACTCAGTGTTCGCCGACTTCAAGCCTGAGGCAGTGATGCACTTTGCTTCTCGTACTTTGGTGGGTGAGTCGATGGAGAAGCCGTTCCATTACTTGGGCGACAACGTCATCAGCGGGCTCAGCCTGCTCGAAGTTGCTGTCCAATATGGAGTACGCCGTTTTATCCTTTCCTCGACTGCTAATCTGTTTGACCGGCCACAGCGTATCCCCATCGACGAAAACGAACAGGTCGTGCCGGGCAGTCCTTATGGCGAGTCGAAGTATATCCTGGAGCGTATACTGACCTGGCTAGATCGTTTGGTCGGCCTGCGTTTTGCCGCGCTCCGCTATTTTAACGCTGCTGGCGCGTCGGCGGAACGCGGCGAAGATCACCACCCCGAACTGCATCTTATCCCGCTGGTGCTTGGTGTCGCCCTGGGAAAACGCGAAAAGGTCACAATATTCGGCGACGATTACCCGACCCCTGATGGCACGTGCGTCCGAGACTACATCCATGTTGTAGATCTGGCACAGGCGCATATCCTGGCGTTGTACGCGCTGGATCGTGGCAGTCGCGTCTACAACTTAGGAAATGGACAGGGCTTCAGCGTCAAAGAAGTGATTGAGGTGGCGCGTCAGATCACGGGTCAACCTATCCCAGCTGTAATAGGGCCACGACGGCTGGGCGACCCAGCCATTTTGGTCGCCAGCAGTGAGAAAATCCGTCGCGAGCTGGGCTGGCAGCCGCGCTACCCTCACCTACACGAAATCATTGAGAGCGCTTGGCGCTGGCACAAGACCCATCCAAATGGTTACGGCGACCGACCATGAGCTTCGCACAGCGCTTTTGGCCGGGTGTGCTCCGAACAGCGCAGCATCTCGTTGCTCATCTCCCGCTGCCGCGTACACTCGTGCTCTTGCTTATGCTAAGCTACACGTTCTTCTTCTCCGCCTATAGCTTGCAACGGCACGCCGCTCTCAGCAGCTATGCCGCCGACCTCTCATTCATTGACCAGCCAATGTGGAACACTTTACACGGGCGTTTCTTAGAGCGCACGATGGATGCCCGTCAGGTCTCACGCGTCGCGGAGCACCTAGAACCCATTATTCTGCTGATTGCTCCAATTTACTACCTGTGGGATGACGTGCGCACCATCCTTGTTATCCAGTCCATTGCCCTGGCGCTAGGAGCACTGCCAGTCTACTGGATCGCACGTCGAGCTCTTGGTAGCGAGCAATTGACCAAGATCACAACGCGGCCTGAGACGCTCGAGAATCAGCTGCGCCACATTTGGCTGCCATTGATCTTCGTAATCGTCTATTTGATGTTTCCAGCACTTCAGGCGGCCAATGTGGCAGACTTCCATGCAGACCCGTTCATTGTTGCGCCGCTGCTCTTCGCTTTCTGGTATGCTACTGAACGTCGCTATGGCTGGATGTGGTGTTGGGCAGTGGTCGCGCTGCTCGTCAAGGAGAACCTGCCTACGCTGACCTTTGCGTTGGGCCTGTTTCTCTGGCTTTTCGGGAACCGTGCCGAAGCGCCTGCAGAGACACCTGATGCTGCGCATCGAAGACGCCTGCATGCTGCTGCCCTGATGGTAATTAGCTTGGCATGGTTCAGCATTGCAACCTGGCTGATCGTCGCTCCCCTGGCACGGCAGGTGTATGGCACGCCTGGGCCAGTCTATATGGCCCATCGCTACACGTGGCTCGATGGGGGTTTTGAGGGATTGTGGGCAACATTGCTCCAGCCAGCACGGCTGCGCTATCTGCTTGATCTGTTTGCACCAGTGGGTTGGCTCGCTCTGTTCGCGCCAGAATACCTGTTGTTAGGAGTGCCAGTAGGTGTGGCGAACTATTTAAGCGATTTTCCTGCTCAATATTCTGGTCAGCAGCATTACACGGCACCTCTGGTGCCTGCGTTGGTGATCGCTGCCATATATGGTACGCGCCGCATTTTGGACTGGGTAGCACCCTGTCCCGAAAGCGAGCTAAGAGACCACACCGAACGGCCTACGTCCAATACCCTCGAGGTCTTTGCTAAATCTGACAAAGCGGGCAGGCGATGTGATGTGTGGCTCATCGTGTGTAGCGTGTGGCTGGCAGGATGGAGTCTCGCCTATCATGTGGAACGCGGATGGACACCACTGGCACGCGATTTTCAGTGGCCCCACGTCACGGATCATCACCGTCTTCTGACACGCTTTACCGCACAAATCCCTCCTACGGCTGCTGTCTCGACAACCCCACCCTTGCATCCCCATTTGGCGCACCGTGTGAAAATTTACCTGTATCCGACGGTAGCAGATGCAGAGTACGTCTTGTTGGACATCGCTGGCCGCACGGATGCACATCCCAATGATGTTTACAGCGTCTTCAGACAGTTGATCGAGTCAAACCGTTTTGTCATTGTGGACGCGGCGGATGGCTACATTTTGTTGGCGCGCGCAGATGCTGGTGTGAAGGGTTCCGAAATGTTGCCCAACGCTTTCTACGACTTTCTGCGTGCGGACGACAAGCCGCCTCAATTCCCATCGCGTGTAGAGTTTGCTCTTCCTGGGCAAAATGAACCTGTCCTGTACCTGACAGGTTATGCAATCGCGGATGATCCGATCTGGCAACAGACAAGCCTGCGCCTCTATTGGCGAGTACTGAAGTCCCTGCCGGCGCGGACTCGACTGTGGCCTTTTTTCTTCGACGACAGCGGTGTGACGATTGAAGACACCACGCAACGCCCTATGGTCGCAACAATCTGGTATCCACCTGCGCGCTGGCAGCCGGGAGAGACTATCGTCACTGAGACGTTGCCATGGTCACTGGGTGACCGGTTTCACATTGGGCTTGCTGTGCTGGATGGAGGAGATTTTCAGAATCCGATGTACCGCTTCCCAGTGGTTGGTGCTGATCAGTCGGTCACACTGCATCACCATCGTACGTGGGTGCATCTTGGCTCGTTCCACCGAGAGGGACGGTACCTGGCGCAAATCACGGGGCCACCTTCGTTGAACAGCCTGAACGCGCTCTTTGCCGAGGGCATTCGATTAACAGGCTATCGGTATCAGGTGCTGTCCAATCGGTTGACAGCTGTGTTAGGATGGCACGCAGACACAAAGATCAAGGATAACTACACTGTGTTCGTGCATCTAGTAACCTCTGACGGGCGGTTGATTGCCCAGTCGGATGCCTGGCCACATTGGGGCGCTGAGTGGCCTACCAGCTGGTGGTCACCCGGCGAGCTTGTACTGGATGGACACACATTGGAGTTGCCGACCGAGGTTCCACGTGATGGTCTACACCTTGAGGTAGGCCTCTACCTTTGGCCCACGTTACAGCGTCTCCCCGTGCGTCAAGCTGATGACCAGCAGCTTACCGATCACGTGAAGATCCCGGTATCTTTGCCCCCTTCCTAGAGGCGTCGTATGATACATTGGCTTGGGCTTGCCATTCTTGCCCTCGAGAAGAGTCATATCCACCACATGGAACAGCATAGAGCATAAATGGAAAGGAGCAATCCAATGAAATCGCACAACTACGAGCTCGCTTTTATGACCACCCTGCAAGTCGAGGACTACCTGAAGAAGGGCAACATGGTCCTGGTGCCGGTGGGCTCCACCGAGCAGCATGGCCCGTACGGTCCCCTGGGTACCGACCATCTGATCGCTCAGGAAGTGTGCCGCCGCGTGGCACCTGAGCTGAATGCGCTGGTGGCTCCGGCCATCCCCTATGCGCTTTCTATCCTGCACAAAGGGCGCCCCGGGGTGGTCTATGTCAAGATGGAGTCTTTTATGAAGTATGTTCAGGACGTTGCGCTCGCTCTGAATGAGAGTGGTTTCCGCCGTATGGTTTTCGTGAATGGACACTATGATAATGGCCCTGGTGTGACGTTCGCTCTGCGCAGTGTCTATGAGCGTTTTGCACCGGGAACCTTTGCTTTCTGTTTCAACTATTGGGATGCCCTGAAGTGGGAGGAGGCAGGCACATACTTAGGTCCAGAAGCTGGCCTGCATGCCAACATCGGCGAGACAGCAATTATGATGCGCATCAATCCAGACAGTGTGGATATGACAGAGGCAGTTGCTGGATGGCCTGCGCCTCCTGAGGATATCGAGACGGACAAGATGGTGGCGATCATCACTACTGTGATGCCGTTACCTGGCTCGATGGCACACATCTCGCCGACAGGTGGTTGGGGCGACCCGCGTGAAGCCACCCCTGAAAAAGGTGAAGAATATCTGCAGATGATCTCCAAAGCAGTGGTGCGCTTCATCCGCGATGTGGAGAAGACGTACGCAAAGATGTACGCCGATAAGCTCGGCGCTTGATTGCAAAGCGAAAAGATGAGAGCGCTTGCTAGCGCTGCATGTATGACAAAGTAGTGGGGATCACACTGAACAGGAGGAGGTGAAATGGCACGTTTTGACAGATTGAGGGTCCTGAACACCATCGTGGACACCGGGTTAGTGCCCGTTTTCTATCATGGAGATGTTGAGGTTGCCCGACACATCGTGCAAGCGTGCATCGCGGGTGGTTCACCCGTAATCGAGTTCACCAACCGAGGCGATTTTGCCCCTGAGGTTTTCAAGGAATTGTCGCGTTTTCTGACAAAGGAGTCACCCGATGTCATTCTAGGTGTTGGCTCCGTCATCGATGAACCGACCGCAGCAATGTACATCGCCTACGGCGCCAACTTTGTCGTGGGGCCAATTCTCAACGAGGCAGTGGCCAGATTGTGTAATCGGCGCAAGATCGCCTACATGCCCGGATGTGGCAGCGCTTCGGAAATCTCATATGCCGAGGAACTGGGGGTTGAGATTGTGAAGATCTTCCCAGGTAATTCGGTGGGAGGGCCCGACTTTGTAAAGGCCATCCTTGGACCTATGCCATGGACACGCATTATGCCAACTGGAGGGGTGGACGCCACCTACGAGAGCATCCAGGCATGGTTCAAAGCGGGTGTCTGCGCAGTGGGCATGGGGTCCAACTTGATCACCAAAGAAACAGTGTCTGCTGGCGACTGGGACGGCATCGCTCAGAAGGTGCGCCAAGTCCTGGCATGGATCAGAGAAGTCCGTGGCAGTAAATCACGCGCTTGACGCGCGTGGCACTGGAAACTGACAAGTGTGTTGGGCGCATGTACAGGCTGCACCCAAATGTGCAGCCTGCGCTTTTTCTTGACATCCCAGCAAGTGCTTGGCGCCTGTGTTTGCTTCTCTAGCAACCCCTTTCTTTGTTTTAGATGCCAATCCATGCTACACTAATTTGATTTACAGTGACCTTTCACCAGGGTGAAACAACAGGGATAACTAAGAGGTGCAGCTCGCCATGACAAGGAACCGAGCTCTCGCTCTAATGATAGCTGTGCTTGTGATAGCCAGTCTGGGCCTGCAGGGATGGTCATCTGCCCTTGCCGCGCCACTAGTGCAAGAGGCGCTGGCGGTGATCACTTCACCAACTAACGCAGCGATCGTGCGTGGCCAGGTGCCTATCATGGGCAGCGCCACCCATCCAGCATTCCAGTTCTATAAGGTGGAGTTTGCGCGCGAACCGGTTACCGGTGGCGACGAGGTGTGGAGCATCATTGGCGCCATCGTCGAACAACCTGTGATTAACGGTCAGCTGACGGTATGGGACACCCGGCAGGTGCCTGACGGTAGTTACTCGTTGCGCTTGCGGGTAGTCCGCATCGATGGGAATTATGATGAAGCTTTCGTGCGCCAGGTCGTCGTGGCGAATGCACAGCCGGAGCGGCCAACCGAGACACCTACTCCTGAGGTGTCACCTACGCCAACCATTACTCCTACACCCTTGCCACCCACACCGACCATTGTTATCGAGCAGCCGCCGCGGCCCACAGAGAGGGTCATTCCAGGGGTGACGCGCACACCTCTACCTACCCCCATCCCAGAGCAGATCAGCTTCAGCGTCGACCCGGCGCCTTTCCAGAACGCTTGTCTTTACGGTATGGGAGCTATATTGGGCCTTTTTCTAGTGTTTGGCTTGCTGGCTGCATTCCGTAACCTGATTTATGTGCTGTTGGGTCGGCGTCACTGATGCGGCTGTCTTTTCCTCTGTTTGGCCGGCCCAGGCCTGGCGGTACAGTGGAGTGGATGATCGTGGGACTGGGCAATCCGGGCACACGCTATACACACAATCGTCACAACGCAGGTTTCCATATAGTCGATCGCCTGGCAAAAGAGGCTTCCCTGCACTTTGACGAACGACAGAGCCATGCCCTTCTGGCGCGTGGAACGATCGAAGGGGTACGCGTAGCGCTGGTGAAACCACAAACCTATATGAATCTGAGTGGTAAAGCCGTCGGTGCGCTGGTGAGATTCTATAATGTGCCGATTGACCATCTGTTAGTTGTCTGCGATGACTTGGATCTACCGCTAGGACGGTTGCGCCTGCGTCTCAAGGGAGGGTCAGGCGGTCACCGCGGCCTATCCAGTGTGATCGAATATGTGGGCAGTCAGGAGTTTCCTCGGCTGCGCATCGGAATTGGACGCCCTAATGGCACCATGTCACCTGAAGCGTATGTGTTGCAGGACTTCGATACCGTTCAACAACCAATTATGGAACAGGCGTACGCCCGCGCAGTAGAAGCAATTCGCACTACGCTGCGTGAGGGTTTCCAGGTGGCGATGAATCGTTTCAACTGATTGGCTCACACGGGGCATCCAAGTGTGTGCGATATGGCGCCCTTGCAGTCTGATTGTCCTGCGGTGAGTGTAATCAGTTATGGTATTAGCAAGTATTCTGGCTGTGCTGAATGATAACCCGTTATATCGAGAGCTAGTGAGAGGGCTGTCTGTGCGGCCGCCCCAGCTGCCTGCTGCTCCACTGGGTGTGCTGTCTGCTGCGCGTCCTGCTTTCTTGGCTGCTCTGCACGCTCGCCTGGACCGCCCCATGCTGGTGGTGGTTGCACGTGCGGATGCCGCACGCACCCTAACACAGCAGCTCCAGTTGTGGTCCCCTTATCCTGCCGCAGTTATGCGCCTGCCAGACCCAGACGCTCTGTTCTATGAGCGCATTGCTTGGGGGCGCGACACAGTGTATGAACGCATCCGTGTGCTGTCTATGGTAGCCACATGGCCTTTCGAGGGGGATGACCGTCCGCCACCGTTGATGGTGACCTCGGCGCGCGCGCTGATGCTCAAAACCATCTCACCCACCACATTGCGCGAGGAGATTCGCAGCCTGCGCGTGGGACAGCGGATCAACCTGAACGAGCTGGTGACACATTGGATGCAGATCGGCTACCAACCCGTTGGTGTGGTTGAGGAACCGGGCACCTTCAGCCGACGGGGTGGCATCCTTGACATTTTCTCACCACATCAACCCCATCCGGTGCGCATCGAGCTCTTCGGAGATGAAATCGAGTCATTGCGCACATTTGATCCGCTCACCCAACGCTCTGAGCAGCAGATTGAGCGCTTCAGAATCGTGCCAGCACACGAAGCGTTGACCTGGCGCAGCCCAGAGGTTTTGATAGCTGCTCAGCAGCTCGATTTCTCCAGCTGTCACGCTGCCACATGTGCAAGCTTCGAAGAAGACTACGAACATCTGAGACGAGCAGAGCGCTTTCGCGGTGTCGAGTTCTACCTGCCATTCTTCTATGACCCACCTGCTGGGCCGCTTGACTATCTGCCACCAGGTGGGTTGTTGATCGTCGAGGATCCACTCGAATTGGACACCGTGATGAATGAGCTGGATATTCAGGCGCAGGAGCTGCTGCAAGAGCTAACGCGTCAAGGTGAGCTGCCTTCTGGCCTGCCATGCCCCTACTTTACCCCTTCGGAAATAAAGGGGTTCTTACAGGCACGTCCTCACCTCATTCTCGGTCGTGAAGGATGGGAGACGACCGTGGCTGCGTCGGGAGAGGGCATCACGCCTGCTCCATTGCTGGAAGAGCTTTTCCTGCCCGCACCTGCCTACGGCGGGCAGGTCAAGCGTTTGGCTGACGATTTGCGTCAGCGATCTCGTTCTGGTGAGTGTATTGTGCTGGTGAGTCGTCAGGCAGCGCGTCTGGGTGAGATTCTCACGGACTACCACGTGGTCTTCCAGTCTGGCGTGCCACTACCCAGCCCTGAAGAGCTAAACGAGGCAGCTGCGCTGGCGGCTGAAGGTGTCGAAACAATTATTCCGAAACGACTTGGGGCGCTCCAGCCAGGTATCACGTTGATTCAAGGATCCCTGGCCGAAGGCTGGACACTTGAGCTGACTCCCTCATCCTATGTTGCCTCGATCGATGAAGCGACCCACGATGCCCGAGCTACACGTTTGTTGCTGCTCACCGATGCCGAGGCTTTTGGCTATTACAAGCCGGAGCCGCGCCGACGCACCCCCTTCGTCCGTCACGCAACAGCGCCAGAGTCTCTCTTCTCCGACCTTCGGCCGGGTGACTATGTCGTACACATAGAACACGGAATAGGTATCTTCCGCGGATTGGTGAAGATGAATCTGGACGGCGTAGAGAACGAATATCTCCAGGTGGACTACGCCGCCAACGATCGTCTGTACGTGCCAGTTCATCAGGCAGATCGCTTGTCACGCTACGTAAGCGTCGACGACAAACCACCTGTGGTCTATCGGCTGGGGACTGCGGAATGGAGCATGGTCAAGCGGCGCACCAAACACGCCGTGGAAGAAATTGCCCAAGAGCTGTTGGAGATTTATGCCGCGCGCGAAATTACCCCCGGGTTCGCATTCGCGCCTGACACACCATGGCAACAAGAGCTGGAAGCGGCCTTCCCCTATGTCGAGACGGAAGATCAGCTGCGTGCCGTCGCACAGGTGAAGCGGGATATGGAGAAGCCTAAGCCAATGGATCGCCTAATCTGTGGCGATGTTGGCTATGGCAAGACCGAAGTGGCCCTGCGCGCCGCGTTCAAGGCAGTAATGGCCGGCAAACAGGTCGGGCTCCTGGTGCCTACCACTGTGTTGGCGCAACAGCACTATCAGACCTTTAGTGAGCGCCTGGCACCTTATCCAGTGGTGGTGGAGATGCTCTCGCGCTTCCGCTCACCTAAGGAGCAGGAGGACATTCTGCGCCGCCTGCGCGAGGGCAAGGTGGACATTGTCATTGGCACGCACCGCTTGCTCCAGAAAGATGTGCAGTTCAAGTCGCTTGGGCTGCTCATCATCGATGAGGAACAGCGTTTTGGTGTCAGCCATAAGGAACGCCTGAAGAAGATGCGCACTGAGGTGGATGTCCTGACGCTGACTGCCACCCCTATCCCACGCACTCTGTACATGTCACTCAGCGGCGTGCGGGACATGAGCACGATCAATACGCCGCCCGCCGAGCGGCTGCCCATTAAGACCACCATCTGCCCGTATGATGAGACACTGATCCGTACCGCTATCCTGCGTGAGCTCAACCGGGGGGGACAGGTCTATTTTGTGCACAACCGGGTGATGGGCATTGAACAGCTGGCACAGCGACTGCACAAGCTGGTGCCCGAAGCGCGCATCGCCGTAGCGCACGGGCAGATGCCGGAGAGCCAGCTGGAGCGGGTGATGGTAGATTTTGTGGCGCGCAAATACGACGTGTTGGTATGCACCTCGATCATTGAGAGCGGGCTGGACATTCCCAACGTCAACACCATCATCATCAACCAGGCACATCAATTCGGGTTGGCACAGCTGTACCAGTTGCGCGGACGGGTAGGGCGTGGCGCCGTGCGCGCCTATGCCTATCTGTTCACGCCGCGCAATATGGAGATCGGCGAGGCCGCGCGCCGGCGTCTGGAAGCCATCGCTGAGGCGAGCGACTTGGGTGCTGGACTGCGTATTGCGATGCGTGATCTGGAGATGCGTGGCGCGGGTGACATTTTGGGCGCCCGGCAGCACGGACATATCGCCGCGGTAGGTTTCGATCTCTACACGCGCCTGCTGGCCCAGGCAGTGCGCGAACTGCGCAACGGTCGTCAGCTTTCCCAACCAGAGGGGCAGGATGCGCTGGCTTACCTGGAGCCGCTGCAGGAAGGTGTCCAAATCAGCTTGCCTTTGCAAGCTCACCTGCCTGAGGAGTACGTGCCAGATGCCACGCTGCGCCTGCGCCTCTACCGTCGTATGGCAGGTCTGCTAAGATTGGCAGACGTCGAGGCGATGGCACAAGAGCTACACGATCGCTTCGGCGAGCCGCCAGCGCAGGTGCGCAACTTGCTCTACCAGCTGCGCCTCAAAGTGCTGGCACTCGAGTCAGATGTGCAGTCCATCAGCGTCGAGGCAGGCCAGATCGTTGTCAAAGCGGAGGGACTAGAGCACCTCAATCGCGAGGCATTGCAGCGCTATGTGGGTTCTGCGGTGCGCGTCTCACGCCGCCAGATCTGGCTGCCGCTTCATCCCGACACGGCCACATGGCAGGCCGAGCTGGAGCGCGTCCTGCGCCTGATGCACCGCATGCTGTATGACCCGGGGAGATAATGCGGGTGGTGCAGCTCCTGATGTTCACACCAGTGTGGCTGAGACGTCGCACGCACCAGTCTCCTGAGACACATTCAAAGGCGAGCATCTATTGCTTGAGTATCGCTGGCAGATAGACCTCCTTCGTTGGCAGACGGTAGGCGACGCGGAGGCCGCACAGCCACATCGTGGTGCCCGCCACATTCGGCCGCCAGTTCAGCACGTAGGAATAGCTCGCGTAGTCGAACACCTCGCCTAAGTAGCCACTCAGTTGTGTCCCATAACCGCCGGTACCAGACGAGGCAACCGCAATCCGGTCGTTAAAACCCCCTATGTCATTATAACAGGTGATCCAGGCCTCGCTGTCGGCGCTATTCGTGTCGTAGTAGTAGATGCGCAGATAATCCGCCCGGCTGCCGTGAGGCAAGTCCAAGTGGATATTGAAGACCTCACCAGCGCCGCTGGTCGCGTAAATGCAACCCCCAT
>CAKZLO010000040.1 GCA_937127125.1 uncultured Ardenticatenia bacterium
TGGCGTTGTTATTTGCACCTCGTGACTCTGCGAGCATTTTGTCATTGACAGGAACGATATGGATCAGCACCTCAGGGCTGGTCTTGTTTGCTCTCGCGAAGAAGCTGGAACTTTCTAAGCTGCCAGTTGCCCTCGTCCGTGATTCAATGCGCGAGATGTTCTGGTACGGACTGCCCCGCGTGCCTGGAGAATTCGCTTTGTTCGGCCTGTTTGCTATTCCTGCCTTCATTGTCGCGAATCGCCAAGGTATCGAGGCGGCTGGATTTTTCTCCTTCGGGGTATCTGTGCTACAGATGATTAGTGGGTTATTCAAAGCAGTGGGCGTATTGTTGTTACCCTATGTCAGTTCGCTCTGTGCTCAGGGACGTTGGGATCAGCTTCAAGACGTGGTTGTCAAGACAACCCTTGTATGTTTGGCGGTGACGCTTGCCATCGTGGTGACTTTATATCTAGCACTTGGTGTAATTGTGCCGCTGTTGATGGGGCCGGCATTCTTACGAGCGGTGCCGCATGTAAATTGGCTGCTGGTCGGGACACTTCCGTTTGTACTGTACACAATTCTGCGTAATCCCTTAGATGCTGTGGCTGAGTTGCCACATAACTCGATCAACCTGCTCGTTGTGTTCGTAATTGCTGTGGGATTAGTGTGGTTTCAGCCGCAGCACATCAGCGCACCAGCCGGGATGGCGGCTGCTCTCTGCTTATTAGGACTGCTATCCGTTTGGTCGTGGAGGCTCAGCCTGAGACAAAGGAGAGCTGGCTGGAAAGACTATCCTGACAGCGCTGACGCTCTTGGAGCCTCACAGGGGTTGTAGGATACTTCCTTCAGGAAATGTAAGGGGTTGTTCGCACTGTGGTACTGACAGTACTGGCAATTGTGTGCATAGTGTTTGTAGCTTTTCTGGCACGTCAGCAATATGGCAGCTGGCTGGCACCAAGTGCCCTGTTCAACGGTTTCTGGGCATCACTTATCGTGGTGCAGCTGGTGTTCGCTTGGGATTTCGATTTCAGACCCATTGCAGCTTGGTTTATTCTTCTCCTTGGGCTGGTATTCTACCTCGGTGATCGTTTTGGGCACACTCTAGCGCGGCGCGGTGTGGCTGCCACTCGCACGTCCAATTGTGCAAAGAGGTACTATCTGCGGAGAGGACTGATGGCACTTGTGACATGCACGGTGCTGGGTCTCCTGGGGGTCCCTCCTTTGCTGGAATCGCGTGGCTACTCATTTTGGGATCTCCTACAGTCGAATATGGTTGCGCAGATAGCTCGAGACTTTTCGGTAGCTCGGTATATGGATGAGTATGTGCCACCCATTCCAACGAGATTGCTCA
>CAKZLO010000041.1 GCA_937127125.1 uncultured Ardenticatenia bacterium
CAGCCACCGAAGAGGCCACTACCGAGGCACCAGCCACCGAAGAGGCCACTACCGAGGCACCAGCCACCGAAGAGGCCGTGCCGACTGAGGAGATCATCGAGAACCCTGAAGCGGAAATTGTCGAGCCTGTGGAACCTTCGATCATCGAGGAGGCTGATGCTGCACTGGAAGCCAGCAACGCCGAGGTGGGCGCGGCAGCGGCCACTAGCAAAGCGCTCAGCACCAACTTCACGATGGTCAACTTGGGAACTGTGCAGGCGAATGTCTCGCTCGAATATCGGAAGAACACTGGTGCCTTGTGGCCAGTAGGTGCTGCTTATGCGGGGCCATTTGCTCTGGCCGCCAATGGTGGTAGCAAACAGCTGCGCCAGTACTTTGACACTGCTATGTCCTCCGGCAAAGGTTCAGTGGTGCTCTCTTCCGACCAACCACTGGGTGCGATCGCTCAGATCCTGGCGCGTAATCAAGTGCCCAGTTCAGGTGCATACTCTGGGGCAAATGCAGGTAGTGACAAGGTTTATGCACCGCTGGTGGCGAAGAACGGGGCCAGTGCCAGTGGGGTGGTAAATGCCGAGATCGTAATCCAGAATACTAGGACTTCGTCTGTAAACGTTGCCGTGGACTTCTACAACAACTCTGATGGCAACCTGGCATACACCAAGTCTGGCATCAGCATACCCGGTAATACCTCCTTTTATTACGATCTGAGTACTGAGGCGAATTTGCCCAACAACTGGTTCGGCTCAGCGGTCGTGCGCGCCACTTCGACAGGTGGGGCAGTAGCCGTAGTGACTAATCTGTTTATGGGGACTGACCTGTTGCAGACTTACAATGGCTTCGCTGCCTCGCAGGCGGCTACTAAATGGATGAATCCGTCGTTCTTCTCGCGCCTGACCAATGGCTTGAGCACAGTGATGACGGTGCAGAATTTGAGCACCAGTGACTGGAGTGTCGGTGCTGTAACTGCCAATTGTGTGCGCACCCAGGGCGGAGGACCAGCCAGTTTTTCGACGAGTAACACGACCGTGGTCAGGAGAAACGCTCCCTATAACTTCAACCCGGTGACAGACATGAGCATCCCGGGCAACTGGGTTGGAGCGTGCACTGTTACGACCCCCGGCAGCGCAGTGCTCATTGTGCAGATGCGCTATGTCGGTGCGCCGTATCCCGAAGGCGCTGCCTTCAATGCCCTGAACGCCAACGGTACCTCCAAGAAGTGCAGTGTGCCGTTGATCGCCAAGCGACTGCCCAACGGCTTTGCGACCGTGTTCACTGTGCAAAACCTAAGTACTACCAGTGCTGCCAATGTTACGTTCCAGTATAAGGTCAACACTGCAGAGAGTGCACCGGGTACAACGAATGTCACCGTTGGCCCCTATACCATCCCGGCAGGTGCTAGCTTGCAGCATAACCATCGTTTGCCAGGCAACGGCGGAAGCGGCAGCCTGGTGCACAACCTGCCGGATGGCTGGGTGGGAAGTGTTGTGGTTACCTCGTCAAACCAGCCAATAGACTGCTATGCTCAGCTGACCTACTATACCAACAAGAGTGGCGACACTTTCATGGCCCACAACGGGTTCACATACTGATCGCTACTGTTGCATTAGTCGACGAAGACCGGTCGGCACAATGCTGACCGGTCTGTCTTTTGCGCATTCTTCCGTGCCGAGGAGATAGACTGTGAGATATCGACGCGTTCGAAGGTTCCTGGCAGTTCTGGGGTGCTGCTCTACACTAATACTCGCGGCATGCCAGTCAGCCTCTCCAGAGGTCACTCAACCCACAGATACGTCGGTTGTACAAGCAACGGAGAGTTCATCCTTTACTTCCCCGCTAGTATTTGATTCCCCTCTTGCCAGGGGGACACCTCACGCGACGCCGACCGCTCCCACACCTTTGCCTGGAAGAGCAGTTGTGCGAGGCGGGATAATTTCTCGCTTAACCGGAATGCCCATCGCTGATACTTCCGTCTATTTGATTCGTGGCGTGGGACCCAATCAGGACGAGATGCCCCCCGTGTGGCCGGGGCCCGTCGAAGGTGACATTCGCGGTCGCACAGACATGGACGGTTGGTTCGTGTTCAAGGATGTACCGCCCGGCATCTACTACATGGCTATCTGGGCACCTCTTGACTACGTAATAGTGGAAAAACAGGAGGGGAGCCTCAACAAGCCACTCTCGCTGAAAGTCCAGGGGGACCAGATGCTTGATTTAGGTTTGATGGCCATCTACTGGCCCTAAGGGATAAGGATTGGCATGAGAGATAGATTATCAACCTATAAAAACTTGTGTCCCTTAACAACTTGTTGCAGCCTTGTTCCGCTTAAAGGGCACTGCTAAAATCAGGGTTGGACCAGAGAACCAGACCCAAGTCAGATCCGCGTTCCTGATACGCACAATGCATTTGATCATCCAGATCCCATGCTACAATGAAGAGCAGACCCTCGCGGCGACACTGGCAGACATTCCATTCCATATCCCAGGAGTGGATGTCATCGAAACGCTGGTCATAGACGACGGTAGCACGGATAACACGGTTGCCGTAGCGCGCCATTCGGGGGTAAATCATATTATATCCTTACCCGGTCATAAAGGATTGGCGACCGCCTTTCAGGCTGGGTTAAACGCCTGTCTGCAGCTAGGCGCAGATATCATCGTCAACACTGATGCCGACAACCAGTATCCCCAGGCGGATATTCCCAGGTTGATCGCGCCGATCCTCAATAATGAAGCCGATATTGTCATTGGCGATCGACAAGTACACCGACTCGCGCATTTCTCGCCAACTAAGCGCTTGCTCCAACAGTGGGGCAGCTGGGTGGTACGCATGGTATCGGGGGTGCACGTGCCGGACGCCACCAGCGGCTTTCGCGCCTATTCGCGTGAAGCCGCTATGCGTATGTCACTATTGACGCGCTACACTTACACACTGGAAACTATCATCCAAGCTGGTAAGAAAGGGTTACGGGTGGTGTATATCCCTGTGCAGGCTCGCCCGACCAGCCGTCCCTCACGCCTGGTGAAGAGCAATTGGTCCTATGTCACCCGTTCGGCGGGCACGATTATGCGACTCTACGTCTTCTACGAGCCGCTGCGCACTTTTTTCTTCTTGAGCCTGCCCTTTCTGTTGATCGGCTTGTTCGCCCTGCTGCGCTTTGGCTACTTCTTTATCACCGAAGGGGGCTTCGGTCACGTGCAATCTCTTGTCGTGGGCGGCACATTGCTTACCGTCGGCTTCCTGCTGCTGGTGCTCGGTGTAGTCGCAGACCTGATCGCCGCTAACCGCGCCCTGATCGAAGAATTAATGTACCGCGTTAAACGTCTGGAAACCGAGCGCAAGAATCGCTGAGACTCTGCTTTCACTCCACCACGATCCCCTCAAGTCGTATCGCATCCCCGACTACTCGTCCATCCTCCACCACCGGCAGGCGGTCGCCGGTTGGCCAGTAGTAGGCACCCAGCTGCAACTGGTACACACCCGGCGGCAAGTCGGCCGGCAGAGTCAGCACATGCACATCGCGCAACACCTCCCCCTCACGCCAAGAACTCGTCGGCAGGGGTACACCGTCCCACGGCCGACCGTCATGCTGGGCCACCTTGTCTCCATCCATATCCAGCAGATGTACGAAAATCGTGTAGTCCAATCCCATTGCCGTCGCCGCCTGCCACGTCAGTGTTACTGTGAGCTCGTCCCCGGAGCGCGCCGGCAGCGGTGCCAGATCGTAACCCAGCAGCCTCATCTGGCCGCCTAGCTCGGCCCGAAGTGGATGAGAAGGGGATTCGGTCGTGCGGCCGGGTGATAAGACTTTCAGCGAGCGCCCCTGCCGTTCGAAGGTCACCAGACGCACCCAGGTGCCACGTTCCATAACGCGCCCTTCCAACGGGGAGTCAGGCGGCACCACCGCCTTGTCCACGGCCAGACGCGCGCTCAGATCACCCCAATCGGATGTGCGTTCGAGAACCCCTATCCCCAAACTCCAGCGCTCACCCAACGCCCATGGCAACGTCGTTGTCGTCACCGTCTCACTCACACGCCAGCGGCGCGGCGGATACCATAGCTGGGTAATCATAGGGCGCTGACGCGTGTCCTCAACGATCTCCCCACGCGCGTTCAGGAAGAAGGGGTAAAGATACACTTTGCGTTCAATTGATTGCAACGGCTGCCAGTAAAAGCGCACAGCCGTCTCACCACGGCGTGGATCGTCGAGGATATCAAACCCGAGCAGGCGCAATCTAGCGCCAAAATCCACCTGCACGACATATTGCGGCGCCGGCGCAGTCACGCGAGCAAAATCATAGAAGGCATCCGGCAGCTCACGTTCTCGCAAGCCGCGTCGCAACAACAGATACCCATCGGCAGCATCCTGTACACCGAATTCACCCGACCGGAGCAGGTTATCCACGATGCGCTTCAGGTCATTGGGGTGCATCGTCTGGCTGCTGGCGGCCACATCCACCCAGACATATTCGGCATCGTTGACATCGGGCAAATGGTAAGCAATTTTGCGCCCGCTCACGTGCGGGTAGAGGTCGCCCTGAGCCGCCACCGTCGCATCCGGCGGGATCTGCTGCAGAAAACGTTGCGCCAGCTGATCGTGAGCGTCAATTTGCCAGCGTGGTGCGTCCAACGCCAGAGGCGCATACCCATACCATGTATGCCAGACAAGCGCCACTGTCAGAAGCAGCCCACTGACACCCCATGTTGCTGCCCGACCGGCGCCTGGCCATACACGCTCTATCGCCTTTACTAAATAATAGATACCGAAAAGTGCCCCCCAGGCCAGCCATGGCGTCATATCAGCGCTGTAGTGACCGCGCGTGGCATCGTGCATGGCTGGGTTAGCGCTCAACAGGTTGACGCCAAAGGCAGGCAACCCGATCAGCAGAGCCGGCAATCCCACTAACGGTAGCCCTGCCCAGGGCACCAGCAAATCGTGCAGATGGTTCAGTCTGACAGGTTGTTCCAGCGCAACGAGCACTATACCGGGTTGAGTTAACACGCGGACAACGATCTCCAAAGGTGTGCTGCCCAGCCAGGCATAGTACTCCAGGAAGATATGGCTGCCGGTCACGCTGAATGCTGGAATAACTACATACATAACCGCCAGGAACCAGGCTGCGCCAAAGCCGACCAACACCACACCTAGTCGCCAGAAGCGCCTTATCAACAGGGCGTACAGGCCGAGTGTCACCACCACCAACGGGATCTGCTCTTTGCACATCATCGCCAAAACGGCGAAGAGCAAGCAAGGGAGGGCACGACGCCTCTCGAGGAAATAGAACGCATAATTCAGAAAGCACACCGCCAACACTGGTGGATGAAAATCAGAGAGCAGCGCCACCTGCAATGGCGGAAAAAGGAGATAGGCACCTAACACGCTCAGACCAGCTATCTGGCTGCCTAGCTTCTCGCGCGCCAGCCAGAAGAGGGGTAATCCTCCCAACCCGACAGCAGCTGCTTGAAGCACCAGCAGCGTCTCCGGGCCGCTGTGGAACAAATAGAAGGGCGCCAGCAACAACAGAATGAAGCTTGCGTGATTGGAAAGGTGCAGGAGTGGTTGGCCAGTAGAGGTATAGAAAAACGGTCGCCCATGTAGCGTGTTCCACGTCACCTGGTCATAGACACCCAGGTCAAACCCTTCCGAATCGAAGCTGGCGTGACGCATCAGCGCCAGCCAGGCGAAAGTGACAATATAAGCTGTGATGAGAGCCCCAGCGAGCTTATGTGGCCACGTATGTCTCAACATATTGCCATGTCCTGATGGGCTAAATCCACCCCTTTTACTCCTATGCGGCAGGAGATGTGTCCACCTCTCTAACTGATCAAGCCGCATGGTACACCAGCAGTGGGGAAAAGCAGAACTGAGACCATAGCGATGGAAATGAAGAGACACCCCCGCATGGGCAACACTTGCCATTTTCCCATGAGTGTGATAAACATGGGCTGCTTAATTGGACATCATAACTGCTGTGTTGGCACAAGGAGATACCCGTTGTTGAAGGTTACGACTGAACCGCTCGAGAGATGTCAGGTGCTGATGACGGTGGAAGTGGACGATGCGCAGGCAGACCAGCTGCTCAAAGCGGCGGCCAAACGCATTGCCACCCAGGTGCAGATCCCCGGCTTTCGCCCTGGCAAAGCACCCTATTCGCTGATCGTGCGCCGCTTTGGCGAGGAAGCCATCCGCGAGGAGGCAATGGAAGACCTTGGCGGCAAGGTCTTCCGTGAAGCTCTAAAACAGGCAAATCTGGAGCCATTTGCGCCCGCCTCGATGGAGGAGGTGAGCTGGCAGCCCTTGGTCATGAAAGTGCGCGTGCCGTTAGCGCCTGTAATTGAGCTGGGCGACTATCGCTCGTTGCGATTAGAGGATGCACCCTTGGAGGTCACCGAAGAGGAAATAGACCAAGAGCTGGCCGACATACAGGAGGAATATGCCTCATGGGAGACAGTCGATCGGCCGGCCCGGATCGGTGACCGTGTGGAGATCAGCTTGCGAGCCGAGTCGGATGGGGAAACCTTCTCACGAGAAAAAGTAACCATTTCGATAGGCGATCCCGACAAGGAACCGAAGTACGCAGCCATTCTCAAGACCTTGATAGGCATGGCACCCGGTGAAGAGCGCACCACTGTCATGCCGTTTGCGATCTTCTCGGAAGAAACGGACGCGGAATCCGGTGAAGAAGGGGCGGAGCCTGAGAGCGCTGGCAGGGATGCCAATGTGTGGATCAAGGTGCACGCGATTCAGGAAAAGCATGTCCATCCTTTGGATGATGATTTTGCCCAAATGATGGGCGATTTCAACACCCTCGAAGAGCTGCGTGAAAAGGTGCGCACGTCTCTAATCAGGATCAAAAAAGAAGAGTTCGAAGAACAACAGGTAGCGCAGACGATCGAACGTATTACGAGTGAGATGGCACACGTGGAGTGGCCGCCCGTGCTCGAAGAGTCCGCGATAGACCGCTGGATGAGTGGCCTGGAACAAAGGCTCAAACAGCAGGGAATGCCGCTGCAAACTTATCTGCGCGCTCAGCAGAAGAGCCTGGAACAGCTACGTGAAGAGCTGCGCCCACGCGTGCAACAACAACTGCGCAGGTCGTTGGTTCTGCAAGAAATTGCTCGCCGCGAGGGCCTCTCGGTTGAACCAGACGAGGTGCTGCGTTACATCGAAACGCTGGCTGCAACGGCTGGCGACCGTCAGCAGGATGTAGTCCAATCCGCACTCTCGCGGGCCGGGTTGCGCCAGGTGTTCCATGACCTGTTGGATGCCAAAGTGCGGATACGTCTATTACAGATTCTGAAGGGCGAGGCACAGGAGATCACTGAAGAACAATCCACTGAGGTTGAGGAACTCGCCGAACCATCAGGAGAGATGCCTGCAGCATCTTCTGAGAAGCCCGTCGATGCAGAGGTCAATGTCGTCTTAGCCTCGTCCGAGGGAAAATAAGTGGTCCAAGAGTGGGAGAGAAATAAATGAAGCTGCCGGCGACAAGTCTGCTTATACCTATGGTGATTGAAAGCACCGGACGGGGTGAACGCGCTTACGACATTTATTCCTTGTTGCTCAAGGAACGTATTGTCTTCCTGGGCACTCCGATCAACGATCAGGTTGCCAACCTGGTGGTAGCCCAGTTGCTCTTCCTGGATCGTGAAGATCCAGAGAAAGAGATTGCTCTCTATATTAACTCGCCTGGAGGCATCATTTATCACGGGTTGGCCATCTACGACACCATGCAACAGGTGCGTGCCCCGATCAGCACGATTGCAGTGGGTGTGACAGCCAGTATGGCTACTATGTTGCTGGCAGCTGGCACCAAGGGGCGACGTTATGCCCTGCCCAACGCCACCATTCATATGCATCCTGCTGGTGGTGGTGCCCAGGGCTATGCACCCGACGTGGAGATTCAGTACAAAGAGCTGCAGCGCATGCAGAACCTATTGCACCAGCTGCTCTCCAAGCACACCGGACAACCGGTGGAAAGGATTGCAGAGGACTTCGATCGGGACCGCTGGATGAGCGCGCAAGACGCCGTGGAGTACGGCATCGTCGACGAAGTGCTCAACAGCGTGAAGAAAGTGGAAGACAAGAAGGATGACCAATAGGTCACGTAGCACAATCCAGTTTTGCTCGTTTTGCAAGCGCAGCCAGTACGAGGTGGACCGCCTGATTGCAGGGCCTGATCAGGTATGCATCTGCAATGAGTGTGTGGAACTATGCCGCGATATCCTTGAACAGGACACGCGGGCTCCGAGCGAACCACGCACTGTATTGACGATGGAGCATATCCCCTCGCCCAAGGAGATCTACCAGCGTCTCAATGAATGGGTGGTGGGGCAAGAACGTGCCAAGAAAACGCTCTCGGTCGCCGTCTACAATCATTACAAGCGCATCGCGGCGGATGCCCATTTCGAAGATGGCATCGAGATGCAAAAGAGCAACATCTTGCTCGTTGGCCCCACCGGATGCGGCAAAACACTGCTGGCCGAGACGTTGGCGCGCATTCTTAATGTGCCCTTCTGCATCGCTGATGCCACTTCTCTCACCGAAGCAGGTTATGTGGGCGAGGATGTGGAGAACATCCTGCTGCGCCTGATCCAGAACGCGGACGGAGACATCCAACGCGCTCAAACAGGCATCGTTTATATCGACGAAATCGACAAGATCGCGCGCAAGACGGGCGATAATCCCTCTATCACCCGCGATGTGTCAGGCGAAGGCGTGCAGCAAGCCCTCTTGAAGATCATCGAGGGCACGATTGCAAATGTGCCACCGGAGGGTGGACGCAAACATCCCCAGCAGGAATTCATTCAAATTGACACCACCGACATCCTGTTCATTTGCGGGGGCGCTTTCGACGGATTGGAGAAGATCGTTGCAGAGCGCATCGGGCTCAAAGGTCAAATTGGCTTCTCACGCGCCAGCGAGCGACGCTGGCAGCAGCGCGAGCGACAGACTGCTGAGCTGCTCCGTCAAGTCATCCCGGATGATCTAATGCGCTACGGGCTTATCCCCGAATTTGTGGGTCGTCTGCCGGTGACAGTCGTTGTCGATCCTCTTGATCGAGATGCACTGGTCAAAGTGCTCACCGAACCTCGCAACGCACTGGTTAAACAGTTTCAACGTTTATTCGAGCTGGACGGTGTGACCCTTGAATTTACTCCTGAAGCGCTTGTCACAGCGGCTGGCAAAGCCTATGAGCAGCGCACTGGCGCGCGTGGTCTGCGAACCATCATCGAAGAGACCCTGCTGGACGTGATGTATGAAATCCCCACGCGCCCTGAAGTAAAGCGTTGCGTGATCACGGCAGATGCGATCCGCGGCACTGGTCAACCTGAGCTGTACGATGCAGCTGGACATCTCATCGGCTGGGAGATGAACCGAGCTGCTTAAGCGATATCCCCCAAAAGACAAGATAGGAGTGGTAAATTTGGAAGCACTAGAACATCAGCTCGTCGCATTCCTGGAAAACCTTTTTAACACGATCGGCTGGGGAGGCGTTGTGTTCATTATGGCACTGGAGAGTGCCAATATCCCAATCCCCAGCGAGGTGACGATGCCCTTAGCTGGCTGGTTTTTGGTCGAAGCGCGTGGTCTAAGCGCATGGGATGCTGTGTTGGCAGGTGGCTTCTACGGGGCGCTGGGGTGCACCATCGGATCCGTGGCCAGCTACGCACTTGGGTACTGGGGAGGTCGCCCCTTTTTGAACCGCTACGGCAAATACCTTCTCATCACTCCTCACGATCTGGAGAAGGCTGACCGCTGGTTTGCCCGCTGGGGAGACCTGGCGATCTTCATCTCGCGCCTGCTCCCCATCGTGCGCACATTTATCTCATTCCCGGCTGGCGTGGTACGCGCGCGATTTTGGACCTTCTTGATATACAGCTTTGTCGGATCATTTCTCTGGTGTGGTGCGCTTGCCTGGGGTGGATACCTGTTTGGAGCACGCTGGGAAGAACTGCGAGCCATTATGAGGCCCTTTGACATTCCCATCGCGATTGTCATTCTGGGTGCGGGAGCTTACTACATCTATCGTCACATTAAGCACTTCCGCCAGGCAAGTGTGATCACAATCGAAGAAAGCTAGCCTACCGCCTGAGTCCGTAGCCTAGCGATTGCCCACGAGATCGGATCTAAGTGCAGGCAGGGCATGGCCTTGCTACACAACGCTGGTGTGCCTAGCTGACCCCAGTCCGCATGCTCTCTGAGAGCTCACAAGCCCAAGTTGGCAGCAATAATCCAGCTGCCTACTTGTAGCACTCGCAGACGGGCAGGACTGAGATGCATGCATCCTCTTGTCTACGATATCCTCAATTCGGAACCCGTTTCCGGCGTCCGTCGCCCTCGATTTGCTAAAAAGGTTTTAGATAAACACTCTCTTCATCATCCGCTCACAATTTCTTAACACCGAGCTGTTAAGATAACAGCGAGAAAAGTTGAAGGGGCACGCCTACCGGTACGAAGAGCGTGCTAGAGTACGCGAGTGAACTACTGAGGAGGTTCTATGCAAAACACGGCAGGTTCGATACGGATTGCGTCCGAGACGCGCAAAATGTGGTGGATTGACGTGGCGCTTCTTGGCGCGGCGTTGGCAACATTGGTTTCGAGTGTTTACTTTCTCTTTTTCCCGGGCGGATACAGAGGTGGCCGCAATCCCTGGTACGGAATGGAGTTGATCTTCAATCGGGCTACTTGGGACGCCATTCATACCTGGGGAGGCGTGTTGATGATTGCAGTTATTGTGCTGCATCTGGTAGTTCACTGGCCTTGGTTTGTTCGCATGGGAAAGCGGCTCATCAGTGAGGCACGGGGTGGGTGTGGTTGTATGAACCGCTATGGGCGATTCAATCTGGCACTCAACCTTACGCTCGGTCTGCTGTTTGTTCTGGCAGCTATTTCGGGCATCGTGTCGCTTTTCCTGCCTCATGGGCAAGGGGTGGCATCTGCTTTGCTGTGGAGCAGAAGGAGCTGGGACATTATGCACACCTGGAGCGGAACGTTGATGACGATTGTGCTCGTGCTTCACATTGGTATTCACTGGAAGTGGATTGTGAAGGTGAGCCGTAATATGGTGCGGGCTATGTGGGTCAGAGGTGTAACGTCCCCGAGCAGTCAGCAAGACGTGCTCCCCGCTTGATCTGTTGCAGCCGTTCGATGTAGAGCACTTTGGGAAATGTGATTATTTCGAGATATCAGGAGGCGCAAACGGTGAAGAAAATATTGTTGGGTCTGGTAGGAGCTCTCTTCATAGGCGGGTTAGTGTTCGGCGCCATAAACCGCACTATGGCTCTTGGGAATTACCCCAATGCAGGTCAGCGCTTCAGGCAACAGGATACTGAGGTGGGCATTCATCGGGGGTGGGAAGGCCAAGATGGCGAAACCTGGTACGCACCCAGACGTGGACTTGGTCAGCGGAGCGAAGGAGCAGGACATCCCGAGCAGAGGTTTGGACAGTCACACGGAAGGCAGGGTAGTGGCACGGGTCATCTTTGGAATAGTGCTGCGAACGATCCGGCTCCGTGGCACTGAAATGTGATCAGGTTGCAGTGGCTGGGCTATCCGGGATAGCGGCCTGGCATGGTCGTGGCGATTGAGATGGGAAAGAAAAACAACAGGGGGTGGCTTGATTGCCACCCCCTTAGGCGTCTGGATGTGCTTATATCTTGCGTACCGCCACAGCGGCGGGTCCTTTTTCTCCTTGTTGTACTGAAAATTCCACACGATCCCCTTCGTTCAGGGTGCGATAGCCTTGGCCGCTAATAGCTGTATAGTGCACGAAGACATCACCCCCTGAGTCACGAGCAATGAAGCCGTACCCCTTCTGGTTGTTAAACCACTTGACTACACCAGTTTCGCGTTCGCTCATTCTTGAGCCCCTCCTTGGAAAGAAACATTGTTGCCGAGTATCTGCCGCGGATATATGGCACCCTACATCCGCATAAAACAATAGAACTCAGACCCAGACGGGCCTGAGCGGTGACCGGGACAATCTTCCATAACAGTATTGCCAACAGCCTCCTGAACCTTAAAAGCAATTCTACTGTCAAAACGGCTGTATGTCAAACGCTCTTATGAGAGCGTTAAAAACAGAGGAATGTGTCCGCAGGCGATACTTGAGCACCAAGCGATCCAGGCAGTACGCTACAACCCTCGAGCCAGGCTCTTCAACACTCTCAAATTAGCGCTCTGGTCACAATGTGCTTAAATTAGGCTTGAGATATTGATTCTGTCTTGTGTGATCTGGACAGAAAAAGTGTAACGTAAGGGTGTATTATGAAAATCTTGCTTGCCAGCCCAGAATCAGATGTCTGGAACAGCCGCAAGCATATCCATATGGGGCTTGGCTACCT
>CAKZLO010000042.1 GCA_937127125.1 uncultured Ardenticatenia bacterium
CCCATGAAATATGCCTTTGTCATTCTGACTGACCTCGCAGTCTGTCCAACACAATGGCGCCGACCAGCACGGCACCGGCTACACGATTGCACGTCCATCATCACTCTATTGATCTTATTCCACAGCATCGAGCGCAGGCGGCAAAGCATACCCATTCGGAAACTCCGGGCTGAGCTGGTAATCCACGATGCGTTCTAGCAACTTGAGGTACTCAATGCCATCCCGTGCCGCCGTGTCGGCATCCGGCACCATTGGTGAGCTCTCAATGGTGCAATAGCCGCTGTAGTTGACCTTCTTGATGGCACGAATGACCGTTTTGAAGTCGATCGAGCCATAACCAGGCGTGAGTGAATTTGAGTCGCGGAAGTGCATGTGCCACAGCAATGGATGGGCATCCATGACCGCTTCGTATGGATCGAGCTCCTCGATATTGACGTGGAACCAGTCAAGCTGAATGCCAATGTTGTCACAACCAGTCAACTCGATCATGCGCTTGTGGTTGAGCACTGTATTGACGAACTTGCCCATCTCCAAATGGTTGGTTGCCTCAAAGACCAAGCGGATGTTCTTCTGCCTAGCGTAGTCGGACATGCGGCGCAGCGCATCCACTGCGATCGCAGTGCACTCGGCGACATTTTGGGCCGTGACCGGGGCGTGGATAGCCACGGCTACGGTGACAAAAGCGGCGCCCAATTCGGCAGCAAAATCGATGGTGCTGCACGTCTCGGAGACGGCCAGATCGGCAGTCTTGGGTTCGGTCAACGTCTTATACGTTGGTGAGTAGGGATCCCATTCCTCGCCCCAACATTCGTTGACCGACGACACTGTCAACTGGTAATCCGCTTTGAGCTGCTGGTGCCTCCGCAGATAAGGTTCCATCTTAACCCCCAAGCCATAGCGCCCTTTGGGGGGACAGACCTCGATAGCATCGTACCCGAAGCGCTTCAGGCGCTGATAGGTTTTTTCCGGATGCAGGTATGCTTCTTCCTGCCCAAAGGTGAGCTGGAAGTAGCTGAACTTGAGACGGTTCTTTGTCGTATTGTTCATCGTGTCCTTATCGCAACTCCTTTGTAATGCAAAGCTATGCCCAGTCGCGCCCGTTGGGGTGAATCAAGGCTTTCACATCCTGCTTGGCGCGCAGGTTGGCAAAGGCAGTTTCCCACTCCTCAAGTGTGTAGTGGCTGGTGATCATGGGATCCAGATTGAAGATGCCCCGATCGAGCAGGTCGACTGCGTGCTCCCACGTCTCGCGACCGTTCCAGCTCCAGCTGCCGCGGATGTCCAGCTGGCCCAAGCTGACCTCATCCAGATTAATGGAGATCTTACGCCCCCACAGACTGATGAAGACGATCACACCCTTGCCGCCGGGTCCCTCGTGTGCCTTGCGTGCGCAGTCTATAGCGTGCTGAACACCTTCCTGGCTGGCGGAACACTCCAACACAAATTCGGCACCCTTACCGTTGGTGATTTCCATTACCGCCTCTGCTGGCCCGTCCTCAGAGTATAGGATGACATCGGCACCTACCTGTTTGCCGATCTGCAGACGTTTCTCGTCGCTCTTCAGCCCGATCAGGATGACGCGCCTCGCACCGCACAGCTTGGCATACTGGACCGCCATGATTCCCATCGGTCCTGGTCCGACGATCACGACATCGTCGCCTACCTTGGCCTGAGCGCGCTCCTGCATCAGATGATGCGTGGCAACAATTGGTTCACACAGGCAGGCGTGATCCAGCGACACGTGATCAGCCACACGATAAGCCACATGTTGCGGGATGCGCATGTAAGGTGCGAAGGCGCCATCCACCGTGACTCCCAGCCACTGGCCCTTGCCGCATTCGATATCGGCAACCAACTTATCCCCTTCCTTGATGTGTCTCACGTTGTTGCCCACCCGATAGGCAATCCCAGAGAACTCGTGGCCCAGTGTAACTGGCGCATGGTAGAAGTGGCGATCCTCTTGGATCAAGAGGTCGCTGCCACATACGCCGGCGGCGTACACTTTCATCAAGATATCATCCGGCCCGATCTCGGGTTCTGGAATTTCACACAGTTCCACGTGCCCCACACCGGGCGCTGTCTTGCGCAGAGCTTTCATAAGCCGTTTCTCTCCAGATTCATTCTGTGTTGCGATCACAACTCCTGTCACGATGCACCATAGCTTCGATGCTGGAGCGCGGTCTGGTATACTTTGTGGATGCGATCCGGGGTAACGTCTGCCTGGATGTTGTGCGAGGGCACGAACACGTAGCCACCGCCTGGCGCCATAATGTCGAGCGTGCGTTTGATCTCATCCTCGATCTGCTGCGGCGTGGCGAAGGGAAGGACTTTCTGCACGTCAATGGCACCACCCCAAAAACACAGCTCCTTGCCAAACTCGCGCTTCAGACGCGCGATGTCCATTTTGCGTGCGCTGCGTTGGATGGGATTAAGGATGTCTACTCCGATCTCAATGAAATCAGGGATGAGGTCGTACACAGAACCACAGGAGTGATAGAAGATCTTGGCCTGGGTCTTTGAGTGGATGAAGTCGAAAATGCGACGCTGTCGCGGCTTGATGAACTTGCGGTACATCTCCGGCGAGATATATGGGCCGGTCTGGATGCCCACATCATCTCCTTGCGCCACGACATGTACGTAATCCCCTACAGCGTTTAGAAAGGCGTCCCACAACGCGATATCAGTTTCGGTGATCTTGTCTAGGAGCGCTTCGGCAAAGCCTGGATCCCAGTACAAGTCGGTGAGAAATTGTTCGTATCCACGGAGCACGCAGCCGCCCTCGAATGGACCCAGACACATGATATCGGCCACAATTGCATAGTTAGTGTTCTCGTAGAGCGCTTTCGCTTCCTCACGCAAGCCGGCCACCCGTCCTGGGTCATATGGGTCTGGCCAAGTGGCTGTCGCCAGGTCATGCACGGTTGCATCGGCAAGCGGCCGCTCCACTACATCATAGTAATAGCAGGCCTTCTTCCAGCGAATGTTGAACTCGTCGTAGAAGCTGTCATCGGGCATCTCGCGCGGCTCGAAGCACCATGGCCCCTTCATCGCCACGGTGCGAAAGTCCACCTCATAACGCTGCAGAAGGTCCTCGCCTGGATAGACAGTGTCCATCTGACGATGCGAGATGACTGGCTCGGCATCCGCTGGCATGCCTAGGTACTCGCGCAGATTTTGATAGGCAATGCGGGTCAGCGTGGTCACGATAGTGCCACCAAGGTCAATGGGCACCTTGTCCGGCTCCCCATGATTCAACGCAGCCAGCACACGCTCACGTGAGTTCATGGTTGCTCCTTGAGTAGTTTCTGATTGACAATAAGCACCTCGCCGCTGGCCGTTCCTATCAGTAACGGTGCGCTGTCGTCCAAACCAAGCGGTGCCGCCACGCAGGTCATAGCAGAGTCGATCTGCAGCCCAGAGTGCCACTCCTCCCATGTTTCGCCATCGTCATCGGAAAGCAGCAGGTTATCGCCAACCAGCACGAGCAGGCGTGGGTGCTTGGGATACTGGGGATCAAGCAGGATGCTGTTGATTGGTCCTGACAGGAGGTTTTCGCCCAGTCGTGTCCACGTGTGTCCTCGGTCTCTCGAGCGATAGAGACCCATTGATTCGCTGCCGGCAAACAAGGTGCCATCCGTGGCGTAACATGGCGAGATCGCCAGGCTCAGCACGGGCGCGAAATCGGTCGAACGCAGTCCCGCCGGGCCACGGTCGACCTCGCGCCAGGCGCGGCCCCCGGTGGTGCTGCGGAAGATTCCACTGTCTGTGCCGACGAAGAGTGTCTCGTCGCGTGCGTAGTCGGGTGACACTGCCAAAGCCAATATATTGAGATCCAGCAGCCCAAAGTTCCAGGCCGCCCAGTGCTGCCCACGATCAGCAGAGCGGAAGACACCGTCCTCTATTGTGCCCGCGAACACGCAGCCATCTTCTAGATAATTAGGTGATACGACCAGCACAGAGACGAAGGGTGGTGGGGACGACAGTGCAGCCGTATGCCAAGTATGTCCGCCGTCTTCGGAGCGCAAAACAGCACCAGGCACACCGGCAAACACAGTCCTGTCAGCAGCAAAATAGGGCGAGAGCACCACGGCCGAGGTGGGCAATGGCTTTTCAGGTCGCAACGAATCGTATGCCAGTTGCCAGGTTTGGCTGGCGTCACTGGAACGATACAAACCAGAGGAACGGGCGGCGAAGCAGATCCCGTCGCGCGCGAAGTCTGGCGAGGCAGCCAGAGCATGTACGATCTCTGTGATGGGTGTCTCGTCTCTCATGTTAGTCAATTGCTCATAGTTTCTTGGGGGGACTCAAGTCGGGCAGAGGGGCCTGTTCCGGCTGAGCATGATGTACCATCACGTCGATGGTCAACGCCTGTGCCGCACTCGTGACAGCCGCATAGGCTACTGATTTGGTAACAATTGCTGGGTCAAAAATCCCTGCTTCCGTCATGTTCACCACGCGCTCACGCACGACGTCGAATCCATAACCCGGACCGTGTTGCTTGACTGCGGCCAGAGTCTCAGAGGCGTCGAACCCGGCATTGGCAATGATAGCGCGGATCGGTGCGGCCACCGCGTCGGCCAGAATGTGATAAGCAGCACGTTCATCAGGGTCAACAGCCGCGCGCGCCATCGCTTCGAGGGTCGGACGACAGCTCCATAAGGCAACCCCACCGCCCGGCAAGACCCCTTCGCGCAGTGCACCACGCAGGGCCGCCGCCGCGCGCTTTGCGCGTTCAACCCGTTCGTTGATTTCACGCCGGGTCATTCCACCTACCCAGAGGGTGGCTGAGCCGCCCAGCAGCTTGCCGATACGCTCTCGCAACAAGTTGCGCGTATTGGGATTATCGGTGCGCTCAAACGCGGTGCGTATGATGGCAATGTGCTGGCGCAGCTGGCGGGCGTTTCCCTTGCCGCCGATAATGCCGAAATTGTAGCGGTCGGCCCAGGCGCGGCGTGCAAAACCGAGGTCCTCGCGTCGGATGCGTTCGAACGAGTCACCAGCCGCCTGAACAAATGGACGTCCGCCGGTCAGTACGGCAAGGTCTTCCAGTGCCCATGCTTTTTGCTCCTTGTCCCACCCTGGTGTCTTGACGGCCACTACTCGCAGCTTCTCCGGGTGCTTGTTAGACAGCAGAAAGCCGATAGCACTGTCCGAGATATCGCCAATTACCATGAGCAAGGAGCGAATGTTATGCCGGATGACCAATGCCAGGGGTGGATAGAGTTGCTGCGGGTGCTTGATCTCGAGATCGCTGATCAGGATGGCGCTTTCTTCCAGATCGATGCGCAGTTGGTCGTCGCCGTCCAACATGCCGCGTGAGACGACCCCGCGTTCCCAGTACATGCCCTCGACATACTCGCGCTCCAGCTCACGGCTACGGCCGGGGCGAATCTCCACGCGGCCGAACTCGCCCACGATGTCGAAGATCTCCCCAAGCATATCAGCAAGAGGCGGGTCGTAGCAGACGGTTTCGGCAATGTGCGCCAGCTCTGACCTGCCTGAAAGGTGGATGGTCATCTTGTTGAGCTGTTCCAGGATCGTTTGCAACCCCTTTTCGAGGAAGACCTGCAATCGGCGTGCGTTGCCGCCTGCGCTGATATAGTGCACCCCGCGCTGGAACACAGCCTGAAACAACACAGCAGCGGTGGCTGTGCCATCTCCCACTTGCTGTTGCAGTCGCCACAACACATCGCGCAGAAACATTGCTCCCACGTCGGCGTCACGGTCGGGAAGCTCGATAATCAAACGGGCAATTGTTCCGCCGTCATCAAGGAGCTGTGGCGTCTTGTCATGGTAATCGACGTGATCGATGGCGACTACGCGTGGTCGCGGGCCCAGCGTAGGACGGATGGCGTTTACCAGCTGATTGATACCACGCTGCATGCCGCGGTAGGTGGCCGGCTGGAACACCACCCGTTCCATATTGGTGTAAATGGTGGGCTGCATAACCCGAACGCGAGGTTTCCGGAATGGAGGGATCATACATCACCCCTTAATGGCGCCCGCCATCACACCCTCGACAAAGAAACGTCGGAAGATGAGATAGACCACCAGCAGCGGTAAGATGGAGGCGAACACACCGGAGTAGATTACCTGAAAGTTGGTGGAGAACTGGCCGGCCGTGTTCGCGATGAAGGGCAACAGGGTGGTATTGGCCGGATCGAGATAGACATACGGCTCCAGGAACTGATTGTAGAAGAGTGGCAGCTGGATAACTGTCAGGCTGACGATGGGCACCTTGAGTAGCGGAAAGAGGATGTGCCGGATATATTGCCATCGGCCAGCTCCATCCAGCATGGCCGACTCCTCCAGGTCGCGCGGGATACCGCTGATGGCACTCACGAAGATCATAGTGGAAAGCGCAGTGCCCTTGATGTTGATCAGGATAACGGCAAGGAGCTGCAGGGCGTGGCGCATGAAGCTGTTCTGCACGTCATAGCCCGGGAAGAGCTTGAAGAACCACTGGAACATCTGATACTGCGGCAGGATGATCAACATAGCCGGGATGACCATCTGCAGGAGATACAGGTTATAGACATACATCTGGTCACGCCGACGCAATCCAGCCAGACCATAGCCAGTAAGGATGGAAAGTACAATCAGGATGCCCAGACTGACAAACGCTATCAGAATGGTTCTTATAAGCGCTGCCCAGAAATTGCTACCACCTGCCTGGCCAAAGAGCAGCGTTTGCCAGCCGTTGAACAGATAGAACCCCTCGAAATAACTCTTGATTCGTTCTTCGGGGATATTGTATTTCTTAGCTATCTCTGCCAAGGTCTCCCGGGCGCCCAAGAATTTGCCTTTCGGGATACCCAACGCTTGCTTCATTTCTTTGAGGTCGAGATTGTAGAAGACGGACAGGTTGCCCACCTCAGTGTTCATATCTACCGGTCTTGCCTTGGGCAACCATAAGTGGAGTTCACCAGCATCCGCAGTAGCGACAAACGTGCGCACGAATAGTATGTAGAATGGGAAGATGGTGAACGCACTGTAGATCAACATCACAGCGATCCCAAATATTCTAAGCGCCAATCTCCTCTTGGAAAGGGTCCAGATGGAAGTGCGCTGCGCTTGCAAGGCTTCAAGAGTCTGCACTTGACTTGTCATTGCGATAATTCCTCCAAATTCCTGGCCGAACCTCTAGCCTAGTATTGCAGTCTGCGCTGCAGACGTTGCAACGCGATACCCACCAGCATCAGTGGCAAGAAGGTCTCAAGTGCCAGGGTCATTCCCATCGAAAGACGTTCGACTTGGAAGCCGTAAATGAAGAAGAGCACACTAAGGAACCTGGCGTTAGGATTGACATACAAAGCTCCCAGCGCTACCAGCTCGTCGAACACAGCCCATGATCCGATCAAACACATAGTCGTGGCCAGGATGAACGAGGGCCACATCTGCGGGAAATAGATGCGCGTGAGACGCTGCCAGTAGGAGGCACCATCGACGACGGCTGATTCAATCGTTTCCTTGGGGATTGAGAGCAGGCCGGAGAGAAAGATCGCCATGTTATAGCCTGCGTAGCGCCAACCTACCATCAGTGGCAACAGGAGTGCTGTACCGGTGGCAGTATAGATATTGATCGGTTCTTTCAGAAGTCCCAGTCTCATCAGCAGCAAGTTGGCAGAACCCGTCTCTTTGGCAAACAGCATCGAGGCCATGTATCCGACAGCTAGTCCTGACACCATCAGTGGCAAGTAGATAACAGTGAAGAAGCCACCGCGAAAGCCTATTTCGTACATCAGCAGTGCCAGGGTCAAGCCGAAGATGTACACAGTCGTGTAATTCAGAGCGACGAAGATAATGGTGCGTTGAAACGCTGGCAAGTAATCTTCCTGCACAGCGCGATCGGTGAACAGGGCGACGAAGTTACGGAGCCCAACGTAGTTCACCAGGGGATCGTTGAACTGCGACATATCCGTCAACAGGATCGGGATGGCTACAAAAAGTGGTACGATGTTCAGTATGACAAAGAAGAACAGCTGAGGCAGGATAAACTTCCAGTCCTCGAGGATGCGGCGCCTGCCAAGCGCAGTCGTTTTCGGGACAGTTGGTCCCTGAAATGTTACACCACTTGGAGGCTTTGTAGCAGCTACTTGCATCGCAATCTCCTTCTGTGAAGGATGAGAGGCGGCCTGCCAGGCCGACAGGCCGCCTCGTATCCACACTTATTCAAATCATCCAGGCACTTCGGGCAGGGTGGGCAGGTTGGGATCGGGCAGACCCTCGAAGCTCTCCTCCCAGTTCTTCTGCAAGATGTCCAGGCAGTCTTGCACTGTGATCTTGCCGGCGAACAGGTCGGTGAAGTAAATGTTGTTGCCGTTGGACTCCCAGTCGAAGACACCCTTGGAGCCCTTCTTGCGGTAGGGGCTGGAGAGCACCACACCGGTCCAACCCTGTTCGAACTTGGTGTTGGGCCACGGACCCTCCTTGTCGCCGATCCACTTCAGAACCTTGACGTATTGCCACCCCTTGAGTTCGAATGGCTCATCGAGCTTGTAGAGCGGCACGCGACCTTCCACCTGCGCCTTCATCGGCACGGCCTCAGGGCTCCAGAACCAGTTCCACGCCTGCACGATCTGTGGCCAGATGGGCAGCTTCTGCACGCCTTCGCGCATGAACCACTGATTGTCGATGTTGGGTGGCAGCGCGGCCTGTAGCCAGACCTCCTGACCATCGGCAGGCGGGGTGGCGGGCAGACCCTCCTGGTGCCCGGCGGTGGCGAACGGCGAGCCGGCGGCCATGGCCTTGTCCCACACCCACGGGCCGTGGAGCATCATGACCGACTTGCCGGCGATGTAGCTGGCCTCCATGTCGCCCTCCCACAGCCGGCTGGGCATGTTGTCGGGGATCCAACCCTTGTCCTTCGCCTTGAGCCAGAACTCGAAGAAGTAGCGATAGGGCGAGTCGGGATCGTTGAACTTGCGCTTGCCCAGCCAGCAGTCAGCCAGATCTTGCCGCGTGGCGTCCTTGTATGCCAGGGTCATGTGGTCGGGATAGGGGATGCCGAACACCCAGTTGTGCCAGGACTGGTTCCAGAACCACTCGACGCCTTCGGTGGCCTTGGCCCAGGCGGTGCCTTCGTCGAGCCACTTCTCCAGGTCGGCCCAGGTCTTCACGTCGCGATGCGGGTCGAGACCAGCCTTCTCCATCAGCTCGGCGTTGTACTGCCAAGTGATGACATAGCCTTGGAAGACATCCAGCGAGCGCGGACCGGGCAGGCCAAAGAGCTTGGGCCAGGCGTTCTTGACATCATAGGTCCAGCGGTCCCACCACTGGAAGTCCACCGTGCTCAGGTCGACCGCCATCAGATAGTTGTCTTTCTTGAAGAAGATCTGCATTTCCTGGGTGAGCTCGATGGCAGCCAGGTAACCGCCAGCAACTTTGGCCTCGTAGGCAGCGGCCGTGTCCTCGTTGATGGAGAAGACGTTAACCTTGATGCCAGGATTCTCCTCCTCGAAGACAGACCACACTTCCTGGTATGCCTTCTCATACTCGGCCAGGGACATCACGTCCAGCACGACTTCCTCCGCCTTGGGGGCGAACTTGGCCGGAGCGGCCTGTGCCGGTGCCGGAGAACCCATCACATAGGGCGCCACTGCCAGACCGGCGGCTGTCATCGCCGAGATGCGCAAGAAATCTCGCCTGCTCAGATTCTTGTTTTCCATTTGTTAGTTTCCCTCCTTTGGTTAAGAAACAAGAGCCGAAACTTTTTATGCTCAAGCATGCATGATAGTAACTATCGGTTTTCCTTGTTCCTTTTTGGGATCACCCCCTTTCACGATGTCCCAGGCACCCACTCTCGTTGCTGAAAAAGGTGTTGCGTTCGCTGGCGTAGAATGGTGTGCACTTAACCCAGATGGTGATACACATCCCAGCCTAGATAGGTGTCAAAGGCCTCGGCCAGGATGTCACCTACGTGAGAACCGTTGATAGCGCAGTGGTGTGCGTGGCCATTAAGGCACAAATAGCGCATCAAACCATCTAGATCTGGCACCTTGACCACAGCGCGCATGCCCGACATTTCCGAGAGAGGATCGTCAGTGAACTCGCCCTCTGCCACCACAGCGCGAATCAGGCCCAACCGATCGTCGGTGTCGAGACGGGCGAAGGTGACCGGTCCGGGTGCCGGGCGACCGTCCAACGCTCCCCATGTATTCTCTGGCCCTAACGTAGTGCCCAAGATTTCTGCTGAGATCATCTTGATGTCTTGGACCAGGCTGCGTGGCCAATTACCACAGTGAAACAGGAGCAACTTGTCCGGTTCATCGTTGTAGTTATTGTTCCAGTCCACCAAGGCGCTGGGTGTGCCGGAAGCCAGCTGCAGGGCCACCATGCCAGCGACGCCGCAGATGTCGACCTCGCATGCACTGGGCATCAGTTGATCGCTCATCATGCTCATCAGCGTGCAGGCGTTGATCCCATAATTCTGCTGAATGGAGGTCCAACACTGGAAGGCGGTAGCGTCAATCGAATTCGCCTTCATCCAGTCAGAGATGACGACACCCAGCTTTGCCATTTTGACCAACGCAGCCTCAGGTGCCCCGCCCGTGTTGGTGTATGCCTTGATCTCGTCCAGTTTGGCGCGTACCCGTGCATCGTTGTCAGCCAGCTTCTGTGCGCCCCCAATGATTTCTGAGAGATCTATCGTGGAAACGTTGATACCAGATGCCTCCAGAATCTTCTCGCTGAAGCGCACTGTTTTGAAGGCATCGGGGCGTGCACCAATGGCACCTAAGCGCAATGTGCGCATGCCGTTGACAACACGGCAGAGTTTGTAGAAGCGGGTCACCTCAGCCTTAAACTCGTCCGAGCGCGGATCGAGGGTATGGCGGCGTGTGACACTGAACGCATAGCCATATTGGTACAGATTGTTGCAAACCGAGAGCTTACCACAATAGGCGTCACGCCGATCAGCCGCTGTCAGCGCTGTGGTCTTATCCGGAAACGCATGCACCAGAATTGGGATATCCAGACCTGCAAGGCGGATCGCGTCGGCAATGCCTTTTTCATCGCCAAAATTGGGCAGAGTCACCAAGATGCCCCCGATGCGGTCGCGGTGGGCCTTGAACAGCTCGGCACACTTCTGAGCATCTTCCCAAGTCTCGACGGCGCCCAGCTTGGTGGTCTTCTCGTCTGGGGTGACCACTTCAATGCCCAATTCGCCGAGAACAGCCAGGATTTCCTTCCGCCCTTGTTCCACCAAGCTGTCGGCGAAGAAGTTTCGGTTGCCTACAATTACTCCCAATGCATTCTTTAGCTGCATAAAGATCTCCTTTCTTCGACTGTACAGGCGATGTTGTGCTATGCCGTCATACCATCCAACAATCTCAAGTGAACAAATGGCCAACTTCGCGCCATTTCTCTAGACTTCCTCTTCGGGTGGATAAATTTTCTCGGGTTGGGCGCGACGCTTAGGCCGTGAGATGAGCTCCAGGGTTGTGCCGATCAGTTCTTCGGTGTCCAGATATGCATAGTGACCGTCACCGTCCAGCCCGAAGCCACTGCCGTCCATTGTCATTTGCAGTCCAGCGGCTTCAGCGCACTTGAGTGCCTCTTTCATATCGTCTACGAGCACACCGAAATGATGCACACCGTAGCCGTGGGCTTTCACGAATTCGTCATAGACGGTATCACCTTCGAGGATCTCGATCAGCTCGATGCGCAGCGGCCCAAGCCAGCTGAGCGCAACGCGCATCTTGTGTTCAGCGGGGCGACCACGATAGGACATCCGTTTCACCAGTGGCTTACCATACGTGTAGAAGTGCCACGGACCGATGCCAAAGAGCTTCCAATAGGCTTCGACGGCTTTCTCCAGGTCCTTAACCACAATGCCGACCTGAGCAATGCCGTTCTTCAAGAATGGAAGCGGATGATTCACTGGCAAATTATCGGACATGCAGTTGTCTCTCTCTCATCCTCGAGTTACAGCGCTCTCTCAGAGCCTTTACCCCTTCATCGCGTCGAAAATGTTGGACTACTGATTCGCTCTGGCATCTTCTGGGTTTGGGAAGAAGACCGCCTTGAGCACTTTGCCTTCCAGGGCGAGTGTGGCCCCCTCTTTGAACTGGTCAAGCGGGAAGCGGTGCGTGATCAGCTTCTCAAACGGATACTTGCCCGAGGCAAGCAATCTGAGTGCCTGATACTGATGGCGGGGGCCAAGTGTGGTTGTGCCAATGAGATAGAGCCCGTTGTAATGCACAAGGTTCATATCAATGGGGGGTTTGCTGTCATTTTTGGGCAGACCACCGAAGAGCAGAATACGCCCCCCTTTGCGGGCCATCTCCACAGCTTGCACCTGGGTTGTTGGCACAGAGTTGGCTGTTATGACGACGTCTGCCCCTCTGCCTCCGGTAAGGCGTCGCACTTCTGCGACCACATCGGACTGAGCAGCGTTGATGGTGGCATCCGGTCCGAACGCCTCGGCCATCTTGAGACGGTCTTCTGATACGTCGGCGATGAACACCTTGTCAGCGCCCCGGGCGCGCGCCAACATTGCATGGGTACAGCCCACCGGGCCGGCCCCAATGATGGCCACGGTATCGCCCAGCCCAACCCAACCTTTCTCCTGTGCGTGAACGCAAGAGGAGATCGGCTCGGATATGGCAGCTAATGCTGGGTCCAAGCCTGGCGGCACCGGTTGCATAATGCCATTGCGCGCTGCTTCCGGCGGTATGGCCATATATTCGGCAAATCCACCCGGCCAAGCTTGGGCAATTTCACGATAGTTATCGCACAGCTCGTATTTGCCAGTCATGCAGAAATCGCATTTGCCACAATAGACAAACGGCGCAATAGCTAACAGATCACCTTTGCGCCACGGTCCCGCATAGTTTTCGCCGACTTCTTCTACCCAGCCGGACACTTCGTGACCAATGATCCATGGCAGCGTGACTCGGATGTGTCCGCTGCGCAACGTTCGAAGATCCGAACCGCACAGACCGCAAGCATACACCTTGAGCAGGAAGCCTTCTCGTGGTACCTCCGGCACAGGCACTTCTTCCACGCCGAAGTCCATCGGCGCGCGCACCACAACCGCTTTCATCGTATCAGCCATATGCACGTTCTTGTCCTTTTCCTCGCCTATTGCCTTTCCAACGACTGTTCTGTAGCCAGCATCGTGTCTTGCAGCTGGCGCAGCTGGTACACGAGCTTCGTCGTGTCGGGGGTGACGTTTTCTTCGGTCAACATTTCGCCTTTGGCGATATCTTTGATCACCTTGCCCCCCACAGCCAGACCCATTGGCATCGCCTTGAGCGCGCGTGCTTCGGCGTAGGGATAGACCAGATTATAGATGTCTGGACTTCCCAGATCGCCTACTGTCTCGCCTGCCTTCAGCGGTCGTTTGGCGATCGGCACTACTTCCGCTACCAAGCGGTCGGAGAACAGGGTCGCTTCGCCATAAATCACAGCCTCGGCGACAGACAGGGGGGTCTCAATGGCGCACAGGTGGTACGGTCGGTAAAGCGTGTAGTAGGGACCGTCGCCCATAGCATAGAAGCGCATATCGGCACGGATGCGCGGATCATCACTGGTTACAACGGCAAAGACACCGGGAGATACCTTGCCGATTGAGTACTCGACACATCCACGATGATGAAGGATGCCGCCATCTTCCTTAGGGATGAGCACTTTGTTGAGGTCAGGCACATCCACTCTGGCACCGTGGCAACCGGGCACATCGATTGCCAGCCCGGTGGCATTTGCCATAGCAGCCAACTCCACCATCGTTTTGGTACCGTCCTGGAATGCGGCCAGCATTTTGGGGTTCATGTTTTTGCGCTGTGCTTCCTCGCGACAGCTCTCTGGGGTGGCCTCGTAATTGATCGGGTTATTCTTCCCTTTGCCAAGACATACTACATCAAAGCCCAGCGAGGTGGCAAAATCGTATAAGGTTTTGCACACTCCCGGCTCATCACCCATAGCGGCAGTGTAGACGCATCCTATCTTCTCGGCCATGCGGTGAAGGATAACCCCCACCGTGACGTCGGTTTCGACGTTTAGCATAATCACATGCTTGCGGTTGAGAATGCTATTCCACGCTACCTGAGTACCTACTTCAACGAGGCCTGTCGCTTCGACCAGAGCATCCAGGCTCTCCAGCTGGGTCAACACCATGGCGTCCTCAGTAACCACACGCTTGCCGTTGCGCAAAGCGTCCTCCGCCTCACTCGGCCGGTTGGTGATGCATATGTCTGAATCAGGCACACCAATCTCTTTGAACGTCGCCACAGGACGGCTGGTATCTACATCGGCAATAGCCATAATGTCCATACCAGCCATTTTGTGCACCACGTGGACCATCCCGGAACCCATCTGGCCGCACCCGACCAATCCCACCTGAATGGGGTTCCCTTCTGCCTCGAGTCTTCGTAAATGTCCAAGTAGTTCCATGAGGAGTTCACGTTACCTTTCACTTGTGAGAGTTTGACTCGCTTAACAGCCGGGTGGCCGTGCGATCATCGGTCACCAGCACATTGATCAGTGATCCGCGCAGAGCTGCCCGAATGCTCTCATACTTGCCGGCGCCTCCCGCTACACCGATGACTCTTGGGATGCACTTGATCTGTTCCAGTTCGAGGGCAATGATCCGTTCGTTAACCTCGTGTCTAATAGGGCGGCCATTGGCGTCGTAACAACGTAGGGCAATGTCGCCCACCATGCCCAGCGCTTTTAATTCATTGATTTGTTCCTCTGTTAGCAGAGAGCTCACCTGAAGCACCACCGAATCCGGCGTGAGAGCTCCCAGGCCAACCAAAGCCACATCCGCGCGTGCCGCCATGTCCAGCGTTTCAGCGATGTGCGTGTCGGCCAACAAAGCATCGCGGGCTAGCTTACTGGCCACGATCCCAGGTGCCGGGATCATACGGGAACGCGCTCCCAATGCCTGAGCTGCCCGTCGAGTAAGGTCGCCGCCATATACCTCTGCTTCGGGACGTCCCAATCCGCCGGCCATCTGGACAACTGTCATATAGGGCCAGTTACGCGACGGGAGAGCATCAACAGTGGCGCGGAGGGTAGTTCCCCAAGACATTGTGAGGATCTCACGGCCTTTGAGACAACGTATCAGGCAATCGGCTGCTGCCTGTCCCAGCTCTCGCACAACGTTGGACCTGTCGTAACGGGCTGGGGAGACCACTACTGCTTCTAACAGGTTAAAACGAGCCTCCAATTGACGTTCGAGATCTGCGAAGGTGCCCGGTGGAGGCACCACTGTAATCTTAACCACCCCCTCTTGTCGTGCTTGCTCCAGCAATCGCGACACCTTGACACGTGACAGACCAAAGCGACGCGCAATGTCATGCTGCGTCAACTCGTCTTGATAATAAGCCTTGGCGATTTTATAGAGGAGATTCTTATCGCTGGCGTGCGTGCTCATGCCGCCACAATACCACAATCTCTCGCTGCCGAGCCACACACTTCGCCAGCGTAAGTCCCCGCAGCGAGCAATATGTGCATTTGTGCATGCTCGTGCAAATGCACGATTATTATAGCACATCCAGTTGTATTTGTCAAGTGTTCATATGTGAACATTTGTTCATTCGCTACATGACTTGCTGTCGACGTAGCGCGGCAAGAAGCGGGAACGGATTTATCCTCACCAGCTTTGGGGAACGCGGAAGCACAAGAAGCTCTGCTGGGAGCAGAACGCGTTCCACTGACGTATCATTGACTCAAGACAGCTGTCTGGTCTGGCGCGCGAGGTGAACCCGCGTTCTCGCGATGGGGATACTTCATCTGGGCGAAACTCAAGTGTCTTCTGACAGTATGTGTAGTAGTCCTTGAAGCTTCGCAAGCTCACCTGTATTGAGAAACGACCCGGTTCCCGGCTCATCGGACAGCACGGGTCAATCGTGTGCACCTGATTGATCATTTTTAACAAGTGGGGTGGATATGATTGCCCAATCTCACGTGCTACACGCAACGTTTCACGAAAGGAACGCTCGTCTTCGCCTGGCAGGTTGAGTGAGAAATAGACGTACAAGGGCATGCCGGCTTCCGCTAACGCAGCGAGGACAGGATAGAGGTGTTTATTAGAAAAGTACTTACCGTTAATTCGCCGCACCTTCTCGCTTCCGGAGAGGAGCGTCAAAGCCACTTCGGAGCGCGATACATCCACCGTCCTCGCGAAATCGCGCACAAACTCTTGTGACGGCAGCTGAAAATGCTCATTATAAACGCCAATGCGCACGTTGCGCTGCCGCAGCTCGGCAAAGAGCGTCCGCCAGTAGGTCTCCTCAAAGATAGCCGGATCCAGGTTGAAGGCTACCTGGTCAATACCTTGCCTAGCCAGTTGTGCGACATCCTCGACCACCTTCTCTGCCGAGCGCAGGGCGATTTGCTCACGTCCTGCCAGCAAACGATGTGACTCCTTTCCGCCTCCGCAGAAGGAACAGTCGAAAATGCACCCACGTCCGATGCACAGCCAGTGTCCACGCAACCCGTTCATCGTGCGCGTCAGATTAGTGGGCTCAAATTGAAGCGTCCCATACCAGTCGGCATGTTCCAAGAAATCGAGATTCACAAAGTCCAGCGCGTCGATCTCGGCGGAAGTGGCGCAATAGGAGAGTGGATTCTCAATCACCTGGCCGTGCTCGCGGTAGGAGAGGTTGGGCACAACCGAGAGATCTGGTGTCGGACGTGACAGCTCCGCCATCAGGCTGGAGAGGGGTTGCTCGGCATCTCCGCGGATGACAAAATCCACTTCTGGAAACAAACGCAGGATCTCAGAAGCGTAGACAGATGCTGTGATGCCCCCGAATACCACGCGGGCGTCCGGCAGAATTTCTCGACAGGCCCTAGCCACACTGATGGCGCCGAAGGCATGCTCGAACCAGTGCAGATCCACCATAACCAAGCGGACACCCTTTTGTTCCTTGAGCCATGGTTTTAGCTTAAAACTGCGGTCGCGGAGCATCTCTGCTGGATAGTTGATCCCCCTGACACTATACCCTTGGCTCCGGAGCATATTAGCCAGCCCAATCACGCCCACCGGGATCAGGAAATAGAATCCCAAATCCTGGTAGCCAGAGTCAACGGCATGGCGCGCAGGGTGGATATACAAAACGTCTGTCACAAAACACTCCCAACTTGTGGAATACAGGTGTGCCAAGAGGATCCTATGCCCCTGGTTCAGCGTGGTAGTATTGCTTCACAGGCGACCAATCTCCAGCACACGAAACTATTCAGCCTATTATTGTTGTCCCGAGTGCTCATCTCCTTCCAATTTCACACGCACCGGGCCACGCCAGGGAAATAGCCGCGGCACCTGACGTTGATACTGGCGATACAGCTCGCCATACTCCGCAACCAGCCGGCTTTCTTCCAAGAAAGTCCCTATGTAAAGGTAGAGTGAGAAAACGATAGAAAGTGCAGCTCGATTCACACTCATACTTGGAGCAACCCATATCAGGATAAGCCCCAGCAAGTACTGCGGGTGGCGTACCCAACGGTACATGCCTGAAACAATGAGTGGTGCACAGCGATAAGTCGCCGCACATTCAGGGTCGAAGAGCTGGCGTATTCCTAGGAAGCTCCACACGTCGACCAAAAGGGTCCCGTAGACAATCCCCAAAACTGCCAGCCCCTCGATCGCCCAAGCCAGCTCATACCATGGGGTGGCAAGCACATATAGCTTCTGATCGGGCAGTACTATCAGCATGGCGCCAAGGGGCAGAAGCAACACAGAAGCGATGCAATTGTACACCAAGCGATACCACCGATCGAACCATGTGCCCAGTCGCCATCGTATCCAATCTTTCGTAGAACGACTTGCCAGCCAGCTATGGAGCGCGGCGTATACGACCGAATACACGACAATAACAACGACGCCCGTCAGCAAGTGATCTGAAACCTATCCCCAATCTCTCTGTCTATCGCGCTGTTGTCTCAGATTAAGAAGCGAACACTTCCTCCAGGGCACGCCGCATCACTGAAATGGGAGGCTCAACGCCTGTCCACATCTGGAAAGCAATGGCACCTTGGTAGACCAGCATACCCAGGCCATCCAGTGTGCGTGCTCCACGTCGCTCTGCTGCGGTCAGGAAAGCAGTGCGCGGCGGGTTGGGAATCACATCGCATACTAGGAGATCATCCCGAATTGACGACATCGCCACGCGGGGCATCTCCGCAACATTCGGGAATAACCCAATTGAGGTTGCGTTGATCAGGATGTCTACGTCAGGCGGTACAGTGTACTCATCTTGCCAAGACAAGTACTCAGCGGCAACCCCTGTCTTCTCGCGCAAATGATGTACCAGTTCTTTCCCGCGCGCGGCAGTGCGGTTGACAATCACGATATGGCTGGCACCCGCTAATGCCATTTCCACCGCCATGGCACGTGCCGCGCCACCTGCACCCAGAAAAACCACCCGCTTGCCTCGAGGATCGACGCCAGCATCCTCGCGCACCGAACGTAGAAACCCCTTGCCATCCGTGTTATAACCGATCAGCTCGCCTTCCTGGGCAACCACTGTGTTCACCGCACCGATCAGCTGTGCCTCAGGAGAAAGACGATCCAAGTGGGGGATGACTGCTACCTTGTGCGGAATGGTCAGATTGATGCCGCGCATGTTAAAAGCGCGGAGGCCACGCATAGCATCTGCAAGCTGCTCCGGTCGCACTTCGATGGTGAGATAGCGCCATCTAAGACCACAAGCGTCGAAAGCTGCTTGCTGCATCACACATGTGGGATTCTCAGCCACCGGATAGCCAAAAACACCCACTAGATCTTCCTTGTACGAACGTGGCTGTCCGGCCATTTCACCTCAGCATCTCCTTTCCTCGGCAATTTTCTTCATCAAAGACTTTCTTTGCTGGTATGTCTTGGGAATAGCAATCCCTTGTCCTCTCAGAATGTCTCATAGTGGACCTTGCGCTCGTCAAACTTGGTATGCGCCGGTTTCGTTTCCGCGGGATGCCCAACCGGTACCAGGCAAAGAACGCGCAGGTGGTCAGGAACACCTAACAGGCGCCGCACGCGTTCCTCATCCGTGCTCTGTGGGTAGACAGCTACCCAGACAGCCCCCAGATCAAGGCCGGTTACAGCTAGGAGCAAGTTCTCTGTTAGAGCGCTGCAATCTTCAATCCAGTGAGCGGATCGCCTTGGGTCTCCCAGGATCACAAACACAACTGGAGCAGACCTGCACATTGCCGCCCAAGGATGCACTCTGCTCAGCTCCTCGCGCAAGTCGGCCCGACGGACCACAATGATTTCCCAAGGTCGTGCATCGTCGGCAGACGGGGCGGCCATTGCTGCTTCAAGCAAAGCTTTGATTTGTGATTCCGAAATGGGGTCCGCAGTGTATTTGCGGATACTGCGTCGCTTCTTAATCAGCTCCAACATGCTGTCCCCTCCTTACATAAGCTACTTGGGCGTTCCAGACGCCACGAAAATGGCTCGTCGCTGCACACTGATTTACTCCCAGCGGAGATTATCGCGGGCTGAGGACTGATGGATCGGCCTCGCAGGCGAGCACTTGCAGCATTATCGTTTGTGTATAAGTAAATTATAGAACATGCCGAATGATGTTGCCAGCGACGTTTCCATTGAGATCTTAAGCAATAGGCATCTGAACAGCATAACATAGATGTTTGGCAAAGATTGAAAGAAGCTATCTTGTCGATTGGGCCTCAGTGTGGGGATAGTCGACAATTGCGCGCGAATATCTTTCCAAATCCGGGGTATGGAGCCAGCTCAATGAAATGTACTCGTGACCGCAGCGCCTGCGCCGTTTTGCGCAAGGGCTCTGATAGCAACAGCTGGCGCGCACCGACACCAGCAGCATTCCCGATCTGGGAGAAACGTTCTAGAGGGAGTGCTGGTAACATCCCTATAGCCACCGCGTTTCCTATGTCAATATAGCTGCCGAAGGCACCAGCAAGCAACACTTTGGCTATCTGGTCTGCGGAGACCCTGTTTTCTCGGAGCAACACCTCGATGCCAGTCTGAATTGCCGCCTTAGCCAGCTGAATTTCACGGACATCCTGCTGGGTCACTGTGATGACATATTCGTTCCGCTCCGCCAAGATGAATTCCCACTGGTTATCTACACGATGCAAATGTGGATGAGAGTCCCTCTGGAAGGTCCCATTTTCCCCCAGAACTCCAGCCAGGCGCAGCTGCGCCACTGCATCCAAGATCCCTGATCCGCAAATGCCCACCGGAGTGGCATCGTCTATGGTCTTGTAAAATACCCGGTCAGGGGTGATTTGTACGCGCTCTATCGCACCCGTTGTAGCGCGTACGCCATACTTGATGTGGTAACCTTCAAAGGCTGGGCCAGATGCGCAGGACAAACTGGTGATGGCGCCCTCGGGCGTAATAAGCGAGATCTCGGTATTAGTACCAATGTCAATCACCAAAGTAGTGCTTTCCGACCACGCTTGAGCAGTGGCGATCAGCACAGCAACATGATCGGCGCCGACATAGCCAGCAATATTGGGTGGTATATACAGATGAGCGCCCGGAGCCACCGCGAGGCCGATGTCGCGTGCTCTTATGTCTAAGTCGCTGACCACAGCCGGGATAAAGGGTGAACGTGCCAGCTGGTGCGTAGGCAGGCGTAACAGCAGGTGATGCATGGCTGTGTTACCCACGATGACCACTTCTAGGATATGCTGACGATCTGTGCCAGCTTTCGCGCACAGCTCGCCGATCAGCTGATTGATCCCCTCGACCACCACTTGCTGCAGCCTGTGGGCGCCTCCTGAGTTGCGTTCGGCATATGTGATGCGACTGACGATATCCTCACCATAACTGGTCTGTGGGTTTGTTATCCCTTGAGCCGCAAGCATGTGGCCGCTATAGAGATCGACCAGGTAACCTGCGATTTTGGTCGAGCCAAGGTCAACGGCAAGGCCCAAAGGAGGAGCACCTACCGGGGTTACTGCCACGATCTCGTTCCCGCGTATGTGAGCCTGACAGCGCCAATCCCACGCGCGCAGCTGATGTGGAAGTTCCTGCAATACACCCAGGTCAATCGAATCGGCTGGTGTATCACAAGAGCGGTTGACCACCTGGAGCAGGTTTTCGGCGTCGGCCAGCGGTCGGTCAAGCGAAGGGGGATCCAATGCGACAGCCAGAGTGCGCACTGGAGGAGCTATGGCGGTTTCCGCTTCTTCCATTCCTTCCACCTGGGTGCGCATCGGTGTGCTCAGTGACTCAGAAGGTACACTTATCTGACAGTTGCTGAGTGGGTATGCCATACAGGCCAGTCGGAAGTTCTGCTCCAATTCCTGCTGAGATAGGGCTTCTCGCTCAGGAACGGTCAGCTCAGAAACTTGGCCTGAGACTACACGAACCTTGCAACGTCCACAGATACCCACGCCGCCGCAGATGCTGGTCAGCTCCACGCCCAAACGGCGCGCCGCTTCTAGCAAGGACACGCTGGCGGGCACCTCGCCGCGCCGGCCTACAGGCTCAAATACAATGTGGACAGTGGTTTCGGAGGGAGTATTGTCATCCATGGCTTGATTCTGCTTGATCTGATCCTGATTTGTCATCTGTCGCTTTATTGAATCGAATGGTTAGGAGAGGACGAGACAATGCTCAGCTCACAGTTGGTTCGGCGGTTCCCAACTCATGACAATGAAGGGGGGGTTAAGGCTACCCCCCTCCCACACTACGATGTCTGCTTCCAGGCTGGAGCGCAAAGCCAGGGTGAGAACCCACTCAAGTTGTTCAGCGATACACCCCGTACTCGCGCGTAAACTCGAACATCGCCTTAACGTTCTCCGGCTTGGCTTCGTCGAGAAGTGCCGAAGTATCCATAATGTATCCGCCATCTTTGCCAACTGTGTCGATCAGCCACTTGCAGTAAGCCTTGACATCATCCGGCGTTCCGGTCAGCAGCAGGCGATTAGGGACATTACCTGAGATAGCTGCGATCCCTTTCAGCATCTCCTTGGCCTTTGCCATGTCCATAGTGGCGAAGTGATATACCACCTTGCCCTTGGGCACGTCGACGAAATACTTCAGACGTGGTGTGTCGTTGCCTTCGCAGTAGATCACGACGATGCAGCCTTTCTCCACCAGGCCCTCGATCGCGCGCTTCAGGAAAGGCCAATAGAAGGTTTTGTACTGCTCGTCGGACATGAAACCCTCTGAGCCTTTGTGCATCCAAATCCAAGTGAGTGGCAGATCAGCTCCGGCGGCAGCAGAACCATACTCGATGCACAGTTGTGTCGCAATTTCGAGAGCCTTGAGGAGCTTATCAGGCCGTCGGATCATATCCGCCATAATGCCACGCGTGCCGCGCAAGGTATCTCCAATGATGTCAAAAGGTGGCCAGCTTAAAGCACCATAGGCCAAAGGAAAACCTTTTTGTTTGATCTCCTGAGTATACTGCCCTAAAGAGGCAAACCACTCGCTCAGCTGCTTTCCCGCTTCGATGGCGTTCTGCAATGCCTGTTGAACTTCTGGGTTGGCGAACATCGGCAAGAGGCCGGTCCAGCCGAACCACATCATCAGCCGCATCGGGGGAAAGCCGGCGAACCCTTCTAATGCCTTAAACGAACGGGGCAGCCACTTGGTGGCCATAAAGTGTGAGGGATCATAAATAAACTCATCGTACTCCTCGGCCTTCATGTACTCGCCTTCGATGAACTGGTACATGATGTTGTCACCGAGTCCATGTCCAGCCCACTTGAACCACTTAACACCCAAGAACTCCATCGGCCGCGCTGGGTAAGCGAGGACAGGACCGAAGTCTGCGTCGGGCTGGAAGTCATCCACGAACTTGTGACATGCGCGGCGCGCCAGCGCGTAATCATTCATAGCCTCTTTAATGGTGACGCCTGCATAATTGTAGACGAAAAGCTCGTAGGGCCCCATAATGGGCACGCGATCCGGCACCTTGCCTGTGCAGGCATCTAGGATGCGCTTAACACGTTCCTGGTAAAGCTCTTCGGGCGACTTAGCCATTGTCAATTCCCTCCTGTCCACTGATTGGCTAATTTGACGGCAGCGGCAGCATCTGGACCATAAGCATCGGCACCGATGTACTTGGCTGCATCTTCATCCATCGGAGCGCCACCGATCATGATCTTGACCTTGTCGCGCAGTCCGGCTTCTTTGATCGCTTCGACGGTCAGGCGCATCTGGTCGAACGCCAGTGTGAGAAACCCGCTCATTCCTACAATTTCAGGTTTGTGCTCGCGAATGGCCTCCACGAATTTGGCAGCTGGAACATCGACCCCCAGGTTGAAGACCTGATAATTGTTGACCTCCAACATAAATGCCACGATGTCTTTGCCAATGTCGTGAATATCACCTTCCACGGTGCCGATGACTACCTTACCACGTGGGGTTGTCTCAGCCAAAGCTTCACCGCGAAGCTTAGGTTTCACCATCTCGGCGATTTCCTTTAGCATCTCGCCAGCGACGACCAGCTCAGGCAGGTAGTACTCCTTGCGCTCATAGCGCTCACCCACAATGACCATGGCTTCTTGACCTGCTTCCAGTAGCACGCGTGGGTCAGTACCTGCCTCCAACATCTGCCTGGCTATTTGCAGCGCTTCTTGATCTTTCATGTTGGCAATAGCATCAACCAGTTTCTCTTTTGTCATGATCCTTCTCCTTCAAATTCAGATGCACATCTTTCGCGAAGAACAGGCAAAAGTCTTTGGAGTGGTCCCTATGTCTGTCTCTGACACGCTCTGCTATACACAGGGTTGAATAGCTACACCAGGCCGAGGAGAACCCGATCAATCTGGATTCCTAATCGATATTCACCCCCTTCCGTTCTGGTATCAGTATGATATTAACTAAGAAGGGAGTGGTCGAAGCACTTCAGACTTCAACCACTCCCTCTACCGCGGAGGAGTTGTGGTTGCTAAGGCAAGGCAGGTATCCTGGCTTGCTAGCACACAGCGATATACTTGCGCAGCTAATGAATCTAGACCAGCCGCGATGCTAGCCTACAGTTGCGGGACAGCGCCGGACTTCCTCAAAATTGTGTGAGGTCACCGGCTTCCCCTTTTAAGCCCGGCCCTTCCGTTGGCACAGGGCACCTTGCCAGAGCTTTGCGTATAAATTATACATGGCTTGTGTGACGGTGCAAACTCGCCAGAGACCTACTGTAGCTCTTTTTACTGCCTTATTTCACGCATGGAGTCGCGACCTAAAGACCCTTCCGGTGCCCTCCACGCCGAACGGTTGTGGCTGTTGTAGGGTTAAACGGATGTTAGTCCTTGAGTGCACGGAGGCAGGGGTGGAGGAGAAACGGCCAACGCCCGGCTGGTCTGTTAGTCCTTGAGTGCACGGAGGCAGGTCTTTTGCCAAAAAACTTGACAAATCGAGCAGAGAGATACAATGATGAAATTAGAGTTTCTGAGGATTTGCTGATAAGCGCCCGTTCACAGGGGAGGACCTGTTATGTCTAGGCGTGCATCCAGCAAGAAGCGCTCTGCCCAGCGCAACAGACGACCCGAGGTGGCTGGGGTTATTTTGCTTATATTAGCGCTGATCACAGCTCTCAGCCTTCTCTCGGCCAATCGCGGTCCCATCACTCACCAATGGCTGTACTTTCTGAACCAACTTGTCGGTTGGGGCGTATACGCAATGCCGCTACTTCTGGCAGCGCTGGGCATTTGGCTGCTGCGCCGTTTCGCTCTGGATCGGACAGAGGAGCAAGGGGAAAAGCTGATAGGGGGACTCCTCCTTTTCTTGACTCTACTGGCCATCTTCCAGCTGATAGAGCCGCGTGAGGAGCTTGCCACAGAGGCACAACCAGGCGGTGGAGGGGTGGTCGGCTGGGCTATCGGCACCATGCTTACGAACGGTCTAGGTGCAGTTGGGACCGTGATCGTGCTGGCTGCTGTGCTCTTTGTATGTCTCATCTTGCTTTCAGACCTGTCGTTTGCCGAGCTGATCCTATGGGTGCGCGGGCAAGTCCAGAGAATGAAGGAGAGGCGACGCCAGGAGGAGTTGGCTCGCATGAGCGCTCAACCACCTTTGCCTTCTCCTCAGCAGGAGGCAAAGACACCCAGTTTGCTAAGACGTTTGCTTTCACCACCTGAGGCATCCGTTCCTGCTCCGCAAATGCGACCGCGAGTTACGACACTCTCTCAAGAGGCATTATCAAGCCCAACCAGTCCATCTCGACCAGGGGCCTCTGGTACTTCCCCGTCAGGTGCCCTTGCCCCAAGAGTTGTGGGGGGTCAGGTGTGGAGGCTGCCCCCCATTGAGGCGATCTTGGAGGAAAGCGTCGAGCAAGAGATCAGTCAACAAGATATCCGCGAGCGAGTGCGCATTATTGAGGAAACGCTGGCCAGCTTTGGGATTGAGGCGCGTGTGCGCGAGATAAACCCGGGTCCGGCGGTCACCCAGTTTAGCATTGAGCCCGGTTATATGAATACGAAGGATGCCCAGGGACAACCGCGCAAGGTGCGTGTATCCCGAATCGTCAACCTGGCCAACGACCTTGCCCTTGCTCTCTCGGCCAGCCCCATTCGCATTGAGGCACCTATCCCCGGAAGGCCTTATGTGGGCATCGAGGTGCCCAACACTGTCAAGTCACTGGTGTCTTTGCGCAGTATCCTTGAGTCGGACGTGTTCAGACAACATCCTGGTGCGTTGCGCTTCGCGTTGGGGCGTGATGTTTCCGGTCAACCGATTGTGGCAGACTTGGCAGCTATGCCACATTTACTAATCGCGGGCGCCACTGGCTCTGGAAAGAGTGTCTGCATCAACGCGATCATTGCAGCTTTCCTGTTCACACATACGCCAGAAACGCTCCGCATGATTATGGTGGACCCTAAAATGGTGGAACTGATCGGGTACAACGGCATCCCTCACCTGCTCGCTCCCGTTGTGGTTGAGCTGGACAGGGTGATGGGAGTGCTCAACTGGGCTACTCGTGAAATGGATCAGCGTTATAAGACTTTTTCCCAGCTGGGTGTGCGCAATCTGGTAGCCTACAATGAGCTGATGCTGAGCAAGGGGCAGCCCCCCATGCCCTATATCGTGATAATCGTGGATGAGCTGGCCGATCTCATGATAACGGCTCCGGATGAGGTGGAGCGGACGGTTACTCGCATTGCCCAGATGGCGCGTGCTACCGGCATCCATCTCATTATTGCCACCCAACGTCCCTCTGTGGATGTTGTCACAGGACTCATCAAGGCTAACTTCCCGGCTCGCATTGCATTTGCAGTGACCAGCCAAGTGGACTCGCGAGTTATCCTGGATACTCCTGGAGCAGAAAGGCTGCTTGGACGTGGCGATATGCTTTTCATGTCCCCCGAGAGCACCAAGCTGCAACGGTTGCAAGGCGTTTATGTCTCAGATCGGGAGCTGTCACGGCTGGTGCGCTTTTGGAAGGGCATAGGGACACCTCAGCAGACATCGTTGCCATCGGCGGACACTGGGCGCTCAGCGTCCGATGTGGCTGGCCTGAAAGGACAGGCAGTGGTACAGGCGACGTTGTGGCCGGAAGCCGAAGACCTCAACGAAAGTGTCTCCTCAGAAAAAGGTGAGGATGACCTGCTGGAGCGAGCCATTGAGGTGGTGCGCTCACAGCGTCGTGCTTCGGTTTCGCTCTTGCAACGGCGTCTGCGTATCGGATATGCTCGTGCTGCGCGTCTGATAGATCTACTGGAAGAGCGTGGTATCATTGGTCCCGATGAAGGGGGCGGTCGCGCCCGCCAGGTGTTTGTTACTGCGCCAGGCGAGGGAGAGAAGCGAGAACCCAGTGGTCGGTGAGGCACTGCGTTGTCTGACGTTGCTCTTGGTAATTCCACCAGGAGTGCTGCTTCTCGGTCCTCTATTACTGATTGCAGCTGCCAAAGGTACCCAGCGTCTTGGTCCACTGACCCTTGACGTGCGGCGCAGTGGTTCGAGGGGACGTGTGACAGCCGGTCTAACAGGGTTTGTACTGTGGATTGCAGTCTGGGGAGGACTGTTGTGGTTGTTTTGGCCAGTAGCTGAGCGCTTTAACTTCTCATATAGTATCGCCTCACCGCCAATGACGCAAGCGCTATCGCCCACTTCCGGGTCGGGCGAGGTCAATCTGACCGCTAGTGTCACCGCCTTTGCCACATTGCCGCCTGTAGCTAGGTTGCCCCTCGCAGATGGTACAACACCGCTTGTTGCGCAGTCAACGCCACCGCTTGTTTCATCCAGTGTTGTGCCCTCCGTCACCGCGCATGGTTCGTTAGTGTCGCCTACCTTTACACCATTGGTAGTCTCCACGCCTAGCCTGAAGTTGAGAATCACACCGTCTGCTACTGGTTTCGCATTGCCGACGCCCACCTTTACGATGACACCGACAGAGCCTCCAACCGCGACTTCTACTCCTACTCCGTCTGCGACATGGACGCCCACTCCAACGGCGAGCCCATCTCCAAAGCCAACGGTGACACCCACTGAGAGTCCATCTCCGACCGCGACGGTGACGCCAACGCCGACCGAAACGTCGACCCCGACGCAGATGCTCGTGAGGGTGCCGTCACCTACCCCGTCATATACTGTGACGGCGTCACCTACGCCGTCGCCCACGGTCACTGCGACGCCAACAGCGGACTATGCGCGAGAGGCGATTGCAACTGTCGGGGTAGCTAACGAAGCGTTGCGGCTTGCGATCGAGCTCCCTTCGCAAGAACGATTGAGCACCCTTGGCGAATACTGGAAGGAGAGAGCGTTTCCAAACGTGCAAGCCTTTGTCTTTTCCATAATCAAGCTTGTAGGAAGACCGGTCAAGGCGTCCTATGTATATCTGATACCTCCAAGCGCTACATATGACCATCTTAGAAGGAGGGCGCACGTGAACGCGATTGAAATCTGGACATACGAAGGTTCTAAGGTGGTCTACAAAGAGGAATTTGTGTTTCATTACGTTCTGGCGCAGCATGGGACAGGCTGGGCAATTGTCGATTATACTTATAGAAATGTGCCATGACCGCGTCGTCTCGGTGAAAATAGCTTGTGCAGCTCAGAGCAGCTCAAGGTACCGAGCGCTATTGTCGATCTAAATAGGAGCAGGAATTGGCAAAAAGTCAGACACGGTTTGTTTGCCAACAGTGTGGAAGCATCCAAACCCGATGGCTGGGACGGTGTCCGGAGTGTGGTGAGTGGAATAGCCTGGTCGAGACGCCTTTTCCGGCTCAGGGCGCCCGCGCGAGCCGCACGCCAACCGTTGAGGGTTCGGAAAGCCGACCTCGCCAGCTGAGTGAAATATCCACCGACGGTTTCGATCGCCTGTCGCTCGGTATCGGGGAGCTGGATCGTGTCTTGGGTGGTGGCTTGGTGCCGGGATCACTGGTTCTGATCGGAGGCGATCCAGGTATTGGCAAGAGCACATTGGTGCTGCAAGCATGTGGTCATATCGCGAGCAATGAGCGCCCCGTTCTCTACATCTCGGGAGAGGAGAGCGCGGAGCAGATTAAACTGCGTTCCAGTCGTATCGGTGTCAGTGGAGACGGGCTCTATATCTTGCCGGAGACTAATCTGGATGTGATTATTCATCACGTTCAGCAGTACCAACCACAGCTGGTGGTCGTTGATTCCATTCAAACAGTCTACGTAAACGATCTGGATTCCCCGGCCGGGTCCATTGGTCAGGTGCGCGAATGTGCAGCTCGTTTGATGCGTGTGGCCAAGACGCACAGCATTCCGGTCCTCCTCGTTGGTCATGTAACCAAAACAGGGGTTATTGCCGGCCCACGTGTTCTAGAGCACACCGTGGACACCGTGCTATACCTGGAGGGCGACCGATTTCACATTCATCGACTGTTGCGTTGTGTCAAGAATCGCTTTGGACCGGCAAGTGAAGTGGGAGTCTTCGAGATGCAAGACACCGGTATGATCGAAGTGGCGAACCCCAGCCAGGTGTTCCTGGCCGAGAGGCTGGCACAGGCTGCTGGATCGGCGATCGCCGTGACAATGGAAGGCACGCGTCCTCTACTGGTGGAGATCCAGGCACTCAGCAGCACCACCGTTTTTGGCAATCCGCGCCGCACAGCAAACGGGATTGACCTCAACCGACTATGGCTGTTGGTGGCTGTATTAAGCAAGCGCGTCGGTGTGCGGTTGTTCGATCAAGATATATTTGTCAACGTGGTGGGTGGCTTTAAGGTCAACGAACCGGCAGCTGATCTTGCTGTCGCGTGTGCCATCAATTCGAGCTTCCGTGATGTGCCCGTTGCCTCGGATATAGCAGTGATCGGTGAAGTTGGGCTCTCTGGTGAGCTGCGGGCAGTAACTCAGCTGGAAACGCGCCTTAAGGAGGCAGCCAGGTTGGGTTTTAAGCGATGTCTGGTGCCTCAGTCACGTTCGCTCCAGCGGATCAAAGTGCCCGACTTGGAGATTCTGGTCGCGCGTACGCTCGCCCAAGCCCTTGAGATCGCATTGTTGTCGTGATAACTATGATTGATCCGACCGATATCCAAATTGACGATGTTGTTCAGTTGCGTAAACCCCATCCCTGCGGGGGCAACACGTGGCAGGTGGTCCGAATCGGCACAGATATTGGCATCCGTTGTCTCACCTGTCATCGGCGTGTCCTATTGCCGAGAAGTGAATTCGCGCGTCGTGTCAAGGTTGTCTTGCAGCGCAAAATGTCTCAGCAGGGATAAGCCTGTTTGTGACAACACGTACTGGGATGCTATACTTTGTGAAGTGGAAACCAGTCCGGTACTGCTGAGAGGGAGCAAGTCAGCGTGAACTTATCAAAGAGACCAGCACATAGTTCGGCTTCTTGGGGAGCGTTTGTCTTGTTCTACGTGCTGATGCTCATCATCATCGCCTTTCTGGATTGGATGAATGGGCTGTTACGTCTGCCTTACTACCTCACTCAGGTAGGGTTATTGACGTTAGGTGTGGGGATTTTCGCCATTTGCGGCTGGCGCTTTCCCTCCATGCAGGCTGAATATAGCGCATTGCTTGCCTTTACAGTTGGGGTGTTGACTATCATACCTGCAGTTCTGATGAGTTTGCAGCATATGACGGAAGGGTTCTGGAATCAGTATTTCTTGATCGCCTTCGGAATGGCAAGTGGTAGTTCGCTGGGTTTTCTGTTTACCAGCTTGGCGAGGAGTCGCGTTGCTGCGCGCCCGAAGAAGGAATGAGCGGATAGCACTCCATGTCCACAGGTGAACCTTGTTCTACACCACCTATAATCCGTTGTAGCGTTGGGATTACCGCCCACAACGAAGAGGCTAACATCGGTCAGCTCCTAGAAGCTATGCGTAACCAGCGCCTGCGTACGGTGGAAATCACCGAGATCATTGTGGTCGCTTCGGGTTGTACAGATCGCACCGAGGAAATCGTGCGCGAGCACATGGCCTGCGACCCGCGCATCAAGCTGATCGTCCAGGAAAAGCGTGAGGGCAAGACCGCGGCAGTCAATCTTTTCTTGGCCCATGCAAAGGAGAACATCTGTGTTTTGGAAAGCGGTGACACATTGCCTGGCGAGGATGCTATCGAAAGCATGGTGCGGATGTTCGCCGATCCTGCTGTGGGTATGACTGGCGCGCACAAGGTGCCGGTGAATGCGCCGGAGCACATTGTGGGGTACATGAGCCACTTGCGCCTCCGCTTGGAACACCAGCTATGTCTTGAGATTCCGCGCTTGGGTGAGCTGATCGCGTTCCGCAAGGTGTTCGACCATATTCCCCATGATGTGGCCATGGATGAAGCTTTTGTGGAAGCATTGGTGGTGCGTCGCGGACTGCAGGTGCGTTATGCGCCGGATGCAGTGGTGTATAACATGGGCCCGCAAACAGTGGGTGATTTTATCAAGCAGCGCCGGCGCAACTACGCAGGACACTTGCACCTGATGGAAAAGTATGGTTATCGAGTATCAAGCCTGGATGCCGGTCGGGTGTTGCGCTTGGCATTGACAGAAGTGTGGCGTGCTCTCCAGCTCATCTGGGCACTCTTTGTGTTGGCTTTGCTTGAAGGCGTAGCACGGCTGCTCGGTTGGTGGGACTACCGTGTGCGCCACCGCCGACATGAGGTGTGGGATATCGCCTGGACCACCAAGCGAGTGACCCCTCCATCTAGCGTGCATCTTTCGTCTTTACCACCTCACACAAGACAGGAATGAAACGTTGAAGAAACACCTATTCACCTTGCTCAAGGTGGTAGTCAGCCTGGGCCTGATTACATATTTGTTTACACGTATGGATCTTGGGCAAGTGCAGTTTGCACTGCACACTGCTGACTATCTATACCTGCTGCCGGCAGCTTTGTCATTTCTCGCGGCGATGACCAACTCGGCTTTTAAATGGTACATTTTGTTGCGTGCTCAACGCGTTAATGTGCCTTTCCGTGCTATTCTCAGCTACACATACGTGGGTTTCTTTTTTAACAACTTTCTGCCTGCTAACGTGGGCGGAGATGTCATGCGTGGTTATGGCCTGGCGCGCTACACAGAGCGCACTGCTGAAGCAGCCGTGAGTGTGATCGTAGACCGCATTGTAGGGTTGTTGGCTTTTATGGCAAGCGCGGCAGTGTCAGCTGCGGTGGCAGTCCTGCTAATGCACCGCACAGAGCTGCAAGGCGTGGAACTGGCAGCCGTGCTTGGGCTTGGCCTTGTGACAGGTGGATTGGCTGGCATGCTCAGCCGTCGGGTGCGCAGCTTGCTTGGCAAGGCCTTCAGTTGGGGACCACTTACTGCGCTGTCGTCCATCTATCGGAGTGTTTCAGAGGCGCTTGATGCCTATCGCCATAGCTACAGCACCTTGCTGGCAGCTTTCTGTGTTTCTTTGCTCACCCTTATCCTCACTAACCTGACCGACTACCTAATTGCTCAGTCACTGGGTGGCGGTGTTGCTTTGATCTACATTTTTATCTTCAATCCCATTATTGCGTTCGTTTTGTTGGTGCCCATTTCGATCGGTGGGTTGGGTGTCACGCAAGCTGCCTACCCCTTCTTCTATGGGTTGGTCGGGGTACCAACCAGCCTAGCTTTTTCCATTTCATTGCTTAAACAACTGATCGTCTACGCTACCAGCTTGCTTGGAGGAATTCTATGGTGGCGTGGAAGGGCAGGTGCGGGTGAAGCGACTCGTTACCCTGTGGAGGTATCAGGCACCTGAACCTGCCGAGCACTATGCGTGGCAGTCTTCCCTGATCTGCACTTGCTCAAAGTATCCATACAAAGGTGCACCTGGCTGTCAGACCCTTTGTGTCTACCAGCATCCGCGATTTCCTCCTGCTTTGCCTTATTGGGTATCGAGGCTTATGCTGCGCTATCTGGGGTTCCTCTCAGGGAGAGGATATCTTGCGAAGAGGGTTGCCTGCGCACAGTCATTTGCATATAATTAAGGGTATTCCGGGGTGAGCAATGAGAAAGCCGGACATTCTCCACCGAGGGGATGTCTACATCGCCAGTGCAATGCCAAGGAGGTCACAATGATGCACTTTGCTTTCCGGTTGTTATTCGTGGTGCTGTTCCTGGTCGGTTTGCTTCCTGTAAGCATATATGCGCAGGAACCTTCCGCTACCGCATTGTCGGTTAGTGTGGATGCCTCGAATGTGGCTAATTTCCCCCAAGTGACGCTGATGCTGACGGTGCGTGACTCTTATGGACGTGTGGTGTCTGAGCTTTCACCCGATGCCATCCAGGTCTTTGAGGACAGTGACACACAGGCGCGTCCAGTGTTGAGTGTCGAGCCGCTCATCAATCCTTCACGGCCGGTATATGTGGTTCTGGTGTTGGACATTTCTGGCTCAATGATTGGCCAGCCGGTGAAGGATGCAAAGGCAGCAGCTCGCGCGCTTATTGAACGCATGGGGCCGCAAGACTATGTGGCGTTGATCGCGTTCAAGATCTCCATTGCATTGGACGAGCTGGACCCCACGCGGGAACACTTGTTCACGTCCGACCACGCTTCAGTACTGGCGCTGATTGACCGTCTGAGGGCCAAGGGAGGTACACCGCTCTATGATGCTCTATTTAAGGCAGCGCGCTGGGCGAAGAACATGGCGCCAAACAATCGCGCCATTGTGTTGCTCACGGATGGGGTAGACGAAGATCCTGGAAGTAGACTGGCGACCCCTGATGATGCCATTGCAGAAGCAGCGCGCGCCAACATCCCTATCTTTGCCATTGGATATGAGGGGGTAGGGGGTCGGCTGGCGCGCGAGTTCCTCCAGCGAGCTGCACGTGAGACAGGTGGTTCATATCAAGAAACCCCTGATTCAGCACAACTGGTCTCCCTGTTTCGTGATATCTTAGAACGACCTAAACAGGAATCTCGTTTGATCTACCGTTCTGGGTTGTTGCCGGATGGCCAGGTGCATCAAGTGCGGGTACGTGTGCGCATTGGTGATCAAGTAGGCGAAGGTGTGGGGACTATTGGACCTGTACCGTTCATTCCGACCCCAACGCCGACGTTCACTCCCACGGCTACGCCTACTGTGACGCCGCTGCCCACGGCGACATCGTCGCCT
>CAKZLO010000043.1 GCA_937127125.1 uncultured Ardenticatenia bacterium
TCGTCAGTGACAGGGTTAGACTATGCGGTGAATCGGCACTACGATCCACAGCAAGGCAGATTCACGCAGGTCGATCCAGTGGGGATGAGCTCAGTTGACCTGGCTGATCCCCAATCGTTCAACCGGTATGCTTACGTCAGGAATGATCCGGTGAACTACGTCGATCCGAGCGGGTTATTGCGTGTTGCGGTGTTGGTCAACTGTCGGACGAACTGGGTGTGGAAGGAGCACGTGGAGGGAGGTGGCGATTGGTACGACATGGGCGAGGTATGCGAGTTGATGGTGATCGAGGTCGGTGGCGGTGAGGTTGGTGGCGGTGGAGGCGGCGCGGCTGCTCCGACGCCGTCCAATTCCTCACAATTACGAAAAGAACAACCCAGTTGCCCAGAATTTGTCAAGCAATTAGTGTCTAGGGTTGCAGATACTTTGAATTCGTACTTTTTGAATCGGTACACACTAGGCACATGGATGGTAACAAAGGCTATTCGTAATCCTTACAAGAAAAATTTCCCCGGTGGGCCTAATGACACCCACGGATTCAAAAGAGAGCTTGTTGCTTATGGTCAACAAGGAGACGTTTACCGCCATGTTCTGTTTCACGCCGGCATAATATTATCCCCTCTGCCAAATCAAATATCCGCAGAAGCTAATGCTTACGACCAGTGGCAGGTTGAAGAAGGCCGTAAAGAGAGTATTGCAGAATTGGCGGGTAATAGAGCTGGACAAGCAGTCGGTAATTATATGCTGCAGACTTTCAAAGGTGACTTGAGTTTAAAGCAGCTGGAGGAGAACTTGTTCAATACTCTTTGTGCTAGAAAATGAGGAATGTAGTTATGTTTTCAATAGGTGCGAAGAGCATCTCTTATGCGCGTGCCGCTCTATTAGCTCTGGGGGCTTTAATTTTAATAGGGGCTAGCCTGTATTACTACTACTTCCGGGCAGAGCATCTGATTTATAAAACTCAAGATGCTCGAACCGGTATGAAGCTATTGGCCGTGTGCAAATGGGGCGGATTAAGTTATCACACATATGTGATAGTTAAAGCTCCGAGCGGACGCGAAATTAGTAGGAATGAGATTCCATATAGCGCCGACACGTTGAGCGATTGCAAGGAGCAGTCCTACTATGCTGTCGTCGCGATAACACCGGATGCGAAGTACAAAAAGCTGACTGTGAGATTCAAAGGCAACAGAGCGCCAGTTGAAGTGCCGCTACTATTAGAGAATCTTGATCTGCCTACCAGACCATGGGAAGCATCAGGGCAAGACCGCATTGGCAGTGAGGATGGTGATTAACACTTGCTCATTTCTGAGTGGGTCACCAAGGAGTGAAGCTTTTTCACAGATTAGATTTAGATCAAGCATTAAGCTATCAGGTGAACAATCGGCGAGACAGCTTTCAATATAATGCGGCGGGTAATCTCATCAATGATGATGAGCAGCACAGCTGCGATGCTACTGGGCAGCAAGCGAGTGCCTCACATCCTTCTTACAACGTGCAAGGCTTTTATGATGGAGATCGGTTGGGAGTCGAGAAGAATGACAATGGCGATGTAGTTTACTACCTCAGGTCGAGCGTGTTGGGCGGGCAAGTGGTGGCTGAGGTGAGGAACTGGGGCGGTGGATGGATCTGGAGCAGGGGGTATGTTTATTGGCCGGATGGTGAGCTATTG
>CAKZLO010000044.1 GCA_937127125.1 uncultured Ardenticatenia bacterium
ATCATCATTGGCACATCTAATCTCCTTCCTGATGTCACAATTATGACTCCATTTTGACATGAATTTGACATGATAGCGATAGTTACACTACACTATATTAAACTCATTATTCGTATGCACTTACGGGTCTATCCTCTGGTTTTAGGAGGGAACACGTACTGGCTATGCTTGCGGGACAGAGGTTAGAGGCTCTGCTAGAGTTGCTTCAGGAAAGTGGAGTGGGGCGTATTGCTGAATTGGCAGAGCGTCTAGGTGTCTCCACTATGACTATTCGACGTGACTTGAACAAGCTGGAGGCACAAGGTCAGGTACGTCGTATTTTTGGTGGTGCTGTGCTGGAGCGAATAGTCACGCGCGAGCCCTCTCTAGAGGCTCGTGAGCTAGTGCGTGAACGCGAAAAGATGGCAATTGGCGCTGCAGCCGCTCAGCTGATCAATGAGGGTGACATTGTCATCCTCGATGCCGGCAGCTCAACGTTGTGTCTGGCTAAACACTTGCACGGTTCTAAAGGACTCACAATAGTAACCCACTCGTTACCTGTTATGTGGGAACTAGCCGACGAGTCCAACATTAGCGTGGTCGCATTAGGTGGAGAACTTAATCACCAGCAAAAATATTTTCATGGGCCATTGGCTGAATATGGGCTACGCCAGATGCGCATTGACAAAGTCTTCCTTGGAATTCACGGCGTGCATGCTCAACATGGTCTTAGTGAAATCACCTTTACAGATATCCCGCTCAAGCGGTTGTTTATGCGAATCAGCCGGGAAACTATTGTTTTGGCGGATAGTAGTAAGATTGGCCTGGCATCTTTCTTCCGTCTGTGTCCGGTGTCCGAGGTAGACGTAGTCGTTACCGATGCTCGAGCAGATCCGGATGAATTGGCACGATTACAGCAGGTTGGAGTGCAGGTGATTGTGGCTGAAGTCCCTATCAACCAGTATGGACGGTGAAAGATGAGTGTATTGGAGCGCTATGTCGCTCTCGACTTGGGTGCTGAAAGTGGACGTCTTATGTTAGGAATGCTCGACGGCCGCTGTTTGCGGTTGGAGGAGGTGCATCGTTTCCCTAATATCCCAGTACGGGTACTGGGCAGTCTGCATTGGGATATACTTCATCTCTGGTATGAAGTCATTCAAGGATTGTGTTATGTGTCTACTCGGTATGGTGCACGTTTGGCAGGGATCGCGGTAGATGCGTGGGCGCAAGACTTTGCGCTTCTGGATCGAAATGGGACACTGCTGGGTTTGCCTTACCATTATCGTGACAACCGCACTGAAGGGGTCTTAGACCATCTACGTGAACTAGTTCTTGACTGGGAACTCTACCAACGGACGGGTATGCCAGGTTTCGCTATCAGTACGCTGGGTCAGCTGGTGGCTATGCGCCAGCAGCGGAGTCCAGTATTGGATATTGCCCACACCCTGCTGCTAATGCCTTCTCTGTTCACCTTTTGGTTGAGTGGTAGCTTGGCCAACGAGCTCAGTATTGCTGGCATGACGCAGCTATACGACCTAACTGAGAGGAACTGGAGCCCGGTATTGCTAGGGAGGCTTAACTTGTCCACTAGCCTGCCAGCACCTGTGGTTGATACTGCCACAGTGGTCGGCCAATTGGTGCGTTCTGTGGCCCAGGAGGTCGGATTGGAGTCTGTTCCCATTATTGCCGCAGCTGGACACGATACCGCCGCTGCTGCTGCTAGTGTGCCCTATCATACCAGGGATGCTGCCTTCATCAGTTCAGGTACTTGGTCGGTGGTAGGAAAGGAACTGAGCCAGCCCATCATTTCCCACGAGGCTATGAAAAGCGGATTTATAAATGAGGTGGGCGCGTGTGGCAGATTTCTATTCGTCTACAACAGCGCGGGATTGTGGCCTCTGCAGGAGTGCCGGCGCCAATGGTTGCGCGACGGTAACAACTGGAGTTATGCGGATCTTACTAATATGGCGAAGCAATCTCCCCCTTTTGCCACGCTCATTGATCCCGACGATAGTGCCTTTATGCGATATGGCAACGTTATGTCCGGGCTTATGGACTTCTGCTGTCGCACACGTCAGGAGATGCCTACGACACCGGGTGGCATTGTACGGTCGTTGCTGGAAGGATTGGCTTTACGGTACCGTAAGGCAATCTACGACCTAGAGGTGTTGAGCGGTCGTCCCACGGATGTGATCCACATCGTTGGTGGAGGCTCGCAGAATGCACTCCTCTGCCAGTTCACAGCGGATGCTGCAAACCAGCCGGTGTTGGCTGGGCCGACGGAGGCTGCTGCCATTGGTACAGTCTTGCTGCAGGCGCTTGCCTTGGGTAGGCTATCCTCATTAAGCGACGTTAGAGAGGTGGTACTCGCCTCGTGTGAGTTGACAGCTTACGATCCTCATCCTTCGCCTGTCTGGGATGACCATTACCATCTTTTCTTGGAAATGATAGAACAGCAGAGACGTACCTGATTAGGTTAACCAGTCTTGTGCGATTATTCCAAGAGGATACCGTCGTCATGCTGAGCTGGCTTTCAGGTAAGGGGAACACTGACTGAGACTCGCACCACCGGTATGAACAACAGCAACGGTGCCATCCCTGTCTCAGTTTCGCAACCATCCATATCCCCTTGGGTCCTGGAGACCCAAGCCTGCTTGATGAAATTAAGCTTCGTCCACCTGGGTTCAATGTAAACAAACTTGTCAGTGCATATTGTTCCGGGAGTGATTATTGAAAATCACAAGGCCAACTTCTGTGCCTCGAGCATTGTAGAAATCGCAAAAGACATCCCCATACCCAACGAAGGCGCTTGAGGTCTCAAACATAGTGTATCTTTGTGATGTCTTGTCTTACTTGACATATTCCACCTCTACCCTGGACATCGTAGATGACCGAGACTCCACCGGAGCCGTTCACACATTCCGACGCGATCGACGTACCAGTTCAATATACGTTGAAGTGCGCTTTCGTTGTCGGGCGCTCCTAATAATGGAAGCTGTTGTATCTATGACGGCGTTGAGAAATCTCCCCAAGTCATGGAGATTTCTAGGGAAAAATGGACTCATAAAGCAGGCGATTAAAATATTCTTCAACACTCTCATCTGTGTGGCTTGACGTTGATGCCATGTTGAAGTTAATCTAGACGCCAGCGAAGTTTCTGTTGCATACAGAAATGGAAAAATGGCCACCCGTTAGGGTGGCCATCCTCTTACCAGTACATTTCACAGTGGGCGGTACAAGACTTGAACTTGTGACCTCATGCATGTCAAGCATGCGCTCTAACCAACTGAGCTAACCGCCCTGGCTGAACTTCTCACCTCATATTATACATCATCCTTGCCTAAATGCAAGCTCGCGCTTGGCTCTTAACCATGGATCTCCTCAACACACTAGTGGCATCGACATCGGATATTTTGGGTTTTTTGGAAAGTCAGCGCCAAAAATTGGCGCGCGCACATAGCTAGGCTATAATCGTTGCTGCAGAGGGCGGTTCTCCACGCTGACTGATACATCGTAATAGCCGTTCCACGAGGACACACGGCACATTGGGCCTTGAACGTAAGGAGGAGAAAGTGGTTGATTATCGTGTCGAGAGGGATTCACTGGGCGAAGTGCGCGTGCCAGCCGATCGTCTGTATGGAGCTCAGACCCAACGCGCGTTGCAGAATTTTCCTATCAGCGGTTTGCGATTGCCACGTCCGTTCATCCGGGCACTAGGGTTGATCAAAGGCGCCGCGGCCGACGCCAACCGCGAGCTCGGGCTGCTCGATCCTCAGCTGGCGCAGGCCATCCGCCAGGCAGCTGAGGAAGTCGCCAATGGAGAGTGGGATGAGCATTTCCCGGTAGATGTCTTTCAAAGCGGTTCGGGAACCTCGACCAATATGAACGCCAACGAGGTGATTGCCAATCGTGCTACACAGCTCCTGGGTGGAGAGATTTCCTCACGGCTGGTGCATCCCAACGATCACGTTAACATGTGTCAGTCCTCCAATGATGTGATTCCCACTGCCATTCACGTCAGCGCCTATCAGGTGACAAATGAGGTGCTGCTGCCAGGGTTGCGTCATCTCCACACTGTCATGCAACAACGTGCTGCCGAGCTGAACGGAGTGGTGAAGACAGGCCGCACCCACTTGATGGATGCCCTACCTGTTCGAATGGGGCAAGAAGTAAGCGGCTGGGCCTTTCAGATCGCTCAGGGGATCGAGCGGGTCGAGGGATGTCTGCCGCGCCTGGCCCAGCTGACCATCGGTGGGACTGCGGTCGGCACTGGTCTGAATGCCCATCCCGAGTTTGCAGCACGTGTTGTGCAGGTGCTGGCCGAACGTACCGACTTGCCTTTCGTGGTGTGTCCGAACCACTTCGCTGCCCAGGCAGCGTTGGATACGATTGCCGAGCTGAGTGGACATCTCAAGGTAATCGCGTGCGCATTGATGAAGATCGCTAACGATGTGCGCTGGATGAGCAGTGGACCGATCGCCGGCTTGGGCGAAATTACCCTGCCTGCTTTGCAGCCTGGTTCCAGCATTATGGCAGGCAAGGTGAACCCGGTTATGTGCGAGTCGGTGATTATGGTGTGCGCCCAAGTCATGGCTAATGATATGGCAATCGCTCTAGGTGACGCGTTGGGCAACTTTGAGCTTAATACTATGATGCCGTTGATTGCCTATAATGTGCTTCAGTCGCTCACTATCTTGGGCAATGCAGCGCGCCTGTTTGCGGATAATGCCATTGCCGGCTTCATCATCAACCGTCAGCGCATCAAGGAGAATATCGAACGCAATCCCATTCTGGTTTCGGCGCTCAATCCGTTGATCGGCTATGACAAAGCTGCCGAGATCGCGCGGCGCGCCTATGCCGAGCGACGACGCGTGCGCCACGTGGCCGCGGAAATGACAGGGATCAAACCGCAAGAGTTGCTCAAACTCCTCGATCCAGGCCGTATGACTGAAGGGGGGATTTTGTCGCGCTGACCCGCGTCGCCGGACTTTCTTGACCGCTGTGTTGGGGAACCAAGCGCATCCCGCTGCCTTGGACCTGATGCTTCCTGGCGAAACAGTCCATTCTGTGTCTTGCTGCACCTCAATCGAAGTGGCAAAATTTTCGGGGTGCACCGCAGGTGTGGTATAGTAGCGATCAATCCGGGTGGCTTTCTTCACAAAGAGATCGAGGATGATACAACGGGTTGCGATGATCAGTGTCCACACATGCCCTCTGGCGACCTTGGGCGGCAAGGAGACAGGGGGCATGAATGTCTACGTGCGTGATCTGACGCGGGAGCTCGCGCGACGACACATCACGGTAGATGTCTATACGCGTTCTCAGAACCCTGCTATTCCCCGCGTATCCGGTCGTCGGCGGCTGGGCAGCAGTGCTCGCGTCATTCACATCCCTGCCGGTCCCGAGCAGCCGCTTGACAAGAACCTGGTGTTCAATTATCTGCCCGAGTTTGTGGCGCGCGTGCAGGAGTTTGCTCGCCAGGAGGGTCTCAAGTATGACATTATCCACAGTCATTACTGGCTCTCTGGCTGGGCAGCGCGCGAGTTGCGTGCCGTCTGGCATGTCCCCATCGTTCATATGTTCCACACATTAGGGTACTCCAAGAACCTGATCGCGGCACCCGAGGAACGTGAAAGCGAGTGGCGCATCGAGGTGGAGAGGCAGGTCATGCAGTTTGTGGATTGCTTGATCGCTGCCACTCCACTGGAGAAGTCTGATATGGTGACGGTATATGGCGCCGAAGAGACCAAAATCGTTGTCGTGCCGCCAGGCGTTGATCGACGCCTCTTTCGCCCTATACCGCGGGCTGAGGCACAGGCACATTTTGGCATGCCGCCTGGCCATCATATGGTGCTGTTCGTGGGGCGCATTCAGCCGCTCAAGGGCATTGACACGCTTCTTCGTGCCATGAAGTTGGTAGTCGAACAGTTTCCCAACTGGAGAGAAGATCTCTGCGTGTGTATCATCGGTGGCGACCCGGGAGATTCCGGTGAAACAGAATTGCAGCGGCTGTATCAGCTGCGTGATGAGCTCGGCATCAGCGACTTGGTCATCTTTATGGGGGCCCGTGATCAGGACTCACTCGTATGGCACTACTCTGCTGCTGACGTGGTGGTGATGCCTTCGCACTACGAGTCGTTCGGCATGGTAGCACTTGAGGCGATGGCCTGCGGGACACCCGTGATCGGTGCTGATGTGGGAGGACTTTCCTTTAGCATTCAAAACGGCTATAACGGCTTCTTGGTACCGGGACGGGATCCTCAGGCGTTGGCAGAAAAGATCTTGCTGATCCTGAAACACCCCTTCTTGCGCGATCAGCTGGGCGAGCAGGCACTGCTCACCACCGAACGGTATGATTGGCATCACATCGCCGATGAGATCCTCGAAGTGTATGCCCTAGCGCTGAGTAGCCGATCTGCTGCTAAGGCATTGGTGGGTGCATCCTGATGGAGGAGTCATAGATCGCTCGCAGGAGATCGTGCTGGACAATTTCGGTTAGTGGCATTGCATTCCATCAAGCGCTAAGATGAAGTCACTGGAGAACACCTATGTCACCTGGAAATGAGATCGTGGATTTAGGCCCCGAAGATGTCCGGCCGGTAACACCTTCTGAACCGGGAGTCTCCTCTGAGAAAGAGCGAGCAGCGACACAACCACCCGCCGAGGCTATCCCATCTTCTAATTCTAATATCGAGGGGTTACCACGCGCCACCTTCTTTGGAAATGCCTATGATCTGACCGCCTTGGGTGCGCTTGTCAGCGGAATCCTGGTGCTGGGTTCGTGCCTGACGTGCAACACGGCCACCTATTGTTTGCCTGTATTGCCCATTGCGTTGGGCGTGGTCGGCCTTGTGGCAGCGAATCAATCTGTGGACGCCCGCCGCACCCGCATTTGGTCGTGGATCGGCATCGCGGCGGGCGTTCTGCTTATCTTGCTCGCGTTGGCTGCAGTTGTTCTTTACGTTGCCTTCGTCGTGTTACTGGTCTATCTGGGTGAGCTCGAGTGAGCGCTACACCTTCACAGAGCGACGGCGCCATATTCCACGGACGATGCGCGCCAGCACCCAAAGCGGTAGCGCTACGATCACCAGCAGTGGCAACAGGAAGATAATCGCCCAAATTGCCACGGTACCAACGACTTGGAGGGCGGCAACTAATGCCTGCAGAGCACGTTTGGCTATCCCCTGAGGCTCCCAACCTGTTGTCGCTACCGGCTGTTGAAGCACATCAGGGATCAGATCGATCGAGATAGTGGACAGGGCTGCCAGATTTGCCAGGTAGCGCAGCCGTCCCTCAATCTGTTCGATCTGACCACGCACGTTGGATAGCTCGCGATACACCTCAAGGATGTCTTGTGTGCGTCCTACCTTAAGGCGTTCCTCGAGGAGCTTTTGCAAAGCTTGTTCGGTGCGTTCGAGATTGATTTTGCGCGCACGCAGGTCAGTGTACTCTTGGGTCACGTCCTCGCTATTAGTGGTCTCTTTCTCGACTCGCACTGCCAGGGCGCGCAGAGATGCCAGAGTATCTTGATACTTTTCAGCCGGCACACGAATTACAATCGTGCCACGCTTTACACCATCCTGTAGATACAAGTTGCTATTGGCCACATAACCGCCTTGTTTAACCGCTAGGGCGCTGATTTCTGCGGCCGCTTGCCCAGCGTCCTGCACAACTAGTTCCATCGAGCCTGAGTATACGACGACGCGCTCCTCTTGCATGGCTGGCAGGTTGGGAATCTCCACCGGGATATCCCAGTGTTGCATACCAGAGAAGGTTGCGTCATTGCTGAACTCTTTCTGCGGTGCAACAGCCTGTCGAGCTGGAATTGCTATGGGTGGGGTGGGGGCCACTCCCTCGGCCACCATAGTTTCGGAGTCAGACGGCAAGGCGACGCGCAGGCTGGTGCACGCGCCGAGCGTTATCACGATTGCCAGTAGAGCGAGACAACCCAACGTTCTCTTTATCATAAGTGCCTCCTGGAAAGTTCATGCGGCAGCTGGTTCTGCTTTGTCAGACGCGTTGCGCTGGCGTTCGGTTCCCATCCGCTCGACGCACAAAAAAAGAGCGCACCTTTCGTGCGCTCGTAAGCTCTTGCAAAAGAGAACCCCGCCATGCCGTGTGACAATCCAGCAACTTTGAGTCTGCTCGCGCAGGTGGAAGCCTCTCTGGTGGCTCTGCCTCGCCCGAGAGCAGGCCTCGCATCCCCACCACGAATTTGGCCTCCAAAAGGTACAACTGTTGGCTCAAATCGCGTGGTGCATCACGCACATGGCAGGGTCTATTTTTATCTTATCACAAGCCGCAAAAATTGGCAAGCCACAAACACGCGTGTGCAAATTTTGTAGTCCGCTCCTCACCACCCTCCTTTCACGATTCCCCGCCCTCTAGGGAAGGAAACCGAAAGGATTGCGCTGTACTCCGTTCTGAAGAATTTCAAAGTGCAAATGAGGCCCCGTTGCGTTGCCCGTAGCGCCTACCTCGCCAATCTTCTGCCCTTTAGCCACTGAGTCTCCTACTTTCACGTAGAACACCTTCAGGTGAGCATATAACGTCTGGAAGCCATTGCCGTGGTCGATGAGCACCATGCGGCCGTATCCGCTGCTGTCCCATCCAGCTGCTACAACAAACCCTGAGTCAGCTGCCGTCACGGGAGCCCCTTCCCATGAGCCGATGTCGATGGCACGGTGGCGTCCCCAATAGCCTTGTGAAATAGATCCGCTTGCAGGCCACCCGAAAGACCCTGAACCTTTGTTAGCGTTTTGTGGGATTGGGCCGTTGTAGGCTACTACCTGGCGTGGCACATACGGTTTGGTGCCACCCGGCACAATCAGCCTCTGTCCCACCTGAATCTGGGGATCGTCTTTGTCCAGATTGTTAAGCGGATAGTCGATGATGGCAGAAGGATCTACCTTGAAAGTGGCGGCAATTTTCCCGATGGTATCCCCTTTGCCGACTTGATGGTAAACACCATCCACCGGCAAAATGATCAGCTCCTGGCCCACACGCAGCAAATCGGGGTTATCTTCCACAAAGCGACCGTTGGCCCACATAATGGTCTCGGGCTTGATATTGAACTGTGCCGCAATACCGAAGATGGTATCGCCTGGTTTGACCACGTAAGTGGTGATCTCTGCACGCGGCCGTTGGGCAGGCATGATAGTGTAGGGCACAGCGGCACGCATCAGAATCGCATCGTCCTGGGCCACAGGCACGTTGGGTAATAAGCTGCTGTCGGTTGCTAACAAGGATGGCGGCGCAATAGGTGCGACTGGCACACGTTGGCCTAGCAGAACCAGACGTGCCAGCGTTCCGTCCATCATAGGAATTACATAGAGGGAACGGTTGGCGAAGACAATCACCAAGGCGATTAAGAGAATGATCGAGGTATGGGCGGCAACACGGCTGCGTAGCAGATCATCGGCCCAGCGTGCACTTAACCACTTGCGCGTGTGCCCTGAGACCCAGCTGCGCACGCCCTCGCTGCTCGCTGTGGTAACAGCAGAGCGCGTCAGGTAGATGCGACTCCTGAAGTGGAAAAGGCGCCTGCCCAATACAGGCTTGGGCGCTGCCTCGCTTCCTGAGCTCAAGGCTGTCGACGCTCCCAGATTGTGTTCACGGTTTTCATCATATCCATCGCAGCAATGTTGTCAAATAGCGTGAAGGGACAAGTTCGTATCAATTGGTATAATAGGGGGGCTATGGCGGTGGTTTTGTGCGCACCATTGGCTTCGCGGAAGAAGTCACCGAGGTGGGTAGAGTACACGTTTCCACAGTGATGGCTGTCAATCGACCTGTGAAGGCACAAACTGGGGGATGAGGACACCACCGAGGCGCTGCTGCGTGGGCACTGCCGGGATCGCATGGACACTTCACCAGAAGGGGATCCGCAAGTTGCCCAGCCTCATCGACTCATCTGACGAAGGGTCTGCGTCCGGAGAGGCTGTAGTGATCCCCCGCGAGAATAGTGAGCAAGAAGTGAAGCCATGCAGCAGGTTCGCTTCAGGCAGTCGTGCAACGTCTCTGTCATTCGCTCTTCACTACCTCACTTTTTATTTCATTCTGGTATGACCGTTGCCAGAAACTATGGGGATAATTCAGCCTGTTTTACAGTAGCTGCGCATGTGGCGCTTCCAAATCTGGTTCGCCAGAGCGGGGCGCGTAGTACCCGCTGTGTCGTTGTAGCCATTCTCCCCAGTGCACCAGCTGGCGGCCTAGCCAGCCAAGCACGCGCGACAGCAGACCAACGCTCCGATCGGAGTCATTCTGCCGCGCCGCCAACGCCAGGCGTGCCAGGCGCTCTTGCTCTGCCTCGCGCAACAGATCCTTATGATGTTCCCATTGAACCCATACCAGATTCCAGTTCATGGCTTTACACCTGCCTCTATGTGCCCGCGCTCACTGCGCGGTCACTGCTCAGCTGGATGGATGCACACTGTCTGCCAGGACGGCTCGTAAGAACTCGATAGCCGCCTCTTCCAGCGTCCTGTAGTCGAGCACGATCAACTGTTGCGATGGTAGCACCAGCGGTCGCACGGCATCGGCGACGAAGTCCGACACAATAATCACCGGGCAGTGCGGCAATGCCTCTTGGAGCCGCTGTCGCTCATCCGCGCCCACCAAGACGGCATCCAGGCCAGTGATGCCTGAGGTCTCCAAAGAATGTTGCAGCTCTTGTGCACCGCTCGGCGAGCTGCACACCAGCGCGACGCGCGTGCCCTTGGGTATCGCTGCCACCTGAATGAGGTTCTGCAGCTGGGGCTTAATCGACAGGGCGATCACCTCTTTGCGCGTATGTGCCAGCGCCTCGCGCAGCTCCTGGATATGGAAGAAAGTGGTCACCACTACAGGCACGTCGCGTAGAGCAGCCTCGATGCCTCCGGACGCGGCGCGCAGATCGCGCAATACCAGCGGCTGCACCGGAACACGCAGGCGCTCCTGGATGACGCACGCCACAGCCTGGGCGATGGATGGTTCACATTCGACGAAAGCCAGCGTCGCAGGCACGCGGCAGCGCGATCGCCGGCATGCGCGCCCCAACACCAGCGCGGCCAGCTCCGACGGCCCCATCCCGATCGCCTGCGCCTCGGCCAGTAAGCTATCAATCTGCTGCAGCAGTTGTGTCGTCGGGCGCGACGACGAGGTGCCCACGGCTGCCGTCACTACACAGCCCCGTCCCTGGCGGCACTCAACCAGCCCCTCGCGTGCCAGTTCGCGGTAAGCACGTTGCACTGTGTTGCGGTTGACGTGCAGGAAGCCGGCCAGCTGGCGCGCGGGTGGCAGCCGGCTGCCCGGTGCCAGCTCCCGATTCAGGATGAGGAAGCGAATCTGCTCACGCAGCTGGACGTGCACCGGCAGGTTCCCACTTGCTTCGATGTACAATTCCATGAGCACACCTTCCTTTGGCATATTGGCATAGTTTACTATGCCAATAGTATTATAGTACAGATGGGAAGATTTGTCAAGGGGGCAGAGGAAAAGAATTCGAGAACCGGGTTATCAACCCTGTCGGCCATTTTACAGGGAAGTGCTCCAGTGACAGGAGACTTTCGGCAAGGAACATTGCCCTCTTGGCAATGATGGTCATGCCTGATGGGCAGGTCAGCCGATATACTGCCCAGCCAGATCAGAGATGCGGTGGCAGAAGGTTTCTACTCCGTCTGTACCACAATCTGATGCCACTTGGGAGGCTCCCAATGGCCCAGATAGTACCCCGGCCAGAAATGCCACAGACCTGGCTGATCCACCTGAAGCGAGGCGCTAAAGGAGTAGCTCTCGCCGGGTGCCAGCGTCACCTCACGGTGACCGAAGTCCCTGTTAGCCTTCTGTGGTCGCGACAGCCTACCAGAATCCCATATGGCTTGAACACCATCTGGCAGGACGTGGTATTGCGCAGCGTAAAGCACACGGTCAGGGTATCGCCCACCCTGACTGTCTGCGGCCCGTCCACCGAAAACTGGCTCAGTTCGACCCCATCATAGGATGCGTCCGACACTCCTGTCAGCGGCAAGCACGACTTTCCACATCGCCTGCACCGCTTTGTCCTCTAGCGGGGGCACGGTGGGCGTACGCGAACGGATCAGCCGCCGGGCACGCTGTGCCACGTCCAGCTGGCCCTCTTTCTCCCACACCTCCCATGGTCTGCGCTCCCACAGGCGGGTGAACCACAGCTCTTGCTTGAAGTGGTCGAGGGTGTGTTGCGTGGTAAGGAAATTACCGCCTGGTCCGACCTCGGCGATCACATCGATGGGTATGGTGTCGTCGTTTACCTCAAACGATTTGAGTATGTGGCGCACTGTGCTCACAATCTCGTTGTCGATAGGGAACACCTCGGGTCGTACTGTATTGAGTGAATCCACCATACCAAACCCAGCTACTACTGTGAGACCGGCCAGGGAAGGAAGCAGGCAGCCCAGCAGCTTTTCCACACCCAGCTGGGCGTCCGCTGCCTTGGCATCGGTGATGAGACCTCCTCCGCGTGAGGGAATGTTGAAGTAACATGCCATCTCAGCGGTGGCAACACGTTGCATGGCGAATTCGGGACCGCCCATAGCCAACCGTCCACTGGCCATGTCCAGACTGCGTGTGTAGCTGGTGTACAACACTGGCGTGCCGGGCTGCACGGTCTGCACTAGTGTAATGGCACCCAACAACTCGGCAGTAGCCATAGCGGTGTTGCCGGCCAGGGTCACTGGTCCAGTCGCACCGGCAATAGGGCCAGGGCTGATGCCGATCGGCAATCCTTGCCGGGCGGATTCCACCATTGTGCTGGCCTGACGTGCATCCAGCTCCATCGGGCTGAGTGTGGTCAGATCCACCACCCACAATGGATATTGTCGCAGCACCTCACGACTGCCACGAACGATCGTGGCGATCTCGAGATTGTCGCGCACCGCCTGCTTGCCATAGGCCGTGTTCAATATTGGTCGGGTCGAGTTAAGCAGGGAGATAACCTGCTGGTAGCGATCATTGGTCTCCGCGGGAGCATCGGCCGGTGTGCCGATAGTTGCCAGAATGTCCAGCTGCTCCTGTGCATCGGCCAAGCGGGTGATCCAGGCCAGATCCTCCTGCATGATGGGGCGCCGCGTACCGCTGTCCGGATCATACCAGTGTACCGCGTAGCCGTTAGTGCTGTAGTAGACGTTGCCTGGTCGCAGATGCACAACCCGCTTTTGATCTTCAATGTCGCGACCGTACAGGGTGAACTCGGACGGCACCTTCTGACGGGCGCTTTCCACCAGCGAGGATGGGAAACGCACGCGCTGAGTGGCCGGGTCAACGTGCGCTCCAGCATCTGCTAGGACGTCTCTCGCCTCTGCGTCTACGATGCGTAACCCTACCTTCTCGAGCAATTCCAGTGCAGCACTGTGAATGCGCTGTTTTTCCTCGTCAGAAAGAAATTGCAGCTGCATACGAGCCATGAGAGATTCCTTTCTCTGATTCTGCTATGGTGCAATGCGATTCCACTGATGCTCTAAGCTCTCTGCTGTATCAATGATTGATGACGCGCCGATACCAGCTGGCTTCCAGGCGTTTCAGCTCAGCCAACGTTTCATCAGGCAATGGCGGGGGAACGTGAGTCTCGATCAGCTGCCGTGCGCGGGCGTTCAATCGATCCAACAGATCAGCCCCTTGTTCCTTACGCAGAGGATCACACATAGAACGATCGAACAGCTGGGGATACCACATGCTCCTGAAGTGTTCTAGAGTGTGGGGGTGCCCGACGTACTCACCCATCGGGCCAATCTCGGCGATCAGGTTGACTGCTTCGGTGAGCTGTTCATTGCCGATGAGAGGCGAGGCCAGCATCGCTTTCGTATATCGGATGATTTCATCCACCAGCACAACGCCTTCGCCGGCGCAAAGCTTACCAGCACCAACGGAGCCAGCGTTGTGCACCATCTCGGCACCGCTCAAGAAGGCGAACAGGCACTGCGCCATCATCTCGGCGCCAGCCTGAGCGTCCAGCTGGGGGCTGTCGGTGCACAGCTCGAGACCCCAGGCCGGCATGCCGTACCAGTGCGCCATGTCAGTCACCGCCGCATAGGCCAGAAAGGTCTCCGGTGCACAGTAAGACCAGAGCGTGGAGCGCATATCCATTACCTGCATGGTGAATCCGGCAGTGCATAGTGGTGCTCCAGGGCGCTTTAGCTGATGTATGACCACGTTAGCCAGCCAATCGGCATTGCTCAGCACCAGCGCGCCGGACACACTGCACGGACTGTTACCGCCTATAGCTGGACAGGAGTATGTCAGCAATGGTATTCCGTTTTCTGCACAGCTTAACAATACCTCGAGGTGATCACACGTGCCGTACAGCGGCGCCGCCGGCACGCTGACGCAGATGACGAAAGGTCGTTCGCACAGAGCATCACGTCCGCCTGCCACAATCCCGAGGCAGTCGAGCACGTCCGACAACCCTGTTCGATCATAGGGAAGCACCCAGAGCGGCTTGGTGGTGTGGCACACACTTTGGGCGACTGCCACCTGCGTTTGCAGCGCAGGGGGTACATCTGTCGCCTGCCCAACGCATTGCACATAGTCGATGCTGGGCAAGGCATCGAGCAGTGTGGTGAACCAGCTTTGGTCCGCCTTGCAAAAAGGACGGTTGGTGCGCTGGTACGGGTCGTGTACGAAGACTGTGTCGGCTAAAGCACCAAAGGCTATCCGGCCTTCCACCAGGGGCAACGCCGGCTCACCAAGGCGATTGTAGATAGTAACTGGCTTGACCGTTTGTAGCGCCTGTTCGACCAGGGTCCCAGGGATATATACACGCTCGCCTTCGATGCGTGCACCCGCTGCCGCCAGCAGCTCGCGCGCCTCGGCTGCCGGCACGTGGTAGCCGGTGCGCTGTAACACGTCGAGGCTAGCATTATGGATGGCTTGTGCTTGAGCATCCGAGAGCAGCTTAAGCTCACGTTTCATTGTATCTGTGGGCGTCACAACCAGTCCTGATCTCATATCCCGTCCTTGCACACCACGTTACACCAGTGGGTACACGCCAGCACGGTGAGTCTCCTCGATCATCGCCCGGTAGTTCTCAGGTTTCACTGATGAGTGGATCGTGTTGCTCGAAGACATAATGTAGCCTCCATTGACGCCGGCGATGTGGATTGTTTCGCGCACCGTGCGGCGCACCTGCTCGGGTGTCCCGCAGCTCAGTAGGTCACCACAATCAATATTGCCGATCAGACAGACACGGTCGCCATACTTGCGCTTCACCTCGCCGATGTCCATTCCGGCTACCGGCTCGAGCGGATTGATGCCGTCAACGCCAGTGCTGATGATCATATCGAGGATTGGCCACAAGTTGCCATCGCTATGTTTCACAACAAAGGCTCCCTCGTCGTGGATCGTGCGGACGATGCGTGCCAGGCGTGGCCGGATGAACTCATCGTACATTTGCGGCGACACCATTGGCCCGCTGCGGTAGGCGATATCGTCGCCCAACATGATTACTTCGGTGCCAGCGTGCACCGCATGTCGTGCCAATGCGATGGCAAAATCGTTCACCATATCCAGTACTTCGTGTACGAGGCGCGGCTGTTCCACCATAAACACAAGGAAATCATCCAGGCGGCATAACTCAGCTGCCCACATAAACTCGGCACGCTGGCACCACACAATAGCTTTTTCGCCTTTGAACCGCCTCACGTAGTCTGGCAATCGCCCCAGCCGATGCGGCGCATACGGGTCGGGAGGTGTATAGCGACGTAAGTCGGCTAAGCTTTTGATTGGACCCTCGATGGGGGCTTTGTGTTCAGCGGTGACACCAAACGTGACACCCCATTCGTTGATGCAGGTTTTCTCGTCTAGTGGTTCCTCCTTGAAAGTGCCTTCAAACATAAAATGGGCCACAATAGCATCCAGGCCGATCTGTTCCACGAAGTCAGGCCACGTCGAGCCTGGCAGGATGGTCTGGTACACCTTGGGGTGAACGAACCACTCCAGGATCGGTACACGGTCCGGGATCTGACGCTGCAACGCTGCGATAACTCGCTCACGAGAGTTCATCTGTGTACACCCGTTTTGTCGCCACCAAGGCCTGAAATTCATGGACCGCTTGACGCAGAATCTGATCAAGCACTTCATCTGCCCCATCGGGCAGTGGTGCGGGCCCGGTCGCAGCCAGAATCTCTTGTACCCGTTCGTGCGCTACGTCCATGATAGACTTCGCGCCCTTTTCGATCCATTGCGTGATTGTCTGGCGTGCGAATAGAACTGGGAAGAAGAGTTCCTGTCTGAAATGTTGTGCCGTATAGTCATGCTCAAGGAAACTGCCCCGGTGTCCTACCTGACGGATTATCTCAACCAGTCGAGCCTCATCCTCAGCCGGAACACCCTGCATCACACGCGCTATCATACGCACCATCTCGTCGCAGATGACCAACATCTCGAGCGAGCCATACATGCCGCTCGCGAGCGTACCCATGCATTGTGTGAGTGTCATACCAGACAGAGCATTCAACAACATACCCATCATCGCTTCAGCGGCTGCAGCCGCATCGGGCAGCTTGGCCTCAACGCCGGCCCCGGTATTAAACGTGGGCAGATTGTAATAACGCCCCAACTGAGCTACTGCTGCGCGTCCTACCGCCTGCTCAGCGCTGGCATAGGTGACCTGCATAGTGCGCATATCCATTACTGGCGTGTGTGGTGCGAAGATAAAGGGGGTGCCCGGTTTGATCACTTGGGACAATACCAGACCGAACAAGGCTTCGGCTGTAGCCTGAATTAGTTCGCCCCGCAGATTTGTCGGACCGGTAATACCCATGAGTGGCGCAGGCGAATATTGGATGGGACAACCATAGTGCGTCGCCTCAACGATCCCCTCGTTCAGGGGAGTAACTCGGAGAGGAGAGACCGGGGTCACATATACCACGACCCATGGCCGACGCCGAAACTCATCCTCTCCACCTGAGACAGCTACTGCCATTTCTAGAAATCTGGCTACTGCTCGCTGGCCCAACGAGCTAACCACTACCGGCTTAGTTGTGTTGCGAAATATGGCGTCATACTTGTAAAAGAAGGCTACATCCTTTGGCTTATCACCTGCCGAGCACAGTGCCATAATAAAATCCACGTTCGGTAGTGCCTGCCCGAGACGAGTTGCAGCCACCATGTCAGCAGTAGTCGGCGCGCGTGGCTTTCCTGTAAAGTAGTCCCAGAAGAAAGGCTCCGAGGTACCACCCATGCCATAATACACCCGACCTGCTTCTAAGAGAAGGTCATTTGTCGGGTCGCGACCGTACAGCACAAAGGAGGCGGGGGCGGTTTTCAGGGCGTTTTCCACCAGTTCGGCTGGCAGATGAGCCGTATGGGCTTCACGGTTCACCCGCGCGCCATTGTGCTCCAGAATGTCAAGGATAACTTCCGAGTCACTGACAACCCCTGGGTTCTCCAGCAGCGCCAATGCTGCACAGTGAATCCGCTCCATGTCATCATGCGAGAGATAGTTTAACCAGCCGCCCCGTAATCCTGTTTTCATCGTGACAGACCTCCTGTCGCAAAGCTCACCCCTGTCAGCGATGCTAGAATCGTTTCACTTGACGGCCGAGCACGCGCGCCAGCCCATCGGTGAACATGTTGAGGCTGATCACCAGACCGGAGAGCGCCAAGGCAGGCGCCAACACGGTGTAAGGTGCCGCTACCAAATTGGCGCGGTTTTCGCTGATCATCAGACCCCATTCGGGCGTGGGCGGCCGCACCCCAAGCCCCAAGAAGCCCAGCGATCCGATGAGGATCGGCGCATAGCCGGCGCGCACACCAAACTCCACCAGCAAGACGCCGGTCGCGTTGGGTAACAGTTCACGCCAGACAATGGACCAGGCTGACTCGCCACGAGCGCGTGCCACCAGGACGTAGTCGCGAGTCACCAGATCAATGGCCACCGAGCGTGCCATGCGCCCGGTGCGCGGCAGCCACACCAGCGCCACGACACCGACCAGTAGCCACTCATTGCCGGAGGCCTCCAGTCCAGCTGCCATAATCACCAGCAGGGCAAATACCAGCACAGGTATGCTGATCAGGACTTCGAACAGGCGCATGAGAATCTCATCGAACCAGCCACCGACAAAACCGCTGAGCAGACCGAGGAAGCCACCGAGTACCACGGCCAGCGCAGTGCTGGTGAGCGCCAAAAACAGCTCGTGTCCGGCTCCGTGCACCACCCGGCTGAACAAATCACGTCCCATCTGATCGGTGCCAAGCAGGTTCTTGGCATTGGGGGGAGCGAAGGGTTTGCCTGTGCCTATCCGATCGTAGGGAAAGGGTGCCCAGAGAGGGCCAGTGATGGCCACGAGAATGTATATTGTCAGTAAGACGCTGCCCAGCACCAGCGTCCACGGCAGCCGACGCACCCGTCCCAGACTCTTGCCCAGTTCGGCGCGCGTCACAAACTTGCGGGTCGCAGCAGAACTTGTCATCGGGCTGTCCTCAAACGTGGATTCAACACGACAGTCATCACGTCAGCAAACAGGTTGGCCAGGATGTACACTGCCGAGATGATCAACGCGCATCCCTCCACCACTGGCGCATCACGGAGGAAAACCGAGTCTATCAGCAATGTGCCGATTCCGGGAAAGGCAAACACCTTTTCTACGACCACCACACCTCCAATGAGATACGCCAGGTTAAGCGCAGTGACGTTCAGCGCTGGCACCAGCGCGTTCGGCAGCGCGTGGCGCAGCACCACTCGTGGCAGGGGCACTCCCTTCAGGATGGCCATACGAACGTAGTCGGAATCGAGCACCTCGATCAGATTGTCGCGCAGCATACGAATGGCATACACCGCCATAGCGATAGCCAGTGTGACTGCCGGCAGCGTCATCATACGCACTGCTTCTCCGAACGATTGGGCCATATTGATCGCCACTACCACCGGAAAGGCTCCCAGCACGACACCGAAGATAAAAGCAAACAGGGTACCCATCACGAACTCGGGGATAGACAGACCGATCAGGGTAAGAGTTGATAAGAAAGTGTCCACTGCCCCTTCGCGAAAAACAGCGCTGAGGGAACCTAGAATGATAGAAAAAGGAATGTACAAAATGAAGGCGTACAGGGCCAACAAGAAGGTGTTCTTGAGCTTTGGCAAGATCACCTCGCCAACATTGAACTCGCTGACGAGCGAGTCGCCAAAATCTCCCTGCACGACACCATAGAGCCACTCGCCATAGCGCACATACATAGGCCTATCAAGCCCTCGCATACGACGGAACTCAGCTTTCATTTCCTCAGTGGCGTAACGCCCCAGCACACGTGCTGCGATATCGCCTGGCAGAATCTCGATGGCGCTGAAGATGATGAAGGAGACGATGAGCAGAGTTGCCGATGCCCAGAGGGCACGCAATAATACTACTCTGGCAAAAACCATAGTTTGCTAACCCGTTTCACTCAATCAGGAACAGCTGGGCTGCTCATGTATGAGCAGCCCAGCAAAAAGTGGCATACACCAACGCGCTTAGCGCTTGCAGGTGACGCGGCGCACATCGAAGCGAGAAATCTGCACGTCCGGCACATAACCAGTGCAGTTGGAGCGCGCCGCAGCCACGGTGAAGAACTTGCCCTCGAAAATGTCACCGCCTTCCTCGGTGAGCCACCGCATGGCTTTGCGGTAGGTGGCGATGCGCTCATCCGGATCGAGCGTGCGGCTGGCCTTGAGCAGCAGCTCGTCGTACTCCGGCTTGCACCAGTGGGTCTCCGGATACAGGGAGTTGCAAGCGTGGCTGATCGAGAGACCACTGAAAGGCGGACGCTGCACGTGTGCTGACATCATGAAGGGCACCTTGAGCCAGACATTGTCCCAGTACTCCTGCACCGGGCTCGTGATGATCTGGAAGTCGATGCCCACCTCTTTAGCTCCCTGCTGCAGCAGCTGGGCAAAGCAGGTGAAACCAGGGAACTGTTCGCTCACATAAAATTCCACCTTGAGCGGGTTGTCCGGGCCGTAGCCTGCCTCGGCGAGCAGCTTCTTGGCGGTTTCGTAATCGGGTCCGATGGGTACCTCTTCCTCTGGCCGCCAAGCATAAGGCATCTGTGGATTGATCGGGTTGTCGTCTCCGATGACGCCGTAGCCCAGCCAGCAGGTATCCACCACCTCCCGCTTGCTGTAGATCATCTTGAACACCTGGCGGATGCGATTGTCATCGAAGGGTGGCGTATCGACCCACATGATGCCCAGCATAGAGGTGGAGGGACCACTCCTGAGCAGAGTCACATTGGGATCGTTCTCCAGCTCGGCGATGTTGGCGAAATCGATGATCTGCACAAAGTCCATCTCGCCGGACTTGATCGCTTGAGCACGTGTGGCTGCCTCGACCAGCGGGTAGAGATGGATTTCATCGGCAAGTGGCAGGCCCTCTTCCCAATAGTCCTGGAACTTGACAAAGCGATGCGGCGAATCCACCGGTTTGAAATCCACCGGGATGAATGGGCCGGTGCCATTGCCAGAGGTGCGAAGGTCGGCTCCTTTCGCGCCAGCCGGCACGATCCATGTATTCTTGATGGAAATCATCAGCGGCAGTTCGGCGGCTGGTGCATCCATCTTGAACTTGACCGTGTAGTCGTCGACCGCGATGATGCCATCATAATTGAGGAAGGCCAGCTGCGAGGCGCCTTCCGAACCCGCCACCGTATCATCGCCAGCTCGCTTGGGGTCAAGCACGCGCTGGAAGGTGTAGACCACATCCTTGGACGTCAGCTCGTGGCCGTCGTGGAACTTCACCCCTTTGCGCAGATAGAAGGTCCATTCAGTGGCGTCTTCGTTGGCCTCCCATCGCTCTGCCAGCTCAGGCACCACCTCGAAGTTACTCGTCAGATCCATCAGGCGGTTATAAGACATGTTGACCATTACATGGTTCTCGCCCGAGGGTTGGTTCAGCGGGTCCATCGAGTTGTTCTCACCGCCGGGGTCGGTGTAGGCGAACTTGATGATGAGCGGCTCCGCTGCCTTGACCTCAGTCACCGGGGCAATGACGCTCAGGGGACGAGCACCCACAATGGTCGAGACAAGCCCCAACAACGCCACAAGAGTGACAAATAACAACCGTTTCCGCGACATTTCTGCTCTCCTTTCCTGCTTTGGAAAAGACTTCTCAATTCCCTATCGCTTACCAGATAAACCGAAACACCCTCGTTTGCTTGTTGATTCTGTTGATCCGGCTGTCCTCCTTTCTGCCTGCCCCAGAGCAGCTTTGCCGACGTGGTGGGGCATACCAATGGCACGCCGGCCCCAAAATCCACCTAACCCCCTGCCTCTGACTTCCATCTGGCGAAGCGGCGGCAGGGTGCTCACCGCGACCGATGACAACCGCAGCATGTCCCCATCACTAGGCCCTCTTGAAGCGGTCTGTCCACACATCGTGCTGGCGTAACTCTTCGACGGGGATGTGGCAGCGCAGCATATGGGTGCGGCTGAGCGTTTGCCACGGTGGAGGTTCATCATTGCAATGGGAAGCGCTTTTCCACGGGCAACGCAGAGCGAAGGGACACGCTGGCTTGTCCTCACTGATAATCAATCCAATGTCCTTGCGTGCTTCGGGCATCACTTGATCCGGATCTGCCTCGGGCACAGCGCTTAACAGCAAATAGGTATAGGGATGAAATGGTGGGCTGAAGACCTCCTCGGTGGTACCTACTTCGCACAAAGCACCCCAGTACAGCACACCAACACGGTGCGCTAGTGAGCGCACCACCGCTAGGTCATGGGAGATGAATAGATATGCGACATTGCGTTTGGCCTGCAGCTCGGCCAGCAGCTCGATGATATTCGCCTGCACCGACACGTCCAGCGCAGAGAGCACCTCGTCACATAGCATCAGCTTTGGCTCAGCCGCCAACGCACGAGCTATTGCAACACGCTGTCTTTCTCCACCGCTCAACTCGTCGGGAAAGCGATCGTAATAGCGTCGGTCAAGACGCACGTCCTCCAGCAGCTCTTCAACACGTCTGCGCAAGGCAGCGCCGGACAGCCCGAAGAACATCTGCAATGGCCGGCCGATAATCTGAGAAATGCGCTGGCGAGGGTTCAGCGAGGCGTCTGGATTCTGGAACACCAGCTGCAGCTCGCGCAGCAGATTGCGGGTCCGTTTGTCCACCGGAATGGTAAGATCATACTGGCCATCGAAGCGCAGATTGCCGGTCACATAGGGAATGAACCCATTTAGCGCGCGGGCGATGGTGCTCTTGCCGCTGCCAGATTCACCTACCAGCGCGAAGGTTTCACCCGGCCGGATGTCAAATGAGACGCCATCCACAATCAAGCGGGGTATGGGGCGTGCAAACAAATGGCGCTGTTGTACCGTGTATGCTGCCCCCAGATTCTCAACCTTGAGCAGAACCTCATCTGGTTGGCAAGACGGTCTCTCACATTGCCGGAAAGCCACGCTTTGTGTCTCGGCAAGTCGTTGAGCCAAGGAGGGGATTTCCTGCCAGCGCCAACAGGCAACAGCATGGTCCCGACCCACTTCCACCAGATGTTGGCTCTGGGTGAAACATACCTCCTGTGCGAAGCCGCAGCGCGGAGCAAATGGGCAACCGGCAGGTAGCTCATCTCGCTTGAGCAGGCCTCTGAGCAACAACGAACGTAGCTGTGCGGGGGCGGTGATGCGTGGGACTGAGGCAATAAGGCCCTGTGTATAGGGATGCAGCGGCTGCTTGAAAATCACATTTCGCGGCGCTACTTCGACAATCTGTCCGGCATACATCACACCGATGCGGGTGCAAATCTGTGCCACGACCCCAAGATTGTGCGTCACATATAGCATGGCCAGCCCATAACTCGACTGCAGATCCATCAGCAGGTCAAGGATCTGGGCCTGCGTGGTGACGTCCAGACCGGTTGTTGGCTCGTCCAGCACAATCAGCTGTGGGTCGCAGGCCAGTGCCATAGCGATGATGACACGTTGCTGCTGGCCACCGCTAAGCTGATGCGGATAACGCTTGAAGATCGTGGAAGCGTTGGGTAATCCAACTCGCGTGAGCAAGTCGAGGGCACGTTCACGTGCCTCATGCGCTGTTTTGCTGTAATGATGAACCATGAGTGCTTCGACAATCTGATCGCCGACGTGAATACCTGGACTGAGCGCTGTGGTGGGATTCTGGGGCACAAAGCTGATCTGGCGACCGCGAATACGCTGCAGCGCGCTGTCTGATAAGCGGAGCAGGTCTTGGCCGCCGAAAAAGACGTGCCCGGATCGATACCGTGCACTACGCGGCCGATAGCCCAGCAATGCATTGGCTGTCGTCGACTTGCCGCAACCTGATTCGCCCACCAAGCCCAGGGTTTCGGCTGGGTTGATATGCAGGCTCAAATTCTCTACAACTGGATTCCACCTATCCCCCTGCCAATACTCAACTGTCAGGTCACGGATCTCGATCAATGGACCGTTCTGCTCCATCTACACCTATACCTTTCGTCTCGCCCGTCACACTTCACCAAACTGCCGGAAAGGTACCCCGAGCAGCTGACACCACTCGGCCACCTCGCGTGCCACATGCCCGACTGCAACCGCGTAATGGTGTCCGAGTCCGGCGTTGCCCCACTCCTCCAGCGCGTGCCCCAGGTCAAAGGGGAAGATCACCTTTGCCGCCGATCCGGGGAACTCCAACGTGTACGGCACCGACTCCCCTTCCATCGCGGCAATGCGCAACGTTCCTCGCCGCCCCGCCAGATTGGTTAGGGTGACCGGTGTCGCTTTCATCGTCGCTTGGATGACAGGTCCATACGCCCCCGGACCGATGTGCTCTGGGATGGGCAGCAAACCCATCTTGTCCGGATGGGCAGCCAGCCGCCGCGGCAGGTTGCCACAGTGATGCAAAATGCCACTGTTCTCAGCAAAGTTGATGCGCAGAAAATCGGAATGGAAGGTGGGTTCACCGGACAACAGTTGCATCGCTGCCATCATAACCGCGCCGGGGATGTCGCTTTCGCAAGAGGCTGCTATGCCCATGTCGTTGGCAATGCTCTTGCCCAGGCACGGACCGCCCAGGTGATCATGGAAACATTCAACGGAGAATGCCTGCAAGTCTTCTTCGGCAATGATTCTTTGCAATGCCAGGTGGCTGCGCACACCGTACAGAATGACCTCATGTGGGGTGGGGCCGGGATCAAAACCGGCTGACATCTCACGCCATGCGGCTTCTGCCTCAGCAACTGAGATCGCCTCCACGGTGCGCTGATAGCGCGTCAGGCCGACGTTGACGATCTGCACGCCGAACGTCTCGCGCAATGCCAGTTCGTCGAACATCACGTCGGACATACCCTCGGCACGGAATCCCATCAGGCCAATGCGCATGCCTTTCATGCGCCGCTTCAACGCAGCCGCACGAGCATAGAGCAACATCTTATCCCAGCTGGCTCGATCCCGCAGGTGGCCAATCACAAAGCGATAGGGCATACCTAGCTCCTTGAGAGGCACCAATGCCTGCTGCAAGCCCACCAGCGCACCCCACGCTTCGGGATCAGCTAATCCCCAGAGAATCGCGGGCAAACCTATCGCTTCGGCCAGCAAGGGGATGATATGATCCAGAGTGAAATTGCCCGGCACAACGCACAGTGCATCCAGCTGTTTCTCTGCAAAGAAACGCACTATCTGGGGTATCTCGCGCTCGTGGGTGTATGGCTGCGGATACACCAAGATCTCAAATATATCCTGTGGGGCGACGTCAGGGAGCAGGCGCGGCAATTGGCGGGCAAATTCGGCGCCATCCTCGTGTGGCCAGCTGGACACCACCATACCTAAGCTTGGACGCAATTTCGAGTTTTGTGGAGACACCGTATTCACAGGCACAATCCCAGTTCAAATAGTATGCTTCATCACGCACCAACGCACTGTAGCGAGGGAGCCGCTCGATGCAGATGGGGGATAACATCTTGCCCAGCTTTTATTGAAAACCAATATAGCATAACACTGTCTCCTTGTCAATGGTTTTCTGGCTCTATGGTATTATCGGTATTACCAGTCACACCATACAAAAACAATTACGATACAAAGACAATCCTGAATCCTGCTGGTCTTACAGGGTCACGTCGGCATCCAACAGAGCAGGTGCCAAAACACTTGCGAGCAGCATACACATCCTGAGACGCCACGCCGGGGCATATTTTATCCTGCTACAATGCACTATGCCCTCGAAGTCCCCACCTCAGCACTATCCATCGGGTCCTGCAGCTCGGCCATCGCCTGCTCGAACTCGGCGTCGTTGGGTGCTCGGCCATGCCAGTCGCACTGGTTCTCCATAAACGAGACGCCTTTGCCCTTCACGGTGTGGGCGATGATGACGCTGGGTCGGCCGGTGACCTGCTGTGCCGCCTCGATGGTGTCGACAATCTGGCGCATAGAATGCCCATCAATCTCGAATGTCTCCCAGTTAAAGGCGCGCCATTTGTCTCGCAGGGGCTCGATTGGCATCACATCACTGCACCACCCATCCAGTTGCAGGTTGTTGTAATCGACGAAGGCGGTCAGGTTGTCCAGCTGAAACTTCGCCGCTGCCATCGCTGCCTCCCATATCTCGCCTTCGTTGAGCTCGCCATCGCCCAAAACAACATAGACACGAGCAGATGAGCGATCTATCTTTAGCCCCAGTGCCATACCGACACCCAGGGAGAGCCCTTGGCCCAGCGAGCCGGTGCTGATGTCTACGCCAGGGGTCTTCTCCATATCAGGATGTCCTTGCAAACGGCCGTTGATCTGGCGCAGCGTCAATAGCTCCTCAACAGGGAAGAAACCGCGTTCGGCCAGTGCAGCATACCACACCGGGCACGCGTGCCCTTTGGAAAGAATAAAACGGTCGCGCTCCGGCCAGTGCGGATTGCCCGGATCGACGCGCATGAAGTGAAAATAGAGTGCGGTCACGATGTCTGTCGCTGAAAGCGATCCCCCGGGATGGCCCGATTGGGCCGCGTGAATCATGCGGATGATGTGTCGGCGAATTACTCGAGCCTGACGTTCAAGCTGTTCCACCGTCGCGTGCGGAATCGGCATCTCATCACTCCCTAGCGTTGCAACAACTCCATCGCTGCCGCCACGACCGCATCGGCATCCATGCCATACTTGCGCAGCAGCAAGCGATATTCACCCGATTCGGCGAAAGTGTCGCGCAGACCGATGCGTCGCAGCGGGGTAGGACACTCCTCGCCCAGCACTTCCGCCACCGCACTGCCCAGACCTCCATGGATCTGATGGTCTTCCAGCGTCACCACACGTCGCGTCTTGCGTGCCGATGCAACAATGATCTCACGATCGAGCGGCTTCAGCGTATGAATATCGATCACATCGGCCTGGATGCCGCGCTGAGCCAGCTGTTCATGTGCCTCCAGCGCGATGGCCACCATGTCGCCGATGGCGATCAGTGACACATCACTGCCGGAGCGCAATTGCTTTCCCTTGCCGATAGTGAATTCGTCCTCCTCACGGTAGATAACCGGCACCGGGTCGCGCGTAAAGCGCAAGTACACAGGACCCACATGGTGGGCTGCAGCACGCACCAGCTTGCGCGTGGCGTGGTAATCCGCTGGCACAATGATAGTTATACCAGGAATTGTGCGCATAATGCCCAGGTCCTCGGTCGCCTGATGAGTGACACCGTCATTGCCTGGTGTCACACCGCCATGGCTGCAGGCAATCTTGACGTTCAGGTGAGTGTGCGCAATAAATGTGCGCACCTGCTCACAGGCGCGCATCGTGCCAAAGACTGCGTACGTGCTGGCGAAAGGGATCTTGCCAGTGGTGGCCAGCCCGGCGGCCACCAGCATCATATTGGACTCGGCCACGCCCATCTGGAAGAAGCGCTCCGGAAACGCCTTGGCAAAGCGGTAAGTCTGGGTGGATTTGGAGATGTCCGCTTCTAACACCACCAGATTGGGCAGCTCGTGCCCCAGCGCCACCAGCTCCTCTCCGTAGGCGAAACGGGTTGGTATCGCCTCCGCCCATTTCATTCGTCTGGTCCCCTCTCAATGTGTACCCGTGTGATCACCCTGTTTGCCTATCTCCTGACACAGTGCGTTCAGCGACCGCCCGTTGCAGTGCGCATCTCCTCCAATATGCGCCTGCCTGATTGGGTGATCCATTCGAAATCGAAGCCAAGTGTAATGAAGTTCAAACCCTGTCCAAGCCAGTACAGATAGTCCTCCTTGCCGCCAAAGACGGTAATGCCTACTGGGGTGTGCCGAGCGTGGCATTTGCTAATGGTCGTGAGGATAGCTTGCTCGACACGCGGCTGATGGAGCTGCAAGGGAAAACCGAGCGAGTAGGAAAGATCGGCCGGCCCGATCAACACAGCATCGATGCCTGCCACGCTCAAGATGGCGTCCAGATTTTCGACCGCGTCGCGATGTTCGACCTGCAGGACAACCATCACGCGCTCATCAATGGTGCTGCGGTAGTGCTCCAGCTCCTTGAAATAGTTGGAGGCATCGCGGGGGAAAAAACCGCGCACACCCAGTGGCGGATAGCGACACGCTGCCACAGCGCGGCGTGCATCCTCCGCCGTCGTCAACAGAGGCACTACCACACCTTCCGCGCCAAGGTCGAGCACCTGCTTGATCAACCATTCCTGATTGTCCGCCACGCGCACAATCGGCACCACGTCGCGTGCACGGATCGCAGCGATCACCTCACGCAAACTGGTGGGATTGTAGGGACAATGCTCGCCATCCACGAATACCCATTCATAACCCGCATTACACACCGCCGCAGCGACAGCTGGATCGGAGCATGTAATCCACGCGCCAAAGCTGACCGTGCCGCTTTGCCATATCTCCTTGAGCTGTTTGCCGTTCATGACCATCCGTCAACTCTCTTACAGGCTACGATGGCAGACGCGGATAGCATAGTGGGATGCCCGCCAGGGACATGCGCGCCTTGGTCAGCCAGGTGCCACCTAGGTTGGCAAACACAAGTGTGCGCATGTCGGCACCAGCAAAGGCGATGTTAGTAGGTGCATTGAGCAAAGTCCCCTGCCAGTCATCGAAGACGATGTCCAGACGCCTATCAGGCGATAGGCGGTACAGTCGGTGTGGCACGTAGCATGAGATGTACAGATTGTGCGCGACATCAAAGGCTAGCCCGTCCGGCACGGTATAGGGCATCTCCACGACAGTCTCCGGCTGCGCCAAGGAGCCATCCGGCAGAATGCGCGCTTTGCTCACGCCCGGCATGTTCGATTCAATGAAGTAAAGCACACCGCCGTCTGGTGAGAGTGCCATACCATTGGGAAAGCGCAAGTTGGTCGCGCTGACGACTCGTGTTGTGCCATCAGGTGCGATGCAGTAAATGCAACCATTTGCGCCGTCCCAGTCCGAGGAGTCGGACACGTACAGGTTACCTGCGCGGTCAAAGACGGGGAAGTTGGGCAGGCGCATTGGCCGATTGGGAGCACCCTTCGAGTAGACGGACACCTCCCCGCGCTGCGTCACGCGGTACACGGCGTGTCCGTTCTCGCTGCAGACATACAGGTTGGCCTCCGCGTCCAGGCAAAGGCCAATTGCATCCACGCCCAGGTTAGCGATGATTTCCGTGGCACCGTCGTCTAAATTGACACGGTAGATTTGTCCTGCCTCGCCACCGGCGTAGATGTATCCATCGGGCCCCCAGGCGACACACTCGCAGTGATCCTTGCCGAAGCTGAAAGCCTCGAAGTCCTTACGCGCCATCAACATCGTTGGTGGTTGCTGCATAACATTGCCTCCCAGTGAACCGTCAGGTAAATGTGTTTATCGTAAGGTGGGTGTGCCGTCCAACGTGATTTGCCGCACACCGGTCGTGCTCTCATAGAAGAGTGCGCGAAACTCCACCTCAGCTGACTCGCCCGGCGAAAGCGTACGGTGCGTGCCAGTTCTCTGCATCACTGTGGCCAACCCTTGTCCCGGGATGCTCGTGTTGGGCTCGATTGCCATCGTATAGCAGTTCCGGTAGAACGGGAAGCCTGACGAAACGTGCATCTCCTGCCACAGCCATGCGTATGGGAAGACTTCCTTCGGCCAGACCAACCCAAAGCCGAAGCCGAGCGCGGTATTGGTGATCGCGTACCAACCCGACTCAAAGTCGCTCAGATAACCCAAAGTGAAACGCGGCGTATCCTGGCCGGGCACGCGTGACATATCCACGACACCCTCGGGTGTCTCGACCATCGGCCAGTTGTAGCGTCGACCGGGCTCAAGCGGGTTGGCACTGCCGATATATTTGTCGTCTGCCAACAGCGTGCGCGCGTCCGTATCGATGCGGCAGGCACTGCTCAAAAACGGTGCACCGAAGGCAGGATGATGGCCCCACATAAAGTCGAGTGGCTCGCCTGCCTCGTTGGTAATGCGCTCGTACAGGCTGAGCATGGGGCGACCTTTTTCGACCCGGAGGCGGCGGAACAACCGGAAGGGGCTGCGGAACAGACGTGTCTCCAGGTGCACCTCGGCAAAGGCAGCGCCCTGTGCTATGTGGACGCAGTCCCATGCAATCAGCGACGCCTCACCGTGCATGTTGAGTGTTATACCGTGATACGTGCACTCATCGCCCCCATTGGGGAAGAGCACTTGCCAACCGCCGGGGTAGTACTCAAGCCATGTCGTCTCCGTGTCCAAACTAAGCGCTGCACCGCGCGTCGGTTCGCGCAATCCCCACGGCGTCTTCCACAAGACATCAAGGCGGCGAGGCTTATACACCAGCTCGTAGATGTCGGCCCCTTTGTCGAGCAAGAGAGTTGCCCTAAGCAGGTCGTTTTCAATGCGCAGCGCATGCATGGCGTGTCCTAGTGTGATCTCCTGAACCCTACACGTCGATGTCATCGGCGGTGGTCATCCTTTCGACGCTTCCGGCGGCCAGCCGGGCATATTGGGCATGTTGTGGTCGGGTGGATAAGGATATGATCGCGCCGTCGCGCCTCCGTCCACGTTGATGCAGGCACCAGTGATGAAGGATGCCTTGGGTGAGAGCAGAAAGGCTACCACGTGGGCCACTTCCTCGGGAAGCCCCACGCGGCGCAACGGTTGCTCATCGTCCCATTGCGCGCGTAGAGCGGCCGGATCGGGAGCTCGCTCCAGATCAAGCAATGACAGAGGTGTAAGGATGGTGCCCGGCCGCACAGCATTGCAGCGGATGCCCAGGTGACCATACTGCACCGCCACGGAGCGCGTCAACGCATCCCGCCCTCCGTTGGCCGCCTCATAAACGAAGCCGGAGGGGAAGGACACTATGGCACGGATGGACGAAATATTGACAATGGAACCGGGAGTGCGCTCACGCACAAACACAGCACACGCTACAGAACAACCTAGCAGGTAGCCGATTAGGTTGACCTGGAGAATCTCGTGCATGTCGTCATCGTTCAGATCGTGTGCTCGCGTCTGGATTTCGATGCCGGCGTTGTTGACCCAGCCGGTCAAGTGGCCCATTTGCTGAGCCCCCGCGGCGGCACGCTCGTGGGTCTCGCGGAAGCGCACGTCGCCCAAAACGGTCCGGAAGGAGCGTCCGTGGGTTGTCTCCAATTTTTGCAAACCTTCGTTGTAGTTTCGGGCGATGCCAACTACTTGCCAGCCTTCCTGTAGCAGGCGCTCGGCAATGGCATAGCCAATCCCCTTGCTCGCGCCGGTGACAACCACTGATTCCATACGGCCGATTTTCTCCGTTGTTATCCCTTGATAGCCCCAGCTACCAGGCCACGAATGAAATAGCGCTGACCGAAGAGGTAGATGAGGAAGATGGGCACGCTGGCCATTAGCATGCCCGCCATAGAGACCGGCACGTCCGCGTTGTAGCGTGAGCCGAACACTGTGATGCCCACCATCAGTGTGCGCATGCCGTCCTCGGGCAGCAACACTAGCGCGATCAGCAGGTCGTTCCACACCCACAACATGTTCACCGTGATGAGCGTCATCATCGCCGGGGACGAAAGCGGCAACATGATGCGGAACAGGATGTCAAACGGCGAGGCACCGTCCATAAGAGCCGATTCGATAATCTCGTGCGGAATGGTGCGGAAGAAGTTGTTGAGCAGATAGACCGAGAAAGGCGCCAGCATGCCAGCATAGACCAGGATGGCCCCCGGGTAGGTACTGGTCATCTTGAGGCGAGTCAGCAGCAGGAACAGCGGGATGAGCATCACCACCGGCGGGATAACCATCAGCGAGCTGATCACGGACAGCAACACGTTGCGACCGCGGAAGTTCATGCGTGAGGTGGCAAACGCGCCCAAAGCGGCGAAAAAGGTCGAGAGAGCTACCGCGCCCACCGATAGGATGATACTGTTGCCAAACCAAAGAAAGAAGCGACCACCACGCAGAGCGGTTTCAAAGTTGCCCAGGTAAATCTGGGTCGGGAAACCCAGCTTGCTGAGCGCATAGGCTTCCTGGGTCTTCAACGGCGTAATCACCATGAAGTAAGCCGGAAGCAGGACAGTCATAGCAGCCAGCAGGAGGACCAGCTGCTTAACCACCACGGATAGATCGATGCGGCGCCTCGGCGCACCTGCACGCGCGACGCCCGTGACGCTCTCGAGGGGGGCAGCTTGCATTTCACGCACGCTCATTCGATACCCTCCATCTCTGCCCTGGCGCGCAGCTGGAAGAGGGGAATCATCAGCGCGAGCGTGATCAAGAACAGGATGACGGCTACTGCCGATGCGATCCCAGGCAACGAATTGCGGAAGGCGAAGTTAAAAATGTACAGCTCCATAACTTGTGTGGCATTGCCTGGCCCGCCGCGCGTCATCACGTACACAAAGGGAAAGACCCAAGCCAACATGGTGATGACGCTCACTACAGCATAGAACTCGGTGACGTCCTTCAGCTGGGGGATGGTTACGTACCACAGCCGCTGCCACCAGCCAGCGCCGTCAATGCGTGCTGCCTCCTGAATCTCTTCGTTGAGGCTCAACAGACGCGCCAGGAAAAGCACTACCCCGAAGCCCATCTCGTGCCAGATGATGATGGCCATCACCGACCACAGTGCCATCTGGGCACTGCCCAGCCAATCTAACGCCAGGAAGCCCAGCCCGATGGCCCGCAGCAGCTCGTTGACCGCGCCGTTCAGCGAGAGCATATTGCTGAAGACGACGCCGATGACGGGAATGGCAATGATGAAGGGGGCAAACAGGATGGTCCGGTACACGCGCCAGCCTGCCACCCGCTCATATAGCAACACAGCCAGCACGATGCCCACCAGCACCAGGATGGGCACTGCCAGCAACAGCTGAGCATTGTGCAGGATGGCCTGCTGGAAGACATCATCTTTGAAGATTTGACGGTAGTTCTCCAGGCCGATGAATGGTCCGCTGGCGCCTCGAATGCGGCGCATGCTGAAATCAAAGATCGCCGCCAATGGATAGCCAAACACAAAGAGCATGAGCAGGCTAACCGGTGCCAAATACAGGTACGGTGTCCATGGCTTCGTACGAAGCATATCCGCGCGCTCTTTCTCCTTACCTTATTAATAAGGTTTCCCCTTCCCCTCTGAGGAGGAAGGGGAAACTGCCCAACAGACAGCAGGAGGGATCACAGCGCCAAGTCGTTGGCCCAGATTTGATACTTCTCAAGCAGGTCCGGGTTTTGCTCACGCCACTTGGTGGCAACTGCCTGAGCGTTCTCGCCGGCCTGCTCGCCGTTATACTCGCCGGCCACGATCTTCTGCGCGTTGACGAACATCGCATCGGTCCAGAACATCACCGGCATCAGGTTGGAGATGTAGGGCACCGAATCTGGGTTGGCTACCCAGTTCTTCCAAGCCTCACGGAAGAGCGGATCCTCAATCTTGTTGCCGTCCCACGATGCATCGGTGGGGAGTGCCTTGGAGTCAGTCCAGATCGCCTGGACGCGCTCCGGGGTATGCAGCGATTCGAGGAACTTGGCGGCGATCTCTTTGTGCTGGCTCTGCGACGAAATGCCCAGGCCCTGCAGGTCACGGATGGGCTTGTTGTTCATCTTGCCCTTGCCTCCAGCCGGGAAGACCATCAGACCGACTTTCTCGGCGCCCAACATACCAGCCTGTTTGCCCAGCGTCGGGACAACGATGGCAGTCATAGCCCCCTTGCCCGCACCGAAGTAGTCCATGCCGGGGTAGAGGTCGATCGAGTTCATGTCCTCGTTCATGTAGCCAGCCTTCCAGAGCTGCTCCAGCTTGGTCCAGTGCTCATAGTATCTGGGTTCGCGCCAGTCGAGTTCGCCGATGAACAGCTTGAGCGCTTCGGCCGGGGTGTCCAGGTTCGGGCCGAGCGCGTGGCCCATGTACCATTCGCCCCACGGACCGTCCTTCAGGCCGCCCACAATGGGGGTGAAGCCCTTGGACTTAAGCTTGTCACAGGCATCCAGCAGGCCTTCCCAGGTGGTGGGCGGCTGGTCCGCATTCAGGCCGGCTTTGTCGAACATCTCCTTATTGTACAGCCATATAAGAGAGCAAGCATACCAGCCCAGCCGATATTGCTTGCCTTGGTAGATGCTGAGCACGGTCGCGTCGGCCTCCTTGAGCAGCTCATCGGAGATCAGCCCGTTGAGAGGTTCCAGATAGCCCAGCCAGACACTTTCCATGTGGTAGATGCCATTCCAAAGGAACTGGATGTCTGGGGCATTGCCAGCGGCCGAGGCAGTCTGGAACTCGGAGATGACCGTGGTGGTGTCCTGCAGAGTCACTTCAATGGTCACGCCGGTCTCCTTTTCGAAGATGGCGACGCTGTCTTTCACCCATTTCTCCAGGCCAGGCGCTTCCTGCTCGCCCCACCACCACATGCGCAACTTCTCGCCCGCTGCGCGCGCAGCAAAGGGGTGACTGCCCGGCCAGTAATAAACGCCCGCCGCGGCTGCACTTGCGGCCGCCAACTTGATAAAGTCACGTCGCGAAATGCGCAACACTTTCTCAGACATTGTGGCTCCTCCCTTTCTTCGGCAAGGTATGTGCCAGTAGGCGTCCTGTTCCAAATGTTAACAACAGAGTTGGGCAACTCCTAATCTGTGATGCACCGCGACTGTCAATGAGATTCGCCTCCGGTTCCTCCTTTCTAGCGGCAACGCTGTGCCAGCAAGGTCTGAAAGTTCACAGAGGTAAATGGAGGGATCCAGGCGATTAAGGGCATGTGCGGGATAGCTAAGTGAGCACACTCTATGATGGCACAGTGACCCAGCGGGAACAGCGTATTGAGAGATGCTCCTTATGGATACCGATCCTGCCACACCGGGGGGACGATTACACCACTTCACGGCGCCTCCCGCGACCTTGCTGCCTGTCTGCACTGCCTTGTGTCGACTTACACTCGGGGTATCCACATAAAACTAATTGTAACACTGGTTTGTATGCGCGGCAAGCAGGTGCCCCAACCTCTCTGATAGTGCTTGCCTTGGATAGTGGCAATACCCATCTTACAGGTCATACCAATTATAACACAACAATGTACACTGTCAAGCACCCATGGTGGCACACCTGCAGTCTCCGGCAACTGGACCTGCCCGGAATTATCGAGTGGGACAGGAAAGGGGTAGAATAGGGGCATAGACGGTGAAAGGTATCTGCACAGGCACTGAGATCTGCTCACGGCGATGGCCTTATCTCATACCAGACAAGGGGGGACTATGGCGACACACATTGCGCTGGTGACAGGAGCTAATCGCGGCTTGGGTCTTGAGATAGCACGGCAGCTGGCGCAGCGTGGCATCCATGTGGTGTTAACAGCGCGTTCGGAGGAAAAAGGTCAGGCTGCTGCTGCACAATTGCAGGCAGCAGGCTGGGAAGTATCCTTCCAGCAGCTCGATGTGACGCAGCCGGAGAGCATTCAGCGCGCCGTGGACACCGTCTATGCCCAGTTCGGCCGCGTCGATATTCTGGTCAACAATGCTGCCATATTGCTGGGTTATACCACACCTGGCCTGCAATTTCCCGTTGCGACCATCCGCGAGCTGATGGAGGTGAACACCTACGGCCCGCTGTTGTTGTGCCAGGCGGTTATCCCCCTGATGCAACAACACAATTATGGACGCATCGTCAACATCTCCAGCCGTGCTGGCCAGCTGGCCTCGATGGGTGCCGCCTCGTTAGGGTATCGGATGTCCAAGGCTGCGCTCAACGTCGTCACCCGCGTACTGGCGGCTGAGGTGCAGGGCTACAACATCCTGATCAACAGCATGTCGCCGGGCCACATTCGCACCGATATGGGAGGTCCCCACGCGCCGCGCTCGCCGGAACAGGGTGCCGATACAGCGGTCTGGCTGGCCACGCTGCCCGATGGTGGCCCCAGCGGGCAGTTCTTCTTCGAGCGCGAACCGATCCCATGGTAAGCGCAACGATCCCTGGAAGCGTTGACGTACCATCTCGGGTGTGCTACGATGGCAAGGATTCTTTGCCAAGATAGAGCGCGGGAAGATGTCCCGCCATTGTCCTCACGCCTGACCATCATTTTTCCTTGAGGAGGATGCGATATGTTGACACCCAAAGTTGCTTTTGTCGTGTACGGCGTACACAAGGATGGTCTGCAAGACCCTCTGGGCACCCCCTTCATTGACGAGAGCATCATTGCCATGGCGAAACAAGCGTTACGCGCCACTGGCCTGGAGCTGGTCGAGTATCCCATAGTGCTGGCTACGAAGCAGGAAGCACGTGCGTGCTTCGCTCAGCTGAAAAAGATGGACGACCTGGACGCTGTCGTGCTTTTCTCCGGCACGTGGGTGTGGGCTGCTCATCTGATCGGCGCCATTCGCGATTTTTCCTTCACCGGTCGCGGTATCGTAATCTGGACGGTGCCGGGTTCACAGGGCTGGCGACCGGTCGGCGGGTGGGTGCTCCAGGCTGCCTTCAAGGAGATCGGCCTGGCACACCGTTTCGTGTATGGTCGCCAGGACGAAGCGAGCACTATCCAGCGCATTGTGTCTTATTGCCGCGCCAGCGCGATGAAGAATCGTCTGAACATGAGCACGCTGGGTGCCTTTGGAGGGCGCGGCATGGGGCAGACATGCGGTGTGGCCGATCCCTCGCAATGGATGAAGGTCTTCGGCATCGACATCGACACACGCGACGTTACCCAGCTCATCGCCACGGCTAAAGCGGTCACACCCGACGAGCTGGCAGCGGCGCGGCGGCACATCCAGCCATACTTTGTCGAACCGGTGCCCACAGATGAGATGGCCGAGCGTTCCATCCGTCTTTATGTGGCGATCAAGAAGATGGTGCAACAGGAAGGCTTTGACTTCTACACCATTCAGTCCTTCCCCGGCATGGGCGATGACTACGGCGCCACCTCGTTTGCCCAGAGCATGATGCTGGAGGATGGGGTGGCGACCTCAACGCTGAGCGATTTCAACACTGCGCTCACGACGAAACTGCTGCTCGATTTGGGCGATGAGCGTCCCTATTACGGCGACTTGCAGCACGTCGACAAGACGACGCGCGAGGTCAAGATCATCGGCGACGGGGCCTGCCCGCCCTCACTGGCCGGCAAGGTGGGGCCGGCGCGCTTCGCCCAACATGGCATCCCAACCGAGGGTGCGGCCGGCGGCCTGGCGGTAGATCTGGTGTGCAAGGCGGGCGAAGGCGTGTTGGCTCGGCTGGGCCGTCGCGACGGTCGGTTTGAAATGGTCATCGCGCGCTGCACTGTTTTTGAGCCACCGCAAGAGTTAATCGAAGCGCGCCGCCGCGAATGCGGCATCCCCTTCTGGCCACATGCCTTCGCGACGGTGCATTGTGACGTTGATGCCCTGCTCGAAGCCTGGAACAACGAATACGCCGTGTTGGGCTATGGCAGTCACCTTTACGGCGAGCTGAAAGACTTCTGCGAGCTAACCGGTATCCAGGCGATCGCGCTTTAGAGCAAGAGCACGCTGAGAGGCTGCAGCGTCACAGTTGCTGTGGCGCTGCGGCCAGCTTCCTAAACCCCTTCCAGATCGAAGGCGGGTACATACTCGGGACTGGCACTGTCTGTTTCCTGAACGAAGCCGTTTTCCAGCCCGCGCTGCAGTGCATAGTCAACCAGTGCCTGGTACTGCTCTTGGGGCACCCGCACTGCCAGCTCGGGATGCTCGTGGGCGCGCCCCAAAGGGGTATATTGCGACATCAGATTGAGGTAGACGCCATGCGGCAGGTTGTCTAAAACCCAGTCCACCACGCGCTGCGAGTCCTCCAGGACGCCGGGCAGCGTGAGGTGGCGAATCATCAGCCCACGTCGGATGAGGCCCTGCTCGTCGAAGGACGGTTCGCCTACCTGACGAAACATCTCCCGGATGGCGGCCGTGGCATACGCGAAGTAATCCGGTGCCCGCGACCAGCGTGCACTCAAACCGCTGTCGCAGTATTTGAGATCAGGCAGGTAAACGTCTACTAACCCTTCCAGAAGGCGCAATGTCTCCACGCGCTCGTAGCCGCCGGTGTTGTACACGATGGGGATGTTCAGCCCGCGCTGACGCGCCAAGTTGATCGCCTGAATAATGTGGAGCGTGTAGGGTGTGGGGGTCACCATGTTGATGTTATGAGCACCATTAACCTGCAGCTCAAGGAAGATTTCGCTGAGACGTGTGATGGTGATCGCTTTGCCGACGCCCTGATGGCTGATGGGATAGTTCTGGCAGTAGACGCAGCGCAGGTTGCAGCCAGTGAAGAACACGGTTCCGGAGCCGTGCTCACCCGAGAGGCACGGTTCCTCCCATGGATGCAGAAATACCTTGGCGACGGTCACAGTGGCATCCGTCCCGCAGTAGCCAGGTGCTGTGTACCGGTCGGCGCCACACTGCCGTGGGCACAGCGTGCAACGGTGCAGCTGAGCGGACCGATCGGCAGGGAGATCTGTCACCTCCGGCGTGCTCATTCCTCGCTCACACATCCAAAACCACTGGAAAGATCATCGGGCGGCGACGCGTGCGTGCGTAGAGAAATTCGGCCAGGCGGTCGTGAATCAGAGTGCTGAGCGTGTCGCGGTGGCCTGAATCGACCACCGAGAGCACAACCTCCTTGGCCTCCTCCATTAGCACTTCCGCGTCCCGTATGAACACGAACCCGCGCGAAACCAGCTCTGGACCGTCCACAACGGCACCGGTCTCAGCATCGCGCGCAAGAACAACCACGACAAAGCCGTCGCGTGAGAGCATCTGGCGGTCGCGCAACACGACTTCGCCCACGTCGCCCACTCCGGCACCGTCCACCAACACGTTGCCGCCAGACACCCTTTCACCCAGGTGTGCCCCTTGGGAGTCGATCTCGATTACCTGGCCGTTACGCACAACGAAGATGTTCTCCTCAGGCATGCCCAGCTCGCTGGCCAGCTGGCCGTGGAGCACCAGATGGCGGTACTCGCCGCTGATCGGGATGAAATAGCGCGGCCGCGTCAGGCTGAGCATCATCTTCTGTTCTTCCTGGCTGGCGTGCCCAGAGACATGCACCGGACGCAGGCGCGGGTAATACACCTTGGCGCCCAGCTTGAAAAGATTGTCCAGCGTGCGATGGACCAGCTCCTCGTTGCCCGGTATCGGCGTGGCCGAGAGAATCACGGTGTCACCCGCCTGAATGCTCACCTGACGATGCTCCTGGTTTGCCATGCGCACCAAGGCACTGGTGGGTTCACCTTGCGTGCCGGTGCAAACAATGGCCACGTGGGATGGTGGAAGGCGTTCCATCTCTTCTGGCCGGATGAACAAACTATCCGGCGCGTTCAGGAAGCCCAGTGAGCGTGCCATGCGCACGTTTTCCACCATGCTCCGTCCAACGATCGCCACACGTCGCTGGAAGCGCAGCGCACACTCAACGACTTGCTGGATGCGTGAGATGTTCGAGGCAAAGGTGGAGACGATGACGCGTCCAGGCGCGTGCTCAAACACCCTGGCGAATTCCTGGCTGACGACGCGCTCCGAGGGGGTGTAGCCCGGCTGCTCGGCATTGGTACTGTCGGACATCAACACGAGCACACCTTTGCGTCCGAAGTCGGCCAGGGCGCCAAAGTCGGTCAACTGCCCGTCCACCGGCGTGTAGTCGAACTTGAAGTCGCCTGTGTGAATCACCAGGCCAAGCGGTGTCTCGATCCCCAGCCCGACCGCATCCGGAATGCTATGGCAGACGTGGAACGGCTGTATCACAAAGGGGCCGATCTCCAGACGGTCGCCTGGCGCTATCGTGTACAGCTCGGCGTTGCTCAGCTGATTTGCTTCGCGCAATTTCACCTCGATCAACCCGCGCGTCAGGCGTGTGGCGTACACTGGCACCTGCAGTTGTGGCAGAATGTAAGGCAGACCGCCAATGTGATCTTCGTGGCCGTGGGTGACGATAATGGCCTTGACATAATCAGGCGCTTCCATCAGATAGCTGATGTCTGGGATGACCAGGTCAATCCCCAACATATCGCTTTCCGGGAACATGAGGCCGCAGTCGATCACGATGGCGTGCTCGCCATACTCGATCACGGTCATGTTCTTGCCGATCTCACCGGCGCCTCCCAGTGGGATAATACGTAATGCTTGTTCCAACTTACCACCTCAATAGTAAAAAAACAGTGTGTATTCGCGAACATCCCTAAAACAGAGTCAATTGTTGTGGGGGTGGCGGTTGCTCGGACGGGCTGAGGCGTTCCGCCTGGGCGATGATCGCCGGCAACTTCTTGAAGTCCATCTCGATAGTGGCTTTCCACTGCGGTTGGTGCAGAGCGGCTGCGGGGTGCAGCATAGGCACCACCAAAGTGTTCCCCACCTGTCGCGCCTGGCCGTGGATGCGGCTGATCGATTGACCTGGGAAGTAGCGGTACATCGAGTAACGTCCCAGCGTCACGATCACCTTGGGACATATTAGCTCTATCTGCCGGTCGAGATAGGGCTTGCATGCCTGGAGTTCATCCGGCAGCGGGTCCCGGTTGCCCGGAGGGCGACATTTCACCACGTTGGTAATGTACACTTGTTCCCGCTTCAAGCCAATGCTCGCCAGCAAATCCTCCAGGAATTTGCCGGCGCTGCCCACGAACGGACGTCCCTGACGGTCCTCGTGGAAGCCGGGCCCTTCACCGATGAACATAACGGTGGCATCGGCTGGTCCCTCACCCGGCACGGCATGGGTGCGCCCGCTGTGCAACGCGCAACGTGTGCAAGTACGAACTGCTGCTACGAGTTCTTCCAGGTTCATCTGGTTGATTTCCGGCATTATCTTTCATCCTCAGGTTGCTGTTTTCTGGTTGTGACCTCCACGACTGCCGATTGGTCCTACTCGCCAGCCGCTTTGGAGTTGCTGCGTCAGGCGCGCTCGCAGCGCAGCCCGATGGGCATCGATCATCTGCCAGTAGTTGCCGACGGTAAACACAGGTGTCGTCATAATCAGCGCGTCCTCGTTGTTGTCGTGGTAGTAGCCGACACGCCGTCCCGTCTCACGAAACCCATACTTAGTGTAGAGGGAACGCGCCACCGTGTTGGAGACGCGAACTTCCAGAGTGGCTACCTGTGCCCCCAGCCGGCGCGCTTCCTCCAGCACGTTGAGCAGCAGGAACTCCCCCAGCCCGTATCCGCGCACATCCTTCCGGATGGCCAGTGTGCTAATGTGTGCCTCGTCCACCATCATCCAGAAGCCGGCGTAGCCCAGCACCACCTCGGATGGTGGCTCTGTTGCCTGCGTGAACGTGCGCCGTATGCGTCGCCAGAATGAGAGCGGATTCAGTTTCGACGAAGCAAGCGGATCGCGGAAGCACAGCACGTAGTAATGGGCAAGCTCGTTCCGGGTGATTTCGTGGCGGTAAGCGCTCTCCGGCCAGGGCAATGAGAACGCTGTATGCTCAATCGCTATCACTGCCGGGATATCGGTCAGTCGCATCGGTCGTACGTAGAATGGAAGATCGAGTGTGGACATGGGTATGCTACTGCCCTGCACCGGACTCGCCCACTTTTAGGGGATGTCCTTCCGGTGTCTGTAGATAAATCGGGGCCAGTGTTGTGGTGTCGTCTATGTCATGGTTAGCCAATCGTACCGCAGCCAGCTCGGCCAGATAGCTGGCACGCCGTGCCCGCAGCGCGGGAGAGGGCACTATCGCTTTGCTGCCCAGCCGGCTGCGCAGCAGCTCGGCTTCGGAGGCGGTGATCTCACCCGCGAAGATAGTGGGCGAGCTGACCTGATCACACAGCTTCTCCAGGGTGGTCAGCTGAGACGGGATGACCTGCGTCCAGGCACCGTCTACTTGTCGGTAGCACGCCGCCCCGAGGCGCCCGCGTCCGGCGGCGATGATTGCCCAAACGGGCATCTCTGACCGTTGGAACGGGTATGCCACAGCATCCAGAGTGGGGATGCCGACCAGGGGAATGTCGTATGGCAGCGCCAGCCCTTTGGCTGCTGCCAGCCCGGCACGCACCCCTGTAAAAGAGCCTGGCCCCAAAGACACAGCAATGCCTGCCAGATGTTCGACAGCCACGCGCCGCGTAGCGAGCATGCGCTGAATGCGTGGTATAAGCTCCACACTGTGGTTCAGAGAAGTGTACCAGACATCCTCCGCCCACAGCTGCTCTTCCTCCCAGAGAGCCAGGCTCGCGAAATTGGTGGCAGTATCAATCGCGAGAATCATTGCGGTAAATGGCGAACGGGCATCGCAAAAGCCAGTCGCTGAAAATCTTTCAGCAGCTTGAAATGGTGATCGCCTGTGGCGCGCATCGTAATGCGTCGTTTGGTCTCATCTAGATGGTAAAAAGTGATCCACAGATGATCCTCCGGCAGCGCAGCCGCCACCCGCTCTGCCCATTCGATCACACACACTCCTTCTCCGTATAGGTAATCTTCCAATCCCAGATCCAAGGCTTCAGCCAGACGCGTGATGCGGTACATGTCGATATGGTATAACGTGTGACGGCCATGGTACTCGTTGATGAGGGTGAAAGTAGGGCTGGTGATGGGTTCTTGCACCTGCAATCCCTGTCCCAGCCCCTGCACCCAGCGCGTCTTGCCGCTGCCCAAAGCGCCTTGAAGCGCGATGACCTCGCCTCCCTGCAACAACTCTCCCAGGCGTGCGCCAAGGCGACGCGTTTGAGCTTCACTGTGGCTGATGAAATCAATCGCGTGCTGATCAAAGATCGAGGCCATACCCGGCTCCGATGAAAAGCGGCACAGTGATTATACCGCGCCACCCTGTCTCCTGTCCACTTCATTCGCCACAATCGCTGCGCTCAGACAGAAGATACATGCCAAATCCACCAGGAAGAAAGCGTGATCCACCAGCCCATGTGCTAGTGTGGCTGCCATACTGGCCATCAGCCCCAACAGCGTGGCACGTGCTGGCCCTTCACCCAGGCGACGGTAGAGCGTCCATGCCAGTCGCCAGAACGCCAGCTGCAGCCACAGCAGCACAGCAATGCTTGCCACACCCAAACGCGTGGCAAAGTCGAGCACGATGTTGTGCGGGTGGCTCAGATTGGGCTCCTGCCACGCATCCAGCAGCATATAGCGCGTGCGGTACTGATACAGGAAGTTGTCCGGGCCGACGCCCAGCCATGGGTGGTCTAGAAACATCTTGATTGCGCTTTGCCACAAGCGCAGGCGGAAGAAGCCGGTGCCTGCGTCAACGGTGAAGAGGGAGTTCAAACGTTCAGTGCCCAACAGGGGCAGGATGCCACCCGCCAGCGCAGCGAGCAGCGCCAACACCACCCCTAATGCACGCCTGCCATACATCGCGGCAAGGAACACAAGCGCGGTCGGCATGCCTAGCAGGAGAGCGCCACGGCTGAAGGTGAGCACCAATGTCAGCAGAATGGATGCCAGCGCCAGCAGCCGCAGGAAGTTGTCCAGCCGCAACCAGGGCACGCCGTGCAGACGCTTCCAGCCGAATGTCAACTGGGCGATCAATATCGGAGCGGCACGCTCCAGCAACAAAGCGAGGTTGTTAGGCGAGCCATAGCTCCCCAGAGCGCGATGGACACCCTCGGCAGTAATCGCGCGTTCGGTGAAGAAGAACAGGTAGAGCGCATAGAGCGCCATGGTGCTTGCGCCCAGCAGGAAAGAGTCCACCAACCACTGGCTGCGGCGGGTCATTTCCTCTGGCTTTGCAGCCGGCGGGCTACCCATCTCACGATCGATGCGTCGGACAAAGACGTAGAAAATGGCTGCGTCCCACACCACCACGTGGAATTCGTGAAATGCCACTCCCACGTTTGGCGCCGCCAGGCTGGAGACGAGCGCCAACGCAACCAGTGCACCCAGACTGGCATCCATCTGCCAGCTGGGAAGCAGGCGCCATCGGCCTGTCTCTGCGCCTGCTGTGGCCGCAAGCGCGCCCGCCAACGGCACCAGCATGAGCGGCATCAGCGACCAGTCCGCCTCGGCCAGCCAGCCTGTCTCCGCAGGTGGGAAGACGGTGAGCACGGCACCAAGACCTCCCAGGGTAGTGAGCACCCAGGCGAGCCAATCCAGCTTGAGCGGTCTCTCGGCCGTGTGAAGCAGGCGCCATGCGCGACGCACCACAAAGGCGATCGCTACGAGCACCAGCAGCACTTCGCTGAGGGCAATGGTGCGTCCCAACAGCGGTTTTGGCAACAGGAAGAAGGGGACGCTGAAGATGATCAGCAAAAGGGCCAGGTCAGGGCGCGGCAAGAGGCAGAGGAATAGAGGCAGCAGGAGTGCCAGCGACAACACGGTACCTGGGGCAAAATAGAAGGCAGCTGTTACCACGAGCAAGAGGGCAAGATGCCGGGATGTGCCCAGTGCAGCATAGCGAGCTCCTGATGTGGCGATCCACGCACGCCAATTCACATAACGCAAGGCAAACACAGTGCCACCCAGCGCCAGGAGTGCCAGCGCACCGGTGACCGCTAGGGCGATCCCCAGCATACGCACGTCTGCTTCGCGGCTGACCCGCCAACCGATCACGGGCCACTGATACCAACCCCCTTCGGCGAGAATGGTTGCCTCGTGGCGTCCCTCAGTGAGATAACGCGCCACGGTCACCTCGGCCTCTTCTTCGAGCGGGTCGAAGAGCCACAGATAGGCTTGTCCGTCCTGCTCTGGCAGCTGATTGGCCGGCTGGCCGTCTATGCTGACGTACAGCACTCCGCGATACGTTCCACGGCGTACCAATAGGTCGAGCCGGGTGCCCTCAAAATGAACCTTCAGCACAGAGGGTGGATGGCGCGGCACGTCCAGACCGTCGGGTGAGAGGCGCCACTCTCCCTCAAGCTGCCCGGAGGGGTGTACGGCTGGATAGCTGCCTACCGTGGCAACGTCACCGACCAGGCCGCTCGCTTGCCACCCTGTCAACGTCGCCATGGAACGTTCGCCGTCCACCAGAGCGAGTCCGCGGCGCGGGTCATCCGGCGCCAGCTGGTGCGCATCCCATGCCGGGAACATCATTGGGCCGAGCCATGGCCAGTGGGCACGTGCGAACGTGATAGCCTGGCTTGTATAGCGTTCTTGCTCCTCGGGTGGCACGTCTGGCCATGGGGAGGCATCGCCGGGCCATTCCGCTGGCAGTGCGCTCCAGCCGAAGCTGGTCAGCCAGATCGCCTTGTTGTGGTCGCTGTGTCGTGTCATCACCTGGCGCAGCAGTGTGACACGCGCGAAGTTCAGCTGATCGCCTGTGGCCGGCTCATTCGGCGCCGCACGGAAGCCATAGGGCTCCGCTGCCACCACATCGAACCACTGCGCCGCGTTGGCACGATACAGCTGCTCCAGGAAATCCATCTCGTTCAGGTTAAGAGGACCACGTTCAACTGTGGGCGCCAGCGCTGCCGTGACGATGATGGCGCCTGGATCCGCTGCACGAATGGTAATGGCTGCCTCGCGCAACAGGTGGGCATACAGAAGCGGTTCGACGTAGCGATTGCCCCAGTGGGCTGCCAAGTTAGGTTCATCCCAGATCTGATAAGCGTCGATCTGTGCACCGTAGCGCTGTGCCAGTGCGTGGGCGTAAGCGCCGAAATCAGACAGCTCTGTGGGGGGCGTGTGCAACGGGCTGCCAGCCGGACGCGCCCACTCCGGCGTCGTGTCCAGCAGTGCCAGCACCCGCATGCCCCGCCGGCTTGCCGCCTCTACCGCGTAATCCCAACGCGACCAATCTAATTGGCCACGCTGCGGTTCGATCAACGCCCACGGGAAGGGCAAACGCACCCAACGCAGACCTAAGTGGAGCATGCGGTCTAGCGCATCGTTCATCTCTGCCGCATCGAGGCGGTACAATTCGGCGGTGACCCCATAGGTCTTGTCGGCGGCCAGCGGTACGGTGGGTGAGAGGCCAGGATAAGCTCTCAACGCTCGTCCCACGCGCCAACCGAGCCAGAGCACAATTCCCACCATGATGACGAACAGGGCAAACCATAGCAGGAGACGTTGATAAGACTGCGGATGGGTTGGTCGCGTAGGGGTGGTATCGGGTTGCATAGTGCGGAGTATACCACGGTGGGAGCGGGGCAAGAAATAGGATCTCAGGCGGAACGATGTGTGGGACACTCTATGGGAAGGAAAGGGGCACTTTCGTCGTTTAGAGTGGCACTTCGGCTGCCTGATTCAGCGCGAGAGAAACAGGCTCACCAACTGTGCGCGCGTACTCTCCAGCCGCTCGGCAATCACACGACAAATACGGTTCATCAACGTGTAGCACAACTGGACATCCCTTAAGAAAAGTGTCAGGAGATCTTGGCCGGAAAATGCTAGCACGATCACAGGTGTGGCACAATGCGCTGAAGCGGTATAGACATATGGCTCGACAACCGCCGACCAGCCAAAGACCTCTCCTTGTGTGATCGTCATCACCACTTCACGGTGCGTGCTCTGGTTGTTGCTGGTCATCGTCAGATCTACCCAGCCATCGAGGAGCACATACAGTTTTGTTGCCGGGTCGCCCTGCTGGAAGATCACTTTCCCTTCTGGGAAGCAGACGTAGTCGGCGAGCGCGGCGAGCTGGGCCAGCGCGTCCTCAGACAGTCCGGCGAAAAAAGGTGAGTGAGCAAGCGACTGCGGCGTGACCATAAGCTATCATCCCAGAAAGGACAGCGCGGCACGCAGACAACACGGAGAGAAAAGGTAAGAGATCAGGCCGTGCTCCATCCGTGCCGCACCGTCCTGGATGTATGCGATAAGCAAGCCAGCAAAAGGGCGTTTTGCTACTCGATGTAGGCTGGCAAGGCTTCCATGCGCAGATTCCGCATCCGCTCGCGGATGACGTGAGCGACCTTCTCCATCATCAGGCAGCCGAACTGCCAGTCCGACGGAAAAGCGTCGCGGATGCGCCGGCAGTCGAAGCGCACGACTCGGCAGCGCGACAGCGCTTTGGCGCCGGCAGTGGTCTCATGAGGCGGCACCATGCCGGACCAGCCGAACACCTCGCCCGGGCCAATTGTACTGGTGAGTACCTCGTGTCGGGGCAATTCCATCACGATGCCCACGTGTCCCTCGAGCACCAGGTAGAGATCGTGCAGTTCCTCGTCCTGACGGAAGAACCAGTGCCCTGCGTCCACGGTTATCTCTTCTGCTGCCATGGCCAAAATGTTGATCTGATCAATCGACAGGCCTCCGAACAGTTCGTAGCGGCGGATCAGCTCGGGTGAGATCATCGCTCCCTCCTCCTGTGTGCTTTAGTGGGGCAGACGCTCGAGTCATCTGCGTTTTGGACTGTGACGCCTGCATGCTACGAGCTTAGCGACCAGTCCGCAAGATGCGATCGATGACTTGGTGTTGTGCATCGCGGATGATCACTTCCAATGGCATCTGGCCGGGCAACGCGTGTGTGGCGCAAGCCATGCACGGATCATAGGCGCGAAAGGCCATTTCAATGCGATTCAACACCTCTTCGGTGACCGCGGTGCCCTTCTTGATCAGGCCTTGCGCCGCCTTGCGGATGGACATTGCGATCGGTGCATAGTTGTTGGTTGTGCCCACGATCAGGTTGACGCGCGTCAGGATGCCTTTCTCATCCGTCCAGTAATGATGGGTCAGGGTGCCGCGAGGTGCCTCCACACACCCCACCCCCTCATCGGGAGTGCTGGTCACCACGACGCGCAGATTGGGATCGGTAATCTCGGGATCGTTGATGAGCTCGACCATGCGCTCGGCGGCATAGAGCAGCTCAATCAGACGTGCCCAGTGCGTTGCCAGGCGATAGTGAATGGGTTGATAGCGTCCGTCGCGTTTCTTGCTGCCCAGCGTTTCATACATCTTCTCATAAGCTTCCTGCGCACGGGGCGTGGCCATGCCATCCGCCGCGTTGAGCCTGGACAAGGGTGTGGCGCAGTAGACACCACTCTCCTTGCCGTCCACGAAGCCCTTCCAACCGACGCCTCGCAGAAAGGGGAACTTCAGATATGTCCATGGCTCGACGTGCTCGGCGACATGCGTGGCGTATTCGCGCGGATGGTAACGCACGAAGCCTTTGCCCTCGGGGTCTACCACGCGGATCATCCCGTCGTAGAAATTGACACAGTTGTTGGCGTCCACGGTGCCCATGTAGTAGGTGCGATGGGTGTAGGTGTCCGAGAGAATTATGTCCACGTAGGCCTGGTTCTTCAGCACGACGTCCTCGAAGAGCTTCAGGCTGAACAGGGCAAAATCCACATTCTTCTGCGAGATCTCGGCGAATTCGCTTTGCATTTCCTTGGTGATCGGTTTGCTCCAGCCGCCTGGCAATCCGGCGACGGGATGGACTCCGCGTCCGCCCAATTCCTCAATGATGTGGTGGTTGCGGATGCGACAGTCGATCACCTCCTTGCCGATCTCGAGGCCCACCTTGTGCACCACGCCCAAAATGTTGCGCTCGGCAGCCGGCGCATCCGGTCCCACCACGAAGTCGGGGCCGCCCAGCGCATAGAAGTGGGTGGTATGATCCGTGACGTAGAAAGCGGAGTAGAAGAATTCACGCACCTTCTTCACCGCCGAGGAGGGCTCCACATGGTACAGGGCATCCAGAGCTTTGGTGGATGCCATGTGATGTGCCTCCGGGCAGACTCCGCAGATGCGGTTGGTGATGCGTGGCATCTCTTCTGCAGGCCGCCCAACGCAGAACTGCTCGAAACCGCGCAGTTCCGGGATGAGCAGGTAGGCGTTGGCGACATTTCCCTGGTCGTCCAGGAAAATCTCGATCTTGCCGTGACCTTCCAATCGGGTGATTGGGTCAATGCTGATCCGTTTCATTGAGTACCTCCCTGTGAACTGCTGCCCATCTCCACACGCGCACGCTGCAGCAATGAATGCGCCATGCTGAAGCGATACAGCGTGCCGGCGGGATCCGCTAGCGTCTCCATCACTTCCTCAATCATATGCTCCAATTTCGCTTCTTCATCGCGCAGGTTGCCCACACCCACCACGGAAGCCAGTGCCGAGAGCATGCGCGCTCCCTGATCCTCCACATCATCCAGCGGGCCATAGCACCCCTCACAACGCATGTTCGCGCGCGGACAGCGGGCACCACAGCCGGAGCGAGTCGCTGGACCCATACACAGTATTCCTTGCTCCAGCAGACATATGCCCGGCTCCGGCACGATCTCGTGGGGTCGATAGAAGCGTGTGATGGTCTTTTCGTGCTTCTCCAGTGGGCACTCGTCGCAGACCGCCACCTTGCCGGCACCGATGATGGTCGAACCTGGCGCGGGGAGTGGGGCACCGCTCACGACCGCCTCCAACACGGCCCAGATTTGGGGCGGCTCGGGCGGACAACCCGGGATGACGTAGTCTACCGGCACCACTTGATCCAGTGCCCGGACGCGATCGTAGAAGACTGGGATGTGCAGTTCCCCTTCGGCCACTTTGGACACCGGCTGGGGCAGCACACGCTTCGGGTTGTCTGTCGAGATGCTGTTGATGTAGGCCGCCTGGAAGATCGCTTCGGAAGTGGTCAGGTTGGCGAGTGCTGGGATGCATCCCTCGTGGGCGCACGAACCGAAGGCGACCAGCACCTTGGACTTGCGGCGCAACAGGTGAGCCATCTCCTCGTTTTCCGAAGTGCGAATGGCGCCGTTGAAAAGGCACAGGTCGATATAATTGTCTGGATAGCTTTCGACATCCTTGACCTTGAAGTCGGCGGCGCATGGCCAGAAGGCGATGTCGAAGGCCTCATCCACTGCCAGAATCTTGTCGCCGATGTTCAGCACAGCGATCTCGCAGCCGCCGCATGAGGCAGCCCAGTACATGGCGAACTTGGGTTTTCCGTTGCCAGCCATCTCTATGCCTCCTCCGTCATAGCTGTTGCTTCTTCCACGGCTGCTGCCACGCTGGTCGCAATTGACGGGTGGCCGTTGCCTCCCAGCACAGTCTGCTTCCAGCGCAGTGGGCCGAGCGCGCGCAACTGCTCGGTCATGCGGTTGACCGCTTCGGCCAGCACGGTGCCCTCGGAAGCGGATGCCCATACCAGCTGCAGGCGCTCCGGCTCAATGCCCCACTGGCGCAGCATACGCCGGAGCAACACGTACCGTCGCAGCGCTTTGAGGTTGCCCTCGATATAGTGGCACTCGCCTGGGTGACATCCCGCGATGAGCACACCATCCGCTCCCTCGCGGAACGCTTTAAGCACCAGATCGGGCTCGACCCGCCCGCTGCACATCACGCGGATGGGTCGCATGTTGGGTGCATAGTGCAAGCGCGCCGTGCCAGCCAGGTCAGCAGCGCGATAGGAACACCAGTTGCATAGAAAACCGACGATCACAGGTTCATATGGTGCACTCATTGTCTCCTCTCCTGCAGGCGATCCCTGTCGAATGCTCATGAGAATCTAACCGGTGCGCTCCACAACTCTCCAATGGTTGTCACGTGGACGATGCTTCCATCGACTGGCGCACGTCCAATAGGATACCCTCCACTTGGGCCATCAGTTGACGGCGGGTGAAGTGAGCACCGGTGATGGCTGCGCTGGGGCAAGCAGCGACGCATGTGCCACACCCCTGGCACAAGGCGGAAATCGCCTCCGAGACCTGGCGATCCTCGTGGTAGACAATTGCCTTGTAGGGGCAGAGGTTGTTGCAGATGCGGCAGCCGGAACAGCGTTCCTCATCAATGTGTGCCTTGATGGGTTCCATCACCACTGTGCCCTGGCCGATCATACCGGCGACACGCGCCGCGGCACCAGCCCCCTGCGCCACTGTCTCGGGGATGGCCATAGGACCTTGACAGGCGCCGGCGATGTAGATGCCCTCCACCATAGTGAGGAGCGGGTCGAGCTTGGGGTGTCGCTCGGTGAAGAAGCCGGCAAAGTCACAACCCAGGCCGAAGAGCTGGGCCACCTGACGGGCGTCTTTGCGCGGTTGCACGCCGACGCTCAGGATGACCATGTCCACCGGGATGCGCCGCTGTTCACCCAGCAGGGTATCATACACCTGGATGATTAGCTTGCCCTCTTCATCTGCTGTGCGCGCGACATCGGTCACCTCGGCCACTCGTCCACGGACCATATTGGCGCCTTCCATCATCACCCGATGATAGAACTCCTCGTAGCGCTTGCCCGAGGCGCGAATGTCGATGTAGAAGTTGTACACCTCGGCATCGGGCAACCGTTCGCGCACCAGATGGGCAAACTTGAGCGAGTACATACAGCACACGCGCGAGCAATACTCATTGTAATTCTCGTCGCGTGAGCCGACGCAATGGATAATGCCCACGCTCTTCGGTGGCGTCCCATCTTTGAGCAGGATGCGGCCACCCGTCGGGCCGGAGGCGTTGACCATGCGCTCAAATTGCACGCTGGTGATCACATTGGGGAGCCGACCGAAGCCGTAGTGGGGGATGCGCGTGGCGTCGAAGGGGTCGTAGCCGGTCGCGACGATGATGTTGCCCACCTCGAACTGGATGAAGCGATCTTGCTGCTCAAAGTCGATGGCATTGGTTGGGCAGAAGATCTGGCACGCTTTGCACTTGCCCTTCTGGAAGTAGATACAATTCTCCCGGTCAATCACGGGATACTTGGGCACTGCCTGAGGGAAAGGACGATAGACTGCCTTGCGCGTGCCGATGCCGGCTTCAAACACCTGATCGACCACCTTCTTGGGGCACTTTTCCTCGCAGATGCCGCAGCCGGTGCACAGTTCCTCGTTCACATAGCTGGCTTTCTTGCGCACCGTCACGGTGAAGTTGCCGACATAACCCTCCACTGATTCTACCTCGCTGTAGGCGAGCAAGGTGATGTTGGGGTGTTGCCCCACGTCGACCATGCGCGGCGTCAGAATACAGGCGGCACAGTCCAAGGTGGGGAAGGTCTTGTCCAGCTGGGCCATATGGCCACCGATGGAGGGCTCGCGCTCCACCATGTAGACGTGGTAGCCAGCGTTGGCCAGCTCCAGCGCTGCGGTGATGCCGGCAATGCCACCCCCCACGATCAATGTATTGGGATTGATGCTCACCGTGATCAGCTCAAGTGGCTGGTGGAAGAGCACCCGCTGGATTGCGCCGCTGATCATCGCCTTCGCTTTCTGCGTCGCGGCCTCTTTGTCGTCTGTTGTCCAGGAGTCTAGCTCGCGAATGTTGGCCATCTCCATCAGGAATGGGTTCAGTCCGGCGCGCTGGGCTGCTCCGCGGAAGGTCTTCTCGTGCATATGTGGAGAGCATGCAGCCACCACAATGCGCGTCAGGCCCAGCTCCTTGATGTCCTTCTCGATCAGATCCTGTCCCAGGCTGGAGCACATAAACTTGTAATCGCGAGCGATCATCACTTCGGGCAATTCTCCTGCCCAACGTGTCACCTCCGGGACATCCACCACACCTGCAATGTTGGTGCCACAATGACAAATGTATACACCCACTCGTTCCGCCATATCGTTTCCTCCTCTGCTACGCTAGCATAGCGCTGCGTGAATGAGTTCAATCAGCTCTTTAACCGCCATGCGGTTCTCATAACCGGTCGTCTTGACCGCGTCTCGGTACATGGTGACATCCTTAGGGCACGTCACCACCAATGTCTGTACGTTATCCAGCTTGACCGCCTCGCGGATGCGCGCTTCGCTGGGGCGTTCCTGCACTGCCTGTTCCTCCATCCAGATGCGTCCGCCACCGGCTCCGCAGCAAGCCGCCCGGTCGCCGCAGCGCGGCATCTCAATCAACTGGCAGCCGGTCGCCAGGATGAGGCGGCGCGGTGCGTCATACACACCGTTGTAGCGGCCCAGATAGCACGGATCGCTGTAGGTGACCGTGTATCCCAGCCGATGGGTGAATTTCAGCGCGCCCGACGCCAACATCTGGTCGAGCAGCTCGGTGTAGTGCAGCACAGGCCGACCGTCGAGCACCTCGCGGGGATATTCGTTCTTGAGGGTGTTGTACGAATGCGGATCGGTGGTGATGATCGCCTTGAACGAGCAGCGGCTCAGCACGGCTGCATTGCGATGCACCAGCATGTCGTACAGTCCCTCTTCGCCCACCCGTCGCACGTCGTTGCCAGCATTGCGCTCCCCGTCGTACAGGATGCCAAAGTCCAGGCCGAGTTTCTGGAACACTTCTGCCGTCTTGCGCGTGATGTCGGTCAGAGTGGTGCTGTAGGAAGCGTAGTCGCCTACGAACCAGAGATACTCGACGCTTTCCTTGCGCGCGTCCTTGATGGGTGTTTCCAGCGTCTGCGCCCAGCGTGCACGGACACGCTCCGACTGGCCGAACGAGTTGCCGTAGCGTCCCAGGTTGGCCAGCGCCTCCTGTAGCATGCTGTCCATGCGACCTTCGTTCACCAGTTGGCGCCGCATGTCGACCATGGTATCCACATGCTCGATGAACACGGGGCACTCACGCACGCAGGCGCCACAGGTGGTGCACGACCACAGGATGGCATCCTTGACCACCTCGCCGACCAGCGCAGGCACCTTGTCCGACCCGTTGCCGTTCTTGAGCAATGTCCGACCGTCGCGCCGCAGCGCGGTGCGGATATCCACCATGAGTTCCTTGGGGCTGAGCGGTGTGCCCGCGGCGAAGGCAGGACAGGCATCCTGACAACGCCCACATTCGGTGCACGCTTCGCTGTCCAACAGCTGCTTCCAGGTGAGATCGCGCAGGCTGGTGACGAAGAGTGGCTCGCCGGCGGAGGTCTGGGGCTGAGGCGCGAGTTGTCCCATCGGACGATCGAGTTTAGAGAAGAAGACGTTCAGCGGGCCGGTGACCACGTGTAGCATGGTGCTCATTGGCAAAGTGACGAACAGGGTGGCCGCGCTGAGCAGGTGGAAGGCCCACAGGCCAAGATGCCAGTTCAGGAGTGCTTGGTCGGACGCTCCCGTGGAGAGCCACAGCTGCCCTACCAGCCAAGCGAAAGGCGTCCACCAGGCCCATTCCGGTCGCTCGACCGCCAGACGTGTCGAGGTGACCGCCAAGCCGCCGACCACGATCACCACGATGAGCACTAGCGAGTAGGTGAAACGTGGCGCCAGGGTGAGGCGGCGCGGTCGCTGGATGTAGCGTCGGTAGGCTGCCATTACGGCGCCGACCAGAAAGACCAGCGTGAACAGGTCCAGGACAAGCTTATAAATGAGATAGGTGTTGCCGCGCAAAAAGGTGATGAAATGCGAATGAATCGTCGCCAGGATGGTGCCCCACAGGAATACGAAGAAGGCCCAGGCAAGCGCGATATGCATCACGCCCGGATAACGCTGGCTGAGCACGCGCACCTGCACGATGGCATACTTGATCAGACGCCACACCCGGATGTGCAGCTGGTCCCAACGCTTCTCGCTCCGTCCCAGCCGCCACCACAGGCTGACGGCCTGGTAGAGGCGGAAGAGCAACACCAGCGACGCCAGGCCCATGATCCCGTAGGCATACACCTCCGGCGGCCCCCAAGTATGTGGGATACCCCAAAAATCAATGCGTTCCGGCATCGTTGCACGCTCCTTTCTGCGCCATGTTTACTGCTTTGCCTGACGCACTTTTTCAGTGAGCACGGGGACGAGGTCAAGCAGGTCGAGCGTTGTCCCATAGCGAGCGATGTCAAAGATGGGCGCGCTCGCATCGGTGTTGACGGCGATGATCGTCTGGCTGTCGGTGATGGCTTCGGCGTGCTCGGGTGCACCGCTGATGCCGAGTGCCAGGTAGAGACGCGGCTTGACGCGCTTGCCCGACTTGCCCACCAGCCGTGTCGTGGGCAGCCAACCTTGGTCGACCACGGGGCGTGATGCGCTCACTACGCCACCTATCGCTTCGGCCAGCTCGCGCACCAGCTCGATGTTATCCGCGTTCTGGATGCCACGGCCCACTGAAACCAGGATCGCCTCCTTGGAGATGTCCACATCGCCACTTTCCGGCTCGATGTACTGCTTGAGCGTGATGCGTCCGGCGGCCAGGGCGGGTGGTGCCACGGTCTCAACGGGTGGCGGCTGGGTGCTTTTACCCTGTTCGGCCTGGTATCCACCGGGCACCATGGCTACCAGGGCTGTCGGCGCGGGCAATTCGCCCTCGACCATCACTTTGCCGCCGCACAGCTGGCTGACATACGTCAGGCGGCCGTCGTCGGCGCGCACGTTGCGACAGTAGCTGACCAGTGGCAGGCCTAGCTGCACCGAGAGCGCACCGGCCAGCTCGGCGCCGATCGAGGTATCGCCAAACAAGACCGCGCGTGGCGCGCTGGCGCTGATCAGATTGGCCAGCACCTGCTGATACACATCTGGGACGAAGTTGGCGAGCAGGGGATCATCCACGGCCAATACGCGGTCCACGGCAACATCCTGCGCCAGGTCTTTCACATTGTGCCCCAGCAGCAGGCCCACGACATTGCCACCGCTGGCGGCAGCCATCTGACGCGCGGCGGCACACAGGACATACGAGATATCGGCAATCTGCCCTCTCAGGTGTTCGATGATTACATAGATGTCCTGACTCATTGTCACACTCCTGTTGGTTGTCCTCGCTGACCTCTACAGCACGCCTAACTCGCGGAAGAGTTCTACCAGGCGGCTGGCGACCTCATCCGGTTTGCCCTCAATCATGGTGGCGCGTGCGGCGGCCTCGGGCTTGTACATGCGCGACACCGTCGGCCCACCGCTCACGTCCAGGCCTTCCACCGTCTGTTCTTCGATGGAGGCCGTCTTCATAGCCTGGCGGATGCGGGTGAAGGCCACATAACGCGGCGGCTGATCGGCTGCTTGGATGCCCAGCACAGCGGGCAACACCACCTCCATCTCGGCGACCAGCCCACCCGGGTACTCCTTGCGCACCACAGCGCGACCGTCGCTGAGTGTCACACCTGCTATGTAGCCGACGTAGGGAAATCCCAGGTAGGCTGCCAGGAGTGGCCCCATGGAACCGTCCAGGTCGCTGTGGCTCTGGACGCCGGTCAGCACCAGGTCGGGTTGCAGCGGCTTAATCAGGTTGGCGACGGCGCACGCCATGGCATGGTTGTTCACAGACTGGCCGAAGTTGCCACACAACTTGATCAGGCGGTCGGCTCCTTTGGCGGCCGCGGTGTAGAGCACATCGTCAACACCTTCGACGTCGGGAGCCATCACCGTTACCTGTCCGCCGCCACGCTCTTTGAGCAGGATGGCTTGCTCGATGGCGTGGCCATCAAATTCGTTGAGCTGCAGACGCAGCGTGTCGGGGTCGAGGGTGGTGCCGCTTGGGTCTATGACCAGCTCCTCGACCAGGTCAGGTACGAGCTTGACTGGAACGACAATGTGCATGGCTTTACCCTCCCTTGTGTCAGTCGCCCATGGCTTCGGCGAGCAGTTCGGCGATGTCTTTTACGATGAGGCGGCTGGCGCCTGGCACGACTTTGGTGGCGTCCTCAAAGCGGGGTGCCTCGTAGGGGCACGCCACAGCCAGGATGTCGGCGCCAACCTGCATAGCCTCGCGCACACGCCATTCGGACAGGCGCGTGTGGGCTTTTTCCCAATGGAAACCGTCCATCCACATCCCGCCGCCACCGCCGCCACAGCAGAGGCTGGTGGTGCGGTTGTGGGGCATTTCCACCAGCTCCACACCCGGGATGGCGCTGAGCAGCTGGCGGGGTGCTTCGAACACATCATTGGCGCGACCCAGGTAGCATGGGTCATGGTAGGTCACGCGCGCATTCACTTCACCCTTGAACAAAGATTTCAGCGCGTCCAGGCGCTCTGCCAGGAATTCGGTGTAGTGGCGCACGGGGTACACGATGCCCAGCTTGGGGTATTCGTTCTTGAAGGCGTTGTAGGCGTGCGGGTCGCCGGTGATGATCTCCTTGAACTCGTATTGCGACAGCGCGCGCTCGTTCTTGGCGGCGAGCATCTCAAAGAGGCCACGCTCGCCTGCCAGCCGCTGCGAGTCGCCATCGCTGACCTCCTCGGCGCCCAGAATGCCAAAGTCCACGTGCAGAGCGTTGAGCACGTTGGCCAGCGCACGGCTGACCGGTTGCACGCGCGGGTGATAGGAGCCGTAATCACCCACGAACCACAATACGTCCACCGGCCGGCGCTCCTCGCTCATGATGGGCACGCGCGGTTTGACGCCCTTCGCCCAATCGGCCCGTTTGCGCGGCGACTCGCCCAAGGGGTTGCCGTAGCGCTGCGTGTTCTCCAGCGCAACCTGCAGTTCGGACGGGATGTTGCCGGCCAGCAAGAGCTCCTCTTTGGCACGCGTCATCAAGCCAGCGGTGAGCGGGATGCGCACCGGACAGACTTCGCTGCACGCGTAGCACGAGACGCACATCCACACCGTGTCCGCTTCGGTCACCCGCTCAAAGCGCTGGGCGCGCAATGCGGCAACCATCTTGCCCGGGGGATAATCCATCAGATAGCCATAGGGACATACCCCGTTGCAGGTGCCACACTGCAGACAGGTGCGCACCTTCTCCCCCCCAGCGATTTCGTGCAGACTGGCGTAGAAGCTCTGGCTGAAGGTGGTGGAACTTTGAGAGACTGTCGTCGTTGCCATTATGGCACCTCCTGACCCAAATTCTCACACGCAAGCAACTAGCTGTGCAGATTCACGAGCAAGCAGACCATGAGGCCGTTCATGGTTGCTTCATTTTCATCATATCGGTAATGCAATTAATTGTCTATGGGGATTTTCCCTACTCTGGGTGGGGGGAAAGTCCCCTTTTTCGAGGCAGGCTGGCGTTTTCGGCCAAGCGGCAACGCTCCAGACAGGTTGGAGATGGCTAGGGGGACGCGTCGGAGCGATGGGTGAGGGCTGCCGCAGCCATAGCGCAGCCCAGACAGGGGGATCTCCCGCCCTTGGTACGGCGCCTCAGGGGGTCTGGATGGCGTGGCGCAGCGCCCGCAGCGAGGTGCGCAACTCCATCAGGTGCACCAGCTGATCGCCCACGAAGATGGCGTACAGGCGATGGTAGCGGAAGCCGAAGCGCTGGTAGAAGGCTATCGCTGGCGCGTTGTCTGTCTCGACCGAGACGTAGCAGCGATGCACGCCGATGGCCTCCAAGGCATACACGCCGGCCAGCAGGAGTGCGCGCCCGATGCCACGACGCTGATGGTTGGGCAAGACGTAGATGCGCGCCAACTCGCCGTGCCTGTCGCGGCGGCGGATGAATTGGGCGAAGCCGACTATCTCTCGCCCATCTAGCGCCACGAAGAACCAGCTGTCTGGTGCTGCCAACGCAGCGGCAAGCGTCTCGTCGGCGTAGGAATGTTCCAGCACCAGCTGCTGATTGTGTGGTGCAATCGTGTGTGCATAGGTGACGCGCCATGTCTCGCGCGCCACGCGACCAATGGCCGCGACGTCAGCATATAACGCAGGCCGGACCCAGTATCCCATCCCTCTTTTGTAACCGGCAGGGCATAGTAGTGTGAGTATAATGCTGATAGGGCGAATGGGCAATTGGGCGGCAAGGCAATCCAACGCTGTGGCGGCTGCGCTGCGCATTGCCTCGGGTGGAGCTGGGGGTGGTCTTGCCGGGACGGGGGAAGGGTGGCCCCCGCCCCCAGCAGACCGTTTATGGCGCCTATTTCCCCAGCAGTTGGGTGAGCTTCTCGACGTCGAAATCCACTACGACGGTGCCGTTGATGTAAAATGTGGGTGTTACCAGGTGGCCGTTGGCCCACTGGCGCACCTGTCGTGCTGCTTGCGGATTGGCGTTGACGTCGACCTCGGTGTATTGCAGCCCGCGCTCCTCCAACCAGGCGCGTGCCCGTCGGCAATCGCCACACCAACGCGTGCAGTAGAGCACAATGCCCTCTTTGGGCGGTTGTGCTGCTGGTGTTGCCTGTCCGGCAGGGTATTTTGCCGCCAATGCGGGCTCCAGCTTGCGCAACTCAGCCAGCAACACCTCGTTATCCGGCTGATCGTCGATGTTGTGCACATCGATGTAGCGGATGATTCCCTGCTTGTCGATCAGGAAGATCGCCCGCTCGGAGTATCCCTCCGCGCGCAGGACCCCATATTGCTTGGCGACCTCGCCATGGGGCCAGAAGTCGCTCAGCAAGGGATAGCTGATGCCGCCCAGACTTTCTGCCCATGCTTTCAGGCAGGGTATATGATCCACGCTTATGCCCAGGACCTGGGCATCTAATGCCCCAAACTTGGCCATGTCGGCCTCGTAAGCGGGCATCTGATTCGTTCAGACGGGTGTCCAGGCAAGCGGGTAAAACACCAGCACCACGTTCTTGCTGCCGCGCAGGTCACTCAGCGTGATGCGCTTGCCCAGGTGGCTGGGCAGACTGAAATCAGGCGCCCTGTCTCCCACTTTCAGATGCGTCATAGGCTGTCCTCCTAGTATTGGGATATGGCATTATTGACTAATATGATGGACAATTATAGCATACTATAGTGCAGCATGCAAATTCTGTTGAGGTGCAGCGGCGAGGCAGGGGGAACCCGCGACTGCCTCCGATCCGCGACCCGTGCGGAAGTGGCGGAGAGGGAGGACTCACCCAGCCGCAGGGCGCGCACGTCGGCTGACCCGCCGCACCAGCCAGGCGATCACGCCGATCACCAGCACAGCAATGGCAAGCGGCACCAGGATGGCCAGCAACGAGGTGACAAGGGCGATGATGTCCTCGATGGTGCTGACCAGCCAGTTGCCCATGCCACCTGTGACCGCAGTGATGAGGGGGCGTCCGCTGGCCTTGGCGGCATGCACGCCACCCGCCACTATCAGCCCGCAGATGAGCGCCAGCACGGGGTGGAATTGCCCCAGCGAGCCCGAATTGGCGGCAAAGAGGATGGCGCCCGCCGCCGGCCGGATGACTGTGTTGATGATGTCGTTGACCGTGTCCACGGCGGGCACTTTGTCGGCGATGATTTCGATGATGAGCAGCACGGCCAGCACGCCGATCGCCCACCAGCTGGTCAGCGCATCCCAGGGCGGACGCAACTGCACCAGGTCGGTGAAGCGCGCCAGCAGCGCCACGATCAACAGAGGCAGGTAGGCGTTCAGCCCGGCGGCCGAGGAGAGCCCCAGCGCCGAGAACAGATGCAACACGGTTTCCATGTGCTCAACCCCTCAACTGGAGTCAGCGGCATAACCCGCTCCCATCACGTGCGCGGTTGCCGCAGAGCGGCGGCTATGGCGCGTGTGTTCTCCTCCAGCGCGAGGAACAGGTGGATGAGTTCTCCGATGCTGTAGAGCACCAGCGCCTGAATCGCACTAACCACCAGCACAAGCGCGAGGGAGACGCTGCCCAGCGCGCTGCGCACCAACAAGAAGATGCCCGGCAGAATGCTCGGCCGCCCCCACCACGGACGCGGCGTCTCCCACGGCGTGATCACGCTTGCGCCCAGCACCAGGGTGAGGCAGATGCCGATGGCGGCCAGCACGACCAACACGCCCCCGATGATCCCCAACACCCGGAAGAGGGTGGCAATCACCCGGAGCACCCGGTAACGCTTTTCAACAATTACTTCCGACTGCATCCTCCTACTCCAGCTCCCCACCTCAGGGGAATCGGTCAGGCGGCTGGATGCCCTGCACTTATGCGGTCGCCACCGGTTCGTAGTAGCCGCCCAGCCCCAGCCCGGCGGCCAGCTGACCCATCAGGTTGCCCACAACCAGATAGGCCCAGAACTGGGTGAAGATGATGCCCACTACGCAGGCGATCGCCCCCAGCGGCGCCAGGAAGGTGAGCACCAGCCAGAACAGAATCAGCACGATCAGATAGTTGCCCAAGTTGGCACGCATCACGCTCCACCATCCGCTCAGGCTCAGCGTGGCGCCAAAGGCACCCGTCTCGGCAAAGCGCACCCACAACGCTGGGCTGATCACCCCGATGAAGAGCCCCCACACGCCCATCAAGCAGCTCAGGCAAGCGCTGGCGATGGCATACATAGTGGCGACGTCCTCCGCTGCGCTGCTGTCGCCCACGCCACCCAGCATAAACGTTCCGACGCCCTGCAGACATGCCAGCAGGATGATGGGCAGGGAGTAGACGACGTAGACCAGAAACAGATACAGGCCACTCACAAAGCACTCACCGAACTGATCCCACTCCGGCAGTGGCAGCATCTCGCCGTCGCGCACGTTGCGAATCAGCTGCACGATGTACCCCATCGCGGCGAAGTTGACAATGGGAATGAGCGAAATCACTCCGCCGATGAGGATCTTCTTGAGCCAGTCCCGGTCCTGAAACATGAAGGTGAACGAGCTTCCGATATCCATGCTGAAAAGGGCCTCCTTGTTGCGATTACGCGGTCGATGCATTGCGCGGTCGATCCTGTGACGCAGGACGGACCGGTGGCAAGCGGGCGCGTCGGTGCGTCGCGGCTTGCGGCACGTTGGGTCGATTATACCAGCACGCAGGGGCATGCGCCAATCACGCCACCCTAATGCCAGCGCAGGTGGCATCCGGATGACGTCGCCGTCGGAGCAGCCTTAGAACATTTGTGCATATAGAACATTTGTTCTTGACAGGCGCGCTGTTATGTGCTATGATAGCAATCGAACAAGGAAAAATGCCACGGCCGACGGCGCGCCACCGCCGCGCGGCAAAATCACTACCAACCAAGGAGGCTTCTATGCAAACATCCACTGAATTTGCCGAAACTGCCACCTGCACCATCAACACCAACGTGATGTCATTTGTGAACTGGATCAAAGAACACACCTTTATCAGCTTCATGCAGCGCATCACGGCCTGGGAAGAACGCAGCGACCTCGTCTTCCCGAGCGGCGACCTGCCCCCCTTCCTGCTGCCCTGTAACCGTGACAACGTGCGCGCGATGGGCCGCTGGACGGTCGTCGAGCTGTTCGTGGGCGAGCTGTACTACGACGAGGAAATGGACCGGTTGCGGGTGCGCCCGCTGGAAGAGATCGAGGGTGAATCCGTGTGTGGCGTGGCTTTCGAACTGCTGCCGGTAGGGACGGATCGGCTGAAGGTGCGCGTGTGTTGCGACCGACCCGATATGCCGTCCGTCATGATGGAGTGGCGAGCTCTGCTGACGGCAGTGGCGGAGACGTGGCCCGAGGCGGAGGATCAGCTGCGTCCATACCTGCGATGGACGTTGAGAGAGAGCGTGCGCCAGCGCTTCGAGCTCTACCGCACCATCAGGCTGCTCCATCCCGAATGGGGCTATGCCCGCATCGCCGCCGAGGCCAACCGCTGGGATAGGAGCAACACTCACTCGGCGTACACCGTCCGCAAAGCCTACCGCTCCATAAGCGAGAAGTGGAGACGCTACCCGCGCATCCGCTGAACAAGGGTGGTGGCGATGGCCTCACACCCCTCAGCACACTCCGCTACGGGTGGTGGGCAATGCTCGAGGCCGCCTATGAGACATCATCTACAGGACACCATTATGCATCTGGAGGAAGAAGATGGACCGCAAACTCCTACGCAGCACCTTACAAGCACATGCCGAGATCCTCGAGATGGTCGCCGCACAAGAGGGCGAACCGATCGCCGTCATTGTGGAGCGGCTCATCCGTGCCGTGGCCGAACGGCGCAGGCTGCCGTCATCCCGGCCATCCCACATCGCGCCGGAGATATATGCCGAGAAAAGGCATAAGATGGATGCCGAGAAAACGTATGAGATGGATGCCGAGAAAACGTATGAGATGGATGCCGAGGAGACGCACGAGATAGATGCCGTTGACCGGGCTGACTGGGAGGATGGTGAGGATGTCTGACCCGACGACGCCCACCTGCTGCACCGTCGTGCCTGTGCGACACCATCCCACCGACATGCGCGCTGCCGCAGTCGCTTTTGTCCAACCATATTATGTCCTCTGGCGCTGCCGAGAACGCTGGGAATGGAGGATGTGCTATGGCGTACGATCCCGTCATATGGTGCCAACGTCTTGAAGCGCTGCTCGCCGAGCTGCCCGACGAGAGAACCCGGCACAGAGCGCGTGCCGCCATTCATCGCACCCTGTTGCTGTCGGCCAATCCGGACGGGGAGAGCCTGGCGGTGCGCAGTGTCGAGGCGCTCCTCACGGAAAGGTTCCCGGAGATGGTGTGGATCGTGCCGGAGATCCTGCCCAGCGGGTTGGCGTTGCTGGCGGGGCGTCCTAAGGTGGGCAAAAGCTGGCTGGCGCTGCAATTTGCGCAGGCGGTGGTCACCGGCGGCGTCGTGTTGGATCAGCCGGTGCCGCAGGGATCCATTCTCTACGTCGCCCTGGAGGATGCGCCGCGGCGGCTGCAAGAGCGTATGCAAAAGCAAGGCTGGCCGCTCGACCACAGTTCCCACTGCATCACCCTCGGCGATTTTCCCGGCACGCTCGAGTCCGGTGCGAGCGAGCAACTGGCGAGGCTGATGGAAGACTGCCACTATCGGCTGGTGGTCATCGACACTTTCTCACGCGCCACGCGCTGCGACCAAAACGACGTGAGCGCAGTCACCGCCGTGTTGGCACCGTTGCAGGAGATGGCACACCAGCATAATGCCTGTGTGTTGCTGCTGGATCACCACAACAAGCTGGCCAGCGAAGACGCCATCCGCGACATCCTGGGCAGCACGGCCAAAGGCGCCATGTGCGACACCGTCATGGGCCTCTACCGCAAGTATGGTGAGACGACGGCACGGCTGGTGGTCATCGGACGCGACATCGAAGAGAGGAAGTTCAACCTGGAATTCGACTGCACGCTGGGCTTCTGGCAATCGTGTGCGGAGGCCATCGCTGCGCAGTTGAGCCAGCGCGACCAGGAGATCGTTGATGTGCTCCAGCAACTGTCCATGGCCACGGCCAAGCAGATCGCCGAAGCGGTGCGTCAGGATGTCAGCAACACCAAGCGACGCCTGTATAACCTGGTGCAGGCAGGTGCGTTACAGCGCAAGCCTGTAGGCAAGACGTATGTGTACTATCTGCCCGATGGTGTCGATTGAGGCTGCTATGTGCTATGCACCGGCACACAATGTGTGTAATCGACACTTTTTACACACATTACACACTTTACACACTTTACACACTTTACACACTTACACACTTTACACACTTACACACTTTACACACTTTACACACTTTACACACTTTACACAGTTTACACACTTACACACTTTACACACATTACACACTTTACACACATTACACACTTTACACACTTACACACTTTACACACTTTACACAGTTTACACACTTGACACACTTGACACACATAACACATGACACACATACAGACACAGGTTACATAAATGACACACATGAAACGAATCACACGATCATGTGGATTTCCCTGGCTGGGGTGATGCTGCCTGAATCAGGGCCATGCGCATTTATCCGAGCGGCGCGCGTCCGTAGGGGCGCAATTGCATTGCGCCCGCACTCGCACACGTCGGCCATCCGAGCCGCGCGCGTCAGCCAGCGGCAATATTGGGGCACTGCCAAATCGAGCACGCACGCGTCAGCCAGCGGCCGAATCAGAGCATGCACGTGTGAGCAGGTGTATGGATTGCGTTCCTGGATCAGAGCACCCGCATCAATCTGAGCGGCGCGCGTCCGTAGGGGCGCAATTGCATTGCGCCCGCACACACACCGCTCCCTCACGGTCGCGGCTCGGACTCAGTTTTATGTGTGTAAACTGTGTCAAGTATGTAAGTGTGTAAAGTGTGTAATGTGTGTAACTGTGTAATGTGTGTAAAGTGTGTAA
>CAKZLO010000045.1 GCA_937127125.1 uncultured Ardenticatenia bacterium
CCTGATCGCCTTTGCTTGGCCGACGGATGAACAAGTCGATCTTGTTGTCCACCCGCAGTATGCCGCCCTCAACAACGACCTGCTCACTTGGGCTGAAGCCAATCATGCTGCGATTGAGCGTGATACAGCAGACCGTTCACCCCTCCGCGCGTGGAGCTATAGTCCGAAAACATGTCCAGGCCGTGCGATCGATCCGTTCACCCCTCCGCGCGTGGAGCTATACCACGCAGGTTGAAATCGTATGAAACTGCCGGACGTTCACCCCTCCGCGCGTGGAGCTATACCTGCGATACCGTACGAAATACCGCGTTGCAACAGCGCGAATACACGCAGACTGACGATTTTTTTGTGTACTACACACAACCACTGGATACATCTATTGCTGAACCACCGCTTCCCGCAGGGTACATGATTCGACATATCCAAAGTGATGCAGATATAGCCGAACGAGCAGCGGTGCATCGAGCAGCATTTGCACCGTCAAAAATGACTGAGGCGATCCATCGTGCTGTTATGACCGCACCAACGTACCGTGCTGATCTCGATCTTGTCGTGGTTGCGCCGGACGGAGATTTTGCCGCCTTTGCGCTCGTGTGGTACGACGCGGCCAATTACTTCGGGACGTTTGAACCTGTTGGGTGTCATCCAGACCATCAACGGAAAGGGCTTGCTAGAGCGGTGTTACGTGAAGGGATGCGGCGCGTACAACGACTTGGTGGACAACTGATCCACGTCAACTCGTAGGGTGATACGGACGCGGCGGCCTACTTGTACAGAAATAGTGGTTTTACGGAGATTGACCGGAATTATGCGTGGGAAAAGGTGGTGTAAATACGACGTAGTGCAAGCATGTCCAAGCGCAAGGCGGGCTAACAAGGCGCTGGAAACGACGCGCTGCTACGTGGCCGTTTTTCGTGCTGATCTGCTGGATCGTACTGCTAGCAATGCGCGTTCTCCTGTCAGGGCGCGCGTCTCAGCTCCACCGTTAGCCCGCAGGCATTGACACTCATACCAATATCGAAGCTCGATTTATACCACGTGAAAAGTTTGACATCTATGCTACACTATCCTCGTCGTCGAGCTCTGATTTATCGCATTACCATCAAGGATTACGCCTTATGCAGCGTGGACGTATTTTCTTAATTGGCAAAGAAGAAAGCCGCTTAATTCCAATGGACGAAACGCCCTATGCCTCTGAAGATATTTTGCAAGTCCTCTTAGCCAGTTACCCTGATCTGCTCCCAGGAGACCAGATCTCTCCAGAAAATGCGCGCCAATGGTTACTCGTCTCACGCGAGGTTGACGTTCCAGGGGACATCGATGAAGCTGGTCGCTGGAGTCTTGATCACCTTTTTCTCGATCAAGATGGTATCCCAACCTTCGTAGAGTGCAAGCGGGCGTCCGACACGCGTAGTCGGCGCGAGGTTGTGGCCCAAATGCTTGATTATGCCGCCAACGGAATCGAGTATTGGGCGGTTGATCGGTTGCGGCAAGCCGCTACCGAAACCGCACGAAGTCGCAATCGATCCCTTGACCAAGAAATCCTCTCACTTATCGGCACACAGGATGAGGCTGGAGTGGAGCGATTCTGGCAACAAGTCGAGAGCAACCTTCGCGCTGGCAAAGTGCGACTTATTTTCGTTGCCGATAGTACGTCCAAAGAGCTGCGCCGATTAGTAGAGTTTCTTAACGAGAAAATGAGTGATGTCGAAGTATTGGCGATTGAGATCAAGCAGTTCTTGGGTGGTGATAATCAAAGAGCACTCGTATCACGTGTCGTTGGGTTAACCGAGTCCGCACGGGTGCAAAAGACTGAGAATAGAATCAAGCGTCAGACAGATCGCAACGAATTTCTTGCCAAATGCACACCAAATGCTGCGCCACTCTTTGAACGAATACTCGATCTAGCCACTCAACGGGGTTACAAGATCAATTGGGGCGAAGTTGGTTTCTCGATTCGCGCACTCGGTCCGAAAAATAACCGCTTCATCAGCTTTGCCTACGGATATCCGCCGAATGAATTTCAATTCTATTTCGGCTACTTACCGCTCAGTAAAGAAGAACAGCAGGCGCTACGTACACGCTTGATGGAACACGGTCTGCTTCGAGAAGCAGGCGACATTACCATAAAAGCTTCCCTCGATCTAGAAAAAAGTCCGCAATTTGAGGCTCTGTTCACTTTCATTCTTAATCGTATGGATGAAATCGTACAAGCCTACCAAAACTCATTATAATGCCACAAAACGCCTGCGGGCTAACACGCCCATGCAGTTGACGCCGCTGCGCGTCCCCGAGATCGGGGCTTTTTTGAAAGCTGGAATCTACCCAACGCTTTCCCGATCTATCAGTGGCGGCGCAACTGATGGGCAAACCGTTCGGCAGCTATTGACCTAGGACGAAGTATATGAGCCATTCCGCGAAACTATAGCATACCGTAGCATGGAATGCGTTAAGTATCGATTTAATATTGGGCAGCGAGATAAATTTATATAAGCTTCTGTCTTCCACAAGAATATAGATCTGTTCGACCTGGCTGTTGACAATGACGAAACCACATGTATAATGGGGTAGCATCACCTAACCCCCCAGCCCAACTTAGGCTCTGTTGTTAATTCCAAATCAAGCAGTAATGTTGGTTGTACATAATTGATCGAGGAACTCAGCAAGATGCTGAACTCCTGTCACGGTTCTCTCCGAAATTGGATGCTTGGATTAGGATTTCCTAAAGAGCTTAACAGACACGGAAACTTGTCCACGAAAGGAGATAGGCGATGTTACCTGCGAATCGAAGGCTCGTTTTGTGCGTGCTCGTTCTCGGATTAATCTTGTCTCAGTTTAGCATTGGATACGTATTTGCTCAAGAAAACAAGCCTAATCAGAAACCTACCAAAGTTAAGGAGATCAAACTCAAGCCCAAGGAAGATGCCGAGATTATAATCA
>CAKZLO010000046.1 GCA_937127125.1 uncultured Ardenticatenia bacterium
AGTGTATCGTTTGCGCATGACCAGTATTGTACCTTAACTCCGGCCATTTCCCTGTCTAGTTTTTGCCATCCATTATATAGCGTCTGGCCATATACTTCCTTTAGCGCCTAACACCGCCACAACGCCGCCATAGGCGATCATGGCGCATCCCATCACTTTAGCCGTGGTGATGGTCGCTCGTGGGATATGCGTGTTCCCCGGTAACAGCATTGCCTGTCCCTCTCGCCTGCGGCGCAGGATATGCAATATCAACAAGATAGTTGTAACGCCGATAACCAGCAAGAGCAACGCTGGCCTCAGGATCGAGGAGAGGCCGAAGTGAAACGGGCTGTCTGGCCACCAGCCCGTCAGCAGTTCGTGAGCAAAAGCACCCAGACTGTTGGGATATCCGGTTCGCTGTGCATCGGTGAGCGTACCAGTCAGGCGCCAGTTTCTGAACAAATAGATTAGCAGTGGGAACGGGCTCAATAAGATGATTATTGCTGGCCGCCACTCACGCTTTTGCCCTTGTTTGATCGGTCTCCACAGAAGCAGCAACAATCCCGCAACAAAGAATGCCCCCCCAGATACCTTGTTAACATTGTTAGCGAAACACCAATGGACACAACTGAAGCGACACGTTGTTTTCCTGCGCCAACCGAATCGGTAATCAGAATAGTGCTCAAGATTGCCAGCGTTGCGCAGACCAGAGCCATAAACAGGGACTCGCTCAGACCGTAATGCAAAATCTGCCACACGGGGCGCACAGTAATAGCGAGGGCTGTGGCGATGACAGCGACGCGCCACTGCGCCGAGAGAAGGTGTGCCAACCAGAAAAGAGCGATGGCCAACCCCAAGACTGCCAGCAATCCCCAGAGCCTAGCGCTTACCTCTACTGACAAGCCCATGAGCGCCCCGATGCTCAAGAGCGTCGGATACAATGGCGGCCATGCAGCAAAAGCGTCAGTCCACGTTGGTAGATCGAGCGATGTTATCTCAACCCGGAGGCCCTGACCACTTGCCAGGCTTTCGGCTGCGCTGAAATAGTAGGCGCTGTCGTTGAGGGTGCCGACGCCCGACCGGGTGCCGATAAACACCACGACGGCGGCAAGCAAGCCTATTGCGAGGGCCAAAGACCATAGACGCGTCCGTTCGTTCGTCACAACTCTAGCTGTTCCTTGCGAACAGAGAGCGACCCAAGAGCGATAGTACCCCCCGGTTGCGCACCCAACCTGGCCTATGCCAAAGCCCCAGCACCATATGCCTGCGCACCAGATCCGAACGCCCCTGTTGCCAGGCCAGGAATCCAAGCTCGATATGGGTGTCGCCCAAAACGTTGCGCTGCAGATGCTGCATTCCCTGCAATGCCAGGGGGAGATGGGCAAAGACCGCTTCCAGGAAGGCCTCGGCTTGTGGGAAGCCGCGCGCCTTGGCGATGAACACGGCGTAGTTATGCACCATACCGGCCAGGTTCGGGCCATCGCGCCAGGTGGCAGGATCGAGCGCCACGGCTTGGGCGAGCTGTTCGCAGGCCAAATCGTACAGGCCGCATGCGTAGTTCGGCACGGCTGTCTTGGCCAGCTCATTGGCGATAGCCTGCGCTTTCAGCTTCGCCACGTCGTAACGGGCCGGGTCAAAGCGAGGGAAGACCTCCTCGATGACTGTGAGGCGATGCTCAAGCCGTCGGGCAATTTCGGGTCCATCGGCCAGGGCGAACGTGGAGGCTGATTCGTGGGTCCGCAGATAGGTTACGACCTCATCCACGAAGCCCACCGGCGCCTGGGCAGCGACAGTCAGACACAGATGCCAGTCCTCGCAGATGCGAAAACGCGGGTCGAAGGGCAGCGCCTCATTCATCAACGATCGCTTCACCAATAGTGTGCTGGCATGCAAGGGTGAGCGCAACACGATGTCTTCCAGGCGCACAGGCCCGGCTTCTTGCCAGGGGTAGCGCGGTCCCGGCTCCAGAACCACGCCATCTGCATCAATGATGCCGACCTGCCCGGATACAAGCCCAACCTCCGGATGCGCCTGGACGTAGGCCATCTGCAGTTCCAATTTGCGGGGCAACCAGATGTCGTCCGAATCCAGCAGGGCGATATATTCTCCTTGCGCATGGCGCATGGCCAGGTTGCGTGCAGCCGCTGCAGTGCCCTCGTTGGCTTTGTAGAGGTACGAGATTTGGCCGTTGAAGGGCTCCAGGACTTCACGCGTGTTGTCGGTCGAGCCATCATCTACGACGATGATTTCGCGCTGGCTGTAGGTTTGTGCGAGCGCACTTTGGACTGCAGTCGCAACATACCGAGCTCGATTGAATGTCGGCACAATAACGCTGACCAAACCCGTAACATCCGCAGGGCGTTTCATATCATCACCTTCTGGCTTTAAGTAGCACAACCACAATAACCAGTAGCGCAGCCGGCACGACGCCAATCAGCAAGGCAGAGGTTGAGTTGCTCGTGCGTGGAATAGTTGAGATATCTTGCGCAAAAGCTTGGATCTGAGGCTCGGTGCGTGATGGGGTGCTCATGGCTGATGGGGTTGCCGTTGGAGGCATTACAATTGCAATATTCGCTGTAGTTGGTGTGGGTTGAACTTGCAGTACGACTGCGGAACTGCCCGTGTCTAGGCTCGTGTACCAGATTTCGCCACCTTGCAATTCATTCCATACAACGTGAAGCACATGGCCCTGGCCGATAGTAGCGTATGCGCCCTCTGAATCCGGCAGGTCTCCCGATATGCGCCTGGGAGCAGCCCACCCAGAACCGTTCCAGGTACTGTGCCAGATGCTGTTGCGTTCTGCGTCAGCGCCGGGCACCACAACGTGAAGGACATTGTCGCTGGCAAGTAGCAAGTAGCCCCGCCCGGCAAAGCCGGTCAAGTCAGTGGATAGCGCCGTAATGGTGTTGCTCCAGGTAACGCCACGATCCAGGGAGTAACGATGGTATCGCCCGCGCGTTCCCCCACTGCCGATCCAGAAAAGATGGACAGTGTCGGGTTCCATGAACAAGAGTGTGCTTGAACCGTTTCCCGGCCCACCGACCATCTCCTGAGGCGTGTCCCAGGTCATACCTTCATCCGGTGACCGGGCAAACCAGATGCCGATAGGCGACCAGCTGATTTCCTCCGCTGTTTGTGTCCAGGTCACATAGACCCCACCTCGATCATCCACGGCAACATGTGGGCTGATCACTGCACGGGTTCCCAGTTCTGCGCTTGCCACCAGTGCGGGCGTTGACCAGTTCATACCCCCATCGGCGGACCGGACGTAAATGACCTCTCGCTCATTTCGGATATACACCAGATGATACTCGCCGAACCGGCCGATGGCGAGGCTTGCACTGTTGATTCGTGACGTGGTTTCCAGATCAATGGTGACCCATCCCCGCGCCGTACCGGCCGCTTCCACCGGAGCAATGCTCACGCTCAAGCCGCCGTTGCGAGTATACACAAAGACTAGCCGTCCAAACGGATCCACTGCCAGAGCTGCGGGAGATAGATAGTTGCCGGATGCCACCGCGATCACATCTACAGGTGGAGACCACGCGCCATCAATCAATGTGGAATAGAAAGCTGTGTCTGGGTTTGCCCGCGCTTCGCCGCTCAGATTCTCGCCCCAGATGACGTGGACGCGACCGCTGTAATCAGCCGCAATCACCGGCGCTTGCGAAATCAATGAGGTGTTAGATATGTTGGTGGGCGGAGGCCACACCTCAGCCTGGGCAGCAGCCATGCCCACGGACAACAAGAGCAGGATCAATGTGGCCAGGCCTGGCATTCCCAGGGGTCTGAATCGAGGGAGTTTCGACGACAAGCAAAACGAGTGTATCATACGGATGTGAAGCAAAGGCCAAAGTTTCATCTATTGTCTGTGACTTCCACTGGTGTCCGGCAAACATTCCCGGCTAACCCGTTATCGAGATACTCAGTTTGCCAAGCCAACCGAGGATTTAGCACCCCGGGTTCTTTTCCGTACCAGGCAAACTTGCGTTCATGGTCGTCAACCACTTCGAAGTTGATTGGCTCGCTGTGCCGATAGGTGGCCATCGCATTGTCCCTGACAAAATGAACGTCCACACGATAAGCGCCACTGTTCAACAGATTATCAGGCACATAACAGGTGCTGCGAAACAGGCCAGCTGGCGGTTGGACATGTAAAGCGGGGTCTGGCGCATACCCCGTGCTGGCCTTGAAGGCGAGAATCCCTTGATCGTTGTAAAAATACAGTTCGGTATGAAGATGTACTGTGGGTGACAAGTTCCAGTACTCTACTTCGATATGTACCGGCGTTTGCATCGTGATTACATCGCCTGGTCTGCCGCCTACAGGCATTACGGCAATGCGTCGCAGGCGCACCGTGTCGTTGCCGGGCGCGCTTTCGATTTGTGGCCAGATCCGTTCCGTAGCCTCGTTTTCTGCCAATCCGGACCGCAGGTAAGCGGTCACGGTGGGACTCACCTCGCCCTGCGCTTTCATTTGACCAAGGTCCAGCCAGAAAACACGTTGGCACAACGTCTGTACCGCCACCATGTTGTGGCTCGCAAACAACACCGTCCGCCCTTCCTTCGCCACATCCCCCATCTTCCCCAGGCACTTCTTCTGAAACTGTGCGTCCCCCACCGCCAGCACCTCGTCCACCAGCAGGATCTCCGGCTCCAGGTGGGCGGCCACGGCGAAGGCCAGGCGCACGTACATGCCGCTGGAGTAGCGTTTCACCGGCGTGTCCAGGAAGCGCTCGATCTCGGCGAAGGCCACGATCTCGTCGAACTTGCGCTCGATCTCGGTCCGCCGCATCCCCAGGATCGCGCCGTTGAGGTAGATGTTCTCGCGGCCGGTCAGCTCGGGGTGGAAGCCGGTGCCCACCTCCAGCAGGCTCCCGACGCGGCCGTGGATTTCGGCGCGGCCGCTCGTCGGCTCGGTAATGCGGGAGAGGATCTTCAGCAGCGTGCTCTTCCCCGCGCCGTTGCGGCCGATGATGCCGACGACTTCGCCGCGCTTCACCTCGAAGGAGACGTCGCGCAGGGCCCAGAGCTCGTCGGAACGTTGGGACGTTGGAGCGTTGAACGTTGAACGTTGGAACGTTAAACGTTGGAAGGTTGAAACGAGGGCGTCGCGCAGGGTGTCGTGGCGTTGCTGTAAGGCGCCGATGCGGTAGCGTTTGCTCAGGTTTTCGACGCGGATGGCGATGGCGGTCATTGTTAGGGCGTTGGGACGTTGAACGTTGGAACGTTAGAACGTTGAAACGTTGAACGTTGGGACGTTGGAACGTTTGTGGCGTGGGCAAGCGCTCAGGTCGCAACGGCAGCGCCGGCCGGAGACGGCAACTGCACCTCAAACTGGACTTTCTGGCGCAGGGCTTCAGAAGCATCGAGGACTTCGATGCCGATCAAGCGGCCGCTGCGGTCGAAGTCGGCATGCACCCCGGCCGTCACGGTTTCGGTGCGCGCCGCCTTCTCGCCCCGGTTGAATAGACGATCCGAACTCCGAGGATACTGCGGCCGTCACGGTTTCGGTGCGCGCCGCCTTCTCGGCCGGCGTGCCGAACCACAGGTAGAGCAGGTCGCGCAATGGATCGTACTCAATCTTCATGGGAAGCTCCTCCCGGGAATCCTTCTCCATGACGAGCTTTGATTGTCAGTAGAATGAGCTTGCCGTCTTTCATCTTGTAGTATACCGTTGCCCGCTTTCAATGGATGTTTCTCCGTTCGTTGCGTTCACCTGCCCGGCAGGTCAGCCATAGCGCCGGCGGCCGGTCATCCGCCGTCCACGGCCAGCCGGTGCGGCCCGGCGGCGGGGGCGGGAGTTCAGTCAGGGTGGGGCAGCGCATGGCAAGCGACGAAAACGCACCGGATAGATTTGACAGCCTGTGGCGAATATAGTATCATTCGTGAAAACTTAACATTTTTGTTTAAAAACCGGGAACGGATATGGACCAGGCCCTCGCTGAAAGTCTTTCCCGACAGCTAAGAATCTCCCTCGAGCAGGTCGTTCGGGAGGAATACGAACTGCTGATCTTGCAGCGCCTGATGGAAACCCCGCTGGGCAGCATGTGGGTGCTCAAAGGTGGCACTGCCTTGCGCCTGGCGTACAGCTCACCCCGCTTCTCAGACGACCTCGACTTCTCGCTCCTTGCTCCGCTGCCTAGGGCAATCGCGTCTTATTAGAACAAGGTTGCCAGGATCTTGAGCAGGTAGTCGGTATCCCAGGCGGCCTTGAGGCGTTTGTTGAGGATGCCCAACTTGCAGGTGGTCTCCTGTT
>CAKZLO010000047.1 GCA_937127125.1 uncultured Ardenticatenia bacterium
AGTACAAGAATCATCGGACAGGTTACTTATGACGTTGAAGCTACCCGTAGCTGAGCGGATCAGAGTTTGCCTCATAGATGATAATGAGGACATTGGCAATCTCTTTCAACGTTATTTGGTAGATACGCGTTACCAGATCAGCTATCAGCGTAGCACGGATAGGATGTTCGAATGGATTGCACAAGAGCAACCGCATATTATCATACTGGATGTAATGATCCCAAATCAGGATGGATGGGAAATACTAGGACGGTTAAGACAACACCCAGTCACTGCTTCAATTCCTATCATCGTTTGCTCTGTTCTACCGGAACGAGATCTGGCCATATCTCTTGGTGCAGCTGCCTTCTTATCCAAACCTGTGACACGTGCAGCATTACTAGAGGTGCTAGGCCGTGTCAGTCCCTCAAGGGTGTCAATACCTGGCCGATAGTCATTGCACAATACAGCATCTCGGGCAACGACAAGCCACCTTTACGCGTGACTTGCAAGTAGGGTATCACAATAGGCTGTCCAGCAGGATCGGTAGCAGAGAGGATCAGCACGGGGATATCTTTCAAAAGGGACGCACGATTCTTCTCGGCCAATATAGCTAACCCGTCCATGCCCGGTATCATAATGTCCAGCAACACTAGATCTGGTTGGCGTAAGTGCATCAATTCGAGCGCTTCTTGACCATGGGTCGCCTGCAGCACTCGATATCGATGGGGGCTAGCAGTTAAGATTCGAGTAATTAATTGGAGAGTATCGGGATCATCTTCTACTACTAGGATGGATCGGATGGGTTTTCGAATTTTGCGAATTGCATTGAGAAGTCGCTCTGGGGTAATAGGCTTCAATAGATGGTCTTCTATGCCCAGATGTTTGTTGAGCTCCTGGTCCTTCAAATGACATGCTACCACTGGTATTTTGCATCGTAGGGTGTCTATTTCTGTCAGCCAAGCTTCTATTTGCTCGGACGATTCAGCTCTGACTAGGATCACCTGTGGGGGATTTCGGGTTATTTGGCTCTTCAATTGTTCCACGGTAGAAACAATCTCGATCTCGACTTCATCCGAGTACCCGTCGATTTTCGTGCGTAATAAGTCGGTGGACTCCAGTACGACCATTCGTGGCATCACTTTAATGTTGGGAGTCAACCGGGACCGTTGCCAAGGTCCCCAACCAGGCACGATCCAGTTGGCGACATTGATCTGTCGAAGTGTGGTGATTTTCACTGGCAGCGTAAACCAAACACTGGTACCAACGCCTAGCTGACTTCTGACACCAATTTGTCCGCCGTGCAACTCAATAAACTTTCGGCTGATACTTAGCCCCAAACCGCTTCCTCCTCTGTGATCGCTTTGGGGATTACCAAGCTGTTGAAAAGGTTCAAACAATTTGGGGACATCTGCCTCAGCTATCCCGATGCCTGTATCGGTGATAGTAACAGTAACAGCTTGGTCGTCGTAACTCACGTCCACTGTAATTCCACCTACATTGGTAAAACGACTTGCGTTGCTAAGCAGATTCAGGATTACTTGTCGAATACGAATTCGATCACAATACAAATGGGGCAATTGGTCGGGAATATGGGTGATAAGATACAAACCCCTTGCCTCAAGGGCTGGCTGTATTGCTGATACTGCCTCTTGGATGATCTCGGTGAGAGAATTCCATTCCCTACGGAGTGAATGACGATGCGACTCGACCTGGCTCAGGTCTAGCACATCATTGATTAGTTGACTCAGATGTTGACTGTTGCGATGGATCGCTGCCACGTCCGCCATTAACTGAGGGGGTAGTGAGATACCATAAGCAGCGGGGGCATTGAGGATAGTTTCGGAGAAACCCAAGATAATGTTGAGTGGGGTGCGCAGTTCGTGACTGACATTGGCTGCAAATTCTGCCTTAGCACGACGAGCCTCTTCCGCTTCCCACAAAGCAGCATCAAGAATTTGATTCAAACGGGCTGTCTCCATAGTGGCCTTCGTTAGATCCTTGAGCGCATGGTTTAGTTCACCTTGATACGACCTTGCCATCTCGAGTTGGTCACGTGCCTCAAGATAGTTCTGCCAGTACCAGTACGCGGTGCTGCGAGCGCAATGCGAGTATAACCAGCTCGCAAATAAAATGCTCCCCGTCAGCAATACATGTAGTAAGTAGAGCGAGGATGAAATCAAACCCGGGTACAGGTGAGACATAACAAGTAAGGTGAGGCTTGTTGACAGCCCTGTCGCTAATCCAACATGCCAACCGATCAGAGACGTTGCTAAAGCTACTGGGAAGATTAGGAAAAAGTAGATCGGCAAATGCGGAAGTAGGGGCACGCTTGTAAGTAGTATACCAGTCCAGGTGACTATAAGGATCCCTAAACCCAAAATGTGCTTCTCGTGCAAAAGGAATGCCACAATGACTGGTGCTAACGTTAGCACAAATCCCACCGATGCACCTTGCCATGCTGTCGGAAATGCGGCACTGCCGAATAACGTTACGGCGATACCAGCAATGCATGTGAAAATCAACAAAGGCCATAAAGCTTGAGTAGTTGACTGCAAAAGATGGTCTCTACCATAGGACGAAGAAATCGGATTGCGCATTGATGACATAGGCTCACTCATATCTTTAAGAGATTGCATCTCCGGTTAATACAAATATACCCCTACGTCAACAGTAGGCCAATCGCGCATTGTAGCAATTGTAGAGGCCCTAAGCATTGTAGAAGCCCTAAGAGTGCGCTTAGGCTGCAAAAGCATATATGTGCCTCTTGCCACCTCAGGAACTCTGGGGGCAACGTCTACCAAACACAATTTGCTGCACATTAGAAAGTAGAATTATTGTTGCGCATAGGTCCACTTTGAGTAGCTTGCCTCCTCGCTAGCAAGCGGGATCAAAACAGAGAATAAACCTTATATTTTGGTTAGACGGATCACCATGGCGTGTTGGCATTGTACAGATCTATTTCTATCATAATCGGACTATCTGCAACGTTTTAGACGCGTTCTAAAAATCACATACCTGTAACGTGGTCAGATGAGTCTAACCGAAGAATCAAATGGTTAACTGTACTTCAAGACGAAGGAGCCACGCATCAAGTGCTGTGCAGCTATCTCAGCGGCGCGATAGACTTCGCGCAATGGGACGCCGTGTTGTTCGGCCAATCGGCGACAATCTTCATACTCCGGCTTGATACGCGTCTTCCCGCTGTCCCAAAGAGCGACTTTCACACGCACAATCCCGTAGGGCGTTTCCACCGGTTCTGTAGAACGCGGCAGACAGTGGCG
>CAKZLO010000048.1 GCA_937127125.1 uncultured Ardenticatenia bacterium
ACCTGACGCGTTACAGCGGTCTTAATGCCCCGAAGGGCTTTCCTTCGATTCTGACCTTCCAAGCCACCATGGGAAACAACCCCATTTTCACTATCCCAGTGGATCGTAAAGGCCATTTCATGCACCATTTTGCCACCCCAGTGGGGCAATATTCCCCACCCGGCATGGCACTTGACATTTTTATCGAGCACCCCCTCAGAAAGTTTAAAAAACGGCCTCAATAATCGAGGTAACTCAGAGGGTGCTCGATAACATGGGTAACTTTTTAACAATTCGCCATATACGACACCCGGTCTACACAATGTACACCTCCGGTTCGTCTGCCAGCAGCTTCGCCTGACCCAGCGCCAGAATCTGCCTGGCACAGGTCGCACACAGACGGTACACCCGCACGCTGTCCTTATCCTCTTCCATAATGCTCCGAATCTCCCGCAAAAGACGGGTGATCTGCGCCTGGCTCAATGTGCACTCAAACACGCTATACTGTACGCGCTCCCCATAATCGCACAAGGCCTTCGCCAGGCGGACGCGCCGCCGGTCATCCGGTATATCGTAACTGACCAGGATGAACGTGGCATCTTTCCGAACCATCGAGCGACCAACACACCCACTCCCTCAACGCACGGTGAACGGGCGATAGACATCACCCGTGCGCATTGCCCGCGCCATCTCCTGCGCTTGCAGCTCGAAACAGCGTCGATAGGTGGTCTGCTCACCCGTCAAAGGGTGAGTAAACGGCACCCCCAGGCGCGCCTCAAACTCCCGCACAAAAGCATTACGCCCCGCCTCGCTCAACAAGACAGGTCTTTCGGGATCTTCCTGGCGACTGAAGTCTCCCATCCGCACCTGTCCACCATTCAGACAGCGCAACGTAACGCTGTCTACAACGATACAACGAAACTCCTCAGCAATGTCAAGCGCCAAACTAGGACGGTTGTGGGCATCGCTGTGCAGGCAGCCCAGATAGGGATCCAACCCAACCGCTTCGAGTGCACTTTCGAGATAGCGTAACAGCAATGTGTAGCCGAAGCTGAGCAGCACGTTGACCGGATCGCCGGGGGGCCGGCGCACTCGCCCCACAAAGTTCCACTGTGGGTCGCGCAGCAGCCAGCGGAAGACACCGAAATAGGCCGCCGTGCCGGCGCCCTCCACTCCACGCAGGCTGTTGAGGCTACGCACGCGCTCCACGTGATGCATCAGATCGAGCAGTCGATCGATGGCTGCCTGCAGCTCGGGACGTGCCCGCTCGCGCTGGTAACGTTGCAGCAGGATGCGCATATTGTGCAGCTTGGCGCGCACAATGGCACGCCCTGTCTGCAGTACAAATGCTGCATCGTCCACACGTCGATATTGCCAGCGTCGCAGCGTGCTGTAGCCATTTGTTGCGCCCACCACACGCCCACGGTAGTGACCGTATTGATCGCAGAATATCACGTCGATGCCCTGACCCATCAGACTGGTCAGCGCCGGCGTGGTGATCGAGACATTGCCGAAGATGAGCACACGCTCTACCTTGATAAGTGGCACACTCTGCAACACCTCATCCTCTTTAGTCACCACCAAGCGCCGGCTCTCCTTGTGGATTTTCGCACCCTGCTCAACGACATACAAAGGGGGCATCGGTTGCATCTCCACGCCAATGCATCGCAGCCCATCATCCCACCTGCCGATCGAGTCGATCCGGCCAGGACGTGTCCTTTTCCTCAGCTCGAGGCATCGTTATATTTCGCACCTGCCCCAGGCCGGACGCCGTGCCATAGCCCACTCCGCTGTAGAAAGCATACGCCGCCAGCAAGTTCAACGCGCTCAGCCAGTAGCGGTCGCGGTTGAGTGCAGTGAAGGCCACCCGGCCACAAAAGCCGATGAACAGCGCACCCTCTTTGCCCGGGAGCGAGTGGGTGCGCAAGGCATAGCGTGTCACCACGACCACTTCGGCAGCAAAGCGACGAACTTCGGGACTGAGGGCTACCGGAGCGAAAGTCTGCCAGCGCTCCAACAGGCTGCCAAACACCAGCTCGGGCAGTGGCAAAGGCACATAGCGTCCACTGCTACGGAAGGTGGTCGGCGAGACAAAGTCGAGCTCCACACGCGATGTCACCTGACGCGCCCCATCCAGCAGGTAACATATTGCCAGCGTCTGGTAGTCGCTTTGTGCGGCCCATGGATGCACCGATGCATCCAGCGTGGCGCCCAGCACGCGCAATGGCAAGCCGTCTATGTCCACTTCATCAGGTGGGCTGGCCGCCAGGCGCATCAGACAGGCACTTACCGGCTCCGTCAGGCCGGTAAAACGCAGCCAACCGTGCTCACCCGGTCGCACAATCAGGCTGCCTGCGGCGCGACGCCCCAACATCAAATTCGAAGCCGTGTATGGGCGCGGCCCCTCATCGTCATGCAGTTGCGTTGCCAGCGCGGCGTCTTGTTCGCCAACCAGACGCAACAGCAACGCCTGCGTCGCACGCCCCAGACTGGCAGGCAGGTTACCACCTTCCCGTGCTTCCAACTGCATGACCAAACTGGTGAGCATCCCAATTCTCTCTGAATAAATGCAAAGGCACAAAGACGCTCAAACTTGCTTCTGTGCTAAGCTATGCGTCTCCCTCTTGCCTCTTCGCGCACTTGTTGCAGATTGATAATCTCAGCTGCCTCAAAGCGGGGCGGCAAGACGTCCTCTACCGGCCGCATGCGCACTACGGGTGCAAAGTAGCCCATACGTCCATGTAACTCGGCAAGCAGTGTCATTGCGATGGCGCTGAGCGTAGACGGATTCACAAAGATGGCCGCGTGTTGCCACTCCTCAGATGTCAGGCCGAGACTGTCGACGAGTTCGCGGACCTGCTCGGCAAAGGGCCTGGTGTGATCAAAATGCGTTGCTACTTCGATCAGCCGGTCGATTGGCCCGCCGATCAACTGCTCGATCTGCGTGCGTTGTTCCTGGGTCAATGGATGTCCGAAATTGAGCAGGATCATTTCCTTCTCCATTGTGTCCACAGATCGTTCCCTCTCTTCCAAAACCAGATTGCTTCCTTCTACGAGCTCTTCGGCCAGATCGTGCAGGTCGCAAACCACTTGCCGTGCTCTTCGCAACAGCGAGGACGATCGGGATGCGTCAGGTCGCATGCCGGCGTGAGCCAAATCGTTACGCAGCCTGGAAAGTTTGTTCCACACATCGACGAGACTGTACCTCGACGCCAGATCGGCCACCTCATCGGTAAAAGGTGTGTCTTGAGGAGGTCTTTGCTTGCTCTGAGAACGCTGCCATTCCGCTACGTTGGTAATGGCTGCCTCGACTTGTTCACGGGCGTCCCGGTCGGTCAGCGCTTTATCGGTCAGATGATAGAGCAGGAGCGAGATGAACCACTCACGCGCTAAGGTGATTGCCTGGACAACCTGTTCCTTCTCCATGTACCAGCGCACAATTTCCCATTGGACGCGTAAATTGTCCAGGCGCCTGTCGAGATCCTGCGGGCTGGCCAGAGCCAGAGAGCGATAGGCCTGGATGATGCGATCGGTCAACAGGGAGAAGGGACGCGCATGGGTCCTCACGATGTCACATTGCCTCTGTAATCTCTGCACCAGTCGTTGCGCTTGTTCCATTGACTCCAGAGGACGGCTAAGGCGCAGCGCCAACGAGACTGCTTCCATAGCCTCGGCAGTCCACTTCAAGCTCTTGCCCAGCCGGCGTGCCTTCTCATTCTGCCCCATCTGCACACCGGTCGGCATGCCGGCACGGAGCAATTCAGCCAGGTCGCGCGCGTCGCCAAAGCGGGTAAAGCGGTCCGTTGCCACGATCCAATCCAGCAGGGTGACAAAGGGGGTCAAGTCGAACACTGGGCTTTCGTTCCGCTCATTGCGCGCTTCATAGGCTCCGTAGTAGACGCGCTGCACGTCCACTCCCTTGGCCTTCCTCAGATAAGCGACAGCCAGGAAGCTGAGGAAGGGCAATGAGCGGAAGCCGTTGGTGATGTCGACAACCAGCTCGCTGCCATCAGGTACGCGTTGGGTGAGTGTGTCGAAGATGTCCCACAGCTCCTCTTCCCGACAGCCGTCGGGGATGAGCACTTCGATGGGCTGGGTTACGGTGTGGATCTCGTCGGCGAGTGTCTCAAAATGCTTCTGACGTGCCGCCTCGGTGACCACAATCAGGGTGTATTCGGGCGTGGGTTCCAGGAAGCGTACCAGCGCAGCAGCGAAGTAGCGCGTCTCGTGGCGCTGCATACCCATCACGTAAGTGGTGACTTTGAGGTCAGCAGTACCCAAGAAAGTCAACAAGTACATTCTTGTCCTTGTCCTCTCCGTTGGCGACGGACGCTTGTTTCATCCGGATGCCTCACAAGGCGCTAGGAGCGACACGGCAGCCGCTCCGCGATGCGTTGGCGCAGGCGTTGCACGTCGCCGTCACTGAGCTTCCTGAGTCCTCCGTGCCAGTCTACCAGCTCGATCACGCTGATGTTGAGCGCTCCGGCAATTGCTTTATACTGTTCGTCGCGTGTCTCGCCGGTAACTAAGAAGCGGGCGGCGTAGGTACCCGTGAGCTCACGCGCGGCAGCGGTGGTCAGCTGGTCCACAGCGTGCTTGCCGCTCCCACTGCCGCCACTTTTCACCTCGATGAAACCGACCTGATTGCCACAGCGGATGACCAGATCGATCTCAACCTGCTCCTTGAGACCGGCCGGGCGAACGCCACGCTTAATTTCATCTACACAACCGCGCAAGGCATCGTAGACCGCTTTTTCCAGCTCACCGCCTTTCTCTTTGCTGGAGCTATTCTCCTCGTAACCATCGAAGTGAGCCCAGAGATAGTCATCCAGGCGGATGGGATCTTGATCCAGCACAATGCGATCCTCAAGCGTGGCTGTATCATCCTGCCAGTAGTAGCGGTAGAGCACGCTCTGTTGATCGCGCCCGCGCCGACCCTCGGTCTGTAGATAAAGAAAGGGGCTGCGAAATTGCCGGGCCAGATCGTAGGCAGCCAGTACCATGGTCTTGGTACCGCCAGTGAGATTGAAGAGAAAATCTCCGCCCGAGGACATCATCTCTTGTTGGATCTTGTCGCGGATCGAGGCGATGTTGTAGGCGTCCTCTATCTTGAGCGGCTGGGTCTCGGTATCGGAGAGCAGATTCCGCAAGCGACGGGTCTGATCCTCGGTGTGCTTGGTATGCACCAAGACTACTCTCTCCGGCTTGAGGTAACGCGCCGGCAATAGATTGGGGATGGGCTGCTCGCCCACCAGGGCCACCATCGTGGTCATTCCTTCACCTCCTTCATTTCCACCAGCACCCAGCCGAGGGGGACAATGGGCAGTTCGCGCGTCTGACCGCTGGTTGAGCGTTCCACTTTGACCAACACGCGTCGGCTTTTCGGAAAAGGATCACCGGGCTGCCGCCTGCCGCGGGTCATCTTGTAATCTCGTAGTATCGTTTCCATAAAGCCTGGGTCGCTCTGGAGATGGCTACCAAGAGTTTTACTGTCCCAGCCAGTGCCCCAGCCCAGCTGCATGAAGAACTCGTTGTCAGCAAGCGCTTCCTGCTGCCATTCTTTGTACAACTGCACTAGGCGTTGGCTGTTCGGAACGCTGCTCAATAAATTGAGCTCCTGTGTCAGCCGGTGAGTGTAATAAGCACGCATCACCTGCGCCAGCTGCATCACCATATTCTCCCAACGCAGTTTGAGTTCATGCTGCTCAGCCCACCGCGAGAAAAGCATAGTGTCCACCTTCAGTGTGAGCTGCAGCTCGGTTTCAGGTCTCAAGGCCTCCAGCTCAATCGGTGCACCCAACGAACCACCTCGATTGAGCACGCGCGCGTTGACCAGCATCAGCTGTTCTGGCGAAACCGGCGCGCTGTCAGACACTTGCAGCGCGCGTAGGGTGTCCTTATTCGGTGCCTTACCACTGTGCTCGCTGAACATCTCCTGCTCATACCATTGGGCAGCGAAGCGACGATCGCGACCCAGCTGTGCCCGCTCGGGACGTAGCTTGAGCGCACGCCACGCTGTCCACGCTAATGCTGTGCGCAACGCCCCCTTCACGGTCGTGCCGGGCAGGTAGGGGCGATCGTAGACGTCCTTGATTTGTTCGCGCAACACAGCGCCAGGCGCATGTGAGCGTGGCGTTCCCTTGATGACATAACGAAAGAAAGGACTCCCCATCTGGTAATCACGCGGCTGCAACAACTGCTTCGGTGGCGTTTTGGCCAATCGATCAGCCAGTGCCGGATCGTCGGCGAGTTGCGCTTCCAACAATGTATTCTCGTTGATCCGCCATGTGTGCCCATTCTGAATGGCATAGTCATACTCATTGAGCAGCTCGCGTCCATTACCGATATGCAATGGTGTGAGCGTGCGCACAATTACCCGATACATACGATAGCCATCCCGCTCGCTCATTGAGATCCCTCCTGTATGCCAATCGCCAGAGCCAGTCCGTAGCGCCACACGGGATGTTCAAGCCAGCTGGTGGAGCTGCGATACACGGGTCGCACATCGACCACATCGCCCCAAGGGAGTTCGCCCACTGCGTGAACAATGCTGCCCTCGCTCACGAGCCACACGCGGCGGCGGCGCTGTGCTGGAGAGCCCCATGTGCGCAGCCAACCGCCCACCGGTATCAGGCTATATCCCCACGCCCGCGTGAGCGCATTGGGCAGCTCTTTTGCGCGCGGATGGTAACGGCTGAGCAGCAGAGCTGGTGTGCCCTGTTGTGGGTCGGGCAGCTTAAGCCGCCGATCAGCACGCTCCCAGCGAAACGCACCGTAGCCGGTAGTGCGTTCGCCCCCTACTCCGTCATCACCCAGCAACGTCAACAGGCGCTCCATAGTAACGCGGTAGCTCGACTGTCCTAGTGGCGCATCGGGATCACGCCACTGAATTCCAAACCACAGTCCACAGTTCGACGCAAAGCAGACACGGCCGGCGTGGAAAATCTGTGATGCCGAAGTAATGCGACTAATTGTGACGCGCGGCACCTGCACATTGGCGAACACGCGTCGTTGCCGCAATGTACGTCGCGGCAACGTGCGATGGCATTTTTCATCGCGCGTCCAGTGTACTGGTAGCTGGTCGCACTCGTCGACGGTCAGCCAGAACGCTCCTCCCTGCAGTGCGACTCCTTTGGTTGGTTCTGCCTTTGCGTCAGCCGGGAAGAGCCACCCCTCCATCTGCTCACCCTTTAGTATCCTCTCTAGAATGCCCGGCGATACGTAACGGATGCGGCTGATGTCTTTGCGCCGTTCCTTGAGCACCTCGGATCCAAACAGGTGCTGTAATGCCACCGGCATTGGGAAAAACAGCACCGCACCAGCATAGGGAAAGGCACTTGTGAGTACAAAGGGTGCATTGGCCTCACTGTGTTCCCAAAGGTCATTCTCAGGTGCTGCGCCAGCTTGCCTCAGCTGTGCACGGGGGAAAGATTCCATCCACTGTGCCGGCTCGCCTCCGTCGCGCCGGTAGGTATCCACTAACGCGGCGAAAAGCGAGTCCGATGGGATGCAGACGCCACTTTCCTCCAGCGTAACGGCATGTGTGCCGATATGGAGTCCGCCCGGAAACGAGAGACGGATGACGTCAAGCGTTGGCATAATTGCCTCCTTTCCGCAGCTCGGCTACGCCGGGAGGCCAAGGGCTCGCTTGACCTCTTTGATAATGGTAGCGCGCTCCTGCAAAAGATTGCTTAGGCTCGGGTATTCTCCAATTTGCTGTGGCTGATCCAGATAGCTGCCGTTGGCGCGCACACCCAGCTGGATGTTTGCAAAACGCACCTTGCCAGAGCCACGCGAACCCAACCCACCCAGGTAGTCGTCTTCCAGCAACTGCATCGCGGTGAAGAGCGCTTCCAGGCGTTCTACATCGCGCTCAGCGTTGCAACCGTCGCCTTCGTAGACGCTGTAAACGAACACGTCTCCGCCCGCGCTGCCAAATATACTGCCTGCCGGCACGCGCTCCATCTGGCGTGGATTGGCTGCCGAGGTGACACGGTCGATCGAGACCTCAACCTTCACCTCAGTATAGGGTAGGTCGGTGCGTGCCGTCTCTTCCAAACGCTTAGCGCTCTCGTCGCTCAGGTGCATATCGCGTACCACCAGACGAGTAGGCGTGGCAAAGTCGCGCTCACCGGGCACTCCGAATACCTGGCAGACATCACACCTTGCGTAATCCTGTCTGCCCTTTTCCTTGTTATCCGCGCCACAGGAATGAATATAGCCCTGTCCGATGCGCTGGTTTTGGGGCAATCCGCGATACTTCTCTAACAGGCTGCGCATCTTGCCCTTGAGCGAGGAACCAGGGATATAGGGTCGGTTGGTGAGTGGATCGCGGATGACCGTTTTGTCCACGCCACCGATCTCGATGCCGGTCTCGGATCCACCGATGTGCAGTCCTGTCACCGCCTCAATTTCAAAACTGAGAAACACGCGTCCTTTCAGCTGGATTTGTTTAGCCATAGGTTGTCCTCCTCTTCTCAGTCACCGCCATACGCCTTGTGATAGGCCAGGATTGCCTCAAAGAACTCCACAAAGCGCTGGTAATTCTCATCCTGATTATCGCGGCTACCCCCAGCCTGTTCTTTGGGTTTCGCTTTCACCACCAGATCAAGCGCTGGCTGTAACACATTCACAAGATCGCGTACCGCGCTGCCGCGCTCCTTGCGCGCTCGATAAGCCATCTTCGGCTTAAGCAGGATAAGCCGTCGCAAGGCCTGCTGACGCCGTCGCTCGATTGCCCACTCCGCCTGGATCTGGCGCACCTCACCGAAGAGCGCTCGAATCTGGCTGGTGGTCAAGCCGCTATCCTTGAGATTCTTTCCCAACTGATCGGCCCAGTGCACCAGCGTCTCCGCCCCATTGGGATCGGTGATAATGGTGCGCAGGTCCTTTTCCGAAGGACGAGGCACAGCCTGTTGTGGATTGCCTCTTGACTGATTCATAGTTCACCTCCGTCAAACAATATATGCAGGTCCTGAGTGACCAATGGTCTCAGTGAAACGTTATTCATCTGATAACCACAAGATCGCACGAAGCCTTTCTAAATCTCACCGTTGTACTGCACGGCGCAACAGCAGGTCCACCCAGCGTGCTGCCAGGCCTATCCATTCGATGGCACGGAAGTTGTCCGCCTTCAGCTGATCAGCCAGCTGGTCGATTTCTCTATCGCCACGATTCTTCTGGCGTTTCGCCATCCGTTTGAGCATGTAATGAGTGCGCCACATCCATGGGCCCCACAACGTCTGCTCCTCACCCTGACGGTTGAGTTCTTCACCACACGCACACCGCTTCCGCGCGGCCTCATCGTGCTGTTCCTGAGCACGCATCAGAATGCGTAACAATGCCTCCGGCACACCCATACCGCCTTCCTCGGGGCGACTGGTAAGATGCAACAGCAGCTGGGCCAGGCTGCTGACCGTATCCAACCCCTGCGGAATTGGCTGCGCCAACCCGAAACGCTCCCACGCCACCGTCTGCCCCAAGAAGGCAACGGCATCCTTGGTACGCTTGAACCCATTTACGCTCCCTTCATAACCTTTGGCATCGCTCTCGGCCTTGCCAGCGTCGTGCGCTGCCTGATAGAGCGGATACTTGCCACCCACCAGAACGACACCCGCGCTGGCGTGGATGCCGGGATGACCCGCGGCGAATGGCGTCAGGTCAGCACGCACACGTCGCGCCAGCTCGATCACACGATCCCACGCTCCTACAAAGAACAGATCATCGCCGCCTGAGTAGATTGAATAGAGTGTCTCGCCGCGCGGCACACCTTTTTTGATCTCTTCGGTTGCCGTCTCCCGGTTCATGCTCTGAGCTAAGTATTCCACCCAGCCTTCGAAATAGAGGCTAATTGCAAAGCTGAGTGTCGCCACACGAGACAAGGTGGCGAAGCGACGCACAACGTTGCCATTCTTGTCATACTCGGTGAAGCCGTCACTGAACAGCCTGCCACCATCATCAAGGTCCATGCGCAACACACCCAACCGCTGGATCCCCCTCGATTGTGCCTCCAGCAGTGAGAAGGGCTTTACATCACCCTCTTTCTGGTCCTTCTCCACTTTATCAGGGAAGTGTTTAAGGTCAGCATGCGTCACACAGGGTGTGACATTCACCAGGAAGCGTCGTCCTACCGCTGTGGTGCTTGTGGGGCCAAGTCTCCCAAGCGCTTCGTCATCCAGCGCCAACACCACTCCCGCGCAACCGCCAGGGGTCGGAGGTTTCTCGTGCACCGCAGCCTGCCAGCCGAAAGCGGCCAAGACCTCGTGCCACTGCCCAGGTTGCGTCTGCGCCAAACTTGGAGAGGTCTCGTTGCCTGAAACCACACATTCACGCAGTTCCAAGTAACGCGCGCGGCGCAAATCCTTGCCCAGCTCCTCGTACGATGCACACGGCGGGCATTTGCGCACCCCTTCCTCCTCGCCCGGTCGCTTGGATTCAACGGTCCCCGGGTGTTCGCGCCCACACACGGCGCACTGCTTTTCCTCATTGCCGCCATCCTCTTGGGGTGCGAACACATCTGACAGCACTTTTTCGGCCTCAGCGAAACGATGTTGCTTTGTGTTGCGCAATGCGCGAGCCAGCTCCTCCCATTTGCCAGAGATGCGCCCATCGAAGAAGTCGGCTGCAGCCAATGGTACGCCAGCCAGCGCCAAGTAGAGGTCACCGCGATGATGCTGCCATAGCCGTCCGCTGATCTGGCGCTGGATGCGCTGCAGGTTGCTATGGTCTTCAGCCCGTGCCAACAGGTAGAAGCCGCCACCACCCTGATAGATCAGGTTGCATACCGGCAGCCCAAGCTCGCGCAGCACGTACCGCGCCAGCACCTCAGTCAGCAGTTGTAGATAGAACGAACGCCCACGCAAAGCGCTCGCTGCACCCTGCGAAGTGATGGTGTAAATAAAATCCTGCACGCCGGAAATATCACCGCCTACCAGTAAAGCTACCTCGGTCGGATTCGTTTCGGGCGACTGGAGTAGCTTATCCAATTGCTCTTCATCGAAGGCATGCACTATAGCGGCCAGCGCTGCAGTCATGCGGCTGTGGTCATACAGGCTGACATCCGGCTGAGAACGATAATAGGCCGACGGTACGCACCACGTGTATTGCTGCATCAACAACAGCAGGCTCTCCAGATAAACCGCCAGTTGCCCCTCCTGGCTGTGCACGTCACAAAGTTGCTTCGCCTTAGTCTGGAAGCCAGCCCACAGGTCGCCATAAGCTCCGGCGACATCCGGCAACGCTTGGCCTGGAAAGAGTGTATCGCGTTGCAGCGCCAGCGGCTTGAGCGGCCAATAGGCTTGGTTTTGGCAGCGCAGCACCCGAGACTCCCCCTGTTCGTTTTGCTGCTTGATCTGCAGTCGACAGAATATGGAAAGCAGCTGGCGTGGCTGTTCTGTATCCTCATCGGCGCGCTCGCCAGCGGAGAGCCGATCAGACAGCGCTACGACTTTGGTCAAACGGTCAATCAATGGTTTATCGTGGTGTCCCATCACTGGATACATAAAACTGCGCCAGGCAGGTGGCACGATTTCATTGACAATATTGCCACCTACCTCGGTGTGCTTACCTGGCCGTTTCGCCCGTTGTGCAAACTTGCCAATGTCGTGCAGCAGTCCAGCAAGAGCCGCCTGCAATGTCTCTTCTTTGATTTCAGCCATCCTCACCTCCTTCAACTTTGTCAGAGGGGCTGTACCGGGCCCAGGCCATTACAGATCCATCCCGTCGTCCAATGGCCCACCGTCTCCAAAGAAGCCCTCGTTGTCTCCGAAAGGCCCTTCGTCACCAAAGAGCGTGTCTTCGCCGCCAAAGGGGTCTTCACTATCGAAGAAGCCCGCGTCCTCACGCCCGGGCGGCCACCTGCCCCGCATAATGTCGATGGCAATCGGGAAAGGTATACCCATAATCGTGTCCGGCGCGAAAATGTTGTCCTCCTCGTCCGCCCAATCCGGGTCATACTTGTCGTCATACTCGTCAAGATCATCTTGCTGGCGTGCCACAGTCCACTCCTTTTGCGATAGCCCTTTCATCAAACATATAGTACCCTGCACATTGCTCCAGCGCATTGGAGATTTATCGAATTGAGATTGTAGAAAGTAATGATGCTCCTCAATGCCTTTCGTGTTATAGCTACTAGGGTGAGCGTTCATCCAGATAACGGAGAAAACGGGCGAAGTGATCGTGCACAAAGTGGTACGAGAGATAGGCATCCTCCGGCAGATTCCATGCAATGCGACACTGATCAAGGATGGCTGTCTTGTGAGCGTTGACCGTCGCCAGGGTGACGTGCAAGCGTTCAGCAATATCCTGTGGTGTACATCCAGCAGCCAGCAGACGCAATACCTCGCGCTGTCGCTTCGTCAACTGTGCGAACACATTCTGACAACGCGCATACTCAGTGGCTTCCAGCTCGGCAGTCTGGGCAGCGATAACCTCTGCCGACGAATGCACCAGCTTACGCAATGCCGGGAAGTAGGTGCCCCAAGGTACAAAAGGCACCCGGATGAGGCGCACACCATCCGTCGATTGTGCGTGCATAACGGCGCCGTCGCGAGCACGTTTCAGAAACCCAGTGGGCGTGTACATATGCCACACGTGATCCTGATGACCACACAACAACATAGCTGCGCTGAACGTCAACAGAGCCATAGTGCGTCGGCCACCAGCGATGCACAGATGCAACGGACGCCCCTGGGCTTTCAACGTCGTCAACAGCTGGTATACTGCACACCAGACCGCATCAGCATCTGCCTCATTGCGAATGTCAGGCAGACGGAGATCATCATTATGTCGGATAGGTACCAGCCGCAGACGGCACGGGTGTCCGCGGTACTGGTCACCACCGAACTCGCGATGCAGCTGTTCCAATGCACGCTGGGTACATCGATACTCATCAGGGAGATCGGTGGTGGGGGACAGATGCAGCACCACTACTTCGCGAATGATCTCGCCGCGTGCCAGCAGCCAGTCCAGGGCGAAGGTCACTACTTGGGGTTGACCGCCCACAGTTACCAGAAGGATACTCTCGGTCTCCATCGCTCCAAAGCAGATCGCTTAGTTGATATAAGAGAGACACACCTAGGAATTGCCTGCATTGCCTCGACAAAAACAAGAAGACGTATGCAGGCATCCTTGCAAAGGTTAACACAATCTCAGTTATCGGTCAAGAGAGAAACAAGTACCAGAAAAGACGAAAACTCTGCATAAAAGTCCCCGAGAACTGGTGAGTTGAGAGATGCTCTATGGACCATTAGGCACAGAGGGAAGCGAGTACTAGCTATATGGAACTGTTTCCGGCAGTTATGATTGGCGGGCCGCCGCACAGCGGCAAATCAGTGCTCGCTTACAACCTGACAAGAGCACTCCGAGCACGCAATGTAGCACACTACGTTCTGCGTGCCTTTCCCGACGGTGAAGGCGATTGGGCCAACGAGGCGGATCAGGCATTGGTACGGCGGATCCGCATCAAGAGCGTTGTCACGCCTGAGTGGATTCGGCATATCTCACGCGACATCGCACGTCGCCACCTCCCACTAATTGTTGACATGGGCGGCAGCCCCACGGATTGGCAAGAGGCTGTATTAGACCGCTGCACACATGCCATCCTGCTAACATGCGACCGCGCCAGCCACGCCCGATGGAGTCAGATGGCACGACGGCATAATCTGCAGATTATTGCTGATTTGCGCTCGGTGCGCGAGGGCGAAGATGTGCTGGAAGAACACAGCCCGATACTGCGCGGGCAGATCGCTGGATTGGAGCGCGGGCACATAGCTACAGGTCCTGTGACCATTGCCCTAGTCGATCTGCTGGCGAACCTCTTCGCTTATGACTCTGAGGAGCTGCGCAAGATACACCTGTCGATAGCGCCAGCCGACCTGGTGGTCGAGCTGGAACGATTAAGACGAATGCTGGTCATAGCAGAAGAACGCTTTCGGGAGCAATGGTCACCGGAGCAACTCCAAGCCGTGCTCACATATGCACCGCCGCATCTGCCACTGGCTATTTACGACCGCGGTCCTAATTGGCTGTACGCCGCATTGGCGGTACATGCCTACCCTGCACCATTGCACCAGTTTGACGTTCGGCTGGGCTGGATTGCGCCACCTGCGCTTGAGCTGACGGACGACACAACTGGTTCCCCACTGCAAGCGCATGTGACCGAGTACCCGACACACGTATGGGTGGACCTCCTGCCAGCAGGAGGCTATCTGGACTATGCCGAAATCGAGCGTGTACGTCTCCCGCGTATACCAGCCGACAAAGGGGTGATCCTGAGTGGTAAGATGCCTTTGTGGCTTTGGACGGCGACAGCACGTGCCTATCGGACGGCACCATGGCTGGGCATCTACCAGCCACAACTAGGCCATCAAGCAGTGGTGATCTCCACATCTAAAGGGCGCTTGCGTCCTGGTATGCTGATATCGTGCGAGATCCCAAGCCAGCAAGACACACGGCTCGAGTTATGAATACAAAATACCAGGGAGCGACAATGAGGCTAGTTTGACATCCCTGCTCTTTGACTTTAGAAAGACCCTGGTGCATTCTCCCCGAGGACGCCACATCGGAGCCAGTACTGCTAGCTTCCCTCCTGGTTGGCACCACGTGCGCGTGTTGGGGACTCCTCAGGGTGTGAAGCGCGTTCGTCCGCAGTTGGCGAAATCTCGGGAACCTTTGCTCCTTCATCGCGTGCTGCCCCGGGACGGGCAGTGGAGGGAGCGGTTGTCTCTCCATGCGATGGCGGAGGGACCTTGCGTGGCTCACCGTTGCCGCCATTCTCACGGCTCTGCCAGCCCTCCACGCGTCGCCGCAACCGCGCTAGCCACGAACGTAGCTGCGCCCAGCGGTAATAGATGGCGTTGTAGAGGCGCTGCCACCATTTGAGGGGTACTGTGGGGAAAGGTGTCTCCCACTGAAGGAGCAGCGCTCCCCAGGTAAGGCCAGCACCAAACCCGACCAGTACTACATGGTCGCGACGGTGTACCAGCCCTTTCTCTAATACTTCGCACAGCGCAATGGGGATGGAAGCAGCCGATGTGTTGCCGTAGCGGTCCAAGTTCACGTAGAAAGCGGAGTCAGGCAGGCCAAGCGACTTAGCAGCCGACTGAATGATGCGATCGTTGGCCTGATGAGGTACCACCAGCTCTACATCTTCTAGGGGGACGTTGGCACGCTCACACACCAAACGTGTCGCTCGGTCCATCGCACGCGTCGCGAACTTGAAAACCTCACGGCCATTCATCTTGATATAATGCATGCGTTGCTCGACCGTCTCATGTGTGGTAGGATGGCGACTACCTCCCCCGAGCATAATCAGGTAGTCGGCACCGGAACCGTCAGCACCCAGCATATGGGACATCACGCCACCCGGCACCTGGCTGGCAGCTAACACGACAGCGCCGGCGCCATCACCAAAGAGGACACAAGTGGCACGATCTTGCCAATCCATGATGCGACTCAATGTTTCGGCACCGACCACCAGCGCATACTGATAGCTGCCTATGCGAATGGCGTCGCTGGCCAACGAGACGCCATAGATAAAGCCGGAACAGCCCGCACTCAGGTCGAAGGCAGCAGCGCGGCTGGCACCCAAGCGATCCTGGAGCAAGCACGCCGTCGCAGGGAACTGATATTCCGGTGTAACGGTGGCCACGATGATCAAATCCAGATAGGCAGGTGAGAGACGAGCCACCTCCAGCGCATTGCGCGCTGCTTCCAAGGCTAGTGTCAGGGTTGACTCGCCTTCGGAGACAATATGTCGCTCGCGCACACCAGTGCGCGAGCGGATCCACTCATCCGAGGTATCAACCAGCTTGGCCCAATCGTCATTGGTCATGACGCGGCGGGGAATAGCTTTGCCCCAGCCGATAATATGTGCGTAACGTGCCATAACTTATGCTTCGTAGCGTTTGATGATCACTGTTGCATTGTGACCGCCAAATCCAAATGAGTTGGACATAGCGACACGCACATCCGCCCGGCGCGCGACATTGGGCACATAGTCCAGATCACACTCCGGATCAGGATGTTCCAGATTGATTGTCGGCGCAATGATACCCTCTTCGATGGTTTTTACGCAAACGAGCGCCTCCAATGCACCAGCGCCCGCCAGCAAGTGACCCGTCATAGACTTGGTAGAGCTAATGGGTACGCGATAAGCAGTCTCGCCAAAGACCAGCTTAATAGCATTTGTCTCAGCTACATCGTTGAGCTTAGTGCTAGTCCCATGGGCATTGATATAATCGATGTCGGAAGGCTGCATGTCAGCGCGTGCCAGGGCTGCACGGATGGCCACGGCAGCACCTTCGCCACTGGCCAACGGCGCGGCCATGTGATCCGCATCTACTGAAGTGCCATAGCCAGCAAATTCGGCATAGATGCGCGCACCACGCGCCAGGGCGTGCTCTAAACTCTCCAGAACCATCACTGCAGCCCCCTCACTGACCACAAAACCATCCCGGTCTATGTCGAAGGGACGACAAGCTTTCTCCGGCGCGTCATTGCGCAATGACATAGCGCCCATTACATCGAAACCGGCGATGACAATAGGCAGCAAAGCAGCTTCGGCCCCGCCTGCTACGATGGCATCCGCGGCACCACGCGCTACCATCTCAAATGCTTCGCCCACCGCATTGCTACCAGTAGCACAGGCAGTGACGATTGCCATATTGGGACCGCGAAAGCCATACCGGATGCCCAGCTGAGCAGAAGGCGTATCCACCAACATCATAGGAATGAACCAGGGGTTCAGTTTGTTCGGCCCCCGAGTGCGCAAGATCTCCTGATTTTCCAGCAGGGTTATAATGCCACCCACCGCACTGCTGACCACAACACCGATACGGTCTCTATTGATGGGTGCTTCCAGCAAACCAGAGTCGTTCAGTGCCTCAGCAGCAGCCACCATAGCGAACTGGGTGACACGATCCATACGACGCGCCTCTCGCCGGTCGAAGTACTTCAGAGGGTCGAAATCAACCACTTCTCCAGCGAACTGGGTGGCTAACCCTGAAGGATCAAAACAGGTGATGCGTCGAATGCCAGAACGGCCAGCTTTCAGCGCCTCCCAAGTAGTAGGAACATCATGACCTAACGGAGTGATGGCGCCCAAGCCAGTGATGACAACGCGTTTGAACACAGATGTCCCTCCTCAGGCATAGTTAAGAAGTTCAGGATGATGTGGTTGCGGAGGCACAGAGGCTCGCAGGAACAGGACAATAGCGCAGATTACCGAAGCAGACTGGATGAACATTCCATGTCAATGCTCCGGCATAACCGCGTTGCCCGACTCCTTAACAACCTCCGACCACCTAAATTATAACACCATCGCTACACTGTGATGCGCGGACAGGTGCGTTCCACCCCTCACTCAGCAGGCGATTCACCACCCAGTTTGTCGCTCATCATCTTTCTTGGGTTTCTTGGGAAAATCGGCTGATATTGAGTTGTGTTTAATCCCAGAATTTTTCTGGTCTTGTCCAATGTCTCGGCCCCAGCAGCAATCAACACCTGATCACCCGCTTCCAATGCGACACTGCCGCGTGGGATGATGAACTCACCATGGCGCTTAATGAGCACCACCAGCGTCTCCGGCGGAAGGTCAAGATCAACAATGCGGCGACCAACCGCTGGCGATTCCTCGTGCAGTGTGATCTCAACCAGCTCACCACCACAGCGATCCACAAATTCCTCGTGGATGGGTGCTGCAGATCTCGCTAACTGTGGCTCGTGCACACCCAGCCAGCGCGCCACGCGTGGAATGCTGGTGCCTTGGATCAGCACAGAAGTTAACACAACAAAGAACACTACATCAAAAAGGACATTGGCTTGCGGTACGTCAGCCAGCAAAGGGAAGGTGGCTAGTACAATGGGCACGGCACCGCGCAACCCCACCCATGAGAGTATCGCCTTCTCGGCCAACGGTATGCGAAAGGGCACCAGCGTGAGCATCACGCTGAGCGGGCGTGCCACGAGCATCAAGAAGACAGCGACTACCAACCCTATACCAGCAATTGTCACAAGTCGCGACGGGAAGACCAGCAGCCCAAGCATCAGGAACATGACAATCTGCATCAACCAGGCTAACCCATCGTGAAAACGTGCCAAGCTGCGTCGATGAAGAAAGCTGTGGTTGCCCATCGTGATGCCAGCGAGGTAGACAGCCAGAAAACCATTACCTTGCAGGGCACTGCTGACACCAAAGACAAACAACACTAGCGCGAAGGTCAATACTGGGTAGAGGCCCTCGGCATGCAGTCGCAGGTTGTTGATCAGCCAAACAACCAGCTTGCCGAAAATGAATCCCAATACCCCGCCTACGCCAAATTGAATCAAGAACTGGGGGAGCAAATCCACTAATGAGACTTCTGGATCGCTCAGCATGCGAGTGAGCCCGACGGTCAGAAACACAGCCATAGGATCATTGCTACCAGACTCGAGCTCAAGCAAAGGCTCCAAGTGGCCACGCAGGCGTACGTCATGAGAGCGCAGGATCGAGAAGACTGCCGCGGCATCGGTTGAGGAGACAATAGCGCCCAATAGCAGGCTGACGGTTAGATCAATCTTCAACACCAGATGAGCAAAAGCACCCAGCAGGACAGCAGTCAGCACCACACCAAGGGTAGAGAGCATTGCACTTGGCAGCAAGACCGGTCGTACCACGATCCAGCTAGTGTTTAAGCCGCCGGCGAACAGGATGTAAGCCAGTGCCACTGAACCCAGAAACTGTGCCAGCCAGTGATCATCGAAATAGACACCACCGGGCCCATCCGAGCCAGCCAGCATACCAAGTGCGAGGAACATCAGCAAGGCAGGGATACCCAAACGATGCGATGCCTTGCTTGCCAGCACCCCAAGCAACAATAACACGGCCCCAACGAGTATGATGAACTCGGGCGGCAGCGCGCGTAACGTCATCGTCCGTCCGGCACACTCAAAGTCATTAACAGGATAGCATTGTCCGGGAGAAGACTGCCTGTGGCGTCACGCACTGGCAGCCGCTCCAACGTGTCGCGCCAGTACATGCCTACCAGCACAGTATAGTCGCCCACAGGTAGCTTCATCAGGTCAAGCGGGCGCGGATCGGTTACCAGCTCATCAACCTGCCATGCTTGTACCGGATACAATCCGCCCAGCGGTGGTGAGTCGGCACCCCACACCAGCTCACCACGCTCGTTCAACAAATGTACAAAAACGACTACCTCCCCTTGTGGCACTCGTTCCGCCTGCCAGTAGAGCGTCAGCGTGTGCCCGGACGCATCCCAGGCATAGCCACGCAGGCGCAGCACATCACCCAAAAGGTAGTCGCTACGGTTGGGCAGATCCTCCGGACGCAAGCCATTGCCACGCACGATGCGCAGTGGTTGTAAAGTGATAGTATCGCCACCGTCGCGCAACGGAACACGGATCCCAGTAGACGGATCATATAAGCCGGCACGCAGACTAAAGGTGACCGGAGGCACGTTTCGCGGGACAAGCAGATGATGCTCATCGCGCACATAATGTTGTGTATCCCACGTGCTGGTGGGCAACTCGATTTGAGCGGTCACATCGCCCGGGTGGAAGTTGTCACTGATTGCCCATGTGCGTTGATCGTGGGGTGCATCCAAGTGTACAAAGGAACGATAGTTCACCGAGATGGCCTTCTGGGCTTGCCAGTAAAGCACCACGCGCACCGCACTTCCCTGTGCTACCTGCTCGCGTTCCAGATCATATCCCAGCAGCCAGAAGTGACCGTTTAAGTCCACTCGCATAGGGTGTTGCACGCCCAGCACCTGACCGGGTGGCGAGTGACGGCGGAACCAGGTGGTCTGCGGGTCAATCACCACCACTTTCAGCAGGAACGTGGCCAGCAGTATAATGGATAGACCCCATGCTGCGATGGGACTCGACCTCCCACTAAGGGGAGGATGATCTGCTTCCAGGGTACCAGAGCACGTCCAAGCAACTCGGATACGCCAGATGCTCACCAGCAGTAGCGCCACCGCTGTCACAATAGATGTGAGATTGGCACCAGTGCGCAACGGGGTATCACCGAACGTAAGGTGGAGTGTGTGCTTGCCGGCCGGTATCTCTATAGTGATCAGACCACTACCCGGTTCAATGGAAAGCGGTATCGGTTGTCCATCCAAATATGCTTCCCATCCGGGGAAGTAGAAGGTAAGAAAGCGCGCCCGGAAGGGGTGTGGACTCTCTGTCTGATAAGTCTCACTGACTGCCGAATGTGCGAGGCGTATCACAGCCGCGCCCTCCGGTAGCTGGGTGCGATCCAGCTTCTCCAGAGATTCCGGCGGCACGCCGCGTACCAAAGCTTCAGCCAGCGATGAAGACGTAGGCATATGCTCCACCCAACGTGGCACATACTCACCCAGCGTGGTCAGTCCGATGGTGCGCATTTGCAACTCGAAAGCAGCTAGGTCAGCCAAACGCTCGCCGTAATGTGCAAACGGGCGCAAGGGGTACAGGTAGACCGTCGAACCTAGCAACACTGCCAGCACAGCTGGAATGGCAAGCAGGTCGAGTGTCTTGTGCATAGTATGCCGCCGAACCGAGCCATGAGCTGTCATAGGGGGTGCTAATGCCATCGCAGCCAGAAAGGCCAAGCACAGGTTGACTAGGCCAAGCATACGCCAGGGGAACTCTGCCACCGCCAGGAAAGGGAGGTTTAACCACAGCCACAATGACTGTGGCAACGTCATAAAGATACCCAAAGATACCAATACTAAGAAGAACAACCCCAATATGCTTTCAGGGCCACGTAGTCGGCGACGCAACAACCTGCCCACACCAGCCGCTGCGAGCAACAGGACAACGGGCCCGAGTGCGAATGGCACCCAAGGGTTAGCGCATGCTCTGTCCAGCGCTTGCGGCAATGCTAACAGCTCATTAACGTCCAAAAAACGCAACGAAATGGGGCTGACATCCAGATAACGCTCTTCCACCGCGTGCGTCCACTCGCGTTCGATGAGCGCAGGTACCCAGAAGAAGGCGCTCCACGACAATCCAGCACCAAACGCAAGGAGGATGGCGGCAAGCTGGCGCCATGCTCGGGTACGTCGAAAAGACGAGAACACGTGAAGCGGGGATAGGTTACTAAACTCATGAGTACGCGCTCGCGCCGTTTCGCCCAGGAACCAGCTCAGCAAGGCATAGAGGCCTGCTATTGGGATCATAATCAAGGCATGGAAAAGGTGGCTCAAGATCAACGCACCCAATAGAGCGGCAGTAAGCACGACATAAAGCCACCCACCGCGCCTGGCTAGACGTCCTGTCGCCCAGAGCACCCAAGGGAAAAGACCGATGGCCAAATATTGTGGATAGTTGCCCCCATACAAGAGCAGCTCCCGCAAAGCAAAGGGCGCAAAAAGATAGACCGCTGCCGCCACTATACCCGCCGAGGTACCTAACCAATCACGTACAAACAAATAGGCACCTAACGCGTAAGCCAGCGCGATCAGCGCTATGACAACCTTCCAACTGACCTCGAGCGATAAACCCATTGCCCAAAATGGCAGCGGCAGAATGTAAGGTAACGGGGGGACAAAGCTCCAAAACGGCACACCATAACCATACGCCAGATGAGGCGCCCAACGAGGATAAACAATGCCAGGGACATAAGAGGCCACAAATTCCACCGTACGATAGTAGTGGATGGGTGCGTCTGCGGTGCCCGGCAGACCTGGTTGCCATAGAGGCTCGATTACGAACAAGGTCATCAACACCACAGGCAACCAGCGGAATCCGGTTCGCCGCCAGAAGCTGGCCTTCAGTGCGGCAGCAGTATCAGGAGGTGCACAGTTCTCCAGTGATAGGGTCAATTGAGCATCTTACTCGCAAGATGTGAGCATGTTTCATTATAATAAGATAATAAGCAGTGAGCCAGTCAGCAACAGCCACTGTGCATGCGTGAGAGATCAAGAGAAAAGCACACAAGAGGGTGACATTTCTATGGTGGACATCAGCGTGATCCTGCCTACTTACAACGAACGCGAGAATATTGTGCCGCTCATTCAGAGAGTGTTAGAAGCACTCTCCCCCTATCAGGTGGAGGTGATCGTAGTGGACGATGACTCACCTGATGGCACGTGGCACGAAGTGATCAAACTGGCGGAGGCTGATGCACGGGTACACCTCATCCGTCGCATACAGGAGCGAGGGCTGACCACAGCAATCGCCACTGGCATTGCTCACGCGCGCGGTGACTGGGTGGCATGGATGGATTGTGACCTTTCGATGCCACCGGAGGATTTGCCACGCCTGGCGCAAGCGCTTCAGGCAGGGGCGGACATGGCGGTCGGCTCGCGTTATCTGCCGGGCGGAGGGGACGTTGGTCATTCGCAGATGGCGCTGGCCTTTAGCCGCCTTATCAACTGGGGTGCATCAGTGTTGCTCGACCGTCGCCTGACCGATTACACCAGTGGTTTCATTATGGCGCGACGTCAAGTGTTCGAACGCATCCCGCTGCGTGGAGATTATGGGGAGTATTGCATTGATTTGCTCTACCGCGCTATACGCATGGGATTCCGTGTGGTAGAGGTGCCCTATGTATGCGTGCCCCGTCAGGCGGGTGAGTCCAAGACTGCAACACACCTCTTAGGCTTTCTCAAGCGCGGCTGGAAGTATGTTGTCACCGTGCTGCGACTGAGATTGGGATTATAGGAGCTGCGTTACACGCATGCACAGAGAGATACCTGGAGAGATTTTTTCCATAGCGCAGCACACAAACTTTGCTTGGGTAAGCATCCCCAGAAACCCCACATCTTGTTTCACTGCTGGGGCTTGAGGCCGTGTCAACCCACTCTCACAACATAGCCATATATGCCTTAGCCCATACAGGCTATGCCACACCACACCAGTCCAATGCTAATAGTGCTAACGCTTGGGTGGCAGTCACCAGATCGTCGACAATGATGTATTCATCAGCGGCATGGGCTCCTCCGCCCCGCACACCATAGTGTACAGTCGGTATACCAAAATCGCGCTGGACTACATAGAGGTCAGACGGACCACCAATAGGCTGTATTATGGGTGGTTCGCCCACGACCTCCGCCACACAGCGACTCAGCATCCGTACAATGGGAGCATCAGCCGATATCTCGGACGCCGGCATAAAGCGGATTGGAAATTCGATCTGTGGTCGCCCTGTAAAATCGTCAGGGTTCTCAGCGACCATCTCATCTAGAAGGGCCAGAAGCTCACCCTCTACCTGAGACTGCTCCTCACCGGGCACTAGCTGCCAGTAGAGCTCGACTTTGACTTCCGATGGCACTGTGATAGGTACATTGGTGCCCCATCCGCCGGCTGAAACCTTGGTAATCCACACCGGTACTGGATCAAGTGGGCCTGGCTGCCAGCCAACTACTTTGGCACGCCGTCGCTGGCGAAAGATGTCCACCCATCGTAGCAAATGTCCGAGCTGGCGGATCGCCACTCCTGACTCTTTATCCTCATCGAACATAATACCTTCTGAGCCGATAAGTGTAATATGAGCTACCCGACCACCACGGTTGCCATTGTTGACCACTTTGAGGCCGGAAGGCTCAGTGATGATCATCGCATCACCATTATCACCACGTACTCGGCCCGCCAGCGTACCGTTTACACCGCCAAACTCTTCATCCACCACAGTCTCAGCGATCAAAGTATCCCTCAAAGTAATGTTCAGCTCCTGCAATGTGCGCATCACGCCCAAGATTAGCGCGCAGCCGCTCTTCATGTCATAGGCACCAAGCCCGTACAGTCGGCCGTCTTCGATCTCTCCGCCAAATGGGTTATGACGCCAGGGCTGCACACCTAGTGGCACGGTGTCGATATGACCACTGAGCACCAGAGATCGGCCACCGCCTACACCAACACGCCGGGCCACAACATTTGGCCTGTCGTTGTAGAAACGTCCCGGCCAGTAGGAAGGATGATCCTTCAGACCAGGCACCTGATCCAGATAATACACATCAGGCGTGAGCCCTATTTCATATAAGTGCCGCGCCACAACCATTTGGCAGCTGAATTCCTCACCTGTTGGCGGATGGTTGATGGAAGGAATGCGTACCAACTCCTGAGTTGTCTCGATCAGATATTCACGCAGTGACTCGACCTTAGCCATCACAGCGTGCCGCAGATCTAGCATAAGGACCAACCTCCCATCGTACAATCAATAATACTATTTCTCCTAAGAGCATAGGCCACAGGCAACAGGGATGTCTCTAACCCTTTGTAGCTCCCAAGGTGATACCTGCTATCACGCGTTCGGACATAACGATGAATAAGATGAAAGTCGGCACCATTACAATTACTACACCGGCAAACAACCCGACCCAATCCGAGGTGTACTGCATCGAGCCCTGTAGACCATACAATGCCAACGACAGAGTACGCTTGTTCTGGTCATTAATCATCACCAGCGCAAGCATATACTCGTTCCACAACCCGATGAAGTTGAAGATAGCCGCCGTGATGATGCCAGGTGACGCCAGCGGCAGCATCACCCGGTAGAACACCTGATACTCATTGGCACCGTCAATAGCTGCTGCGTCCTCCAACTCAGAGGGCAACGAGCGGAAGAATCCTGTCAACAGGAATATCGTGAAAGGCAACGACAACGCAATGTACACCACCATCAAGCCTGGTAATGTATCCACCAAATAGAGGTTAGTCAGCAGGACAAATAGGGGCACTAATAGCACCTGGTATGGAACGCCCATGCCAGCGATAATACCGTTAGTGATTAACTCACGCCCCCGGAATGGAATACGGCTTAGCACGTAGGCCGCTGGTGCAGAGACGCCCACGATCACAGCAGTGGAGATACTAACCACGACGACACTGTTCAGGAAATAGTTACCCATCCGCGCGAGGCGCCATGCTTTCTCATAATTCTCGAAATGCAAGGCAGATGGAAGAGCCCATGCGCTGGCGAACAACTCGCGGTTATCTTTGAAGGACGATACTACGATCCAGACAAAAGCAAAAATCGTGAACCCGGTCCAGAAAAGAAGGAACGAAGTCGCCGGCACACGCGGAAGGACACGGCGCAGTCGGTCCCAAGTGGTCTGGCCGGAGACTGCACGACGCGTGGGCAACATCACCTGTATCTGGCCCATTTTAGAGACCCTCCTCACAAGCCTAATACTCAATTGCCTCACGACGCATCAGGCGCCGCGCAATCAACACAAAAATAATAACCAGAATAAGCAGGGTAACCGCAACAGCAGTGCCATAACCCATTCGGAAGACGGCGTCGCGCTTGCCGAAAGCAAGAACGTACATGTAAACGGCTGTAGTCCATATGTCGCGCGGGGGCCTGATACCCGCAAAAGCGTACATAAACTCAAACTGCTTGATGGCACCAATGCCCCACAGGACTACGGCTACTGTAAGGACATCCCACAACAGAGGTATAGTGATTCGTACAAAAATCTGGAGCTGATTCGCCCCTTCCACCTTGGCAGCGTCAAATAACTCTGGCGAGATCTTATCCACTCCAGCCAGTAGCAGCACGACATAGAAACCCACATAGATCCAGACCATCGCCACCAAAACAGCCCAGGTGATCAGGCCCGGTCCGGTCCACGTTATGCTGCCCAATTGCTTCAGGCCGATCATCTTGAAAAAGCCATTCAGCAGCCCAAAGTTATAATTGTAGATAAACGCCCAAAGCGTCGCGAGTGCCACCGTAGCGACCACATTGGGAAAGAATAGCACAGCACGGAAGAACTTTTTGCCCCGTATCCCAGAACTAAGAATAGCGGTGAACACGAAAGCAATGCCAAACACCAGCATGCCACCCACTACAAGGATCATCATAGTGAAGCCTAGCGTGCCCCAGTACACCCGATCGCGCAATAATTCTCGGAAATTGTCCAGTCCGATGAAGGTCCATGTAGGGGTGAACCCTGACCAGTCGTAGAGGCTAACGACCAACGCCTGCAGAGCCGGGTAAACAAAGAAGATCAAATACAACAATCCGGCAGGCAGCAAGAAAGGAATAATGATGTGCTTTCTCTCCTTGCGCATTTTGGCCCTCTCCCAAGCTGTGCATAGGGAAGGGGCACGACAATGCCGTGCCCCTCCCTCTCACAACCTCCCCTATATACCCCGCCTCTAACGTAGCGCTGCAGGTGTAGGTGTAGGCTTTGCCCAGTACTCAATGGTGCGCTGCTTGATTGTGGCAATGAAGTCTTCTGGCGTAATCTGGAGTTTGATCAGCTGATCGTCCAGAGGCAGGAAAATGGTGGCCCACCATCCCGGATGATCCGCCTGGACACCATCATACGGCTTGTGTAGAGCAGTGGCTGTATCGAACCAGGCCTTCATATCAGGCAGTACATCAGGCAATGGCACATCCTTACGTGCCACCATGTTCTGACCGACATCCACGATCTTTTGTTGCCACTCCCGTTGCATCGCGAACTTGATAAAGGCCTTAGCTGCGGCTGGGTTCTTGGCAGACGAGGGCACCAACCAGCCCAACAAATAGGACTCCACCTCAGTGGCCTTGCCCTTACCGCCCGTGACCTCAGGGAATACAAAACCGCGATATTTGAAGCCAGGCTTGGCAGTCTTGCCAGTTTCATTGGGGATCCAGCTCCCGCAGAGTAAGACTGCCGCCTCACCCTGCGACCAAGCCACCTGTGCAGCAGGCCAGACGCTGCCATCCCAACCACTCATAAAGTAACCTTTTTGAGCCGGCTCCTGGACTTTTCTGGCTACTTCCAACCAACCCGGATCATCCCATGCAGCACCCGTGGGATCGCTGACAGCCGCGTACCAAGCGCCAGGGCCCATAATGCGGGCCGACAGCCAATACCAGTAATAGGCGTTGTATATGTCTGCCGTGCCGTCCTGGGCGATACAGGCCTTGCCTTGCGCCTTGAGTGTCTCACACATTTGCATCATCTCGTCCCAGGTCTTTGGCACTGTGAGATTGTATTCCTTGAAGAGGTTCTCGTCGTACCAGTAGGCCGAGGTAATGATCTCGTATGGGATGAACACCACCTGCTCTTTCCACTTGTATGGCTCTAGAACACCAGGAACAAAGATGTCCTTGAAAGCTACTTCCTCACCTAGAGCATTCTCAGCCAGCAGATCGTCCAACGGCATCGCCAAGTCATTCTTAATGAAGGCTGCATTCAGCTCGTCGGCGGCCTGATCCACTAGGTCCAGCTGAGCTCCAGCCATCAAAGCGGAGCGCGCTTTGGTCAGGACCTCGCGCCCGGCCCATGTAACCTGAATATTGACATTAGGATATTTCTCCTGAAAAGCTGCAATCATTTCGGCGAATACCTGTTGTTGAGGTTCGCCTTCATTCCACAGCGCCCAATACACGAAGTCACCAGAAATATCTTCTTCTGAGAAAGGGCTTGCAGCAATCGCAGGAACACTGGCTGCCAACACCAATGCCAGAACAGCGATGATCATAATAAGGGGTCTTATGTGTTTCATCTTTCTCTCCTTTCCTTCAACGTTGAGGTAAGGTTAGTAGAGGAAGTATAGAAGGATCTCCTCGTTGTAGTGCGACCACCCCCCTTCACTTTCTCTTGTGCCCAAGATACTTCCTGGCACACAGTATTGAGATTCCAATCTGGCCAAAGAGCACCGCAAACGACATATTCGCGAGACATCCTGCACAACCATCGCTTTATGCTTCGCAGAAATGGGCTTGGCGGTTGGAAGAAACGGAGGTGTAACACACACCCTGCTCGTGAACATCACCTCGTATTAAATTTTACCATATGCTGCTAAGATTCCCCAAGAACACCCTAGCAAACGGTATCCCCAATTAACCATCACCTTGGGAAGTCTTGGGTAAGCTGACCCGCGTTCTACGCAAACGTTATCCCTCTCCCGCCAATACACCTAGCCGTTGGCGCAACTTGCCCGCTTGCTCTTGCAGTGCTGCCATCTTGGAACGTTCCCTTTCCACAACGTCGGGCGGTGCTTTATTGACAAAGCTGGGATTGTTCAGCGTTTTCTCACTGCGCACCAATTGCTCATCAACCTTCTCCAATTCTTTGCTCAGGCGTGCACGCTCCGCCTCTAAGTCTATCATCCCAGCCAGGGGCAAGTACACTTCAATCCCGCTCACTACCAGCGCCAGCGCCTGCCGCGGCTTGTCCTCCAAATCAGCAATAATTTCCAGGCGCGCTGCATCCAGGTGTGCCAGCTGAGTCAGAATGCTCATATGGGACTGGAAAACGTCCACTTCTTCTCCTGCTACAATCGTCGCAGGGATGCGCCGGCCCACTTCCACGCCATACTCAGTGCGTGCATTGCGGATCGCCCGAATCACGTCCATCACGAGCTGCATTGTCACCTCTGACTCTTCGTCACGCGCGCCAGGGGTTGGCCAGCGGGCGATGATCAGGGCATCGCCAGTATGAGGCAAGTATTGCCAAATTGCTTCGGTCACAAACGGCATATAGGGATGTAACAAGCGCAGACAACGCTCCAACACGTACACCAACACGCGCACAGTTGTGTCGCGCACCTGTTCATCCTGGCTGGACAATTGCACTTTGGCTATTTCAATGTACCAGTCGGCCAGCTCACCCCACATGAATTCATACAGCTGTCGTCCTGCTTCGCCGAACTGATAGGCATCTATTAGACGCGTGACAGCGGCGATGATCTCATTGTGGCGGCTGAGAATCCAACGGTCGGCCAACGTCAGCCGCAACTGTGACACGTCTACAGGAATATCAACAGGACGTTCGCGCAAGTGGCCGACGACAAAGCGCGCCATATTCCAGATCTTATTGGCGAAGTTGCGGCCGGCTACAATGCGTTCCTCGGAGAGGTTAATATCATTGCCCGGTGTGCTCCCGGTCAGGAGGCTGAAGCGCAGCGCGTCTGTGCCGTAGCGTTCAATCATCTCCAGCGGGTCGATCACATTGCCCGCCGTCTTGCTCATCTTGCGTCCCTGTGCATCACGCACCAGACCATGTAGATAGACGATGCGGAAGGGTACCTGACCGGTCATCTCCAACCCTTGCATGATCATCCGTGCCACCCAGAAGAAGAGGATGTCGTAGCCAGTCTCCATCACATCGGTGGGGTAGAAGCGGCGCAGATCAGGTGTATCGTCCGGCCAGCCCAGAGTAGAGAAGGGCCACAGTCCCGAGCTGAACCATGTGTCAAGCACATCGGGATCCTGCTCCAGATGTGTACTACCACACCGAGTACATGCGGTAGGATCTATGCGTACCACGATCATATGGCCACATTCCTGGCAGTACCACACTGGAATGCGATGTCCCCACCATAGCTGGCGGCTGATGCACCAGTCGCGGATGTTCTCCAGCCAGTTATAATAAATTTTGGTGAAACGCTCTGGAATGATCACAATGCGTCCGTCGCGCACTGCAGCCAGACCTGCTTCCGCCAGCGGTCTCATCCGCACGAACCATTGCGTGCTCAGCATTGGTTCCACCACTTCGCCGCCTCGCTGCGAGTGCGGCACCTGGGTGACATACTTTTCGGTCTTGATGGCTAGCCCAGCAGCCTCCATATCTGCCCACAGTCGACGGCGACATTCGTAACGGTCCAGACCAGCATACGGCCCGGCATGCTCGTTCATAGTCACATCGGGATTCAACACGTTGATAATGGGCAAACCATGCCGTTGGCCGATTTCAAAGTCGTTGGGATCGTGGCCAGGTGTGATTTTTAGTGCGCCGGTACCAAACTCCATCGACACGTAAGTGTCCTGGATCACTGGAATGGGCCGGTTGAGAATAGGCACTAAACAGGTCTTACCAATGAGATGCCGATAACGTTCGTCATCCGGATGTACTGCAACAGCGGTGTCGCCTAGGATGGTCTCTGGGCGCACTGTGGCAACCGGGATATACCCCACGCCAGGGCCATCCTCCAAACGGGCACCGGCGATAGGGTACTTGAAATAGTAAAGCGTTGTCTCTTCTTCGCGATATTCGACCTCGAGATCGCTTACAGCGGTCTGCAAGCCAGGCGACCAGTTGACCAGATACTCACCCCGATAAATGAGACCCTTTTCATAGAGACGCACAAAACACTCACGCACGGCGCGTGACAGGCCCTCGTCAAGCGTGAAGCGCTCACGGTCCCAATCGCAGCTGGCACCCATACGACGCAGCTGAAGCTGAATGCGCCCGCCATACTTGTTCTTCCATTCCCATGTGCGCCGCAGGAACTCTTCGCGCCCGATTTGCTGGCGGCTAAGCCCTTCACGTGCCAACATGCGTTCAACCTGGAGCTGGGTCGCGATGCCGGCATGGTCAGTACCCGGCACCCACAATGCTGCACGCCCCTGCATCCGATGATAGCGAATCATCAAGTCTTCGATAAAAGTAGTAATGGCATGACCCATATGTAACTCACCGGTTACATTGGGCGGCGGCATAGAGATAACAAAAGGACGTGCATCGGGTGGCGCGACCTCTGGCTTGAAATATCCCTGTTTCTCCCACCACTCGTAGAGCACTGTCTCCACGGCGTGGGGATCGTAGACCTTTGCCATTTGGGTGGTATTAATCGGACATGGTTGGCTCATAGTGTCGTCGTCAGGAACCTAGGAAGAACTCGCCAGTAAAACCGAGCACGATGAAACGTACAGTCTTGCCCGCCCAACAGGCAAGCAGGAAACGATGTATCGGCATGCGCAGTGCTCCTGCTACCATGCCTCCAACATCAAAGAACGGATTGGGGAGCACAGCAAGGGCCAGGATCACCAGCCAGCCAGCACGGCGCATCCAGTACTCGAGCTGGGCATATATGGCGCGGTTCTCCACTGCGCCGCGACCGCCGACGCCAGCCAGATAACCGGTCATTTCACCCAATGCTGCTCCCAGGCCCGCTACAATGCCCACCAAAATGGGGTTCATAACCCCCCCTACGGCGAAGACAATCGCATAGGTAGGTGCCGGCAACAGCAAGGTAGCATTACCGATTAAGCTGACCAGGAAGATACCCGGATAGCCATAAACAGCGAAGCCTCGGATGTGTTGCCGCAGTAAAATAATCCCTGCGGTGATCGCGATAGAGAACACTACCGCAGCAATGCGCCCCACCAGCTGTGCCTTCTCTGAGCGACGCCAATCAACGATCTTCTCAAGTGACAGGCACAGTGAGGGAATCTTAATGACGGGTGCTTGGGGTTCTTGCATAGAGGTCTCCCTGTTTCTCGTCGCACCGTATAGAACTATGATTTTACCCCAGGTAATAGGGAATAGCAAGCAATGAACCAATGAATTCAGGGTAAAGGACAGCAACGCTCCAGTTGACGAAATATACTGTTTCAATTATTATCCAACCTTTGGACTTCTCATTTAGGAGCATAGATGCAATGGAACAGATTGATTTGAACGCAGACTTGCGCACACAGATCGGCAAGCAAGTGCAACAACTCAGAGCACAAGGCTTCGTGCCAGCAGTCGTGTATGGCAGTCATTACGCCGCCACGCCGATCCAGATTGAAGCGAAGACACTGCAAAAGGCACTCGCTCGTGCGGGTGGTAGCAAGCTGATTAGATTACAGATTGCTGGCCGCGAGCCCATCTCGGTGTTGGCGCGCGAGGTACAACGCGATTTGCTGCACCATCACATTATCCACGTTGACTTTCAGCAGGTGGTGATGACCGAGAAGATAACCGCTGAGGTGCCACTGCGTCTGATTGGCGAGGCACCAGCGGTGAAGGACTTGGGGGGCATTCTGGTGCACGGAGTTGACCATATCGAGGTGCATTGCTTCCCAGCTGATTTGCCTGCTGCAATTGAGGTGGATCTGAGTGCGCTATCGCGTATCCACGACACGATCACTGTGGGTGACCTCAAGCTGCCGGAATCAATCACAGTGCTAACAGAACCGGAGACCATGATCGCACACATTGAGGCACCACGAGTTGCTGAGGCAGTGGAAGAGGTGGTCCCCGAGGAAGCTCCGGCTATAGAACCTGAACTTGTCAAGCGGCGCGCTGAACGCGAAGAAGAGGAAGAGGCTTAAAGCAAGCTTAGGAGGTCTGCTTGGCAGCTTCGCCTTGCCCTGCGAGAAACACGAGCTGATCCAGCTGCACATCGACCCGCACGATAGCGCTCGAAGCAGGGCCCTCACGCAGCATCCAATCTGCTAACCGTTCGCGGATATAGCGCTCGATAATGCGACGTAACGGCCGAGCACCCCACTCGGGACGATCATTCTGTTTCAGCAGCCACACACGTGCTGCCTCGCTGATTTCCAGGGTGATGGCATGCTCGGCCGCCAGGACGATCTCCTTCTCGAGCAGCAAGTCTAGAACTTTGCGCAAGGCAACTTCGTCCAGACGGTTGAAGAACACGATTTCGCTGAGGCGATTGAGAAACTCTGCCCGAAAGTGGCGTTTGAGCTCCTCTTGGGCAGCTTCGCGCGCGACCGCGACAGGAAGTTGTGGGTCGGACAAATACTGGCCGCCAATGTTGCTGGTCAGTATGATCACCGTTTCGGCGAAGCTGACAACGCGCCCCCTGCCATCGGTCAGCCGACCTTCTTCCATCACTTGCAACAACACATCCAGAACGCGAGGATGTGCCTTCTCCGCCTCGTCGAACAGCACCACCGCATAGGGCATTCTGGCCACTTTGTCCGTCAGCTGGCCACCCTCCTCATAGCCAACATAGCCGGGAGGCGCACCGATCAGCCGGCTTACCGCGTTTTCATCCTGGAACTCGGTCATGTCCAGCACAATCATCGCCCCCTCGCTGCCGAATAAGAACTCGGCCAGTGCTTTGGTCAGTTCGGTCTTGCCCACTCCAGTGGGGCCCAAGAACAAGAAGGAACCGATAGGACGACGGGGGTCCTTCAGGCCGGCACGTGCCATCTTCACCGCGCGACTCACTGCCAATACAGCTTCATCCTGACCAACGATACGCTGTCGCAAGTGTTCCACCATATTGGCATAGCGTGCCCGTTCGTCGGCGCCAAGTCGCTTGACCGGTATACCTGTCAGCTGGCTGACAGTGAGCATCACATCCTCCGCGTCCACTGTCTCGTTACCGGCCGCATCTCTTCGCTGCGCGACACCAGAGTGAAGTCCTAAGTGCAAGGTAGCACAGGTGCGATGCAACAGGTGCACTGCGCTGACCGGCAGCGGGGTATCGGTCAGATAGCGGCTGGCCAGCTTGGCAGCTTCTCTCAGACCTTCGTCGGCGATGCGCACTCCGTAATCTGCCGCGATGCGTGGTCTGATGACATCCAAGATAGCAATGGTCTCCTCCAACGTAGTTGGCTCGACGCGCAAGACGTGTGCACGTTCGCTGATCACTGCATTGGGCTGCAGACGCTCAGTGTATTCAGACTCCGTAGCAGTGCCAATCACCACCACTTCGTCGTCGAGAAAAGCTTTCTGCAACTCCTTACCCACTGCTTCAGGGAAATCGGCGCGCAAGCCACCAAAGAAACGAGCAATGTGGGGCACAAACAAGATGCCCCCCTTTGCTCGACGCAAACCACTTTGCAGAGCAGTCAAAGCATTGTCAAGCAATGCTTGCTCATTAATCACCACCAGGCTTTTCAGTCCGGACGGACCCTTGCCCTCCGCCATCAGAAGCGCCAAGCTATAAACAAGCGTTCGTTTGCCCACCCCTGCTGCACCCACAAGTATTATGTGACGATTGGTTTTCAGCGTGAGCAAACTGATCAGGTCGTGCAGCAGAGATTCTCGGAAGTACACTGGTGTGATCTCACCCTGCTTTGCTAAGGCAACGTAGTCTGTGGTGGTGGTATCGCGCGCGACGCTGAATACAGCGAGCGTATCCTGCGCTGCATGGGAGGTGATACCATATTGCTCAAGCAGGCGGGCCACCGCAACACGCCGATCGGTCATGCCGACCAACACGTGCTCTGTGCCGATGTATACTTCCTCACGGGCACGTGCCAAAGTGAGTGCTTCATCTAACACGATCAGCAGTTCGTCCGACAAGGGCACGCGACGATTGTTATCAGCAATCCAATCGAACTCCACATCGGGCACCGTACGCTCGCGAGCCAGCGAGACAACCTCTCTCGCAAAGCGTTCCCATTGGTGGCCACGTCCAACAACCAGCTGCCGGAGAATGTGGTGGGCGTTGGCATGTGGACTTTCAACAAAGGTGAGAAGCAGGATTTCCGGCGTTAGCACAGTGTGACCGAACCCATGCATCCGTGCCGCGGCTGCATTTAGCACAGAGACTAACTCCTTGCCCACCAGCTTAGGATTGAGTGTACCACGCGATCGCACTGTGGTTGTCATAGTCCGATCATACCCCTATAAATTAGAGCAAGTGGGTACTGGTCATCCTTAATACTTCTCCCTTGAGCTTATCCCTTCAGAAAAAGAGGCTGCGCATTGCAATGTTCAAGGACACGCGGCAGGAGGTCGTGAAGATCGGGTACTACCTCCAGCTCGTGCAGCTGATCTAATGCCACCCAGCGCAGTTCTTCAGCTTCCTTGGGCATGGTTTCGCCTTGGGGCAGATGACCAACAAAAACGAATACCAGTGCCCCCGGTTCGCCTTCACGCGCATCTCCTTGACCATCTGGACTCAGCTGAGAATGTGCGACAGTAAGAATAGCACGCAACTGCAACGACTCAATGCACAAACCTGCTTCCTCTTCCACCTCACGTATGGCAGCGGAAAGAATATCCTCGCCGCGTTCTACATGTCCACCAACCCCATTAAAGAGGCCAGGAAACGGGTACACGTGCGGCGACCGTCGGATAAGGAGCACTTCATTCCCTCTTATTAGGAATACCAGCGTGCGTGGATATACTGTGTAACGAGAAGCCATCGCCCAGCTTGCTTTGGTTCTACTCTCACTTTGTATATACTATTAACAGGCTAATTTGTAATTCTAACACAGCGCCCTCTGAAGCGACAGAATTGGAGACTCTTAACTCGGAGCAGCAGTCGATCCTCGCGAGCCCTCGTGTCAGGGTGTTCGTCAAGGGACCTCCAGGTAGTGGTAAGACCACGCTGGCAGTTGAGCGATTGCGTTACCTCGTGCGCCACGGTATGCCGACAACAGCCATCATGGTGTTGTTGCCGCAGCGCCTGCTTGCTACACCTTACTACAATGCCCTGCGTGACCCAGCTCTGGGCCCAGTTGGCATGGTGGACATCCTGACGTTCGACGGCCTTGCCCGCCGCGTCATCCGTCTGTTCTGGCCATTGATCGGCGAACACGCAGGGTTTGCTCACCCCACACGTCCACCCATCTTTCTGACCGTAGAAACAGCCCAATATTTTATGGATTACATCGTCACACCGCTGATTGAGCAGCAACGTTACTTTGAGGCCATCACCATTGAGCGCAGCCGTCTGCTGAGTCAGCTGCTTGACAATCTGAACAAAGCAGCACTGACTGGCATCCCGCTTTCTGAAGTGGCTGAGCGGCTGAAGGGAGCATGGACAGGAGAACCAACATACCGTCGCGTCTTCGATCAGGTTAACGACTGCATACAGCGATTCCGTCAGTACTGTTTAGCACATAACTTGCTTGACTTCTCACTCCAAATAGACACATTTGTGCAATATTTATATCCCCAGCCGGCGGTGAGAGCTTACCTATTCGAACGCTATCGCCACCTAATCGCAGACAATTTGGAAGAGGACACACCAGTGGTACACGACCTGCTGACCGAATGGGTGCACCACTGCGAGTCCGCCTTTATCGTGTACGACGAGCATGGAGGCCATCGCATTTTCCTGGGTGCCGACCCTGTGAGCGCCACACGTCTCGCTGAAGCCTGCGAACAACTCTGGCAATTCCACCATTCGTGGGTCGCCTCGCCGGACGTATTGCAGCTGGCCTACCACATTGGACTGAGTCTGAGACGGGAAACTGCTCGCACATTGCTGGAGGAGATAAAAGGGCAGTCAAGTGTCCCAGACTTTCGGCGCATTCTCCACGTTCCAGACGGCCAAGGGCATCGCTTCCACCCTCAGATGCTTGACTGGGTAGCGGATCAAATCGAACACTTGGTGAAGGAAGAAAACATTCCACCCGGCGAGATCGCCGTGCTAGCACCCTTCGTGAATGATGCCTTGCGTTTCTCGCTGCTGGAGAGATTAGCCGCGCGCAGAATTCCTGCTCGTTCCCATCGTCCTTCACGCGCTCTGAGGGACGAGCCAGCAGCACGTTGTATGTTGACACTGACCCAGCTGGCACACCGTCACTGGCAGCTGCAACCATCTAAGTTCGACGTGATGTTAGCACTGAAACAAGCGATCACCGGAATGGACCTAGTACGCGCCTACCTCTTGACCGAGGTGGTCTATCGGCCCAGCCAGAATCCGTGGCTAAGTTCCTTCCGTAACATTCAAGGTGACATGCACGAGCGCATCACTTCGGTCATCGGTGAACGATACGAGATGTTGCGTGAATGGTTGCTGCGTTACCAGGAAGCTTGCCCCGAGAACGAAGAAGCAGTAGACCACTTTTTGGGACGCCTTTTTACTGAGGTGCTCTCACGTTACGGCTTCGGTTTTCATCACCAAGGGGCCATCTTACCCTCCACCTCAGGGGCTTCGCTTGCGTTGGATAACGCGCGCGTTGCCGCCCAGCTCATCGAATCAGCACACAAGTTTCGCCAGGCGCTCGAGGTGGTGCCCGGCCTGTCCGATGATCTCCCGTTGGGAGTGCGCTTCATCCAGATGGTCCAACGTAGATTGCTGGCGGCTACCTATTTGCCAAATGAACCAGATGTCCCACAGGATGCTGTTTTACTGTCACCAGCATATAGCTTCCTCATGACCAACCGGTTTGTAGACTACCAGTTCTGGCTAGATATTGGTAGCACAGGCTGGTGGGAGCGCATTTATCAGCCGCTTACCCATCCCTATGTCCTGCGGCGTGAATGGGTGGCAGGCCGTCCGTGGAATGATGAAGACGAGTTCAACGCACGACAGGAAGCGCTATACCGTCTGGTGGTAGGGTTGGTCTACCGTTGTCGTCGAGGCGTTTATGTGGGCATTAGCGATCTCAGCGAGCAGGGTTACGAGCAGCGTGGCCCCCTGCTACAAGCTATCCAATCGGCGCTGCGGAGGGTGCATTAGATGACCTTTACTCCTCGACCACGCCAGCAGGAGCTGGTGGAGGACTATCTGATCCACGGTGGCAAGATGGCCGTTAGCGCTGTACCGGGCAGCGGCAAAACCCACACCCTCTCCTACCTCGCTGCCCAGCTAGTGGCCAATAAGATCACCGAGGATCAAGAAGTCTTGGTCGTCACATTGGTCAACTCCGCGGTGGAAAACTTTCGGGTACGCATCGCTAGCTTCATCAAACAAATGGGACTATTGCCCGGCATGGGTTACCGCGTGCGCACGCTGCATGGCCTGGCGCATGACATCGTACGACAGCGCCCCGGCCTAGCTGGATTATCAGAGGATTTCGTCATCGTGGACGAGAGCGAGGCAGAGCGCATCCTGGACGCCACAGTGAGGGATTGGTGCCGTGCCAATCCTGATTTTGCAGAGCTCTACGTAAAGCGCGAGGGCATGAGCGCGAGAGATCTAAGCAAGATCTCAAAGGACAGGTGGCCGGAGATCATGCGTGACGTGGCACGCGCCTTTGTCAAACGTGCTAAGGACTGGCGAATCACAGTTGGCCAGCTGCAAGAATATCTGGCTGCTGCGCCTGTAGCACTCCCGCTAGCTCAGATGGGTCTCGCTATCTACACCGAGTACCAACGTCGCCTGGCCGCGCGCGGTGGAGTAGATTTCGATGACCTGATCCGCCTAGCCTACCACATCCTCACCATCGACAAGGAATTCTTGGAACGTTTGCGCTATCAGTGGCCCTATATTCTGGAAGACGAGGCACAAGACAGCAGCCGCTCCCAGGAGGACATCCTACGGCTGCTGGCCGATCATCCTGGCGGCGGATGGGTACGCGTGGGCGATCCCAATCAATCCATCTATTACACCTTTACCAATGCCAGTCCGCAGTATCTGCGCGATTTCATGCGGGAGCCAGGTGTGCGTTGTTGGGAGCTACCCCATTCTGGCCGATCGCAGCCTTCCATTATCCGTCTGGCCAACCAGCTGATTGAATGGACGAGGCAAGCACACCCGATTACAGCGCTGCGCGAGGCATTGAGCCCACCACTTATCGAGCTGTCACCACCAGGTGATCCACAGCCTAATCCACCCAATGCGCCAGAGTGCATATACCTCGTCAGAAAAGTCTTCACACCAGACCAAGAGTTACAGGCGATCGTCAAATCAGTGTGTCAATGGATGGCGCAGTCCGAGGCGCATCCCAACGCGACCGTGGCAGTTTTAGTACCCAGCAATCGACGCGGGGCATGTGTGGCGAACGCTCTGCAGCAGGCAGGCATTAAGACGACCGAGCTGTTGGATAATCCACCTGCTGCGCGTTCCACTGCTGAGATGCTGGGGCACGTGCTGCGCCATCTCAGCGAGCCCGCCGACAGTCGTCATCTTGCAGCGATGTTCGACGACTGGCAACACTTGTATCCCGATGTTCTCCTCCCTCCCAAGCACTTGCGCGTCATAACCTCTTGGCTGGAACGCCTACGTTACACCGAGAGGTACCTTTGGCCGGCAGATGGTGGGATGGATGAGGACAACTTGCCAGAGGAGATAAGAAACGATTTCCAAGTGATGCGCTTGCTGACAGACTTTGGCGAACGAGTGCGACATTGGCAATCAGCAGCGGCATTGCCAGTCGATCAGCTGGTGCTGACAGTGGCACAGGACTTGTTCACCAAGCCGGCTGAGCTGGCACTGGTACACAAGCTGGCGATCGAGCTGCATACACGGCAATCGCTGAATCCGGATTGGCGTATGGATGAGATGGCGAAAGAGCTAGAGGCCATTGCGCGCAACGAACGCCGCTTTATGGGTTTCAGCGAAGCAGCCTATGAACCGCGCCCGGGCGAAGTCACGGTTGCCACTATGCACCGCGCCAAAGGCTTGGAGTGGGATCGCGTCTACTTGACTTCAGTGAACGACTACGACTTTCCCTCGGCACAGACACAAGACATCTATATGGCGGAACCCTGGTTCATACGTGACAGTCTCAACCTGCAGGCCGAGGCATTGGAACAATTGCGCGTTTTGCATGAGGGCGTACCCTCGGCGTATGCGGAGGGCGCAGCCACTCAACAGGTACGGCTTGACTACGCTGCCGAGCGACTACGTCTGTTCTATGTTGGTATCACTCGCGCGCGCCGCGAGCTGATCGTCACATGGAACACGGGGCGCACGGTTGGGAACGCGGCCGACCGTCAGCTCAGAGGACAAGCGCTGCCTCTTGCCTCTCTGATGCGCTGGTGGGAGGAACACGCGTGCGAAAGTGAGTCCTAAGAGTAGGACCTTGAATTGGCTGAGCTAAACGTTAACGTTATGGATGAAACAGAACTGGTCTGATAGGCAATGAACATGGACAGAACCCTGCAACACCATCCTGAAGAAGATATAGATAGCCTGTTTGCCTGCCTGAACAGTCCGACGACGATCCAGGCATTCTTGGACGATATACCCTATAGTACAGATGACTTCTACCGTTGTCCGCTGCGTGTGTGGCGTGACCGAACAGCACACTGCTTCGACGGCGCTTTGTTCGGCGCTGCAGCCTTGCGGCGATTGGGCTATCCGCCGCTGATCCTCGATCTGATCGCCGAACGGGACGACGAGCACATGCTGGCGCTATATCGGATAGACGGTCACTGGGGAGCTGTGGCCAAATCTAACTTTGTCGGTCTCCGCTATCGCGAACCAGTGTATCGCACTCTGCGTGAGCTAGTAATGTCCTATTTCGAATCCTACTTCAACGTTGCGGGCGAAAAGACACTGCGTGGGTACACCGTACCACTTAACCTGGCACGTTTTGATCATCTCAATTGGATGATCAGCGATGAACATCTTGAGTACATTGCAGCCCGCACTGACCGGCTACGTCGTTTCAGTCTGCTTACGCCAGCCATGATAGCGCGTCTGTCGTCGGTGGATCGGCGCTCCTATCAGGCCGGCATGCTCGGCGTGGACGCCGCCGGACTGTATAAGCTCCCGGAAAATATCGACGAAGAACGCTAAGAGTAAGAGCCTGTGTGGCTCGAGATTTGGCCTCGGACTGGCACTCTGGTACAGTATTGTTTCAGAGTGTAACTTCTTTTCGTCATTCTAACTGGATCAGGTAAATCCCTATGGACATCGGATTGGTTCGTCAGGTTGATATCGAAAGCGAAATGCGCGCAGCCTATTTGGACTACGCGATGAGCGTCATTGTAGCGCGCGCACTACCCGACGCGCGCGACGGGCTCAAACCAGTACATCGGCGTGTATTGTACGCTATGTATGATATGGGCCTGCGTCCCACATCTCCCTACAAAAAGAGCGCGCGCATCGTCGGCGAAGTACTGGGTAAATATCATCCACACGGCGATGCGGCCGTCTACGAGACCATGGCGCGTATGGCCCAAGATTTCTCGATGCGTTACCCACTGGTAGACGGACAGGGCAACTTCGGATCAATCGATGGCGACAGCCCTGCCGCTATGCGTTACACTGAGGCAAGGCTTGCGCGCATCGCTGAGGAAATGCTGGTAGACATCGACAAGGACACTGTGGACTGGGTGGAAAACTTCGATGCATCCCTGCAAGAGCCTCAGGTGCTTCCGGCGCGTCTGCCTAACCTGCTGCTAAATGGCAGCTCCGGGATCGCCGTCGGTATGGCGACCAACATCCCACCCCATAATTTGGGCGAAATCTGCGATGCAATTGCCTACTTGGTGGACCATTATCAAGACTATGAGAACATCGCTGTCGCTGACCTGATGCAATTCGTGAAAGGACCCGATTTCCCCACAGGCGGTCTGATCCTCGGCCGTGAAGGGATCGAACAAGCTTACGGCACGGGCAAGGGACGCATCGTGATGCGCGCTATAGCGCGAATCGAGGAAGCAAGCGGTGGCCGGTATCGTATTGTTGTCACTGAGATCCCCTACCAGGTGAACAAGGCGTTGTTGGTGGAACGCATCGCTGAGCTGGTGCGCGAGGACAAAATCAAGGACATCGCCGACTTACGCGATGAGAGCGACCGACACGGGTTGTCCATTGTCATCGAGCTCAAACGCGGAGCACAACCCAACGCTGTGCTCAACCAGCTCTACAAATACACCTCTCTTCAGACCACCTTCGGCGTTAATATGCTGGCGCTGGTGGACGGTGAGCCACGTGTTCTGTCGCTCAAACGTGCTTTGCAGGTCTACGTCGAGCATAGGCGCCAGGTGGTCACGCGCCGTTCCCAGTTCGAGCTGAACCGCGCGCGCCAACGGGCACACATACTCGAGGGGCTCCTAATCGCACTGGACAACTTGGACCAAGTCATTGAGACGATACGCCAGTCCCCTGATGCCAACACGGCGCGCGACCGGCTGATGGCGCAGTTTACACTCAGCGAGGTACAGGCACAGGCAATCCTTGATATGCAGCTCAGACGGTTGGCTGCACTGGAACGCCAGAAGCTCGAGGAGGAGTATGCGCTCATGCAACAGACGATCACCTCTTTGCAGGGGCTGTTGAGCGATGCAAGCAAGATATTGAGTGTGATCCGGCAGGAAGTGCTTGAGCTCAAGGAGAGACATGGAGACGCTCGACGCACGCAGATCGTCGTAGACGCAGCAGAGGAGCTCGCGGAGGAGGATCTGGTCGCACATGAAGAAGTGCTTATTTCGATCACTCGACGCGGCTATGTGAAGCGGGTGCCAGTGAACACGTACCGAGCGCAGTCACGTGGCGGTCGTGGCGTGACCGGGATGGCGACACGAGAGGAAGACGCAGTGCAGCTCCTGTTCACTGCTAGTACACTGGAGACCATCCTCTATTTCACCAACCGAGGCAAAGTCTTTGCCGAGAAAGCGTATCGCGTACCTGATTCCAGCCGTGTTGGCAAGGGCATCCCGCTGGTCAACCTGATCAACATCGCACCGGACGAGCGGGTGACCGCTGTCGTAGCCCTGCCGACGCTCAATCTATCCGGCTATCTCACTATGCTCACTCGGCGTGGCCGTATCAAGCGCACGTCTCTTGCAGAATTTGCCTCAGTGCGCTCCGGCGGTCTGATTGCCATCAGCTTGGACGAAGGTGATGAGCTGGGTTGGGTGCAGCGCACATATGAGAATGATAAGCTCATCATGGTCACTCAGCGTGGCATGGCATCACGCCTTGCTGTATCTGACGTACGCCCGATGGGACGACAGGCAGCCGGCGTCCTCGCGATGCGGCTTGATGAAGATGATGTTATTGCTGGTGTTGATTTGGCAAGAGATGGTTGTGATGTGTTGGTGGTAACAGCATATGGCTATGCCAAGCGCACGCCAGTGATCGAGTACCCATTGCAGCGACGCCCCAGTCGTGGCGTCCTGACTATAGGCCGCAACGCGCTCGTGAGGACAGGACCCATTGTCAACTTGTGCGCCGTGAACGAACAAGACGAAGTCGCGCTCATCTCAGCAGAAGGCATGGTACTGCGCCTGCCAGTCGCCCAGATAGCGCGACAGAGACGTTACACACAGGGCACCATTGCGATGCGTTTGCGCGAAGGAGATACAGTCGCCGCAGTGGCCCTGATAAAATCACCCGAGGAAGCGAACACCTGCTAGCTTCCTAAGGCGCCGTGCGGAACGTTGAATTCGTCAAACTGGTGGAAACGGCACACAGTACCCACTGCCAGGTGAGGGGAAGTGCCCTGTCTGTACTAACTGGGTCACGCGGCGCCGGAACGCTGCAATCTCGGATGGTCTGATCAGATTTGCCAGCTGGTTCACCAAAGTGTGGTTGGGGTCGTGCAGCACTTCCAGCAACCGTCGCAAGTCTTCTAGAATGTCAGAGGGCAACGGTTGGCCAGCAAAATCCCACAACACTGTACGCAACTTCGGCTGCACGTGGAAAGTAAGCCCGTGGTCCACCACCCAGATACGTCCTGCCCGGTCTCTGAGGATGTGACCTGCTTTGCGGTCGGCATTGTTGGTGATTACGTCGAAGGCGACCACACGGGCAATGACAGCGGGCGGTCGCTCGCGCATAGTAAAATAATGTTCCTCAAAATCGTGGTCAATGAACAGCTGGACAGCACCCGGCCCGTAGATTCCTTCGCGCAAAACCGTAGGCGGCACGAGATGCCATTCCAATGTCGTGCTAACTAAAAAGGCAGCCACCTCGCGTTGTGCCAGGCTGCCATGAGGAAAGTCCCAAAGGGGACGCTCGCCCTGAATCGGTTTGTAGACTGCGAGCAGCTCCCTCCCGTCATGATCAACCGACACCAAGAAGGTATAGTTAGAGCTCCATGGCATCAGGCCGTGTACCTCGCGCATGTCACCGTACTGTAGGATTTCCAGAACTTGGTGCATGCTCAACACAAGCGAGCTGCCCCGCTGTCCGACTTGCAGCTGAGACAGTGCCTCAGACTCGCGCTCAGTGGATGCGCTCGCGGCCATTGCTCCTGGGACAGAAGTGACCATCGGGGTCAATCGGCTCACCACATAGCGAACAGATGGGACGACCTCTGCTGATAACCTCCTTGATCTGATGGCTGAGCGCCTTCATTTGCGCGCGCGATGCCCAAATGCGCACTACACGTGCTTCTTCCTCTTCGCCCTCCGTCCTCAGCTCCTGCAGGATGAGCACCAAAGCATCTTCGGATTGATCGTATCCCATCCCCATCTGCCCGACCACAAACAGCACCTCGAAGGGCTCACGCAACATAAGGTCAGAGCTAAGCGGTTCCTCCAGCTTGGATATCTCACGCGGAAAGCGCTTGGCAAGTTCTTCCAGGACACGGTCAATGCTAACAGCCAGGACTGCTGCCTGCTGCTTTTCGATTTTGAACGTAAACGTGGAGTCACCTTCACTGGCCTGCAACAGGAAAACGCGCTTGCCCGGTCTGCCGAGTGCATCCACCGTGATGCGCGAAGAACGTATGTCTGTCAATCTGTCTGTGTCTGCCATTCCCAAACCCCTTCTCACGACACCTGACCCAACCTGCTTCCCCGCACTGTCATCTGCCTATCCATCCATCATAGCACGGAACGCGGCGCGATGCCAGAGGTGGCACGGCGTGACCACCACTTTTTGGCCTCTACCGCCCAGAAGACAACCGTGCTCAGAACCAGGCTGATCAACAGATCTTCCACGGGCAGTGCTACTGTGTGGAAGATCTCCTGCAGAAACGGCACGTACACTACAGCCAGTTGCAAGACGAAGGTGAGTAGCACGGCAGCCAACATAAACTTATTCGAAAGCAAGCCAATAGAGAAAAGTGAATCGCGCTCAGATCGGATGGCTAGTGCATTGCCCATCTGCGACAAGGTCAGTGTGGTAAATACCATCGTTCGCCATGTTGCATGGCCGGTACGCCATGCCCAGAAACCCATCGCCAGAGAAACAAAGCCCATCAACAACCCTATCCAGATGATGTCGCGGCCCAGCCCGCGTCCGAAAATACTCATCTGAGGCGGATAAGGGGGGCGACGCATCACATTCCGCTCAGGTGGTTCAACCGTCATCGCCAGCCCGGGCAACCCATCCGTGACCAAGTTGATCCACAAAATTTGAAGAGGTAATAACGGCAACGGCATGCCCAGGAAAGGAGCCAACAACATTGCCCATATCTCACCTGTATTAGAGGTCATGGTGTACTTGATGAACTTGCGGATGTTGTCAAATATGGTACGACCCTCTTCAACGGCGGCTACGATAGTGGCGAAATTGTCATCTAGGAGCACCATGTCGGCAGCTTCTTTAGAGACATCGGTGCCAGTGATTCCCATAGCGACCCCGATGTCTGCCTTCTTGAGCGCGGGAGCGTCGTTGACCCCATCTCCGGTCATCGCCACAATATGGTTCCTGCTCTGCAGCGCCTCTACGATCTTGAGCTTGTGCTCTGGCGAAACACGTGCGTAAACCGCCACCTCCTCGACAATGGTGCTCAGCTCCTCGGCAGAGGTGCGGTCAAGTTCCTGACCTGTGAGCACACGACCGTCGGAGGCGATGTCTAACGCACGGGCGATGTGCTGCGCAGTCAGAGGGTGATCACCAGTGATCATCACCGGCCGAATGCCTGCCGTCTTGCATGTATAGACTGCTTCCTTCACTTCAGGGCGTGGCGGGTCGATCATACCCACCATTCCCAAGAATATAAGATCACGCTCCAAGGTATCTGCTGCGCCATTATCCGGGAGGGAATGTAGAGGCCGGAAGGCAACTCCCAGAACACGCATACCGTCCTGAGCCAGCCGATCGTTTGCTACAATAATGCGCTGCCGCCATTCCTCGTCCAGAGGTTGCGCTCTGCCCTCTGCCCACACCCACTTAGACACTTCCAGAAGACTATCCACAGCACCTTTGCTAAAGACAGTCCAAGGAACGTTTTCCAATCCATAAAGGCGCAAGTCCAGCAGCTCAGCACGCTCTGGGTGCCTAGCCCCATCGCCCGCAATAGGGTTTTGTACTGCCACGCTCATGCGCTTCCGCTCTGAAGTGAAGGGCATTTCGGCGACGCGGGGCATGGCGCTCTCCAGCTGCGGTTTCAGCAGCCCAAATTGGGCCGCTGCGATCAATAATGCACCCTCCGTGGGATCGCCCACTGCCCGTAGCTTTCCATCCTCACCACCTGCGCTTTCCAGAACAGCATCATTGCAGAGCGCAGCACCAGTTAGAACAAGCCGCAAGGCGGCACCCGGCTCCACACTGGAAGCGTACCCATCTGTCAAGGCGTCGATCTTTGATCGCGTCACCTGGCTGGGGGTGCTGTCATAGTCTGTCCATACAGTGCCATAGCGTCCGACCAGCTCTGTCAGTTTCACCGTGTGTCCGGCAACGTCCAGCACAGTGACTGTCATACGATTCTCGGTCAGGGTGCCAGTTTTGTCCGAACAGACCACGGTGACCGAACCGAGTGTCTCCACCGCTGGCAGCTTGCGAATGAGAGCCCGGCGCCTGAGCATCCGCTGAGCACCTAGCGCCAAGGCAATTGTCACCACGGCTGGCAATCCTTCCGGCACCGCTGCCACCGCCATGCTGATAGCAGTGAGAAACATTAGGCGCAGCTCCTCGCCACGCAACACGCCCAGGAGAAACACCAGGGCCACGATCCCTAATGCAGCGATGGCCAGTCCACGCCCGAGCTGATCCATCCGCCGCTGCAGAGGTGTCTGCTCCTGTGTCACCATCTGGATCATGTCGGCAATGCGTCCCAGCTCGGTGCGCATGCCCGTTTCGGTGGCCACTAGTACACCACGTCCGTAGGTGACCACTGTGCCCATGTAGACCATGTTATGGCGCTCGGCCAAGGGCAATGGTGCATCCACTAGTGTTTCTGCTGTCTTCTCAACCGGCACCGACTCACCGGTTAAGGCTGCTTCCTGCACCTGCAGATTAACACTCTCGATCAGTCGCCCATCAACTGGCACCAATGCTCCTGCTTCGAGCAATACGATGTCACCCGGCACCACATCACGTGCAGAGATCTCATGCACGTGGCCGCCACGGCGCACTCGCACCTGTGGCACTGCCATCTTCTTCAAGGCGAGAATTGCCTTTTCAGCGCGATATTCTTGGACGAACCCCAGCGCTGCGTTGAGTACAATAATCGCCCCAATGGCTGCAGCATCTTTGTAATCACCCAGCACAGCGGAGATCACGGTCGCGACAATCAGGATGAGCACCATTAGGGCGGTCAGCTGTTCCCACAGAATCAGCCATGGACTTTTCAGCCCACGCTCGATGAGCTCGTTGGGGCCGTATTCAAGCAGCCGTCTTTCCGCCTCGGTTTGACTCAACCCTTGACTGGGGTCAGTTTGAAGGCGGGTTAGCACTTCAGATATGTCTAAACGGTACCAGTCGCTCATCCTGTTCCCTTTCTACGTCTATACAGGTACCTTCGTGTTTCTTGCTACCAAGCTTACAAAGATTGTATCCAAACTATTGCACCGGTCAAAGTCCTTGGCCGAGTCCGCTGGTTTGAGATTATGTCACGAGAGACTATAAGAGCCCTTGTCCGTCTCGACAGATTTTGTGGGGAGACTCACTTTCCCTTGTGATTGCATGCCTAGCAGCATAGAATGTAGAAATGGAAGTGTAAGGGTGGAACGGAAAGAGAGCAAAGAATATGAATAGTGTGGTTGTAACCCCTCAGCCTTCGCTCATTGCGCTAATGATAGCGATTATCGACCGTCCGAGATCAACACTGCAGACAATACGGTTGTGGCACGGCACAGCAGTCTGGCTAGTGCCACTCGCGTTGCTATTGCTTTCCTCTGTGCCTATGACCATAGTTCAGGTTCCCTACAATAAGACATTGGCACAGCAGCAAGTCCAGAGACAGATGCAACAGTTACCCGAGGAACAACGTAAGGAAGCTGCTGCCCGGATGGAGATCTTCACCACTACGCCCATCTTGGTGGCAGGTGGGTTGCTCGGAGGATTCTTCTCCTTGCTGGCCAGTTTGGCAAGTCAGGCAGTATGGCTATATCTGGGAGCGTCCGTTATTGGAGGTGACGTTAGTTTCGGGATGATGTGGCGTCTCAGCGTGTGGAGCCGTTTCCCTTACGCCATCAGCTGGTTAGCGCAGACTGGGTTCACACTGGTGGCCAGCCGCGCTGTGCGCTATCCGGGTCTCTCTGCCCTAATAGCGACCGGTAACCTGTTGCAAGATAGTCGCAATCCGCTCTTTGCTCTGCTGGGCAGTATCGATCCGTTTTGGTTCTGGCACGTGATGCTAGTAGCAGTCAGCCTTTCCGTCGCACAGCTGCGCCGTGGTGCAGTCATATCATTGACACTAAGCTACATTGTTCTCAGCTTGGCAATACAAACAGTGCCGACACTGTTTTTCGGTGGCGGATAATCGGCCTCGCCGCAGTGACAAGCATAGAATCGAAGTAGTCGTAGTATGCAGGCTACCTTGTATCTTTCCCTGACGTGCAACAGTTTTCCGCACGAGCGTTACGGATGGCGAAGAAGATATGGTACGTCTTGTTAAAATAATTGGGATTCTGATTGTAGTGGTTGGTATCAGCGTGGTGCTTTGGTCCTTTCTCAATCCCACGCCGTATGACGTCGCGCGCGACCCGGAGGTGGAAGAGATCATCACGATCGGCCGTGGCACCATCCTCAGCACGATCAATGCCTCTGGTCGTATTGAGCCACAGAACGAAGTGCGCGTGGAATTCGGCATCAGCGGTGTAGTGGCCGAGGTGTTTGTAGTACGCGGTCAGCGTGTGACCAAGGGAACGCTGATGGCGCGCCTGCGTACGGATGATTTGGAGTTGGCAGTCAAGCGTGCAGAGGTTGAGCTGGCACGCGCACGAGCACAATTGAAACAGCTGTACGAACCACCCGATGAGACAGAGGTAGCAGCAGCACAAGCAGCGGTGGCACAAGCGAGAGCTCGTCTGGAGGAACTCCAGTCCCCACCCAACCAGAAAGACCTCGAATCGGCACAAGCAGCGGTGAGTAGCGCACGTGCCAACCTGCGACGTGTCCTTAAGGGGCTGGACGAAAATGAGATTACTGTGCGGGCTGCCCAGTTGCGGCGCGCTGAGATTGCACTCAAGCAGGCCCAGTGGGCCTACGATCAGATCTCCTATCGTGGCGACGCAGGGGCGACACCTCAAGCTGCCCAACTGGAACAAGCGACCATTGATTACGAAGCGGCAAAAGCCAATTATCTGCTGGCGACAAAGGGTGCTGACGAAGCAGATATCGCTGCTGCGGAAGCACAAGTAGCGCAAGCGGAGGCTGCTCTGGACAAACTGGTGCGCGGACCGTCGCAGGCGGAACAGAAAGCGGCTGAGGCGCAGCTGGCGCAAGCAGAGGCGACGTTGAATCGTTTGCTGCGAGGGCCCTCCCCGATCGAAGTTGCGATTGCACAAAGCACAGTGGATGCTGCCCAGATTGCTCTCGAGCAAGCACAGGTGAACTTGGCGAGCGCTCTGTTGGTGGCACCGATAGACGGCATCGTGACCGAAAGCAACTTGAGAGTGGGCGAGAATACCATCGTTGGTCGCGCGCAAGGTGTCGTGCTCAGCGATCTTTCCTCTTACCGCCTCACCGTGGAAGTGGACGAAGTGGACATCGGGCGTGTTCAGCTTGGTCAGAAAGCTTCCATCGCGACAGAGGCCTTCCCCGACACCCGGTTTGAAGGGCACGTCGCTGAAATTGCTATGCGCCCGACATCTGACAGCGCCGGTGGTGTGATTTCATATAGAGTGACCATCGCGTTGGGCAACCCGAACGCTAAATTACTGCCCGGGCTGAGTGCTGACGCCACCATCGAGACCGAGCGACTGGAAAACGTGCTTATTGTCCCCAACCGGGCTATTAGTATTGACCGCAGCCGCGGAGACCCCAGATATTTTGTCGAGAAAGTAGGAACAGATGGATTGCCCACTCCGGTGGAGGTCAAACTGGGACTACGTAATGAGACGACCAGCCAGGTGTTAGAGGGTCTGGTAGAAGGCGACCAGGTCGTCACCCGCAGAATCTCACGCCGCGAACAACTGCAGCGCATCTTCGCCGCAGGTGACTGAGGTACCCTGATGCAGGAAGCTTCGCATTTGGTAATCGATGCACGTGACTTGGTGAAAATCTACCAGATGGGAACAGTGCAAGTGTGCGCGCTGTGCGGCGTCTCGCTGCAGGTGGAACGTGGGGAGATGTTAGCGATCATGGGCGCATCTGGCTCTGGCAAGTCCACCCTGCTGAACATACTGGGCTGCCTGGACACTCCAACCAGCGGTCAGTATTACTTGGAGGGTCTCGCCGTCGCAGATATGGATGACGACCAGCTGGCCTATATCAGAAGGTGCAAGATCGGCTTTGTCTTTCAGAATTTCAACCTGTTGCCGCGCATAGATGCATTGGGCAACGTTGAGCTCCCTCTCATTTATAGTGGATTATCAGCACGCAAACGGCGTGAGCTTGCGTTGGCCGCTTTGGAGGCAGTGGGACTGGCCGACCGTATGCATCACCGTCCCAGCGAGCTCTCCGGTGGGCAACAACAGCGCGTGGCCATCGCGCGTGCCATTGTCAACCAACCTGCTATCATCCTGGCTGATGAACCTACCGGCAACCTGGACTCGCATTCAGGTGAGGAGATTATGAACATCTTTCGACAATTGAACGCGGAACGTGGTATTACTATCATCTTGGTCACCCACGAGCACCATATTGCGCGCTACGCCAGACGCATTGTACGCATTGCCGACGGACGTATCGTGGATGACCAGCCAGTTTCAGAGACTTCATATGTGATTGCTGCAACCTAGGTGTGTATGCCACTCCTCGAAAGTGTGCGCATCGCACTAAATGCCTTGGCAGTCAATAAATTGCGCGCTGCTCTTACGATGTTGGGCATTATTATCGGTGTAGGAGCAGTGATTGCGCTGCTTTCCGTGGGCTATGGGTTTGAGGCATACATTGCTCAGCAATTCGCTGGGTTGGGCTCGAATCTCCTGTTTGTCCTTCCTGGCCAGCTGGAGCCAGGCGCCTCTCCCATACGACGGACGGGGCAACGTGTCCAGCCACTTACTATGGGAGATGCGGCTGCCATCGCTGATCCGTTCGAGGTGCCCAATGTGGTCGCTGTGGCATCAGAGTACTCGCGCAACGGCACGATTGTGCGCGGCAACCGCGAGCTCTCCACCTACATTGTCGGGGCGCCACCTCAGTATGCATCAGTGCGCAATTTTATCGTGACGCTAGGAGAATTTATCAACGAGGAACACATTAACGCGCGCTCACGTGTAGCGGTTTTAGGCGCGCAGCCAGCCAAACAACTTTTCAGCGACGACGAGTATCCCATCGGCCAAACAGTAAAACTGAATGACGTACCATTTCGTGTCATCGGAGTGCTGGAAGAGAAAGGAGGAGGCGCGTTTGGCAACCAAGACAACATTGTGATTATCCCTATCAGCACAGCTCAGACGAGGCTTTTCCGAGCCCCGGTGGTACGTGGTGAGCTGGCTGTCTCACTCATCTTCATTCAGGTGACCAGCCAGGAGGTTATGGACGCCGTAGCCGACCGAGTGACGGAGATTTTGCGGGAACGCCACCGCATCAGCTTTCGTGACGACGATGATTTCTCAGTCATTAGCCAGGCAGACCTGATCAAAGTGTTTGGCGACTTTACCGCTGTGTTTACCATTGTCCTCGGAGCGATTGCCGGTATCTCATTGGTGGTCGGCGGTATCGGTATCATGAACATTATGCTTGTCTCAGTCACAGAACGTACACGAGAGATCGGCATCCGCAAGGCTGTGGGTGCCCGACGGCGCGACATTCTGTTACAGTTCCTGGTTGAGGCAGTCGTGCTTGCGCTGATCGGTGGAACACTGGGGATCGCCTTTGGTTACGCTTGTTCGCTGCTGGTAGCCCAGCTGGCTGGGTTGAATACTATAGTGCGCCTGGAAGCAATTTTGCTGGCAACTATCTTCTCAGGAGCGGTGGGCCTGTTTTTCGGCATTTACCCAGCTACCCGCGCGGCGCGCCTAAACCCGATCGAGGCTTTGCGGTACGAATGAGCTCAATTCAGCTCATCCCCAAAGATGGGTCACCCACGCAGGGGCATAATGTGCCCTAGAAGTTACCTACCTGCCACTGCATATACTTCATAGCAAGAACATATTCTGTAAAGAGCACAAACGATTGTGAGCCAGGCACGCTGTGTGCTATAATCTTGGCGCAATGGGCATCGAAAACTTTGAAATGTTGGTAGAACAACTCATAGAACGTGCATTTGGGAAGATCTTTTCCTCCCCTGTGCATTGGAGTGATCTAATTCGTGACTTCGCCCGAGCCATGGAAAGTCACTGCATCACGGCAGATGGACAAACACTTTTCCCAGATCGGTACCGAGTGCTACTCCATCCTACTGATTGGGAAGCTCTCAAAGACACTCAAGAAGAGCTCCTGAACGGAGTGTACCAGTGCCTGCGTCAGCTAGCTCAGGAGGCAGGTGGAAGCTTTGCCACTACACCTTCGATCCTACTGCAGGTCGAGCCCCGAGTGAAACCTGGTCGTGCCGAGGTGCACGTTACTTGGACAGATAGCGACGACGCTCTTAAACTTACAACCCGAGCGGCGAAAACATGTACTGACGATACGCGGCCAGCTGACCCAATGAGGTGAGGAGCTGTGGATATAGAGTGGATGCTGTTGGGTCTGCGTCTGCTGGCGGTTGTCGTTTTATACGCTTTTCTTTTGGTGATTGCCTATGTAATTTGGCGAGATTTGCGTTCAGTTGCCAGAGGTCACCACTCGGAAAACGTTGCAGCCGCGAGAGAGGAAACTCCATTGGCATGGTTACAGGTGGTTAATGACACGGACGCCACCGACTGGCCTAAGACAGTTTTCACAGTTGTTCCCCCTGCCACTTTGGGACGTGCCAGTGATAACCAAGTCGTGCTCCAGGATGAGTGGGTATCGGCATACCATGCGCGTATCGAGATTCAGGCAGGCAAGTGGTGGTTGACCGATCTGGGCAGTCGCAACGGTACACGCCTAAACGACATGCTCATTGTAGAAACAACCCCTTTAACAAAAGGGGATATCATCTCTGTCGGCCGATTGAAGTTGCGGTTCGAAACTGGCGATGGGATGTCCCTTGCCGACCCCAATAAAACAAAAGCATAGGAGATGATTATGGAACCAGTCACGCTTGCAGTCATTGGTGGTTCAGGCGTCTATGAAATGGAGGAACTGACCAACATTGAAGAAGTGAAGCTGCAGACCCCTTTCGGTGATCCCTCTGATGTCATTGTCATCGGCAGCTTGTGTGGACATCGGGTTGCCTTTCTGCCTCGCCACGGGCGCGGTCACCGCATCAGTCCCAGTGAATTGAACAGCCGGGCTAACATATATGCCCTGAAGCAGCTGGGTGCTGCTCAAATTGTATCGGTAAGCGCCTGTGGAAGCTTGCGTGAGGACTTCGCCCCACGTGATATTGTCATACCGGATCAGCTGTTCGACCGCACACGGGGTCGCCCCCTTAGCTTTTTTGGAAACGGACTGGTGGTCCATATCAGCTTTGCCGAGCCATTCTGTAGCCGGCTTTCTGACCTGTTGTACAAAGCAGTTGCAGCAACCGGCGCCAAGGTGCACAAGGGAGGTGCCTTCCTCACTATCGAAGGACCACGTTTCAGCACTAAGGCGGAGAGTCGAATCTATCGCCAGTGGGGGATGGACATCATCGGGATGACAGCAACACCCGAAGCCCAGCTAGCGCGCGAAGCGGAGATGTGTTACGCCACAATGGCTCACGTAACGGACTACGATGTGTGGCACGAGTCAGAAGAACCTGTGACTGTCGAAGCCATTGTGCAAAACTTGATGGCTAACGCTGCAATCGCCAGGCAAGCGATCAAGAATCTGGTTGAGATGCTTCCGCCCACTTTCGATTGTCCTTGTCATCATGCTCTGCGCGACGCCATCATCACCCGCCCCGAGTTCATACCTGAGCACACCAAAAGGAACCTGGACCTCCTTATCGGCAAGTATCTAAAAGAGCGATCATAGGTGTCGACAGGCGTATCCGAGTTGTTCGTGTGGCTCAGGCAAAACGGCACTTTATGAAAAGTTCAGGCGCGAGCATCTATCCCTCAACGTTAGGCCCAATGAAGCCGTTGCTCTCCCAAAGGCACCCATGGTGTATGGCACTGATCGTGGGGCTTCCCTTGATATTCACCTTCCTGGCCTTTGCCCAGCTCTCTCTGGTAGAAGATGCTCGATTGACGCCCACGCGCTTTATCGCTCCTGCAGCGTTGGCAGTGTGTATGCTTGCCACCACCTGGTTGTTGCAGCAGGCACTGCCCCTTCACGATCAATTGTTGCTGCCCCTAATCACCCTGCTAATAGGCTGGGGAATGGCCGAGGTAGGACGCTTGGCGCCGCCTGTGTTTCTTCAGCGTCAGACCACCTGGATGGTGTTGGGAAGTGGTGCTCTGCTGGTAGTTGCCCTTGTACCACAAGGGCTACAGTGGTTAGAGCGTTTTCGCTACACTTGGTTGCTGTTGGGTCTGTCGTTGCTAGGGATGACATTCTTCCTAGGGGTAAACCCCAGCGGTACGGGAGCTCGTCTCTGGCTAGGTGTTGCTGGACTTTACTTTCAGCCTTCTGAGCTGCTCAAGCTACTGATGATCGTGTTTCTAGCCACCTACTTGGCGGAGAGACGGGCCGCATTGCTTGAGGTCAGCTTACGGGTACACCGTTGGCGCATACCTCATCCAGCTTACCTAGGCCCTCTGCTACTGATGTGGGGATTCAGCATAATACTCTTGCTCTGGCAGCGTGATCTGGGGGCCGGATTGCTGTTCTTTGCGGTATTCCTAGCCATGTTCTATGTCGCGACAGGGCAAGGGCGTTATGTGCTGGTCAGCCTAGTTCTGCTGGCCGGAGCAGGAGCGATAGGTTACCACGTGTTTGACGTGGTAGCATTGCGTGTAGACGCTTGGTGGGATCCATGGCGAGAAGCATCGGGGCGCTCGTTTCAGATCGTGCAAGCATTGCTGGCCTTTGCCAGCGGTGGCGTTCTTGGCCAAGGACTGGGGCAGGGATTACCCAGTGCTATACCGGTGGTACATACTGATTTTGTCTTCGCCGCAGTGGGCGAGGAGTACGGACTAATTGGCACACTGGGTCTGGTGATAAGTTTCATGCTACTGGTCTCACGTGCTTTTCGTATTGCATTATGCTGTGAGCGAATGTTCGAACGCCTGCTGGCGGCCGGCATTGGTTCGCTTTTCGGCCTGCAGTCGTTAGTGATTATGGCAGGCACGCTGAAGCTGATACCTCTAACAGGGGTGACGCTCCCGTTCGTGAGCTATGGAGGCAGCTCGCTGTTGGTCAGCATGGTAATGGTAGGATTGCTGGTGCGCCTTTCCTCCCGCCCTACCTCTCCATACCAGAGTTCACCGGCGTTCATCCAAGGGGGGTGATAGGCGATGACGACCAGCATTATGCGCCTCACGGGCGCACTACTAGTGGGCTTCATAACTGTAGCAGTGGCGCTTGTTTACTGGCAAGTCTTCCGCGCGCCAGAGCTGGTGGCACGTGCCGACAATCCACGACTTATCCAGGCCGAGTTACGCGTAAAACGAGGAAGCCTTTTGGATCGCACCGGAATGGTACTCGCTTTCTCGGCTCCAGCACACCTTTCGGATAGCGACCAGGTTGTGTTCCGTCGTCACTACCCAGAGCTAGCAGCAGCACATTTGGTCGGCTATTACAGCCTACGCCACGGCACAGGTGGCTGCGAAGCCGTGTTTGACGCCACGCTCCGCGGCAAACGTACCCAGATAGAAGAACTGCTGCATCGCCCCCAGCTGGGCGAGGATGTTACATTAAGTGTCAGCTTAGCGGCAACGCGCGCAGCGGACGTCGCGCTGGGTGACCACATTGGGGCGTTGGTGGCGCTTGACATTGTAAGCGGCGAGATACTGGCTATAGTAAGCCATCCCTCTTACGATCCCAACCGACTAGATAACGAGTGGGAAAGGCTCGCCACTGATCCTGCTGCCCCATTGTTGAATCGCGCCACACAGGGAGTCTATCCAGTTGGTGACTTGGCCCGCTGGATTGGATTAGCTGGACTGCTCAGTGCCGGTATCACGACACCACCTAATCCACTAGAAGTTCCCCTTGAAGTGTTGCTCGCGCCGCTTAGCCGGATGGGGTATCTGGCTACAGCGCATCAACTTGGCTTCACCAAGACACCTCTGACTGTGTTACCGGCCAGTCCAGGGCGGTTGCCCAATTTCAAGGGCAAAACCACAGAGCGTGATCTGGCGGTCACCCCGTTGCATATGGCACGTTTTATCGCAGCGGTGGCAGGAGATGGCCGAATGCCAGCCGTCAGGCTTGAGCGCACAACCACACCAGCTACAATGGAACGCATCTTTTCAGAATACGTTGCGCGCACTCTCCGTAATATTACCCCGAAACATGACGAGATAGCTGGTTGGTTAGGAATAGCGTCGCCGGTAGAGACAGGTCGTGAGTCTCTCACTTGGTTTGTGGGGTACGCTCCCACCACTTATCCCAAGGTGGCTGTTGCCGTGGTCATCGAAGATGAAGACGACCGCCTGGTGGCATCGTCGATAGCTCACCGCACTCTGGCTACATTGTTGCAATGATCGAGGGGCCTCAAGGGGCTGTCGCTTCGACCACGCGGGCATGGGTAATGCGCACCAAATCGCTCACAGCCAGTTGCACGTTCATCCCGCGCTTCCCCGCACTCACCACAATCTGTTCGAGGGCCAGCGCCGGACGATCGATAAAAACATCAAAAGGACGACCGAGCAGCGCCAGAGCAGAGATGCCACCCACTTGGAGACCGGTCAGAGTCTCCGCTTCACGTTGGCTTGCCATACGCACTTTCTTGTCGCCTACGGCAGCAGCAACACGCTTGAGGTCAAGCTCGCGATCGCCCGCTATCATCACCAACAACGGTCGGCCTTGAGAGCGCAGAACAACGAGTGTTTTATATACCTGCTGCGGCGGCAGACCAAGAATCTGAGCTACCCCTGTGGCAGAGTGGATCTCGGGGGGAAAAGTGAAAAGCTGGTACGCGATGCCATGTGCCTCGAGTAGACGTAGTGCGTTGGTCTTATCCTTTAATGAGGAGCTCACAAGACCTTTATAAGTCGGTTTCCGTCACCTGTCAAAGACACCTATGGAGGATGGTAATGCGAGTGAGCAAGCTACTTGTCCAGACACTGCGCCAAGCTCCAACTGATATTCCGATGCCAGGCCACCAGTTCTTGTTGCGTGGCAGCTTTATGCGTCCTCTCGCAGCGAGTGTTTACGTTTTCCTACCCTTGGGGACTCGGGTGCGCCGCCGAGTCCAAGCCGAGCTGGCGCGTGCACTGGAGGACGCAGGCGGACAGGAGATAGGCCTGCCTATACTGCAGCCTCTGGAAGTTGCAGAACAGCGGAACAGCACGCTATTCCCCGAGTGGGTTGCTTCACTACAAAGCACAGCACTCTTCGCTTCCGAGGGATACCGCGCTTGGGGACTCCAATCGGGTCACGAACGAACTGTGTTAGCTCTGATGAGAAACGTGGTACAGTCCTATCGTCAACTGCCCGTCTTACTGTATCTATTCTGGCAGGCTCCCGAGTGGGAAGTACATGCTTCGCGGGGACTGTTCGGCAGCCGTGAGTCAATGGTCTTGGACGCCTACAGCTTGCACCAAAACGAAGAGGAAAGAGGCACCCTCTATCAACTTATCCTGGAAGAGTTTGCGCGTCTAGCTGAACGTAGTGGTATACCCACCTGTCGCATAATAATGGACATAGACGAGAGAGGATGCCCCAGCGGACACCGACTGATCTGGCCGTGGAGAGAGGGCGAGCGAACGTTCCTTGTCTGCAGCAAATGTAACTGGGCCTGTGAGCAGACAATTGCACCAGTTAGAAAGGAAACATTGCCTGCTGAACCTCCGCAACCATTACAGGAGGTGGCTACACCGGAGTGCAAGACAATCGCAGCGCTATGCGCATGGTTGCAGATTCCGCCATCTCGCACGGCGAAATCTCTCTTCCTGGTGACTGAAGGAGATGAAACGACTGCTCGCAACGTGATCGCGGTCGTGCGTGGCGATACAGAGCTCAGCATGAGCAAACTGAGACGACTGCTCGGCACAGCTAATTTGCGACCAGCCAGCGAGGAAGAGATCAGGATGATTGGCGCAGAGCCTGGATACGGTTCGCCAATTGGGATCCGCGGTGCAGAAGTGGTCGTGGATAACCTGGTTGCGTCTTCTCGTAATTTGGTCGCCGGCGCCAACCGACCGGAATATCACCTGTTGAATGTTAACTATGGCCGCGACTATGAGGCAACACGCATCGCTGACATAGCTCTAGCACAGGAAGGCGATCTGTGTCCTTCGTGTGCCGCAACACTGCGACTCGAGCATGGTATCGAGCTAGCCCTAGCCGGCAATTTGGGAGCTCACACCACCCAGGCCCACAATCTGTGTTATCTTGACCAATCGGGTGCTCCGCAGCCCGTGCTATTGGGACGTTATCGCTTTCATATAGATCGTTTGATCGCCTCCGTTGCTGAGACGCACCATGATGAGCAAGGGCTGATTTGGCCCGCCTCTCTGGCGCCCTATGATGTTTATCTTATGACGCTTGGCCGGCGCAACCCCCTCGTGGATGAAATGGCCGACAGGCTGTACGATCAACTGCATGCAGCTAACGTGCGCGTGTTGTATGACGACCGGGATGAAAGGGCAGGGGTGAAATTCTACGACGCAGACTTGATAGGACTGCCACTGCGCATTGCCATCGGGGAACGCAGTGCGGCAGAGGGCAGCGTCGAGGTGAAGCAACGAGGCACCAGTGAAGTAACAAAAGTGGTCATCACAGACGTTGTGGCCTATGTCAAAAGCCTACTATAGGCATAGGTGATTCCGTTTATTCACATATCGTGGAGCTGCTATGTCGTTCTCGTTTATCCTGGGTGTAGTTTTGATCGTGCTGGCTACGACATGTTGGAGTACTTCCGGGACGCTCATCCATTTTATCCTGCGTCACGCTAATGTGACGCCTTGGGGATTGGCATTCTGGCGTGACCTGACGACGTTCTTATGTCTGGCTGCAAGTTTGATTCTCGTGCAACCTAAGTTGCTACGCATAGACCGGCGTGATCTCCTTTGGCTGGCAATAATGGGCTCGGTAGGTATTGGGCTGATGCACATTGCGTGGAACACCTCGGTTATTGTCAATGGTGTGGCGGTCTCGACAACCCTGCAGGCTAATGCGCCGATATTTGTAGCAGTGATGGCATATCTGTTGTGGGGCGAGCCCATTACAAAGCGTAAAGGACTTGCCATCGCCCTTTCAACTGTTGGCACAGTGCTCATTGGACGATTGGACAATTGGAACGGCGTCCATATCACCCCGTGGGGATTGCTGCTTGGTCTCGTTGCTGCCTTGACTTACGGCATCCTGGCACTGCTAGCTAAAAAACTGGTAGGGCACTATCACCCAATAACGGTTTTGACGTATACCTTCGGTTTTGCTGCCATTGCGTTGCTCTTCACGCAGCCTGATGGGGCCCTTTTTGTCGCACCAGCGTGGCCAACGCTCGGGTATTTCGGCGCGTTGGTGTTCTTGCCCACCATTGCCGGTTTCCTGCTATACACTTCCGGGATGCGACGCCTTCCGGTGAGCGTCGCTTCCATCGTAGCGATGACCGAGGTACCCTTTGCTGCCATTCTCTCATTCTTTACATTGGGCGAGCGACTGGACATCTGGCAGGTATCAGGCGCTGTAGCGATTGTAGCAGCCGTGATTCTGTTGACATGGCCACAAAGCAAACCAAAATCCTTCCCCGAGAAGGAGGCGCTGACTGTGCCCACACCCTAGAGTCTTGTTTCATCGGGTAGGGCAAACCGTTGCGTGGTTAGGTGCTGAGAAGCTTTCCATCCAGCGCGCCACAGGTTGGCCCGGATCTGTCGTCGACTGCGGCCAGCTTCAATCAACCACCGACGGACCAAGGCGCGCTGCGATGTTTCAGCATTTGGACAGGTTGATTCGTGGTGGGGCAACCCCAATGCCCGAGCCAGCTGCTCCAGGCGACGCTCTTCAAGATAAATCAGCGGGCGAATAAGCGTAATCGTATTGCCGAAAAACTCTAGCCGTGGCATCAGCGTTTGTAGGCGTCCGGAGAATAGCAGATTAAGCAAGGTCGTTTCGGCTGCGTCATCGGCGTGATGCGCCAACGCCACCTTGTTACAACCCAATGCATGGGCAGTCGTGAAGAGAGCCTTGCGGCGGTTCCACGCACAACGCTGGCAGTTAAGGGGTATCGCCTCGCGGTTGCCTAACTCTAAAGGTACAAAGGCATATTCCACACCCAACTGGACAAACCATGGTTCCAAAACAGGGCGCAAATCAGGCAGGCCAGCGGGATGCATTTGCACGTGGAGGGCTATGAGCTGATGACGCTCAGCAACCGTTGCCTGTCGCGCGAGCAGGAGATACAAAAGTGCACAGCTGTCCTTACCGCCCGAGACAGCTACTGCCACGCGATCGCCATCGGCGATCATATTAAACTCGCGTATCGCGCGATTGACCGGCTTAAGTGCGAAGAAGGTGAGCTTGTCCAATTTAGAGTGGATGCCAAATAGGGTATGAGTCTCTGAAACTTTCTTCAAGCAGGTTTTGCATACTGCGCCAACAGCCTACGGCAAAGGCGAGCGTATGCTCCCTTCGCATCCCTGTTCCTAAATCTCTACTACATACACCCTTCCTCAACCCCAGCACGTGGAGAAGCGGTTAAATAAGCCAATGCCTCTTCTCGTTCCCCATCCATCACCACCTCTAGATAACGACCGCCCGAAGCTCTCGGCACATCGATCACTTTGACGTACGCGGCATACGCTGCAGCCTCGGGCAGCAACTCTGCCAGTACGTTCGGGGAGCCATCAAGGAAGGCGCGGTTGAAGATCACTCCGGGCTCATCCGGGTAAAGCGCAAGCGGATAAATCTGGGATTCGACCAAATCCTGGAAGAAATGTGTACCATAGGAAACTTCAGGGGCCTGACCCCCTTTAGCTGTGGCAATTTCGACCAACATCCGGGTATTGTAGATGTCAGCATAGCTCACTTTGACGCCCAGGTCGATGTTAGAACTTCCCCAACGTCCCGGTCCCATCAGGATAAAGCGCTCACCTTGCAGCTGCTTGTTCAGTCGACCGATGATGCGTGCCACCTCTAACTTTTCAGCGTAGTTCGGAATGCCACTGTAGACCTCAGGGTCGACATAGACAATGTAGCGGATATTGGAGACCACTCCTTGTGGCACCATCTTGTTAGCTGAGAAGATCTTATCCTCGTCTGGCACCTCGCGCGGAATGTGCCCTCCACCTGTCCACGCTTGATCGGTAAGCGGCCGACATTGCAACAGAATAACCTTGAATTGAGTTTTACCCCGTTCGCTAACAATATCCGCGGCAAACTCGATGTCCACAGGATACTGGTAATAGCGCTCCAGGGTTTTCATAACCGCTTTCATCGTTTGCGTAAAAGCCTTATTGCTCACCAGCCCATCAAAAGTGAGCACCAGATTCCGAACATCTAAATCCATCCCCAGCGCGATGATAGGCTGCATATAATCGCCCTGATCAAGTGCAAAGAGCAAACGCAGGGCCGGGTAATCAGTGGTAAGCACCTCTTCCACTGGGAAAGGACGAAAGAGGTTCTCCTGCAGATCTACGGCATCGATGTAATGCTGAGAATACCTTCGGATTTCGGCTGCATTGCGCTCAGGTCGCAGCTGGGGATGACTGAGCGCTACCATGCGTGGATAGTCATCTGCCACGCGGTCGACAGCACGCGTGCCCATACCCCACACGATGCGCAGGAAACCGTCTTCGCGCCGGATGCTCCGATTCCAACGGAAAGGATTACGGCTGAAACCCACTCCTGCCACGTCGGGGAAGAAATAACGTCCATGCGCATAGCCAGCTACCTTCTGGATAAGGATAGCCATACGTTCGTCATAGTCCACCAACCCTTTTTGACGACGGTAGAGCAAGGCATTGGGGTTGTAGACACTGGCGTAGACACGTTTAATTGCCAGCTCAAGTGCATCCAGATTCTCGTCTAAGCTACCCTGATTGGGGCAAAAATAGCTGTCGTATTTGCCCGCAAAGGCACTACCCAAGTTGTCCTCGAGCAAGCTCGACGAGCGCACGATGATGGGATGGGGACCAATTTCTTGAAGCATTTCGCGCAGGCGTATAGTCACATGTTCAGGGAAGCGCGCGCTGGTCATTGCCTCTATCACCTTAGGATATTCGGCAACAATCTGTTCGCTGCTCTTGTACTTCTGGTTGTGGAAATCATGCAGCTGGTTTAGATCGTGGACCTCGTAAAAGACATCGGCACCGATGAAGTAAGAATCAGGAATGAGCAGCGGCGCCGGCAGGTCCAGTTCACCTGTCGCCTGGGCATGCTGCAACACCTTACAGGCAAGCAGCAGACCAGCTGCTTTGCCACCAATGCGTCCGCGCCCAATGCGCCGTCGGCGAATCTCCTTGAGATCGCTAATGGTGAAAAAACGCTTGGCAATGCCAACAAAGTGCAGCTGATCGCTAATCATCCCTTTGATCAACACAACGATGATCTCCTCCAAGTGGTGCTGCACTTTGGCCTTTTCTTCCGGCGGGTAGCTCTCGTACTCCTCTCCCTTAGCGAACAGCAAATCCCACGGTGCCAGCTCGGGATTGAAGGTCAACACCACATCTCGCTGCGGCGCACGCTGACGCAGCAACGGTTGCACCAGCTCGACGAAGTCAGAATGAGGGAAATGATAGGCAAAGTAGAAATCGGTCAGGTAGTCACGGATGATTTGCAACCGCTCCTGCCACACCTCTGGTGGTTCCTGTTCGTAAGGATACTGAATGCCCTCCAAGACTTGGGATTGGAGAGCCTTTTCCATCACCTCCTTCTCGAACACCTCGGGTTCGATGACGTGATGCGCGAAGAGCTTCTCGCGCATCTTGGCTCGGATGGTCTTAGCCAAGATGGGATAACGGCTGATCTCCAGGTAGAGCTGGAGAACTTTCGGTGGTTGCATAGTCGGGTTATGCTGATTACTCATAACACCCCATTATATACACCTCACGGAGTCGCAGCAACCTTTCATTAAGAATAGGGTTGAGGAACATCATCCTATGTCCTGCAGACTTCGACAAGAAAATAGACCCGAAGGAAATGAACGCCTTTAATATCTTTTCCAGAGATCCCTTATCCTTTGATGCTCGCCCCACAGGGCCCATTACCTGCTGCAACATTACAGAGGTAACAGCTATCGTAAGGGAGGAATCTGCTTTTGGCTCAATACACCCTGCACCTTCCTACATCGGCTGCACCACTTCCTGCCGTGCCACAACCGTGTTACAATCAGGCTATGCAAGGAGATGCCCCTGTGCGGTTCGTGGTGGACGTGATGCTAGGCAGCTTGGCGCGTTGGCTGCGCCGACTGGGCTATGACACGGACTATGCCAACGATCGAGATGACCGGGAGCTAGTACGCATCGCCCGAGCCGATGGACGTGTGTTGCTCACACGCGACAACGCCCTAGCAGCCCGGCGGGGCATCTCTGTACTGCTGATTGAAAGCCAAGCGCTCGATGAACAGCTGGCACAGGTAGTCCGCGCTTTTCCTCTCCCACCCGGTGCACAATTGCCACGCTGTTCAGAGTGCAACACTCTGCTACAAATTGCTTCCCCTGATGAAGTAGCAGAGAATGTGCCGGTCTACGTGCGCCGCACTCACGACCACTTCCGACGCTGTCCGGGCTGTGGACGCGTTTACTGGCCAGGCAGTCACTGGGAACGTATTCGGCACCGGCTGTGCTCGCTGGACCCGACGGCTCACGACCCCAAGTAGCGAAATGCTAAACGAGCCCCGGGCGTGAAAAGCCTGAATGCTTGCTCCATATCCCATTAGAGCGTACTGAAAACGGATTCATCCTTGCCTTGGTCTTAACCGGTACCAACGCCAGAACCATGCCTGCGGCGGTGCAGTTGTTTATGCGGGAAACGGTATTTTGTGGGGCACATGACGGCAGCCGCGGTCATCATAATGCTTCCGACAGTAGTAGTTACTTTCTTAATCCAACGCTATTTGGTGCGCGGGCTGACGTTTGGCGCCATCAAATGAGCCCGATAACCGCGCTCTACACCGTGTCTCGAGCTGGACGACCATCCCAGCACGCAGACGCAGTTGTCGCAGTTGTCACGCAGAATGATCGCCAAACCACCTTGCCCATAGAAACATCCCAGATGAGCTACTTGACAGCCCCACTGACCAGCCCTCGGATGAAGTACTTCTGCCCAAACACATAGAGCACCACAATGGGCAACGTTGCGATGAACAATCCTGCCATCGTAACCGGGATATCCACGTAGTGCTTGGAACGCAACGCTGCAATGCCCACCATAAGGGTCTTGAGCTCATCCTTCTGCATAAACACTAGCGCGATCAGCAGTTCGTTCCACACCCACAGTGCATTGACTACAATCAGGGTGATAACTGCTGGTGCCGAGAGAGGCATCATGATGCGCCAGAAGACACCAAGACTTGAGGCCCCGTCGATGCGTGCCGCTTCCACAATCTCGCGGGGCACCGTGCGGAAGAAGTTGGTCATGAGGTAAACCGAAAACGGGAGGAGCAATCCAACGTAGATCAATGTGGTGCCCGGATAGGTGTTCACCAGTCTAAGTCGCACCATCGAAACAAACAGTGGCACCAGCATCACCACAGGTGGCACCACCATCAACGATAACAATACATTGAATATTGCGCGTTTACCAGGAAATTCCATGCGCGCAAAGGCGTAAGCAGCCAGACAGGCGATAATGAGTGAGACGCTCACTGAACCGACTGTCAGGATGATACTGTTCGCAAAGCGGATGAGAAACTTCTCGCCAGCGAAGGCTGTGACAAAGTTCTCCAAGATAGGTGCAACAGGCAGTCCCCACTTGTTAGCTATGTACTCGCTGCGCGTCTTGAACGCTGAGACCACCATGAAATACACAGGAAATAGCGACACTATGGTTGCGACTATCACGATCGCTTGTCGGACAAAAGTCCCCAACCAATGCCAGAGCCTGTCCGAGCGACTCACGCGAACACCTCCTCCTCGCCAGCTCGTTCACGCAATCGGAACTGTACAAAGATCAGGACACCAGTAATCGCCAGTATAAGCACAGAGGCTGCTGCAGCCAGGTTCATCTGATTGTAGCGAAAGCCCTGCAAGTAGACGTACAATTCGGTCACCATAGTGGAATTGCCTGGCCCACCAGCTGTCATGACATACACATAGTTGAACACCCAGGATAGCATGGTAATGACCGAGATGACGGTGAAGAACTCGATCACAGTGGATAATTGCGGTATGGTGATGTGCCACTGCAGACGCCACCAGTTAGCACCATCAATACGCGCCGCGTCAAACAGCTCCTCTTCCACCGACATCAGACGGGCCAGGAAGAGCACCACGCCCAGTCCCACTTCCTTCCAGATTATCACAAACATAACTGTCCACAATGCCAACTTGGGACTGCCCAGCCAGTCAAGCGCCAGCTGCGGCAGCCCAATGGCAATGAGCGCCTCATTTAGCACACCGCTCAGCTGAAAGATATAAGAGAAGATGATACCGACCACCACAATGGGAAGCAGATAAGGCAGAAAGAGCGTCGTCTGATGAATCCTCCAACCACGAATACGCTCGAAAAGGAAGATCGCCAGCAAGAGTGCCACTGCTACCATAACAGGCACATTTAGCACCAGCGTCAGGTTGTTGCGGATGGCGCGCAAGAAGACTTCGTCCTGGAACAATGCAATATAATTGGTCAGACCGACGAAAATCTCCTGCCCCTTGGAGGTGCGTTGGAAGCTCATCATTACCAGACGCGCCACGGGGTAACCAAACACAAACAGCAATGCCACGATCATAGGCGCCAGATACAACCATGGTTCGTATGGTCGATATCGCATCGTATCTGCCCGCTTCAGGAAAGGCTTATAAATTTCCCCTGTACACACATAGAGGCTTGCTACTTAAAGGCGCTTAGGGGTGGCCAGGATTGCTGGCCACCCCGAGAGATAGCATCTCGCCTCGATTATGCTACGAGATGGGGGTCGTCTACACCACCGCGTCCGTCTTATTGTGCCCATCTGGTGAAGTTCTCCAGCGCTTCAGGATTCTGCTCAGACCATTTGTCAACCACGTCCTGAGTCATCTGTGCCAGCTCTTCAGGGGTCTTCTCACCGGCAAAAAGCAGCTGCGTGCCCGCAAAGTTAGCCTGCTCGTCCATCATAGTGGGGATAAAGTTCTCCAAGTTGGGCCCCGGAATCGTGGTGTCCCACTGGTAAACCTGTTGGAGCTGGGGTTGTTTGATCAGCGACACATCCAGTCGATCATCGGCCGGCAGAACCCCAGTGTAGTTAAACCAGGCATCCAATCGATCTTTGGTGTGCAAGAACATCAAGAAGTTGGCAGCCTCTTGCTTGTGTTGCGACCAGGAAGTGATGCCTAATCCCTGGGCTGTGACGATGTACTGGTTAGCCATCTTACCGTTGGCATATTTGGGTACTAGCATCACCCCGATATTATCCCAGCTGCCCATGGTCTCAGCCCAGCCTTTGAGAAAGGTGTCGTTGCCAAAGATCATAGCTGCCTGGCCCTGCACAAAGCGATCCATCCCTTGCTGATAGTCTAGCGAGTTGATGTCCTCGTTCCAACAACCGGCATCTCTCAGCTCGGCCAATCGCTTCCACCACTCGACATGCTTAGGATCGGTGAATTTGGTTTTGCCAACAACGGCGTCCATAATGTCCTTCACACTATCATGTGGCTGACGGCCCAGAATGGAATAGAGCCAGCCGCCGAACCAACCGTCCTTCAGGCCGCCGGAGATAGGGATGACATCGATCGCCCTCAGCTTCTTACAGGCGGCGATCAGTTCATCCCACGTCTCCAATGGCTTTTGGGGATCCAGACCGGCCTTCTCAAAAAGGGATGGATTGTAGACAAACGGGTTACCAGAGAGATACCATGGCACGCCCCATATCTTGCCCTCGAAGGTGCGTTCGAAATTATTGATGTAATGCGCAAGCTCCTCAGCCGGAATGAGATCATCGATCGGCGCCAGCCCACCACCCCACACAAATTCAAGCGTCCAAACACCCCCCCATACGTACTGGATATCCGGCCCCTCCTGCGCTGCTATAGCCGATTGGAAGGAAGGAATAAGGCTGTCAGTTGACTGCAGAACTGCCTCGATAGTGACATTAGGGTGTTCCTTCTGATAGAGCTGGATGGTCTCGTCGAGCCATTTCTGGGCGCCAGGGGCTTCCTGCTCTCCCCACCACCACATTACCAGTTTAACCGGTTCAGCTGCTTGCGTTGCCGCGGGGCAGACCGCGAATACCAACATTGCCACAACAGCCAATACGTAAGAGAGCCTCTTCATCGTATTTTCCTCCTTTGGTCACGAATCATAAATTGTTTCTGCATTCCACTGTTTCTCCACGGCCAAGAGGAACCATAAAGCTGCGAAGTTGGCGATAGGCGTGCGAGAAGAAGTCAAATGCTCACACATTCCCTATCTTAGCATCTCAAGAAACTATAGTCAAAGAAGATGTAAATTGGAATTCGACCATGAGAGACTCACCTTGTAGAAATGGAGATATTGACAAATCCCCTGAATAGTGGCGATAATACCCATGCTGAAAGCCGTACCACAATACATCTCACCGGCAGGGATGACACCCACAGATGCACAGTATAATCTGTCTGCGCCAATACCATCGCCTTGTTTCCTTCTGCATAGCGTGACCATTTGGTTAGGAGAGAACCGACCAGCAAGGCGAACAGAAGGGAGAGACTTCCACCAGGGAATGCGTTCCCAAGACCAACTCGACTGAGTGATGCCTATGTTTAAATCGATGGACGCTTCCATGCTGACTCTGCATCGCGCCACGCTTGCACTGCTGGAACGCACAGGAGTTAGCGTCGATTCTGACGCCGTGCTCGACCTGCTGGCCGCGCACGGGGTACGGGTGGACAGGCAACGCAGACGTGTCCACCCGAACGAGGAGCATGTACGGTATGCGTTAGAACACATCCCACGCCAGATAACCATCTACGGACGCACTGATGCAGTGCGGCCTGTTATCCTGAATGGTAAGACCACCTTCATCATGTCGGGTGGAGCCTCGCTGCGCGTGCACACGGTGGATGGGAATTACGAGGCAGCCACATGGCAACATTTGCACCAATTCAATATCCTGCTCGATGCGCTGCCCAATGTGCATATGTGCGTCAACCAGGTAGACCCTACTGATGAGCCACGCGACCATTTCTATCGTCGCATTGCTGCCGAGATGCTGATCACATGCCGTAAACCGTTACTGTTTCAGGTTAGTGACGCCACTGATGTGAACGCTATGCTCGAAATGGGCAGCGTGGTGCGTGGATCGCGTGCGGAACTGGTAGCACGCCCTCTGTTTATGGTAGGGCTGAACGCAGAGCCACCGCTTCATATTCCAAAAGGGGTAGCTGAAGCACTGCTAGCTACCAGCGTGGCTGGTCTGCCGCTGAGCGTCGGCCATTACGGCATGGCAGGGATTACTACGCCGAACACCATTGTTGGCACCGTGGTGCATCTCAACGCAATGCAGCTGGTTGCCATCATCATTGCACAGTTAGCACGGCCAGGCGCTCCAGTATGTTACACTGGTTTCTCCGCCGTCGGTAATCTGCGTACACTGGACGTCGCATCGGGCAGTCCACACAGCTTGCGCATTATGCTGCTGGCAACAGCCTTGGGGCGTTTTTACGGCCTGCCAGTCTATGTTGCTGCCACATCTGATGCACACCAACCCGATCCCCAAGCAGCCTGTGAGCGTGCTGCGCAGGTATATGCCTTGGCGCACGCCGGTGCCAGCCTTATCCAAGGGCCAACGTCCACTATGGAACAGTTTATGCTGTCCAGCTTTGTGCAAGCAGTTATCGACAATGATATCCTGGAATATGTACTGGCTGCGTTGACCCTACCTGAGGATACCGAGGAAGCTCTGGCGCTTGAGGTGACTGATGAGGTGTTAACAGATGCATGGCTGAAAGATCTTAAGTTCGCCGGGCACCTCCATACGGCTCGACACCTGCACGAGACCCAATGGCAACCGTGTTGTTTCGATTACAACAACTTAGCCGCTTGGCAGCGCGCTGGGGCTCTGAGCGTCGCCGAACGCGCAACGGCGACCGCGCGGGACATTCTGGAACGTCACCGCGTGGAAGAGTTGCCATCCGAAATGGCCACTGAGCTGCGCCGCATTGCTACGGTGTGATTCCTGTCTCGCGAACCTCGTGTCAATAAGCACACATCCCAGCAAAGGCACTCGGTCTGCTCGTTCCAAATGTATTGGCAGAAGTGATTTAGCAGATCATAACTGTGGCGACTACGCGTCCAAGCTGGCCAACATGTCACCCAGCTCAGCCTGATAGTGCGCCGCTTTAGTGAAAATGGGCAACAGCCGCTCGTAGATCATCACATTTTGTGCGATCGGATGGGTAATCTGCTCGACCTTATGAAT
>CAKZLO010000049.1 GCA_937127125.1 uncultured Ardenticatenia bacterium
GGCGGTCAGAGGCCCGCCCAACCTGCGGCTGGAGCGGACAGCGCCTTCGGCGCTGCCGCTCAGCCGCTATCCGTTAGTGCGCCAAGCGAACTTGGTGCTTCTTATGGGGTGCAAGTCCCCATCAGGAAAGGCCTAACCAGCCACCTGTACCGAGGATTGCAGTTATGGAGGAGTGAGTGTGAAGGTCGAACAGACTTGGGGGAGAATCGGAGAACACACCGTACGAAACAAGCAATAGTACGAGAGGGAAACCCAATCACCGCCGAGAAGGGAAGCCGACACAGCAGGACGAACGAACGACATAACTGAAGCGTACACAGGGAAATACATAGCCCACAGGGAAGACCGCGCTTCCTGAAGCTTGATACAGCCTCGTTACAGGCGTAGGGGGCAGCGATGCCTCAGGAGCAGATGGCGACGTGGTTAACGGAACGGAAGCCCACACAGAGCACACGAAAGGGTGAGTGCCGCGAGGGTCTGCCGGGGTCCACAAAGAGCGTGGGATGTGTATAGAGAGGCATCAGGGACTTGGGAGACCCGCGACGTTCCTGCCGGGGTGAGCTAGGCCATAAACCGCCACACCGGACAGGTAGGCGAAGCCGAAAGAACGAGTAGGTGAGCCAATACGGGGCGGGAGTCAGATCAGTCCATAGTACTCAGAGACGGGAGAGCCGATCACGCGGGGAAGGGACTGACGGGAGTACGTAGCCATCCATAGGGAACATTGACCAGACTGCCGGATTGGAGGGACAGTGCCAACCTCACTGGAAGGCATAGCGAAGAAGGTCAAATTTAGGCCGGATTGCGAAGCGAGTATCACTGAAGAGCCCGGTGCGGGAAATCTGCACGCCGGGATTTGTGCGGGGGGCGTCGAGTAATCGGCGGCTCTACCGCGATGACCGCGCTGTATTGCTGTGGCAAGAGGAGAACATACCATGCGTGCCAATTATACAGTTTTATTCGCCATAATGGTTAGCTTGCTGGTAGGATGCGCTGGCGCACCTATTCCACAAAGTGGGTTGGTTGCCTTCTCGTCAAAGCGCGATGGCAACCTGGAAATATACTTGATGAACCCCGACAGTACAGGACAAGTCAACATTACAAATCACCCAGCAGATGACTGGGGGCCGGTCTGGTCGCCAGATGGCGAGTGGATCGCGTTTGTATCTAACCGTGATGGAGACCAGCACATCTACTTGATGCGAAAAGACGGCACTGATGTTAAGCGACTGACCAATAGCCCTAACCGCGAGATGTCGCCTGCATGGTCACCAGATGGCACAAGGATTGCGTATTATGCCGAATTCCCTCGTGTCGGCGACATTTTTGTTGCAGACGTGCAAGGTGGTAAAACGGTCAATTTAACCAAGACACCAATGACAGTGGAATCATCGCCCAGTTGGTCACCGGATGGGAAACGAATTGCCTTTGTGCGTGTTTCTCAACAGGGAGTGCAAGACATATATATGATGAATCCAGATGGCTCGAATCAGGTTAAGCTGACTGACTTCAGAAAAGACAGAAGGGTATGGGATGTAACGTGGTCTCCAGACGGAAAGCGATTGGCTTACATGTGCTATCCCGATGATGACCCCGAAATCTGCATAATGAACGCTGATGGCACTGGTCAAACTCGATTGACGACCAGCAAAGGAATCGACGCCAATCCTCGGTGGTCAAAAGATGGCAAGCGGATACTCTTTTATTCAGAGCGAGACGGCAATCGCGGATTGTATGTTATGCAAGCGGATGGCACACAGATTCAACAGTTGACCGACAATGCTGCGCAAGCATGGATATACGCTGACTGGTCATCACAGATAGCCGCCATTCCGAAAGCAGTAGCTACGCCGTTTCGCGGTGCATTTGTGACCCCTACTCCTGCACCGTTCCCAACTCAGGGGCCAATTATAGGACCGACGCCAACCCTCATTGTAGAAAATGCAGAAGGGTACACCTACCGCGCTCAACTCTTTTCGCAATCTGGTGACTGTGCTAAAGCCATCGAGGATGCAACGAGAGCAATACAGTTAGACCCACAGTACTTACTCGCGTACCAGATTCGCGCAAGTTGTGAACAGCAAACCAATCAGCCTGATAAGGCAATTGAAGATGCCAGCAGAATGATCGAGATAGAGCCAAGCAATCCGCAGTGGTACGCCCAACGAGGAGAGATATATAACTCGATACAAAAATACGAGTTGGCGATTGCTGACTACACCAAAGCTATTGAATTGCAACCTACCAATCCTGCCCTCTACTTTCAACGAGCGAACACTTATATGTGGACTAAGCAATACGACGCCGCGATTGCTGACTACACCAAAGCTATTGAATTGCAACCTACCAATCCTGCCCTCTACTTTCAACGAGCGAACACTTATATGTGGACTAAGCAATACGACGCCGCGATTGCGGACTGCACTAAAGTTATTGAGCTACAATCCGGTAAGGTCGACACCTTCGTTGTTTACTGTTACCATCATCGAGGGTGGGCTTATGTGAGCACCGATCAACTTGACTCCGCCATAGCCGACTTCAGCAAAGCCATTGAGCTAAAGCCAGATGAGGGACAATTCTATGTTGACCGTGCACAAGCATATATCAAAACAGATAAACGAGACCTTGCTATTAAAGATTTAGAACAAGCCTTGAAGGTGTTTCCTGACGGCCCACAAAAGACTTTTGCAGAAAATCTCCTCAAACAATTGCAGAAATAGCTAAATCGAAATACATGAGCAGACAAGGAAAATGGGTAATGTTCCTCGACCGTTGAGATAAATGGTGAAAGAGCCATCTGGATGCCCGGCCGGGCATCTGGAAGCACCTTACCAAACGAGTTAAAAAT
>CAKZLO010000050.1 GCA_937127125.1 uncultured Ardenticatenia bacterium
GAATGACACCCCCGAAGCGCGATGCATCTACGTCCAAGTCAACCGCGCGTATTACAGTCCACTCGGGCAACAAGCGCCACGCCGAGCCGCGCAGGTTCGAGAGCACAAATTGGAACAGCCCTAGTCCACCCATAATAAACGAGACATACACCACTGTGCGTCCAAGCAGATTCACGTCACGCTGGTCTGTGCGGAGGTGTGCTAGCGTAGCGAGCAACGTTGTACTGAATACAAGAAAAGCGAAGGATTTCTGCCATTCCAGCTCGGTGACCAAGCCTGCAAGTAGGCCGTGCACGGCGAGCTCATAACCGACGAACAGGATAAGAGGCACAACCACTCTGGGCACACGAAGAGAGCTGGTAGACCGAAGCCAATCAGGGACACCAAGAATGGTCAGCAGAGCTGCAAGTACAATGGTAGGCGGCAGTTCGAAGCCAGGCAGACGCACCAGCACGACATTGTTGAACAAGCTACCGCTCGCTACCAGCACCAGTCCTACCACCTGAGTAGAGTGCTTCAGCTGTGCGAGACTATTCCGTCGCGATTTCAAACCGCACCTTTTTGATTAAGTCCCATATGATCCGGCAACACATTGTGATTGTATTGCATGGAGCTCCCTATTCGGATAATTGCCCATTCTCTCAGAGTTGACCTCTAGCTACTCGACCCCTTATGAACGCCTTGTCTACAGGGCCCATCGCTGTCAGTTTGTCCTTGCATAACGGTCGCCACAATGCGCCGCAAGCGCGGCCCCAGCACGCGACGCCAATCCAAGTGCCGCTCTGCAACCGCTCGTCCGGAATTTCCGATTCGGGCGGCCAAATCGGGTTGCTGCAAGGCGCGCACAATTTGCTGTGCGAGCTCTTCGTCAGTCGATCCAATCAACACGCTTTCGTTAGCAACGACCGGCATCCCACGCACACCGCCGGGGAAGGATACAATACAGATACCCATCGCCAGTGCCTCGGCGACCTTTAGCTTAGAGCCATAGATCTCGTCAAATGGGTTCACGAACACAGCGCTCTGGTGATAGTAGGGCCTGAGATCGGCAACCTTGCCCGTCAGAATTATGCCAGGAACGCCGGCAAATTCGGCACGCGCTGACTCTCGGAAATCCCCTGCAATCACAAACGAGACCTCCGGAACGGCAGCTCGCACGCGTGGATAGATGCGTGCTATGAACCGCCGCAACGCTACCATGTTGCGCGGTGCTGAGGTGCCAGTGAACAGCAACTGACATTGTCTAGCAACCGTAGGATCCGGTGCAAACTCGTCACAATCCACCCCATTTTCAATCACTTCTACTCGTGCAGCGGGATCAATTTGCTGTGTCAGTGCTCGATCCTCCTCGGATACTGAGATAAGGCATCCAGCATTTGGATACACAATCCGACAATAACGCTGCATCAACCGCTTGTTGAGTTGTGCAATTATACGCATCAGCGCATTAGGATGCTGACGCCCGTACAGATCCCAGAACTGCACATCTGCATCGGGCTGATCAACAATCCACCGCGGTCCCCTACGACGCTGGATCGGAGATGTCCAGGCTATGGAACTAGCATATACTTTGCCGCTTGCTTCAACACGTACTAATGGCACACTACCGAGCGACTCAATGGAACGTTGCACCATAGCAACGTGATATGGGATCTTGCACACAGCCGCTGTCATAAGCGTTGCCAGTTTCTCGTGTAATGGCTGGTCTATTCTAGGTATCTCAACGATACGAGACGCGAATTGTCCCAAGTGGGCTCGCTGCTCGACAGTCAATGGTTTGCGGCATATGAGCCGCAGATCAAGCTGATAAGCGCGTGCCAACTCGACAAGCAACCCATAGGATCGCTTTTGAGCACCCGAAAAGGGCGGCCAAGGACTTTCAAAGCACAGGAATACAATCTCTTGAGCTGACTTCTCTTCACGAACACCAACTTCAAAAGGTGCCTTCAAAAGGTGCATATGCTAACAGCTGATGCTCACGAAAGTTTCCCTCTGGTTTGCAACCATTCGTAATTATGATAGAGATAGATCGTTCCCCTATACCTCAAGTACTTCGTCCAGAGGCTCAGAATTTGTCAGTCGGCGTTGTTTGATGACATCTGCCAGCCCTCGCCACCACGACCACGCCGATAGTACCCCCAAGAGGGACAATGCCAATGCCACACTCGCCGATGCCTGAAGCGAGAACGGACGAAGCCACACTAACAAGATGGTGACCGTAACACTGATAACTAGATTGACCATGTTATGCGGCCACTCGGTGATTGCATCGAGTGGATTACGCAGGATGGTGTAGAGTACATATGGTAGAGACCCCAAGAGGAACCAGCGCATCATGGGAACAGCAGGGGCAAAGGACGACCCCATAAAAAGAGGAATAACTGTGGCTAAGGTGAGCTGCAACAGCACAACCGCCAGCAATGTCACCCCGAGTGACAGCCATACTGCTCTACTGACCACATTCCTGATCTGATCCCAACATGCCTGGGAAGTTAATCGGCTGACATAGGGCAATAGTAGGATACCCACAGCTCTAAACAGCCCGCCGATTAGCTGCAGTATTGAGACGCCAAGCGAAAAGAAACCGGCTGCTTCAATCCCGTCACGACTAGCAATTATGAAGGTCGGGATAGAAAACAACCCAAACAACGCGAATTCTCCAGGCACCCGAGGTAGTCCATACCATAACAGATCACGTATTGAGTCCCACACGAGTCGAAAGGTCAGACCTGTAATACCCATCCTGGCAGTAAGCAGAGCGGTGGTCCCCAGCGAAATCACGAGCCAGCCAACGCCGGTCAGCGACAGCACGCTGGGCGCCTCTCGTTGAGCCAAGATAATCGCAAGAGGTGGCACTAATCCAATATTCACAAACTGCAGGATACTGGCTGACCACATCTGCAAACGCCCGCGCAGGTATCCGTATAGTAAAGTGTGTAGGCTCACGCCAGCGGTGAGCAACACTAAAGGCATTAGCAGGTAATCAAACTTTGCTTCGCCGAAGAACGCCTGCGCAAAGAACGACGGTAGCAGTAGCACCACAATGCAGAAAATACACAGAACTGGGCTGAGAGTGGCCAAGCCAGCAAAAAAATAGCCACGCTGGCGGTTATTGACCATCTCCCTGGACGTCTCGCTCAATGCCACATAGCGTGGCATGCTTGTACCCAATCCCAAAAGGAGCGGATAGGCAATGATATTCATAGCACGTTTGGAGACGGCATAGGCACCGAACTCGATGGTGCCGAGTAGGTAACCAGCTAGCTGAAGCGTCAGCAACCCACTTACCAGAATCAAAGACTCCATAGCAAATGTGAGTAAGAAATTCCTCCGCTGGCTCCCCCCAAGCAGCTTTGCTGCCTGATTGTGAATTTTCACTCGCAACCCAAGAGAATCCACATCACCAACACAGGATGGGTCTGCCAGCTCGCTCTCAACCTGTACTACGCCAAATATCCGCGACTGTCGCATCATTCTTAAACTAGCTTCACTATACTGTACTCCAGACGATTTGCACTTAATCCATGGAATAGCAACAGTCCAACCAGTGCTGAGATCGCTAGTGCCAGCGTCAGTCGCTATGTACCTTGACCGCAACCCCAGTTTTCATCTGGTTCATATCCTCCAACCCATGCAAGAGGCAAACGCAAGGATGGTTCATTGATGAATTCCACTGGCGTTTCACTCGCTTCATCACTGCCTCTTGGCCAAAGCCAAGGGTGTCCTCAGCTGTTGTTTTATTTACACCTGCGCCGGAGAGGCATCCGGCAAGCCATTCGGATAGCACCTCAGAATATAATGCGTATCCAGAATGTCCCGCTTTTCGGCGCTGGGCACCAAGGTGGACTCACGCTCGGCAGCGCATGCACCGAATGTGCACACCGGATGACCAATTACCATCCCTACTTGAGCATATAGGAATGTCCTGGGCCCCTTCTCAGCCACCTGTTGCGCCAGGAAACAGGCCAGGTGCCAGCCACCTTCACGCGCAAGCAACTGAGCCCACTCCAAGTCAGCTCTGGCCTGTTGCCACCAGCGTTCTCCTTCATCAAGGGGCCTTCTTCGCATACAACACCCGCCCTGTTGCCAGCGCATGTTTCACAAACCCATAGTGACGCATACGCTCAAATTCCTGCGGTGTATAAGCTAGCAAATCCATATCCACCTCGACCGCCAGCTGTTGATACAGCGCTGCGCTGCGGGACACGAAATCCAGGTCTGATTCCATAACGACTAGGATGTCCAGATCGGTAAACAGGTCACGCCTACCTGCAGCGTATGAACCAAACAAGATCACCTGTTGCACCGCCGGCATTGCCCGCAGCTGCGCCACCAGGCGGTCCAGCTCACGCTCAAGTGATCGGATGTACTCTTGCCGTCGTTCTGCTAGAGAGGAGCCCGTTAGCACCAGATCCCGCTCGCTCTATACCCCACTGGATAAGGTAATGCGTGACCATCACTCTTCGCAAACAGAACTTCACTTTGTCTCACACATCGCAGCGAGTTGGCTGTGCCCTCGCTATCGCACCTCCCCTGAGTATGCCGGCGTAGTAGGCCCGCCCTGGCGCCAATACTCGGCGAAGAAAGCGCCAAAGGCGCCCAGCACCACCGCTACCATGCCTGCCAGCGCTGTGTTGAACATACGTCGCGGGCTGCTAGGCTCCTCCGGCACCACCGCGCGGCTGGCGATGCGCGCCACCTCGCCGTTTGCTTCGACACGCGTCTCCTGCAATTTGTTGGCCAGAGTCAGATAGGCATTTTGATTGACTTCCTGCTCACGCAACAGCTGCTCCAGCTGCATCTGGCGCTCTGCCACCTCCGCCTGCAAGGAGCTCACTTCACTTTGGAGCTGAGCAATTGCCTCTCGGGTAGCTGCCTGCTTGGCCTCAAGCGCCTCGGTCAGAGCAGCAAGGCTAGTCTGCACATCCAGATCGCCTAAATTGATGGTTACCTGTGGCATCCCGACTGTATTGAGCTGACCCAACCCGAGCATATCGGCGATGAGGCCGCTCACTATGGCCGGCGCAGCGCCATCAGCACGCTCCATCACGGCGCGCGCTTCCTCGAGTAGCTGGGCGATCTTGCTGGCACGCGCCTCATAGTCAGCCAGCAGCCTCGTCCTGGCCTGGAGCTGATACACAATACCTAGCGGCTCCGCCACATCCGGCACTGCTGAGGGGCGAAAACCGACGCCGTACTCCTTCCGCAGCCGCGCCAGCTCCTGATCGGTGCGCTCTACAGCTGCCTTGGCCTGCGTCACCTGCGCTTCCAGGGCGGACAGCTCCTGCTTCTGACCGTAGAGCATATTGAGCTGGGCAACGTAGCGCTCCGCCCACATGTTGGCGAGCTGCGCTGCCTCCTGTGGCTCTCCGATGCGCGCAGTCAGCTGCACCAGGTTGCCATCTCCAACAGCCTGAGCATTCAGCGCTCCCTTTAAATCCCTCAATGAAAGCGCTGCGCTGCGCGTGGATGTGTCACTGCCCATCTCATTCAGCAGCGCTGCCAACAGCTCATCCCCTGTGGCAATCGCGGCGTATCCCTTGGTGAACTGTTTGGGGTCGAAGGGCACATCTTGCATACGCTGATCGAACTGCATACGGTAACGTGGCCCAGTGATAGCCACCAGCGCTGTCGCCTCGTACTGGGGAGGTAGAATGGAGCTAATGCCGAAGGCCAGCGCGGCTGCCAGAAGCCCTAATCCCACGATCCAGCGCCAGTAGCGCAACAGCGTACGGATATATTGACGCAGATCAATCTCGTCTTCAAGCGGCTGGTATTCTTGCACTGCAGTGGTAGTGGTAGCCAATTCATCTCTCTCCCGGTCAATGGCGTCACTAATGGAGCTGCCCTAGAGGGGGCAAACCAACTCGATTATACAAATATAAGGCTGAGGTTACCAGTGAGTCAAGTTACGTATTCATTCACCTAAAGTGTTACCCAAGCGGTATTGCTCCCTCAAATGAAAATGGTACCGAGGGAACGATGTTGGCTGGCGAAAAGATGAGCGTTAGTGAGCGTCGCCAGTATCTGTTCACGCTGCGCCAGCGCTACGTAGCCAGCAGCAAGGTCGAACGGTGCTGTTGGACGAGATGGAGATGGTCATGGGCATGCACCGCAAGGCGCTGATTCGACTGCTGCGCGGGCTGCTGGTGTGCAAATGGCGGGTGGAGCGACGCGGCAACACCTACGGTGCCGCGGTGGATGCAGCACTGCCCATTATCGTCGAAAGCCTGGACTACGGGTGCGTCGAACGTCTCCAACCCAATCGGGTGGGGATGGCTGAGTATCTGGCCGCCCACGGCGGGTTGGAAGGTCACGCCGAAGTTGCGCGAGGCGTTGGCCCACATTAGCGTCTCACCGTGCGCCGCCACGGTCAAGGAACTTGACATATATCGTAATTCGCGATATAATAAATTCGAGATAATTGCGCGCCACCAGTCGCGCATATGGACCAGACTGCTATCGATGCAATTTTGTATTCTCCATCTCTCCTTCTCGGGTGAAGGCGAGTAGGGAGATGGGGGCTGCTTTCGGGGAGGTGTTCACAATGTCTCTTAAACTACGAGTCCTGCTAACCTTGGCAGTGTTGGCGTTGTTGCCAGCTTATTCTGCGCTGGCCAGCGGCGAGGTGACTGCACTGAGTTTCACCATCAATCCAACCGGAGGCCCCCAAGGAACTCCCATCACGGTAAGTGGTCAGGGGGCTCAGGTGGGATTGCCGGTCCAGGTGATGTTGGTGGTAGATGGCGAAACGGGCGCGGGGGCGCTGGCGCTGGTGCAGACAATGCCTGATGCGAACGGCAACTTTACCGCCACCCTCACTGTGCCGGCAGAAGCGGCAGCAGGACGCTATGCCGTGCGCGCCGAGCAACGTAACGCACAAGGTGGATTGGTACAGTATTATTGGATCAGCTTTAGTGTTGGCCCGATCTTAAGCCCAGTTACTGGCGGATTACGGGGCAGCTCCCTGACGCTTGCCGGCGTGCTCGCTGCTATCTTGGTGGGCCTGATCACTTTTCAGGGGGTACGTCTAGCGCTGCGGCGCCCTTGACGTCAACTATGTTCCCGACCTGGCATTAGATCGTATGCCAGGGATGCAACGCTAAAGCGTTTCTCTATAAATCCTCTCAGCCTTCGCCGCGCCGCGATAAACGATCAGGCTGCTGGTGCAGTCTGGTATGGAAAACACCCGGATCTCCTGCGGCGCGCGATAGCTCGGGGGTCAGTTAAATTTCCCCGCTCATGCTGAGCACCACCACGTCGGCCAGTAGTGAGTTCGTATTTCCCTTATCCTTGATAATGGCATACAACGCTCTAGAGACTGACCCTGTTCTCCTTGTCATTGAGGCTTATGACAGGTGGTGCATGTCTCCTTTGTGAATCCCTCGTGGTCTGCTGGGAAAGGCTTCATTCCTCCTATGTTGTGGCACGTTATGCAATCTTCATATCCCTCCAGAGGGTGAGGGATCGCGCTGGCAGGCGCGCTTGCTTCCTGTGTCGGCGTCGCAGTAGCTGGCGCGGGTGTGGCTATGACGGCGGAACGCTGGTCGAGCGGCACGTGACACAACAGACAATCGCTGTTGGAGAAGCCGGCTGTCTTGTGCGTGACAGGCAGCAGGTCGACTGCATGGCACATAAGACAATTCTGACGACCTGCTAGGTCGTGCTTCACCGTGGCAGGCAAATGCCCTTCCTCCTCCGAGGTGCCGTGACAGATCAAACACGTGGTAGACGGCCGCCCCACGTGATCCGGTGGGTAGGGTCTGATTCCATCCTCGCTGTGGCACATCAGGCAGTCCTCGTGACCCTCCAGCGGGTGAGGTATCACCATCAAGCTCAGCAGGGTCTGGCGGCTGAGAGTAGGTGTCATCTCGGGCGACGGCTGGGTAGCTGCCCTAGTGGGGGTGGGAGATGGTGTTGGTGTGCTAGTCGGCGTGGGGGTTACCGTCGGCGTGTTGGTCGGGGTCGGAGTCGCCGGCACAAATACCTGCACCGTCTCGACAGGCGGAATGGTAGTGATAGCGGTCTGCTCGAACGTGACAAACCAGTATATCGTCCCCAGCAAACCAGCCCCTAACACCGAAGCGACCGGCAGAAAAACGCGTAGGCGGCGCCTGATCACCTCTGGCGGATCAACAATGATCTGACCTGTCTCGATTGCCTCCAGCTCGGCAGCGTGTTCCTCTTCCATCTCCTTGCGGGAGAGCTTTCCCGTGAACATGGAAAGGTTGAAGCGCTTGAGATGAACGGAATAGAAGTGCCATATAACTACCGCCAGCACGGCCAGAAGCGCCTCGGCGCTGTGCACCATCTTGGCGGCAGGGATGAACTCGCCGGGCAGGAGACGCGTTGCGAACACAGGGTTCCAGAGCAGAAAACCGGTGATGATCATCAGCACCGAGCCCCAGACGAGTGCCCAGTATTCGATCTTCTCCACAAAATTGTAGCGCGGCAGGCGAGGGTGCTGATCCGTCAGGTGCAAATGGTAACGCACCATGTGCAGGAAATCTGTGAAATCGCGCAGGCCGGGCAGGATAGTGGGCCGTGCGTGCTCAACAAACAGCTTGTACATCAGGTGGAAGAAGTGATACAGGGTTACCAAGATGAAGACAATCGCGGCAGCTCGATGGATAATCCGTGTGCTCTCGATGCCACCCAAAGCCTGGATCAGTGTCTCTGCCCACGGAGAAAGCGCATAACGCTGAGGCAGTCCCGTGACAGCCAGTATGGTAAAGGAGATGAACATTACCCAGTGTTGAATGCGCTGGGAGATGCTAAAACGCTGGTAGCTTACCTGGGCGGACATCAACTAGCCTCCTCGTCCGGTCGGCGGCGCAATCGTCTCCTCAATCTTCCAACGAAATCTAACAGCACATAGAAACCCATGAAGCCCAGTACGGCTGGGATAAGAATCTTGTAGAAAAGATCCACGAAGAAAACCAGTGGGAACTTACGGACGTCTGGGCGATAATGACTCAACCAGCTGGCGGAGAAATTCTCCGAAGCGTCTGGATGGCAGCGCTGGCACGTCTTCAGCAGATTGTCACGGTAGACCTGCGAAGTCGGATCCTGGGCACTTTTCATGTCATGCACCCCATGGCAGTCATAACATACGGGCTTGTTGGTAGGTAGATCAGGTGATTGGCGTTCGAACAGGATAACTGTGGTTCCGTGAAAGTCGGCAACATATGTGTCGAATACGTCGGCGGAGAGCCCGTATCTTGCCATTTTGGCTGGATCGGCGTGGCAAGTCGCACACAACTTTGGTGAGTTAAGCCGGAATTGGGTCGTGCGCGGATCCTCTTGGGTATGGACACCGTGACAATCAGTACAGGTGGGCACGTCTACGTTGTCTGCCTCGACCAAGGCTTTGCCGTGGACACTCTCTTTGTACTCGTTGTATATGGCGGAATGGCATTTGGAACACGTCACCGGGATCTCGATGCGTGCCGGTTGCGACGGCGCTCGGTGTGGATCGTGACAATCCGTACAAATCGCCGCTGACCAGTTACCGGAGGCGATCTGGCGGGCGTGCACACTGTCTAATGCTTCGCGATAGACCTGAGGATGACACGTCTCGCAGCTTTTGTAGTGTTCGAGCTGGTAGTAACGACTGCTGGCGACCGTGAGCGGAGGGTGAGGATACCCAGAAATATCAGTATGACACGTCATGCAGCGAACCCCTTTCTGGCCGTGGATGGAAGCATTGAAAGATTCCTCGTCAATGGTCAGCGGCCAGACTTCTCCGGAAGGGAACTGGTAATTAATAGAAGGGTTGCTGTGACAGGCTAGGCAAGCAGCGTTGTCCATCCCTTGGGAGGGTTCCTCTGCCATTGCTGTCCTGGCCATCGTGAGGAGAGCCATGATCACAATGAGCACGTAACCAACACATCTGAGCAATCGATCCATGGGGTTGATCCTTGCATGGGTAAAGAGAACCAAACCATCCGGTGAATCTCTATGGACAAAGCGCGATAGACAATTCGTAACATTGCAGTACGACAAAGCGCCAAGAGACACAATCAAGGGATTAGCACAATTATAGGAACAAAGTGCTCTGGCGTCAACAAGGATTTTTTTCCCTGCTTCTGGCCAAATGCATTTGACAGCTGAGCAGCTATGGCATATAATATATAGCGAAACGATCCTCGGTAGCTCAACAGGCAGAGCGGCCGGCTGTTAACCGGTTGGTTGTAGGTTCGAGTCCTACCCGAGGAGCTGACAAGCACCTTCTGCCTGACCCTGTTTGACCTGATCTTTCCCCTTCTTGCTTGTTGCATTTCCGGTTTTGTCTTGCCGCTTCGCGTCGCCCAGTTTATGAGAATGACCGAGTGGCACGGACAAAGCACCAGGCATACATTGCTGCGGGGTGAGAAGGCCCTTCTCTGAGGTGGACTGCACTTTTCTACGTTCGTGTGACATAGCCCTAGATGGCGATAATAGCGGTCGCCTGTCTGAATGGCTCGTGCCCTGACCCAGATATTCCATTTCCATTTTGCACCGCGTAGCGGGGTAGCCTGCCACCACGATCAACCAGCTCTCGGAAGGCCACATAGGGAGGAGGGCACATGACTTCCACAGGGGATCGCTCAGGTCTGCTGGCAGGCACGCAACTTGTTGCATTCTAACGCCCCAGGCGGGACTCGAACCCACAACCTACTGATTCGAAGTCAGGCGCTCTGTCCACTTGAGCTACTGGGGCAGATATTTACTTCGCTTATATATATTATAACACACGTCTTGGCAGCAAGCAAAGCATGTTCAACCTCCTAGCATTCTACGCGCGCGTGTCAAGTCAAATGATAATGTTACCAAGGCGTCCTCTCCTTTCAGCAAGTTGTCAGAGGTGTTCAGGGTCTGGTG
>CAKZLO010000051.1 GCA_937127125.1 uncultured Ardenticatenia bacterium
ATGTTTTGCAGATAGAAGGGCATCAAGATAAGTGTCCCGGCGACTGCCACGAAGGTCATGAAGCCAGTGATCAGGTTGACACTGAAGAGGGCGCTTCCGAACATGCCAAAATCAACGATAGGTTGATCGCTGTGACGTTCGATGAAGACAAAGGCGGCCAGAAAGACGCACGAACTGGCCAACAGTACCAGAATAGGTGGCGCGTTGAATCCGCTGCGCTGTGCAAGTGTCAGCGCTAGCAACAAGCTCAGCAAGCTGATAAACATGGTAGTGGCACCGGCGAAGTCAAAACGTTGTCCGCCAGCCGGCTTCCGATGCGGTACGAAACGCAACACCAGCAGCACACCAACAATGCCCACCGGTAGATTGACGAAGAAGATCCAATGCCATGATAGAAAGTGCAATAATATCCCGCCCAGCGTAGGACCCAGCACAATGCCTATCGACACAGCGGCACCGCTGATGCCCAGCGCACGCCCGCGCTCAGTGGGTGGGAAGGCCTCAGTGATGATAGCTGGTCCCAGCGCAGCCACCATTGCAGCTCCGATCGCTTGCAGTACTCGAAGCAAGATCAACATATAAATGGACGTGGCGAGCCCACACGCCACCGAACCCAAGGTGAAAACAACCATTCCGGCGGCATAGATCTGCTTCTTGCCAAACATGTCCGCCAGACGGCCGACCGAGAGCATCAGGGTGGCCACTGTCAACAAGTAGGCCAGTACTACCCATTGCACAATGGCCAGCTCGCTGTCGAAAGCGCTCACCAGTGTGGGCAACGCTACGTTAACAATGCTAGAATCAATCGTTGCCAGGAAGGTGCCCATGGCCACGGCGGCCATGACGTACCATTTGCGTCGGTAATCGTAGGAGACCTGTGTAGCACTCAACTGATCAGTCCAACACTCTCGATGTACTCTAACGACTGGTGACGGAAATAGGTGTTATAGAGCTCGGCATAGTGCCCGCCGCGTGCCAGCAGCTGTTCGTGTGTGCCCTCTTCGATGATGCGTCCATGCTCCAGCACGATGATGCGGTCGGCGTGGCGTATAGTCGACAGGCGATGGGCAATCACAATGGCAGTGCGGTCGCGCATGATGGTCTCCAGACCAGCTTGGATTTGCGCCTCTGTAAAGGGGTCAACGCTGGCGGTCGCTTCATCCAGGATGAAGATAGCTGGATTCTTGAGCAACACGCGTGCCAGCGCCACCAGCTGACGCTGGCCCATTGACAGGTTGGCGCCACGTTCACCAACATCGGTATCCAGTCCATCCGGCAGGTCGTCCAGCCAGTCACCGTAGCCGATCTGGCGCGCTGCCCATAGCACTTGTTCGTCGCTTGCTTCGGGCAGTGCATAACGGATATTTTCGCGCACTGTGCCTGAGAAGAGGAAAGGCTCCTGTGGCACCAGACCGATGTGGCGCCGATATTGCTGAAGATCAAAACGGCGGATATCGCGGCCATCCACCAGAATTTGTCCTTCTTGGAATTCGTAGAAGCGAGCAATGAGTCGTGCGATGCTGCTCTTGCCGGCGCCAGTATGTCCCACCAGCGCCACGGTCTCTTTAGGCCAGATGGTCAGGTTGAAGTCGCGCAGCACGGTTTCTTGGTCTGTGTATTTGAAGCACACATTGCGAAACTCGATCTTGCCTTCCAGGTGTTCGACCGCTTCGGCCGCAGTCTGGTGCACTTTTGGGGCGGCGTCAATCAGTGCAAACACACGCTCGGCGGCGGATAGACCGTCCTGGAATTGACTCCAGAAAGAAGCGATGCTCAGCAAGGGCCACCAGAAGTAACCCGCAGCCATCATGAAGAGATACCACTCTCCCGGGCTGATGCCTCCGCTCTGCACTACCAGGCCACCAACGTAGATCAAAGCTGCTGCTCCTAAACCGGAGGTCATCTCCATCACAGGGAAGATGGTGTTAAGCACTAATCCACGTTGCAGCCCCACGCGGTATGCACGCTGGTTGTTGTCTGCAAAGGTGGCATACAAGGCACTCTCCTGACGAAATGCCTTGGCGACGTGGATACCAGAGATCGATTCCTCGATCTGGGCATTAATGTTGGCGGTGACACGGCGTGCATTCTGGGTGACACGCCGCGCTATGTGGCGAAAACGCAGTGCGATGAACACGGCGAGTGGTGCCATGGCGACCAACAACAGCGTCAGCCAAACGTTGATGAGCAGCAACCACACGAGCAACACTAGCACCATTACGATCTGCCCCAGCAGGCGAGTGACCAGCGCAATTACATCGGAAAAGTCTTGCGTGTCTGAGGTGACACGGCTGACAATCCTGCCTGAGGCAAACTCATCGAAGAAGGACATATCGTGTCCAATGGTAGCGCCGAAGACATCCTGACGCAGGCGGAGCACAACATCACCCACCATATGTGCATTGAAATGCTGTTGGATGTAGTTGAAGAACCAACCCGCGACTCCTAACAACACCACGGCCCCGCTCAGCAACACCAGCCGCAAGACGGTGGGTTCCTGTGCTGCCAGATCAATCACTTGGGAGACCAGGATGGTGCCGAAGCTATTCGCTGCCGATGAGAACACGATGCCAAGTACCACCATAACTAGCTGGAACGTATGCGGCTGAAAGTAAGCCAGGATACGCCGCAACAGCTCACGGTCGTCGTACTGGCGATCGTATGCCTCTGTATCAAGTCCGTCGAGAATAAACCCCATAGATCACACCCTTACAAACAGTCGCGGCAGCGGCAGGATATTCACACCATTAGTATGTCTCATTATTGTTCTCCACTGACGCTGCTGTGTTCTATAAGGTGCCCGGCAGGCTCGCCTTCGTACTGGGCAAAAATGCGCCGATACTCCGGACTGCGTTGTAACAGTTCCTCATGGGTGCCTTGAGCTACTAATTCACCGCGCCGCAGCACCAGGATGCGATCCCCCCACCGAATCTGACTTAAGCGGTGAGTGATGAGAAACGTAGTCTGCTGGCGGCTGATACGCCGGATAGCACGCTGGATTTGATCCTCTGTCGCGCTATCAATCGCGCTGGTGCTGTCATCCAGAATGAGGATGCGCGGGCGGGTGAGAAATGCGCGCGCAATGGCAATGCGCTGGCGCTGTCCACCCGAGAGGGTCACACCGCGCTCACCCACTTGGGTTGCATAACCGTCTTTAAAGGTCATGATGAACTCGTGTGCCTGGGCATCACGTGCGGCGCGTTCGATCTCCTCTTGGCTGGCATCGGAGCAGCCGAAGGCGATGTTTTCCGCAATCGAGCGGGAAAACAGGAAGACATTCTGCTCAATGGTGGAGATTTGTGAACGTAGTGCATCCAAATTCCAATCGCGCACGTCAATGCCATCCACCAGCACCCGTCCGCTCTGCACATCGAACGTTCGGTTGATCAGCTTGGTGAGGGTGGTCTTGCCTGAGCCGGTCTGTCCGACGATAGCAACCGTTTCCCCCGGCTGAACGGTAAAGCTGACGTTCTTCAGCACAGGGGTGCCGTTGTACGCGAAGGTGACATTTTCGAAGGTGACCTTGCCGCGGATTGGTTGGGCGACACCAGCAACGTTTTCATCCAGCTCGGTCTCAGTGCTGATTGTTTCTAGAATGCGCTTGGCACCGGCAATGCCCATCTGCACAAGATTGAAGGAAAAGAGACTGATGTAAGTGGCGAAATGGAATGTTCCCAAGAGCCCCATAAATGCCACCACCTGCCCCAAGGTGATCACCCCGTTGCTCCAGATGAGCAGAGCATGTAGGAAGCCGGCTCCCCAGGCAACACTGAAGGCCAGCAGGGGCCAGTACAGTGCCTGAATCTCTCCTTGCTGGACGAACAGGTTGCGATAACGGCGTGCGTTGTGCGTGAACTTGTCCCACTCATAGTGTTCCCGTACATTTGCCTTGACCACCTCGATGCCAGTGATTGCCTCGGCCAAGCCAGCGTTCAGGGTACCAAACTGTTCCCGCAACGCAATGCTGACCGGTGCCAGCCGCCGCGTGTAGTCCCACACTGTCAGCCCCAGCATCACTAAGAAAATACACGGCACCAGCAGCAGCTCAAGATGGATGCGAGCGATCAACAGGAGGGGCATAAAGATGGCCATAGATGAATCAACAATGAGCATCAGTCCTGGACTGAACATCAGGTTGAGTGTGCGCACATCATTAGTGGCGCGTGCCATAATGTCACCAACGCGCTGGCGGCTGTGAAATGTCTGGCTCTTGCCCAGCAAGTTGAGGTAGAGCTCATCACGCGCGTCGCGTTCCACCCGCTGAGCCAGGAACTCGACTGAATAGTTGCGCAGAAGGGCCATAATTCCTTGACCGGACGCCGCCGCGAAGATGCTCAACGCCACTCCACCCAACTCAGCCGCACTCCAGGCAGGACGGGTGATCAGGTCAAAGGCCTGACCGGTTAACACCTGAATCAAACCGTAGCACAGATTGTTGACAATGGCGCCGATGAGCAGCCCAGGCAGAAACAGCGGATACCGCCGTACATGCGAGATGATCCAACGCAGCGGGCTGGATCGGTTGTAAGGATATTCATTTGCTATTCTGAACTCTCGCTTGCTCACTCTAGTGCCCCCGTCTTAGATTAGACGGCAAAAAGCCATTATACGTCCACCCCTTAGGGGAGACCAAAAACTGCTGTGGGGTGCTCAGGTGGATCGTCAACGGACAGATCCCTCGGAACGAAATCGACGGGAAACGTTGATCGAGCGTCTCCTGACCCTGTCTTCGTTCTGATACTGGCTATGCTGTGCACACTATGCTAAAATTAAACGAGCAGAAGGCTAGAGGGGAGGTTCGCTGTGCGCATCGCGATACTATCTGACATTCACGACAACATTTGGAAGCTGGAACGAGTTCTTACGCATGTGCAGGGTGCGGACGCTTTAATCTTTTGTGGTGACTTCTGCGCTCCCTTTACGTTGACCCAGCTGGCGCAGGGCTTTGTCGGACCGGTGCATGTCGTGTGGGGCAACAACGATGGAGATAAGTGGTTGCTTACGCGTAACGCAGCTGCTGCGGGTAATGTGGTTCTTTATGGGGAATTGGCCGAGCTGGAGCTGGGAGGCCGTAAGATTGCTGCCAATCATTATCCCCACATCGCGCGTCACCTGGCTGAATCAGGCCACTATGATGCCGTCTTCTACGGACATGACCACACAGCGCATCAGGAACAAGTCGGTCAGACGCTGCTGCTTAATCCTGGTGAGGTGATGGGACGCTTTGGCAAAAGCACGTTTGCGTGGTATGACACAGAAACCGGCCAGGCTGAGATCGTGGAAGTGACCTAGTTGTGGATTGGATGGCAACGGAATTGCTGTCAGCGAAAGGATAATTGAGTTGGAGTTTTGCAATGCCGAAGCGAACTGATCTGCATACGATTATGGTGCTGGGTTCTGGTCCTATTGTCATCGGCCAGGGTTGTGAGTTTGACTACAGCGGCACGCAGGCCTGCAAGGTATTGCGCGCACAGGGGTACCGCGTCGTGCTGGTCAACTCCAATCCGGCCACCATCATGACCGACCCAGAATTTGCTGACGCCACGTATGTGGAACCGCTTACCCCTGAGCTGTGTGAGCAAATCATCGAGATCGAACGGCCGGATGCCATTCTACCCACTGTAGGTGGCCAAACGGGGCTGAATTTGGCGATAGCTCTGCAGAGACGGGGTGTGCTGGAGCGCTATGGCATCGAGCTGATCGGTGCATCCTCCACAAGTATTGAGCTGGCCGAGGATCGTCGTCTGTTCAAGCAGGCGATGGATGAAATCGGGCTGCGCTCGCCCCAAAGTGAAGTGGTGAGCACGGTCGAAGATGCGCTGCGTGTAGCCGAACAGCTGGGCTACCCAGTGCTGGTGCGTCCTTCGTTCACGCTGGGAGGCTCCGGAGGCGGTGTCGCATATGATCCTGCTGAGCTGCGTCAGATTGTCGAGCGCGGCCTCAAGCAAAGCCCGGTGGGTCAGGTGCTTATCGATATGAGCCTTTTGGGCTGGAAGGAATTCGAATTGGAGGTGATGCGTGACGCGCGTGGAAACTTCGTTGTGGTCTGCTCGATCGAGAATATGGACCCTATGGGGGTGCATACCGGAGACAGCATCACCGTGGCGCCTGTGCAGACGCTCACCGACAAGGAAATGCAACGCCTGCGCGACATGGCCCGTGCTGTATTGGATCGGGTTGGGCTAGCCACCGGAGGTGCTAATGTCCAGTTCGCCATCAATCCTGATGATGGACTGGTGTATGTTATCGAAATGAACCCTCGCGTGTCACGCTCGTCCGCACTGGCCAGCAAGGCAACTGGCTTCCCCATTGCCAAGATCGCTGCCTTGTTGGCGGTTGGCTTCACGCTGGATGAAATCCCCAATGATATCACACGTGTCACACCGGCAAGCTTTGAGCCTTCGCTGGACTACGTGGTGGTCAAGATCCCTCGTTGGGATTTCAGAAAGTTTGTTGGGGTGGAAGATGTGCTCGGACCTCAGATGAAAGCTGTCGGGGAAGTGATGGCCATCGGTCGCACCTTTCCTGAAGCGCTGCAAAAAGCAGTCCGCTCTCTGGACATCGGAATCTCCGGTTTTGGTGTGGGTAACTACCCAAGTGTGTCCCCCGAAACGCTACGTGTGCCCACTGCTCAGCGGCTGTTCTATACGGCAGCGGCACTGTTGCAAGGCGCTTCCCCGGAGGAGATCGCAGCGACTACCCGTTTTGATCCCTGGTTTGTGCGCCAGGCAGCGGATATCATTCAGTTCCAGAAGAACATCTGCGAGCAAAAGCCTCGTCTCGAGGATCTCTCGGCGGATACATGGCGCCAGCTAAAGCGGTATGGGTTCAGCGATGCGCATTTGGCTTCTCTGCTTGGTGTGAGTGAGACCGCAGTACGGGCCCGGCGCAAAGCGCTCGGTGTGACACCAGTTTATTATCGAGTGGATACTTGCGCGGCCGAGTTTGAAGCTTACACCCCCTATCTTTATTCGACTTATGAAGTGGATGATGAGGCACAACCCACCAACCGGCCCAAAGTGCTCATTTTGGGTGGCGGGCCCAACCGCATTGGACAAGGTATTGAGTTCGACTATTGCTGTGTCCATGCCTGTTTCGCGCTGCGCGAAATGGGCTATGAGACTATCATGGTCAATTGTAACCCGGAGACTGTCTCGACCGATTACGATACCGCCGACCGCCTCTATTTTGAGCCGCTGACTGCGGAAGATGTTCTGAACATCATTGACAAAGAAAAGCCAGATGGGGTGTTAGTGCAATTTGGCGGGCAGACTCCGCTCAATATTGCGCGGGCTCTCCAAGATGCCGGTGCACCCATTTGGGGCACCTCGGTGGACACGATAGACCTTGCTGAAGATCGCGAACGCTTCAATGCCCTCATCCGCTCATTGGACATTCCCCAGCCCGAGGGTGGCACCGCGCTGAGCCGTCAGGAGGCGTTGGAAGTCGCCAATCGAATTGGTTATCCAGTGTTGGTGCGTCCCAGCTATGTTCTGGGTGGACGCGGTATGGCGTTGGTGTTCGATGATGAAACGCTTGGCGGTTGGCTGGATAAGCATATTGTCTGGGACGAACATCCAGTGTTGATCGATCGTTTTCTGGACGATGCGTTTGAGGTGGACGTGGATGCGTTGTGTGATGGTCAGCATGTTACCATCGGGGGCATCATGCAGCATATCGAGGAAGCCGGCATTCACAGTGGTGACTCGGCGTGTGTGTTGCCTCCTTACAAGATTAGCATGTATCATATCGAGATCATCCGCGAGTACACGCATCGCATTGGTAAAGCGTTGCAAGTGAAGGGTCTGTTCAACGTCCAGTATGCTATTAAAGATGAGATCGTCTATGTGTTGGAGGTCAATCCACGCGCGAGCCGCACGGTCCCCTTTGTCAGTAAGGCGACCGGATATCCGTTAGCGCGTTATGCAGCTCAGATAGCGGCGGGTAAGACATTGGCCGAGATAGGGTTCCTCACCGAACCGCGAGTGGATGGCTTCTTTGTAAAGGAAGCTGTGCTGCCTTTCCAGAAGTTTCCTGGAGTAGATGCCCGGCTAGGCCCAGAGATGCGTTCCACTGGCGAGGTGATGGGGCATGCATCGCGCTTTGGGCATGCCTTCGCCAAGGCTCAAATGGCTGCTAATGTTCCCTTGCCAACTGAAGGGACTGTGCTTATCTCGGTCAACCAGTACGACAAAGGGGCTGTGATCAAAATTGCTCGCGATTTCCATCAGCTGGGCTTCAAGATTGTGGCGACCGCCGGCACCGCGCAATGGCTGCAGGCAGCTGGGCTGCCGGTGACCGTGATCAACAAGGTGAGCCAAGGTTCACCCCACATTTTAGATGCCATCCGCGCGGGGCAGATTGATTTGATCATCAATACTCCGCGCGGCGGACAGGCACATTATGACGGTAGCTTGATCCGAGGTGCAGCACATATGATGGGAATTCCAATTGTCACGACGTTGAGCGCAGCGGCTGCCACTGTGCAGGGGATTCGGGCGTTGCGGGAGCAACCGCTACGTGTGCGCAGTCTGCAGATGCATTATGTCGCAGCAAAGGCAGCGAATCCATTAGCTGGATGAGCTGGGTATGAGGCTCGAGAGTTAAACCCCACTTTAGGAGGTCAATTTCTCTTATGGATGTCCTTGAGGCAATTTTCACCCGGCGCAGCATTCGTCGCTTTGAGAACCGACCGGTACCTCAAGAAACGATTGAGCAGCTGTTGAAAGCTGCTATGTATGCACCTTCGGCACGCAATGCGCAGTCGTGGCATTTCGTTGTCATCACGGAGCGCCAATTGCTGGATGCAGTGCCCGAGTTCCATCCCTATGCCGCGATGATCCGACAGGCGCCGCTCGCCATCCTAGTGTGTGGGGACGAGCAATTAGAACCACGCACGGCATACTGGGTGGAAAATTGTTCTGCTGCCACCCAGAACATCTTGCTGGCTGCTCACGGTATGGGATTAGGTGCTGTCTGGTTAGGTATTTATCCTAACCCAGATCGAGTTGAAGGTATGCGCCGCCTCATTGGAGGGATGCCATCCCACGTCATACCTATGGCACTCGTGGTCATCGGCTATCCGGCAGAACGACCTTCTCAGCCGGAGCGTTACAAACCTGATCGTGTGCATTACAATTGCTGGAGAGCAGAATGAAAGAGCCCACACCCAAGGTTGTTCACTACACTCAGGTGCCTGCGCAGAGATATGGCGATGAGGCGCCTGGCGTCACAATTCGTTGGTTGATTGACGAAGAACACGACGGCGCGCCAGTGTATGCATTACGGATGATCGAAGTCGCGCCGGGAGGACACACACCGCGGCATGTGCATCCCTTTGAGCACGAAAACTTTGTGGTGGAGGGGCAAGGCCGCGTGTTGATCGGCGAGCGCTGGTATTCACTCCAGGTGGGTGACGTCGCCTTCGTGCCTGGTGGAGTTGAACACACGTATGAGAATACAGGGGAGACACCTTTCAAGATCCTGTGTGGCATCCCTGTGTCACGCCTGCGATAAAGAGATTCCAGCCCTGCGAGGCAGAGACTGGAATAGCAGCAAAGGCAACTCTGAAAGCCTGATCAACAATAGATAATCAAATTCTAGGCCTGTCTGCGCAATGCCCTCGGCCGGGGACTTCCATTACGCTCTCCGACCTGATATTATCTTATTCCCTTGCCTCAAATCGATAGCCTACACGGCGCACTGTGATGATGTGTTTGGGGTGCTTGGGGTCTTCCTCCACTTTACAGCGCAGCCAGCGGATGTGCACCTCGATGGTACGAGTGTCTCCCGTGTACTCGGTGTCCCAAACCTCTCGCATGATCTCGGTTCGACTTATGTCACGGCCAGCACTCTTAATGAAGTAGGTAAGCAGATCCAGTTCCTTCGGGGTGAGATGGCTGACCCGGCCGCGATATTTGACCGCGTGCTTCAAGGTGTCCACGCAAATTTCGCCTGCGCGCAGGAAACGACCCGGTTGTCCCTCCAAGGCCTTTTTGATACGAGAGGTAAGTCGTTGAGGGGTAAAAGGCATTGTGAGATGGGCCGTTCCGCGCAAGTTGCATCGCGTTTCATCGTCGGAGATGATCAGGCGTGGAATTTTAAGATCTGAATGATCGAGTGTCTCGCAGATCTCAAATGCATCTGGCAGATCACTGGAGGCGTTTACTACGATAAGGTCTGGCCATTCGGCGTGGGCCTTGGCGGCAGCTGTCTGTGCATCACCTGCGCGTATGACCACGTGCTCCCGTTTGCTGAGGAACTGGCCCACAGATTGCTGTTTGGCCGTTTCGTCGCCTTCGACGAGCAACACATACAGAGATCCCATGATCTCCTCCCTCCATGTACCTCCACGCTAGCTTCATTATAGTACCCTGCGACTGGCAGGGCAACAGAGGTTGAGGCCTTCGCATCATTCACCTATTCTGTCATTCGAACACCAGAGAATGAGCCATTGACTACAATCTGTAGTTTATGATCTCCAAAAGGAACGGCATATTTTGTGGGCTTGCTCCGTGGTAATGCCGCAGCATCACCTGCGAATCGCCTCTCAGCTATGCTATTCTCACAAACCTTTCTCAAACCAATTTCATACCTTGTTGTGATCTTTGCTTTCGTCACGATCGGGTGCTTCGGGAATCCAGCGCGCGAAAACCAGGTAGCCTGTGTGCCCAACCATGAGATCGGCAGGTCGCAGTCGCTCTGCCACCGGCTTGTACGCACGCAACAGAATCTCCTCTACTTCGACATTAAAGAAGTGATGTGCTTCCAGGCTGGCAATCAGTTGGCTTACCTGATTAGTCGTGGGCATCAGAGAGCCGAAGAACCCGCCCGACTTTAGTGCTTTCCCGACCTGTGTCAGGTAGTGCCATGGCGTGCGGACGTCCAGGAAAATGGCGTCGACCGCGGTCTCCTCGAAGCCCTCTGCGATGTCCTTCAGTTTGAAATCTACCCACTCCTGGAGCCCAAGCTGGGTAATGTTGCGAATGGCGAGACGTTGCATGTCGGGCCGATGTTCATAGGAATATACTCGCCCAAGTGGAGCCACTGCCCGGGCCAGTGCGATGGTTAGTCCTCCGCTGCCACTGCCTGCCTCGATCACACGAACGCCAGGATAGACGTTCATCTTAAGCAAGATGTAACCGGCTTCTTTGGGGTAAACGATCTGGCTCTGGCGACGCACGTGCAAGATAAGGTCGTGAGTAGAAGGTTCTAACACCAGAAAAGGTTTCCCCAGTTGGGTCCTGACGATGCGTCCCCAAGGCTGTCCGATGATATGATCGTGGCTGATGATACCCTCGTGAGTGTGTAGTGCATCGCTCGCCCGCAGCAGCACAATAAAACGTTTACCTCGCGAGCCGATAAGCAATGCCAGCTGGCCTTCCTCTGCCAAGTTGCTCATGAGGCTTCTCCTCCCTCGTCCAAAGGTAACAGCCGGACGAGAGTAGTCAGCCAGCGCACCAATTCAGCTGAGGGAGCGCGTTGAAGATCAGAGAATGAAAAGCTGGCCAGAACGTGAGGGGCATTGGTACGGATCGCTACACGGTGCGGGGTAAAACGACCCTCTGTAACGTGTGTGAACAACTTTTTGAGATGGTGGTCCGAGGAAGTGTCCGCCGGACAATAAAGATAATAGTTACCCTGCGTTGTTGCCAATGGCCATTGCAGCTTTTGTGCCTGATCTTTTCCCCGACGTCCTAGCTCGCTGGCAACATTGACGATCTCCAACGTGATGTGCGGGTTGCGCCGTAGCGTCAGATGGAAGAACACGACGTCGGAGTGTCGGTTAATCCACTCCCACAACCAGATTGGTAGCACCTCGCGCGACAGTAACACAACCGTCGCTGTAGCCACGTTGAAGGGAGCACGTGCTTGGGTGATCTTGACTCGGAAGGCAGTACGAGTGACCGCCTGAACCACTGGCGATCCCCCCAGTGAGCGCAAGCCGGGTTCCAGCCACGAGCTGATGATCTGGGCATACCTTCGGTTCCTCGCACGCCCGATCAGGTAACCCACAATCAGGATGCCGGCGACTACAACTATAAACATAGTGAATGGGTCATTCAGAGTAAGAATCGGGTGCAACGTCTGCTCCTAAAATATGCTGAAAAAGAGGAGCGAAATTCCCCTCTTTATGTCTTCACAACGAAACAGGTGGCTTTGTCTGTAGCACAGACCACCGCTTAGCACTTGCTGGGCGCAGATTGCTCTACAGTTTCTTATGTTGTTACAAGAGCTCAGGCGTCTAAGGCTGAGGCGACACGATCGGCACAGGCGTGGCTGTCCCGTAGTAGGATGGCATAACGAGAGCATCGATCACGAAGCCGATAGCGATGCTCAGCACAATCAATACGCTCAGAATGTAGAAGATAATGCGTGTCACTGAGCGCTTACGTTTCGCCGCTGTGCTTCTTGTTGGGTGTTTGCGAGACATAAGTTGCTCCGCACGTCTCGTACTGCTTAATTAGCAGGATTTACACATATTATACCATTGCCTGGCAAGCCAATCAATCGGTACCGCTGAAAATCATACTCTTGGTCTATCTGTACAACTTGCTCGTGGTGGCGGATGGCGGTTTGGGGCAATTGTAAGGAGCCAGAGGGGGCCATCGCGCAGTGGGTAGGCTTGTTGAGGGGTAAAAAAACAGCGGCGGCTGCGCGACGAGGCGGGAGAGGTGACTAGGTGTACTTAGGACGGATCAGGGGTGGAACAAGGCAGGGAAGTACCTTTCTGGGGAGTATAAGTGTTGTGCGGGTGGTTGTGTTGGATCGCTGCTGTACGTAAACCACACTTTTCTAACGCTACCTCTTTAGGGTAGCGAAGCCGTGAGGCATATGCTATAATTGAGAGACATAGAACGGTCTGTGCACTGGAGGAGGTGCGGATCACATCATAGGTGAATGAGGAGCGAGTACTATGAGCGGTCACTCGAAGTGGAGTACGATTAAGCGCAAGAAAAGTGCGGAGGATGCAAAGCGAGGGAAGCTGTTTACCCGCTTGGCGCGTGACATCACGCTGGCGGCGCGTAATGGCGGCGACCCAAATGCGAACCCTGCGTTGCGTCTGGCCATTGAAAAAGCCAAGATGGCCAACATGCCCAGAGAGAACATCGAGCGCGCCATCAAGCGGGGCACCGGTGAGCTGGAGGGCGGTGCACCTGAAGAGGTGATCTATGAGGGGTATGCTCCACACGGTGTTGCTTTGCTGATCAAATGCCTGACGGACAACCGCAATCGTACCTTGGCAGAGGTGCGCCGCGTGCTCAACCGAGGAGGCGGCAACCTGGCGGAGGCAGGCGCTGTCACTTGGATGTTCGAAAGCAAGGGACTTATCACAGTGGAACGCGGAGGGCGCGATCCCGACGACCTGTTTATGATGGCGGTCGATGCGGGCGCAGAGGATGTAGATGTCAGCAGTGAAATCGTTGAGGTTTACACTGAGCCTGCCGACCTGCGCATCGTGGCGGAGGCATTGCAAAAACGAGGCCTCAAGATTGAAGAAGCTGAGCTCTCCATGGTGCCTAAGACGTTGGTGTCCCTTGGGGAGAAGGAAACCTTGCAAGTGCTGCACCTGATCGAGCAGCTCGAGGAGCTGGATGATGTGCAGCAAATCTATTCCAATCTGGACGTCCCCGAAGAGATACTTGCGACGGCGTAACCTCAGATTGTAGCCGCGGGATAAGCTTTACCCTGTAGGGCGGGCGTAAGGTGAGCGTCCTAGGTGTGGATCCGGGCACTGCAACTACCGGCTATGGCATCGTGGAGGAACAGGGCGACCGAATTGTGGCGCTAAACTACGGGGTTGTTATCACGCCTGCCCGTTGGGGGCTGGCCCAGCGTTTGCAGGAGATTTACCGCCAATTGCGCGTGTTGGTGGACGAATGGCGTCCGGAAAGCGCAGCTGTGGAGGAGCTTTTCTTCAGCAAGAACGCGCGCACCGCTCTGGCCGTAGGGCATGCTCGCGGTGTGGTGCTCCTGGCATTGGCGGACGCTGGTGTGCCTGTCTATGAGTACAAACCCGCTCAGGTAAAAGAGGCGATTACTGGCTACGGCGCTGCTCCCAAGGAACAAATGCAACTTATGGTGCAGCGTTTGCTCGGTCTGGCCCAGATCCCCAGCCCAGATGACGCAGCGGATGCGCTGGCATTGGCAATTTGTCACGTTCACTCGGTGCGATGGCGCTCTTTGACCGAATGATGGGCTGGTCAATGGACGAGTGACCAGCTGTCAGCACTTTGAGTGGCGGCTGGCGAATCATTTGGAAGCCTTCAGCTACAAATAGAGCACGTACTGCTATCTTGGAGTGTTGATGTGCCTGATTGGTGGTAGAGTCGACAGAAGCAGACATCACCCGGTTTAGTGGCCAGGGAATAATAAATCTCACCCTCTAGGGGTGTAGCATCACTTCCAGATTGGCTTTATCTGGAGCACAGACGACAATCAAGGCAGGGCCACCCATGACCATTGCCTGTGCCCCACCCAGGCGCGAACAACTACTACTTTGTGACGCAAGTTCTGACGGGTGAAATTGCTTGCCTGCGGCGTGCTTCTTGCGCCTATCAGTATCAGAATAGTTGAAAGGTTGCTACAACAGGTGCATTAGAGCCCGCTTACCAGAGTGGCAAGGAGCAAGAGCACCCACCCTATGACCAGTAGCCAGAAGGCGAACCCTGAGATGGCTGGAATAGCCACCAACGTGCCTACAATGCCGACGATCCCAAGGATCAAGGCTATGATCCAAGTGCCGATTTTGGGAGCGCTGAGTTGCATACTACCCTCCTGTAGACGTAAGAACTAGATGCAAAAGCCTCTCCTGGCCCTGTGGCAAATCGCCAGTCAAGGAGAGTTCCCCCGTATCCTCTGGCTGAGTGCAGTGTGATCAGAGTCTGTAGATAGGACTGTCATCCGCACGGCCGGTCTCCACAGCTCCCATTGAGGCGAACCCAGCTATGGATTCCACGCGTCTTGTCTTGGTCCTAGAATGCTCTTAGAGGTCCAAAGTATGGATTTCCTCAATTACTCCTATTATACAGCAAAAGTATATAAAAGTCAACGAGAAAAGCGAGGAATCCGAGCGCGCATCAATTGACGCATAGGTGGTTTCGCGGTACAATTTGCCTAATGATCGGGCGTATTCGGGGCGAGGTCATCGAGAAACGGGAGGACAGCCTGCTGGTTGATGTCAACGGTGTGGGGTTTGTGGTTCACACACCGACCAGCTTGCTGGACACATTGGATGGGGGCAACGTAACCCTGTATACGTATCTCCTTGTGCGGCAGGATGACCTCACTCTGTATGGTTTTGTTGACCGCGAGTCACTACAGCTGTTTCGCACATTGCTGGGAGTCCCGGGCATTGGTCCCCGTGTAGCGCTATCCATACTGTCTCATGTGCCGGTTGAGATGCTGCGCCAGGCGGTGGCGCGCGAGGAAGTGGCTCTGTTGGCACGCGTGCCCGGTATCGGCCCCAAGAAGGCACGCCAGATCGTCTTTGCACTTAGGGACAAGATTGGAGCGGAAGAGGTTGGAATAATCGGGCCCCCGATCACCGATGCGGACAGTGAGGTGATCGCAGCGCTCACTGCGTTGGGTTATTCCGCTGCTGAGGCACACGCTGCGCTGCGTGCATTGCCACCGGAGGCGCGCAATCAGCCTGTGGAAGAGCGGGTGCGTCTGGCGCTCAGCAGTTTGGCGCGATTGTAGTCACTTGCCGATGCAGAACTGACTGAAGATCATCTCCAATAGGTCGGCTGTGGCGGTTTCGCCCGTGATTTCGCCCAGAGCATCCACCGCTTCGCGCACGTCGATTGCCACCAGATCGGCACTTAACCCATTGCGGTATCCCTGGATCGCGGCGAGCACGTGTTCACGCGCGCGTGATAGAGCAGCTTTATGGCGCGCGTTGCTGACCAGTGGCATATCCGATGTGGACACCTGACCACCCAGCACTTTTTCAAGGATAACTGCTTCCAGATCCTCTATTCCTTCACCGGTCAGTGCTGATATGCGCACATGAGGCGCCGATGGCAAAAGGGACATCGCTGCATTTGCACCGACAGAGGCAGGCAGATCGCACTTGTTCACCACTACCACAGAGGGCTGCGTGCCGATGAGGGCGGCAATTTCGTAGTCAGCTGCCTCCAGCGGGCTACTTCCATCCACTACCAGCAGGGCTAGGTCTGCTTGGCGCAATGCTGCGCGGCTGCGCTCTACCCCGAGGCGTTCTACTTCGTCCTGAGGGTGTGCACGGATGCCGGCTGTGTCCACCAGAATCAGAGGTACTCCTTGCAGATTGATAGTCTCCTCCAGCGTGTCGCGCGTGGTGCCAGGAATGGGTGTTACGATGGCACGGTCGCCGCGCAATAGTGCATTTAGCAACGAGCTCTTTCCCACGTTGGGTCGGCCGACGATTGCTGTGCGCACGCCGTAGCGGTAAATTATGCCCCGGTCGGCCGCAGCGAGCAGCTGGGACAGATCCTCCGCCACCGAGCACAGGGGAGAGAGTACATCCTGAGGCGGTATCTCATCCTCGACAAAATCAATGCTGGCCTCCAGGTAGGCCAGAACACTCAGCAGGTGTGCACGTGCCGGACGCACCCGAGCCGAAAGATGTCCTCCCAGCTGAGCAACTGCCACACGCAACGCTGCCTCCGTGCGCGCCTGTACGATGTCGCGCACGGCCTCCGCCTGGGCCAGGTCAATGCGACCGTTCAAGAAAGCACGCAAGGTCATTTCACCTGGCTCGGCCAGACGCGCTCCGCAGCTCAGCACCAGCTCCAGAATGCGGCGCACCGGTAGGATGCCCCCGTGAGATTGGATTTCCACCACGTCCTGGCGAGTATAGCTGTGTGGCGCAGGCATCACGACCACCAGCACTTCGTCCACAATGCTGCCATCGCGGGGATCGCGGATGTGTCCCCAACGCAGCTGGCGCGGCGGAAAACGTAAGGAAGTCGCAGACGGGGTGGCAGATGTGAAGAGCGTGTGAAGGATCTCCACGGCACCTGGGCCGCTCACCTTTACGATGCCAATGCCACCCTCGCCGAGAGGGGTGGCAATAGCAGCGATAGTGTCGTCAAGACTGAAGACACCCATCTTTTACTTGACGAAAACCGGACCAATTGGCTCACCGGGCGGTGGGGTGCTGGGTCCTGGTGCGGGCGCAACATCGGGAGGTGCATCGGGTTGCGAAGGCACCGGTTGAGGAGCACTCGGCGGTGCGGGAGGCGGTGCCGGCGGCACATATGGGACAGGAGGAACAGGAGCTGGGACGAAAATAACAGGTGGTGCTGGCGTGGCGTAGGGCATCGGGATCGGTCCAACCGTGATCACCGGTGCCGGTTCAGGTGGGGTGGGATAGGTTGTGATGACTGGCACAGGTGTTGGTGGCAATGGGATCGGCGTTGGGTAAGGTTGGGGCGCGGGTGTTGGCCACGGTGCCCGGGCAGGCGGCGCTGGCGCAGGAGGGAAGGGTGTCATCTTGGGTGCCGGTGGATGGACTGGCGGTAACCACGGGGTCGGCACGATCGGTACTTCGGTCAAAGGCAGTGGAGGGGATGGCGTCGGTGAGGCAGTTGGCGTTGCCGTCTTGGTAGGGAGTGCGCGGGGCAGAAGCAATGTTACGCCCGGCTTGATCGACTCGGGGTCGAGTAAGCAATTTGCTTGTAGCAACGCTGCAACAGTGGTGCCCGCATCCTGTGCCAACGAAAATAGGTTGTCGCCTTCCTGAACGACATAGGCTACCCAACTCGAACGGTCTCCCCAGCTTGGCGGCGCGACCCCGCATGGAATCGAGGTCGGGGACGGTGTATAGGTTGGGGTGGCAGTACTGGTTGGGCTAGGGGTCGACGAAGGAGTTGCCGTAGCGGTTGAAGTCGGTGAAGGGGTCGGCGTCGATGTGGCAGTCAGAGTCGGCGAAGGAGTCGCTGTAGCACTTGGAGTCGGTGACTTGGTCGGCGTAGCGGTCGCTGTGAGGGATGGTGTCAGCGTTGCGGTTCGTGTTGGCGTAAAAGCCACTTCTTCGGTGATCGTCGTGGGTGTCGCCTCGGCCGTTGCACTAGGAGTCGCTGTGGGGGTCGCGGATGGCGCAAGTGCCACAGGGGACGGTACAACCGTTGGGCGTTGACCTACCGTTGTGTCATACTGGCTCAGGTACGTCGCCCCAATAAACACCATGATGAGCACCATGGCGGCGGCCAAGCCAATGACCACATAGTGCCAACTGATCCCCTGTGAGTCGGGTTCCTGGGACAAAACGGGTCGCTGAATAATGGGTGGTTCCTCGTACACGGTTGGTCTTTCCCTCGTTGTCGTCTTTGTGTGTTTGGCAGCAATAACCGCTCCGTGAAGGCTGCCTAGTCCTGACACTCTGTGCCAAAGTCGAGCGGTGGCACATCCATTTCCATCCAGGGATCGTCGTACGTCTCATGGATGGGCAACAAGAAGCTAAAAGTGGAGCCTATCCCCATCTCGCTCTCCACCCAGATACGCCCTCCGTGAGCTTCGACCAACGCTTTCGCGATCGCCAGTCCAACGCCTGTCTCGCCCAAGCCATTAATCAGCGCTTTGTCAGCGCGATAGAAACGTTCAAACACATGCTCTCGGTCGCGTGGTGCAATGCCTCCTCCTGAGTCACGTACCGAGACCTTTACATAGCGGAGAGGGGCCGTCTTGCCCTGTTCTCTCTCTTGGTGTATGGCAGTCGTGACCTGGATAGTCGAGCCAACAGGGGAACACTTGATGGCATTTCCAAGCAAATTGGCTAGGACTTGGCGCAACCGGTCCGGATCGGCCTCGAGTGGGGTCGACTGTTCCATCAGATTGAGCTCGAGGGTGATTTCCTTGTCCTCCAGCTGCGCCCGCGACGCGACCACAGCATCCTCAATGATCTGGTTGATGTCTACCCTGGTGCGGTGGAGCTCCAACTGACCAGCGTCAATAACTGTGACACTGATCAGATCGTTGAGCAGACCGCTGAGACGTTCCACATTTGCTTTGACACGCTGCAAGAATTTGCGTTGCATCTCACCCAGCGGCCCGACCGATTCGCCCAAGAGCAAGTCGGTATAGCCGATGATGGAGGTCATGGGGGTGCGCAATTCCTGGGAGAGGGAGGCAACAAACTGGTCGCGTGCCTGCTGGCTTTCTGCCTCGGTGGTGACATCATACAGGATTGCGACACAGCCTTTTTCGCGCTTGCCATTTGCGCCACTCGCAGTGCCTGACATCATGCTGAGCGTAGCCCGCAGCACCCGGTTGCTTGCTTCGAGAGTAGTGGCTACTGTCGAGTGGGGTCTTAGCTCCAGTTCGGCAAGCGCTTTGCGCCATCGCTCATCCTCTATGATCTCAACCAACGGACGGTTCGACAGCTCCTTGGGCGAGAGGTTGAGCATCTGAGCAGCCAAGCTGTTGGCCCGCCTGATGTTCCCTGCTTCATCGGCGATGATAACCCCACAATTGAGTTCCTCAAGTACGTTCTCAGACCTGCGATCGGAGACCATCATTTCGCGTTGCAATTCTTGCAGCTTCTCCTGGAGCGCTTCGCGCTCGGCGCGGCTCTTTTTGACCTCCTCCTGCAAGCTCATCACCCGGCTGCGAGCTGCTTCTTCCACCTTTTGACGAGTACGTCTGGCAGATTGTTCTTGTTCATATAGCTTCTGGGCAAGCAGTGCCACTTCTTCCTGGCTCTTCTTCAGAGCCACTTCCAATTCGGCGCGTTTCTGGCTTGCCTGTGCTTCCTGATCACGCAGAGTCTTGGTCAGTTGCTGCAATTTGGCTTGGATCGCTTGGTGGGTCCGCGCGTTCTGGATGGCGATAGAGAGATGGTCGGCTAGTGTCGCGACAATCTGTCGGTCTGCAGCATCGAACGGCAGATGACTGAGGTTGTTTGCCAGTATCAGTATGCCCAGAGCTATCTTGTGTTGGCCCAGTGGTTGGATCAAAATCGGAGCGCGCCCTCGGTCTCCCAACAGGGTCATAAGAGCGTCTGAGGCATCATCGGTTTCGTCCAAAAACACCTGGCACATTGTGTGCAGAGCACTTTCGATCGCTGGATATGCCGAGGCAACGAAGCTGATGGCTTCGTGCTGTTTGTTAGGTTGCAAGGCACAGTGCAACGCTACTAGGCGCAGCTGCCCGGGATGCTTTTCGTCCGTAAAGGCAATCGCGCACTGGTCGGCGTTCATTGTCTCGGCAACGCTCTTGGCGGCCTGTTGAGCGACTGCCTGGACGTCCAACAGGCCGTTGAGGCGAATCTTCACACCTAGCAGGTTGAGTAGCTCGGCTATTTGAGCTGGAGCAGTTCGCTTCAATTCGGCTAGCTGCGCGCCAGTGATTGCAGCAGGAAGAGAGGTGACCAAGCTCGTCATCACACTGCTGTAGAGCGCAGCAACAAGAATCGGGTAGCTGATCAGCTGACTCAAGCGCACCCAAAGCGCCAAATTGTTAGGCGGAGTGTAGGGAGATAAGAAGCCACCCAAGGTCAGCGAGTGGAGCAAATAGCCTGCGAAAAGAATGAGGAAGGCCACCAAAGCGAGGCTGCGCGTTTCAACCTGAGCTCGCTTTTCAGATGGTGCTGTGACACGTTGAGATCGGGGAAACAGGAGGCTGGCGAGTGCTACAATACATACCATCACCTGCCAGAGAGACCAGCCAACAGCTAAGCTGGTTACGTTATAGTCGATGGGAGGCAGGGAGACATAGGGCATAGAAGAGGCGCTCATCGCTGCGTAGAGGAGACACCCCAAACCATTAATGCCCAGCCATGCCGCGCTTAACCGGTTACGCTGGTGTAGAATGGGCACGAAAGCCCAAGCGAGCAGTGCCAAGCTCCCCCAGTCGACGATTCGTTCTGCTGGCAGCGACCAGGGCACAAAGTCGGCTGGAAACGTACGGGCAAGCAGCTCTAACAGGAGGGCCTCAATGATGCGCAGAGCAACGACTCCAGCGAAGGCAATTGCCTGTGCACGTGCCGTTTTGGCCAAAGCAGGGGATCTGTTGCGTGCGCGTCGGTAGTGGCCGATGGCTATAAGGAAACCAGCGAAGCCGACCAGCAGGACAATACTGTGGTAGGCGTATGACTGTATGCTTAGCAGATCTGCGATATCAGTGGGCATGCCCACCTCGCTGTGGAAGTGAAATCAGTGCTCTGAGTAAGGGAAGACATAATACACCTTGTACAAATAGCATTATAGCACAAAGGGAAGAACACGACAATAAGGGATATCTTGTAAACATAAGTCTGACTGTACGAGAGTACGGCGTGTTCCTGTATTGCTTGTGCGGAGGGGGAAGTGCAGGCTAGTGATTAACATAACAAATTCGTTGCAAAATTGGCCGCGAAAGGCCTTGACAAACGGAGAAAAGTATGATAGAGTAATACGCGCTGTCACGCATGATACGCATTGAAAAATTACGAGTAACGATTTGACAAGTGTTGCAGTATATGCTATAATAAGTGTGACAGTGAATGTGATACTGTGTCATATTTGATCTCGCTCCAGATAAAGGAGAAGATCGTGTACAAGCGGAAAGGAGACGAGGCGACCTGATTTAAGCATTCATCGGAATTAGGTAGGTTGTCTCTCTCCACCGGCGGCTTGCAGGGTAGTCGTCGGTTTTGTATCTAAGTCGTGCACCTTAACAACTGAAGAGTGGCAGGAAAGTTCGACGAGTTCGGGTCGTAGTCCGGTGATGATCGTAAGCAGCCGGAAGAGGCTGTGAAGGATCCTACGGAGAGTTTGATCCTGGCTCAGGATGAACGCTGGCGGCGTGCCTAACACATGCAAGTCGAACGGTGCCCTTATCTTCGGATTGGGGTACAGTGGCGAACGGGTGAGTAACACGTTGGTGACCTGCCCCGAAGATGGGGATAACCCTTCGAAAGGAGGGCTAATACCCAATGTGCTTACACCGTTTAGAAGGGTGTAAGTAAAGCTCCGGCGCTTCGGGAGGGGCCAGCGGCCTATCAGCTAGTTGGTAGGGTAATGGCCTACCAAGGCTAAGACGGGTAGGGGGCGTGAGAGCGCGGCCCCCCACAATGGAACTGAGACACGGCCCATACTCCTACGGGAGGCAGCAGTGAGGAATATTGCACAATGGGGGAAACCCTGATGCAGCGACGCCGCGTGGGTGATGAAGGCCTTCGGGTCGTAAAACCCTTTTCCAGGGGACGAGGCAGGACGGTACCCTGGGAATAAGTCCCGGCTAACTACGTGCCAGCAGCCGCGGTAAAACGTAGGGGGCGAGCGTTATCCGGAATCACTGGGCGTAAAGCGCGTGCAGGCGGCTTGGTAGGTTGGACGTGAAAGCTCCTGGCTCAACCAGGAGAGGCCGTTCAAAACCGCCAGGCTTGAGGGCGGAAGAGGGGAGTGGAATTCCCGGTGTAGCGGTGGAATGCGCAGATATCGGGAGGAACACCCGTGGCGAAAGCGGCTCCCTGGTCCGCACCTGACGCTCAGACGCGAAAGCGTGGGGAGCGAACGGGATTAGATACCCCGGTAGTCCACGCTGTAAACGATGGATGCTAGGTGTGGGAGGTCTTGACCCCTTCCGTGCCGTAGCTAACGCGTTAAGCATCCCGCCTGGGGACTACGGCCGCAAGGTTAAAACTCAAAGGAATTGACGGGGGCCCGCACAAGCAGCGGAGCGTGTGGT
>CAKZLO010000052.1 GCA_937127125.1 uncultured Ardenticatenia bacterium
GCACGTCGCCGTGCGTTCTCAGAAACCCCTCGTTGACAGCGTCAGAATCGAAGGAAAGCCCTTCGGGGCATTAAGACCCTGGGGACGTCCTTCCATCAGGACACCCCACAGGTACGTCAGAATCGAAGGAAAGCCCTTCGGGGCATTAAGACGCGTTCTCGAAGTTTCACCCTATGTCCCAGGCTGGCGCTTGAAGTTGTATTCGCTCGAACCCTGATGGAATATCCGATCGGTATTGGGTGAGTTGTCATTCTATTACTAATCTTCCCCTTTTCCGCCTGATAACTTCCCCTGCTAGCAACTTGGGCTATAATATGTGCCACGATACAGGTGATATGCGATGAACCCCTGCCAATCTCGATCTATATTCCCGCTGGGTGGCCTGTTTGTGTTGATGCTAGTGCTGCTCGCTTGTGCCATTGTTCCTACTCCACGCAGCCAGCCGAGCGTGGTGATCACGTATCCTCAATCCGGCAGCAGCATTCCGGTTGGCCACGAGTTGGTCGTCCAGTCGGTGTCCGCAACGACGGATGCCCGTGGTATCGCACGGGTGGAATTGTGGGTGGATGGTCAGGTGGTGCGCGTGCAAACGCTCAATCCGCCGGTCAGCTCCTATGGGGCCAGCTTGCCCTGGACGCCAAATGTTCTGGGCACCCATGTGCTCGAAGTGCGTGCGTACACGGTGGATAACATCGCGAGTGCACCTGCCCAGGTTTACGTCAATGTGCTTGCTGAAGCGGCTGCCACTAGTCCGTCAACGTCGGTGGTGTCTACACCTGGTAGTGAAGTTTCAGCTGTGCCTGCAGCCACTGGTGCTCCATCGACAACAGCGGAAGTGGTGGATGAAGTGCTAGGTGAACCGATAGTAACAGCGCTGGTAGGTGTGAATGTGCGTTCTGGGCCAGGTGTCGAATATGCACCACCCATTGGTTGGTTAGCGCGGGGACAGTCAGCGCGCATAACCGGACGTGACGCGGCGGGCACATGGTGGCAGATTGAGTACCCTCCTGAAACGGTGCAGCGTGGTTGGGTTTCGGCCAAACCGCAGTACACTACCGCAAGCAATGCACAGGACGTGCCAGTGGTGCCTGCTCCGCCCACGCCAACACCTACTCCTACGCCAACCGATACTCCCACACCCACGCTCACCCCCATCCCCACGGCGACATCTACGGCAACACCGAATCCGCTCCGACCGGTGATCTTTGCCTTTATGGCTGATCGTTATGTCATAAGTCCGGGTGAGGTGGTCACGCTGCGCTGGGACTTTATGAACGCGGAAGCTGCTTATCTGCGCTATGCGGGTGGCGAGGAAGAGGTGACGGCGCCGGGAACCAAGGTGGTGTCGCCTGCTACGACGACCACTTACGTGCTTGTAGCGCGTAATGCCTTTGGCACAACGACTGCCGAAGTGACCATCGTGGTCCGGGCACCTTCTGGGGCACGCGTGATATTCGACTTCCTGAGTGCAGCTCCAGGGGCAACCTGGAGTAATGGCCGCGACCTATTGCCATGGAGTGGCTCACTAGATGACCCGCGTGGTTTCGCCCGTTGGCGCGACAGTGGGGAGCTTGAGGATGGTTCTCAGCCGGCGCGCGTGCTGGAGATGCATCCCGAACGGGTGCCCAATGGTAACATCGTGGGTCTCTTCACTTTGCCCGCACCGGTGCAGACGGGGGATCGCTTCCTGGCCAGGGTGGGCTTCTTGGCTAGAATAAGGGGTGAAGCACGTTTTCTAGTTGGCATTGATGGTGGCAGCTTATCTGGATTCACCCTGTTGGCCATGTTGGAAGACAACGCGGCCGACGGTGCGCTCGAGACCGTCGAGGCAGATCTCAGTGCGGTAGCCGGTGGACAGCGCATCTGGCTGGTAGTGCAGGCTGGTGCCTCTGCCGAAGAGGATCACGCTGTGTGGGTGAACCCGCGCATCGAGCGTCAAGGATGATCAGGAGGATATCCGTATGGATTTCGAATCGCTTTCGGAAGGTGAGCAGGACGCAGTGGATATCACCCGGTCATCCGCAGGGCGTGTTCCAATTCGACTGCGTATACAGCTGGGAGCTCAGATGGGACGCACGTTCACCATGTCGGGCGATACGTTGTGCATCGGTCGTGCCCCGGACAATGACCTGGTGCTGGACGACGTGCAGGTGTCGCGTTACCACGCTCGTCTGATGCGGCGTGGCGATGCACTGGTTATCGAGGATCTGGGCAGTACCAATGGCACCATGGTGAGTGGACGGCGCATTACCCAGCCTCAAGTATTGCAGCCCGGAGATACCATTGCTATTGGAAGGACAGTTTTCTCATTGGAGGGACTAGCAGCGCCTCATACGCTGGGCATGGTGCCGGTGGAGCCCGGGTTGCGTCGGGACGATACAGAGATCGAAGCCAAGGTACCTGCTGTCGGGTGGATGCGTAGCAATGTTATATGGTTGCTTATTGCTGGTCTGGCAGGCCTGATAGTTGTTGTAGTGCTGATCTTGGCGCTTGGAGGTATGCTTTCCTATTTGCTGTCCGCTCCAGCTACAGTTGCTGCGCCAGCAGCGCCTGTGGTGTTCATTCAGTCGCCGGCGGCAGGTACCCAGGTGCGCGTCAACGAGTCTGTTACGGTGAGCGTAGTGGCCAGTGACGCTGAGGGGGTGGCACGTGTCGAACTTTGGGCAAGTGGCGGATTGGTGGCACAGCAGGCGGCTCCGGCCGACAAACCATCCCCATCCTTGCAAGCTGATCTGCGCTGGATGCCGCCGGCGCCAGGCAGCTATACTCTACAGCTGAGAGCGTACAATCTTCGGGGCATCGCCAGTGAGCCTGTTATGCTCTTTCTTGTAGCTGTGCCTGCTTCTGTCGATACTCCCACGCCAGTAGTGACACCTACTCCTGAGGAAACAGGAGCACTCGCAGTGACCACTGCCGCTTTGAATGTGCGTCAGGGGCCAGGACAACACTATCCCGTCTTGGGCTTGGTACCAGTCGGCACGAAGCTGCGCATCGTCGGAAAGAACCCGGAGGCGACCTGGTGGCAAGTGATCTACCCCGAGGCAAGCGATGGACGAGGGTGGGTGTTTGCTGACTTCACCGAAGCGTCGAACGTCGCGGATGTGCCGGTAGTGATCACCCCGGAGCCGCCTACTTCTACGCCAACTTCTACACCGCTTCCGACGATGACCTATACACCGACTCCGTTGCCCCTACCGACGTCGACGCCTACGCCAAGTGGGCCGATCGTCGAGCTGATTGCCGCACGTGCCAGTCTTGCACCCGGCGAATGCACTTTGCTGCAATGGCATATTGAAAACATCAAGGCTGCCTACCTGAATGGCGGTGACTTTCGCAACGTAGGCGTGACTGGTCCATATGGTTGGCGCGAGGCGTGCCCGGTTGCCACCACAACGTATGTCTTGCGTGCCGAAACAGGGGCAGGGGTGATAGAGCGCACGGTGACGGTGGAGGTACTGGCACGTTGATGGTCCACGTTCAGGTTGCTGAGCCCTATCGTGATCGTGTGGCTGAGGAGCTGCTACATCGTGCTGCGCGAGTCTGCCTGGAGGACGCCGAAAAGGCTGCTGCCGAGCTAACGCTGGTAATCAGCGACGACGAGACAGTATGTGCGCTTAATCGCGCCTACCGCGGAGTGGACGCGCCCACAGACGTATTGGCTTTCGGCGGTGACACACCCGAGTTCGTCACCGCGCCGGACAGTGTACATTACTTGGGAGATGTGATCATCTCATATCCTCGTGCGGTCGAGCAAGCAACAGGACGCCATACGCCGATGGAGGAATTGGTGTTGTTGGTGGTGCACGGTGTGCTGCATCTGCTCGGCTATGATCATGCCACAGCGCAAGAGAAACAGGTGATGTGGGCAAAGCAAGCGCTGCTGTTGGCTCAGCTGGGCTTGGCACACGTGCAACCCGATGAAACGGAGGGAGATCCTTGAGCATGCGTGCGCAAGGGGTGAAATCGACAGGAACGTTATTGAGCAGCTTCCATCACGCTTGGGATGGCCTGTGGTACGTAGTGCGTACACAGCGCAACGCGCGCATCCATTTGGGAGCGCTGGTGCTGGCAGTTGGATTGGGTGTCGTGGTGGGACTGAGCCGGCTCGAGTGGGTGATATTGGCACTGGTTATCGGTGCAGTGCTGACTGCCGAGTGGTTCAACACAGCGATCGAGGCGGTTGTCGATTTGGTGACTGCACAGCATCATCCGCTCGCGAGAGTGGCGAAAGATGCTGCTGCCGCGGGTGTGCTGGTTACAGCGCTGGTGGCCATCGTAGCAGGCATCTTGATGTTGGGCATCCCGTTGTGTCAACGTCTGTTCCATCTATTGTATTGACCATCTAGTCTTGTAATAGGAAGAGGACGGCAGCGACGAGCTGGATTGAGCGCAATCGAGGCCATCTGCTAGTTGTGTTAATCAACTTAGCAGTGGTACTGATGGCTTTGTTCTGGATAAGACAACCTCCCCCAGTTGGAGTGGAGTTGCTATTGACCACCCCGACTCCCATTGCGACGCCTACTCCTACTTTTCTGCGCGTCTATGTTACGGGGGCTGTACAACACCCTGATGTGTATCAGTTGCCTGCCTCGAGCATCGTGAAGGATGCGGTGGCTGCAGCTGGTGGCGCCACAGTGGATGCAGATCTGGAGCGCATCAATCTGGCACAAGTACTCCAGGACCAACAGCAAGTTCACGTGCCACGCATCGGTGTACTGGCAGTGCAGCCAACTGGAGAGGATGGTGCGACAGCACTAGTGACCCCTCCTGAGCGTATTAATATCAATACGGCTACAGCGGATGATCTTGTTACTCTGCCCGGAATTGGCCCTTCGCTAGCTCAGCGCATCATAGCGTGGCGTAACGAGCACGGCCCGTTCGTCAGGATCGACGACATCAAGCAGGTGCCTGGCATCGGCGAGACCATCTTCACACGCATCCAGTCGCACATCACGGTGGGTCCGTAGAATGCGCAAGATGAGATATATGTAGCATGTCTGCGTCGATTATGTATAAGCGTGGGGAAAAAAGCGGCTCCGGAGGTTGACTTTATGGTAAATACGATGTATAATAATGTAGACATAAGTCAGGCACCAGAGTTTTCTTTCGGGCCGTGTTCCAGCTTAATTATGAGTGGTGAAGTGCAATGGCGAGGCAGACACGCAGAATCCGTACCCCTCAATCCGTGCTCATGTATGTCGTTGTCGTGGCGATTGTTGCAGTGTCGCTTTTCCTGATGATAGACTTTGGCGTCAGAGCAGCAGCACTTTTCCGTGCCACCCAGGAAGCACGACAGATAGAAGAGGAAATCAACCGCCAGATGCTCATACAGGAGAAATTGCGCGCTCGCTTGCAGTACGTGCAGAGCTCTGCCTATGTTGAAGAGGTAGCACAAACGCGACTCAAGTGGACACGCCCGGGCGAAACACTAATTGTCGTGGTAAATGCACCAGCTTCTGGCCCAGAGGTCAGGGAGCAAATCCTGTTACAGGCCACCCCTCATTCAGATACGGAGACAAATGCTTGGCCGGCTCCGGTACCTGCCTGGATGGACTGGTGGCTGCTCTTCTTCAAATCTCCTCCGCCTGAGATCTTCTGATCTCGCCTCCCAGTATTGCTTTGACGGCTCGGTTAAGCAGGTTGAAGACGCGATTCTCCTTGAAGCCTAGCATAATGGCCAGAAGGTAGAGCGCGGCCATGTAGAGCACGTGGGTGAGCATCTCGGTATCGCTCACCTGCAAACCTACCGGTTTCATTCCCAGCACGCGCATAAAGACAAACATGCCCAAGTAAGCCATTGCGCCTAGGATCATCCCCATAAAGGGTTTGCCCAAGTAAGAGAGTGTGTGCTTGCTGTCGAAGCTGCGTTCGCGCACATGCTTGATTACGTGATAGAAGACGGCAGCCACGCCACCTAATCCACCGAACACCAGCGCACGCAGGAATACACCCGGGTTGATAAAGAAATCTACAGCTTCACTCAGGCCGATCCACCGGAGCACCCATGTGGGGTCGAAAACCAGGTACACTAGCACAAAGAACCAGCCCATCCCCCATAGAGTAAGTGCAAACGGTGTATGCATTTGTGTTGCACTGCGTTGCGCACGGTCGAGTCGCGCGCGCACCTGTTCTACACACCACTCGGCGCGTGGAAGCTCCTCAATCCTGCGTTGGGTCACGATGGTACGCGCTTCCATAAGCAGCTGGTGACACCAGTCCGTAATCCCTTGGCTGATACTCACTTGTTCGCGCCGGATACGTTCATATTCCGTCTCGATTGCTCTTTCGAGGGCGGCGAGCTGTTCCGCAACCTTTGTGGAACTATCTGGGGCAGATAAAACCTCGCGGGAAACGTCATCCGGCTTGGAAATCACTGGGGTAATGAGACGATCAAATTCGCACTCTCGCTGTGGCACTGATGCATCTACAGGGGCCGACATGGGAGGACCCTGTTCCTTGGGCAGTTCGGGTGGTGGGGTAGGCAGTGGACGCATAGCTTTCACCGGTATCGGCGCAATCCATTCCTCAGTGGGCAAGCCTGATATTTCCTCGGGTGGGACAGATGGTGGCGAGGTGACTACCGCCTCCTCTTCGCCGCCCACTGCCATATCCGCCTCTTCGCTCAGCAGTCTTTCGATCTCCGTGACTTCCAGCGGATAGCGTACGTCCCTTTCTGCGACGTGGTAACGCACTCGGGTGCTCGAATAGATGGTAGAGGTTGTCTCCTCTGCCGTAGCACGCTTACCAGGAGATGGCTTTTCTCGCTGCAATGGTGAAGCCAGCGGCTCTTGCCCTGGCTGCCGACGAGACATACCCAGTAGCTCCAGCCCTCTGTCTTTGAGACTGGTTTTTGTCCGGATCATCACGATGCTCCTCTTCGGCTGTGTGCTTGATCACCTGATGGAATGAGTAATCTGAATGTGTGCAGACAGGTAGGGCGCCTCACAACACATTTTATTATACCATACATAACGTAATCTGTCATCATGCTTTACGTAAAATGAGAGGTGATCTTATCATTTGTGATGCAGGTCAGAGATCGTACCCGAGTGTGGCATACGCATCCGGTCGCCTCATGCGTAATACAGGCATCTCACGCCGCCGTCGGTGCACCAGCGCGCGCTGCACTTCTGCTATAAGCACGTGGTCGCCTTCTTCGGGCGCTGCTGCCAAGACCTCTCCCCACGGTCCCACAATCATGCTATTCCCATAGTGCCAGCGACCAGCGGCGTCACGGCCGTGTTGAGCGGCAGCCAGCACGTAGGCTTGGTTCTCGATGGCACGCGCGCGCAAAAGAATTTCCCAGTGCTGTGCGCGACCAGTTACTCGGGTGAACGCAGCTGGCACCGCGAAGGCTTCCGCGCCGGCCATAGACATCTGGCGATACATTTCAGGGAACCGCAGGTCGAAACAGAGGGAGAGACCCAGTACCAATTCGGGCAATTCTACCACACACAGAGCATCACCAGGCAGAATTGCTTGTGACTCATAGTCACTGACGAGACCGGGTACCTGGACATCGAACAGGTGCACTTTGCGATATGTGGCGAGCAGAACACCTTTGGGGTCGAAGACGACGCTGGTGTTGTAGAAACGGCCCGCCACAGGGGAACGCTCGATCAGGCTGCCCGCATGGAGGTAGATGCTGTGCTGGCGTGCACATGCCGCCAGTCGCTCTGTGGTTGGACCGGGGATTGATTCGGCCGCTGCAGGGAAGTCCTCGTAACGTCCCAGAAAGGTGGCATACTCTGGCAGCAGCACCAGTTGAGCACCCCGCCGAGCTGCTTGTTCAATCAATCTCAGTGCGTGGGCCAGATTCTCATCACGCCCGCCCGCTGCATTTAGTTGGATCACGGCAACACGCATGGGAGTTCACACCTCCGTCACAGGTAGCGCAGCCAGACATACAGGCTAGAAAGCACCAGAGACATGCTCGTGGTAATCAGACCATAACGAAAGAAGCGCCAGAATCGAATCGGGTGACCGCTGCGCTCGCTCAGGCTTGCCATCACCACATTAGCGGATGCGCCTACTAAAGTGGCATTTCCCCCAAGACATGCGCCAAGTGCCAGGCACCACCACAGAGGCCGGCTTGCTAAGGTATGGGTCAGGCTGTCGACAACTGGGATCATTGTAGCCGTGTAGGGTATGTTGTCCACGATGCCGGAAACTGCAGCAGACAACCACAAGATCAACATAGCTGTCAACGGAAGGTTCCCCTTCGTTATGCTCAGCGCTCCTTGTGTCAGCAGATTAAGAAGTCCGACTTGGACGACTCCTTGGACCACGATAAAAAGGCCTATGAAAAAGAGCAACGTCGTCCATTCCACTTCGCGTAGGACGCGCTGTGGGTCGACACCGCTCCAAAACAGGAGGATGGTTGCTCCACTCATTGCGATCGTCGCAGGCTCCAAATGGACAAACCCGCTGATCAGAAAGCCAATGATCACCAGACATAGGACAACCAGCGACCGGAATAATGTGCGTCGGTCGGTTATCAGGTTGCTAGCATCCAGGGAACTCACATCAGGTTGGAATCGGGCGTCTGTTTGCAGCTCTCGGCGGAACAAGAACCAGCTCAGGCCCAGAAAGGCTATCAGGATCAGGACGCTGATGGGGCCCATATGGAGCATAAAGGTGAGAAAGTCAATATCGGCTGCGCTGGCAATCAGAATGTTAGGTGGATCTCCGATCAGTGTGGCGGTGCCACCAATGTTCGAGGCAAGCACTTCGCTGATGAGAAATGGGAGAGGATCCAGGTGCAAAGTGGTAGCTGCAAACAAGGTAATCGGCACTACCAACACGACAATGGTGACATTATCCAGAAAGGCAGAGCTTGCCGCCGTGACCAGGCACAGGATTACCAGAATGCGGTAGGGGCGACCATTGCCCAGTCGTACTGCCTGGACAGCGATCCATTGAAAAAAACCTGTCTCTCGCAGGACAGCAGTAATGGCCATCATACCGAGCAAAAGAAAGATCACATTCCAGTCAACTGAATGGAAAGCAACCTCTTGGCTGAGCACCCCACCAAGCACCATACATAGACCGCCCAGCATCGCTGACACTGCGCGATGCACCCGCTCGCTGACAATAAGAGCGTACGTGATGAAGAATATGGCACCGGCAAGCAACACAGGGGACAAGGCTATGGCTCCACGATATTTTTGCCTGAGAGCGGCTCCGACTGACAACAGATAGCTACCAGCAAGGCCAACAGGCTGATGTACCCGACGATATGGTAGGTCTCGTCTACAATGGGCAGACCGGGCAGTTGGTGCTGGTGCATGCGTTTGAACGCCATCTTCACCGGATCATCATGGCGTACCCAGACGGCTGGCTTCATTACGTCTGCTGCGGTGCGCACACGGCTCCGATCGGCGAATTCGATCACACCCTCAAGGTCGGTTACTTCACTGAGGAACTCCTCAGGCATCTCATAAAAAAGCAGGGCGTCGGCCAGCTCGCGTAGAGGAAGCACTCCTACCAGCACATTGTCTTCGGAGGCCACACACACTACCTGCACATCTGGCTGTGCTGAGAGTGCACGCGGGATCTGATCCAGCGTTGTGTCACGCCGCACAATCACTGGTCGCAGGTTAAGCAAGGCTGCTACCTCTGCTGCTGACTTGTTGCGCCAAGTTATCCAGCTGGTATGGATGGCTTCGTAGGGTCGCGTGTCCATTGCGGCCGGGCGAGGTTTGTGCAATCCGAGTGCTCGTGATACCGGGAGCACCAGTAGTAACCCGCTCTCTGGTCGGTCGAACCCGCCTACCAGCCTTTCGGCCTCCGCGATCGCGCGCTCTAAGACGGCCTCATCCTCGATAGCTGCTAACAGAGTACGCCGGCGTATCTCCTCCGATTCGAACAGTCGATCAATCGCACCCAATCCGACACGTTGGAGCCACTTTTGAGTGCGATATGCTCCAGCGCTCTGCAAGATGGTCACACCTGGTACCCCGACCGATCGCCATGTATCCAGCAGGGCTGGCAATACGCGGACATCATCCAGGACAAGCAGTATCAGGTATTCCATTTTGTTTTTCTCTTACCTCCTCGCTTGTCTGGAACAGCTTTCGCCCTATGCCGGGGGTGAATTCCCTGCGGCAATTCCAGGGCGGCTGTGGGTAAACAAGCCGGACTATCTCGTCGTCTACGCGTTGCGTGCTTTGTGCGGCTGTGATATTGTTACTACACTATGAGCATGCCACATTCCTTTCAGGGATGCAAAGACCTATGCGAGCAGTCATCCAGCGGGTTCGTTATGGTTCCGTCACCGTGCCCGATCAACCTCCTCAAATGATTGGTAATGGTTTGGTAGTCTTGATCGGCGCTACTCATAGTGACACTGAAAATGATGCTATTTTGTTAGCACGCAAGATCGCCTTCCTGCGCATCTTTGAGGATGATGCTGCTAAGATGAACCGTTCTGTGCTCGATGTACAGGGTGCTGTGCTGGTGGTGCCTCAATTTACCCTCTATGCTGACTGTAGGCATGGGCGCCGTCCCAGCTTCACTGAGGCAGCTGCTCCAGAGCGGGCCCGTGCGCTTATCGACGTTTTTATCAAGGTATTGCACTCAGAAGGGGTCGAGCATGTAGCAAATGGGTTCTTCGGCGAGCATATGTTGGTGGAAATCCACAATGATGGTCCGGTGACCATTGTGCTTGATACTGCGCTTCTTTAAGGCCTGGGAAAGGTTTGAAGCGAGTCTTGGAATGTCATCAGGAGAATTTTCCCCAATCACTTACGCGTCATAGGAGAGAAGTATGGAAAGACGCCAATTGGGATTCACCGATCTTCATCTGAGCACCATTGGTCTGGGGGCATGGGCCATGGGCGGTGGTGGCTATATCTTCGGTTGGGGATCTCAGGACGATACCGAATCAATTGTCACCATTCACCGCGCTCTGGACGAAGGGATCAACTGGATCGACACGGCGCCCGGTTACGGGCGTGGCCATTCAGAGGAAGTAGTGGGTAAGGCATTAGTGGGTCGCCGTCACCAGGTTTACATTGCCACCAAGTGTGGCATTCACGTCTTGCCTAGTGGGGAGCTTACTTTCCGGCTCAAGCGCGAGTCTGTGCGTCAGGAGATTGAGGACAGCTTACGGCGCCTCCGGACAGATGTGATCGACCTCTATCAGATCCATTGGCCGCGCCCCGACGAAGATATCGAAGAGGCGTGGGGTGTCATCGCTGATGCAGTTCGTGCTGGTAAGGTGCGTTATGGCGGTGTCTCCAACTTCAACATTAGCCAGATGGAACGATTGCAGTCCATTCACCCTATCGCCTCCTTGCAGCCGCCCTATAGTATGCTCAACCGTGACGTCGAATCGGAGCTGTTGTCCTATTGTGCTGCTCACAAAATCGGGGTCATCGTTTATAGCCCTATGGAACGTGGCCTGCTCACTGGCAAGATCACCCGCGAGCGCATTCAGGCGATGCCCGAGGATGATCATCGCCGGCGTTATGCACCTTTCCAGGAGCCCCAGTTGAGCGTCAACTTGCGTTTGGTCGAGCAGTTGCGCCCGATTGCCGAGCGCAACGGGAAGACACTAGCTCAGCTGGCGCTGGCATGGGTATTGCGGCGACCTGAGGTGACCGCTGCAATCGCTGGCGCAAGGCGACCCGATCAGGTAACCGAGCTGGTAGGTGCCAGCGGCTGGAAGCTGTCTGATGCTGATTTGGCAGAAATCGATACGTTACTGGCTCAGCGTCAGCAGGCACTTGCTTAAGTTGACGCAAGCGCGCAGATGTACTGATAAAGGCTCAATTCATGAGTGGGCTCTGCGGAATCGCAACACACGCTGACTTGAAGATGTATCATTATTAGCCTATCTGAGGCTAATGATGGCTGTTCAGACGCAGGATTTCAGTTGCTGCGCGTGCATCGGTGATCAGCACATTGATGAATCCACCGCGCAGTGCGCCCAGGATTGCTGATGCCTTGGCCAGCCCCCCGGCGACTCCGACCACCTTTGGTATCTGGGAGAGCATCTGCTGATTTGCGGCGATCAGGCGTCGGTTCAAGGAGATGTCGAGCACGTGTCCCCACACATCGAATTGATGGCCAAGGACGTCGCCAACTGCTCCAACTCTGGCGAGTTCTTTGAGATCTGCATCCGTAAGGAAGCCAGCGCGGTACAAGCTGGAGAGCTCGGGATCGATGGTGCCGATACCGGTAACGGCAACCTCCACATGGCGAATCAGCTCCATCGTGCTGGCGATGGCTGGCTCCTGTAGAAGGGCAAGTGCGATCGCCTCGCTCTCCACCAAGGCAGGGGCGTGGAGGAAGCGAATTGTGGCACCCAACTTCTGGGCCAGCAGGCGCGCACATTCCGGCCCGTCAACTGTGGAGTGCCCGCGCGCCACCGCTCCGAGCAGCTGGATTACCACGGCGTCGCGCAGGGGGATGTTTGTCACGTTGCGTGCCGTTTCGTACACTGCCGTGCCCCAGCCAATGCCAATGTTGATCCGGTCGTGTAGCTGTCGCTGTAGGAAGCGAGCACACAGCTCGCCTAGGTGCTGTATTAGTGTGGTGTATTGCGTGGGGGCTTCGGCCAGAACCCATGCATCTACCAGCCCAAAAGTTCTGACCAATGCTGTCCCTAGCTCGGCATCCACGTTGATCAGCTTGTTGACGCGGATCTCGACAATGCCTTCTTCGCGTGCTTCTTGGAGAAGACGGGACACGGTGGAGCGCGACAGGCCCAGGCGACGGGCAATCTCCTCTTGTGTCTTATTCTCCTCGTAATACCAGGCAGCAACTTGCTCTAACAGCTCATGGCGAGTCTGGTACATACTTGTCGTTGCTCTAAGTCAATTACCTGGTGCTCGTCAGAGAAGAATGAGCTCTGTGTAGCATTTTTGGTCTTATACCTCGAGCGCAGCTTTCAACAATTCTGCATTCTCAAGTGTTTGGCGCAGGTCGGCCATAAAGCGAGCAGCGTGTGCCCCGTCCACGATGCGGTGATCACATGACAGTGTGGCGATTATTGTTGGTGCTGCTACCACTTGATCCTGGTGTACCACTGGGCGCGATGCAACCCGGCCTACAGCTAGAATGGCAGCATCCGGAGGGCTGATAACAGCTTGAAAGGCGTCGATGTCCAGCATTCCCATATTCGAGAGGGTGAAAGTGCGGCCCGTTAGATCACCGCTTTGCAACCGGCGGGCTCGCGCGCCAGCTTCCAACGCTAACGCACGGCTAGCTATCTCAATCAGGGACATACGTTCAGTGTGATGCAGCACAGGGATGATCATCCCATCTTCTAGGCCGACCACAAAACCGAGATGAACCGAGGCGTATTCCTCAATTCCCTCTTCTGTTAGCCGGGCGTTTAGGCGTGGATGCTGTACCAACAGCGTTGCGATGACTTTCATAAGAAGATGGGTAAGTGTCAGCCGTTGTTGTGTATGAGTCGCTCTGAGCTCACTCAGCGTTGTCTGCGCTGCTTGCATCTCTATCTCTTGTACGACGTGGAAGTGGGGGATGTCACGCTTGCTCCGGACAACGCGCTCCATTATGGCGCGACGCATGGACGTCAATGCCACCCGTCGGGCAAGCACAGGCTGAGACACCTGCGTTTCTGCGTTCATAGGTTCCTTTCCGTTACTGTTCCAGTGTCCCGTGCCACTTGTACTCCGCAATCATTCAGGCAACGATTCGTCGGGATCTGCGATATAAGCCAGCACATCCCCCACTTTGGCTGTTTCACCTGCTGGCACCTTGATGCGACGCAACACGCCCGTGCCGAGCGCCTCGACTTGGAGGACAGCTTTATCAGTCTCCACTTCAAATAACATTTCGCCCTTCTCGACGTGATCGCCTTCCTGCTTCAGCCATTGGAGTATCTTGTAGGAATCAGCTGTCTCAGTGAGTGGAGGCATAACGACCGGTGTGCTCATCTTTCTCTTTCCTTATTCAGATCAGATCGATTTACAGCATAGTGTTTGTGTTGTTGCGTGCTTGGCAGCCATTTCGGGAGTGCCTATCATTTCTTTCACTACTTGGACGATTTGGTCCACGCTCGGGACTACCTGTTTCTCCAGTTGCGAATGGGCTGGCAATGGAACGTGCAATCCACCGATGCGGCGCACTGGAGCTGTTAACGTGTCGAATAGTCGTTCCTGCAAGCTAGCAGCAATCTCAGCACCGAATCCGCCAAATTGGCTCGCTTCGTGAATAACTACCGCCCGACGCGTCTTGAAAACTGATGCGCTAACTGTATCCATATCCAGCGGTGCCAGAGTGCGCAGATCAACAACTTCGGCACTGATCCCAGCTTGGCTCAGTTCCTGTGCTGCTGCCAGCGCTGTGTGTACCATATAAGAGTAGGCGATCAACGTGACGTTATTGCCCGGTCGCTTGATGTCTGCCACGCCCAAAGGTATAGTGTATTCTTCCTCGGGCACCTCGCCCTCTAACGCGTACAGGCCCTTGTGTTCGATGAATATCACCGGGTTATTATCCCGAATGGCACTTTTGAGCAATCCCTTAGCGTCGTAAGGGGTTGCTGGCATGACAACCTTTAGGCCGGGCACGTGGGCAAACCAAGCTTCAAGGCTTTGCGAGTGCTGGGGGCCAGCACCTCGGCCGGTACCTTGCTGTGTGCGAATAACCAAAGGAGCTATCAGTTGACCGCCAAACATGCAGTGTAGCTTGGCAGCCTGGTTGACAATCTGATCCATCGCCAGAGTGGCGAAGTCTACGTACATGATTTCGGCCACCGGGCGGCCACCTACAACAGCGGCGCCCAATGCTGCTCCGACAATAATTGCTTCGGACATTGGGGCGTCGATAATGCGCTGAGGACTGAACTCTTGCAATAGTCCTTGAGTAACAGCATAAGCGCCACCGTAGCGCCCCACGTCCTCGCCGATGACAAATACGCGCGGGTCACGCTGCATCTCTTCGCGCAGAGCTTCTCGAAGTGCCTCGCGATACCTAATCTTACGCATAGTTCTATCACCTAGTCCTGTCGTGCGAATACATCTTCCAAGACGCTATCTAGTGTGGCTGGAGAGCTCTCTTCGGCGAAACGCACCGCATCTGCAATCGCTTCTGCCACCTTGGCTTCTATAGCGTCCACGTCCGCTTGTGTCAGAATACCCTCCTGTAACAATCGTTCCTGATAGAGGCGGATAGGATCCCGGGCGCGTTGTCTCGCTTCCTCCTCTTTGTCCCGGTAAGGGCTTGGGTCCCCACGCGAATGTCCCAGGAAACGGTAGGTTTGCGCACCGATGAGAGTGGGGCCTTCTCCGTGCCGGGCTCGCTCGATAGCCTGTAATGCTACCTGACGTACTGCCAGTACATCTTGCCCGTCCACTTCGACACCAGGCATCCCGTATGCTTCTCCCTTGCGTGCAAAAGAACGCTCAGCGGTTGCATGCGTCCATGGCAGTGACATGGCATACTGATTGTTCTCGCATACGAAGACAATCGGTAGTTGCCACAGAGCAGCCATGTTAGCGGCTTCGTGGAATATCCCTTCCGTAAGAGCGCCCTCGCCAAAGAAAGCGACGGTCACTCGGTCGGCATTCTGCAGTTTGGACCACAGTGCTGCACCAGTTGCGATGCCTATGTGGCCCCCGACGATGCCATTCGAACCGAGGTGACCCAGATTGATGTCTACCAAGTGCATCGAACCACCACGTCCTTTGCAATAACCTGTGGCGCGGCCCAGCAGCTCAGCGATGATGCGGCGCAGGTCTCCGCCGCGCGCAATGATATGCCCATGCCCGCGGTGAGTGCTGGTGAGGTAATCTTGAGGTTGCATGGCTGAACACACCCCAGTGGCAACTGCCTCCTGGCCGATGCTGACGTGGCACATGCTACTGGCCAGTTTCCCCTGCAATAGCAGCTCAAGGATCTTTTCCTCAGTACGCCGGATCAGCAGCATTGTGTAGTATAAGTTGGTTAACGTTTCTCTATCTTCCATAATATTAGTATCCTCTTCCCTATTGAGCACGTTGTGCGATGTACCGAGTCATTTCGTGCATCAGGTCGCGCATCTGAGGATAGGTATTAATGTACTTATCCACGAAGAATCGGTAAGCCTGATGGGTAGCCGGGTTGGGCGAAATGCGCTCCGTCACACGTACCATCGCCTTTGAAGCAGCCGCAAGGCTTGGGTAAGCGCCACAACCGACTGAGGCACAAATGGCTGCTCCCAACACCGCCGCCGATGCACCTGCCTCGGTTAGTGATATCGGTACGTTGCTTACATCAGCATGTATCTGCATCCACAGCTTGTTCTTGGTCGGCCCACCTGAGGCGACCAGCTCTTGGGCCACGTAGCCGTGTTCACGCATTGTGCGCAGGATATGTTCTGTGCCGTAGGCGATGCCCTCGATAATGGCGCGGAACACATGGGCGGGTGTGTGGGACAGGGTAAACCCCCAGATCATCCCTCGTGCTTCTGGGTCGACGTAGGGAGTGCGGTTGCCCTGCCAATAGTCTAGCACAATTAGACCATCGGAGCCCGGAGGAATTTTGGCAGCTTCTTCCGTCAGCAGATCATATGCGCTGACACCTAGAGCTTGGGCTTTTTGCATGTAGCTGCTAGCGAAGTTGTCACGGAACCAACGTACGACCGAACCAGTGGATATTTGACCTCCCTCCACTGTATACTGACCAGGTATGAGACAATCCGTGTAAGCACCAAAGATACCTTTGCCATGGAACTGATGTGCTGACTGTCCCAATAGCAGATGGGACGAGCCCACGATAAAGGCCATCTTGCCGGGTTCCACCACGTTCAGCCCGAGCATAGCGATATATGCGTCTGCGCCACCCTGCGCGACCGGGATGCCAGCTCTCAGTCCCAATTCACTTGCCACGTCGGCGCGCAGCGAGCCAACCACCTCTCCCAGATCAAGAATGCGCTGTGGAAACTTCGCCAGCAGATCACCCAATCCGATCCCTTCATAGAAATCGGCAGGGAAGCCACCCGTGTTACGGTCATAGTACCAGCGGATGCTTGTGTTGTTAATGCTGCCTACCCATTCACCGGTTAGACGGTGCATAAACCAGTCGACATATTCACCTACGTAGCGAGCTCTTGCCCACACTTCTGGCTCGTTTTCCTTGACCCAGAGTGCCTTGCAGGGCATCCACTCGGCAGATACGTTGCCGTATCCGTTGTACTTGAGAGCCTTGTACCCGCTGGCTGCGATGCGTCTTGCCTGGTCGGCGGCGCGCACATCCATCCAGATGATTGCGGGACGCAGTGGTCGAAATTGTGCATCCATAAAGACTACTGTGCAGCTGGTGAAATCACCACTGATACCTACGATAGAATGTGGGTCCAGGCCAGACTTCTCGACTGTACCTCGCACGGCGCTGACTATGGCTGACCACCACTCATTCGGGTTCTGCTCTGCCCACCCCGGATGAGCATGGTATACCGCGTAAGGAACAGCCTCTGAAGCGATCATCTTCCCTTGCGGGTCAAAGATAGCTGCACGCACGCTCTCCGTGCCACAGTCGATGCCAATGAAGTACTGATCTGCCACGGGGTCCCTCCTAGTACATAGGGTACATGTATCTTCTGGGTATAGGATAACGATTAGAAGAAACGAATCTCCTCGCGTCGCACAGCTAGTAGCACTGCGAAGATCAGGATGCCTCCACGTACCATGTTCTGCAGGTAGAAAGGAGCTCCTACCATGTTGAGCCCATTGTTGATAATGCCCAGCGTCAGCACACCAACTAGAGTGCCCAGGATGTTGGCCTGACCCCGTTTAATGGTAGTCATACCTAGGAACACTGCTGCCAGCGCGTCCATTGTGTAGGGGTCGGCGCCTTGGGGTTGGGCAGATCCCAAGTACGAAGTTAGCATGACACCTGCTAGAGCGGCAAAGAAGCCGCTGCATATCAACCCCAAGAAGCGATATCGCTCAGTGTTGATACCGCTCAATTTGGCAGCTTTGGGATTGGCACCTGTTGCGATAACATAGCGCCCGGCACGCGTCTTATTCAGGAAGAGGTACTGGACCAGCAACACTGCCAAGGCAAGAATGACAGCAAATGGAATGCCCGCAATGAATCCCTGACCAATAAACTTGAAAGTAGCTGGCATTTGTCCATAGATGGAGTCACCGCCAGCGTATGCAAAGTTCACCCCTAGCGCAATGGAGGAGCCTCCGATCGTAGCGATCAAGGATGGCACGCGAAAAACGGTGACAATGAAACCGAACAACGTTCCAAAAGCTGCTCCAGACAACAATGCAACGATAAGTGCTATCTCGAAGCTTTGTTCCTGGCGCACCATCAAACCAGCAACCAGAATACCCGCCAGGCTGGCGACTGTCCCGACGGACAGGTCGAACTCGCCGGCAGCCACACAAATGGTCAGACCACCCGCAACTACCGCCAGTGTGGAAACCTGGCGCAGGATATTGAGCAGGTTACGGCTGCTCACAAAGCGGCTTTCAAGAACCCAAAACGCCACGAAGACTGCCACCAATGCGAGCACAGTTCCATAGCGGGCAATGAAATCATCCCAATCAATCGCAGGTGACTTCAGCCTGCTGGTTGTTGGAGCTTGCTCTATCTTCATAGCAATTTCCTCCTGCTATTACGTCCAGGCATTCTGGACGTTGATCTCATCCAATCACTGTCTCTGTTGCGCCCAGCATGTGTTGCAGCACAAGTTCTTGAGTGAAATCAGCCCGTTTGCCTGAAGAGACTACTGTGCCAGCACGCATGATGTAAATACGATCCGCCAGCACCATCAGCTCTTCTAGGTCTGAGGTGGCTACCACGACACCTGCTCCCTGTGCAGCAAGGCGACGAATAATGTTCCACATCTCAGCACGGGTGCCCACGTCAATACCTTCCGTTGGCTCGTCAAGCAGGAAGATTTTTTCTCCGACGTCTTCACTGGCAGCTAGCCATTTACCAAACACCACTTTCTGCTTGTTGCCACCGCTCAGATTGCCCACATTCGTACGTAGGCTCGGGGTCACGATGCTCAGCCGCCTCACAACGTCGTTAGCCACTTGCTGAAGGCCGCGTTCAGACACAATCCCACCTGGAGAGTACTGGGGCAGGCACGCCGCTGTGAGATTCTCTAATACATCTAGGCGCATGAGAAGTCCCTTTTCCATACGTTTTTCCGGCACCAGAATGAGCCCATATTGGATAGCCTGTTGCGGCGTATGAATGCGCTTGGGCTCCCCTCGAACCAGAATTGTGCCGTTACGCACGGATCGGTAACCAACCAGGCTTTCCAGCAATTCGGTGCGGCCTGCTCCAACGACGCCAGCCAAACCCACAACTTCTCCCGCATGGACCTCCAGTGAGACCTCGTAGAAGCCTTCGCCCGACAGGTTGCGCACTTCTAGCAGTACTGGCTTCCCGCTGGCATCCACATACTCGGAACTTGTCTCAGCGATTTCGCGTCCTACAATCAACCGCGGCACGTCTTCTGGCTTGTAGGCGGCAATGGGGCCTGTGCTGACCACCTTGCCGTCGCGCAATATAGTAATATGATCAGCTATCTCGAAGACTTCATCCAAGTGATGCGAGACGAAGATAATCCCTACGTCTCGTTCTTTGAAACGACGTAACGTATCAAACAGGTGTTCTGTCTCCCCTGCCGATAGAGACGCCGTGGGCTCATCCAGGACAATTGCTTTGGGTGAGGTGCGTAGGGCGCGCGCGATGTCCACCAACTGCTGCTGACCTGCACCGAGCTTTTCGACGTCAGCATCGATGTCCAGATCGCTGATACCCAGGCTTTCTAGTAGCTCGCGGGCACGCTGACGTAATAATTGATTGTTAATGATACCTAGTTGTGATGGCTCGATACCGAGCAAGATGTTCTCGGCGACTGATAGATGACGAATGAGTGTGCGTTCCTGATGGACGACTACGATGCCATGTTGTGAGGCGTCGCGCGCGTGGCTTAGATGAAGCGGCTGACCGTCGAGAAAAATAGAGCCACGATCAGGTTTTTCTGCTCCTGCGATGATCTTGACCAAAGTGGATTTGCCGGCTCCATTCATCCCCACCAAAGCATGGATTTGGGCGCGTTCGAGGGTGAAATCCACGTGATCAAGTGCTCGCACACCCGGGTAAGTCTTGACAATATCACGTGCTTCTAGAAGTGCCATTTCTGAGCTGGCCTCCAAAGCGTACGAAACGGTCGCCGCCAACATTATAAGTTGGCAGGCGACCGCTCGCTAATCAGTAACTGGACATATCTACCTACAAAGTGACATGCTTATGCCAGCTTACTCCTTGACCATCGCCTGCTCGAAGAAGAGCTGATAGAAGTCCACTGTCTCCCACGGCATCTTGCCCTCAGGTGGCATGTTAACGCCCTTGACGATGAACGGCGCGGGGAAGTCCACTTGAGGCACAGGGACCACCTCCTTGGCAGGTCGCCCTTTGCCCACGATCTCGTCCACGAAGGAACCGGCCAAAGCACCCCATAGCTCAAATGCCTGTGCTGGCGTGGCGACCATCGGGTAGTCTGGATTGCGCATTTCCTCTACTGCAGGGGGATGTCCGTCCGCACCGACAACAAACGCATCCTTGACGGTCATACCTTGGCTCACAAGCGCCTGGGAAGCAGCCTGCGCAGGTTCATCCCATGGACACCAAATGGCATCGATATCTTCGCCGTAGCGGTTGATCCAGTCGTTCACTGTGTTGAGAGTGGTTTCGAAGAAGCCTTCGTACTGGATAACTTGGTCGGCCAACACCTTGATGTTCTCGTTCTCCGAGAGCACTGCATCACGCACCTTGCCCCGTTTGCGCGTTCCATGATGGAAATTGGCCGTGATCGTGCAAATGTTGGCCTCGGTCTTACCCTCGCCCAGCAGGCGCTGTACCAGGTAGGAGGTCATATGAGAGCCCATCACATAGTTGTTGGAAGCGATGTCGCAGATAGCAGGCGGGTAGTAACCCGAGTCTACAGATAGCATAGGAATGCCTGCCTTGGCAACTGCCTGTAGAGCCCCTTGAGCAGCTGTCAGCGTCCCGAAGGTGACAATAATAGCGTCAACACCTCGAGACACAGCATCTTCAATTGTGGCAGATAGCTGGCCAGGATCACCCTTTGCATCGGTTACGGTGACATCCCAAGGAAGACCCGATGCCTTTAGCCAGTTCTCGAAACCTGCTTTGACACGCTGATTGCTTTGAGCGGAGAGCTGCTGGCACAGATAGGCGATTTTTAGCTCCTTCTTCTGACGTGGCACATCAGGTCGTACATGGGCGAAGGGGTTCCTGGCGAATACCGAGGTCACGGAACCAGAGAAAGCCAAACCTGCGGCACCTAGTGCACTGGCCACCAGAAATTCACGACGTGTTACTTTTGACATAAGGTATACCCCCTTTCTGCTTATAGTTGCAGCTTATAGCCGAACGATGATCTTGCTGTCTTGAGGATGTCTCCCTTTAGGTCTGCGGAGGCATTAAGATGTTGCCAAAAAACACGTGGTTTGCTGGAGCGTAGCAATTTTGCAAGCATTTCGTGCTGCCTATCACCTCCTTTCTCCACTCCTCAGGGTGGCTCTACCAAACTTCCCTGCAACAGACACGTTTTATCCTGGAGTTTCAGAGAACCTCATCTGAGGTCTATCGTAAAGTATAACACTTTGGTTGCACATATGTCAATGATATCAACAAATGTGCATATATATAAAAAGTGTATATAAATTTCAAAGTTTAATATAGTTTATTTGATATTTGTATGGGGAGCCCAGATCTTTTGTCGGGGGTATAGGTGGCACTGTCGTGTTGTTGTGTTATAATGGAGCAGACAAGGTTGGGGTGGGGGTGAGGAGCAGGGGAGAACCTTCGTCTACTTTTTCCCACACTTGATCCACCACCTGCCCTCGCTGTCCCATGCGTCCCATGGATTGTCCGTTGACAATCGCTTCTACGCCGCCAGCATTGCCTACACGCACTGCTACTTGCTTTTGACCATTCCAATGTTTTTCATCACCCGGTCGCAAGATACCCTCAAACTCCTTGACGCCGTCTACAAACACTTGCACCCAAGACTCTTCAGTGATTCGCAGCTCCACGGTGACACCAGTGTAGTAAATCGGCGTAGGGGTGCTGGTGGGAGTAGGTGTATAAGTGGGCAGCGGGGTGGGCGTGGGTAGAAGGAGCGCAGCATCCTCAGTGGGCAGTACCGAGTTTCGTGCTGCTTCCAGGAGAGGTAACCATTGCCCCTGAAAAACGTAGAAGGCACCCAGCAGGCCACCGACCACGACCAGGGCAATCAGAATCCCAACAGCGACATCACTTGGTGTACGAGTGGAAGCACCTATAGGGATGTCCTTGTACTGAACACCCTTTTCCGACAACACTGCTCCATCGTCCGGGACATCCAGTGGTCGTGTGAGGCCATCAAACATATCCACCAGGACCGTTGGGTCGAGCTTGAGCACTGAGGCATAGCTGCGCAGGAAACCACGCCCGACTACGTGATCGGGTAGCTCCTCGAACTGTTCCAGTTCCAGGGCTTCCAGGTAGCGGCGCTGGATACACGTCATGGCCTGGATGTCGTCTAGGGTAAGTCCTAGCTGCTCGCGCGAACGGCGCAGCAGGTCGCCCAGTTCTCTCACTCTTAGTTCACCTCTATCTATCTATACCGGCAGATTTTTAGCATAGAACGGGCGGAAGCAAAAGTCAAGTGCTCCAATGAGTTCTGCACTACAACTATCCTGAACGAGCGTTAGGGAATCCAGTATACTCTTGACAATTGATGGACAATATGATAATATTTATCTGGATATTCTTGAAATGGATAGGACAATGGCAAAAGTTGTCATCATCGGTGCAGGACTGGGAGGCCTGGCTGCATCGTTGCGCCTGCGGCACGCTGGCTTTGAGGTGACAGTCTTGGAGAAACAAACACGCTTCGGGGGGCGCTGCAATCTTATCGTGGAGGATGGATTCCGTGCCGATACTGGCCCTACCATCTTGGTGATGAAAGGGGTATTGGAGGAGTTCTATCGCTCCGTTGGCGAAGACTTGCACAGGCGTTTGGAGCTCGTGCGATTGGAGCCTAACTATCGCCTCTATTTCCACGATGGCAGTCAGCTAGATCTACACAACAGCATGGCCGAGCTGGCAAACGCGGCGGAGATGTTGGTGCCAGGTGCTGCACCACGTGTGTTCCGCTTTTTGGGTGATGCAGCGACCAAGTACGAACTGGCGATGGAGTTTGTTACACGCAACTATCGGTATCTCACGGATTTGATCAATCCAAAGTCGATCGGGAGATTGCTGCGTACCCGTGCATATCAGAATCTCTATGCGCAGGTTGGCCGTTTTTTCGAGAACAATGACAAGCTGAGTAAGGCTTTCTCTTTTCACTCTATGTTTCTGGGGCTGTCGCCCCTCGAATCGCCTGCTATGTACAGCTTGATCACCTATGCGGACCTGGCATTGGGGATGTGGTACCCGCAGGGTGGGATGTATCGCCTTGTTGAAGACTTGGTGCAGCTGGCAGAGGACAAGGGGGTCATACTGCGTGCTAATGCGCCGGTGGCCGAGATCGAGATCGCCCGGGGACATGTTACGGGTGTACGTCTCACGTCGGGTGAGCGGGTGTCGGCTGATATTGTGATCTCCAACGCTGACTTACCTTATACCTATCGCCACCTGATTGCGCCTGCTTGGCGAGGAGCCTACAGTGAGCGGCGTCTGGAGCGTATGCGCTACGCCTGCTCGGGCTATATTTTGTTTCTAGGTGTGAAGAAAACTTATGCTGAGCTACCTCATCAGTCTATCTACTTTGCTGGTGATTATCGTGCCAATCTAGAGGCAATCTTTCACACACATACCTTGCCGGAAGAACCCTCATTTCATCTCAATCATCCGACCGCGACGGACATTACTGCAGCGCCGCCAGGTCATAGTCTGCTCTACCTGTTGGCTCCAATGCCTAACTTGCAAGGAAACCGGATAGATTGGTCCTCTGCTGCGTCCGTGGTGCGTAATCGATTATTGGATATCCTCGAGCGTATCCTTGATCCAGATATTCGGCAGCATATTGTATGGGAACGTGATTATCGGCCAACAGATTGGCTGCGTGATGTCAATGCAGTCCACGGTACTGCCTTCGGTTCTTTGGCGCACGATTTCTTTCAATCAGCCTATTTCCGACCACACAACAAATCCTACGAAGTCGCAGGGTTGTATTTTGTCGGCCAGGGAACTTATCCCGGTATTGGTATACCTATGGTGATTATCTCTGCAGGTTTGGTCGCAGAAAGGATCCTTCGCGAATGGCCTTGAAAGACCATGTACTGGTGCTACCTTTACCCGCATCTCGTGAGCGCATTGCCTCGGCCCAGGACTACGCATTATGTCGGCGTATTATGCAGGGGGCCAGCAAGAACTACTCTTTTGCCAGTCGCTTTCTACCACGTGCAAAGCGCCCACACGTAGAAGCACTGTACGCGTTGATGCGCGTCGGGGATGATCGCGTCGATGTATCGCACACCAGCTTTCCGTCGCCTTATGCGGCTATCGAGGACTGGGAACGCACGTACTGGCATGCATTTGAAGTGGGAGATAGTCCTGATCCGGTGATGCGTGCTTTTCTCGATACAGCGTTCACCTTCGGTATTCCTCCTGAAACTATGGCTGCCTATTTTCGTGCGATGAAAGAAGACTTGACTATTCACCGTTTTCCTAGCTTTGCTGACCTGTGGCACTATATGGAAGGGAGCGCTATCCCGGTTGGACGCGCAATGACTTATATCTTGGGCGTACGTCCACCCTATCACGTTAACGACGCTTTGCCGGCGGCCGATAGCTTGGCGGTTGCTATGCAACTAAGCAATTTTTGGCGCGATATCTGGCAGGACTGGAATGATCTGGGGCGCATTTACATCCCGTTAGAGGATATGGAACGATTTGGCTACACACCCATCGATTTGGCGGAAAGGCGCATAAATCGCTCGTGGCGGGATTTGCTTGAGTTTGAATTTGAGCGCACCGAAAACTACTATGAGCGAGCACGCTCGGGTATAACAATGCTGGCCAGTGGTCGCTGGGGAGTGATGACTGGCCTCGAGGTTTACCGTGCCATTTTGCCTGCAATCCGCCGCAACGGGTATGACGTGTTTCATCGTCGTGTCGGGACATCGACAGTGCACAAATTGCTCCTAATGGTGAAAGCGGGTTGGCAAGTACTGACTCCGGCACGCCGCATATGATTCTAGATTTGTGCGCAGTCAGTCCGTCTTTCTGTCCTGCGCCTGGAGCGATCTACACGACCTACTTTGGGGTGCTCGCCCTTTTCCTGACATTACCTTTGGTATGGTTGCTGGCATACGTGGCGCGTGACCTTTACCAACGTCTGTTAATGGGCCGCCCTGTTTCGATCGATCGGCGCGCTTATATCGTGGTGCTCTTGCATGTGATAATGGCCCTAGTATATACCACGCCATGGGATAATTATCTCTTGGCGAATGGGGTATGGTTTTATGATCCCCAACGTGTGAGTGGTGTCTTCTTGGGCTATGTGCCCATTGAGGAGTACTGCTTTTTTGTACTGCAAACCCTTCTGGTGGGTCTTTGGACACTCAGAGTGCGAAGCTATTTGAAATCTTCTGAAAGCCTTATTGTGTCGTCCTTGTCGCTTCGTCTTCGGCTGACGATTTTCGCCTTTGGGGTTTGGTTGGTTGCTATAGTACTGTGGATCATTGGATGGAAACCGGGGACGTATCTCGCCTTGATCCTTGCATGGGGGCTGATTCCTGTGCTGATTCAGCTCGGATTCGGTGGTGATATCTTGTGGACCAAGCGACGGTTGGTCGCATGGGCGATGTTACCTCCTACCGTGTATCTGTGGTTGTTGGACTGGGTGGCGATAAGCAATGGCGTCTGGCAATTAGATCCTGATCAGACCACTGGACTGGCGTTAGCCGGTCTACCTCTGGAGGAAATGCTTTTCTTTCTAATTACCAATTTGATCATCACTTGTGGTGTGGTACTAATGGTGTCCGAGGTTAGTTATGTTCGGGCGCGGGCACTTCGTCAGCAGGTATGGATGAGATGGCAACGCTTCCTTTCATTCGGATGAAGTGTCTAATCCCTGTCTGCGTGCGATGGTTCCGTTTCGCAATAGGAATTGTGAGTAGGGTCCCTCTTCGTGAGCGCATCGCTGTAACGGCTTGGCTACTATCACTCATCGCCACACCAATTGTCCTATGGAGCACAGACGAGCATATATTTCCTTGGTTGACATCACTAGGGGTTTTCACACAGGTGGTTGTCGTCTTATCTATGCTTGCCCGTACTTGGTCGTGGCAGCGGTTGGTGAGCACCAGCGGGACAATCATGATAGGGGCATGGGCGATCGAGGTGGTCGGTGTGCACACAGGGTTGCCCTTCGGACGTTATGAGTATAGTGATATGTTGCAGCCACAGCTGGGTGATGTGCCAGTGCTCATTCCATTTGCTTGGTTAATGATGTTGCCACCTGCTTGGGCAGTAGCAGAGGCGATTTTGCTGACGTGCGGTGACAAAACGCTATGGTGGCAGCGTCATCCGCTGATCTTGGCGGCATTTTCTGGGGCTGCTTTCACAGCATGGGATACTTTTCTCGATCCGCAAATGGTTGCACGCGGATTATGGCAGTGGTTAACGCCCGGGGAGTATTTAGGCATTCCACTGCTTAACTTTCTGGGGTGGTGGTTAGCAGCTACCTTGCTGACAGCTGTGGTCCGGCCGAACTACATACCGCGAGTTTCTCTATTGTCTATATATACCCTTACTTGCATCTTGCAGGCCATTGGATTGGGAATCTTTTGGGAACAGCCAGCCGCTGCGCTGTATGGCCTGATTATAATGGGAGGCTTTGTGCTTGTTGCGTGGAAGAGGGAGAAGTCCTTGTGGAAACCCTCCTCTGGACTTTGATCGCCTTTGCCTGGGGTTCCGTACCTTTCTCTTTGTTGGTGGGATGGTTGGCTACCAGGCGTGACATTCGTGCCTATGGCGATCACAATCCTGGAGCTACCAACGTGCTGCGTGCCTCTAATTGGCGCTGGTTTGCTTTAGCCCTGTTGCTGGATTACCTGAAAGGGGCATTGCCGGTAGGGATCCCTTACCTTTTGCTCAACATCCAGGATTGGCGCATCGTGCCGGTTGCGTTTGCTCCGTTGTTGGGGCATGCTTTCTCACCCTGGTTGCGCGGAAAAGGTGGCAAAGCCGTCGCTACGACGTTTGGTGTCTGGAGTGGCCTCACCCTTGGTGCGGCGCCTATCATCCTTGCAGTGCTGTTTACCGCGTTCTTTGCGGTCTTCACATCGGGTGGTTGGACAACATTGACATCTATGCTCGGGCTAGGGTGCTTTGTGGCAATGCAATATGCCGGTTCTGCTCCGGAGCTGTTGATAGTCTGGATGCTCAATCTGGCTTTGATTGGCTGGCGGCATCGTGCAGAGCTGCGTAATCCGCCTCGGTTACGTGACTGGATACGCCGAAAAATCTTCTGGGTAGAATGATCTGGCTAGTTGGACTCAGCGTTCTGATCCTGATCACACTCATCAGCATTGTCAATGCTCTCACGTTCACGCGTCTGCGACCGGCCCCTCTGCGCCAGTTCCCAAGTGTTTCGATTCTAGTGCCCGCCCGTAACGAAGCAGAGTATATCGAAGAAACCCTGGAACGTCTGCTGCGAATGGACTATCCCAACTTTGAGGTCTTGGTGTTGGATGATGCTTCCGCTGATGATACTCTTCAGCGTGCTCAGACGATTGCGGAACGTGATTCACGCCTGTCGGTGCTTAATGGGGAGCCTTTACCAGAGGGTTGGGTTGGCAAGAACTGGGCTTGTCACCAACTCGCGAAGCATGCCAAGGGCGAGATCATGATTTTCACGGATGCCGACGTATGCTGGGAGCCGTCAGCACTTGTTGCCTTATTGCATCTTATGGAGCGAACCCAGGTTGATTTGTTGACCGTCTGGCCTACTCAGGACACAGTCACATGGTCGGAGCGACTAGTGGTGCCAATGATGATGTTTACTATCATCAACTATTTGCCAGAACTGGCGGTACGCTATGTCCCTTGGCCTGTCTTTGCTGCGGCGAATGGACAGTGCTTGGTCTTTCGGCAATCAGCCTATAAGCGAATCGGCGGGCATGCGCAAGTGCGCCAGAGCATTATAGAGGATATGGGACTCGCCTGGAACATCAAGCGTTATGGACTGCGCTTGCTAATGGCGGAAGGCAATCGTCTTATCCATGCCCGCATGTATCGCTCTTGGGCCGAGGTGCGGGACGGTTTTGCTAAGAATATCCTTGCGGGACACGGGGGCAAGCCTTTCTTCTTGTTGTTGTCAGCAGTTTTTCACTGGTGGTTGTTCGTTGTCCCTTGGTTGTGGCTGCCTATCGGCTCGTTGTTGCCCTCGAGTGAGCATTGGCCGTGGATACCCATGGCAATGGTGGCTATGGGTGGTGGTGTTCGTGCATTGAGCGCTGCTGTCACCCATCAACGGCTGCGCGACGCTCTGCTATTGCCGATATCGAATGTTCTTATGACGGTTATCGCCGCGAGGGCACTCGCTTGGCATTACCGGTATGGTGGGCCACGCTGGAAAGGTCGTACGCTGGTACGTAATACGGAGGGAAGATGAACTCCATCTGGGATGTCATCGTGGTGGGTGCAGGAGTGGGAGGTTTAAGCGCAGCTATTCGTTTGGCTGCAGCAGGTCTGCGCGTACTGGTGTTGGAACAAAATGACTTGCCAGGAGGCAAGCTGACCCAGAGGTTTCACAATGGATACCGATGGGATTGCGGACCCTCGGTGATTACGATGCGCGGCGTACTGGAGGATCTGTTTGCGGCGGCGGGACGCCGTATGGAGGACTATTTATCTCTGCAGCCTGTTGTGCCTTATACACGCTATTTCTATCCGGATGGGACCAGGCTAGACATAAGCGGAGATTTGTCCCACTTATCGCCACAGCTGGAGCGTTTGGCCAAGCGAGATCTCGAAGGATATTTGAAATTCTTAGCTTATGCTGCGCGTTTGTACCGGGTCGTCGCGCCAACTTTTATCTACGGAGAACCTCCTCGGCTGGGTAATCTGTTCAAACAGCCATTGGGAGATATTCGGTATCTGGATGGATGGCGCACGATGAGTTATGCTATTCGTGGCTTCGGGCTTTCTCCCTATTTACACCAGCTCTTGTGCCGTTTTGCCACATATGTCGGCTCCGACCCATTTCGCGCACCAGCGACACTTAATGTGATTGCGCACGTCGAGCTTAACGAGGGTGTGTGGTATCCAGTAGGCGGCATCTATCGTATTATGGAAGCGCTGCTGCGTCTGGCTCAAGAATTAGGCGTACAGATTGAATGTGGGCGAGCGGTGAGACAGTTGGAGATCGTGGATGGTGTGATACGTGGAGTGGTGTGCGCTGATGGCACGGTAGAACGAACGCGTAGCGTGGTGGCCAATGTGGATGTTAATGTGGTCCATGACGCTTGGTTGTCCGGGCATGATGCCAGAGCTCGTGATCGTGCGCGCCAGTTACAATCTTATGAGCCTTCGTGTTCCGGTTTTATTATGTTGCTAGGGGTTCGCGGATATCATCCCCAACTGCTACATCATAACATCTTTTTCTCCTCCGACTATCAGCGCGAGTTTCGCGAGATCTTCAGAGAGGGGGTACCACCAACAGAGCCAACCATATATGTAGCTATCACAAGTCGGAGCACTCCTCAAGACGCGCCGTCTGATGCGGAAAATTGGTTCGTATTGGTCAATGCACCATCTTTGGGAGGCACATGGAACTGGGAGGTAGAAGCGGAACGTTATGCTAATCGTATCCTGGAACGTTTGGCGATGTATGGACTGGATGTGCGCTCTCGGATTGCGGTACGCTATATTGTAACGCCAGTCGAAATTGCACGCACGACGGGCGCCTGGCGTGGGGCGCTGTATGGTGCCGCTTCCAATTCGCCGTGGGCTGCTTTCCGTCGTCCGCACAATCGTGTCGCCGAGGTGCGAGGGCTTTATCTCGCTGGGGGTAGTGTCCATCCGGGTGGTGGTGTGCCGTTGGCGATCCTCTCGGGGCGATTAGCCAGCCGCATGCTCATAGAAGATGGACCTGCGTAGAAACATTTTCAATGGGAGGACAATCTAATGGCCAAGTCGGTGCCGATGCCAAGTTCGCAGACAGGGTTGCGTGCGCTCCAAGCGTTGCTGCGTGAACGACACCCATTAGCGGCTTTGCGTGTGTTTCAAGCTGAGACGGGAAACGTTTTTCGCATACGGCTTGGCCACTTTGCTCCCATCATTATGGTTGGCCCACAGGCGGCGCGCTTTATTCTGGTTGATGCGTATGAACACTTTCGCTGGCGCAATGAATATGATCCGGTGACTGAACTTCTCCGGCACGGAGTCCTAGTTGAGGATGGCAACAAGCACGATACCTTGCGCAACGTTATGGCGCCGCCGTTGCATCCCAAGAGGTTGCCCGGTTACGTTGCAACTCTGATTCGCCGAACCGACCAGATAAGTGCTGGCTGGCAAGATGGTGCTGTGGTTGATATGTTGGTTGAAATGCGCAAGATCACCCTGCTCAATTTGCTCGAGGCCCTCTATAATGTGGATTTCACAGAGCCAATGAAGGAACTCTGGTTTTCAATTTTGACACTGATTCGTTACATCTCGCCAGGTCTGTGGATGATATGGCGTGGGGCGCCTGTGCCTGGCGCGAGTAGTGCACGGCAGCGCGTTGACCGCTATCTCTATGATCTTATCCATGTCAGGCGCGCAGCGATTCTGGCAGGAAAAGCCCCTGGGGATGATCTGCTCGGACATCTCATCATGTCTGGCATTGATGATGACTTGATTCGCGATCAATTGCTCACGATCCTGATTGCTGGGCACGACACCAATACAGCCTTGTTAGCCTGGAGCTGGTATCTGCTGGGCACACATCCGGACGCTATGCAACGTGCTCGGGAAGAGGTAGATAACCAGATTGGTAATCACCTGCCGGATGTGGATCAGCTCTCACGGTTGCGCTATCTGGGGTTTGTCATCCGGGAGGCATTACGACTATATCCTCCGATCCATTTAGGCTCGCGGGTGGCTGGCGAAGAGTTGGAGTTTGATGGCTATCGCATCCCAGCGGGTGAGCGGGTGATCTACTCCATATACCTGACCCAACGTGATCCGGCTTTGTGGCCTGATCCAGATGCTTTCATCCCGGAGCGCCACGCGCAAGGGGCACAACAACCAGCTTTTGCGTGGCTGGCGTTTGGTGGGGGCAAGCGTAATTGCATGGGTGCAGCTTTTGGTCAGTTGGAAGCACGGACGGTGCTGGCCCGCCTTTTGCAGACGCATGAATTCACCCTAGTCAACGCAGCTGTTCATCCGCATATGGGGGCTACTCTTGAGCCAAGGCCTGGGGTATTTATGCAAGTGCGTCGGCGCAGGTGAGTCATCCAGCTGGCTGGATACATAGAAAAAAACCGATCGGTTTTTTCAAACCTTGGGCTGGATTTGACGACCTATCGTAAGTGTGATAGTATTGAACTTCATGCTTTAGATCCACATTGAAGCCAGTGTGGATTGGTCATTCGTGCATTTTTAGAAGGAGGGAGCTTTGCCTACCATTAATCAGCTCGTGCGCAGACCGCGTGTTGCCAAGCGGAGCAAAAGTAAAGCGCCAGCCTTGCGCTACACTTTCAATGCGTTGAAGGGAGGCTTGCAGATGCGGCCAGAGGGAGCGCCACAAAAGCGTGGTGTATGCACGCAAGTGCGCACTATGACGCCGAAGAAGCCCAATTCGGCGCTGCGCAAGATTGCGCGTGTTCGTTTGACGAACGGGATTGAGGTGACTGCATACATACCGGGCGAGGGTCACAACCTCCAGGAACACTCGGTTGTCCTGGTGCGTGGTGGACGTGTGAAGGATCTGCCGGGTGTGCGTTATCATATCGTGCGCGGTGCATTGGATGCGGCCGGTGTGGAGAATCGTAAGCGCGGGCGATCCAAATATGGTGCCAAGCGCCCGAAGTGAGCACTATCCGCTAGTTGGGATGCAGAGGTGAAGGATGTCGAGACGAACTCGTGCTGAGCGCCGTCCTGTCAAGCCTGATGTAAGATACAATAGTGAATTAGTGGCACGTTTTTGCAATAAAATAATGCGCAACGGCAAGAAGAGTCTTGCCACGCGCATTGTTTACGATGCGTTCGATATCATCGAACAGCGGACGAAGAAATCGCCTCTTGAGATCTTCGAGACAGCGGTCAAGAATACGATGCCTATGATAGAGGTGCGTCCGCGACGAGTAGGCGGTGCCACATATCAGATTCCTATGGAAGTTCGTCCGGAGAGACGCTTGAGTCTCTCGCTGCGCTGGTTGGTACAAAGTATGCGTCAGCGCCCTGGCAAGTCTATGGCGGAGAAGGTAGCCGCTGAGCTAATAGACGCCGCCGCTGGCCAAGGAGCCTCAGTCAAGAAGAAGGAAGACACTCATCGGATGGCAGAAGCCAACCGCGCGTTTGCCCACTATCGCTGGTAGTTTGCTCCGCGAGCAGTAACATCTCGTAGTCGGCTCCCTTTCCGGGACACGATAGATTACATCCTGGCGATGGTGGTCATCGCCAGCAATAATTGTTCAGGTTCTGGAGTAGCATCTCTGGTGCTATATGGTGGATAGGATTGCCCTCGAAAGGGTAAGAAACATAGGGATCATTGCGCACATCGATGCTGGGAAGACTACAGCATCGGAGCGTATCCTTTTCTATACCCAGAAGATCCATCGCATGGGAGAAGTCCACGAGGGCACTGCCACCATGGACTGGATGGAACAAGAACGCGAGCGAGGTATCACGATCACAGCAGCTGCCACGACCTGCTTTTGGCGTGGTTATCAGATCAACCTGATTGATACACCAGGACATATTGATTTTACAGCGGAAGTGCAGCGCTCACTGCGTGTGTTGGATGGAGGTGTAGTGATCTTCGATGCAGTGAGTGGAGTCGAACCACAATCAGAGACGGTGTGGCGGCAGGCCGATCGTTTCCATGTGCCGCGCATTTGCTTCATTAACAAAATGGACCGCGTGGGTGCTGACCTGCCCCGCACTGTAGAGATGATCATAGACCGATTGCATGCGCATCCTGCGTTGATCCAGCTGCCTATCGGTGTAGAAAGCTCGTTCAGTGGAGTTGTCGACCTGGTGGCGATGAAAGCAATTACGTACCGGGACGAGCTAGGTACGGAAATGATGATCTCGGATGAAATCCCGGGACAATTGCGCGACGAGGCTGTCCATCTGCGCCACAAATTGATAGAGCAGGTAGCCGAGACGGAAGCGAGTGAGACCCTCACGGAGAGGTTCCTCATGGAGGAGGAGGTCTCCCCTGAAGAGCTGCGTGCTGCCCTGCGAGTGGCTACCCTGCGTGGGAAGCTGGTTCCAGTTTTGTGTGGCTCAGCGTTGCGCAACAAAGGTATACAGCCATTGCTGGATGCCGTGGTAGACTACCTACCCTCACCGTTGGATGTGCCATCCATCGTGGGGACTGATCCGAAGTCGGGCAAGCCTATCGAATGCCCTCCGGATCCCAAGGCGCCCTTCGCTGCGTTGGCGTTCAAGATCGTGACAGACCCTTATGTGGGGCGGTTGGCATATATTCGTGTCTACTCGGGCACGGTACACAGCGGAGCAAATACATATAACGCCACCCGGGGTGTAAGAGAGCGTGTTGGCCGGCTTCTCCAGATGCATGCCAATCAGCGCCAGGAGATTGAAGCGCTCTCGGCAGGTGATATCGGGGCCATCCTAGGCCTTAAGGGTACTTTCACTGGTGATACTCTGTGTGATCCGAGCCGACAGGTCATCTTGGAGGACATCAAGTTTCCGGAGCCAGTCATTTCGGTTGCTATTGAGCCCAAGACAAAGGCAGATCAGGAGAAAATGATTGATGCGCTCAAGAAGCTGGCCGAGGAAGACCCTACCTTCCGCGTGAAGATAGACGAGAACACCGGACAGACACTCATCTCGGGCATGGGGGAGCTGCACCTCGAGGTGCTTGTCACGCGGATGATGCGCGAATTTCGGGTGATGGCCAAGGTGGGACGTCCCCAAGTTGCCTATCGGGAAACCATTACGCGGCCAGCGCGCGGGCGCGGGCGGTTCATACGCCAGACAGGCGGGCGCGGGCAATATGGGGATGTGGAACTACTGGTAGAGCCATTGCCAAAAGGGGGTGGCTTTCAGTTTGAGGATAAGACAGTGGGGGGTAGCATTCCTAAGGAGTTTATTCCTGCTGTGGAGCAGGGAGTACGTAGCGCTCTGGAAAGTGGGGTATTAGCAGGTTATCCGTTGATCGATCTAAAGGCTACCGTGGTGGGTGGCTCGTATCACGAGGTGGATTCGTCTGAAATGGCCTTCAAGGTCGCTGGTTCGATGGCGCTGAAGGAAGCTGTGCAGGAAGCTGGACCTGTGTTGCTTGAACCGGTGATGAAGGTCGAGGTAGTTGTTCCAGAGCAGTTTACCGGTGACGTGGTTGGAGATATGGCATCACGCCGTGGGGCGATTGAGACAATGGAGTCGCGTGGCCCGGGAATGCAAGCGATCCGAGCACTCGTGCCGCTGGCGGAGATGTTCGGTTATGCTACTGACTTGCGCTCGATGACCCAGGGCCGAGGCACCTTTACGATGGAGTTTAGTCACTATGATCAGGTTCCCGAGACATTTATGCAGCAAGTATTGCCGGGTGGATTGCCTCGCTAGAAGATCATGAGATGTGTCAGATTTGCCGATATGGGGTTTCGGGAATATAATAATAGAGTTTTGCACACTTAATGAACTCATAGGAGGGTACTTTATCTATGGCGAAGGAGAAATTTGTTCGGGACAAGCCGCATGTGAACGTGGGGACGATAGGGCACGTGGATCATGGCAAGAC
>CAKZLO010000053.1 GCA_937127125.1 uncultured Ardenticatenia bacterium
AGGAGTTCGATACCGACCTTATCTTTGACACGCCAGTCCTAGGTAGAGGCTATGTGCCGTTCACAGTGTGTCTGGCACCAGATTACACCGACCGGTACGATTTGTTGTCTGCCACCTTTGTTATGGTAGCCGGTCTGTGGCATCCGTGGCCGCCTCACCTCAGGCCAAGGCCAGGCAGAGATACTGAGTCGGACGATCGCATAGTACTGGTCTTCGAGTGGCAAAACGGGATCTCGTGTCAACTGTACATAGAGAAAGCCAGCGGAACGGCGTCTGGCTATGAAATGTTAGTGCGCTCGACTGGCGAGTGGCCGTTGTGGCAGGAGATCTATACACCGTTTCTTCAGGCATTTGATTACCAGTATGTGGAACAGATCAGGCAAGCTGCGCCAGATGTAGCTCTCTATGGCACTATCATCGGTCCTTTGGGTGCATTCACAACATTTTTCGGGATCGAGCGTAGTTCGCTGCTGTTCTATGATGAGCCTGCATTTGCGGAACAGGCGCTAGATTGGCTCACAGATGTGGCAATCGAGGTGGGTCGTGATTTGATCCAGCATGGTGTCGATTTTCTCCGTGTGGGCGAGGCCCCTGTCTCTCTGCTGAGCCCGGCTCTTTATCGACAATACGTGCTTCCACGCCACAGACGTCTGACTCAAGCACTGAAACAAGCAGGCGGTTGCCCGATTGTGCATAGCTGCGGTCGTGCCGCTCCAATGCTCGAAGCTTTTGCTGAAGCGGGTTTCTGCGGTATCGAGCCGCTAACACCGCCTCCCTTGGGCGATGTGAACCTTGCCGAGGCCAAGAGACGAGTTGGCAACCGTGTCTGCCTGAAGGGGAATCTGGATCCGGTGCACCTAGTGAGCATATGCTCACCAGCTGAGGTGGAGGCTCAAACGTATCGTTGCCTGGAGATCGGCTCACCAGGTAGTGGCTACATACTATCAATAGCTGATTGCATGGTCCCTGGCACGCCGATTGAGAACTTATACGCCATTGCTCAGGCGGTGCATTCGTTCCGCCCCCGGAGTTGAGTGAGCTCAGCTGAAACGCTCGGGAGGTAGCAAGAGTAGATGTCAATTGCAGAGTCAACTCAAGCTTCATCTCCTCAACGCTTTCCCCTAGTAGAGGTAAAGGGTATTTGCAAAGCGTTTGGTCATGTCCAGGCCTTGACCGATGTTAGCCTAGAGCTGTATCCCGGGGAAGTGCTGGGACTGGTTGGTGACAATGGTGCTGGCAAGTCCACCCTTATTAAAATACTATCCGGGGTCTACACGGCAGACGCGGGAGAGATTTGGATCAACGGGAGACAAGTGGAGATTCGCAATCCATTGGATGCCCAGTCGTTGGGCATTGCTACGGTGTTTCAGGATCTGCAACTGGTGGACTGTCGTGATGTGGCTTCCAACATTTACCTGGGCCGTGAACCTATGCGCAGGATTGTTATTGACCGGACCAAAATGTGGAAAGATGCCGAGGCGATTCTCAGCACCCTGCGCATGCGAATGCCCTCGGTAAAGGTTGATGTGAGTGAGCTATCTGGCGGTCAGAAGCAGGCAGTAGCTATCGCACGTGCGTTGTCGCGCGGCGGAAGGATATTCCTTATGGATGAGCCCACTGCTGCTTTGGGAGTGGCCGAAGCGGAGAAGGTAATGGACCTCGTCAAAGAGATGAAAGGTCACGGCGCTGGTGTCATAATCATTTCTCACAACTTGGCGCATATATTTGGTGTGGTAGATCGTATTTGTGTGCTACGCCACGGACAAGTGGTCTTCAAGGGTCCAAAGAATGAGACAACACCAGAAGCGATTGTTGCTCACATTGTTGGTGCTGCACAGGCTGCGAGGATTGGAAGCGGGCAATAGACAAGTACGGAGGCTTTGAGTCCAACAGAAGGGTCCAACAGAAGGATCCATAGGGATGCTGGCAGTTAAGGAGTCTCTCCTGGAATATTGATGTCCACTCCCAATCACAAGAAACGTTTCGGTCAGCATATGTGCTTGTTCGGCAGTATTGTCATTGAGTTTCCTTTAGTGTGGGATATCCGCGAGGAAGTAGAGAAAGGCATTGTCGCTCATATTTCGTTCCATCTGAGAACTACATTGCGATGTCAAGTGCCTCCAGCTTGATATGGAATTCACTAGCGACAAGGGGAAGGATGCAAATGCCGTTCGCGCCTGTCAATGGGATCGAACTTTACTACGAGGTAACTGATTTTACCTGCCCGTGGAAAGGGGAACCGCAAGTATTAATCTTGTTGCACGGTTTGCACGGTCACTTGGGCTGGTGGAAGTATTTCCAGGTGGCCACTCTGGCGCAGGAGTATCAGGTAATTACTCTAGATCAGCGCGGCCACGGCAAGTCTTTCAAGCCTGCAACTGGCTATTCAATTGAGATCTTGGCAAGCGATGTGTGCGAATTGCTCAAATATCTGCGAGTCGAACGCGTACATCTAATTGGTGCATCTATGGGGGGCATGGTGGGGCTACAATTTGCACTTAGCTACCCCAATCTGTTGCAGAGCTTGGTGCTGGTAGACTCCTTCCCATATTGTCCTGAGAGTATTCGACAGACAATTGAGCAATGGATCTCTGACACCCAAGTCAAGGGATATCCCAATTTGATGCAGAGCTTTAATCAAAAGTACGGGGCCGCTTTATTCTCCCCCGCATTCTTGCGAGAACATCCGGGGTTTCTAGCCTTTGATACTTGGTCGGTACTCAATAACTTAATGCCCGATATCGCTTTCATTAGTTGTTGTCGAGCCATCCAGGACTTTAACGTGCTGGATCGCCTCGGGGAGATCAACATGCCAGTCTTAGTAATCACGCCAAGCGAGGGGTTAGCTTATGAAGAAGGGTTGCGTATGCAGCAAAGGTTGCCCCATGCAGAGTTGTGGGCTCCCCAAGGAGTTGGGCACAGTGTTCACATTGAGATACCCGCGGAATTCAACACGCGCGTCCTACAATTCTTGAGGGATGTCCAATTCTACAACCATTAGCGCACTACAGACTACCAATATGCCATATGGAGGTATTGTTGTTATGGATTCGCTATTGCAAAAAATCTACAGGATGACTCGGAACGATATTGTTGAGGCCCGCAAGCATCTAGTGGTAGGGGGAGGTACACCTGGCCCGACGCTGGTAAGAGGTAAAGGTGTGCGCGTATGGGATGTGGATGGCAAGAGCTACATTGACTGTACGTCACAGAGCTGGGCTATGTATTTGGGTTTTGGTAATGAGGAGATTGCAGAGGCCCTTTACGAGCACTCCAAAAACATGACCCACATCCATCAAGGATTTGACTCCTTGCCGCGCTTCTACCTTGCCCGAGAGCTGGCCAAACTCGCGCCGGGAACACTGAACCGGGTATCCTTTACAGTGGGTGGCGGTCCAGCCATTGAAGCTGCAATGAAGATTGCTCTACGCAACCGTAAAACCAGCAAAGAGTTTATTGCCCTATGGGATGCTTATCATGGCACTATTCTCAGTGCCGCCAGTGCATCTTGGATCGCCACTCAGGCATCCGGTCGATTCACAGGCCAACAGAACTTCCTGCACATGCTGCATACAGTACATCGAGTTCCAAACCCATATTGCTATCGCTGCTACTTCGGACAGCAGCCAGACACTTGCGACTTAATGTGCGCTGAGATGCTTCGTCTCACCTTACAGCGCGGCGTCAACGGCCCAGCTGCTGGTCTCCTAGTGGAGCCAGTGCAGGCTAGTGGCGGCCAGATCATTTTGCCCAAGCGCTATCTAGAGCGTGTGCGGCAAATATGCAACGAATTTGGAGTGCTGCTAATCTATGATGAAATACAAACGTACTGCCGTATTGGTGAATGGTTCGCCGCTATACACTACGGTGTCTACCCTGATATCATTGTACTAGGTAAAGGGTTAGGTGGTGGACTACCCATCGCCGCGATCATTATAGACGATAAATTGGAGAGCTTTGGCATGGATGTCGAGGAACTGCACACTTTCGCCAACAACTCGCTGGCACAAGTGGCAGCGGCTAAGCAGATTGAGATCATTGAGCGAGATGGTGTATTAGAGAATACCCGCCGCGTAGGCGCTTACTTGGCTGAGCACCTTCAGAGCTTACAACAGGAGTTCCCCGAGATTGGTGATATCCGGCAGGTTGGTCTACACATCGGGGTCGAATTCATACAGGATCCCAAAACTAAGGAACCTGCAGTGGACAAGTGTGTCCAAATACGCGACGAGGGTATGAAGCTGGGTGCAATATTCGGTCTAGGCGGCGCGCGCCGGAACGTGCTCAAGATAAAACCGCCCTTGATCTTGAAACTAGATGAAGCAGATGAGATACTGGATATACTAAGACAGGCTATACGTCGGGTACTGCGCTCATGATCGCTATCGATCTTACAGGTCGCAAGGCGTTGGTGACGGGTGGCTCGCGAGGAATCGGGGCAGGCATTGTACGCGTGTTGGCAAGATGCGGGGCACACGTGGCATTCACGCATACCGGTTCTACCTTAGGCATGCACGCTGCCGCTCAGCTAATCGCTCAGCTTACCCATGAGGGTTGCCGCGTAGTCGATTATGTAGCTCCCGCGCAAGATATGGACGCTATGGCCCAGGTCGCGGCTGATGCTGCCAACCGGTTAGAAGGATTGGATATTGTGGTGGCCAATGTAGGGAGGAACTGGGTAGCCCCTCTGGAAATCCTTGACCTGGCCGGCTGGCAGCAGGCACTTGATCTAAATCTAACCTCTGCCTTCATCGCTGTTAAGGTGGTATTGCCATGGTTGCTCGAAGCAGGG
>CAKZLO010000054.1 GCA_937127125.1 uncultured Ardenticatenia bacterium
TCTGGCTACCCTTTTTCAGGTACTGGCCGCAGATCTCCGCCTGCTTGCCGAAAAAGACGACACGATGCCACTCGGTCGCCTCCTGCTTCTCGCCATCCTTGTCCTTCCACGTTTCCGTGGTCGCAACAGATAGGTTGGCGACGGCATCGCCGCTAGGCATGTAGCGCATCTCGGGGTCGCGACCCAGGTTGCCGATCAGGATCACCTTATTCACTGAACTCATGCTACACCTCCACCATTCCATCGTAGAGTTCATAGACTACCATCTTCTCCCTCCAAGGTTACGCCGCCCCGGGGATCGGGGCTGTCACGTTGCACTCGGAAGTTGAAGAACACGAAGCAATAATCCTCAGGGCGGCAGGCCGCCAACAGACTGGTGCCAGGCGACACCATGTCGCCATGGATGCAGGTTCAGGTTCATGCCCGACGATCAAGAGATTTCATCAGATGTTGATTATCTGATGCCGGTAGGACTTCATGCAAGATTTGTTTGGCAACTGATGATGTGTAGTGATTCACATCATAGTACAGGTAATCATTATGGGTGAATCGTCTATCTAAGGTGTAATCTGGAATCGGGCCCGTGATTTTCATGATTCTTGACTTGAGCTGAAAAAGCGACTCGGCAGAATAGGCAGCAAGCACGCGATGATTCACAGGGTGTATGAAGTAGTGCACCCGTATGTTGTTATGACGTAACCACCTATCCAGATCCTCAAGCTCGCGCAATGAATCATCGATCACAACAAGGCGTGCCGGCCTAAGGTCAGGTGTTGGGTTGATTCTGGTGCGCACATAACCATCCGGGTCTTCTCGCATTTCCAGTTCGTTACGAACAAGTATATAGCGCCCCCCACCATTGATGTCAAAGCGTATGAATTCAGTCTGGCTGAACAGGTTGTTCTCGAGGCGTGTCAGCCCAGGCAGTAAGCTTGGAGCGAAGAGATAACTAGCGTACCAGGATAGTCTGTTCTGCCCCGTTACCGAGGGGTGCGCGCGACGGTCATGGCGATCGGTATCTACGCGCTTCCTGAAAGGGTACACGTCGATCCCCATTACCACTTCATGAACCTTGACACCGTGCCGATTTAGTGTCCGGAGGACGGCTAGAGACTCTCCTGGTGTGCCACCAAGAAATGAGAGATTGTAGAAGCGCATCCCAGGCCTAATCCTTTCTGCTACTTTAGGATCGTAAATGCCCATTACAGAGCTGCCGATGAGAAATGCGTTGTACTTCCCGGCGTTTTTGAGAACGTGTTCCACCTTTAAGAAACGCTCGTTCATCGCGTTGCTGTCACGCGGCCATGGCGTTCCGAATACGCCATACGGATCAACCAGAATGTTGAAAGCGGGAACCGTCATAGCCGCAAGGGTGAGCAGACTGACCGTCATGACATTCCAGCTTGCCCAGTGCATCAAACACCTCCATATTGTTTGCGGCAAACAACATTGAGTCAGAACTGAAAATAAGCGAACTCCTGCGGCGTGCTCAGATGGAAAAATGCCACCAACCCCACGCTTGCCACTGCCACCGCCCAGCGCGGTGATGAGCGCACGTGGCGCTGCCATATTTCATGGACCGTGGGGGCGCGCCATACTGCTAGCAGCAGAAGGACAATTGGGATTAGCTCGTAGCCTTCGTAGTAAGGCGAGTAACGATACTCAACGCCAGGGCCAAGTATGGGAGCCAAAGCGCGTGGCCACTCCATCCCGGACTGTCCCAGCATTGCCTTCCAGATAAGCATTGCGTCCTGTAAGCTCTGGGCACGAAACAGGACCCATGACCACACTACCGCCAAAAACGTGGTTCCGACTCCAAGGGCGTTCGGCAGACGCATCCCGGTCAACGTCCACACCCGATGCAAGACAAGGTAGATCCCATGCAGGGCACCCCATGCAACAAACGTCCAAGCTGCGCCATGCCACAATCCCCCGAGCACCATGGTGATCATCAAGGCTGCAAGCTGCCTAGCGTACCCGTTGCGATTACCACCTAGGGGCACGTATACGTAATCACGCATGAAGCGGCCTAGCGTGATGTGCCAGCGCCTCCAGAACTCTGCTATGTTCCCTGCCTTGTATGGAGCATTGAAGTTCAGTGGCAACACTATTCCGAACATCATCGCAAGGCCCATGGCCATCTCTGAATAAGCCGAGAAGTCAAAGTACAGCTGGAGCGTATAGGACAGCACCGCAACCCATGCGTCGTAGAAATGCAGGTCTCCGGGTGACGCAAACGCTGGGTCCACCCATTTTGCCAGCTGGTCAGAAATAGCAACTTTCTTGAATAACCCCAGCGTGAGCAGGAAGACCCCCTGAGCGAATAAATCTGCGCGGATCGGGACACCGAGAACGCGGAACTGTGGGCCTACTTCCCGATACTGGACGATAGGGCCAGCAATAAGCTGCGGAAAAAACAAAACAAACAGGGCATAAATGAGCGGGTCTCGTTCTGGCGCTTGGC
>CAKZLO010000055.1 GCA_937127125.1 uncultured Ardenticatenia bacterium
AAGCCGCGAATTTCTTGGTGACGCCAGGCATCCCAAGGCAAACGCTCCATCAAGTCCGAGAGCCAAAACTCCTGGCGGAAGGTGGTCGCCGTGTGCGGATGTGTCAAGTAATTGCCACCAATACCCACTTCCTTAATTACATCGAGCGCAATCTTCTCTTCGGTCACCTCAAAGCCTTGCAGCATACGCCGGATGTAACGAGCGATCTCGTGATCGATCACCAATTGCTCAAAGGAGAATGTTACTGCATTTTCAAGATGCCCCAATGTCCCCACGCCAGTGGCACCAGCGAGCACTGGAAAGATAATTGAGAGCGCCTTCTCCACGCCAGCCTGAGCACCAGGGATACAAGCGTCTGTCTTGCCGCCATGACAGCCACCTGGACGTCCGTAAAACTCGTGCAACATCTGCATCGCGGCAGTGACGAGCGGTATGCGATCAGCGCCAGCGTAAGGGTAGATCAGAGTCCGCATATCACTTAGCGTCGGACATACATCTACACCCACGATGGCATCGTTGCTAACAGCGTATGCCAGTGTGAGGCCACCTAACGTCTCCGCAATACCTAATGTTAGTGTTCCGGCGCTGGTAGCAGGCGCAGTTGAGCCGCCAGCTGGCATTGTGTCCAGAGATTGGGGGAAGCCGGCTTTGATGTAAGCTATGAACACATCCGCCATATTATGATCAATGCATAGCGGCGAGCGCGCCTCACCATAGCCGACAAGGATTGGCTGTCGACGAAGTGCCTCGGTGCTGCCGGTCACCACCTCACCAACCCGGGTCAGATACTCGATATCCTTGACAGACCATGCCTCAACGCCACCGACCTTGCCGGTGAGCTTCACTAGCTCAGCTGCCATCACGACAGGTCTCAGAGGTGCTGGCACCTCTGCCGCTGAACATGGCAGACCGACCAAGTCAATCCCCTCTAGCGCGTCAGCCAGCCTGATACTGTCACGCACATCTTGCAGCGTGGCTGGTCTCCGCTAGCCTTCCAGATCGTACACGAATGGCGGGAAGCCCCCCGTGTTGACGATGAAGCGGTGGTGGATCCGGCGTGGCATCGTTGAGAAGTACATCGCTGTGTATCGCATCGGCACTGGATGCGCATAGCGTTGTGACGACGCGCCTCCCGTTGGCTCACGAGTGAGCGACGCTCGTGCTGGATCAAAATCTCTGCGCAATTTACTTACGGCATCCTCAACCACCTCGGGAGGAAATCGGACTATCTGGCGATCAAACTCAACCCTGCAGCCAATGGCTTCCAGTCTTTGTAATGCCTCGAGGTGCTCGATGCGCATGCCTACCTCGTTCAGGACGCGCAGCGCCGAGCGGTGGACGAGCTCCATTTCCTCGTGCTCCAAAATGCGAACCAGACCCGAAACTCGGCCCATTGCTCTACGTCTCCGATGGAGTATCATCCGACTTCAGGTCACCAGCGCTCAGCGTCAGCGTCCAGGCGACCCGATGGCCAGGGGCCAGCGGCTCAGGGTCCGCTGTGCGCACCCATTGGGCTAAATCTTGGCTGCCTGCCGTCGTTGGCTCCAATCCGATATGGGTGAGAGGTTGGTTGGGCATCCAGGCGTTGCGGTTATACCATATGGCTAAGTAGGCAACTGGCAATGACCACCTCAGGTACAGCACCTTTCGTGCTGCACGGTCAATATAGGCACAGCCAGCACTGCCCACGAAATCGCTGACGTAGAAAGCTGCCGACTGATCTGGGAATTCTTCAAAGCGACGCAAGAACCTGGCCTGTTCAGTGCACAACTCAGGTAACGGCTGACCAATGGTCTCATCTCGTCGATAGCAAGCGGACGGAAGATGCAATTCGATCCCCGGCCTGTAATGACAGAGGATGTGTGCACAGTACAGCCAGTACAATGGATACTGTGAACGATTTTCAACACCATAGGTGATCTCCAGTGTATACGGCTGCACAAATTTTAGGCACTTGTCAAAGAACCAACCCATTCGGGCATCCTCAACCCACAACATTGCTTCTGTCTCACTGCCCGCATAGTGCCAAGGACGATGCCACAGGTCGCCATGGTCAGGGATCGGAACGTCCTGCCAGGGAACAGCAGGGTAAGCTGAGGATACACACCTGGAAACATCTCATCAAAGCCATAAGCGTCAGCGGGGATGAACGCAGCCGCGTTCGGGACATGTGGACCGAACGGTGGCGGGGCAAGAAACTCGTAACCATCTGGCTCGGTGCGCAGCGATATCATTTTGCTGCCCCACGCAGGTAATAACGTGGCCGACAGCTTACCTGAGGTAAGCACCAAGCGTTTCGGAAACTTACCCATATGGACAACCCAGTGTCAGGTATCCGACCGCCATCGCATCTCGCGCGCGTACTCTTCGCCAATCTTGCGCATGTCCCAGTAAAAGCTGGTGATGTCACTATCAGTCCATGTATTGTCCACAATGCAATAAGGGATCGCGATTACGTCCGGCGCGAGTGCTTCCATCATGCTGCGAAAAGCAGCCAGCATCTCTTCGGCTGTCTCGCCGTTATCGAACATAGGTTCTAGCACCCCCCATCCCGCAAATATCTCGCGAAATTCTGGGTACTCACCACGGGTATAGCGATGGGAGCAGTTGAGGTACTTCACTGGAGGCTTATGTGCAGTGTACAAATGTTTGCAGGGATGAGGTCCGCAGTTATGTAATCCACCTGGTCCCCATTCCGCCAGGATGCGGCTGTTGTAAGGAACGGCAAACTCAGCGAAGATGTCAGGCCCGATTGTGGCGCACACGTCATCGCTGACGAAGCTTTTATATGG
>CAKZLO010000056.1 GCA_937127125.1 uncultured Ardenticatenia bacterium
CACCCAGGAGATGGTCGCGGCATAGCCCATCTCTCCGTAGCTGAAAGCGTGGCGGACGACTCGCTCGACGAGCACCGTCGTCGCACCCGCCGGCCCCCCTCCGGTCATGATCCAAACTTGGTCGAACACTTGGAAGGAGTTGATAAGCGAGATCACCGTCACGAAAAACGTCGTGGGCGCAAGCAGTGGAACCGTTATGAAGCGGATCTGTTGCGCACGGCCAGCGCCATCAAGCGCCGCGGCTTCATAATAGTCGGATGGAATCGCTTGTAATCCGGCGAGAAATAATACCAGGACAAAACCAAGATCCTTCCACACGCTGGTAAGGATAATGGCGGGCATGGCCCAATATGGATCGAACAGCCAGTTCGGGCCGCTTACACCGACCCAACTCAAGAGATAGTTGACCAATCCGTAGCGAGGATTGAACAACCAGCTCCACAACAACGCGACCGCAACCCAGGAGGAAATGACGGGCAAGAAAAAGGTCGTTCGAATGATCGCTATGCCGCGTAGCGGTGCATTAAGCGCCAGTGCTAGCAGCAAGCCAAGTACCGTAACCAACGGCACATACCCGACGATGAAGGCAAGCGTATGGCGGAGCGCCGCCCAGAACGCATGATCAACCAGGAGGCGCTTGAAATTGTCCAAACCAACGAACTGCGGTGGCGTCAAAAGATCCCAGCGAAACAGGGTCAGACCAAGCGAAGCCAGCAGCGGTACGATGGTAAACAGCAAGAGCCCGCTGAGGCCAGGTAGCAGAAAGAGCGCTAGCCACCCGAAACGCCTAGTGCCGCGTTCACCGACCACATTGACCTCCAGCTTATGTGAAAGTTGCTTCAATAAAGTAAGTATCTATTCTGCGAAGAGTCTTATGAAGATCGCACCCCAAGTGATGGTCGTTCTTCCTCACCGCGGCGCAGGGCGGGCTGAAAGAGCTCGCTTAGGAGCAAGCTGGCGGCGCCGCGGGCCCATGCATCGTCGCCCCATGGTTCTGTCACGACATGTAGGTCGTCGCCAAGCCCATCGAAACAGTGTTCACGTAGTGCGGCTTGAAACGGTTCAAGTAACAGCGCGCCGGCGCGCGTCCCCTCTCCTCCAATGATAAGCAGTTGCGGGTTCAATACGTTGACAAGATTGGCAACGGCCATACCTAGCGTTCGTCCCGCTGACGTGAAAATCGCCTGTATCCCAGCATCACCGTGCATGGCATGGTCAATCGCGTCTCCGATGCTCACCTTCGCCCCAAGCACGGCGGCTACCCGCTGGCTCAGGGCTGGGTCACTGATCAGCGCTTCAAGACAGCCCCGCTTTCCGCAGGCACACCGCGGCCCATCTGGAACAATCAGGGTATGGCCAAACTCGCCGGCGCCACCTCGTGCTCCTCGGTACAGACGTCCATCTAGGACCATCCCCAGACCGATACCGCGACCAATGCTAATGACGAGGAAATCGCTGACGTTCTTTCCGGCACCAAACCATTGTTCCGCAACGGTTAAAGCATTGACGTCATTATCAATCAGGACAGGCAGCTCCAAACGTGATTCTAATACTTGGCCAAGCGGTAAGTCGCGCCAGCCAAAATAAGTTGCATAGCGCACCAGCTCCCGCTCACGATCGATCACCCCAGCCATACCAATGCCAACCCCAAGGATCGGCCGACCGTTGGCCGCCTGCCGCAATATCTCGACCGTCGTCACTGTGCAGTCAGCTACTTGGTCTGGCTCCTGGCTCGGTAATGGTTCAGTATGTTTAGCGATGATGGTCGCATTGAGATCTGTGAGCACCGCGATCAGCGCTGCTTCCGTCAACTTGATCCCTACGGTGTACCCTGCGTGCGGATTAAGCGCAAGTGGTACCGGGCGGCGACCACCCGTGGAGACACCGGCAGGCTGTTCAACGATCAGTCCAAGATCAAGCAGTTCGCCAGTGATACCCGAAACGGTGGCAAGGCTCAAGTTGGTAAGCGCCGCAATATCTGTCCGCGATAGAGTTCCATGCGCGCGAATGGCGTTGAGGACAATCGATTGATTAATCTCACGAATGAGATGTTTGCTGCCGGCGCGAAGACTAAGCATAACAATTCTTACTAAATTCATTGAACTAAGGAAAGTGTAGCATAGATGCGACACACTGTCAAGCGGCTGTCTTAGAGCCTGTCTGAAAAGGTCACGCACGTGCGAGACGACGGACCAATCATCGCGATCATGATCATCGCTTCGCTACTCGCGGTCGTGGCTTCATCATCGTTGCTCACACGGCGATACTGACTGAGCCACGCAAACGTGCGCTCGACGATCCAGCGCCGCTCCAGCACCACGAACCCGCGCTGCTTCACCGGCACAGGCACGACGGTGACCAGAGGCGCAATTTCGCCAGCGCCCAGGTCACGAGTTGGCCCCGCTAGGTGCCCTCAACCCGCATGCGGTGTACCTTCTTGCCAGCGCCGCCCAGGCGACGCCGCACCAGCCGCGCTCTATCCTGGTCTTGGACCGAGGCTGCGGTGACCACCACCGTGAGCAGCAAGCCCAAGGGATTCACTACGAGGTGTCGTTTGCGCCCCACCACCTGTTTCCCCTGCATCGTACCCGCGCGGGCCGGGGAGCGCGGCCACTTTGACGCTCTGACTGACCAGACAGCCGGCCGTCGAGTATTTATGGCGACCGGCCCGTCGCCGGACGTCGGCCCGCAAGGTGTCACGGATGCGCCGCCAGGTGCCATCCATCCGCCACCGCCGGAAATCATGATCGACGGTTTGCTAGGGCGGGTTCTCGCGCGGCAACAAGCGCCACGGTGCGCTACTCACCTCGATAGACAGCACGGCATGGATGAGTCGGCGCATGTCGGTCGTCCGTGGTCGGCCACCCGGCTGTGCGGCCGGGAGCAAGGGTTTGATATACGCCCAGTAGCGGTCGGTCAGATCCGTGGGGTAGAGTTGGTCACTCATCCCAGAAGTCGAACCGCACCGCCAACCTTTTCAGACAGGCTCTTAACGAAAACTAACTCTGTGGACGATAGTAGCTTCTAATATACTACGAGCTTTGTAAGAGAGCGTGTTACGTATCAACAGGGGGCATGCGCGGGATGGTTTTGCGTCCAAGAGTCTGTTAGGGGACTATTCGCTACCGAGACGGCAACGCCACAGGCATGCACAAGCTACCTGGATGAAGGTAGTTCA
>CAKZLO010000057.1 GCA_937127125.1 uncultured Ardenticatenia bacterium
GCGATAGCGAGGCGGCTTGGCACGTCAGAGGGGCGTGTTAGGCGGATGTTGAAGCAGTACGACCCTGGTGGGGTAGCGACGTCAGCCGACATGGAGCGGAAGATGGTTCTTGGGGCGATGTTAGAGCGGCTGGCGTTTGAGATACTAATCAAGATTAAGAAAGAGGATTTAGAAGAGATACCGGTGAGGGACAGGGTGGCGATAGTGCGGGACTGTGTGGCGGCGGCGGACAAGCTTGGGATGCGGCAGATAGTAGAGAATCAGGCGGATGAGCGGGTGATTCGGGAGTTACAGGGCATAGTAGGTGTTGGGGGTAAAGATGGACAAGACGAAGTGGAGCATAAGTGACGTTACGCTGAAGCCGGTTGGTGAGATAACGTTTGAGGACTACACGGCGGCGGTCCGTGAGGTGGAGATGATTGCTGCGCTAAAGGACTCGGTATTATACTGGGTAGGAGATTTGGTATTACTTGGCGAGCGGCAGTGGCCGGAGACATATCATCAGGCATGGTCGGAGGGCAGTGGGTTACTAGAGCGGCTTGGCATATGTGCGCGGGTAGCAGCTGGCTGTGACGAAGAGATACGGCGTCGTGCAAAGGGGTGGTGGCGTGCGAAGGAGATTTACGCCAAGCAGCCTGCCGAGCAGGTGGCTATTTTAAGTCAAGTTGAAGAAGAGGGATTAAACACTGAAGAGCTTCGGCGGTTGGCGCGTGGCAAGAAGGTGTATCGCGACGAGGATGTGAAGCGTATGCGAGGCAAGGGTGCTGCTGGCATTGAGGAACTTGCAACACGGAAATGGAAGGCCGTATGGGAAGCGAACAAAGATGGATGGGCTGGCGTGGACGAAGCCACAGGGCGGGCAATTTGGGAGAGTGGCGTCAAGCTGGCAGCGGCACTGGCGGCTCAATTTGGCGCGTAGTTGAGCGCGTGGCTGACTCCGACTTGGAGGGCGTGCTTGAGACGCTGGAGCTCTACGGGTACGTAATTGTTGCGTTATTCAGGAACGCCAGGAAGAGATCAGCGGAGGATACCACAACGGTAATTGCCAGGAAGCGTTGGTACCAGGGAATGCATTCGCCCAACTAGGATAGCGCCGGAGTATGCTAGCGGCATGAGGCGGAAGCGGAAAGTGGAAGCCTTGGAGCGCATAGGGTTACGTGATTTGAAGCGTATGCTTGATCGTGAGCACGCGAGGTATATTGTGCGCAAATATGGTGGCCGTTGTGTAACATGCGGCAAGGTGACACAAAGCCCGCAATGTGGGCATTTGCTATCCAGGTACTCGGAAACGACTCGGTGGGACACTGCGGATGATGGAAATTGTCATTGCCAGTGCGCGTCATGCAACATGCGGCATGAGGCCGATCCGAGCGTGTATACTGAATGGTACATACGGCGCAATGGCAAAAAGGCTTTTGACGCACTTGTGAGGCGGCATCACCAGGTTGCCAATTGGACGCGCGAGGACATATTGGCGATGTTGGCGCACGTCACGGGCACTGCGGCCACGGCTGGGCGAAAGGAAGGGTTGCCTGAGGATAATCTTCCTAGGCACGTTTCCGATGGTCAGATGACTCATGCTGTAAACAACGACAGGGCACAGGCCATGACCTTGCTGGTCGAACATCTTCGCAACAAGAAAGTCCCGACGCACAATTCGCAGGTTCGCCAGCTAAGTCCATTCTGCTACCCAGGTGGCAAGACGTTACTTGTTCCAGATGTACTCAAGTGGCTAACGGCGTTAAAGACCAAGCCGTCTTTGTTTGTGGAACCTTTTGCGGGTGGAGCGATAGTAGGCCTGTCTGTGGCCGCTGAAGGCTTGGCGCAACACGTCTTTTTGAGCGAGCTAGACGACGATGTTGCTGCCGTCTGGCAAACAATCTTCTATGGCAAGCCGTCTGACGTGCAATGGCTTTGCAAGCAGATTCTCAGCTTCGATGTAACTCGTGAGAACGTCATAGCAGTGATCAATGGCAACCCAAGGAGCACCCCGGAACGGGCGTTTCGGACAATTGTCAAGAACAGGATGCATTTCGGCGGTATCATGTCCGCATCTGCTGGCCTTATTAAAAACGGGACGGCTGGGCGCGGCCTCAAAACCCATTGGTTCCGGGAAACGCTGGTACAGCGTATCGAGGTGTTGCATGGTCTGCGCGATCGGATCAGCTTTGAGCAGGCAGATGCATTCGATGTGGTGAAGTGCTTCGCTAACGATCCGAATGTGGTTTTCTTTGTTGATCCACCATACACCATTGGCGAGAAAAAGCCGGGTGCACTGCTATATACCCACAATGAAGTTGACCATGAAAGGCTCTTCGCGCTCATGGCTTCTGTTCACGGGTCAGTGATGTTGACCTACAACGATGCGCCCGAAGTGCGCTCATTGGCAGAACGCCACGGATTTTGCATTGAATCAGTTCCGATGAAAACCAACCACAATAAGATCATCCGCGAGCTGCTGATATTGAAGCCATGAAAAACCGATAGCTCCTGAATCGTGGCAGTGCATTTGGGTAATCTCCAAGGCGTGCTTGCAAATCGGCACGTATCATGTATCCTACGGTCAAGAAGTAGGCCCGTAGCTCAGAAGGACAGAGCATCGGATTTCTAATCCGACAGGCGCAGGTTCAAATCCTGCCGGGCCTACATTTCGTTGTCGACGAAATGGAGAGCGCT
>CAKZLO010000058.1 GCA_937127125.1 uncultured Ardenticatenia bacterium
GTCACCTGACGCCCGAGGGGTTGCGTGTGCGCGTGGTGGCCGAGCCAGCGCCGTGGTCGGCAGCCGAGCCGCTGCGTAGCAACACGGTGGAAGATGGTGGTAGGCTGGCAGGCGGCGCCCAAGAAACGCCTGCCGACCTGGTCGCGGCGTTGCGCCGCCAGGGCGTGAAGCATACCCCAGAGGCGATCGTGCGGATCGAGCGCATGCCAGATGGGCGGATCGTCTTTCTCGAACGGGGGAAGGGCGGTGAAAAAGGTACTGGGCTGGCACACATTTTGGAAGAGCATTCGGCAGATTTTGCCAACCGTGGCATCTCGCAGGATGAAATCCCTGATCTCATCATGACTGCACTTCGCCAGAACCACATTGTCGGTTATTTGTCTGAAACCAGACCGATCTACAAGGTCGTGTTTAATGGACATGTTCATTACGTCGCTATTACCGTTGGTGACAATGGCTATGTGGTTGGTGCCAACCCAGCGCCAAGACGGAAGATCCCCAAATGAGCGAGGGAGTGTATGCCGATCAAGATCAAGCTGATGCCAGACTATGGTTGCCTGCCGCTGTGGCCAGATATTGATGAAGACGTTGATCCAGACGATTTGCCGCTGCAGCCAGAGACGCGCTTTCGACTGAAGCGGTGGGCGGCTGTGTACGATGCGATGCTGAACTGGGAAGATCCTGGGAACACACCAGACTGGCCCCCTGAGGTGAGCCACTGGTTTGACCAAGAAGGGTTTGCGCTGTGGCGCATCTTGCGCGAAGAACTCGGGCCGGAGTACGAAGTGAGCTATTACAGCAAGAAGCATCAACGGCTCTTCACCGATCCAGAGGAACTGCCGCGCGACTAGGTGGTGCAGCAAGTGTGCTGCAGCTTGCCTTGGCGGGACGGGCCACAGCCTGCCGTTGAAGAGAGGGGTGGGAGCGGCAGCAGTGGCTGGCGTGGGGCTGCTGGAGCGGCGTGTGCATCGGACGGTGAAGGTGGTGCGTGGCGGCGCGGAGCCACCGAGCGGGGCGGTGGAGGTGGTGACGCCCGAGGGTGTGCGTGTGCGCGTGGTGGCCGAGCCAGCGCCGCGGTCGGCAGCCGAGCCGCTGCGTAGCAACACAGCGAAGGAGGGTGGTGGCACACCTGCAGGTTCTGATGCGACCACGCCGTCAGAGGCGTCCGTCTCACCGCGCACGGGGCAGGTGTCGATCGAGCCGGGGCGCACGCTGACGCCGGAGCAGCGGGCGCGGCTCGAGGAGGTGCGCCAAGGCCGTGCAGGCAAGTGGTTGGCCGAGCCGACGCCGAGGTCGGCAGCCGAGCCGCTACGTAGTAGCACGGTGGAAGATGGTGGCGGCAAGCCTGTGCGAACAAGTGCTGCAAAGAAGCCAGCAACGACGCCGGTAGGACAACTCACAATCGAAGGTAAAAGGCAGTTATCTCCTTCTGAACGTGAGGCAGCCCAATATTGGTTAGAACAAGGACGCAATGTAAAAGCGCTGGAACCTGCGGGCGACAGGGGTATCCAAAACTTAAGAACTCCAGACTTTGAGGTAGAAGGTATCGGGCAGATAGATGTTTATGCCCCTGCATCTAGCACGGGTATAGATAGCTTGGTGAGGAGTGTGCTGAAAAAGAGCCGCCAAGCTTCTATTATCCAAATCGAATTGTCGAAAGACTCAGCGATTGCCCAAGAGGGAATTTACCGGTTGCCGAACCGCATATTCGGACACCCTAAAGCAGGTAGCAACATTCAGCGCATCATTGTGCGGCAGAATGGGGAAGTTCTAGTCGATGCGACGAGGAGGCCGTAAAGATGCCAAAGCTAAAATGTGTGTGTGGTAACGTGATCGATCTATCGTCTATTCCGGTCGAAGAAGAGTATCACTACCTCAGCGCAAGTGAATGGGACCACGCTGTGCGAGCCATCTTGGAGTCGATGGGTTCCATTCGTGGTGGCAGCGATGAGACGTTGAGAGAACGCATCAGTGATACCTTAGCTGCACTTGGCGGTGAGATGTACCGGTGTCCTACCTGCGAGCGACTCATCGTTTTCTGGCCGGGTGATAACGCTCCAACGTTCTACCGACCAGATCGGAGTTGGACAGAACCATGACAGGCAATATATAGTCGTCGGAAATCAGTTTGGTCGATTGGCGCATTGCTGGTCTGATTGTCCGGGTTTGTCACGCTCCGTTGCTGACGCGGATCGACCAGCGCCGATCGACGATGGTGGGCTTGTGAGAACCAGACTGGCACACGCTGGATTACACCATCTCTTTTGGCGCGACGGCGGATCTGCTGTCGTGCGAACTGGGGGCGATGGTTGGCGAACCGCTGGAAACACCAACGACGGCGGCGCTGGAGGGGTTCTTCTGGCACCACGCTGAGACGGGCAATGGCGTGGGGTTGATGCTTGATCCCGATGGGTTGACGGAGGAGTACGACTGGCGCGACTTTTTTCTGGCGGGAGGGCGTTTTGATGGGCCGCTGCCGCGGATGCTGGTGGTGGCGGAGCCGCTGGTTGCGCAGATAGATGACGAGCTACTGGCGAGCAGCAGAGTGGAGCGGCGGGCTGGGTTTGTAGTGATTCGCGCCACCTGAGCGGAGGCGAGGGCCGCACGCCACAGGTCTCGCGCTGGGCGTGGTGCGAGGGCGTGGCGACAAGCGCGCGCGAGATTGGGGCAAAAGGGAGCGGCGCCAGGGCAAGGCTCTGCGCCGCGCTGTGTGTTGGGGCGGAGGTGAAGGGGCGTGCGTGGTGGTCGGTGGATGACCGAGCGAGGCAACGTGTGAAGGTGAGAAGCCACCGAGCGGGGCGGTGGAGCTGGTGACGCCCGAGGGTGTGCGTGTGCGCGTGGTCACAGAGCCAGCGCCGGCAGGCGGGCGGCCACCGGAGAACTTCGGCGGGCCCGTGGGACGAGCGGAAGCAGCAGAGATGGCGCACGCTGCCGCCGGAGCAGCAGGCGCAGCTCGAGGAGGTGCGCCAAGGCCCTGCGGGCAAGTGGTTGGCCGAGCCGACGCCGCGGTCGGCAGCCGAGCCGCTGCGTAGCAACTCAGCGAAGGAGGGTGGTGGCACACCTGCAGGTGC
>CAKZLO010000059.1 GCA_937127125.1 uncultured Ardenticatenia bacterium
GCAGGTTCTCTTGCATGTACTGGCCGAGTTTCTCTCCACTGACCGCCTCGATTGCCTTACCGACAAAGTCTATGTTGATACCGTATTCCCAACGATCGCCCGGATCAAACAGTAAGGGCGTGGTCAGCGCCTTGTTCTCACAACTGGCGATGCCAGGCACGCCCATCACCTGCTGGTACCTTAGGATGTCCTCGCTCCAGAACTCGTAGGCAAATCCTGCAGTGTGCGTGAGCAAGTGGCGCAGCGTGATCGGGCGTCTGGGCGGGCGCAGCTTCGGCTTGCCGGTGGAGTCCCAACCCTCGAGCACCTTAACTTCAGACAGCATCGGCACCCACCGGCTAGCAGGGCTGTCGAGATCGAGCTTGCCCTGCTCGACCAACTGCATCGCACAAGCTCCGGTGATGGCCTTGGTCATCGAGGCAATCCAGCCCACGGTTTCGATCGTCATCGGCTCGCCGGTGGCCAGGTTGCGCCTGCCGAAGGCGCCCTCGTAAAGTGTTCCGCCGTGGTTGACCGCAATGGCCACAACCCCTGGCACATCACCGCTCTCGACGGCGGCTTCCAAAAGGACGTCAACTTGTTCTTTCAACGACATGGCTTCCTCCTTTCTGCTTTTGATTCCGCATAACGGTCGGGTTCAGCCGCGTTGCGAAGCGCAGCGGAGCAACGTCGGCTGCAACCCGGTGTTAGCCAGCACCAAAAGCGGAATGAACGCTAACGTGCACGCACATATCGGCAGACTAGCGCGCCAGTGCTCGCTTTGGCAGTCGAGACCAACTCGAACGGGATCGCCTTCCCGTTTGCGGGGAAGATCGTCTTGCCCCCGCCGAGAATAATCGGCACCATTGTCAATAACAACTCGTCAACAAGGTCGGCGGCAAGTAATGATTGGACCATCATCGCGCTACCGTACACATAGATATAGCCACCTGGTTGCGCCCGCAGCTCGGACACAGTTTGTATAAAGTCGTTGCCGCGGATAATGGTGGTTGGCTTCCACGTGATGTCACTCTCGGTGAGCGAATCAGACACTACATACTTCTGCACACGGTTAATCCAGTCGGAAAACTCGTCACCCGATCGGTTGGGCCACGCAGCGGCCGAGACTTGATAGGTGCGGCGTCCTTGCAGGAGCGCGTCGCTCTGCTTGGCGAGCTCGTCAAACGTACCGCCTATGACCTCCGGGTCAAAATACTTCATCATCCATCCACCATTGGAAAAGCCGCCATCGGTGTCCTCACTCGGTGCACCGGGAGCTTGGACGACTCCGTCAAGGCTGATGAATTCGGTGATAAGCGTCCGCATGAGTTCTCCTGCTGACACGGTTATTAAGGACTATGCTGGCTAACGCAAAAGCTCAGGTGCGCCGCCAGCGCTATGCAGATGACTCATAGCTGCAGGCATGACTCATGGCTACGCCGAATAGATTTTGCCCCGCGTAGCGGCGTCACCTGCAGCGCCTTGTTCGCCCGCACTTCAGATGTTCACGCTTTATATCGAGTAATTACAGCCTAGTATCGAAGCTTGAGCCATTTTGTTACCTGAAATCTCCTGACATATGGTGGACTGCGGACCTCATTCATCAATTCCCAATAACATTCTTTGGCTAACTTTGCTATCACGCCGTTTGGGTACGTGTATTCATACATCGGTGGGTTCCGCGACTTCCACACAATGCTTTGGCGAAATTCTGGCTGTAAGTAGTCGTAAATACCCCAGCGAATGTTGTTAAGGAACTCAGCAATGGTACTGCTGTGATAGCTAAGGATGTCTCTATGAAACCAGTCATAGAAGTCTGCTAAAGCGAGCATTGCATCGTCAACGGTGATTGCTATCCCTTTTGCAGCGAGAGTTTCTTGTAATTCTTCGGCTACTCCAACTGCACGTAGAAAATTGTGCTTGGAAATGTTGCCACACATTTTCATGAAGGTAATTCGTGATATTCTAATGGTTGTCTCGATGTCGATCGAGGGCATCCAAACATTATCAACCTCAATCTCCTGTTCAAGCCAATCGACAAACTGGTGAGTCGCTACACGGAGTGGCTCTACAGAATTATCCACGTTAAAGCTCGGATTCTGACAGATAGCTTTCAGCGCCCCAAGATATGATGTTTGTTTGATTGGAACTTTCTTATCGGTACGAGATAAAAAATCTACAAGAACAATATTGAAGAAGCGTTGGTGCGTCATTGATTCGATGCTTATTTCTGAAACGGGGCGGCGCCCACCAAGAGAAAGCATCTCAAAATTGACCATCGAATCAATAAGCTCTTTGATGGCTCGTAAGACAATGACTTCTTGCTCTATGTCGCTTAGTTGTACAGCCATAATTTATTAACTTGTTAGCTACCCTTACTTCAAAGAGATGACACGTATCTTGCGGGTTGGTTGTTATTGGGCAATTATAACGCAGCTTCCCCTAGTCCGATATAGGCTGGTAGTGCAGGTGACGGGCGAACGGTTTACGCTTCACCTGCGCCGCGAAGCGCAGCGGAGCGGCGTCAGGTGCAAGCGCAGGTTAGCCTGCCCTTTTTTGGGCGAAATGATGGTCACTATGGTTTCTCATTCGAGATAGTCACATGCGGCGCCACAGCTCCCGGCATAAACGGTTCCAAGCTCTCAAAGAGACTCAACCTTACGACGTGTATTGAGTCAGGTCGGGGAAATAGGGCATACACATATCCATCCGGGCCGATGGCTAGGTTCCGTTTTACAGAGTAATAGTACTCGGCTATTGGTACGCGAGCTATCCCTAGTTGCGCACCATCTGCACGGATGTAGTGAACTGTTTGGTCGACTTGGATTACTTCCCCGATCACAGCATCTTCACGGATCAAATAAAAACCGCCATCGTCAAGCACGCCTAGAATCGTAAGCCCGCCCAAGCCAGCAGTTAAGCGCGTTTCGAGCCGTATATTTCCTGCAATCGCATAGGGATTTTTTCCGGGAC
>CAKZLO010000060.1 GCA_937127125.1 uncultured Ardenticatenia bacterium
CATCCCGCAGCCGTGGCCCTTCAGCGTGTCCTTCTGAACGTTCTGCCCACCGGCCGCCGGCGTGCTGTCGGTGGGCATCTCCATCTTCATTGCGCGGCGGCTATGCCGGCTCGGTACATCGCGTGTCATTCTCCATCTGTTCCTCCTTACATGCTTGATACAACTCCATAGTGTGCTTATAATGTATGTTGTCTCTCATCATCCGCTTCCCCACGGACGCGGCTCGTCCGGGCCCGCGGGCCAGCCAGTGGCGAAAGAGGGCCTTTCCGCTGCCGGGAGAGGGCTGGGGTGAGGAGACACGATCCCTGGGGATTTCGCCAATCTGTGCCATACTGAGGGTGTGACGGCGGCGACAACACAGAGCACACCGGCGGGTGGAAGAAGCCACCCCGACCACGGCACGCTGCCAAGGTCAGTCGGACGCCCTGCGGAGTATGACAACATGGTATCAAGGTAGGCCAGCTCGGCAGCCCATAGGGGTTTACGAGAATGCCGAAAAGATTTCAGGTTATCCCAGTCTGGGCGGTTCGCTTTGCCGCAAAAGTTTGTGTGGCATGAAACCTTTTTACACCCTCAGGAGTGGCATGTATGGTTCCCAAACGACGCCATAACAATCCATTCACGTCTCTGATCCTAGCATTCCTCATTGCGCTGCTCGCCACAACTGGCGCATTTGCCGGACCCCCCGCGCAAGAGGCACAACCTCCCGAAGAGATTCGGCTCGACCAGGACGATGCAGGCAGCCAGGTCGCGCTGAACGAGCAGCAGGTGCTGGTTGTCGATCTGCAAGCCAATCCGTCGACCGGCTATAGCTGGCTGGTGATGGATATGGATGCTGCTGTCCTGGCCCACGATCCTTCCACCGATGTGTGGTATGAGGAGATGCGTTCTGGGAGGGTTGGGGCGCCGGTGCGTCAGATGTCGCGCTTTCACTGTGTTGCCGTCGGGCGCAGTGCGCTTGTGTTGGAGTATCGGCGTCCGTGGCAGCGCGAGGAGCCGCCGGTTGCGTCGTTTTCGGTGACGGTGGAATGTCTGGCATCGCTCCGTGTGCCTCTTGTCCCCATGCCGCCCGAGCCGGCGCCGGCTGCTGTCCCGCCGGCGGCTGCCGAACCCGAGGTGGGCGCGCTTGCCCTGCCCTCCCATTTCAACTGGTGTGAGCAATACCCCTGCCCGCCGATCAGGGATCAGGGGGAGTGCGGCTCGTGCTGGGCATTTGCCACGGTGGGTGTCCTGGAGATCGCCATCCGGGTGAAGGATGGGATTACGAGAGACCTGTCCGAGCAATATCTGGTTTCCTGCAACACTGATGGGTGGGGTTGTGTCTACGGTGGGGGTTGGGCGCACAACTATCACTGGTGGAAGGCGGGACTGTTTCAAAACGCTGCCGGTGCCGTGTATGAAAGCGACTTCCCCTATCGAGCTAGGGATGTAACGTGCCCCGGGCCCTTTGCGCATCATGAGAAGATAGTTGGATGGGCCTACGTCGCCGGTGGTGAGGAGACCATGCCGACGACGGCTGCGATCAAACAGGCGCTCTACGAGCGCGGGCCGCTGGCAGTGATGGTGTGTGCTGGGTTCGACTTCACTTCCTACACAGGGGGTGTGTTTGCAACCGACGAGTCGTGGTACTGCGGTGACAACTTGATCAATCATGGTGTCATTCTGACCGGCTGGGACGATGCGCAGCAAATATGGTACTTGCGCAACTCCTGGGGGACAGGTTGGGGCGAAAGCGGCTGGATGCGCATCCGCTGGGGCACCTCGCGGGTCGGCCTCATGGCCAGCTACATCACTTATGGCAATGCAGCGAATGCGGTGTATCTGCCGATAGTGCGCAAAGCGCTTCCGTTCTTGCCGCTCCGCAACGGCAACTTCGAGCAGGGTCGCACGGCGTGGGTCGAGTACTCCTTTCACGGTTGGCCGCTGATCGTGCAAGGTTCCGCACTGCCGGGGGATGTGCGTCCGCATAGTGGCAGCTGGGCGGTCTGGCTGGGCGGAGAGGATGACGACATCTCGTACATTGAACAGCAGGTGACGGTGCCGGCCGGCAGCCCCTATCTGCACTACTGGCACTGGATCGCCTCGGCGGACGCCTGCGGCTACGACTTCGGCGGGGTGATCATCAACGACACTGTGGTGGTGGATGTGTACGACCTGTGTGACAGGCGGAACACACGTGGTTGGGTGCGGCACACGGTCGATCTGCGCGCTTACGCTGGACAAAACGTCTACCTCCAGATTCGCGCTGAGACAGACCGTTCACGCAACAGCAACCTGTTTGTGGATGATGTCTCCTTCCAGAGCTGGGGTGCGGTGGGTGCTGCGGAGGTGGCGCCGTCGGGAGAGACAACATTGGCTGAGGAAGCGACCAAGTCGGAGTTGTTGCAGCGGATGAGCGCTGCCGGTGTGGAGCATAAGGAACCGAGGCTGTTCCCGCTGCCCCCTCCACGCCCGTGAGGGAGCGGATGGTTGTGCCGCCGGCTTATGCGCGTCGGGTCGGATCGACACGCATGTCGGGATAGCTTGACAGCCCGCCGAGATCGTGCTATACTTAGCTAACCAATGTGGAGTTTTGGACTTCTTGTTCGCCCGCACTAGCTGTAAGGAAAGGGGGTGATCGGACGCCCAGGAGCCTTGGCTAGCCTCGGGACCTCTGATGACCCTGTCATAGCATTTCATCCTACTTTTCAAGGCTCTCGGCAGAAGGTGCTGATTCAGGTAACTCAGCAATGAAGCGCTTGATGTAGTGGCCTGAGCCGCTAGCAAAACTTGATCAGGAAATGTCATAGTGACAGTGTTGGCTATAGGAGGATCTTATGGGCACTATAAAGCAGGTGAACACCCTTGGGTCGAAGATGAGTCGTCGGGAGTTCTTGCGTCTGACCGGGGTGGCTTCGGTCGGTCTGGTTACCGTGCAGTACGTTCCAGAGCTTCCTAAAAAGACGTTCTCTGGAGCTCCTGCGGTAATACAAGCCAAGCCTTTTGCCGGTCAGACTGTCTCTATTACCCTCAATGCCGCCGGTGAGAAAGGCCCTATCACTGGTCCCTTCTATGAGCATCGTGACGAGTGGGAGGAGCTGACTGGAGCGAAGCTGGAGATCGTAGAGGTGCCTTTTGAGGACCATTACACCAAGATGATGACCGATCTCCAGACAGGTACGGGAGCATATGACTGTTTCCTCGCTGGAGCCTGGTGGTTGGGCGATTTGGTGGCTGGTGATTTCATTATCCCCTACGATGACTGGTACGACGATCCCCGCTTCCCCAAGTGGGATATTGAAGACGTGTTGCCAGGACCGCGCGCACTTCTCATGTGGGGCGGCAAGAAGTATATGGTGGCCAATGATCACGATGGGCAGGTCATGTACTACCGTAAGGATGTTCTAACCAACAAAGAGTACCAGGCTAACTTCAAAGATAAATACGGTTATGACTTGCCAGTGCCACCTAAGACGATGAAGCAGTTCCGTGACGTGGCGGAGTTCTTCAATGGCTGGGATTGGAACGGCGACGGTGAGCCTGACGCCGGGATCACCATGCACCTGAAAGTGGGCGGGCAGGGCATGTTCCACTTTATGTCATTCTCGGCACCGTGGTTGATCTCCGATCAGCAGAAGCTCTACTGGTTCGATCCTACCAACATGGAGCCATTGATCACCTCGGACGGCCATGTGGCCGCGCTGGAGGCGCTGGTGGACCTGGTGCAATTTGGGCCTACCGCCATGCTGGGCTGGAGTCTTGGCGAATCGTGGGACTACTTCCTGAAAGGCAAAGCGGTTCTGACGTTTACCTGGGGTGACCTGGGAGCCTTGGCGGAAGAAGAGACCTCCCTTATTAAAGGGAAGTTGGGCGCCGCCCCGTTGCCAGGCACAGACCGCTGGTACGATCTCGCCAAGAAGGAATGGGTGATGGTAGAGCAGCCTAACGCGGTAGGCAATACAACGGGCGGTTCATGGGCCGGGGTTATTTCGAGACTATCGGACGCGCCCGAGGCTGCTTATCACCTGCTAGCTTTCCATGCCCAGCCGAAGCTGAACAAGGTCTACGCAGCGCGTGGCTGGGACGGGGTGGACCCAGGCCGTTATTCGCATTTCCTGCCTCCTAACGGGACGGCGACCCTCGATGAGTACACGGCACAGGGCTGGGATGCTGGTGACGCGACAGAGTACACCAACGCCTATTTCGAGAACTTCAACAATCCAAAGCAGTTCCCGTATCTGCGCATCCCCGGCACTTTCGAGTACTGGGTGGCTCTGGACAAGGAGCTCTCGGAGGCGGCTACGGGCACAAAGAGCGCCCGAGACGCACTGGCGGCGGCGGCCAAGACCTTCAATGACATCACGGACCGTTTGGGCCGGGAGGAGCAGTTGGAGCTCTACAAGTCCTCGTTCGGTCTGTGATCTACCTGAGGAACACGCTGGCACCAAGTGATCGTGCTGGCACAGCGAGGGAGAACAGCCCTTGGCTGTTCTCCCTTAGCTATGTTACCTAGTTATTAGTCTATTGACAACACCTGCAGATCAGGCTTCGAGATAACCATGTTTGCGTCAGCCCATTCACGGCCAAATGCTCACCGCAGACGGGCAGGAGAGGCTTTCGCGCCGACGCGCCAATCAGTTGGGTCCTCCTGGGTTGTGGTATAAGTATGGAACATTCATTTTCGGTGAGATACTAAGTATAAGTGGTGCTAGATGGGAAATACGCTATGACAACGAAGGAGTCGCTCTTACAGAGAACCAAGAGTACAGGCGACGATCAGCCACGATACACAGCCCTTAGTAGAAGGCGAAGTTTACGTCGTCGCCTGGAGGATAACACAAAGCTTGTCTTTTTGATGCCGGCCTTCGTCTGGGTGTTGGCCTTTACCATATTCCCTCTACTCTATGCATTGTACCTTACAGTGTGGAATGTGCGCCTCGGACGACCTTGGATCTTTGTCGGTTTCAAGAATGTGGCCCGCTTGGTTGGCGATTCCAACCTACACCTTGCTTTCCAAATCACCTTGATCTTTGTGATTTGCAGCGTTGTAGCGGAGATGCTGCTAGGCTTCGCCCTGGCCTTACTGATGAACCGGGAATTCACCGGCAAGCGGTTTCTGCGCGCGATCATGATACTACCACTGTTCGCGACACCAGCGGCGATTGGTTTTCTCGGCCACACCATCTTCTACGAGGAGGGGGGACCGATCAATAGTCTCATCCGCCTCTTGAGTGGCACCCAGGTTCCGTGGCTTTCCCATCCAGTGTTCGCATTGATGGCGATCATCCTGATTGACATCTGGCAATATACCCCTTTTGTTTTCCTGGTATCTCTGGCAGGTCTCCAGTCGTTGCCCGAGGAGGTTTATGAGGCTGCCTCAGTCGACGGTGCCAGTGAAGGTCAAAAGATCTGGCACCTGACGCTACCTTTGATGCAGCCGGTGCTTGTCATCGTTCTGCTGTTACGTTTGATCGAAGCTTTTAAGGTGATTGATATTCCGGCCAGCCTAACGTGGGGCGGGCCTGGACGTGCCACCGAGGTGTATAGCTTGTTCACATATCGCACCGGCTTGCATTTCTTCGACCTGGGCTATGCCGCGGTGCAAGGCTTTGCGTTGTTAATTGTGGTGATGCTTATCGTCACCAACCTGTTCCGTCGCATTCGTGAGGCATATGCTTGAGTTATGATAATATCCTGGGATGTTGCGCCAACACAGAAATTCGGGAGAACTATCTCCCCGGACAGCTGTGTGAATCGAGAGGAACATAGTGAGGGACGCGTTTCCTATGCAACAACGTAGAAATATTTGGTTCCAGATCGTGGACTGGGTTCTGATCATTGCTGCCATACTGTGGGCTATATTCCCCTTCTACTGGGCCTTCATTAACTCAATCAAGAAACCCATCGATACATTTGTGATGACGTGGATACCGTTCTTGCAGTTTGAGCCCACCTTGGAGCATTGGATCAATGAGCTGACCATCCGGGAGACACAGAAAGCCCTGTTTAACAGTACAGCAATATCGGTTTGTGCTGCTACTTTGGCCGTTACGTTGGGTACGCTCGCGGGATACGCGCTGGCACGATTCCAATTTAGGCGTATCAGGAACGAAGACTTGACAATCTGGTTCCTATCGCAGAGAGTAATGCCTCCTGTTGTCGTGATGATTCCTTTCTTCATTCTTATGAACAGCGTTCGGCTCCGCGACACGGTGTTGGGTTTGGTCCTGATCAACACGACTTTCACGCTCCCCTTTGCTGTGGTGATCATGCGCCAAATGTTCAGAGATCTGCCCCGTGAGATGGAGGAGGCAGCTCTCGTCGACGGTTGTTCCTACTTTGATGCTTTCCGGCGCGTGGCATTGCCCCTCGTGCTACCAGGATTGATCTCGACCTGGATTATTTGTCTCGCCTTCAGCTGGAACGAATTCCTGATGGCATTGTCGCTTACCAGCAAAGACGCGGTCACGATGCCAGTGGTTATCCTAGGTGCAGAGCACACCCGCGGAGTCCAGTTCTGGTATGTGGGAGTGCGTGCCCTGTTAACCATGATGGTGCCCACCCTATTGGCATTGGCGGCCCAGCGTTATATCGTGCGAGGACTGACCTTCGGCGCAGTGAAGGGATAGCCTTGACACGCAAGCCACTCCTTATCGGAATCGACATCGGCACAACCAGCTTGAAAGCAGCTGCTTATGACCAATTTGGTCACCCTGTAGCTCGCAGCCAGGTGCGCACCCCGACCTATTATCCCCACCCCGGTTGGGCCTATTACCAGCCCGACGAAATCTGGAACTTGGTTGCCTCTCTTTTGCGGGAAGTCATAGCAGCCATAGAAACCCATTATGAGATTGCTGGTCTAGCGATTGCCAGTATGGCAGAGGCGGGGGTGCCTTTGGACAAAGAGGGTGGTTGGGTTTATCCCATCATTAGCTGGTTCGACAAACGTACCCAGGAACAGGTGGAGTGGTGGCAAGCTGAGGTGGGCCCCGACCGAGTGTTCTCGATCACAGGACTGCCTTTGATGCCCATCTGGAGCCTCAATAAGATCATGTGGTTGCGGTCTCACGAACCCTCGGCCTACGAGCGCATGACCACCTGGCTCAACATGGCGGACTATGTGACCTTCAAGCTTAGCGGAGTACAGGCAACCGATTACTCATTGGCCTGTCGCACGATGGCCCTCGACTTGGAAACGATGAGCTGGTCAGAAGATTTGATCCGCCTGGCAGGTGTGCGTCCCGAGCTGTTCCCGCGACTGGTCTCCAGCGGCGAATTGCTGGGATATGTAACCGAGCAGGCCAGCAAGGTTACCGGCTTACCTGCTGGCACCCCTGTGGTAAGCGGTGGCCACGACCACCTGTGTGGAGCGTTAGCAGCTGGAGTCATTCAGGCAGGCGACCTGTTGGACTCTATGGGCACGTCTGAGGCATTGCTTATGCCACTCGACAGGCCAGTGCTACAGCCTGAGATTGGCCGGGCCGGGTACGCGCAAGGCGCACACGTGGTCTCTAACTGTTACTACATTATGGGAGGCCTTTACACCTCTGGTGCTTCTGTGGATTGGTTTATGGAACAGATTTTGCCTTCGGATAACCGCTCGTATGACGCTTTACTGACGTTGGCTGCACAGGCCCCGCCAGGAAGCTTAGGGGTCTTCTTTGTGCCGCACCTGCGCCTGGGCTCCCCACCTCACTACGATCCTAAAGCACGTGGAGCGTTTATCGGGCTGTCCACCGATGTCAATCGCAGTTCACTGGCGCGAGCGCTGTTTGAGGGGCTGGCTTACGAAGCCTTTCTCTCGATGACAACGATGGCCGAGATGGTGAAAACCCCGATAGAGCGCATTGTCCTGATCGGAGGCGGAACACGCAACAATCTTTTGCTAGAAATCAAAGCAACCGTGGCGGATCGGGCTTTGCAGGTCGTGGAGGTTGAGGAAGCGACCACACTGGGCGCCGCGCTGCTGGCTGGCATCGGCATAGGTCTTTACCGCGACGCGGCAGATGCTCAGATGTGTCTCCGTCACAATCAGCGCCTCATTCAGCCGGACCCCGCCTTGGTGTCGTTTTACCGGAACCAATATCGGACGGTATATATGTGCATTTATGAGACCTTGCGGCCGCTACACCATACTATTTCAGAGCATTTTGGCTTCACACCAGTATAGTAACAATTTGTCAGGAAAGGGTTTCCTACCGACTATGATGCTAGGAAAAGCAGTACGTCTGAACCGCCTGTTTGCGCACCCTTCAGGCAAGTTTCTCTCAGTCGCCGTCGACCATGGCATTGCCAATAGCTACGATTGGACACCAGGACTGGACCGCCTGGACCAAATTGTGGCTTCCAAACCCGATGCCATCACAATGATGAAAGGTTCTGCATCCCATTGTTTTGTTCCCTATGCCGGGCAGATCCCATGGATTATGCAAACAACCGCTTTCCCTCCACATCGTCGCACGGTAGACTATCAGCTGGCGTGGGTAGAAGATGCCATCGCACTCGGCGCAGACGCGGTAGCGATGACCATCAGCGTGGTTGGGAACGAACAAGGGGATATGATCACTATGCTGGGTAGATTGGTGAGCGATGCACGTCCACTCGGTTTGCCCGTTGTAGCGCACGTCTATCCCAAAGGGAGCGAATGTAGTCCTGAGGATTTCTTTAAGCTGGAGTATGTGAAGTACGCCGCGCGCGTGGGGGTCGAAACAGGCGTGGATGTCGTCAAAGTGCCCTACACCGGCTCACCGGAGAGCTTCGCCCAGGTAGTCGAAGCATGCCCTATTCCGGTCGTAGCGGCTGGGGGACCCCGCCTGGCGTCGGAAAAGGAGCTCTTCACCATGGTGCGTGGAGTCATAGACGCCGGCGCGCGAGGACTCACCATCGGACGCAATATCTGGTTAGCACCTCACATCCCGGCGATAATCGGCGCATTGAAGGCCCTTGTCCACGAAGGAAAGAGCGTGGCGGAGGCACTGGAGATCTACGCGAGCCTCAGCCAGTCTCCTGCCTAGAGGTTACCATCAGCCCCGTGGCCAGGATCTGGTGTGCGTGTGCGCCAATAGGCATCCACACTGTAACCGCCAAGTACCAGATACAGTACTGCTAGCTTACGTACACAGATCGATGCGTAGCCTGGGTGTGGGGGTTCGACTTTGTCGAGCCCTTGAGGGCGACAATAGTCTGGTGCCCCCAAGGGGATTCGAACCCCTGTCTCCACCTTGAAAGGGTGATGTCCTGGTCCTCTAGACGATGGGGGCAAAAGAGGATACCACTATACCACATCGGGGGCGCTATGGCAATTTTGTGGCTGTGCATAGAGGAAACACCCACCACACCGCCGCGTCGCGCCTCAGGCGGATGGCCCGGCCTGGGGAGGCGACTCCTCCAGAGGGGGCAGCTCGTCCAACGAGCTCAGCCCGAAGTACTGCAGAAACTCAAAGGTGGTGCCGAAGAGGATGGGGCGCCCCACCGTCTCCAAGCGGCCCACTTCCTGGATCAGCCCCTTGCTCAGCAGCGTGCGTAACACACTGTCGCTGTTGACGCCGCGGATCGCCTCGATTTCCGGGCGTGTGATGGGCTGTTTGTAGGCAATGATGGCGAGCGTCTCCAGCGCGGCCGCTGACAGGCCGCCACCGCCCGGAAGACCCAGCAGGCGTTCGATGTAAGGTGCCGCGGCGGGCGCCGTCACCAGCTGCAGCTGGTCGCCATGGCGTTGTAAGCGCACCCCGCGCGTGCGATACTGCTCCTGCAACGTCTGTACGGCTGCCTCCACCTCGGCCAGGCTGCACCCGATCACCCCGGCGAGCTGCTTGAGCGAAACGGGTGCGCTGGCAGCGAAGAGCAAGCTCTCCACCAGAGCCGGCAGCTCCAGCGTCTCAGGAGCTACCTCGCCAGATGATTCCTCCGGGATTGTCATACCGTCTGCCTGATGCTATAAGCGCTTTGTTCTCCACGCATTGACCAATTGCTCAGGCAGATTGCAAAATTGTCATACCGTCTGCCTGATGCTATAATCGCTTTGTTGCTGGCCCGTTGCCTGAATCTGCTCCTTCGGGCGTCCTCTTAAGGAGTTGTGACGTGGTCAACCATCGAACGACAAAGTGGCACGCCGTTCTTGGCACCATCCTATGTCTCTTCCTCAGTGTGGCATGTTCGCTCGGTGGGGGTGCTGACATTCCCACCCCGCCGGGCGGTCGCATTGCGGTCTCGCCGGAAGCTGCTGCCCGCCTGCGCGAAAACTTCGCCCGCGAGATTCAGGAAGCCAGCACGGGGGGCAAGTTTCGCCTCTTCGTCACCAATGAAGAGATCACCTCGCTGGTGGCGCTCACGTTGCAGGAGAGCAGCGGAATGCCCCTGAGAGACCCACAGATCTGGTTCACCGCAGGTCGCGTTTACATGACCGGCTCCTTCAGCCCCTCCTGGCCGTTGCGTTTTCAATCGCTCATCGTTGTCACCGCCGTGGTGCAGAACGGTCAGGTAGTCGTGAAGATCGAGCAAGCCCAGATGGGTCCTTTCCCCTTCCCGCAGCGCGCCCTGGATTCGATATCGCGCTCGATCAACGAGACGCTAAGCCAGGTGCAGACAGATTTAGAAGTAACCCATCTGCAAATCTTGGAGGGGGAGCTGCAGGTTGCTGGCGTGCGACGTCAGCCGGTGTAATATAGAGATTACCCTGTTTGTGCGGCGCGAGCAAGTTATGGGGGTGGGTTGAGGGCCACCCCCCATTGTTTGCCCGCGCTTGGGCCGGCGACCGGGCTTGTAGGCGCTACCGCGGACGTGGTATAGTGGATGGCAGGGGAGATCTATGAGCAAGCCGCTTCAGGAACACGTCCAGTGCCCACTATGTACCACATGGGTGAACGGCAGCCTGCGCACCCACATTCTGGAAGTGCACGGCGAAGCAGCCTTCCGCAAAGCAGTGCTGGCCGACAAAGAACGCGGCATGTCGGACCCCGAAATCGGTGAGCGTTATGGCATTTCCTTCGCCACCTTGGAACAGTTCATCACCGAAGCGTATGGCGCTAACGTGAGTGTGCTGAGACGCCCCCGACATCTCAGGCGATGGCAGCCATCAGACTTTCGCGAAGAAACCACCACGGTGTGGAGTTTCAAACAGCGCGGCGACTGGGCCACGCATCATGGGTATTATCGGGGAAATTGGTCGCCTTATATCCCGCGGAATGTCATTCTCAAATACTCTCAGCCTGGGGATACCGTTCTCGACTACTTCGTCGGTGGGGGAACGACTGCGATTGAGGCCAAACTGCTGGGGCGACGTTGCATCGCTCGCGATATCAACCCTGATGCCATCAGTATGACGTTGGAGAGTCTGGAATTTTCGCCGCCACGCACATTCCTGGATGACGCGGGATGGCCCGTCTATGAGCCCGAGGTGCACGTCGGGGATGCCAGAGACCTTTCCGACATCCCCGCCAACAGCATTGACTTGATCTGTGCTCATCCGCCCTACGCAGGGATTATCCAATACAGCGTGAAAATCGCAGGCGATCTGTCCGGTCTGTCGGTTCAGGACTTTCTGACCGAGATGGGCAAGGTGGCTCGAGAAAGCTGGCGCGTCCTGAAGCCGGGTGGCAAGTGTGCCATTCTCATCGGGGACGCCCGCAGGTCAAAACATGTGGTGCCGATCGGCTTCAAAACCATCCGTGTGTTTCTCGATGCTGGATTCGCCTTGCGAGAATTGGTGATCAAGCGTCAACACAATTGCAGAACGACAGGCTTCTGGTATACGCGGAGCATCCAACACAACTTCCTGTTGCTGGCCCACGAGTATTTGCCCATCTTCGAGAAGCCTGTCGTGCATCGCCTCGGAGAACGGGGCGTCTTCTTGGAGCATGCTCTGCCGCGGCAGATCACATGGGATCAAGTGCGAGAAACCGGGCAAGAGAATCTGGAAACCACCACCGTCTGGATCTTCCCGAGGGACCGTCTGGATGCTGAGATAAAGCGCAATCTGCTGGGCAGATTTGCGCTACCCGGCAACCGGTTTGGCGAGATGCACTTCGCGGGTGACCACGCCTATCACGCCGCCCTACCATTTGGACGCGACATCCAACTATTGTATGTGCATTCACCGCGGCAGCTAAGCGGGGAGATCTTTGCCAATTATCGGATCGCGTGCAAAGGGGTGATGGAAGAGGCGAGTGAACTTCTGTCTTCGGATGGCTTCTTGGTGTTAGAGACGGTCGATTTTCGCTCCGGAAACGATCTGATCCCCGTCGCGTTGTTGCTGAGTGAGGATATGGCGTCTTGTGAAGATTTTGACCTGAAAGAGATCATCATCGTGGTGCCAGAGGAAGCACCACGGGATGGACAAAAAGGGTATCTCGACATCGTGCACCGTTATCTACTCGTCTATGCGAGGCGAAAAGCGCGAGGCGGCCGCGCATGAATCCAGGGAAAACCTCGACGGGCATGGTATTGGAACAGATGGTCCTTCCAGCCCTGGAGCACGGCCGCTATCGCTATCAGAGGCAAGTCACCATAGGTGTACGCCTTGGTGGGGGGAAGCATGTCGTGGACGTGCTGGCAGAGGACGTGGCGGGCAAGAAGTTCTTGATCTCGCTCAAATGGCAACAAGTCTCCGGCACGGCGGAACAGAAGGTGCCATTTGAGGCAATATGTTTGGCGGAAGCGGTGAGGTCCTCTGACGGTCAGTACCACCAGGCCTATCTGGTGCTTGGGGGGCCTGGGTGGAAGTTGCGCGACTTCTTTGTAGGGGGTGGTCTGCAGGGCCATCTGACCCATAGTGATCTGGTGCGCATTGTGACTCTGGAAGAGTTTGTCAGCCTGGCCAACCAGGCGAAGTTGTGAGGTTCTAAACGGGGGTGACCTCGGTCTGAGCCACACGCGCCCGTAGGGGCGCAATTTATTGCGCCCCTACGCACGGTTGCGGCGCGGATCTGGTCGCCGGGGCGGGTGGGGGGCGGGTACGGGCGCAATTTATTGCGCCCCTACGCACGGTTGCGGCGCGGATC
>CAKZLO010000061.1 GCA_937127125.1 uncultured Ardenticatenia bacterium
TGCCCCGAAGGGCTTTCCTTCGATTCTGACTTTATGGCCCAAGGCGCTTGACGGAGACTATGGGGCGATCGACCGCATTTTCAGGGTGATGGAACGGCGCGCTCGGCTGCTGGGCCTGGACCTGTCCGACGTCATGCGCAGCCAGCTGGTGCTGGACGGCCAGATTGCACACCGCATCACGGGCAGCGACACAGAGCCGGCGGTGAGAATCGAAAGCGATGACAGCGTCATGGTTGAATTACTGGAAATATTTGCAGAAGTCGGGCTGTTGCCCAAGCCACCTGAGGACATTGCTGACGCCACGCTTGACGAAGTACGTCATACACCGCCCGACGCCGCGTCAAGCAGCGTTTCTGGTATTTGACGGGTTGGAGGCATTTTACGGCGGTGCGGCGGGAGGCGGGAAGTCGGACGCTTTGCTGATGGCAGCGCTACAGTATGTGGACGTGCCGGGCTATGCGGCGCTGCTGTTGCGCCGTACGTATACCGAGCTGTCGTTGGCCGACGCGCTGATGGACCGCGCGCACCGGTGGCTGGGGGGGACGGACGCGCGTTGGAACGCGCAGACGCACACATGGACCTTCCCCAGCGGCGCGACGCTTACGTTTGGGTACCTGGAGAACGAGCGGGACAAGTATCGCTACAGCTCTGCGGCATACCAGTACGTCGGTTTTGACGAACTGACGCAATTTACAGAGTCGCAGTATCTATACCTGTTCAGCAGACTGCGGCGGTTGCGCGGGGTGAGCATCCCGCTGCGCATGCGTGGTGCGAGCAATCCAGGCGGGGTGGGGCACGATTGGGTGAAAGAACGGTTTGTGGCTGCACCTCCCAGCCCCAATCGTGTTTTCATTCCCGCCAAGTTAGAAGACAATCCGCACATCGACAAGGCAAGTTATATGATGTCGCTGAGCCGCCTCGACCCTGTGACGCGGGCGCAGATGCTGAACGGGGACTGGAACGTCCTGCCCAGCGGCACGCTGTTATCGCGTGCCGACCTGCAGTTTGTGGACGTTGTGCCGGACAAGGCTGCTCGGGTGCGGTTTTGGGACCTGGCGGCAACGGAAGCAGGGTTTAAGACGCACGACCCTGACTACACGGCAGGCGTGCTGATGGCGTATGCTGACGGCGACTTTTTTGTGGAGGACGTCGTGCGGGTGAGAAGGGCGACGCACGTGGACCAGCTGATCCGTCAGGTGGCAGAAGGCGACGGCAGGCGTGTGATGATCGGAGTGGAACGCGAGCCGGGCGCGGCGGGCAAGCTGTTCGGCGACCATTTGGTCGCCGTGCTGGCGGGTTACACGCTGCGCGTTGTGCCAGTGACAGGCGACAAGACGACGCGCGCCCTGCCGTGGATTTCGCAGGTGCACAACCGTCGCTTTCACATCAAACGCGCTGCGTGGACGCGTGAGTATGTTGAAGAGATCTGCGCCTTTCCTCAGGCGGGCCACGACGACCAGGTGGACGCGACGAGCGGAGCATTTGCGCTGCTCAGCGAGCAGCGCTACCGTTGGGCCAAGTATGGAGGTGAATAATGCCCAGAAAGAAAACCTTGTCCAAGCAGCCGCGCCTCGCGGAAGAGAGGCGGTCGGCGTTTAGCAGTGTCGTGCGGTGGCTGAAGATGGCGGAGTTGGAAGAGCCTCCGTATGGGACTCATTCACGCGTGCGGGACGCATGGCTGCAGCGTTTTTGGATGCGCGAGCCGCACCTGGCAGGCGTGGTCAACGCGGTGGTACTGATTGATACCAATCGCGGCTGGCAGCTCACCGGCGGGCGCAACCAAGTGCTGCGGTACAGCGACATCCTGCACAGTTCCGACGACGGGGCAGGATGGCGGCATTTCATCCGCAAAGTGTCGCTGTCCTACTGGACGACAGACATCGGCGCGATCGTCGAGATCGGACGGGACGGACCGAACGGTCCGCTGCGGGCGTTGTATTCGGTGGATTCAGCACGTTGCCAGCTCACAGGCAACCCCTCCTACCCCCTCGAGTACAGCCCCGTGGCAGGGCGCAGACAGCTGTGGCGAAGCAGTGACTTCTTCCGTGTCGTCTCGATGCCATCGCCGATCGAAGAATTGCACGACCTGGGCTGGTGTGCGGTGTCACGGGCGCTCGAGCTGGCCAAGATTTTGTTAGCGATTTACCAGCACGATTCCGAGAAGCTGACGGCCAGAATGCCCAGAGGCATCCTTTTCCTGGACAACATCACAGAAGAGCAGTGGGAGGAGTCGCTGCGACGACGTGAGGCGGACCTGTCGGCAGAAGAACGTATGTTCTATGGCGGCGTGCAGATTATCGCTTCGGGCGGAGGAGAGACGGCCAACGCCAGGCTGGTTGCGCTGTCTGCGCTTCCTGACGGGTTTGACCGCGAGACGTTCGTGCAGCAGGTGATGTATGGTTTTGCGCTTTGTTTTGGGCACGACCCGTCAGAGTTCTGGCCGCTGTCCTACGGGGCGTTGGGGCGGGGGACCGAGACGGAGATGCAGCATCGCAAAGCTTCCGGGAAGGGAGGGCTGGACTTCACCACAACGTTTCAGGAGAGCCTGCAGGACAACCTCCCGGAGACGCTTGAGTTCCGTTTTGACAGCCGTGACGAGACGGGAGAGCGGCTGTCTGCGGAGGTTATGAACGCCAAGATCACTGCTGTCCGCCAGGCGTATGAGGCGGGACTGGCGGTTGGCGCGCCGCTGCTGACGCGAGAGGAAGCGCGGCAGCTGCTGGTGGACGCCGGGGTGATACCACCGGAATGGACGGAAATCCAAGAAGAGGTCGTCAAGCAGGAGGACACGCAACGCCAGCTGATGCGGGCGCGGGCGAAGGAAAGCGATTTCATTCAACGAGCTGCGCGGACGTTCCCTGACGAACCGATAGTGACGTATCGCTATCGCATAGACGGGTCGCGGTTGGTGACGCTGTACGACCGCGGCTCGCAGGTCCATCCGTTTCGCATCCATGTGCCTGAGAAGCTGCGTGCTACCGTGTTGTTCCAGGGGGAGGGATGGCAGATCACTGAAGATGACGTGACACAAGCCATTCAGCAAGCACAGGAGCGCGTTGGCGACGAATTCGCACAGCTGCTGGTGGCACCTGCATACCCTGCCCAGAAAGAAGAGGAGCTATGATTGAACGGGACGACGTCGAGAGCGTAGGGGGTTTTCAAGAGGGAGGCAGGCCGAGGCCAGCCGGGCTGGTCTGGGCCTGGGACGTACGCGTCGCTCGTTACCGTGACTTGGTGACCGGACGTTTCCTGTCCTATCGCACGATCCACGACTACGTGGAACGGTCGACACAGGCATCCCGGGCGGTCGTGCAGTACGTCACGCATCAGTATGCCGAAGGGGTGCTGACGGCACAGCAGTGGGCACGGGCGCTGTGGCAGGAGATCAAGACAGAACATATCCGGCAGTATTTGCTCGGCATTGGCGGCGTCAACCAGATGGACGCCTCGCATTGGGGCCGGGTCGGCGGCATCCTGAGCGACCAATGGCGCTATTTCAAAGACTTCGTACAAGAGTTGCCCGGTTTGAGCGAGAAGCAGATCGCTTCTCGGGCGCAGATGTACGTCAGCGCGGCCCGAGAAGCGTATGAACGGGCGAACGCCATCGCCCAGCGGGAGGCGGGGATGGAAGAAGAGCTGTGGGTGCTGGGCGTTGCGGAGCATTGCGACGATTGCGTTGCGTTCGCTGAGATGGGCTGGCAGCCGCTAGGATACTTTCCTATGCCAGGGGCCGGTGGCACGCAGTGTCTCACCAACTGCAAGTGCCATAAGGAGTACCGCAAGGGTGGGCACGAAGGATGAAACGCAGATTGTGGTAGACAGCCGTGGGTTCGTTTATGTGGGCGGCGTGCGGGTGGCACGGTACGACCCTGTGACCGACAGCCTTTATTTCCTGGACCGCAACCGGCAACGTTGCGCCCAGCGTGGCAGCCGCGAGGTGGGCGTGCCGCTCGACTGGCTGACGACGATCCGCTGGCATTTTGACGACGAATGCGAGGGGTGATACTTGTAGGGATTGTTAGCTGAGAATTTGCTATGAGACGAAAGATGGTGTATCATCGGACGGCTGTGAGGCCAAAGAGCCGTAGGAGGTCACAACTCCTGACGGCTCTTTTCTTTTTGAGGAGGTGAAGAGATGCCGTATTCAGGACCGGACGACCCTGATCTGCCTGACTACGTGAAGGCGATGAACCGGCACGACCGGGAGCAATGGGTAGCGGTGTTCAACAGTGCGTACGAACGGTGTATGGAGGAAGAGGACGACGAGGACGCGTGTGAATCTTCTGCGTTTGCTCAGGCAAACGGCGTGCTGGCCAAGCAGCGAAGCATTTGGGAGACAATCGGCGGGCTGGTCAGGGACCTGCTGACGGAGCGCAGGAAGTCGGCGGACCCAGGATGTGGTTGTCGTGCCCTGGACGTGCACGGCACACTGCTCGAGCAGCTGCAGGCAGAGCTGACACGGCGAGGTGTGGAAGGCTGGCTGCACGGCGTTTATGTCGAGGACGAGCGCATCTACGCAGTGGTCTCCCAAGAAGGGCGACTGCTCCGCTATCCTATCATCGTGCTGGACGACGTCGTGACGTTGGGCGAACCTGAAGCAGTGCGGCTGTCGTTCGTCCCGCGCACACACGTCCTGCGCGCGCAGGACGGGCAGGTGCGCTGGGTCTCTATCTCATGCACCGCTATCCTAAACCGCGTCGGGGAGATCGACAGCACGCGGCTGTTCGACGACATGATTCGCCGGGCGCAGCAGACGGGCAAGTGGCCAGAACGACAAATCTACCATTTGGGTGCGAAGTTCCGCACCGGCCAGGTGGACGGTATGTGGCGTGACGGGGTGACGCTCATCACGACGGGGGTGTGGGACGACACTGAGCTCGCTCGTGCTGAGATTGCGGCACTGGAGCGTGAGCCTGAAGCGTGGGGTGAGAGCATTCGCTACAGACCGCTGGCGGTCGAGAGGGTGCGGGTGGACGAGGTGGAGATTCCTGTTTTTACGGCAGGGGAGATGATTGAAGTGTCGTTGGTGCCGCGCGAACGGGCAGCGGCACTTCACACCCAGACGAAGATGGAGGGACGGACAATGCGGGAGGATATTTTAGCAGTTTTGAGGAGATTGTTTAACGGCGACGAAAAGAAGGTTGAGGAGTTTGCGGCGCTTGTCGACGAGGTGAACGCCCGTGCGGCCGAGCCTGGAGTGATCGCCCGGTCCGAGACGGTGGAACGACGGGTCGAGGGGACCGAGGACGAATCGGCTGAGGCTGTCCCGGCGCCCGCCATCGACGTCGCACAGATACTCAGCCGGCTGGACCAACTGGAACAGCGCCTTGGCGACCTCGGCGAGCAGCTGGGCGGCCTGACGGAGCGATGTGTGCGATTGGAGCGCAGCGACGAGGAGAAGATCGCTGAGCGGGTGGCCGACATGTCACGCAAGCAACGCACGATGATGCTGGCGACATCCTACCGGCCGAGCCGCGACGCGGTACAAGAGGAGGACGGGACACAGTCGCTCAGCGACATTGCACAACGGACCTTACAGAGGCTCAGAGGACGATAGGAGGGATGGAGGATGGAGAAGGCAAGACTTACATATGGGAATGCGGCGTCTGTCTACGGGTGTTGTAAGCTGTTTGACCTGTGCAGTGACGACGCGTTGATGTCGCTGTCGCTGGCGGGACAGGAGCCGTTCCTGGACTGGGTCGGTTGGGAACCAAGCCTGAATTGCATCGAGAGGCGCAGTTTCATCGCTTGGGTGCGGCCGAGCGCTGCAACCGGCAGCGGGCACGACAGCGGCATCATGGCCGACCCGTGCGGTGACGCCCAGGGGGCCGAATGGGGCGTCTGCGATTTCGAGCTGCGCGACTTCGGCCGCCTGCGCCGTCGCGGGCCGGTGCGGGACGTCACAATGGTCAATGTGAAGCTGTGCGAAATGCAACCACGCTACCGTCTCGACGGGTCGCCGATCACAGACGACCTAGAGTTTGACATGCGCATTGCGACCGAGGCGTTGATGCAGGACCTCAAGTACCGCATAATCACCGGCAGCGCTGCGACCCCGGGCGATTTTGCAGGGCTGGAGAATCTGGTCAGGACAGGCTACCGGAACACCAACGGCTCGTTCTGCCCGTTGATGGACAGCATCGTCGTCAACATGAACGGCAACGGGATGGGTGGCGGCAACGGGATGACCTGGAACAATGTACCGATCGCCAGCTCGTTCAGTTTCATCGACATTTTGCTGGCGGCCTACCGGCGTGTGGTGCAGCGGCTCTCCTGGTCGCCGGCGCTGGCGGCCCAACAGCTGCAGGTGGGCAACGTAGTCTTGGTCGCACCGACGCACCTGGTGCGTTGCATCCTGGACGCTTACACGTGCTGGTCAGTCTGTCCCGGCGGTCAGTATACCCCAGCAACGATCCAGACGTACGAAGCGCGGACGTTCCGCGACTCGCTGAACGGCGGCATGTTCGGTTTCGGACGTGTTTTCCTGGATGGATTTGAAGTCCCCATCATCGCCTACGACTGGGGGCTGATCAAGACGCCCACCCGCAGCGACTGCTACCTGCTGACCGGGGCGGTGGGCAACCAACGTCTGATGATTGGCCAGTTCAACGACATGCGGGCGGTAGCAGCGGAGTTTCCTGACCGCTACCAGGCGACTGACGGGGGCCGGCTGCTGGTGTGGACGGAGACGGACATGACCTGTATCCAGACGCACGTCGAGATACGGCCCCGGCTGCTCCTGAGCGCGCCGTGGGCACAGGTGCGTTTCCAGAACGTCGCTTGCACGCAAGTTTCGCCGCTCATCTCCCCCGACCCGTGGGAGACAAGCTTCTTCCCGGAGACAAGCTTCAAGCCGGCGAAGTGCTAGGCGAGGCAGAGCGGTGGAAGTGACCGCGGTCGTGCCGTTTTGGAACGGGCACGCGTATGTCGATAAGCTGATCAGGTCGTTGACGATACCTGTGTTGGTTATCGACGATGTCAGTGACAGTCCCCTCGTTGACACGCCGTCCCGGGGCGTCGAGGTGGTTAGGTTGGAGCGCAAGCGGTATTTTAGCGGCGCTGTCAACGAGGGGTTTTTGAGAACGCGGGGCGACGTGCTGATCCTGAACCAGGACGTTGAAGTGCAGGAAGAGGCGTTGCTGGCGTTCCTGGCACAGCATCGCGACCGCTACGGCATTATCGGCGAACGCATCGACGGCTATCACCCGGCATGGCCGGACGGTTATGTGCACGGCACGTGCATGTTTGTGCGCAGGGACGTGATTGAACGCATCGGCTGGTCCACCCCCACGCGTGTGGGGAATACTAACAATACCTCACTCACCTCGATGGGCCCTTTGGGTCCACCCCCACGCGTGTGGGGAATACGCTGTTTTCCTCAGATTTCTCCCAGCCGATACCATCAACCACTACGAGCCCGCATCTCCCTCCACAACCCGCACTGCAGATCCACCACTCGCCCCAGGCCGACGACGCACTAGCCACACACCTTCGTAACTCACCATCTCGCGTTCCGCATCGCCCCAACTTCGGATGTCGAAGTGCTGTTCAGTATTCGTCGCCCATATTTGAATGATACTTCCGCCCGGCGACCTGGTCAAACAGTGCTGCCACAACCAGTCGCGCACCCGCGCCGAGACGTGCCCGACAAACACCCCGGGATGAGGCTCAATGAGCCAGCGCGCCAGCTCACCCCGCAGCGCCGACGGTACATTTTGCAGAATCAAGACCATCATAGCTCGCCTCCAAGGCAAAGCATTCAGCGTCTCCCCATGGACCTGGCGCTGCCGGATCGCTGTCGTAGTCTGCGTCGTCCACCGTCTGCGGTGTAGCGAGCAGTCCGTCGATGTCGGGCAGGATGCGTTCCAGCAAGCGGCTGGTGCGAAAGGCTTCGCGACACGCCTGGCGCACCTGCTGTTCCAGCCGGGATGCGTCAGGTGTCTGGGCGACAGTGCGAAAGGCGACCGGAATGGTGATCTCTGCCTTATAGAGGTCGGCGATGTCGTACACGAACGAGAGCTGCTTGCCGGTGTGGATGAAACCGAGCGCAGGGGAATAGCCGCCGGAGACGATGGCGGTGTGGCAGATGCCGTTTAACAGGGCATTGGCCGCCGAGAGGGCGCGGTTGACCGGGTCGCTGCGTCCCCAGTTGTTACGATCGTAGCGGCGGCCACGCCACGGCACGCCATACTCCTGGCTGGCTCGCGCATAAGCCTGGCGTATGCGCTGTCCTTCCATGCCGCGAATCTGCTCGATGGTCAGGCCGGGCTGCAACGGCTGGCCGAAGCGCGCGGCATACATGCGACGGACGACCATCTGACGCTGCGCGGGATCGCTGGCCATACGCGCCTGATGCAGCAGGCGGTATGCCTTGCGCGTCTCCCCGCTCCCCTGGGCATACACGCGCATGCCGTCCTCACCTGTCCAGAGGATCAGGCAGCCGTTGTCGGCCAGCGTCTTCACAGCGGCGTGGGTGATGGTGGTGCCGGGGCCGAGCATAAGCACGGCGAGGGCGGCGACCGGAACCGCGGTGCAGCCGCCCTGCGCATCGAGAAACACCACGGCGTGCGTGTCTTGCTCCACCCGCCCGTGTTCCAGGTACAGGTAGCTGAGGCTGTCGGCCAGCTGGGGCAGAGCGTGCAGATTGCGCATCGGATCACCAAGACGGTCGTACCAGCGACAGCAACCCAAAGCCCAACCCTTTGCCGCTGCCGATCCCCCGGCGCAGGGCGCTCAGGAAGCGGCCTGGATCGTCTACCCGTAACAGGCCATCGAAGCGCACGGCCAGCAGGCGCAGCGGATGCATCTCCTCGTCGTCGCGATAGATGCGACCGCCCACAATGCCCTCGCGCTGGATAGTCGCTGTCAACACGGTAAAGCCATTCTCACCTGCCTTGCGTTTCAGCCAGGCAAGTTGTGCTTCTTCACGGTACAAGCCGCAGCGCTTGCCGTTGCGCTTGACGGTGGGGTTGGCGCGCAGTCGGAAGAGCAGCTGCTGCCTGGGTGTGAAGGTGGGCGCGAAAAGTTTGACCGCCGGATTGTCCGCCACGTCGGGCAGCAGGTAACGTTCTGTGGTGTCCAGGAAGCTCCAATCCGGCTGGTGTTCCGACTGGACTAACACGATGAAGCCGGCTGGCCCTGCCCGGTAGGTGGGGGGTGTATCGACTCGGAAGAGCACGCGCCCAGGTCCCCCCTCCGCCGCAGTGGGAAATGCTTTCAGCAGCGTGCGGTGCATTTCATAGGGTTCGCTCACCTCGCGACGGACGCGCCGCGAGCGCGGATCGAGAATCAGGCGCGAGAGATAGAGGCCATTATCCATGCGATGTCACCTCCTCGTTCTCTGGCTGGTCGGATGGTGGGATGACCAGCTCCTCCTCCTGTATGTAGCGTGATGCATAGGTGCGGAACGTGCGCGAGAGAATCTCGTCACGGCGACGCACCCCCTGGCGTGTCGGGCACTCCAACACGATGCGCACGGACACCGCTTGGTCTACCGGCCAGCGATCGCATCGCGGAGCTGCCTGCAGCGCCTCTTTTAATGTGACATAGTCGCCCAGGCCCTGAAAGATGGGGCGCGCGGGCACACAACTCTTGCGTCCCAGATAGATGGGCCAGACAGGATGTTGCACCGCGTCGGCAAGGCGATCGATCAGGTCAGGCGCAGCCTGCACCGCAACTATGAAGGACGCATCCATCAAATAGAAACGCTCGGAGACGACAGTTTCGATCTCGCTGGTTCGCTGTCGCTTGATCTTCCCTTCGGCGTTCAACACACCTCCTATAACGGTGTGATAATCCCGCTGCAGGGTGCCGGGCAGGTCGCAGCGCACGCCGATACGCACCTGACGAGAGAGATTTCGGATGTCCTCGTCCGCTTGCAGCCCGAGCGCACAGGCCAACAGCCCCACCACGCCCGACTTGGTGGGTTCTGGGGCACTGTCGCGTATGGTCCAGCGCGCACGTTCTCCCCATGCCTGCAGCGGTCCCTCTAAGCGCAGAAAGAGAGTATTTGGCATGGCAACTCACTCCGGCAATTGTTTCTCCAGCCAGTTCCGCAGGTCACTCAGGGACGGGCAGTGCTGGGCACGTGGCAGCTGATGGGAGGGGTCCAGCGCGGTATGGGCGCGTTCCGCCTCCAAGTTATAGACCGGGATCACTCGCTCCATGTAGTCGCTGAGCAGTGCCACGGAAGCATCCATCAGCGATTGGTCACCTCTGGGGCGCGCCGGTTTGAGGAAGGCATTGGCATAGCTGACGGGCAGGTTGTCCTGCGTGACCTCAACCAGTATCACATCCGGCAAGCTAAAAGCGGCGAAGGAGTTTTGTTTGCCGCTGGGGTGGGCTTTGGCAGCCGCTTCGAGCAGCACCAGCGTGGCGCGACGCGCTACATCTACGTCGCCGCCCAGGTTTTGCACCAGCTGCTCCCAGTGTACGTTCAGGTAGCGATAGTAGGTGTTGCTGTTGAACTCAATGTCGCCGATCATCCCGGCGCCCGACTCGCCCGAGATATCGTCCACGGCTGTGTAATAATCAAACTCTTGCACCAACGCATTGGTGGAGATGGCATGAGCGACCTGGACAGCAGCTTGAACATCTTCGAAGGCGCTAGAAGTGGTCATGCGGCCGAACATAGCGATGTCGACCGAGCGCGGCAGGGAGGAGCCCAATCCCTTGGTAATCTCCGAGATCTCTTCCTTCGGCCACTTGGCGGGCCCGATCTTCCGATAGCGCTGCCACAGCGATGTGGCCAGGCGGGGGATCTCATCTTTACCCACGAAGATGAGCTGGCGGGTTGCGCTCTCTGCCTCACGGGTGGGAGTCTTATCACCTTCTCCCTCTTTGTCCGCAGCAGTGCTCTTTTTTTTTGATTCCCGTCCGATCTCTGGCAGGCGGCGCACGATGGCTTCGATAGTGGGAGCATCAGCGCCTTGCTTTTTCAGTTCGTCCTCGATCAGCTTGGGCAGCCGTTTGGTGCGCACGCCCAACAAGCCATCCGCATCAAAGGCTTCGCGGAAGACGGGCGAAAGACGGATACTGCGTTTGAGACACTGGCTGGAGACGCGCCCGCGGCGCATCCCGCCGAAGAAAGCATCCTTGGGGGCACCGGTGTCGTCACGGTTCAGGTTGGATGGTGCATAGTTCTGCAGAAAATGCATCTGAACTAACATGGGTAATCCTCCTTCATTATTTACATAACTCAGTCTGAAGTTTTGCCGAAATAAGCGCGTGCCCACGCACGCTGCACAAAACGCCGGGGGTGGTTCCAGTTCAACAGATCCTCCAGCAATTGTGGCCAGTTTACCGGCACACGGCTGGAGGCCAGGTAGTGAATTGCCTGGCGCAGCCTGAAGGGGAGCTGTTCGGCATCGGCGTCGAGCAGGACCTCAACATGACGGTCCAATCCCTCCTCGCTAGCTGCCATCATCCTAGCGCGACGCAACGCATCGCCCAGATTGCCATTCTTGCCCGACTCGGCGAGCGGATACAACGTGGCGACCAAGAAATATATCTCCTCCTGAGTCTCTGGCACGCCCGGGGGGATCAGGCGGTAGAAGAGTGCCAGTGCGGTGTCGCGCGCTTCGGCAAGTGTTTTGCCCGCGTTGCGCTTGAGACGTGCTCGTTCGCCGGCGTCCAGGTCTGCCAAGCGGTCCATAAAGGCAACGGTCTGCGGTCGGTAAGTCTGTTCACTCATTCGGCAAGTACTCCTTTCGTAACTTGTTCAGTCGTGCTCCGAGGATGTTCTCGGATTCGACACATTGGCGCAATGAAGCGGTGTCCTCGCCCATCTGTTCGGCTGCCTGGTGAAAGGCATCCCGCGCTTCGCGCAGGCAGCGCTCCATCCACGCTTTGCGAGCATCCAGGCGCTGCGCCGAATTGGGTACAGCGAGCTGCAACATCAGCTGGCGGAATGGTGCTGCCAGCGCTTCCCAAAAGCGTTGCTGCATCCAGGTGCGCAAACTCGCGTCACCCCTTAACCTGCTCGTGAAAACTTTCTGGATAATGTCGTCGCATTCGTCGGCAAAGACGAGGGCTTCTTTCACAAGATCACTGCCTATGGGGTCACACAACAGGGGTGGTGGCACTTCAAAGCCAGCCTCCACCCACTCGAAGACCTTTGTATCCATATTGGTGCGCAGTCCGACGCAGCGGAAGGTATACATTGCAGCGGGGTCTGCGTACGGGTCCGTTAGCTCGACGAGCTGGTCGAGGACGGTAGGACGGCGCCACTGTTGTGCGCCATGTTTCTGGGAAGGCATTAGAAACAGGCTGGCAAATTCGCGCCACAATGCATGGTTCGGTTGGGGGCGAACCGGCTTGGGTGCAGAGCTTCCTTTCTTGCCCTGCGGAAGGACATAAGCGGCGAAGGGATCAAACCAGGGAGGGGTATCTTTCGGGCGAGCCTCACCCATGGCGAAGACCATGGTACGCACTCCCCACAGGCTGCGAGAGCCACAGCGGGAACAGAGCGTGCTATCGTCGAGACGTTCGGGATGCAGACGTATCCGTCGGACGGGGAAGGTGAGGCTGTGCAGATAGCCGACTTCGATCACTTCTCGGTCTAACTCGACGATTGGCTTCGGTTTGCGTTCCCACCATGCTAGATCGTACGTCTGGCTGCGTGTTGGGGGCTGGTAACCTGGTAGCACCAGCGAACGCACCAGACTCTCGAACAGGCTTTGCCCTTCCGGCAGGACATAGATAGGGGGCACGCCATTGATCGAGGGTTTGAGGCCTCTTCCGCCGACAGTCGCGAAGGCGGGCAGTGCGGTGAGCAGGCCGGCGACGCAGACGGGACAGAGCGCATATGTGTCGTCGCTGCCGTGGCGAAAGTGGATGCTCTCCGATCCAGCAGGGATCTCAGGCGCCAGGTAGGCGACCGTTTTCACTTTGTCTCCCTTTTTTTTCACTTTGTCTCCCTTTTTTTTCACTTTGTCTCCCTTTTGGGGTTGCAAGGGTAGGTCAGCGCTCTGTAAGAAGGGTGTGTCGGGTGAGAAGAGA
>CAKZLO010000062.1 GCA_937127125.1 uncultured Ardenticatenia bacterium
CACGGCCACTTCAGCCAGCGGCACGTTGTGCGACTTGGCATACGCCACCAGCGTCTTGTTTTGCGAGAAATGGTTGACCCCGTTGAACAGTAATACAGCCCCACAATGATGTTGAGCATCGTGTGCCGCGCGCACCGGAATGGTTGGTAATGAGCACCACTTCATGTACCGGATCGGGATTATGTACCACCAACACCCCATGAATCAACTGGGTTGGCAGGAGACGGATTTTGAACCATCCCCAAGCGACATCCACTGTCGCCCGTCATGGCCTCCTACACCTCCATCTCTATTAACCACCCGCTGTAGTCTCCCACCAGCGCTTGTGACCCACTCTTTGATACTCCCCACCTTCGTTAAGGCCGTGCACGCTTTCGCCGCCCCTCGGTAGGACGCCATCCCCATCCCTAACCGAACCGTCCTCTTCACCGTCTCGGGTGTGTCCAGCGATGCTCTCCCAACTTCAGCCGCTGATCCAGAAAAAAAACCACGGTTACACCCGGGGCAGTGGTAATACGCCCGTCGTAACGCACTCTTCCCCTCTTAAATACCCCCTCTCCCGCAGCGACCGACCTTTATAGACCAGCGCTTGCCCACATCCCTCACTCACAACCCCAGCCACCTCGAACCCATCCCCATGCTGGCAGGCCAACCCGACTAACAAGCTGACCCGCAACACCTGCCACCGCAGAGTCACTTGTTCTGCTATCTCGTCAAAATCGGCTTCAGGATGTGCCTCCTGCCACGTCTGTAGTTCGTCCATCATCTCATCCAGCGCGTCGTGCATCGCCTCGCGCACCTCTTGCCTGCAATTCGCGTTGTGCATCGTCATAACCTCCACCGTTCAAATGCCTCCATTGTGGACGAGTCGAGTACTACCCAAAATCCCGAGCAGACCCCAACGTCATGATCTTTGGATTTCACGAGGTTCTCTTCAGCCGTTATCAGGAGGTGTTTTCCAAATCGACTGTTGCCACAGTTAAGAACGTGCCCTGAGGATTGTTTGCGACGTCCAGCAAATCCATCCGTTGCTGTGTCTGAGGTTCGTAAAGTCCAACACGCAAAGGGTAGCTGCCGGCGGGCAGGTCGGCGGGTAGTTCGATTATGTGACGGTCTGCTACGATCTGGTCCGTGCGCCAAGTTTGGGTTGGACGTGTGCCACACGCTGGAAAGTCGTCAGCTTGGGCTAACGTACGGGCTGTGACTTCGTCGTCTAGGTGTACAAACACTTTGTAGGGTAGATTGACTACATCCATCGCTTGCCAGTAGAGTGTTAGGAGTAGTACGCCACCTGGCCTAGCCCATTGCGTATCCAAATCGTAGCCCAGCAATGCCACCTTGTCATGCACTCCCAAGACGCGCGCATCGCCATAGTAATCGGCGATGCGCTGGAGCGCTTCCGGCGCGGGACGGAAGACAGCTGGCGATGCCAGTGGGGTGGAAATCGTCAGCGCGGGTTCAGTATAGGGTAAGGTATGAAAATCGGCTGGTGTAACGAAGCTGGTGTAATTTTCTGGCTCCGACCATATGGCTGGTCGAGTCTGTTTTCTCAGTGGCGCGAATTCGTAGACATCTATCTGCAGTCGATCACGATTCCGGATCTGCCCAATGTGTGCATAATAATCCAGCTTGAAAGACGGCTGTGCCACACCGTGCTCACGTTCCTTTTGTTCAAATTGAGTTGCAAAGTAATACCGCGGATAGCACGGGTTGCGTGGCCAGCCAAGAGTGTACCAGAATAGGTTGGTGCCGTCGTCGTTGCTGTCCCAGTCGCCCTGCAGCGTCCCGTCCAGGAAACGTTGCTGGATCATCTGCCAACCTAAACGGTGGGGCATACCGTACGGCCGCCGTGATCCGAAGGGAAAGGCAGGATCTTCCCAGAATATTTCATTCTTGTGTGCTGGATAGGTGAAGACGTATTCCGCCTGTATATCGAGGAAAAGCAGGTACTGATACCAACCGAAGAGTGGCAAGAGGGCTAAAGTGAAAATCAGTAAGCAAGGTTTCAACCAGTTCAAGAAGCACTTCCCTACGCTTTGCAACCAGATAATCCCTCTCGTTGATCCACCTCCGCTTGCTACCGGCTGATTTGACGTGTCAACACAAGGGTGCAATGTCAGGCGGACGCCTTCGAGGACTGCCAGCGCTGACAACACGAGCCATGGCGGATAGATAACCCTTAGGTGTGTGCGAGGTTGACTCACCAAGAAAACATAACCAATATATGATACAGTGAACCATATGTATAGCGTACGTGTTTCTGCACCTGCCGTTGTGAAACCAATCAACGCCCCAAGTATTGCAAAAGAGAATATCATTAATAAGAGATCGCTCCGCCCCCCTACTACCACACCTAGAGCCACGAGTGCTGCAGAAGCCAGCAATAGCCAATGTGCACGCTTACGCACTGCTTGGCGCACGCTATTCTGCAAATCTTGTAGCAGCTTTGAACCACCCAGTATAGTGACCAAACCTATGTAATAACCGGAGTTATATAGGAGGCTGAATCGATACAATGCGTCTAAATTGTTAACTGGCCAGATAGTTCCACCAATGCGCTGAGTCAGGTAAGGTATAGTGTCATTCTTACTGGGATGCAGCACTAATGGGAGGTAAAAAAAGGCAAGCACAGACAAGAAAATGATGCTCGCAAACCCCATATGCAGGAATTCAGCTTTTGGAAGCCTGAACCTCCACGAAAGGCGAGACCAAACGAGGTAAGCAATGGCAGGTAGCATCAACAGTGTTTCATAATGTGCCAACATGCCAGTACCCGCCAGCAACCCGGCCACAGTCACGTTGGCGGCCCGGCCACCTTTATAGAAGCGATATGCGGCCAAGATGGCTAACGTACCGGTGAGGAAAACAACCGCCTGATACTGCACCATGCGCCCAAAGGCGATGTATAGACCGTTGAGACTCAGAAACGCAGCCGCCAACAAGGCGACATTTCTCCCAAACATACGCCGTATCAACAAGTAGAAAGCGGCGATCCCTGCGACGTGCGCCAACGTGGAAGGGAGGCGCACGGTGAAAGGGTCAAAGCGACTCACAAGCTGAGCCAAAACTGCAGGGACAATGATCTCAACTGGACCTTTAGTATGTTCGAAAATCGTCTCTGAGCGACCACCAATAAGGGCCACAGCGCGCAGCAGGCCATTCATCTCATCGCCCCAATAGTCGGCATAGCTCAAGTTGAACACGACAAAGAACGCGGCCAGGATTATACAGGCACCAAAGAAACACAGGTCGCTTATGGCAATGCGAAATCCCTGTTCACACAAGGCTGCGGCGCGGCGCCATCTAACAGCTGTGAGTGCCAGCGAGATCCCCACTAGCGTTCCAACAATTGCTGCAGGAGGCAAACGTCCAAGTAGATAGAGCAATGCGATTGAGGCCAATGTTGTCAACCCATAGCTCAGGCCGACAGCCAGCGCAACTCCTTCTAACAAACTGTCGACATCCAAACGAAGAATGGTTATGAGCAACCAGCCCGGCACGAAGCAAGTCAGGAACATGGCGAGGACTAGGCGGATAGCGTAGGGCGTCGGACCTGCTAGTCCCAGAAGCAGAATGAGCAATGGGATCAATCGCATAACAAAGCGATAGGAGCTGAACTGTAAATGTGTCAATGACATTTCTTACTTGCGCGTTTCGACACCTAACAGTACCGAGATCTGCAACGTGTATGATAATGGCTCTACACGACTACCTTGGCAGAGTCTCATCCATACGAGAAAGGGGACGCCCATGGTTTTGCGAACTTATCGAACCACATACAGGTCTGTACCCAGCTCGATATAGTCTCCGATTATCTGACCAGTTGAGTCAATCGCTTGCAGCCGCGTTCCATCCTTTGGGAGATACATTCCCACAATGATCCGATAATTCCCTGAAGGTATTTCGGAAGGGAGCATAAGCCGATGCTGGTCAAGCACGTACTCACCAACCGCCCATGTAGTTGTGGCCAACTTGTCTTCGCCAGGTTGACCATCATGCTGGGCATATATACGGTTATCGTTGTCGAGCAGCTGCACAAAGACAACGTAATTGTGATCAATTGTCCCCATTGCTTGCCAGACCAGCGTCACGTCAAGAGGTTGACCAGGCACAAGACGACCATCCTTAGCTGCACCAGAGAGTTCATAACCTAGCAACCGTATCGCATTACCCAACTGTGCCTGCTGTACGTGAGCAGGTGGTCGAGCCAAGCTAAAATTGTGTTCGCGCCCTTCCACAGTTATATTGGCGATCACAATGCGACCGATCTCCCGGTCTCCAGTACCCAGCACTTGTATTCCCAACTCATAGTCACCTGATGGAAGGTTAGATGGTAGCGTCAATTTCCACGGATCGCGCACCACCTCACCTTTCTGCCAAAACAAGGTGGGATAGTGCCCATTAACCGGCTTGTCCCTCCACTCGGCATATCGGCCGGGACCTGCTCCTCGCAGTGTTATCCGGAAGGTATAATCTTCCCCGATGTTCTGCAGTGCCCGCCAATACAGAGTGAGTGCTACTATCTCTGCCGGCCGACGAATCGCTGGGGAGTAATCATAGCCAATCAGTGCCAAGCGATTACCAACTGGCCTGGATACACGATGTGCGATGGTAATTTCGCGATCATCGGGATAAGTACTAGGTCTTGAGACATGCAATGTGCTTTCTTCTGGAGGAGGGAACACCTCACCAACGACGGTGCCGTCGTCCTCGATGATACCCGCACGTAGGAGATATGCGCCCGGCGGAGTACCTGGTGGCACTGCTATTCCACACTCAACCTCGAAAATATCGTCATCGAGCCAACCCACTCTATGCTCGTAGAGAGGGTCCATTGTGCACAGACCTCGGCCCCACTCTTGACCGAGCTCGTCTACCAACCGTGCATAGAACTGATCATCCGGTTGCAATCCATCATTCATCCAGTATAGCCGCACTTGGGCAATTTGCCCTCCTACTATTGTCCCAAGCGGCTGGAAACCGATCAGATTCGCTTTGCCTGTAAGACGGTTCGATTTACGAAACGGATCGATCGGATATTCGACACTTTCACCCTTGAAAACGTAGGCGTAATCAATACCTGCCAGCTGAACAACGTGTAGCAATGGCCTGCGAAGAACGTAGCGGATAATGCTCTCCTTTGGCTTTTGGCGCTGTAGTTGGTTGATGTAAAAGATCACATAGTCACTGCTAATAACGTTCTGTGGATGGACAACGTCCACCACGCGCGCAGTGCGACCATCTGGGTACAAGGTATCTGCAAATAGTACCTCAACGGTGGTACCATACCAAGTGGCCACCTGTGGTGACCGCGTATCTCCCCTCCCCTGAATGAAACGGGCGGCCTGATCGAGTCCTTCACCACGTCCTACTAAGACAACTTCCTTTGCTTGTCGAGCTCCTCCCAGCATTGGATTATAGAACGTTGAATAGTAGGGCGCTGTTGACCAAGCGCAGACCACTTGGCCGCTTACCGGGAGAATCAATGTTATACTAGTTGCAATCAGGGAGACATTCACAGATTGCCTTTTGAATCGGCATCTGCGCAATACTTGGCTGAGTCTGTACCACCCCCAGCCAGCGAGCACGTCTATGGCTATCGCAGCGGGCAACACATAACGTTCCTGTTTTTTCCCTATCAAGGACATGTAAATGACAAATGCCACGATATAGACGAGTAGCCAAGTTGGCCACGAAATCGTCTCTTGCGTCCGTCGGACGTCAGAGGTCAATATGCGCATCCAGTTGAAAATCAAATGGGATGTTGCTAACGCGAACCCCAACAATGAGAAGGGTGTCATGACAAAGGACAAAGCAACAGGGTAGTACAATACACCTGGATCTAATACAGGACGTCCCAGGAAGAAGCTACCGCCTCCGTGTGCTCCTTTTTCTTTCTCGATGAAATCAATGATTATCCCCAGAGTCTCTTGAGGTGCCGCCCAAAGCGCGGGCCACACCAGCATAATAACCGCCAGAGCGACGATTGCCATCTGTAGCCAAGGTATGGCAACACGTCTTAAGAAACTTGCGGGGTGTAAGGCTTCCCGCCAACATAAGATCAACAGAGTTAGCCCGAAAAACGCGAGTAAGAAAAGAGACGAGATCTTGCTCAAGATCGCCAGTGCCGCACTGGCTGCAGCAAGAACAAAGCTCCATCTACGTTGTTCCTTCAAATATAGTAGCCAAGACAATAATGCAAGTAGTGAGAAATTGGCAGTTGGCGAGTCGTGATGCAGCACCCGACTGTGAGCAAGGTAGAAAGGCTCCATTGCCATCAATACAGCACCCAAGAGTGCCGGCCAAAAGCCTATCAGGCGGCGCGTCAGACCGAATGCCAACACTACGGTCAACGCCGAAAACAGTGCCAGAGGCAAACGCAGGCATCCAATCGTTGCCAGCGTGCCAGTCGTGTTTGACATACGTGCTGCGAATTGCCACAGTGATTCAGTTGACGCTGACGCTGCATCTTGCAGAAAGCGAAACAACAGGCCGACAACGCCGGACCACATTGTCGTGACACCTGGATGTCCGGTCTGCGCGGTCTGAGCAAAATCACCGCTCAGCAAGGCCAACATAAACCTTGCGGAACGTTCGTACCAAAGGTTTTCGTCCACCATCAGAAAGTAATCAAGATTGGCTATTCGAGGGATAACAGCCAACACAAAAACGATCACCCACCAACACACGATGATCAGAGGTTTTTGGAAATTGACCAAGGTACTATAGCGAAGAGAGCTCTTATCGCTGACCACCTCGGGTGTCCGAAGCGACCGGGGTACTGAAAGGTTAAGGGTAGATTTACTCGGCAAGAGTGGTGCTAGATACATCACTCAATCACGTACACTTGATCCTCATTCGTTGGCAGCTCAAAAATCAGCTCCCCCTCTGTCACCGCAGGCGCTCGCGTGTAAAAACCGATCTGCAATTGGTATTCGCCGAGTGTCACATCCGGCGGCATCCGCAGTTCTCCCTCTTCGACGATGATTTGGCCCTTTCGCCAACTTGTCGGATCGCCATTTTCGTCCAACAAGGGGTGGCTGAGAGCTTCGACCACGCGATTACCCTTCTCGTCCAGTAGCCTGAAGAAAAACTTTTCCTCAGGACGTTTGCCCAGATACTCCCAGTAGAGACGAAAACGCAGAGTTCCACCAGCATCTACGGTGGGATGATCCCCATCAGCAACCCCTAGCCAGTCCCAACCCAGCAATGCTGCGATGCCACGATAGTTGCGTCGATGTTCGTCCACGCGATCTTCCACGTAATGTTGCATTCCTGGTCCTGGGTAAATCAGCACGTAAGGGATGCCATGCAGTGAAATGCTCGCCTCGGGCTGATAACGTCGCTCAAAATAGCGAAAGAGTTCTTCATCCGGAAAACGTCGTTGCAGCTGATTAATATAAAAGAGTACATAGTCCCCACTTAGCGCTTTGCCTTTCTCCTTCGAGTAGCTAATTGCTTCACCTTTAAAGAATGGAGCAAAGGTGGACTGGTACCACGCAGCCACCCGCAGGTGCTCTGCGTTCGGCTTCTGGTTGAGGTAGGCTGCCGCGAGATCAAGACCCTCGCCCCAGCCAATTGTCACCATATGCTGCGCTGCGCGGATACCACCCAACAACGGGTTGTAGTAGGTGAAGTAATAAGGATAGTTCGCAGCGACCAAGAAACCCTGTAAGCCCATGATCATCACTGACAATACAGGAAATACAGTGCGCATACCCCATGGATGCTGTGCCACTTTTCCTTCCAGCCACCACACCAGGCTGACTATGCCCGCGGCAGCGAACGTCGTGAGGATGGGGTAGATTGGCAGAAGATAACGGTCCTGCTTTTTCTCGCCAAAGGTCATAAATATTGTGTAAAGTATTGTGTAGATCAGTAGTAACCAAAGGACGGGTGCAACATTCGAATGCATCCCTGCCCTCGTCAGGCCAGCCCTGTGCGACACACTGGGCACACTTCCGCTGGCGAACGCATCATTCGCATCCAGCTCGCTCTCAATGACAAATGTTCTACCTGTCAAGCACCTGATACCCATCCATACCAGCGCTAGCAGCCCTACCCAAGCCACCGGTGAGCTGCGTAGCAGCCATGTGAGAGGATAGAAAAACACCCCTGGGTCGTTCGAGACAATGCCTAAGAAGTAGTTGCCCTTCGCATGACCCTCGCTGGCATATTTCATCCCCACAGAGAGAATGGTACGCACGGCATCCACTGGCAGTACCCACATCGCCGGCCAGCAGACAAAAAATGTGCCCATCGCAGCAGCTAACCACAGACCTCCCTCGCCTGCGATGATCAACAGGCTACGCCAGCTAAGCGACTTGCGGTGTGCATCTCGCTGCAACAGTGACCACATGACCGGAAAGAGGATGAAAGGTATTAGGAACAGGCTGGAACTTTTGCTAAGGAATGCCAGTCCACTACATACCCCTGAGACAATCAACCAGCCGCGTGATCTATGCCGTACCCAGTACAATAAGGCGGTCAAGACAGCCAGGGTCATAAAAGTAGCTGCCAACGCATCGTGGTGGATGACGCGTGACAGAGCGGCATGAAACGGATCGAGTGCTAGCAACAGGCCAGCTAAGAAACCAACGCGACGATCGCCAAAGAGATATCCAGTCAGCCAAGCTATCGGTATTAGAGCCAAGCTGATCAAGATCGTCGAGGGTAAACGTGCAGGCGCGATCAATCGGGCATCTAGAGGATTGGTGCGCAAGTCCACAGTGTAGTTCAACAAGCTCTCAGGTGCACCGTCCGCCAGATAACGCACCATAATGCCCAGACTACCCATCCACATGGTAGTCACACCGGGATGGCCGGTGCGCAGGGTGCATGCCATCCCCTGCGCTTGCTCGAGGCCGGTATGCAGGCTCTCAGACTCACAGATGAATCCGGGATCAAGCAACCCAGCGAGAAAATTGCGCGAGCGATCCACCCAGAGAAACTCATCAGGTGTAAGAAACGTGCCCAGGCCTGGTAGGCGCACGGCCAATGCCACGGCGACCAGTAAGAGCAATAACGACCAATGTCTCCACGTTCCCGCTAAGCGTAATGCCATAGCACGAGCTCGCGATACGATGATCACCCTTCGCGGAGCAAACTCAGCACGTGAACTTCAGGCTGTCGCTCCAAGCCCTGATAATAAAACAAAGGCGCGCGTAGGGCAATCACTGGATGGGCCGAGGGCTAAAAGGGAAGAGGGACACCTGTCAATTGTGAGCTTTAGGCGATCGGGTTTTTGACATACAGCAGATCGTGTGTTATCATCTAAATGAAAACGATAGCATGATATCGTTTTCATCCCCATTTATTTATGTGAGGGATATAGGTGTCTCCCATAAGCGCTCTTGACAATCCCTCCTTATAGTCAGGTACGACGGCAGAGGAGGAAGCGTGCCTACTATCACAGATGTAGCTCGCCGTGCAGGTGTCTCGCCGGTCACTGTATCACGCGTACTGAATGGCACCGCACGCGTTAATCCAGCCACGCGCGATGCAGTAGAGCGTGCTATCGCTGAAATGGGCTATGTGCCTAATGTTGTGGCGCGCAATTTGCGCTCGCGACGTACCGGTATAGTTGGATTGGTGCTACCCGATATAAGTCATCCTCTATGGGCGGCTGTTGCGCGTGGTGTGGAAGACGCAGTCCGCAGCCATGGTTATGCAGTTTTTCTAGGGAACACTGACGAAGACCCATCTAGGCAAGAGCAATATCTCCAAGCAATGCTGAGCCAGCGCGTTGAAGGAATAATTATCGCACCCTGCGAGGTGGACGTACACATTCTGATGCCGTTCTCCGAGCAGGGTATTCCGGTAGTAGCGGTGGATCGAACCATCCCTGGATGGGACATGGACACGGTCACTACGGATATGGCAGCGGGGGCACGCGCGCTGGTGCGTCATCTCTTGGCAGTGGGCCGTAGACGCATTGCGATGCTCTCTGGCCCTGTCGGTATTTCGTCTGCTAATGACTGTGTCGCTGGCTACTGCCTGGCACTCGAGGAAGCAGGTATCCCTATTGATCCACGTTTAGTACGACGTGGTGAGCTCCGTGTGATCCCCGGAGCGCATATGACAGCTCAACTGCTGGATGAAGACCTTCATGTGGATGCCATTGTGGCAGCCAACAGTGCTTTAGCGCGTGGTGCGCTGGAGGCGTTGCAGCAGCGTGCTTTACGAGTGCCCGATGATGTGGCTTTAGTTTGTTTTGACGATTCTGGATCACTGCCAACCTCTTTCCCTTTCATGACAATCGTGGCCCAGCCTGGCTATGAGTTGGGTAGCAATGCAGCTCAACTACTTTTCAGCCGTGTTAAAGGGAGGCAGCCTCTGCCTCCGCGTTGCATTGTATTGCCAACACGTTTGATCGTGCGCTACTCGTGCGGATACCACCTTAAGCAACGTGGCGAGCAAGTTCACTTGTCTCCGTCTACTCTGCATGCGTCGAACATTCAGGGTGCGCTGGTCAAACCTTTGAGTGATGCAGAGCGGCGTGCAGGGTATACTTGTCTCGGCTTGGCCGACATGCAGCTTCTACGGCAAACTCTTCGTCTCTCTGAGCATAACCGGCCCGATTCTACACGTCTATTGCGTGTCCTACAGCATCAAGATGCGGATCGAGTGCCTCATCTGCACCTTTGGGTAACAAGCCGCTCTGTATATGAATACGTGCTGGGTCGTGCACTACGCAACCCGGTGCAGAGCCAAATACCTGATCAGCCACCTGCAACACCTGAGGAGCAAGTGGAGTTCGCTGTGCGGCTGGGTATGGATGCGGTGGCCTGCGATTTCATTTGGCAACCGAACAACATCTTTGCAAGTTCCTCAAGTGGGTCGACGTGCTATGTAGGTGGCTCGGTGCGCCACTGGGGTGATCTTGACAAACTGGAATCTCCCCCTGTGCTGGCTGACCAGATAGACATGCTGGAGCGTTATTTGCGGGCCGCGCACGGAACAGGAGTTGGTATCATAGCCAGTTTTTCTTCCTTCTTTGATTGTGCAATGCGTGCTGTGGGTGTGATAGAGGCACTCTATTTGTTTTATGACGACCGCCCTTTTCTGGAGGCACTAATGGATATCCTGCTCGAACATCAAGAGCGGGTAATGCGTGCCGTATGTGATCGCTTTGCCGGGGATCTGGCATTCATAGTGGTTAGGGATGAGATCGCCCATAACGTTGGTTTAATGATCCGCCCCGACATGTTTGAGGAGATTTTTGTGCCCCGTATGCGGCGGCTGATTGCACCTGCGAAGGAACATGGTAAGCTAGTTGGTCTGTATACGCGCGGACGCCTAGAGAAGGTTCTGCCAATCCTGGAACGCATCGGTTTTGATATTGTGTTGCCAATGGAGCCAGAGTGCAACGATCTGGTGCGTCTGAAGCGGCAATGGAGGGGTAAGATAGCTTTCGTGGGAGGCATTCCTCTCCCACTTTTGGCATATGGTAGCTGGGAGAAGATCGAGGAAACGGTCCGAGAGGCGTGTACCCAGCTCGCACCTGGCGGTGGCTACGTATTGGGCGCCAGCGGCCCCATCACAGAAGGAGTACCGCCTCAGAATGTGTGGGTGATGGCACAGGCAGTGCATCGATACGGAAGATATGTACGGACGGGCGAAGAAGCCTGACAGAGCAATATTTCTTTCGTTGAACTGATTTTTGGATCGACAGGGGAGCATATAAGCAGTGTCCGCCTCCTTGTAGGCTTGACCTAATAAACAAAATCTTTGACAAGAAAAGGAGAAAGCAATATGAGTCTCGAAGGTATTTACGACGCAGTGTTGAACGGTGATGCCAAGAAAGCTGCTGCCGAGACGGAAGCTGCACTCAAAGCTGGTGTCAAAGCAGAGGACATTCTGCACAAGGCCTGCATCCCGGCTATGGCAGAGGTGGGTCGCCTCTTTGAGGAAGGTGAGAAGTTCGTACCGGAGATGCTTATCTCCGCGCGTGCTATGCAGGCGGCTATGAACATCCTGCGCCCTGAGCTCGTGAAGGCCGATGTCAAGACACTGGGCAAGGTGGTTATCGGCACAGTGCAAGGTGACTTGCATGACATCGGTAAGAACTTGGTCAAGATGATGCTGGAAGGCGCTGGCTTTGAGGTGTACGACTTGGGGGTGGACGTGAGTGCTCAGAAATTCGTGGAAACTGCCCGTGAGAAGAACGCTGACATCATTGGGCTTTCAGCGCTGCTGACCACTACTATGCCAGGCATGAAGACAACCATTGAGACACTCAAGGAAACAGGATTGCATGGCAAGGTCAAGGTGATGATCGGCGGCGCTCCCATCACCCAGGATTACGCTGACGAGATTGGCGCCGACGGATATGCGCCGGATGCCAGCAGTGCTGTGCGCAAGGCAAAGCAGCTTTTGGGAGTGGCGTGACGTTCTCGCCTCCGATTTTTCGCGTTCTATCCAGCTTCTGGCATTCAGTTGCTGTAACCTAGCTGGCAGAAAGCGAAGCCTATAGCAAACCCTTTCCCCTCTCCGGAGTCAGAGGGGGAAGGGTTCGTCGGCAAACTGGTCCCAGAATGGGATATTGAGAAACAGGGCTGGGAAAATCGATCCAAGTTCTTGGGTGTATTGCCTAGCCGATTACATGTGCCTTTGAAGTGGATCCCCACTGTCGCTGGTACCACTTGTAGCCGACTTCGATTTCGCTTCGGTCAGCAGGCTGATTTATCTCCAAGTTCTGGCCCACAGAGTTACATCTCCCTCAAAGAAAGAATGCTCCAATGAGCCATCACACTATCCTCTTCGAATCCAAGAGCGGCAACTGTTCTCCTTGTCCTCGCAGCTATAATTGGCCCCGGGGATCTTCGCTGGCTGAGATTTGCGTTGGACTGTTATTGAATAACTAGGTGGATTGCTCGTCGCTCGGCATTGTCACTCATCGTTATCGCTTGCCTTTCGTCCAGCTGGCTCACTCGATCCAGCCACTTCGCCTGACAGCACACCACTGACACATAGCCAGGGGATCATTCCTCCAAGGGGGTTCCGCGCGGTAGAACGCGATTTCTTGCATATGCAAAATTAGAGGAGTAAAATCCGCGCGCCACGGCAGTCGCATTGCCTGACAACCAATTACCGCGAATCGAAATTCCCTTCTAGGTCGCGGATTGTGATTAAGCAGTGCGACGCGATCCTCACTATAGTGGGGGATCTCTCGTGACCTTGAAATGGCGTTAACCGAAAAACAACCTTTCCAAACCAGAGGAGAGGGCAAAAGTGAGCGGTAGGGGCAAGTCACCTTCTCAGGTGCACCATCAGCCAGTGAGAGAGAGACAAGGTGTCACAAAGGCGCAGATAATCCTTGTGGCAGGCACAACAGTAGTGGCTGCTTTTCTGTTAATAGTGCTAAATAGCACTCAGTTGCGACAGGCAGGTGGGGGTGCATTCTCCTACCCAATAGGGATCACACAGAGCGGCCATCCGTACAAGGGCCCGCCAGAGGCGCCTCTTAAGATGGAATTGTACTCTGATTTTCTGTGTGGACATTGCGCCGAATTTGCCAGCGTATTGGAAGCGATCAGTACGGACTACATCCAGAAAGGTAAGCTGCAGCTCATCTTTCACAATTTTGCTTTCCTCACCCCGGAGTCAGTACAGGCTGCCCAGGCATCATTGTGCGCACTGGATCAAGGCCCAGCATACTTTTGGCGGTATCACGATCTTCTGTACACCAGTCGAGCGGGAGGTATGGCAGCCTACAGCAACGTCCGACTGAAGGCGTATGCCCAAGAGTTGGGTATGGATACGGAGGCTTTCAATCGTTGTCTCGATACGCACGCCAAAGCCGGTCAAGTGCAGGCAGATCTTTACGCAGGAATACAGGCGGGTGTTGAAGGTACACCCACTTGGTTTCTGAACGGCCAAAAACACGTGGGTTTTATGTCGGAAGACAAACTACGTAATCTGCTCGATAGTATGCTTTCTCAGTAGTGAGTCGCACGTATGAACACTTATAGCAGAACCAGTTCCGTTGTCCCTGCTTCACCTGTGGTTGCGTGGCGTTGGTGGCTGATGATAGCACTCTCTCTGGCAGGCATCGGAGTGGCAGGCTATCTTAGCTACACGCACCTGTTCGAGTTACCGGTGATATGTGGCGCCTCGCAGGGATGTGATTTAGTCGCCCAGAGTGTCTATGCAAAAATGTTTGGAATCCCAGTTGCTGTTTTTGGATTGTTGGCCTATATTGCCCTGCTGGTGCTGTTGGTGGCGCGGCGACGGGTAAGTGAAAACCTGGAAGCCTATGTCACGCTAGGTGTATTCGGAATATCACTTTTGGGTGTGCTGTTTTCTGCTTATCTGACTTACCTTGAGATATTCGTCATACTGGCTGTGTGTATGTGGTGTGTAGCCTCGGCGATTATTATGAGCGTCTTGTTTGTCCTGAGCATCTTGGAAATGAAATCGGTCACCCTATAAAGGGTGAGGTGTGTTCTTTCGCCAGTTGGGCGCCGAGACGGTGCCGAATGCCATTCTTACTGGAGGAAAAGTTATGACTAAGATCATCTGTCGTGCAAGTGATTGCGTCCATTGGGACGAGGGCGTATGCTCTTCCGAGCAAATCACGTACGACCCTGACCGTGGATGCCTCACCTACGAAGGCATTGAAGATGCAATGCTGGAAGACGACGAGGAGTGGGGAGAAGAGGAAGAAGAAATTCTCGATGAAGAACCGCTGGAATGGGATGAGGAAGAAGAGGAAGAGCTCCTCGACGAGGACGAAGAAGACGACTGGGTCTGACTTGGAGGTGCAGTTTCGCGGAGACCGGACTCACTCGGTCACAGGCATAAAACAAAGAATTTCGAGCACAAGCCAGCGCGGTTTCGTTACCTTGCTGGCTTGTTTTGTAATGGCATGCAAAGCAATCTCTGAGGCCTGGTAGATGAGTGCGAATACGGCTGACTGGTTACTGGTGCATGGTACTGTAATCACTATGGATGCAACCCGACGCATCATCGCAGACGGTGCTGTGGCGGTGCGTGGTGACAGTATTGTGGCAGTTGATACGGCTGCGAAGCTTACGGAGGAGATCGCGGCGGTAAATTCAGTAGACTGCACAGGGTGTGCTATTATCCCGGGACTCGTCAATGCGCATACCCATGCGCCTATGACGTTGTTGCGCAGTCTTGCTGACGACTTGCGGTTGGATGTATGGCTGTATGGCTATATGATACCCGTGGAGCGCGAGTTTGTCGGTGCAGATTTCTGTCGCGTGGGCACACTGTTGGCATGTGCCGAAATGATCCGCTCGGGAGTTAGCACCTTTGCCGACATGTATTACTACGAGGAAGAGGTAGCCTACGCCGTTGCTGAAGCTGGTATGCGCGCGATATGCGCTGAGACGATTCTCAAATTCCCTTCGCCAGATGCAACCAGCTATGAGGAGAGCTTGGAATATGCACGTGGCTTCATTGAGCGTTGGCGTGGGCACCCGCTCGTGATACCAGGGGTTGCTCCCCACGCTGCATATACTGTCACACCTGAACTGCTGCGCGCGTCTGCCCGACTGGCTATCCAATATGACGTACCGTTACAGATCCATGTTGCCGAAACCAGTCAAGAGGTGGAAGACAGCCGCGCACGCTATAATGTACCTATCGTTCCATGGCTTGAACGATATGGAGTGCTAGACACAAAGATGATCGCCATCCATTGTGTCCACTTGGAAGAGGGAGAGCTGCGAACTTTGCAAAAGTATGGTGCAGGCTTGGTGCATTGTCCGAGCAGCAATCTGAAGCTGGCGAGCGGTGTCGCCAATGTCTATAAAATGATTAATCTAGGCTTGCCTGTGGGCGTCGGCACGGATGGGCCAGCATCGAACAACGATCTTGATATAGTAGAGGAGACTCGCTTGGCTGCTCTGTTGGCGAAGGGCTGCTTTGGCGATCCGGTTGCTCTACCGGCGGCCTCTGCCTTCGCTATGGCCACCATCGAGGGAGCAAGAGCATTGCACTTAGCGCAAGCGATTGGCTCGCTCGAGGAAGGTAAACGAGCGGATATCGCTGTCGTGACGCTGGATCGCACGCACCAACTTCCTTCCTTCCACCACAACCCGGAGACTGTCTATTCGCGGCTGGTTTATGCCACAAAGAGCACCGATGTACGTGACTTGATGGTCAATGGACGGTGGCTAATGCGCGAACGTCACCTGTTAACCGTGGATGAGGAGGTGCTGCACAAGGAAGCGCAGCGTTTTGCGCAGCGCATCGACTCCTTCCTGATTGCGCGTGAGGAGAATCTGCTCTCCAAGCTATTGGCGGTGGGTGGAGGGATTATGGCGCAGGAGATATATGAAGTGCAGGTCAAGGTGCGCCTTGATGACGTGCACTCGATGCGAGCCCGTATTGAGGGCATGAACTTAGGGATCAACCGTCCGTCAACGCGCAACCAGTTTGATACATATATGTTGTTCCGAGAGCGCGAACAGGGTCGTCTGCGTTATCGTGAGGATGAGATTCTGAATGCCGATGGAACGGTGCAAAGCGCCGAATACACCCTCACTTTGGTACTACCTATGTATGAGAAGGAGTACGATCATTCAGTAGTATTGACGCGCTCACGTTACACAGCGCCGGCTAATCGCAGCTTGCGCTTTTATCGGGAGTACTTCAAGCCGTATGAAGAGCGGCAGGTAGTGAAACATCGTTATCGCTTCCACATCACATACCGAGACACCGATTTTGCTGTAAACCTGGATGAGCTCATAACATCGAAAGGCAAGGGTCACTTCCTAGAGCTCAAGAGTCGCACGTGGTCGGCCCGTGATGCTGAACACAAAGCCAGATTGATAGGGGAGCTGTTAGAGCTGATGGAAGTTGCATCTCACGACTTGGTCAAGGTCGAATATGTTGACCTAGTATGTGAGATATGAGACAGCATAACTGAGATACTCTTGACTATGGAACGCGAGCGCCTGTACCGCACTGAGGCTCTTATCCTCCATCGCAGCGATTTTGGCGAGGCGGATCGCCTGTTGCACGTACTCACTCCACATCTGGGACGTTTGCGCCTGCTGGCGAAAGGAGTGCGCAAGCTGAGCAGCCGCAAAGCTGGCCACGTGGAGCTATTTTCCCATGTCAACCTGTTGGTAGCTCGTGGATCGACGTTTGATATTGTGTCTCAGGCAGAGTTGTTGGAACCATTTCGCACGCTGCATGACAATCTCGAACGTGCTAGCATGACCTATTATGTTGGTGAGCTGATCGTTCGTTTGACAGAGGAGCAGGATGAGAATGCTCCTCTGTTCTATCTGACGCTGGCCACGTTCGACCGGCTGTGTACCGCGCGCGATCCGCTTCTTGCTTTGCGTTACTTTGAGCTGCATGCCTTAGAACTGGCAGGCTACCGTCCCCAGCTCCATTTCTGCGTTGTCTGTCAACGGCGCATCGAGCCGGTGGCCAACTTCTTCAGTGCGTCTATGGGTGGGGTGCTTTGCTCACATCATAAGGGGCAAGTAGAACAAGCAATGCCACTGACGTTGCATGCGCTTAAGGTGTTGCGTCATATGCAGACGCAACCGTGGGAACAGGTAGCTGTCTTGCGATTGAACTCGAATCTCCATATGGAGATCGAGACACTAGTGCAAGGCTTTATCGTCCACGTTTTAGAGCGACAGCCCAAATCGGTGGAGTTTATCCACCGCCTGCGCCGCGAGCTAAGAGAGAATTCGCTCAAGGAGCAGCTACATAAGACGCGTAACACAACCCAAGAAGGTGTGTCCTTATGACGAAACCACTTAACTTTCAACAAATTATTATGAGGTTACAACAGTACTGGGCTGATCATGGTTGCCTTCTTTGGTTCCCTTACAGCGAGAAAGTGGGTGCCGGCACGGCGAATACGGCAACCACGCTCCGTGCACTTGGCCCCGAGCCCTGGAATGTAGCCTACGTTGAACCATCCTTCCGTCCGGATGATGGTCGTTACGCTGAGAATCCCAACCGGATGCAGATGCATACCCAGTTTCAGGTTATCCTCAAACCTGACCCTGGTAATCCTCAGGAGCTCTACTTGGACAGTCTATATGCACTGGGCATTAAGCCTGAGGAGCATGACATTCGCTTTGTGGAGGATAATTGGGAGAGTCCTGCGTTGGGCGCTTGGGGATTGGGCTGGGAAGTCTGGCTGGACGGTATGGAAATCACCCAGTATACCTATTTCCAACAGTTCGGTGGATTTGATGCCGACCCTGTGGCCGTGGAACTGACATATGGACTGGAACGCATTGCTCTTTACTTGCAGGGAGTAAGTTCGGTCTGGGAGATAGACTGGGATGGTGAGCATACCTATGGCGACATCCTGCGCCGTCAGGAGGTTGAGTACTGCACTTACAACTTCGAAGTCGCTGACGTGGCGCGCATGGTGCAGAGCTACAACCTATTTGAGCAGGAGGCCAAGGAATGCTTAGCACGCGGGCTGGTTGTCCCTGCGCACGATTATGTGTTACGTTGTTCGCACACCTTCAACGTATTGGACGCGCGTGGCGCCATTGGGGTCACAGAACGTGCCCGCTACTTTGCCCGCATGCGCGAGCTATCAAGGCAAGTCGCTGCTGCTTTCATCCGACAGAGGGAAGAGGCCAACTATCCTTTCTTCAAACGACCTGTGCGCACCGAGGAGATAGCTAGCCTGCCACCTCTTCCGCAGTTCAGCCATCCTGTCCCTTTTCTGCTCGAGATAGGCACGGAAGAGTTGCCACCACAAGATGTGACCACCGCGATCACTCAGCTGCGTGACGCGGTGCCAGAGCTGTTAAAGCAGCTGCGATTAGAACATGGAACTGTGCGCGTCATGGGCACGCCACGTCGATTGGTAGTACTAGTTGACAGGTTAGCGGTGCGTCAGCGCGATGAAGAACAGCTGGTAAAGGGGCCACCAGCTCATGTCGCTTATGACTCGGAGGGACAACCTACGCGTGCTGCAGAGGGGTTTGCTCGCAGCCAACATGTCTCGGTCGCCGACCTACAGGTGCGCGAAGCGGAGGGTGGTCGCTATGTCTTTGCTGTGAGACGGATCCCGGGGCGTCCTGTTGCCGAGGTATTGAGTGTTGCATTGCCAGATCTTATTGCTAGCATCAAGTTCGAGAAGAACATGCGTTGGTTGCCATCGCCTCGCGCTGGGGGTGAAAGTCCCAGTGTCAGCTTCAGTCGGCCCATCCGCTGGCTGGTGTGTCTATTGGGAGAAGAGGTGCTTCCATTCCGTTATGCTGGTGTTATGAGCGGACGCATCAGCCGTGGAGCACGCTCTGCTGGCTCTCCGCCGATTGAGATTCAAAGCGCAGAAACCTATGTGACGGCCATGATAACACACAGTATTCAGGTGGACGAAGAAGAGCGAAGAGCCTCTATTCATCTTCAGGCAAAACGGCTGGCAGCTGAGGTAGGTGGCCAGGTGCTGGATGATTCTGCATTGCTTGATGAGGTGACCAACTTGGTGGAGCAGCCTACTGCCTTGCGCGGTTCCTTCGATCCACGTTATCTGGCGTTGCCAGAACCAGTATTGATAACTGTGATGAAGAAGCATCAGCGTTATTTCCCAGTGATAGATCAGAAGGGGCACCTAATGCCCTGTTTCATCGCGGTGCGCAATGGGGATACTCAAAATCTGGACGTTGTGCGGCAGGGCTACGAGAATGTATTGCGTGCCCGCTATGACGATGCCGAGTTCTTTTTCAAAGCGGACAGCGCTCAACCGTTGGAAAGTTTCTTGCCTCGTCTCGACACCTTGTTGTTCCAGGAACAGCTTGGGTCAATGCTGGATAAGACAAAGCGCATTGAGCAACTGGCGCCGATAATCGGCGAGCAACTGGACCTATCCCAAGAGGAAATGGGGACACTGCGCCGGGCCGCCCGTCTCTGTAAGGCAGACTTGGCCACCCAAATGGTGATCGAGCTGACCAGCTTGCAAGGCATTATGGGGCGCGAGTATGCCCTCCACTCCGGTGAGGACGAAGCCGTCGCCACGGCGATCTTCGAGCATTATCTACCACGTTTCGCTGGTGACGCATTGCCACGCACGCGGCCTGGCGTGGTGCTGGGCATGGCCAATCGGTTGGACAGCCTGGCTGGTCTCTTCATCGTAGGCCTCGCTCCCAGTGGCTCTGCCGACCCATACGGACTGCGTCGTGATGCTCTAGGCCTGGTAACTGTGCTGTTAGAGCATGGCATTGACTTTTCTGTCAGCTATGGACTGCAAGTTGCCACTCAGTTCCTACCCGACGTTTCCGCAAAGCTAACTGCCGGCGACGGAGGTCGCTCAAACGATCGAGAAGCCGCTCTGGCTGCCTGTGCGGAATTTATACGGCGACGCCTGGAAACGATCCTGCGCGAGAGAGGACTGCGTTACGACGTGGTTCAGGCTGCACTGGCGGAGCAGGGAGACAACCCCGTGCGCTGTCTGGCAGCTGCTCAAGCACTGCAACGCTGGGTGGAACGTCCTGACTGGGAGCGCACGCTGGTAGCGTATGCACGTTGTAAACGTATCGTACGTCCTCTGCTGGATGAAGTGCGTACATATCGCCTTGATCCAGAGACACTTGACCCGGACAGCCGAGCTCTATGGCAAAGGGTGCGCGACACAACCGCTTCACTTGAAAGCTCCCGAAATGTTGACACCGTACTGAGCGCGCTCGCACAGCTGACCGATGACATTAACCTTTTCTTCGAGCGGGTGCTAGTAATGGCAGAGGACGAGGCAATGCGTCGCAATCGCCTGGCGCTGGTCTATTCCATTGCAGCACTGCCCGACGGATTGGTGGATCTCAGTCAGCTGATGGGCTTCTAAGCGTGTGCCAACCTGTCCGTGCGTCAAGCAAGGAGCAGGTTTACTCTTCGCTTTGTTCTCTGCTAATCTTGATGATGGAGTCCTTGGGCAATGCCAGCCCAGCTGCCACCTCTACTGCCTTCAGAATGCCTGCCGGCACGGGGCAGGCAGAGTGCGTCAGATACTTGGCTGCCATCTGATGGGTGAGCGGACCCTCGCCGCGAAATGTTATCTCGCGAAACGCGTCCACCTCGGTCAGCTCTTGGGCCAGCCGTTGACAGGCCTTACAATCACTGATGATCTTCAGGTGGAAACATTGGTGATCCCTTTCATCCCTTCTCGCCTCCACTGTTGTCACAAAACCACACACGCCGGAATGTATCTCTGCCTTCACCATACTAGACTAACCCCTTCGTGAAACCTAGAGAAAACGATGTCACAATTCCCCTTGTCATATGGCATACACGAGCGATTCACCTATTCCGGTTGAAAAAAGAGGGGACGCAATAGTCCGTGATGCACAAAGGTTTTCAGTGGACCATTGCGTCTCCCTTAGAGTAGAATCTTTGACGTGTCTCTTAGCGTCCTGGGTTCATCTAAGTGAGAGATGGCCTCACGCTGCCCTTCTTCTCACTCGCACAATGGGCGATCTAACCGGGCGGATACCGTAGTAGACTTGGTGTCCTGCAAGGGTACGCAGAATTGTGGACGCCGGACGATATCCCAATTGCTCATACAGTTCTATTGGTGTGAGCGGCTTGTTATCGTTGGCCACGAAGATCAGAAACACGGCATAGGTAAGTGGTGTCTGCGCGGTGATGTAATCAGGATGCTGGCTACAGCAACTTCGAATGGTTTCCCACAGAGAGGACAAGCGCCTGACCTCTCCTGTATAAGGATCAACCCAGTCTATGATCTCTGGCTCATCACTTCCACTGCACTTCTGTTTGCACTCTGGGCACAGACGTGAAGCTAAGTAGATATCCAGATCTCTACCTTGTTCCTGCCACCAGTCAAAGTCTATATGGAATTTGGTCTCAAGAGTTGGTTTGATATATTCACCCATCTGTTGCTAGCCTTGACAGACAAAGTTGAAGGTCTCGCTTTAAGGGATCATGCTTTGCTGGCGTCGTAAGTCCAATATCCGTGACCCATTGGCACGAAGCATGCATTGCGCACAAGTTCTTGGAAGATGGGGCCGGGTGGGCATCGCCGCACCACGTTCACAGCACTGTACAACGTTTTAGCGTGTACGGTGCCTTGGGGATTGATCTTGATCAGCTCTAAGGCTATCTGCCGCAACAGTTGCACCAATGGTTTGTTGCTATGCGGGTCCTCCCACAGTGCGTCTACTGCAGCTGGATTGTCTTCACCGACGATCATCAGCTCGTCATACTGGCATGTGATCTGCAGGCGCATGTTTTGGAAGGTCAGCCGTCCTCCCTGCACCGTTACACCGCGCACCCATTCGCGTTTGGGTCGCACGGGACGATAACTGATTTCGACCGAAAGGGGTGAATCAGTGCGATGCAAGGTAATGTAGGCACCAGTCACCAGCTGATGTCGGGCGTACCAATCTGCCAAGCCCCACACATAGTTATAATTGCCAACCACCCAACCGGGTATGCGCTCGCCACTTTGTCTGTCAACAAATGTGATGCGCACGTACTGGTCGTCAGGTTGGGGAAAGAAAGGGGCTGTCCGTGCAGTAATCGGCAGTGTGCCAGCACGACGATGTGGCCAGCTAAGCACTAAAGTAACCTCATCACCGGTGCTTGGCGGCACAGGCAGCAAACTGTAGTCGGTTGCTTCATCATCAATTTCAACTAGCAGATGACGCAAGTCATCATCCAGCTGGTCAAGTTCAAAGGACAGATCAGGAAGCTGTAAATGACGTGGCACTTGCCCAACCGTTGCTGGTTGCATCCGACGTAGATACCACAGCACCTGCCCGCGCGGACCCACATTCACGAAGCGCTCGTCGGCCGCCAATGCATAATTAAGCGAAAACTCCTGTGTCGCAGGAGAAGTGGTCGAGGGCAGTTCCAAGTCCTTTAGCAGGCTGGCTGCAGGTAGTGGGCGATTGTCGTAGTCAATGGCAGCTTCTGCGATGTTTAGATGCCCAGCGCTGATAGGCGCTAGCAGACCTTTCAACAACCAGCTGTCGCGGAAATGAACGAAATCGGGGCTGCTTTGCAACGCATCAAGCAGCTTGGGCAAGATCCAGTTGCGATAGCGCGCATAGAGGTCGGCTGCAGATGCCCTCTCCTCAACATCTGCCACACCGCGTCCGTCACCGATGTTCAGTGGGTGTGGGTGTGGGAACTCGGAGGCAAACTCACGCACCCCGTACGGTGCGCCAAAGTCCACCTGTACCACCGAGAAACTACCATAACGAGGGTGGTAGCCGGTACGCTGCCCTACTACGGTGCCACCAGCATAGTTATATCGAGGAAAGACAAGCCGATCCCCCATGCCATAGCGACCCTGAGGCTGGTAAACCATCCCCCCTTCCATCTCCATCTGCATCGCCAATTCTTCTTGCTCCAGGCGATGCTGAATCAGAGCAAGCGCCAGTTGTTCCGTAGTATGTGGCTGAGCGCTATCTAACAGCACTTTGAAGAGGTATTCAAGGTCGTCAGGCTGTATAGTAAGATCCTGCCAGTATTTGGGTGATTGCGTTTCGCGCTGTGCCAACGATAACTTACTCCTGATCTCACCAGACTGCTAGATCTATTGGAACCAAGCCAAGTTAACTATTTTAGTAGTTCAAGGTGATTTTGGCAAATTAGGGACCCGCGGTGTTGGAAAACTTCCTGGCTGGCCGGCCTGCCTCGGCATGTCCTCTCGCAAAAAACTTGCGGTACCGCGCTCTCTTTCCACACTCGTGGCGGCCCCAATGGAGAATCTCTTATCCGCTAAGGACCTCCAATCTTCCAGGGTTTCAATCATAAGACTACGGGGTGACGGACGGGGCAAGTTCCTGCGGCAGTGGGCTGGCAGTCGGCCATGGAACTGGCGGCTCCTCCGAGGTTGGCATCGGGGCCACTTCGCCAGATCCCGGCGCGGGGGTAATCGATGCGTCCGATAACGGCGGGACCGGCAGCTCATCACTATCTGGCAGGGGCATCATGTTGCCATCGGTCTGTGGTGTCGTCGTGTCGAGTTCAAGTGGAGGAGTTGGTAATTCGGGTACAGGTCCGAGCTCAAATGGGGGCACTTCAGAGGGCATCACAGGAGGAAAGAGATCAAGAGGCCACGGCATAGGTGTTGGCGTCTCGCCCCAAGGAAGAAATGGAGTCGCTTCCGGTAACGGGTTGTTGATCACAACGACAGAACGTCCCTCGTACTGTCCCCCAAAGCGATCAAAAACCACTACACGTAGCGTGTAGGGACCGTTGGGAAGTTGGCGTGTATCCCACACAGCCAGCGTTCCCCCTTCGATTGATTCCGTCCGTGGCGTCGTAAGCGGGATAAAGGTTTCGGGTGACCATCCTATGCCATATTCCACCACGTAGTACGAGAAGCTGGCTGCCAGTGCTACGCCTTGAATCGTTACAACGCCATCGACCTGCTGACCATCGCCAGGCCAGCTAATTGAGGCAACTGCAGACCTACCCGATGGCGCACAAGGTGGCGGTGGCTGCTCGATACCGTGTTCGATGGCCCACGCTCGTCCCTCGGGCGGATAGACCTGATAGTAGCGTTCCTCTATTTCTTCACCGACTGAACGATCGTCGGTCACGACACAGTTGGCACGCCTGTCAACGCGCAACCGTTGATGGATATCGTGTTCAGGTCCTAAGGGCAGTTGATCGTGGGCAAACAGCTCGACACGACGCTGTGGGCAGGCTGGGCTGGGGATCGTGCCCGAATCAGCGCAAATCTCCACCTCCACCACGCCCGGCGGACGGGGAAAATCTCGCACCGGTGTGCCTTCCACAGTACGCTCTATGATGGCGTGCCAGATGGGAGCTGCTCCTGCCAGCCCGCTGAGACCACGCGTTGGACGGTTGTCAGCATTGCCTACCCATACACCTACGACGATTTCAGGTGTGTACCCGATGGTCCAACTGTCGCGGTAGTCATTTGTGGTACCAGTCTTGGCAGCTGCTGGACGTGATAGGCGCAACGGGCTGTTAGACCCGAACACGGGCGTGCGTGCCTCATTATCAGCCAAGATGTGTGTAATAAGGTAAGCATGTTCAGAGCGGAGTACCTGTTCCCCCTGTGAAGGCCTATACTCTTCGACCAGACGCCCCAATCCATCGGTCACACGTAGGATGGCGACGGGAGGCATCCGTCGTCCGCCGTTGGCTATGGCTTGGTAGGCGCTGGCCAACTCCAACAAGCTCACCTCACCGCCTCCCAACGTCAGACTCAAACCATAGTCGTTTCGCGTTAGGCTCGTGATACCCAGCCGCTTGGCCATCTCCTGCAGCGTCGGCACCCCGACGAACTCTAATGCCTTGATGGCGGGTATGTTTAGCGAGTTAGCCAACGCCGCGCGCACCAAGACAGGTCCACGAAACTTGCCATCGTAATTCGTTGGGCGATACATTCCCCCTCTTCCGTCTGGGTACTCTGTCGGTATATCCATGATCAATGTGGCTGGCGTCCAGCCGCGCTCGAATGCAGCTAAATAGGTGAGCGGCTTGATCGCCGAGCCAGGCTGACGAGGTCGCAGCGCCATATTGACCTGACCAGAGATGTGCTCGTCATTAAAATCCCGGCTGCCCACCAGCGCTAAAATTTCCCCTGTTCTGACGTCTAATACCACGGCGGCACCGTTGGAGGCTTCTCTGTCCTGTAGGGCAGCTACCTGGCGTGCTATCTCCTCTTCGGCAATCACTTGAATGCGTGGATCAAGTGTGGTTACTACTTTCAAACCAGGTTCATGATACAGTGCATCAGGTCCATAACGCGATTCTAGCAGCTGGCGTACATACATAATGAAATGGGGAGCGTCGAACTTCACTGGAGGCGGGGAGTATTCCAAGTATTGCTGATAGGCAGCTAAGGCCTGAGCTGGCGTTACATAACCTGCTTCGACCATCAGGCCCAGCACGATCTGCTGGCGTTTCTTAGCACGTTCCGGATAAGCGATTGGATCATACGTGGCCGGCGCCTGAGGAAGACCCGCTAGCAGTGCTGCCTCTGCCAAGGTCAGCTCTGCGGCAGATTTGCGGAAATAGGTTTGACTGGCTGCTTCAATACCATAAGCCAGATTCCCGTAATAGACTTGGTTCAGGTAGATCTCCAAGATCTTATTCTTAGGATAGCGACGCGCCACCTCGATGGCCAAAACCGCTTCACGCAATTTGCGCCCGAGAGTCTTCTGAGCACGTTCTTCCGGGTTGAGAAGCACATTGCGCACTAGTTGCTGCGTGATGGTACTTCCGCCGGATACGATCTCTCGCTCACTCAGGGCGTAATATACCGCGCGCACTATAGCAATCGGGTCCACACCCACATTGGCATAGAAGAAGCGATCCTCTGTAGCGATAGTAGCTGCTATGGCATAACGAGAGACACGATTCAGCGGTATCCATGTGCGCCGCCCGCCCTGTGGATCTATCAGCTCCCACATCAGATTGCCATTGCGGTCATAGATTTGGGTGCTCGCAAAGCGAAAACCGCGCCGTTCCAGTTCTTCAGGCAGAGGGAGCTGAGCTGCTATATAGTAATATCCTGCTGACCCAATCAAGGTGAGAAATACGCACAGGAAACCCCATCCCAGCATGACAAATCCGAACAGTCGCCAGAACCGTTGTGCGGCTCCGGATGTGGACGAAAGACGCGCATTTGACAACAGGTCACTTGGCGAGTCCGAAGAAACAACGAGCTTGGTACGGTCCGGTGAGGATGGTGACACTCGGTCCGGGCGTTGCGGCACATATGGACGGGTGGATCCCTCAGAAGTCGTCCGAGGGCCAGATGAAGGAGGAGTCGGACTACGTACTGGCTGCCGGGGTTGCGTCGGATGATCGCTCATTGTACAGGCAACAAAAAAGGACGCTAACGTCCTCTGAGCAAAATAGAGTTTACTGATGAGGAGCTGAAAGGCCAAGGAGAAGGCCAACCACTCCTTGGATGATGCCAAGGAAAATTGCTTGTATCAGAACTCTAAGTCCTCCTCAGCCGGAGACCTCTTGTAGCGGTAGATGATGCGGCCACGCTCCAGATCATAGGGTGACACTTCAACGCGCACCCGGTCACCCAACAAGACGCGAATATAGTACTTTCGCATCTTGCCTGAGAGGTAGGCTAGCATCTCGTGTCCATTATCGAGCTGCACACGGAACGTCGTGTTAGGCAGGCTCTCCACGACAGTACCTTCGAGAATCAGTTTGTCCTTGCTGTCAGCCATTGCACTCCTTTCTGTTTATTTCAAACATAAAACATCTCATAAGTATTGCCGAAAAAGTTTAATACACTGTAACATTGCTTCATTATTCTGTCAATTTTCGCAATGAGGTTGGGCCAGCGGGTGCTTCGTTGGCCTGAGCAAGCTGGCGAGGAAATGCTATTGAAAGGAAAGTGTATCATAGTCCAGGCTGAGGGAACCGGGAGGAGCCCCCCATTTCGCCAATACCTGTGCTTGATACTGACTGTCGAGAGCTGCCAGAAGAACAGAGGTACCCTATCTATGACAAAGCTATTCCGCGCTAGCTAGCTGTCTGGGGCAGCCTCGCAAAGCATCGCCAGCAGGAGGTCAGGTAGCTGGGCTGGATCAGTTACCAGTGCGTCTGCCGTTGCCAGCTCCTCTGCTGACCCATAACCGTATAGAACCCCGACCGCACGCAAACCGTGCGCATGGGCTGCTTCAATATCCACTGCGCGGTCACCCACCACCACCGCCGGGCGAGGTGCCAAATGTTGCAACACCTCACCAATCATCAGACGTTTATTGTCCGTAGGAGATTGGCGACACCTGATCAAATCAAAGAAATCCGCGATTGCATGGCTATTCAATACCTCAGTGGCATAGCGCGAAGATGCATAGGTACAGAGGGCCATAGCGCCGACAACAGAACGCAATTGGGTCAAAACCTGACGCACACCATCATAGAGATGGCCAGATCGAGAGAGCAACCTATGCTCTCGCTGGAGCACTGCTTCCAGTATCTCATCCGCCAAGTGGGTTGGACAGAGGGAACGTACCCACTGATGAAATTCATCTTCCAGGGGACCAATATATTGGACGATCTCTTGCTCGGTCGGGGGTTGCAACCCGTATTCGGCAAAAACCTGTTGCATTGCTGGAACAGTAGCACGATCCGAGCAAAAAAGGGTGCCATCGAGATCAAAGATAATCAGTCCGCGATGATTCTCCATAGGGTGCTCACGAGGTGTTCACACAGTGAAACGGGCGATTTGGGCGGCCAAGAAAGCAGCAATCGCTTCGTCGGAAAATGGCCAAGCATACGTGAATGTGACGTCGGGATGACGCTCTCGGGCTTGTTCGATAGCGGCAGGGATCTCTTTTTCCGCATGTTCGCCGCCACGCGTCAACATGGGGGTGAGCACCACAATGTGTTGCGCGCCTCGCTGAACAGCAATGTCTAACCCTTCCTCTAAGGAAGGGGCACAGAATTCATTGAAGGCGACTATCACTTCTTTACCGGTCAGACCTCTGAGCCGAGTGGCGATCTCTTGTGACGCGGTGTAGAAGGGATCATTGGCAGGGGTACGCGGCCACGTGCGCACTCGCCGATCCAGCTCTCTGAGATGCTGTTCGAGCAATGGCCGATCTTCCGGCAGAGCACGCCTAATCTGAGCCCGCAAAGAAAAGAGCTCCTCCAGCTCTTGGCGGGGAAAATCACTAGGCAGTGCACCATGCGTGGCGAGCACAATGACAGTCTTCATAGCGCGAGCTTCACTATGCCTTTCTTCTCTGAAGAATTAGTGTTGCTACGTAGGCACAATATGTTACCACGTCCCAGCAATGAATCCATAATCTTTGCCCGCGAGACACATAGTAAGACTTTTTTGTTACCACGCGCCAAACTTTTAGTGCCCAGGGCAACTATCGAATTAGCCAGTAATGATTGCCAAAAACGAGATAGCGCCCAACAACCACATGGGCGCTATCTTTGCGCTTCTCAGATGAAGATAATTTGGGCGCCTTCGCTAATCTCCATAAACTCCATAGCGCCCAGGACACGTTCCACGCCTGGGAACAAGTCCTCCTTGGTTAGCTTCATCATGTCCATAGACATCTTGCAGCCGTATAGATGACCTCCAGCATCCACTATCATCTGCAGAAACTCGCGCACAGGCGGGAAGTCCAGCTTTGCAATTTCCTTCTTCATCATAGAAGTTGCCATAGCGGTCATTCCGGGCAAGATGCTGAGCAAGTTGGGCATTCCCATACTCGGGTTACCGAGGGGGGTTATCTTCAAGTTGTCCATTTTGCGGTCCACAATCATGTCGAGGCCCCAGAAGGTGAAAAACATGTGCACCTCAATGCCTGACATAAGCGCTGCATTCGCCAGCACCATGCCCGGGTAGGCCATATCAAGGCTGCCTTTAGAACAGATAATCGCCAGCTTACGCTGCTTTTCTTCGCTCATCCCATCCTCTCCTTGCTGTAATGTACTCTCTCTTGCCAATCAGATACAACCGGTTGGCTTGCCCAAGCCGGCAATGCGTGCCACCTTCTTAGCTGGCCCTTTTGGGAACAAAGTGTAAAGCGTCTTGGTGTCCACTCCGCTCTCCTTGGTGATGCGGCGCAATGTGGGCGGTTCCCCTCGCGCCTTGAAGTCAGCGCGACAAAACTCGATCACTTTCCAGTGCAAATCGGTCAGTTGCTCAATACCCTCTTCGCGGGCAATCTCCTCAGCTATCTCCTTGCTCCACTCATCTGGATTGCACAGAAACCCCTCTGCATCTACTTCTACAACTTTTCCTGCGATTTCACGGCTTGGCATATTTCCCTCCTAATACTTTTTACTTTATAAGGTGTCCTTATGGTTCAAATCCAGTACAGGTAATCAGTGTAACATACAATGCTTCTTTCGTCTCTACTATTGTTCACCCAACACGTTGAGCACACGTAGAGTGCGTGCCAGCCCACGACGGGTGGCTGGATTGTTCAGTTGACGGATCAGACTGAACCAAGAGGCATCCGCTGTCCCATCCTCCTGCACAGCGTGAAGTGTGCGCTGTAGCAATTCTTGTGTCTCAGGTCGGGCCAGATCCTTAAGTGTCGTCACTAAAGGACCAACGTTATGGGGTAGCTGCTCCAGCTCCTCCTGGCTGAACGAGCTTACTACTCCCTCGAATGAGTCGAACACAGCACGCAGGAAGGCAAAATATCCCTTGCGTTCCATTTCATCGAGGCGGTTGATGAGAGTGATGACCACGTCACGTGTGAGCGGGCTGAAGTCCTGCCAGAAGTCCATTACACTTTCTATCTGCTCCAGCATCTGCCCCAACATACAGGTGTCACGCAACAGTCTCTTGATCAACAGAAGGACATTTTCGATGCGGGCACACTGTTCCACCTCTTCGAGCTGCTCGGATAGAAGCTGAAAAGCTTCCTTGGAAATGGGTGTAAGATCAGCGATCAGATCATCCCATTGCTGCTGTCGTTGCCTCTGACGCAAGGCTTCCTCAGTAAGGAATTCCACCTGAGCTGTCAGGCGATCAAGTTTTTGGGACAGCTCAGCAAGCGATGTCTCCGCGAGCGCTGTAGTTTCTTCTGCCATAGCGCCTCTCCTACGCCCACTTGCCAGCCATTGACATATGGGTGGTGATGGGTAACTCCTTACCCTTAAGCAGCAAGTTCCAGTAGATCCAACGGAACATCATTTTGCCCCAGTGGTTGATGGCTGACTCCTGCAACAGGGAGAAGGGACCCAATCCAGGCAAGGGATAACGGCCTGGCAGTGGTTCAACATCATAGTTGAAGTCGATCAGGAAACCTTTGCCAAAACCCGATTCGATGTAGCAATTGGCGTGTCCATCGAAACTTGCCGTCATCTCCAAACCATCGATGTAGCGCAAGAAATTCTCGGTGAAGACCTCGGCTTGGAAATGAGCCACCGAGCCCGCTTTGGAGGTGGGAACATCTGCTGCATCACCCAACGCGAAAATGTTGGGGTATTGGATCGAGAGAAGAGTATGCTTGTCCACCGGTACATGATTAGTGTCATTCCCCAGACCAGAACGCGCGATCACATCATCTCCCATATGGATTGCTACAGAGACCAGCAGGTCATACTCGACCTCTTGACCGTCATAAGAGACAATCTTATGTGCCTCGGCATCCACGGACTCCACAGCGAACTCAGGCACTACGTGGATATTTTTTTCTGCCAGCAGGTTACCCAGCAGCTGCGAAGCGCGCGGTTTGGTAAACGCGCCCGGCAGCGGTGTGACAAGCGTGAGTTCCACTCGGGAGCGCTTGCCCAGCTCGTGAAAGTACCAGTCGGCCAGGAAAAGGAACTCCAATGGAGCCACCGGACATTTAATGGGAAGCTCCGAGATATTGAGCACCAGACGCCCACCTTCCCAGCTACGCAGATACTTCGCCAGCGCCACAGCACCTTCAAGGGTGTAGAACTCGTGAATGGACTTGTGCCATTCGGGCCCCAGCAATCCAGGGACTTCTTCGTAACGCGGTTGTGAGCCCGTGGCGATCACCAAGAAGTCATAGGGTAAGTACCGTCCGTCTTTCTCCAGGCGCACGCGATTCTGGTCTGGTTCAATTGCCTCGATGCGCGACAGAATCATCTTAACGCCTGGCGGAATGTAGTCGCGACGCGGTTTGAGCACGTCGTTCCTTGTATAGATACCAAACGGGATAAACAAGTAACCCGGTTGGTAATGGTGTACTTCGCTCTGATCTACAATGGTGATGTCCCACTCTTCTGGATCAAGAGCACGTCTTAGTTTGTTAACCACAATGGTGCCGGCGGTGCCGGCGCCGAGTACCAAAAGTCGCTTCATTGTTCTTCCCTCCCTAGATTGTTAAGAAGAAGTCCTATCCGGTGATGGAGCATGCCTTCCTATCCCGTCCTAGCCAATCCCCCTTGTCTATCGGGACAAGATATCAGTCCTTTACGGCGAAATACATGCATCGACATGCTCACAGTCTGACTCTCCTAATCAACGGGTCAGCTCAGCAATTGCTGCCAGCTTTGCCATTAGCGCACGCCTTTCGTTGGCGATGTGGGCAATCACGTCAGCGATGCGTTGTACCAGGTCAGTCAGGCGTGCACGCTGCGCAGCGTCCGCATAGTACACCTCATGGATGTGGGCAGCTAGCAATTCGGCGTCCACGCCGTGGCGTGCAGCAATTGCCTGTATTTCCTCGGGGGACGGAGGCCAGTCATCTGGCGCAATGCCTCCCATAATAACCATCCCCTTCAGCTCGTTGCCAACACGTACCAGGCCGCGCACGCACAACAATCCAAGTGAGCTTGGCAGCATGCGCGCTTCCACCTCTGGCGTTGCGCCCAGCGTGTGCCAGCTAGCAATACATGAACGGAGCGCGTGTGGCACTTGGCTGACAACACAAAAAAGTCCACAAGGCCGGCTCACTTCTGTCACAGGGTTGCCCTCCAGATCTGTGACAACCACCATCACCCCGGAGAGCTCAGCGAAGATGTCCTGGATCAGCTGAACACATTGAAGGGGAAGTAAAGCGGCAAGCTCTCCTTGCAATGTGGCAACATCCGCAGGCGGAGGCGCTGTGACCTGCGAGCTATAGACTTGGGTCACAGTGCGCGACCTCAGCCAGTGCTCCACTTGGTCGCTAGGGAAGCGCCACTGCTTTCCCACCTTGATAGCAGGGAGCTGGCCCGCCTCGGCCATGCGATAGATCGTCGAGCGGTCCACTTGCAACAATGCTTGCATATCGCGGGCGGTCAACATTTCAGGCATTCGCACATCGCCCTTGCGCTTTGTGTGCAGAATATGGATGTTTTTGCATCATAAGCATCAAATGCATAATACACACATAATGCATCATTTGTCAAGTGCAAGAGATTGAACTTCTGGATCAGTTCGATTATGGAGCCAACAAGCGTGGAAGATCACAAGTGTGTGGGTTTGGGCTACTTTAGCCACCGGGATAAGAAAGGCACAATGATGTTGACGCGGTTGCGTTCGCAGAGATAATCATTTTTAGCGCGATTGAGACTCGCTTGTTTCTTACGCGACATTACTAGAGGACGAAGAACGCAGAGGTGATTGTTCTTCTCACTGGCGACCGAGGCAGTGGTAAGACAACAGCATGTCAACGTCTGGCGAACCGGGCGCGTGAGACAGGCTGGGATGTTGCTGGTGTTCTCTCACCAGCTGTATTCACAGGTGGAGTAAAAGTAGCGATTGACGCGGTTGACTTGCGTAACGGGGAACGACGCCGTCTGGCCACCGCACGCACTGCCGTTACGCTGTCCGGGGGACTACACACCCTAGCTTGGTCCTTCGACGCGGCAACCATCACGTGGGGCAATGAGGTACTGACCCGTGCTGTGCCTTGTGACCTGCTTATTGTGGACGAACTTGGGCCGTTGGAGCTGGAACAAGGTCAAGGCTGGACAGCAGGCATCATCGCGGTGAATACCAAAAGCTACCGTCAGGCATGGGTGGTAGTGCGTCGGGAGCTATTGGCAGTGGCGTTGCAACTGTGGCCAGCAGCGCGTGTGGTGGAAGTGACAGATACACAAGGGTGGGATTGGTCCTCCTTATTGGATGGCTGATTGGCTTCCATTTACATCTCTGTCAAGGTCATTCTTGGATGACAGGAAGGATGATGCGGAATAGAGCTCGATAGGAGTGATTGGTACGCAAGTAGTTGCCATTCCAACCGCCTACGGCATATACCTCGGCATCCAAAGCAGCTACACCCAGGTTGCGCCACTGTCCCAGGATGGGCGTTTCGAAGACACTCCACATGTTTGTTTCAGGATTGTATTTCTCGTTGGTTACGATAGAGTTGATCCATCCACCGCCAATAACGTATAGCTCTGCGCCAACGACCGCTCCCCCGGCGCCCGCTCGTCCCACCGTCATAGGCGCTCGTGACGACCAGCTGTCCCGCTCCGCGTCATACGCCAAAGTCTCGGAAATCTCACGCATCCCATCGTAGCCGCCAGCCACGTAGATAGTTTCTCCAATTGTACCTGCTACTGCAAAGCCACACGGGTAGGGAAGTTCAGCGCGCAATGTCCATTTGTCCTGAGATGGGTTGTACTCTTGAACATATGGGACAAACTCGGCGCCGTTCCAACCGCCGAAGACGTAGAGGCGTTTATTCAATGTAGCGAGTGCGTAGCCGCACACGGCTATCGGCATAGGTGCTGCCTGGCTCCAGATATCCTTATCCGGGTCATATACCTCTAATGCCTCGATGGCAGTATCCGAGCTCCTGCACCCCCCGGGAACGTAGATGAGATCGTCGATCGCTGCAGCCGCGATGTTGGAAGCCGGGGTGGGTTTGCTGCTGCGAGCTGTCCAAGTATCTGCATAGGGTAGATATGCATCCACTTGTCCCGTGACGCCTTCCTCACGATCTCCGCCGATAGCGTACAAAGCGCCCCGGTAGGCGGCTAGTGCCAATCGCGTGCGCGCAACGGGCAAGTCAGCATGCTCAGTCCATCGATGGGTAGGTATGGCTGCCAAAGATGCACTCTCGCCCGGCCGGTCCGAGATTGGATTGGTAATGTTGGCCGTGGATCTACTCGGTTCGATTGCTGGCAACACGACCAGAACAGCCACTAGCAGCACTGCCCCCAATGCGAACAGGCGTTGCCACAGTGTCACCGGTCCCGCGACGGAGGAGAGCAGGACCATCTGTTCAGGAGGAATTTCGTGGTGAGTGGCCAGTCCCTGTTCCGGTGCAACACCTGCGCTGGGCACAGCAGCCAATCCCATCCGAATGGCCACCAAGGTCGCCTCGGTGCGCGATTGTACGCCTAGTTTCTCGAAGATGCTACGCATGTGCGCCTTGACCGTGTTGATGCTGATGACCAGCTCGCGCGCAATTTCTTGGTTGCTCAGCCCTGTCGCAACCAAGGCCAGCACTTCGCGTTCCCGTTCACTCAGGGGGAGTTGTTCCTCGTCCATCCGCTCTCTCAAATTGTAATGCATCATAGTCAGAGCAGGTAGACCTCGTCAAGTCCGATCTGGTAGGATTGGGTAGTAACAGTGGAAGCAGCACAGCACACGATCGTGACTATGAACGATAAGCCTGCATAGACGCTGGCTCCATTGACAATGCTGGATGCATCTCAGCGCGTTAAGCTGCCTATTCTTGCTCGAACAGCCAGAGGTCGTGCCAAGTGGAAAGTGGAGCGCATGTGACGAGTATAAGTCATGGCTTTGACAAATACCCTCAAAGGCAATATACATTAGGCGAACGAGGGATACACTGGAAGGGAACACTTTTGATGCGCCGAAGACTGCCAGCACGCTATCAGCAGATCACGCGATTTGAACATCTCATTGTGATTTTAAGCAGCTTCACCTGGACAGGCGTTGTTCTGCTGATTTTGGTCGTGGTGTGGGGATTTCAGGATGTACAAGCTCGGTGGGCACTGCTGGAGCGCAGAAATAGGGCCCCAACGGTCGAACTATCGCCTGTGGTTTGGCGATCCTACATTGATGTACCCATGGCACAAGTGTTGCCGGAGACGCCTCTAGAAGGAACACCGACTCAGACCGCGACCCCTATACCCACTATGCCTACATCGCGTCCTCCCTCCACGTCATCTTTGTCTCAGCCCTGGCGCACCCCATTATCCACGCCAGCGCCTTCACCCACATTGGCTGTCACCTTATTGGTTCACAAGACTGCCACTCCCAACCGTAGTCCCACCCCGACTGCCTCCCGTATGCCACAGCCTCCCGTCGTGACACCAACTTATGGGACTCCCCCGGCTCCCGTCGCGCGCGAGGGAGCGCCGGACCGTTTGGTCATCCCATCGCTCGGCATTGACACACCTGTGGTTCCAGTCACGTGGGTGGTAGTTCAAGAAGGAAGTCAAACATACAATGTGTGGCAGGTAGCCGATTATGCTGCAGGCTGGCACGTCACCAGCGCCTTGCCCGGTCAGCCGGGTAACACAGTGATCGCCGGTCATCACAACATCAAAGGAGAAGTGTTCCGCTACCTGGCCGATATTGAGGAAGGCGCCGAGATCGATGTCTACGCGGGTGACGCGGTCTACCGTTACTATGTGGAACAGAAGATAATCGTAAAGGAAAAAGGTGAACCTTTTGAGGTGCGCCAGCAAAATGCGCGCTGGATAGGCCCGACGGATGATGTCAGACTAACTCTGATCACCTGTTGGCCCTACACGAACAACACACATCGCGTGATTGTGGTGGCAAAGCCGCGCCCCTGAACCCGTGTCCAGGGCTGCGGAGACTTTCTCAACCGTTGCCCAACAACCCTAGCTGTGAGTGGTCGCCTAAGGTGAACTTGTACGCGCGCGGTCGAATGGGGGACCTTTGGATGATTACGTGGCGACCGATCAGACTGTCCTCAATGCGCTGATCCAGATCGCGTATTTGACTGTGCTCTAACACGATAGAACGACTCACCTCGGCATTCTCAATGATCACATGATGATAAATGGAGGTGAAGGGGCCGATATAGGCATTGATGATACGGCTGTGTTCCCCGATAATGGCAGGTCCGCGAATGACGCTGTTGATCACCTCGGCCCCTTTCTCGATGGTCACGCGGCTGTCCACCTGAGAGGCACGATCAACATAACCCTCAATGCACGGTGTGAGCTCCTCGAGCACCAAGCTGTTTGCCTCCAACATGTCGCCCGGACGGCCCGTATCAATCCACCATCCACGGTGGATATAGGGATGCACGGTGTAGTTGTGCTCGACGAGCCACTGGATGGCATCCGTGATCTCCAACTCCCCACGCCATGATGGCGTAATGTTTTCCACTGCCTCAAAGATGTGGTGGTTAAACATATAGATACCCACCAAGGCAAGATCACTGGGAGGATCTTTGGGCTTCTCGATCAGTCGCACAATACGCCCTTGTTCGTCCAGCTCGGCTACACCGTACTGTTCGGGCACGTCCACATGGGTGAGTACAATCTGACTGTCATAATTGCTTTCTGCAAACTCGGCGATGAGTGGACTGATACCTCCTTGGATGACATTGTCTCCCAGGAACATGACAAACCGCTCATCTCCCAAGAAATCACGTGAGATTTTCACGGCATGCGCAAGGCCCAGTGGAGCTTCTTGGCGGATGTAAGTGATGTGAACACCCCATCGATCTCCGCGTCCGACTGCCCGTCGAATCTCTTCCTCTGTGTCCCCTACCACAATGCCGATCTCTGTGATGCCGGCGTCGCGGATCGATTCGATGACACGGAACAGAATGGGTTTGTTCGCTACAGGGATCAGCTGCTTGGCACTAGTATAGGTTAATGGATACAGGCGTGTCCCCTTGCCTCCGCTTAGAACGAGCCCTTTCACCTTTGTGTTCTCCTTCAGCGATAATTGGGATAGTAGCCTCCAAAGCTGCGATCGAAAGGAGCATTCAGCAATACCGAGCCCACTAGCCAGGCATTCACCTTGTCCAGGCGATCCTTTGCGGCGCGCACATGGTCACGCCGAGTGCTCCCAGCCTCCACGACTAATAACACGCCATCCACCTTGCTTGCCAACAATGAAGCGTCTGTCACCACGATCAAAGGGGGAGCATCGAAGAGGACCATGTCCGCCTGTTCGCGCAACTGAGCAATAATTTCTTCCATACGACGCGTTGCCAGTAGCTGGCTAGGAATGGAAGGCAGTGGTCCGCTGGTCAGAACCTTTAGAGTGGTATTGGGAATCGCTTGAAGCGGAAGGTCAGATGCTGCCACATTACCACGGAACAGATCGGTTAGGCCTCGCTCATTCGGCAAGCCGAAGATGGTGTGCAAGCTAGGGCGACGCAGGTCTGCGTCCACAGCGATGACAGAGCGCTCCCCGTCTGCCAAAGCTACCGCCAAGTTGGCGAGCGCCAAGCTCTTGTTCTCCTTGGGACTGGGCGACGTCACCAACAACGTACGCAGCACGCGGTCAACCGCGGCAAATTCGAGGTTGACACACAGGGCACGATATGCTTCCGCTGCTGGTGACGTGGGAGAAGTCAACGTAATGATTTGATCCATTGCTTCCAGATATCCTCCCAAACCGCTGATAATTGCACAGCGTTATGCACCGCGCTTGGCGGCTGCCAGTCTACGTTCCGTTGCTCGACTGCCGCTTTCAGGAACAACAGGCGGGATGACGCCCAGCACGGTTACCTGAACAGCGCGTTCGAGATCTTCGTCGGTGCGGATGACATCTTGTTCCAACCATTCTAGGAAGAACACCACCAGCAGACCGATCAAAAATCCAACCAGTCCACCAGCCAGCGTGTTGATCCTGGTGTTAGGGGAATACTGCTGATAGCCCAGATTCCACACCGAGTCTAATATGCTCACCTCGATCCGGTCGCGTTTGTCCTGTCGTTGATTCCACGCGTCACGATCTTCTACGAATACCTCGGCCATAGTTTGGGCAATAGTCATTGCGACCTGAGGGTCGGGATCGCGCGCTTCAATTTGTAGGGTGAAGGTATCGGCTGCTGGGCTGACAAACAGTTTGCTCAACAGAGTGGTTGTATCCATATCCAGCTGGGCACGGTCAATCACTTCTTGGGCCATCTTGTGTGTACGAATGTTCTCGGCATAGTTGCGTAGCAGATCTTTGGTGGTGTTGCTAAGCCCCCAATCTGCGCGCGCCGGATTGACGCTCAACTTGACACTGGCACTGTAGATAGGTATCTGCATTCTGCTGACGGCGAAAGCGGTAACAGCTGCCACGACCGCGACCAGAACGGCAATCCATCCTCGTTTTGATAGAATGCGCAAGTAATCCGTAATCTCCATCCTGTTCACCCCTCCCGATTCAGAACAGCATTACCGCCACCTACCGGGCACTTCGGCCAGCACAGTGATCCCCATCGCTTCCAGTTCCGACTTGTTTCTCACACTGTCGTCCAGATAGTCCAACAGAAAGCACAGTGCCACGCCCGCCAACACAGCTAGAAGCAAGCGCACCGGCAGGTCAAGGCGCTGGGTAAGGCTGGGAGGCAATGGGGCGACGCGCGGTCCATCAAAGAGGCGGACAATGGGCTGCAAGGAGCCAAGGCGACCAAAGTAGGCAGGGGCTTCTTGTTGCAACACCTCGACGGTTGTCCGGACGATCGCGCCTGCCTGATCAGGATCGCCCCATGTTACTTGGATCTCAACCACACGATGAATCTGTTGGGAAGAGGTGGAGCTCTGGAGGATGCCTGGCGGCACCTGGATGCCCTGCGCAGCCAGCCGATCACTAACCATACGAGCCACAGAATCCCCTGTCACAAAAGCACTGAAGTCGTCCACCAGATATTCGGTTGCTTGGGGTGCGGTGAGTCGAGGGTCAAACCCCATACCTTCGACTTGCTGCAAAGGTGGCACATCCACCAACAACCGAGCTGAGGCCACAAATTGGGGCATCACAGGCTGGCGCAGCGCCAGGCTGAGAAGCAACACAATTGCCAGTAATCCCAGTGGCAGCCAAAAACGTCTGCGGATAATGGACACGTATTGTCGAAGTTCCATAGATCCTATATGGGAAGTGTAGATAATTTCCTGCTTCCCGTCAAACTATGCGCGGAACTGTTCCCAACAGGTCGTAACAAACTCGGTAAACTCTTGTTTGAAGCGCTCCACGCTGAAGCGCTGCGCGTGATGGTGAATGCGCATCCGATCAAATCGCATCTCTTCCAGACGGTGCACTGCTTCGATCAGGGACTCGACCGTTTGCTCTGGAAACAGCACGCCCGTCTCACCGTCAATCACAGTGTCGAGGGCGCCGCCGCCAGCGTAGGCGATCACAGGCCGCCCTGCTGCCTGCGCCTCCACAGGGGCAATACCAAAGTCCTCGCAACCCGGAAAAACAAAGGCCTTGCAATGTGCCAGCAAATGTGCGACTTCGCTGCTGGGCAGGCGACCAGTAAACTGCACCGTAGGACCAGCAAGGCGCTGTAACGCAGCGCGGTCACGACCATCTCCGACCACAATAAGTGGACGCCGCATCTGAGTGAAGGCACATACTGCCAAATCAATGCGTTTGTAAGGGATGAGACGCGAGACCACCAAGTAATAATCACCGGGCGGAGCATCGGAAGGGTGATAACGTTCAGTGTGCACAGGTGGGTAGATCACAGTTGACTCGCGCGAATAATATTGGGCAATCCTGTGCTGGACCTCTCGAGAAATAGCCACAAAGTAGTCCACCTGGTCTGCGGCACGTCGATCCCAATTGCGCAGCCATCGGATCAACAGTCGCAACGCGACACGCGCAGCAGTGCCGATCTCCTCGCGCTTCACATAAGCTTCATAGTCCCACACGTAACGGGTAGGCGTCAGGCAGTAGTCAATGTGGAGCTGATCACGCGTAGTCCGCACTCCGTGGCAAAACCCACTCTTGTTGGAAATCACCAGATCATACCCGCGCACGTCCATGCTGTGCACAGCGAACGGATAGAACGGGAGGTACATCTGGTGATGACGGTAGATCCCGGGTGCCCGATCCAACCACGTGGAGCGAATATCCCACGATTGGTAGTGTTTGGGCATTCCCGCGCGCCAGTAAATTGTAGTGAAGATGGGAGCTCTCGGGAACAGCTCGACGAGTGTTTCCAAGACTGACTCTGCGCCCCCCAGCTGATTGAGCCAGTCATGGACGATGGCAACCTTTGCTTGCGAGAGCTCACGGGTTATACGGGCCACCGACAGCAGTCGGTCCTAGCACGGTAAACTCACCGCTGGCTAGCAGCTTAGAGCTGACGTATAGTTCGAGACGATAGGTGCCAGCACCCACCGGTTTGACAAATATGTAGGAACGATCTTGAGAGCCCCACTCCCACGTTCCCTCCTCACGGGCGAATTCCAGCCCATTGTAGTACCAAACCTGCGTCCAAGGCACTCCTTCGCGCATACCGCTAAATGGAAAGACAGCGTAAATGCGCTTCATTGTACTGGAAAAGACCTGAGTCGGATTCACGGGCATCCGGCGGCCATCAATCTCAACGGCAAACGTGATGGGTCCCATGGTAGCATTAGGCGGCGGTGGCACAGGTGAACGTTCAGGGATTGGTGAGGGTGTGGCACTAGGCGTTGGAACAGGACTGGCCCGCGAAGTCGGTGTAGGAGTGGGCCTCTGGAGCATCACAGTCGGCGATGGCGTTAGAGTCGGGGTGGGCGAGATTGTGGCAGTGGGATCCGGCTGCGTAGGTGTGGCAGCAGGTGTAATTACAGTACTAGGGGCGGCCAGAGTAAATGTCGGGATGATAGTACCTGTCGTCTGCTCGTTTTCCGCTTGACGGGAGGAGGGTACTGTCTGTATTACATCCGTCTGCGCAGCGGGCAGTTTGGCTGTGAGCATCTCCGCCAACCGGGTCGCCTCTTCTGAGAGATTGATTCGCAGGTCTAGCAGGATAGGCTGGGCATATCCAAAGAAGCCTGATGCGGCACCAATGGCAATCAGCGCCGCGATTGCCGCTCCGAAGCGAGCACGCCGCGCGCGTGCCCAACCTTCCTCGCGCACAATCGGGAAAATGCTGGAGCGCGCTTCACTGATAGAGCGTGACGCCACACCAAGAAGGAGAAACATTAACAGGAGAAACCCGATCGCAGCTACCACAAGCAGTAGGGATACTGGGGACATTCCCGATCACCCTTCGGTCGTTATCGCCTCGTCGCCTTTAACAGCACGCTCTGCAAGTGCTCCAGGTTCTGGGCGGGAGAACAAGCAACGCATTATCATAGGCAAAGAACCATCCAATTAACAGTATAAACATTGTTGTATGTCCTGTCAAACGCGGTTCACTTGACATTCCTTCAGAGGGTGATATAATTTTCCTTTAATTAGTGTAATAATGAAGCACGACAGTGCCTTCCTGTCGTATGTGCGTTTCTTTTAGAATTGTCCACCTCTGGTTCTTATTGGGTATCAACTTACTTTAGAGATTTTTGATGATGGCGCAAATGCATTGCATTGGGGATAACCTCCACCGGATCTACACAATTGTTCCGGTTCTCAGCAGAACGATCCGGTCTAACCGGCGCGTCAATTTATGTAGGTGAAAGGGGGGATGGCTATCGATTAAGAATGTGCCTGTTGCGCTGTCTCACTGATAGAGGTTATTCTGTACTGAGTACACTCGCAAGGAGGAGGTCACCATGAAGAAGTGGTTCGTTGTCGTGTTGATCGTAACATTGGCTTTGATGCTTCTGCCATGGGGGGTGTTGGCTGCACCGCCGGGGCAGGAGGGTAAGATCTACACTCTCGGGCCGCGGGAGACGTTGTCCTTGATCGCTGCACGCGAGTATGGCAATGTCTTGGCATACCCGGCCATCGTCTACTACAACAATCTTGCTGCGCAGACCAATCCACAGCTTACCAAGATTACGGATCCCAACGCTGTCAAGCCGGGCGACGTGATTCTGCTCCCGACCGCAGATCAGGTGAAAGCATATCTAGCCGGTGAACGCGTCGGCCCTGCCAAGGGTGATGCACCACCTGATGATCTTTGGGGTGTGGTCACCATCGGTCCAGGCGAACCAGTCCGAATTGGTTTTGCTGCGGCGCTGAGCGGTGCCGGTGTGGATGTGCTGGGCCTGGATGAGAAGCGTGGTGCGGAACTGGCCGTGGCCGACCGTCCCACTTTGGCTGGGCATCCGGTGGAGCTGGTTGTAGAAGATGACTTGTGCTCTGGCGAAGGTGGCACCGCAGTGGCCAACAAGTTCGTAGCTGACCCGACTATCGTCGCTGTCGTGGGCAACATGTGCTCCAGCTCCTCCATTCCCGCGTCGGACATCTATGAGAAGGCGGGTTATACGATGGTTTCGCCCAGCTCGACCGCTGTGGCGTTTACGGCACGTGGTTTGCGCTCGGCCAACCGGGTGTGCTGGAGCGACGCTATCCAGGGGCCTGCAGCTGCCAAATTCGTTTATGAGAAGCTGGGGATCCGAAAGGTTGCTACCATCCATGATGGCAGTCCCTACGGCGAGGGCTTAGTGAATGCCTTCGCGGAAGGATTTAAGGCACTAGGCGGTGAGGTGGTGGCTCAGGAGGCAGTCTCCGTGGGCGACACCGATATGCGTCCCGTGTTGACCAAGATCAGTGTGACTGGTCCCGAGCTGATCTACTTCGGTGGCTTTGTGGCGGAAGGTGCCTTCCTGGCTAGCCAGCGCGTTGATGTCGGTATAGAGAAGGTTATCTTCATGGGCGCCGATGGCATCAAGGCAGATGACTTCATAAAGGCAGCCGGTGCTGCAGCCGAAGGTGCGTACGCGAGTGCAGCGGACTTGGCTACTGCCGGACCGGGTGTCAATGCCTTCTTGGCAAAGTACGAAGCTACCTATGGTGAGAAGCCACCAGCGCCGTTCCACCTACACGCATACGACGCGGTCAATGTGATCATGGATGCTATCTATGCATCGGCAGTGCAAGGACCGGACGGCACACTTTGGATCGGTCGTGAGGCGCTCAACCGTGCTATCCGTGCCACCTCAGGTTATCAGGGGCTGTCGGGAGTGATCACCTGCCAGCCCAACGGCGACTGTGGCACCGGAACAGTGGCTATGTCTAAGGTGGTGAATGGCCAGTGGGTGCCTGCGGAGTAGAGCAATGAGGCTACCCTCTTGGGGAATATAGCGGCAGAGTCAAAACTAGCGGCTCTCGCGCTATATTTGGTATCTAGGTGAGGAAAGCTTTTGTTTGGAAGATAGGGGCGACTCTTCGTGGTTGCCCCTATCAAGACGTAGAAGATCTTATCATAGAGCTCGGTTTCTGAGGGTCTGGAGTGCATCTAGTATGGCGGTAGTATCTCGCGAAGCACAAGTAAGTCGTGCGCCGATAGTTAGAGTCTCGGTCAACCGCATCTTGCTTTGGGTAGTTGGGCTGGGTGTGGCCGCGTTGGTGGTGTGGCGTATTGCCGGCACCGCAGCGCGAGGATTATACGGGCCCGACATATGGATTATGCAGACCCTGAACGGGTTGGTGCAGGGCTCTATGTATGCCTTGGTAGCTCTGGGATATACAATGGTCTATGGTATCCTGCTGATGATCAATTTCGCCCATGGGGAGATTTTTATGATCGGGGCTATGGCAGGATACTTTGTCTTGAACGGCTTCCATCAGTCTGGCTTACTAGCCAGTGATCCTGTACTCGCCTTGCTTCTCACTTTTGTGGTGGGTATGGGGGTGCCCCCTATTGTGGGTGTCTTGTTGGAGCGTATCGCCTACCGTCCATTGCGCCGAGCACCACGTCTGGTGCCTTTGATCTGTGCTATTGGTGCCTCTTTCTTCTTGCAACAGGCAGTGCGGCTCCTGTTTGGAATTCGCACCAAGGTCTATCCAACTGTCGCTGTGCTTTCTGGGTCGTGGACGGTCAACGTGGGGGGACGTGACCTGCGTATTCAACATATGAGCGCCCTTATTATCGTGATCACTATTATCCTGATGGTTGCACTATACCTGCTGGTGCGCAAGACGAAGATCGGTAAGGCGATGCGCGCCGTGGCTGAGGACAAAGAAGCGGCCGCCCTGATGGGTATAGATGTGGACTGGGTTATTATGATTACCTTCGCTATTGGATCAGCGCTGGCCGGTGCCGCAGGTGTGATGTGGGGATTGTGGTATAAGCAGGTGATTCATACGGTGGGCTTCATTCCAGGTATTAAAGCTTTCACATCAGCTGTGTTGGGTGGTATCGGCAACATCCCAGGAGCTATGATGGGAGGGCTCTTCCTCGGCTTTGTAGAGGCGATTGCTCCTACAGCACTGGATATCAGCACCCAGCTTAAAGATGTCATCTCGTTTGGTTTGCTGGTTATCGTGTTGATCTTCCGACCCTCCGGCATCTTGGGTGAGGTGTTGTCCGGCAAGAAAGCGTAAGAGGTGTGTTTGTGAAATTGTTGTCCGTTGTTCGTGCTGGGATACGCAATGGTCTAATTGTGGGCGCTGTTGCCGTTTTTATCGTCCTGATTGGCATGGTACAGACCTTTGCCAAACGCTATCTGGTTAGTGATCTCACGCTCTCGACTGTGATCTTGGTAGCTTTTGGGCTGGCAGCTGGTGCCCTGGCTGCACAACAGGTATCCAGAAACACTACCCAGCTGGGAAGCAAAGTGCTGGCAGCAGCAGTATCAGGGTTGATCACTGGTGTCATGTTGGCTCTTCTGCTGCTCGTGGTAAGCCAGGTGCCATTGCGGGATGTGCTGGTCAATGCCACGCCTGAGATGGTAGCAGCACTGTCCTTTGGTCTGCCGTTGTCTGGAGCTGCCTTGCTGCTGATCGGCCTGTCGGTAGTGATGGCAGTCCTAGCAGTGCTTTACGGACTGTTGCCGTCGCGGGTGCGGCGTGCCCTCCTAGAGGGTATTATGGCGGTGACCTTGATCGGGATATTCTGGGAGGCGATTGTCGGCCTGGATGTCTCTCGCCTCGTGATGAAATTCCTGGGTGTAAAAGCTGGCAAGGTGCTGCCACTGCCAGCCGGGCTTGGCTTGCTGATCTTGGTCAGCCTGGTGACATATGTGTGGAGAGCACATCCCCAATCGAACGTGACGGTCCGACGGACAGGTGAAGGTCTGAGGCGTTACGTCTCGCTCGTATTGATCGCCGGAGCACTTATAGCACTCCCCTTTGCTGTGGGGTTGTTCTGGTCTCAGACGCTGACTACCATAGGGTTGTTTACGTTAATGGGTCTGGGCCTGAACATTGTGGTTGGCATGGCTGGGCTGCTGGACTTAGGCTATGTCGCTTTCTATGCCATCGGTGCTTACGCGATGGCGCTTTTCAGCTCGCCAGCCTCCTCACTTCATATAGGACTGCCTTTCTGGGTTGCGTTGCCAATTGCGTTGTTATTCGCAGCAATTTCGGGAATCCTGCTTGGCATCCCTGTATTACGCCTGCGGGGAGACTATCTAGCCATCGTCACGTTGGGTTTTGGTGAGATCATTCGCATCTTGGCGCTTTCAGATGTGCTAAAGCCTTACATCGGTGGACCGCAAGGGATTATGGAGACCCCGTCGCCCTTCTTCTTCGGGATCCAAATGAACGATCCGCGCTATCTTTACTACCTTATCCTTGCCGCATGCCTGGTGGTGGTCTTTCTGTCGTTGCGCCTCAACGACTCGCGCATAGGGCGGGCATGGATCGCAGTACGTGAGGACGAGGATGTAGCACAAGCTATGGGGATCAACTTGGTAGCGGCCAAACTGATGGCTTTTGCGATCGGCGCCTCGTTCGCTGGGGTCGGGGGTGCCATTTTTGCGGCGCGTCAAGGTGCCATCTTCCCTATGGACTTCACCCTTTTTGTTTCAATTAACGTGTTGTGTCTCATCATTATTGGGGGAATTGGAAGTATTCCTGGCGTGATCACGGGTGCCTTCTTCCTGATTGGCCTGCCCGAAGTGTTGCGGGAAGTAGATGAATATCGCATCCTGGCCTATGGCGCCGGGCTGGTGATTATGATGCTCGTACGACCGGAGGGGTTGATCCCCTCGGCCCGTCGTCGTCTTGAGCTTCACGAAGCTGAGGACCAAGGAGAATTAGCTGCTTATACAGTCAGTTGATAATGGCGCAGGGGGTGCTATGGCACTTCTGGAGGCAAAAGGGGTTACCAAACGTTTCGGTGGTCTGGTAGCGGTCAACAAGGTCGACTTTGTGCTGGAAAAGGGGGCGATCGCCAGCATCATCGGGCCCAATGGCGCTGGAAAGACCACTCTTTTCAATTGTATCACTGGCTTCTACAAGCCAGAAGAAGGGCAAATTGTGTTCGATGGCAACGATCTGGTGGGACTGCGTCCCGACCACATCACAGCGCGAGGCATTGCACGCACATATCAGAACATTCGTCTTTTCAAGGAGATGACCGCGCTGGAAAACATTTTGGTGGGTATGCACACTCGTCTGAGAGCAGGGCTGTTTGGCGCCATTGTGCGCGACCCTGCCACGGTGCGCGAGGAAAGTCGGGCCGTCGAACGTGGCAAGGAATTGCTTCGGTTTGTCGGATTGCGAGGCAAGGGGGATGTCTTGGCTAAGAACCTGCCATATGGTGACCAGCGTCGGCTGGAGGTCGCGCGGGCATTGGCAAGTGACCCGCAGCTGTTGCTCCTGGACGAGCCGACAGCGGGTATGAACCCTGCCGAGACGGAACAGATGATGGCGTTTATCAGGAAATTGCGTGACGAACTCGGACTGACTGTGCTGTTGATCGAGCACGATATGCGTGTTGTAATGGGTATCTCGGATCGTGTTACCGTGTTGGATTACGGCGAGAAGATCGCGGAGGGTACCCCAGCGGAAATCCAGCGTCATCCCGCCGTGATCGAGGCATACTTGGGCCGTGGGGGAGATGGCTATGGCCCTGCTTGAAGTTGAGAATATCCATACCTACTATGGCAGCATCCATGCACTGAAAGGTATTTCCATCACAGTCGACAAGGGCGAAATCGTCACCTTAGTAGGTGCGAACGGGGCTGGCAAGAGCACAACGCTGAACACGATTTGTGGTGTTCTCAAACCACGTCATGGTGAGATCAGGTTGAATGGGGAGCTGCTGAATGCGCTTAAGCCGCACGAGATCGTGGCAAAAGGGATCTCCCAGGCGCCGGAAGGACGACGGATCTTCTCGCGGTTGACCGTGATGGAAAATCTGGAAATGGGCGCTTACGCGCGTTCGGATCGCAGGGAGATTGCTAAAGACCTGGAACGTGTCTTTGCGATATTCCCTCGCCTGAAAGAACGAGCACGTCAGGTGGGTGGCACCTTGTCAGGTGGTGAGCAACAGATGCTTGCCATTGCTCGTGCGTTGATGGCACGTCCACGTGTGTTGCTCTTGGATGAACCTTCTATGGGGTTGGCACCAATCTTAGTACAAGAGATTTTCTCCGTTATTCGTGAGATCAACCAGCAGGGCACAACCATCCTGCTGGTTGAACAGAATGTCAATATGGCACTCCAGATCGCACAACGTGGTTATGTGTTGGAGACAGGACGTGTAGCTTTGCAAGGTTCTGCAAAGGAACTGCGCGAGAATCCGCGCGTAAGAGCAGTCTATCTCGGTGAAACGCTCCATGCGTGAGTGACGGCAGTGCGATGTTGGATCAGGGAAAGGAGGTGGTAGACTGCGCCTGAACAGGATGCGAGGGAGCGCAATGTGTGCGCGGGAAGCTCAATTCCCTGATATCCAAGTTGTTTCCAAGGAGGAGATCATGAAGAAGGCCAATGTCTTGATACTTCTAGCATTACTGCTAGCAGTCAGTTTGGTAGCAGTGCAGTGTCGGCAACCGGAGTCATTTACAGTGACCCCTGTTGCGCCAAAGGCCACTCCGACTGAAGCCCCCACTGAGGCACCCAAGGCGACCGAAGCGGCGACTGAAGCGCCCAAGCCAACCGAGGCGGCAACTGAGGCTCCCACGCCAACCGAGGCACCTGTAGCTCTGGATGGTGCCACACTTCTGCAAGAGCGTTGCACCAAATGCCACGACCTGAAGCGCGTCGAAGCTGCAAAGAAGACGGCAGATCAATGGAAGACCACCGTCGAACGAATGGTCTCCAAAGGAGCACAGCTGACAGCTGAGGAGCAAAAGGTGCTCATCGAGTACCTGGCAGCGACCTACAAGGCTGCTGCAACCGAAGCACCCGCTGCCACAGAGGCGCCAGCTAAGGTCACCAAGATCAAAGTGGGCACCAATGCTGAGTATCCCCCCTTTGAGTTCGTAGATGAAAGTGGCAAGATCGTGGGCTTCGACCCGGACCTGATGGCAGCCATCGCCAAGGCAGGCGGGTTCGAGGTAGAGTGGGTCAACACACGCTGGGATGGCATATTTGTGGCACTGGCCAGTGGCGAGTTTGATGCAGTTATGTCAGCGGCTACTATCACCGATGAGCGCAAGAAGACAGTGGACTTCAGTGACCCGTACTTCAACGCTGGGCAGGTGCTTTCGGTAAAGATTGGTAGCCCCTATAAGAGTCCGGCTGATCTCGCAGGCAAGAAGATTGGCGTGCAGCTGGGCACCACCGGCGATATCTGGGCCACGGAAAACACCAAGGCAGAAGTCGTGCGCTACGATGAAGTCACGCTGGCTTTCCAGGCACTCGCCAACGGCGATGTGGATGGCGTGATCGCCGACGGTCCCACCTCGCTGGACATCATCAAAGCAAACCCGGAGATGAAGATCCAGGTGGTGGGCGAGCCTTTCACCGAAGAATACTACGGAATCGCAGTCAACAAGAAGAAGCCGGAAGTCCTGGCGGCTATCAACGCCGGTCTGAAGGCGGTGAAAGAGTCAGGCGAATACGACAAGATCTACCAGAAGTGGTTCGGCGAGGAGGCAGCTAAGCCAGCAGCTGCTCAGGCGCCCCAAGCTACCGAGGCTGCTAAAGCTGCTGAGGAAGACCCTTGCGCTTACGGTGGTGAGTTCAAGTCCATCGAGGCAGTAGACGATCTGACCGTTAAGTTCACGCTGTGTTATCCAGACGTTGCCTTCCTTGCTAAGGTTGCTTTCAGTGCCTTCAGCATCCATCCCTCCGAGCAGATGGAAGCGGAGAAAGGTGGTGGCAAACTGCTGGAGAAGCCAATCGGCACCGGACCCTATCAGATCGTTGAGTGGAAACGAGGTGAGAACATCACCTTCAAGCGCTTCGAGGACTACTGGGGAGAGAAGGCCAAGACACCTAATCTGATCTTCCGATGGAGTACCGAGTCGGCGCAGCGCACGCTGGAGCTCCAGGCTGGCACGGTGGATGGGATTGACAATCCGGGGCCGGAGGACTTCAAGACCATTCAGGCTGATCCTAACTTGAAGCTCTACCCGCGCGAAGGTTTCAACATCTTCTACATCGGTTTCAACACCGCCTATCCACCCTTCGACAACGAAAAGGTGCGTCAAGCCATTGCTATGGGCATCGACCGCAAGCGCATCGTGGAAAACTTCTATCCACCAGTTGGCTCCGAGGTAGCGGACTATTTCATGCCGTGTTCCATGCCTGGCGGCTGCGAAGGACCGAAGTGGTATGAGTTCAACCCTACCGAGGCGAAGAAACTATTGGCTGAAGCCGGCTACCCCAACGGTTTTGAGACCGAGATTGCATTGCGCGATGTGGTGCGTTCCTACTTGCCCGAACCCAAGATCGTCGCCCAGGACATCCAAGCTCAGCTGAAGGAGAACCTGAACATTACTGCCACGATTGTAGTGATGGAGTCGGGTGCCTTCCTGGATGCTGCGGACAGTGGCACGCTCAAAGGTCTGCACCTGCTCGGCTGGAACGGCGACTATCCTGACCCCACCAACTTCTTAGATTACCACTTTGGTGCCGGCGCATCCAAGCAGTTTGGGCCTGGCTTCCCGGATATCCATGAAGTCTTGAAGAAAGCTTCCCAGCTGAGCGACATCGACGCGCGCATCAAGCTGTACGCCAAGGCAAATGAGCTGTTGCGGCTCCATGTGCCGATGATCCCGGTGGCGCATGGTGGCTCCGCAACGGCGTTCAAGGCCTCGGTCAAGGGTGCCCACGCCAGCCCGTTAGGCAATGAATACTTTGCTGTGATGGAGATCCCGGGCAAGGACACTCTGGTGTGGATGCAGAACGCCGAGCCGATCAGCCTCTACTGCAACGATGAGACCGATGGCGAATCCTTGCGTGCGTGTGAGCAAGTGCTCGAGTCGCTGATGTCCTATGAAGTAGGTGGTATGGCAGTTAAGCCCGGCTTGGCCGAGTCGTATGAGGCGAACAAGGACTTGACCGAGTGGACGTTCAAGCTGCGCAAAGGGGTAAAGTTCCACGACGGTACCACCCTGGATGCCAAGGATGTGGTCACCTCGTTCACGGCTTGGTGGGATGCGGCCAGCCCGCTGCACACTGGCAATACAGGTGCTTTCACGTACTTCTCGTCGCTCTTTGGGGCATTCAAGAACGCGCCTCCAGCGACTGAATAGTAGCCGCTCAGCCCAGTTCACTCCTGCCGGGTTCGGTTTATCCGGCAGGAGTGAAAATTGCGTGCAATCTTCTACCGTGGTGGGAGATTGCACTTTGATGCTCTTGCTCCCCTTCTTGATGTGTTAGGAGACGTGGAAGGGGAGCAAGGTTTTGTAACAGTTGATCCGAGGGTAGTGAACGGAGGCTGTTGATCGCCTGTGATTCGATATATCATAAGCCGCTTGTTAATGGCGGTACCAGTGGTCCTTGGTATTCTGTTTGTCACATTCGCGTTGGCGCGCTTGATCCCGGGTGATCCGTGCCGTGCTATTCTGGGTGAGAAGGCAACTGATGTAGTGTGCGCCGAGTTCATCCGGGAAAAAGGCTTGGATCGGCCTATCCCAGTGCAGTTTGCCCTCTATCTGGGAGAGATCGCCCGGGGTGACTTTGGCACATCCTTCCGTACCAAGCAAGCAGTCACCGAAATGATTGTGGAGCGTCTGCCGCAAACCATTGAGCTCACCATCGCGGCGATGATCTTCGCTAGCTTGTTTGGCGTTCTCCTCGGCATGATCGCCGCGTATTGGGCCAACAGCAAAGTGGACGTGGCGGTCATGATTGGCGCTAACATTGGAGTCTCGATGCCTGTGTTTTGGCTAGGGCTCATGCTGGCTTATGTCTTTGCCTTGTTGCTTAAGGACACACCTTTTTGGTTGCCCCCCTCGGGGCGTCTCACTTCAGGAGTGACTGTTGAAAATCTGACCGTCCTGTGGGGCCTCGCACCTGGGCATACCCTTTACGGCCTTGTGGCGTTTATTTCCAACCTTGTTATCTTGAATGCGTTAATCACAGGGAACTGGGTTGCGTTGGGCGACGCGATTAAACACCTTATCCTCCCAGCTGTCGCTTTGGGCACCATTCCAATGTCCATCATCGCCCGCATGACGCGTTCCAGCCTGCTAGAAGTCTTAGGATTGGACTACATTCGCACTGCACGCGCCAAGGGTTTGCGAGAGTTTCTGGTAATCTTTCGCCATGCTATGGCAAATGCGATGTTGCCGGTTGTCACTGTCATTGGTCTATCGTTGGGCTCATTACTCAGTGGAGCGGTACTGACTGAGACGATATTTGGGCTCTCGGGAGTGGGGCGTATTATGTATGACTCGATCACGGCACGCGACTACGGCGTCGTGCAAGCATTTGTGGTAGTGATTGCGCTGATTTACTTGTTGGCCAATCTCGCGGTGGACTTGTCATACGCCCTGCTCGATCCGCGCATCCGCTTGAGCTAGTTTGGGATCATAGAAATGGCACCTTCCGGATTGTTGATCAGAAAGATGGATGAGATGTTGCCGCGCGGGTCGAGCCTGTGGGCAGATACTTTACGTAACCTCGTACACCGGCGTTCCGCCATCGCGGGTGCTACGATGTTGTTTTTCCTGATTATGACGGCCACCCTCGCCCCATTGATTGCGACACATGATCCGGAGATGGTTCTGCTCGGCGTCGAGAATGTGAAGCGTCGTGCTGCGCCTTGCATCCATTTGTTGGGTTGCCCGCCTGATCAACCACAGCATCTGATGGGCGTGGATGGAAACGTGCGTGACTTCTTCAGTCGCATGGTGTATGGCTCCCGCCTCTCGCTGCAAATCGGCTTTTCTACTGTGTCATTCGCTATCGTGGTAGGAGGCCTGCTGATCGGCGCTGTATCTGGCTACGTGGGCGGATGGGTGGATAATCTGCTTATGCGTCTTATGGACGTCATTCTGGCATTTCCCTATCTGCTGTTGGCGATTGCGATCGTCACTGTGTTGGGGCCTGGTTTGATCAACGCCTTATTAGCAATTGGTATCGTCTCGATCCCGATCTATGCGCGCGTCATGCGCTCCAGTGTCCTTTCCATTAAGGAGATGGATTTTGTGCTGGCGGATCGAGCGATTGGGGTGCCGCCAGCGCGTATCCTCTTCCGACGCATTATGCCCAATGCTTTGACTCCGCTGATTGTGCAAGGCACACTGGGTATTGCTACAGCGATCTTAGATGCAGCTGCTCTCTCTTTCCTGGGACTGGGAGCGCAGCCGCCAACGCCGGAGTGGGGGCTGATGCTAAGTGAGGAGCGCAACCAGCTGTTCAGTGCACCACACCTGGTGTTTTTCCCTGGCTTTGCTATTATGCTCACTGTGCTGTCTTTCAACCTGCTGGGTGATGGTCTCCGCGATGCACTCGATCCACGCTTGCGTCACTAAGAGAGGTGAGTATGAAAATTGGGTCAGGTGTTGAGGTCTTCTGGACATCAGCACACTCTGTGGGTAGAAAGTGCGGGTGGTGCACTTCCTTTGGAAAAGTTGGAGGGGAGAGGTAGTTCTGCCAATGCAATCTGGGGATACCGAATCACTTTACAAAGCGCTGCAACCTGATCTAGGAGCACGCCGGCGTGGTCGCATAGGATTGGCAATTCCTTGGGAGAACATCCCATGGTGGGGCATCATTATCATCATCGTAGGTGTGATTGCAGGCTTCTCGGCTCTGACGAATACACGTTATATTGACGCGCTCTATTTCATTTTTGACTTGCCGTGGAACAAGGCTGTAGTGGGGCGCGGCACGGTGGGTGAGGACGGTCGCTGGGCGGTTACTATACAACCAGGCCTGGCACCAGGCCGTTATACGTTTTACGCCGAGTTCAACGATCAGGAAGGACGCTTTGTAGGACGCAGTGAAGCATACCGTATTATGGTGCCGGAAGGTGCAGCCGTCGAGGATCTGCCGCCGATCACCTCGCCTCCGTCAGATGTGCTCGAAGTGGACACTTCCACACCCACTCTGGCGGGTAGCGCGACAGCCGGCTATGAGGTAGTCCTGTATGATGATTTCAGCGACAACCCTTGGCGTATGCTCGTGCGCATTGCTAACGCTAACGGGGTGCTGCTGACTATCCGCACGACGCTGCTGGCCTATGGGGGAGCGCTGGTGCTGGGTCTGATTTTCGGTGTAATGCGCGTCTCAAACCGCTCACCTAATCTAACCTATCGAGCTGGAAGGCGGTTGGCGATTGGCCTGGTGTTGGCGTTGGTGGCGTTGGCGCTTGTGCCCGCATGGCGTACGCTGCCGTTAGCGGGTGTGTTGGTGTTGGGAGGGCCCATTCTGTTGTTTCTACTGCCAGCGTTGCCTTATACCATTTCGACACTCTACGTCGAGGTGGTTCGTGGCGTGCCCATGTTAGTGATCATCTTGTACATGGGTTTTGCGGTGACGCCGGCTTTGCGCGAGAGCTCCAATAATGTCCTAGATCTGCGCGGTTGGCCCTCGGCGCTGATCGGTTTGGCATTCGGTTATGGGGCCTATCTGGCTGAGGTTTTCCGGGCCGGGATTCAATCCATACCACGTGGGCAGATGGAAGCAGCGCGCTCATTGGGAATGAGCTACATGCAGGCGATGCGGTACATTATCTTGCCCCAAGCAATTCGCGTGGTGCTCCCGCCATTAGGCAACGATTTCATCTCAATGCTCAAAGATTCGTCGCTGATCTCCGTGATCGCATTGCCTGAGGTGTTACAACAGGGCCGGTTGTGGATCTCCCGCAACTTTCGTGCTTTCGAAGGTTTCAACTCAGTAGTGTTGGTGTACTTGGTGATGACCTTGCTTCTATCGCTGATGGTGCGTGCAGTGGAGCGCAAGACAACCTTGCCGGGCAGGTAAGCACTCGGATGGCTGGTGTATGAGAACGGAGTAGGAGAGGAGACAAAGGGCAGAGCGATGGGATCTCAGGAACCTATCATCATTCTTGAGAATGTGCACAAGCGTTTTGGCAATGTCCATGCATTGCGCGGCGTGAGCTTGCAAGTACAGCTGGGTGAGGTGGTGGTCGTGATCGGGCCGAGTGGTTCAGGCAAGTCAACCATGTTGCGCTGCATCAACCATTTAGAGACCATCGACAGCGGGCGGATCATCGTGGATGGTATCTCGCTTGACAGAGCGCAAAACATCAATAAAGTGCGGGCAGAGGTAGGGATGGTTTTCCAGCTCTTCAACTTGTTCCCCCATTTGACAGCTCTTGAGAACATCACTTTAGCCCAGCGAGTGGTGCGTAAGCGCAGCGAGGAACAGGCAGTGGCGATTGCGCGCGAGTTGCTTGAAAAAGTGGGGATTCCTGACAAAGCGAACAGCTATCCTCACCAGCTCTCAGGTGGTCAGCAACAACGGGTGGCAATCGCGCGTGCGTTGGCGATGCAACCCAAGATTATGCTATTCGATGAACCGACCTCTGCCCTCGACCCCGAGATGATTAAAGAGGTGCTGGACGTGATGCTCGATCTAGCCCGCGAGGGGATGACCATGGTGGTAGTGTCTCATGAGATGGGCTTTGCTAGAGCAGCTGCAACTCGTATGATTTTCATGGATGAGGGCCAGATCATTGAACAAGGAACACCTGATGAGATATACTATAGCCCTAAGCACGAACGGACTAAGCTCTTTCTGAGCAAGGTGTTGCACTAGCAACAAGAAGAAGGCAATGGCACTTGTCTACTGCGTCGCCAACCAGAAGGGGGGCGTCGGCAAGACCACGACGGTCGTTAACCTCGGGGATTATTTGACCATACGCGGGTATAACGTATTGATCGTGGATATGGACCCGCAGGCAAATGCGACCTCCAGCCTGGGTTTGCGCTGTGAGGAGAATAAGTCATCAGCCCATCTCTGTCATACCATCTATGAGGTGCTCATCGCTGAGCGGCCCATTGGGAAAGCGATTCGGACAACGCGGCGACCACGACTGCATGTTGTGCCGTCTGCCTCGGCGCTGGCTGGAGCTGAGGTCGAGCTGGTAGGACTACTAGGCCGCGAGATGCGCCTGCGCCGGGCACTAGCTTCTGTTCTGCAGTACTACGATTACGTCCTGATCGACACACCTCCCAGCTTGGGCCTGTTGACCATCAATGCTCTGACGGCAAGCGACGATGGCGTGATCATCCCTGTACAATGTGAGTATCTCGCTTTAGAGGGATTAAGCCGGCTGCTGCAAACGATCAACTTGGTGCGTCAGCACCTCAATCCACGTCTCAAAGTTTCCGGTGTGGTGCTGACCATGTACGATGGACGCACGCGATTGTCTCAGGAAGTGGTTCAGGAAGTGAGGAAGTTCTTCCAGTCGCATGAAGTGTTTCAAACCATTGTGCCCCGCAATGTGCGCCTAAGCGAGGCGCCTAGCTTCGGCGAGACGATTTTTACCTATTCGCCTGAGTCGGCTGGTGCGATGGCGTATGCAGCGCTGGCCGAGGAGTTTCTGGCACGTGGAAAACACCTGGTTCGTGAGCGAGGAACACTATGAGTAAACCGCGCAGGGTACTAGGACGCGGCCTGGATGCCCTGATCCCAACAGCTGATCTCGAGACGCCTAGAGCACAGGTGGCAGGCGTAGTCGAGATACCCCTGGCACAGCTCAGGCCTAATCCACTACAACCGCGCCAACATCTCAGCTCAGAGGCGCTGGAGGAACTTGCTGCCTCCATCCGCGCCCACGGGGTAATTCAACCCCTAGTGATAACAAAGGTGGATGAGGGATACCAGATCATTACAGGTGAACGACGTTGGCGTGCGGCACAGCTGGCCGGGTTGGAAAGTGTGCCCGCCATTGTCAAAGAGACCACACCGCGTGAGATGCTCGAGATCGCGCTGGTGGAGAACATTCAGCGGGCCGACCTAAACCCGTTGGAAGAGGCTAATGCCTATCGACAGTTAATGGATGAATTTGGTCTGACGCAAGAGGAAGTGGCAGAGCAAGTGGGTAAGAGTCGTGTGGCAGTAGCCAACACGGTACGCCTACTCAAGCTGCCGGAGGAAGTAAAGCGTGCATTAGCAGCTGGCGAGATCAGTGAAGGGCACGCGCGTGCTCTGCTAGCATTGCCTACAGCAGAGCAGCAGGTGCAAGTGTTGGTCGCTATTCAGCGTGGCGGCTTGACCGTGCGTCAGACCGAGGCATTAGTGCGTGCGCTACTGACTGCGCCAACCGAGGACTTTCCTTCTTCTGCAGAGCCTCGGCTGTCCCCCCAGGATCGCTGGGTGATTGAACGCTTTGAAAGTCGCCTGGGTACGCGGGTGGAGCTGCTGCGCCACAAGAAAGGAGGACGCCTTGTGATCCATTTCTACTCTGATGAAGAGTTGCAGGCGATCTACAAGGCAATCTTGGGCGAGTAAGATTGTTCTTCTGTTCAGCTTCTCCGGCGGTTTCAGACCAGAGACTTGCATAACGAGCAAAATGGGATTACAATGATATTGCCTTTAAGTGACCGAAGAGGGCGCGTAGCTCAGCCGGTCAGAGCGCACGGTTCACATCCGTGAGGTCAGAGGTTCGAACCCTCTCGCGCCCATTGCATAGGGTTATGCGCCTTAATCCTCCCTAATGTAGGGTGTGGAGAAACGTTTTGTTGTTCCTGTGGTTTTCCCACGAGCACTACTCCCTTAAAAGGCGAACCCAGACGATGACTCAACCGAGTCGATAGCCACTTTGCTCCTTGCCAATCTCGCTCATCTGACCGGTTACCGTAAAGATAGTACGCTCGCAAATGTTCGTAACCCGATCCGCTGTGCGTTCCAAGTTGTGAGCGACCCAAAGTAGGTGGTTGGCTTGGTCAATGTTTCTCGGGTTGGCCATAATAAGGGTGATTAGCTCCCGATAGACCTGATTATACAGATTGTCCACCTCGTCGTCTTCCGCCGGTATCGCACTTGCTGCTTCAATGTCACGACGTATAAAGGCATCCAGTGCACGATGTAACATCTCGCGCGCTTTGGCCGCCATACGTGGTATGTCTATCAAGGGCTTGATAAGTGGCTCTTCGCCTAGCATCAAGCTAATGTTGGCGATACCCTTGGCGTAGTCCCCCATCCGTTCCAGCTCAGCTGCGATTTCCAGCGTCGAGGCCAGCACCCGCAGGTCGCCAGCAATCGGTTGCTGAGTAGCAATGAGGGTCAGTACTTCGGCTTCAATCTGGAAGCGCTTTTCGTTGATGAGGCGGTCGTTGGCGATCAGCTGGCGGGATTGTTCTAGGTCACGCTTCTTCAGCGCGTCCACCGCATCCGCGATCGCTTGCTCCACCATACTGCCCAGGATGAGCAGCTCATCCTGGAGGCGCTGCATTTCCCGTTCAAAGGTTTGTCTGAGCATCATTGGCCTCATTCCATTTTTTTCAGATTCCCCGGCCGACTGTATGTTTGTCTCGAAGAGACATCGCACAGGGGTATTTTACTACAACCGGGTTATACAAGATAGCTCTTTTTTACTGTGTTTGAGCGTCTATGGGGCCAGTTATCCAAAACGTCCGGTAATGTAATCCTCAGTAGCTTTCTCACGCGGATTGGTAAATATCTGCGCGGTTGCCCCGAACTCAACCAGATAGCCGGCACGATCCTCGTCCATCATAAGAAAGGCGGTGTAATCGGAAATACGTGCTGCCTGCTGCATATTATGGGTAACTACCACAATTGTGTAGTTCTCTGCCAATTGGCGCATCAGCTCCTCGATCTTGAGGGTCGAGATGGGATCAAGCGCTGAGGCAGGTTCATCCATCAGGATGATCTCCGGCTTGATGGCAATTGCCCGCGCGATGCACAGCCGCTGCTGTTGTCCACCAGAGAGGGAGAGACCGCTTTGATGGAGCTTATCTTTCACCTCTTCCCATAGAGCAGCCTGACGCAGCGTTTGTTCCACCAACTCATCCATGTTGCCGCGATATCCGTTGATGCGTGCTCCCCAAGCTATATTTTCGTAGATACTTTTGGGGAAAGGGTTAGGTTTCTGAAATACCATCCCGATGCGTCTTCTGACCTCAACGGCATCCACCCCAGGTGTATAGATGTTGTATCCGCCAAATATGACTTCTCCTTCGACACGAACGCCAGGTATGAGATCGTTCATGCGGTTAAATGTGCGCAATAGGGTGCTCTTGCCGCAACCGGACGGACCAATGAACGCGGTAATCCTGCGCTTGGGAAGTTTTAGACTGATGTCTCTGATGGCACGGAAGTTACCATAATACACGTTCAGATTACGCGTCTCCAGTGCGCAGGTGTCTTCCGAAATGGTCGATATGTCATGAGGGACAGGATGATTCAACGTTAAGGAGGGCGTTTCAAGCTTCAAGCGAATCATATCAACCTCCTACTGTAGCGATTTCGCATCATAATGGCAGTTGCATTGAGGGTTAGCAGCAAAGCTAGCAACACCAGAATAGCTGCCGCGGCAAGATTACGAAATTCTTGTTGAGGGCGTGCTGTCCATTGATAGATCTGTACCGGCAGTGTGGTGAACTTGGAGAAAGGACCATTAGGATCATACACAATGAAGGTTGAGGCACCCACCACCACTAAGGGTGCTGTCTCTCCCATAGCGCGCGAGATGGACAGGATGGTACCAGTGAGGATGCCCGGCAACGCATTGGGGAGCACGTGATGCCAGACCACTTGCCATTTTGTCGCACCCAGTGCATAGCCGGCCTCACGCAAAGAACCAGGCACTGCACGAATTGCTTCTTGTGCGTTCACAATCAATAGTGGCAACACAAGCAATGCCAATGTTAAACCAGCCGACATAATGGTACGCCCATTTGCAGTTGTGGGATCCACGAGCCCTCCGATGAAGGCACCACTTGTCAATGGCTCCAAAGCGCGCACGAAGATCGCTAATCCTAACATACCATAGATGATTGAGGGTACGCCGGCCAGGTTGTTGATGTTGATTTGGATAAGGCGAGTCAGCGGATTGAGAGGTGCATATTCCTCAAGGTAGATTGCTGCACCAACACCCAGCGGGAAGGCGACCAGAATCGTGATGATAATTGTCCACAAGGAACCCAAAATGGCTGTGCGGACACCGGCCACTTCGGGCGCGCTAGATTGAGGTCGACTGAGGAAATTAGGATTTAGCCAGCTTCGGAACTCGAGATGTGCCGAGGGGTATCGTTGTGCCGCCTCGCTCTCTATGCTGCGGCGCCTCAATAGGGAGTCGGTCAGCGACCAGCTTTGTACGATTTTCGGCTGTACGACGCGTTCCAATACCAGGCCCAGCAGTTCCTCGCGCTCGCGCTGTTCAAGTGGTTGTTCCGCTTTCAGACGTCGCAAGACCCCTTTCGACACATACTTCTCTAGGATAGCTACGAGCTGTTCCGTCGAGAGATTCTCAAGGGACACTCCATTCTGCGCCAATGCGCGCGGAGATATCTTGGTTTCAACTGCCACCAGCCCGAATGATTGATCCAGGATGTTGTAGATGAGCGCGCTTAGTGCAACAATGCCTATGATCAAGGAGGCGAGGAAAAGTGCACGCCAGAGACGACCTATGAGATGCCGTACTCTCAGGCTATGCTTTACTTGGGCATCTTCGCCAAACAAAGTTGTTTCCGTTCGGTCAGCAGCATAGGGTTCTGATCCACCTCTCATTCGTACACCTCCCGGAAACGATGCATTATGGCGCGACTGATCAAATTGAGTATCAAGGTCATCAGAAACAAAACTAGTCCGATGGCAAAAAGGCTGTCATAGTCGATCGAGTCATAACTTAGATCGCCACCGCTGATGCGCACGATGTGGCCAGTCATCGTTTCAGCAGCTCTGAAAGGGTTGAAAGTGAAAGCAGGACCAGCCCCTGCTGCGATGGCGACGATCATTGTCTCGCCCACTGCCCGCGATATGGCCAGAATGAATGCCGCGGTGATGCCTGATAAGGCTGCAGGGACGACCACTTGTACCGCTGTCTCCAGACGAGTAGCACCCAGAGCATAGGCTGCCTCCCGCAACGAGCGCGGTACAGCGCTCAGCGCGTCCTCGCTCATCGAGCTCACCAGCGGGAGGATCAAGATCCCCATCACTAAGCCAGCTGAAGCAGTATTGTAGATCTCCACGATGTCTCGACCAAAGATGTAGCGGAGCAAAGGGGTCATAAAGGTGAGCGCAAAATATCCATATACCACGGTCGGGATGCCCGCCAGAATCTCGAGAATGGGTTTGAGCACATTGCGCACCCCACTTGAAGCATATTCACTCAGGTAAATTGCCGACGCTAGCCCCAATGGTAGTGCGACCATCATAGCAAATGTGGTGGTCATCATAGTGGCATTCACTAAGGGCCAGATACCAAACTCTCCTACTGCTGGTATCCAGCTGGTAGTAGTGAGGAATTCTAGAAGATCCACTTCGGGTGACCTGAAGAACAACCACGATTCAGTTCCCAGTACGTATACGATGCCAATCGTGGTTAGAATGGAGACTGCACCACAGGCAAAGAGAAATGTCTGGATGAGGACCTCAAGTGGGCGACGTTTCTTACGCAATTCAGGTGGCGCAGTAGTGCGGCGCACTAGAGCCCTGGCAGAAGTAGCAGTTGCCAATGGAAATCCCCCCTCTCTGTTTTTACGTATTCTGAGATAGGTAGGGGAGGGGTGGCCGTCCCCTCCCCTTTTTTCGATCGATATCCGCTCTCAGTGAGTTTACCTCACTGACCCATTGCATCGAGCCATGCAAGTCTAGATTGGTTGAGCGTCTCAGCTCCTAGCGGGAAGTAACCGACACTCTTGATCTCCTCATTGACATAGGTGAGGTAGAAGTTTATGAAAGCTGCTACCTGTGGCTTTTCGGTCATAATCCTGCCGGTTGAGTACAGGAAGAGCGGACGTGCTAACGGATACTCGCCAGCCTCCACGGTTACTTCATCTGGCGCGATGCCATTGATGGAGAGCACGTTTAGCTTGTCAGTGTTTTCCTGATAGTAGGCGTATCCGAAGTAGCCGATGGCATATTTGCTGCCCATAACGCCCTGCACAAGCACATTATCGTCCTCGCTAAGCTGCAGGTTAGCTGCTTTTAGGATACGCTCTTTGCCTGCATCCTTGCCATATGTGGCATTCATCACGTACTCTACGAAGAAGTCGAATGTGCCGCTATCAGTGCCTGGGCTGAACCGCTTAATATCCTCGTTGGGCCAGCTCGGGTCGACTTCCGACCATTTTTGTACCTCGTCCGAGAAGATCTTGGCGAGCTGCTCCAGCGTGAGGTTGGTCAGGAAATCATTCTCTTTGCTCACAACTACAGCCAAACCATCAGTACCAACACGGAACTCAACTGGCTCGCGACCTATAGCGCGGCAGCTCTCCACCTCGCTATGTTTGATCGGGCGGCTAGCGTTTGCGATATCGGTTTCGCCGGACTTGCAGAAGCGCTCGAAGCCAGCACCACTGCCGATGCTGTCAATCGTGATGCTACCTTGATATCCTTCATCCTTAAAACGCTCGGCCATACGCTCGGACAGTGGAAAGACTGTGGAGCTACCCGCACTAATAATATCGCCTGTGACAGTCAACGGGTCAACCTCAGGCAAAGTCACACCCTTTGCCATAAGCTCGGCATATCGTTTGGCTTTTTCGGCTGGAGGGAGGTAGATGACCCAACCCGGTTCCAGGCTGTTAGCATCGCTGATGGGGCTGATGTTCTTGTCCAGCCGTGCCATACGGTTGTTATAGTAAACGATCGCGGTGTACAACATTTTGTCGCCATACTGCTTCTCAGCGATCATCGCCAGGGTGTCCCCCGCCTGCACGGTGTACTGGGTACCCTCTTCTTGGAATGGAGGAGCAGCAATGCCCGCGGTCGGCAACAATGCCAAGAGCGTTATGACTGTGACAGCAAGAACGAACAGTTTACTCATCTCGTTATCTCTCCTCTAGCTCTTCTAGATATTGGTTTGGTATTGCCGTTGCCACAGCAATCCACTCACTACTTTACTATGTTGCGTTTAATAACCCTTCAATTAAATGTTAAGCAAATGTTAATAGTATGTTAATGGTAGGTTAGTTCACCGAGGGATGAAGCGGGACACAGCAAACACTGGTAGATTGAGTATAGAATCTCATAGGCTCAGGCAAAGCCATTTTGGGCAGACAGGGCGAGCTAGGCAATATTCTCGGCAGGGAGAAGAGTGAAGAAAAAGGTGCTACCACTTCCTTCAACGGACTCGGCCCAAATGCGTCCGCCATGCGACTGAACAATGTGACGTGCGATCGCTAGGCCCAAACCAGTGCCTCCGCCACTCCGTGCGCGGTCAGCCTTGTAAAAGCGCTCGAAGATACGGGGCAGGTCCTCATTGGAGATGCCCACCCCAGTATCTTGCACTGCCAAGAGCACTTCGTTGTCGTGCCATTCTGCCCACAGGGTTATCTTCCCACCCTTCGGGGTAAACTTGATTGCATTGTGCACCAAGTTGCCTACCACCTGTCGTGCCCGCTCCGCATCAGCCAACACTGCCGGCAGGTCATCCGGCAGATGCACGGTCAATTCCAAGCCAGCTCGTTCGGCCTGTGCACGCAATCTCTCAACTGCTGGCAAGACAATATCGGCTAACTTGGTAGGAGCAAGCCGTATGGGCACTCGGCCGGATTCGGTGCGGGACAGCTCCAGCAGCTCTTCTACAATTTGTGTCATCGTGTCCACTTCGGCCTCTATGCGGTCCAGAAATCGTCTTGCTGCTGGAGGATCATCCAAAGCACCATCTCGCAGGGTATCCACGAGAGCCTTGAGGGAGGCCAACGGCGTGCGCAGCTCATGCGATACATTGCTGATGAAATCACGTCGCACAGTCTGCAGGTGGCGCAGATGGGTCACATCTTGCAAGACAACCAAACAATGTATCCTTTCCTTTCGTTGTAGGGGTATGAGAGAAGCGCGCAGCGCGATGCCCCTTTGGTCAATCTCTACACCAAGTGTACTTTCCGTAGCGCGTCCGCGACAACTGCGCTCATGCTCAATCAGTGTGTGATCACGTACCACTTGAGCGAAAGTCTTGCCGAGGGCATCCGTGATTTCTGTGTCGAACATATGTGCAGCAGCCCGATTGAGGAACTCTATGCATCCTTCTTCGTTCACGAGGATTACACCCTCTGAAATATGCTCTAACACAGCAGCTCGATCGACACACTGTTGTGCCGCGACTTGCAACTGGTGCTGCAGATGTTCCGCCGCTTTGTTGAAAGCATCCACATATTGTTCCACACCACTGTGTCTTTCCGGCAGCAGTCGTGCCTCCCCATCTCCTCCAGCTAGGCGCTGCATCACACGTGCCACGCGCTGCATCAGATACACATGTTGGCGGGAGATCAATATCGCCATAGTAACTATGCAAAGGACCTGGATCAGGGTGACCAGCGCGACCGCAAGACGCAAATGAGAGGGTGCCACCGCTGCAATGCCTGCCATCATTATGAGCACCACTGCTATGAAGGGCAACACATAGCGCCACACAACTGGGGTGAACATATCTATCCCTCGAAACGGTAGCCGATGCCACGCACGGTCACAATGCGTTCTGGGTGAGATGGATCTGCTTCAATCTTCTCACGCAGCCATCGCACATGAACGTCCACCGTACGAGTCCCTCCACTATAATCCCATCCCCACACACGTTCCAGGATCAGGTCGCGTGAGAGCACGATGCCTCGGTGACGAGCGAGAAAAACTAACAAGTCAAATTCCTTGGGCTTGAGACGTATAGGCAGCTGGTTACGCAGCACTTCACGACGCGCAAGGTCGATCACCAGATCATCGAAGGTGAGAGTTTGAGCTCTCGGGATTGACGAAGGTGCGGCGAGCTCTTCTGCGCCCCGGCTGCTTATTTCCTCGCGAATCAGGCGCACACGACGCAAGAGCGCTTTGACCCGTGCCAGCAGCTCTCGCATACTAAACGGTTTGGTCATGTAATCGTCTGCACCCACTTCCAGACCGACGATCTTGTCGACCTCATCGGCACGTGCCGTCAGCATCAAGACAGGCACGTTCATCTCCTGGCGCAGGATCCGACATACTTCGAGACCGTCCAGGCCAGGCAACATAAGATCCAGGATAATTACGTCGGGTTGCTGGGCACGTGCCAACTGCAGAGCTTGGTGACCGTTGGTGGCAGTGAGGACAGCATAGCCCTGACGCGTCAGGTTGTACTCCAGCGTTTCCAACAGCACTGGCTCGTCCTCAACAACTAGTACCTTGGGTTTTTCTGCTTCTGCTGTCGACTTGACTGCTGGGTCGTTACCTAGCATCTGAACATACTCTCAAAGTTGAGACTTAAGTTGCTCCGCCACACGGCGTGTGATACCAGGCAGTGCGGTTAGTTCTTCCAGGCTGGCCTGGCGGATAGCTTCCAAGGAGCCGAAACGTTCTAGCAGTATCTTTCTACGGCGTGGACCAATGCCTGGTATCTGGTCCAATTGAGACACAATTCCCTGGCGGGTGCGCAAATGTTGGTGATATGAGAGCGCAAAACGATGTGCTTCGTCACGAATGCGTTGCACAAGGAACAGTGCGGGAGAATTGCGTGGCAGAACAAGGGGTTCCGACTGGCCGGGCAGGAACAGCTCTTCTTCGCGCTTCGCAAGCCCCACTATGGGCACAGCATCGCGCAACTCGAATTCGTCCAGGACAGCTAACGCTGCATTCAGCTGACCCTTGCCTCCATCCACAATGATCAAATCGGGCAAAATGTTCCAGCTTGTTTGACTCTTACGGCGTGTGCCGGGCTCAGGTTGTCCTTCATAGGCACTGTCCTGCAGGCGTCGGAAACGTCGTCGCAATACTTCTTGCATGCTAGCAAAATCGTCTTGACCGGGAACGTTTTGAATTCTGAAGCGGCGATAATCGCTTTTGTGGGGTGTACCCTTAATAAAAACTACCATACTGGCCACAGTGTAAACACCTTGGAGGGTGCTAACATCGTAGCACTCGATGCGCAGCGGCGGAGCGGGCAGGTTGAGCGCCTGTTGCAGCTCTGCCAATGCCTCGTTCTGCTTGCCTTCATCAGCTTGCCACTGGTCACGCAGGTGGCGCAAGGTTTCGCTAGCGTTTTCGGTAGCAATCTTGATCAGCTCGAGTTTCGGTCCACGTCGCGGTACCTTCACCACCACATCCGCGCCGCGCTTGCTGCGCAGCCATTCGCGCACGATCATAACTTCGTCTATCTCGTGGGGCAGCAGGATCTCGGGTGGCACCTGGCTCACGGTGTCGTAGAACTGTTTCACGAAGCTGGCCAAAATGGTTTCCTCAGCCTCCTCGGCAGCGCCGTCCAACACAAAGTACTCGCGTCCGATTAGCCGTCCACCACGAATGAAAAATACCTGCACACATGTATCTCCATTCTGGCGAGCAAATGCGATTACGTCATGGTCGGCTAGCGCTGAGCTGACTACGGTCTGCTTCTGCGCAATATGTTCTATGGCAGCGATTTGGTCGCGCAAGGTTGCCGCCTTCTCAAAATCTAAGGCCTCTGCGGCCGCCTGCATCTGGTTGCGCAGCTTCTCCAGTACAGCGTCCACACGACCGGACAAAAAATCGCACAGACCCTCGATAATGGCACGATATTCCTCTTGGCTCACAGCTCCAATACACGGCCCGGCACAACGCCCAATGTGATAATAAAGACAAGGACGCTCATCCTTGCCTGTGATGGTGCGCGTGCAGGTAAGATAGGGAAAGATTTTACGTACCAAGTCAAGTGTCTGATAAGCAGCAGAGGCCATCGTGTACGGACCGAAATAACGAGCGCCATCTTGCGCTATATGGCGAGTGGTCGTAACTCGCGGAAAAGGATCCTGCCAGTGCACCTTGATATAGGGATAACGTTTGTCATCTTTTAGGCGCACATTAAAACGAGGTTGGTGCTGCTTGATGAGGGTGTTCTCCAGCAGGAGTGCTTCCAGCTCGCTGCGCGAGACAATAAATTCCACATCAGCGACCTCGGCAACCAGGCGGCGAATTTTGGGTGTGTGCTGTGCAGAGTCGTGGAAGTAAGAACGCACACGCGCACGCAAGTTGACCGCCTTGCCGACGTAGATCACCTTTTCCAGAGCGTTCTTGAAGATATAGACACCTGGTTTGGGTGGCAGGCTCTTGAGTTTGGCTTCCAGTTCGTCTCGTGTCATACTTCCCTCGGCCTTAATTGCACAGGTCGTGGTAAACCGCGCACATAGCCCCATACAAGGCCGGTGCCGGCATCTGCGCGAATGACTGCCATGGTTATCAGAGCCAAGCTGATCTCAGGCGAATAGGCCAAGTAGACAGGCGACCAGCACGGACGAAACTTTTCTTTGAAGGAACGCGACCCCTTATGTCGATTAACTCGAGCGATATGTTCGCGCAAGTAGTGAAGTGCCCAACTATCTTGTGTTTCCTCAAACGCTTCCTTCTCGTGATCGAGGGCCACCATCCCCAAGTTAAAGCACTGATAGCCGGCACCTTGCGCCCACTGCACCATGTGAACGAACAGATACTCCAACAATCCACCAGGCACATCGTGGCGATGGCGTACCATGTCCACCCCCACTTCGGCGCGCTCGCATCCTGTCACCAAGTTAGCGAAAGCAATCACGAATCCCTCACGGGCACGCACGACCGCTGCCGGCGTGTTACGCAAGTACTTTTCATCAAACCATCCTAGCGAGAAGCTCTTCTCACTACTCTGGACGGTCATCAACCATTCGTCGCTCACGGCAGCCAGTTCCTGCACAACATTTCGGGGCAGGGGCGGATCAACCACTTCGAATCGGTAGCCTAAGCTAGCAAGACGGTTCAGTGGCAGGTGCAGCATACTATCGGTGTCTGATTCAAGATCGAAGCTGGACAGGTCGACAAGGGCTTCTTGAGCAACAGGCAATAGATGCAATGCGGCAGCACGGTAATGCTCGAGAAAGACAGGGCGCACGAGGTAGAAAGCGGGATACCAGTTGTTGGATGTGCACCATGTGCGGAACGCGCGCACCGCTTCTGCTACGTTTTCAGATGGCCCAATTGGATCGCCCAATGCCAGCGCTACACGTCCTTTGACGACATAGGGGACTGTTGTTCCATCAAAGTCGAAGAAGTAGGACTTGTCATCCAACAATGCCAATTGTGCTAGAGGTGTGCGCCCGTACGCATGAACCATTTTGGCGGCGCGCCTGCGCTCAGCAGGTGTGGCGGGAGGAGTTACAAACAATGGGCGCACAATCACAAGCAATGTGTACGACAAAACTGTTACACCGACTAGGCGTACAGAGGAGACAAAGTATTCAGCGAAGCTCGTGTTAGGCAGAAGGCCAGCGGCTCCCCTCAGCGAACCCAGCGTCATCAGCGTCTGCCACAGTGCCGTGTCCAGCCCAAGGTCCACATTAAAAAAGTCCTGCTCTAAGTAGAAGTAACCTAAGGTCCCATACGTGAGCGTGTACAGGATAGCGACACCCAGAGTAACAATACCCTGTTTGAACGTGGGGGGCTGCAATCTAGCGTGGAAATGGGGATACAGGAAAAACAACCATACCGCTAGTACGCCTGCAGCTATGGCCTCCTCGTAATTCAATCCTTTGAGTAAATGACAGACGATCGACGCATCCAGAGTCACCGAGGTAAGAAACCAAGCCAAACGCTTGCGGTGCCACAATCCCCACGCCAGCAACAGCAGGGCAAAACCGGCCAGCGCGACCAAGAGGTGTCCGCCGTACGTAACACCCAATGGTGAGAACTGGGCTACTAATAATAGCCGTGCAACCCCCGGGGGAGTAAACGCGGACACCATATTGACCAGGCCCATTAACGCGGTTAGCAACGCAACGGCGCGCACACTGCTGACTTCCGCGCGCGAGTACTCCTCGGCACCAAATGATTTTACGCGGCGCAGCAGGAAGAAACCAATAAAGAGCGGCAACCAGAGTGACAACCCCCGAAAGGCCAATGTGACCACGGCGGCTTTCTCTGTGGCAACCCCCAGGGAGTTATACACCAAGACCATAGCGCCTTCCATTACACCAATGCCCATTGGGGTGGGCGAGACGACCAGAAACAACTCGCCTACCGCAAAACCGGCAACCAATGGACCGAACTGGATCGGTTCCTGGAAAGCGCGAAAGAGAGCGTACAAACTGGCCAGGTTGACCAAGTGTGCCGCAAGTGCTACTGCCAGCGTGCGCACCACTCGTTGTGGATAGGTTACCATAGCCAGGGAGGCATCAATTGCCTCGTTGGCGGTCTTATCTGCCCAATCGCCAGCCAGCCACGCAGGACGCCGCAAGCGCTGTGCCAGATTGTTGACAATGTGTTGCACCCAGTGCAGGAAACGACGCAGCTGATCGGGTTGCCATACACCCATCAACAGCAACCCTGTCAGAGAAGCGATGAAAAACAGCAAAACAGCGGTGCCAAGGATGTGGTAAAACTGCAATGAATGTTGACCGAAGAGATATAGGAGGCCAATCGCGAGCACTACAATGAACGAGCTGAAGTCGGCCAACAGCACTAACACAGTTCCGGCTGCTGCGCGCACCGGTGATTGTCCACGGCGCGCAGCATCGTCAGCGAAGAGCGCAGCTGTGCTGGCCCCGCCGCTAGGTGCCACCACAGTCAAAAACCACGAGCTCAACAATACTGGGATTAGCTCGCCAACCCGACTCTCCACCTCAACCGTGTGGAAAGCGGCCTGATAAAGGGCAGCATAAACAACGAAGAAAAGGGCCTGGAGCAGGGCAGCAGCCAATACCCACTCCCACTGACCCTGCGTTAGAATGTCAAGCAGTTTCTGAATCTCTGTGAACCGGGTGATCACCAGCCAAACGAAAGCGATGATCAACACCCAGAGGATCCAACGACGTCTCATTCTCTGTCCGTTACGTCGTCACGCTCCGCACCAGGTAGCTCGGTGAAAAGGACAGAATTCTTGCCACCGTAGGGATTAGGCTCGTAAGCGTCTGCTTCTGGATCATTCATCCAGCGTTCACCATCACACAGGTAGCGGAACTCATAACGTCGGCCCGGCTCCAAATCCAACTCGATATACCATTCCCCATTGCTATTACGTTGCATAGGATGAGCAGTAGTATCCCAGCCGTTGAAATCGCCTACTAAATGGATACGATCGGCCCAAATGCTATGCGGCAACCTGAACTGCACCCTTACGATAATCCCCTGATCGATAGGTATCCACGTCTTACGGATCACAGTGTTCCCCCCAAATCATTGAAACCCACCACTCGTCGGCGCCAGCCCGCGTTCCGCTCGGATCTTCTCTTCGTATCCACTGGCACGATAGGCAGACAGCGGATCAGGTGGAACACCCATTTCCTCACGCACCTTCTCCAATAGAGGGCGAACATCGGTCCGATACGCTGCGGTGAGAATGCGATGTGCCTCCAAGACGTCCCCAGCTGCTTGTGCCTCGGCCAGCTGAGCACGCGGCACCAGTAAGGCACATGCGTATGCTTCCTGGCAGTTCAATACCGAGTAGATCATAGCCATCACTTTGCCCTCAATATTGTGGGATTGATCAATCATATAAGCCACGTTCTGGGCTGTGGAACGCGCCGGCTCGGCATCTCCCTGTGCGGCATTGGTCAGCTCATAGTATATGAGGAAGAGCTCATAAGGATTCACACTGCCCACGATCAAGTCATCGTCGGCATATTTGCGATTGTTGAAGTGAAAGCCACCTAGCTTCCCTTCGTCCAACAAGAATGCCACAATCTGTTCGATGTTCACACCTTGCGCATGGTGTCCTAGATCCATCAATACTTGTGCCTGTGGTCCCAGCTTGAGACACATCGCGTAGGAAGTGCCCCAATCCGGGATATCGGTGCTGTAGAAGTAGGGCTCAAAAAGCTTGTACTCGAGTAACATGCGGCTGCCAGTCGGCAAGTTTCGGTAAACGATGGGCAACAGCTCCTCATAACGGCGCTTGCGCCCACGCAGGTCGTCTTGTCCGGCGTAGTTGGTCCCATCAGCGAACCAGAGGCTTAGTATAGTGCTTCCTACTTGGGTCATAATCTCGCAGCATTCCAGGATGTGATCAAGTGCGTGTTGCCGCACGGCAGGATCGGGATTCCCAAGAGAGCCCAGACGATAGGAGTCGTCCTGAAAGAGATTAGGGTTCACTGCTCCAATGCGCAGCCCGCGCTCCTCAGCGTACTGGCGCATAGCACGATAATCACCGTCTTCTGGCTTATCCCACGGGATATGGATTGCCACAGACGGCGCGATACCTGTCATCTTATGCACCATTGCCGCGTCGTCAATCTTCTGGCGTGTGGTGACAGCAGCGCCCTCCCAGGCAAAAGCTTTGAAACGCGTGCCACTATTAGCGTATCCCCAGCTAGGTGTTTCGATATGTTGTTTCTTCAGTGCCTCTTCTACAGCTTGGACGTCGATACCTTGCTTCGTCAGCTGTTGTGCCAGAATTTCATACGCCGCGCGCAGGGTGCTCATAAAAAGATGCTCCTTTCTCATTACGACCGAGTGATCATCTTCTCTAGATTATAGAGTTGGCGCAAAGACGTAGAGTACCTCGATTCCGCCACCATCAAGGTTGCATCTTACACGTGGTGCGGGGCGGAGTCAAACCATTTTGCAGTTTTCGTATCTTTTCTGCAAAGCTTTGGAACGAGCATCCTATGTCGAACTGCTATCTTGTGACAGCAGGACGAACTCAGGGGCAGCAAACGAGAGGAGCTTACCAAGGCCAGAGTGCGAAAACCTTGGTGTTCTTAGGGCACTTTACCGCTCATAATGAGGCAACGCCGAAGGACTGGATTGCTTCAGCAGCTCTGCAGCGAGCTGGGCGCCTCGTTCCAGCGCCTCTTGATTGGGGAGCACCGTTGCACGACGTGGAGCCGGTATATGCCTGTCCACGGTCTCTATCAATGCCTCCACTGGCAACATCCCTGTCACGGCAGCCAATGCACCTACTGTCACTGCGTTGGCAACTCGTGTATCGCTAATCTCTGCCGCAATCGCGTTTGCTGGCACTGCAACGTATTGAATGTCAGTACGTTCGGGAATCTCAAAAATGAGTGAGGAGTTATAGACAAGCACCCCTCCCGGCTTTACCAGAGGTTCATACTTGCGGAACGAGGGTATGTTCAGCGCAATTGCCGCATCTGGATGAAGCACAACTGGTGAACCGATCTCTTCGTCGCCGATCACCACCGTGGCACTGGCTGTCCCACCACGCATCTCGGGGCCGTAGCTAGGATACCAAGTGACATAAAGATCTCTGTCCATAGCTGCATAAGCCAGCATCAGGCCTGCGAAGAGAACCCCTTGCCCTCCAAACCCTGCGATGATCACGGATACTTGCATAGAAGCACGCTCACCTTCATCTCTTCGTTTTTAAGCGCTGCACTGCTTCGGACACCTTGATCTCGCCCAAGGGATAATAGGCTACCATAGTATCCTTAATCCACTGGAGGGCTCCCTGTGGCGAAAGTCCCCAGTTGGTCGGGCAGGCAGAAAGAAACTCCACCATAGTGAAGCCAGCTTCAGCCATCTGGGCACGCAGTGCCAAACGAATAGCATTGCGTGCATCGCGAATAGTGCGTGCGTCATAAGTGGAGCAGCGTGCCACATAGGCACTGCCCGGCAGACCTGCGATCAACTCAGCCATACGTGTTGGCATGCCCATCGTCTCCACATCGCGTCCCTCAGGTGTGGTAGTGGTCACCTGACCGGCCAGAGTGGTAGGTGCCATTTGGCCACCGGTCATACCGTAATTGGCATTGTTAACGAAGAACGCAGTGATATTCTCACCGCGCATTGCTGCCCATACCACTTCAGACATACCGATCGCAGCCATGTCCCCGTCGCCCTGGTAGGTAATTACGACGCGGTCGGGAAGCATACGCTTGATGCCAATCGCCACGGCAGGAGCACGGCCATGTGGCGCCACTACGCCATCCAACACCAAATAGCGGTAAAAGAAAACGGAACAACCAACTGGTGATACGCTGATTGTATTTTCCTGGATCCCCAGCTCGTCGATCACTTCGGCGATGAGCTTGTTGATCAAGCCGTGAGTGCAACCCGGGCAATAGTTAGTTGTCTCCTCGGTCAGAGCACGTGGCCGAGCGTAAACCAGCTGCTCTTGTACGTTTACCACTGCAATCTGTTCGTCCACTTCAATCCTCTTTGCTTAACTCCACAATTCGTTCCAGTATCTCCTCGGGCACAGGAACACTGCCGCCAGGGCGGCCATGGAAATATACCGGTGCCTGTCCGCATACAGCCATGCGCACATCATCCACCATTTGTCCCGTGTTCATCTCCACCACTAACACAGCTCGGGCGTGTGCGGCTGCCTGCTCAATAGGTTTGTAGGGGAATGGCCACAGGGTAATGGGTCGGATCAAACCAACACGTATTCCGTGTGCACGTGCTTCGCGAACTGCTGTCTTTGCAATGCGTCCCACGCTGCCGAAAGCGACCACCAGTATCTCAGCATCGTCGACGAGCCAAGTCTCACAGCGCACCTCAGTCTGGCGGATGCGTTGTAGCTTGGCCTGTAGGCGCCAGTTCATGGCTTCCAGCGTTTCCGCTTCAAGGCCGAAAGCGGCGATGCTGTTAGGAGGGCGTCCACGCGCACCAGTAAGTGCCCACGGTGGACGCGTCCGCGAACGCTCGCGCATCGGTGGTAACTGCGCTGGCTCCATCATCTGACCGATCAAGCCGTCTCCTGCCAAGATGGCAACAGTGCGATACTTGTCAGCTAGATCAAACGCCAGCACTGTCAGGTCAATCGCTTCCTGAACCGTTGCAGGAGCCAGCACGATGCAACGGTAATCGCCATGACCGCCACCGCGTGTAAGCTGATTGTAGTCTGCCTGAGATGGCTGAATGTTTCCAAGGCCTGGGCCGCCGCGCATAATATCCACCACGACTGCAGGCACATCCGACAACGCGATGTAGGAAAGCCCTTCTTGCATCAAGCTGATGCCCGGTCCAGAGGACGAGGTCATTGCCCAAGCACCTGTGCACGCGGCGCCGTACACCATATTAATAGCGGCAATCTCACTTTCCGCCTGTAGGAAGACACGCCCTAATTCCGGCATCCGTCGTGACATATGTTCCAAGAGCTCGGTCTGCGGTGTGATAGGATAACCGAAGTAGGCATCCACGCCGGCGCGTAGTGCTGCCTCAGCAATCGCTATGTTACCTTTCAGGAGTTCCTTTGCCACTGTTCGCTACTCGTGCTCTCTTGCGGGATGGAATATTTTTGTGGATGCCCGTACGATGTCAGTACTTTTACGTCGGCACAAAAGTGACACCGGAGAGTTTGTACGCACACCGCTCATGCCGGCCCTGTCACCACTAGCACCACTTCTTCAGCGGCCGAGCCCTCTTGTGACTTGACCTTGACTTCACGGAATACCTCGATTGCAGCATCCGGACACATAATGGCACACAGCGCGCATCCAGTGCAACGCTGTTGTGGATCAACCAGCTCCGCTGGCCGATATCCTCTGCTATTGAAGGAATTTGCCATCCGGATGAGATTGGAGGGACAGACAGTGGTACACAGCTGACACCCTTTGCACGCCTCCAGATTAATGACAATCCGACCTCTAGCCATTTTGTTTCACCAGTCTCCTAATCGGTCTCTAGGCTCAGCACTATCCAATCTACATGGAATAACCCTCAAGTACCCCGAAAGCAACGTCAATGGGACCGGAGATAGACCTTTCCCTTCTTGGCTCCCATACATTTCATTCAGTTTTCACTCTAGCATACCTGGAGTACATTGGCAAAGATTGCACATATGCGAATATCCCTTTGACCCTTCTTTGCTCCACAGTTATAATGGCTGTAGAGAGTACTGAAGAGGATTTGACCTTGGCCATGCGAATTCCGGATACGTATGAAAGCATCTTCATAAAAGCGCGCGTCCACAGTGCGGAGGGCGAACTTGAGGAGGCAGCGCTGGAGTACAAGCGCCTTAGTGATCGTCTTGCCAATCTGAAACCGGAACTGTGGAAACGACGCCCCCAATTACGTGATATGTATTATGCAAGTTTAGCTGAACAAGCGCGCATCCATCACGTTTTGGGCAATCTTGAACAATCTCTAGCGTTGTACCGTCAGTTGGACGAGTCAGGAGCTCCTGGCAAGACGCTATGGCGTCGAGAAGCTGCCCGTGTGCTTATTGATATGGGACATGTGGAACAGGGATTAGATGAGCTACGCGCCGAAGCAGTTACCACGCCGGGCAATCACGAAAATTGGTTAGTCATAGGTCTCGAATGCAAAGCTCTAGGACGGTGGGAGGAAGCTGAGGAGAATCTTAAGCGTGCGGTGAGAAATGCCCTGACTTCGGAAAGTAAGCAAGAAAGCTATCTTGCCCTGTTTGATCTTTATCGTTCCCAAGGCCGTATCGAGGATGCTATCACTGTTTGGGCTCAGGCGTGGGAGGATGAAACAGAACCGAGTGACACCTTCCCTGTCTATCAGATGCTGATTGAGAGTGGGCAGCTGGAGCGAGCGCGCGAGTATCTGGAGCGTGAAACCAACCCTCTACGTAGAGGTTTCTACCAAGGTTTGTGCGAGGCCCGGCAGGGCAGAGCTCGAGAGGCCGAACGCCGCTGGAAAAAAGTCGCTGAGATGAAACCTTTCGAGTTCGAAGATGGGCACGAGGAGTGGGCCGAGGCAGCTCTGCGGACGAATTCACCTCCTGAAGAGGTGATCAGGGTCCTAGAGAAGAGTGCCAATGCGAAGCGGCTTACACCCCGAGGAATAGTATTGCTTGCTGCTGCGGAGGCACGCCTTGGGCATGCGAATCATGTGGAGAAGATCCTTAAGCGGGCGTGTTTGATGAAACGCGGAGGTCGACCGCGACGAGAAAGACTCTCTGCAGAAGAATGGTCACTGTTCAGCGAACTGGTAGCTGAGCCTGGAGCCAGTCAGGAATTCAAGAACTTTTTCGATGGAGGTTCCTGAGGTAGCAGCTGATCAAGGCACCATTTCACCTGTATTCTCGCCCATGGGCCTATGCCGATCATAACCCTGACCACTGATTTTGGAATGTCCGATGCCTATGTAGGGGTTATGAAGGGTGTGATCCTGACGATCGCCCCACACGTGACCCTAGTGGACATTTCTCATGAGGTGCCGGCCCAAGATGTGCTGACCGCTTCCTTCCTGCTATATCAGGCAGAGCTTTACTTTCCCCCTGATACCATCCACATAGCAGTGGTCGACCCTGGAGTCGGTAGCGAACGACGTGCGCTGGCCGCACGCACGAATACAGGAATTTTCTTGGCACCGGACAATGGGGTGCTCACCTGTGTATTGATGCACTCTGCCAATTGGGAAGCATACAGCATCACCAATGCGGAATATTGGCTGCCAGTGGTTAGTGCTACGTTTCACGGCCGTGACATATTCGCACCGGTTGGCGCACACTTGGCCAGAGGACTGCCCATCTCCTATCTAGGAAAACCGGTTGACGACCCAGTGCTTTTGACACTTCCGGTCCCTGATTTCAAGGCATCTGGCGAAATTATTGCCCATGTGTTCCATATAGATCGCTTTGGAAACCTTGTTCTGGACATTAAAGCAGAGCAGCTCCCCGAAATACCCGTGTTTGAGCTCGCAGGGCACAGAATAGAGGGTCTGCGACGCACCTATGCCGATGGTGTGCCAGATGCATTGATCGCGTATGTAGGTAGCACACGTCATCATGTCGAGATTGCTCTGCCTGGGGGAGATGCAGCTCGTGTCACAGGCGCCCAGATTGGGACGCCAGTATCCATTCACAACGGTGAAGTGACCAAGACGAAATGGACGAATTCGTAATCGAGGGTGGATATCCTCTAAAGGGTACCATTGTTCCCGGTGGCAATAAGAATGCCACTTTCCCGTTGATCTCTGCGGCTCTGCTTACAGATGAACCTGTTGTCCTGCACAACTTGCCCGACATCGGGGACGTGCGCGTTATGCTGACCATTATGCGCGATCTGGGGGTCGAAGTCGAATCTCACGACAGCCATACTGTCACTTTGCGCGCTTCACGGGTGCACAAGGTCAAACCCGATCCAGCACTATTTGGTCAGATGCGTGGCGCCTTGGTGTTGACCGGTTCACTGTTGGCACGCGAAGGAAGAGTGGAGCTGCCTAAGCCAGGAGGTGATCAGATTGGTCGTCGTCGTATCGATACCCATATATTAGCGCTTAGTCAGCTCGGAGCCAATCTTGACTATAATGAAAGCTTAACGTTAGCAGCAGGGCGCCTGCGTGGAGCAGACATCCTGCTCGATGAAGCCAGTGTGACGGCCACCGAAAACACGATCCTCGCTGCCGTCACCGCAGAAGGTAACACAGTTATCCGCAACGCGGCCTCGGAGCCTCACGTGCAAGATCTGTGTCATCTACTGAACCGGATGGGCGCTCGCATCACGGGTATTGGATCCAACGTGCTGTCAATAGAAGGTGTTCCGCGCCTGCATGGAACGGATTTTACATTGAGTGCTGATTATGTAGAGGTCGGCAGCTACATTGCCTTGGCAGCGACTACCGGCAGCGAACTGCTCATTCGAAATGCTTCACCGGAACACTTACGCATGATTTTGTTCGTCTTCAAACGACTGGGCGTAGAGGTAGAAATTCGCGGCGATGATATTCTGGTGCCGGCAACCCAACCACTCCAGATCGTGCCGGATATGGGTGACGCCATCCCCAAAGTGGACGATGCCCCATGGCCCGGTTTCCCGGCCGATATGATGAGTGTCAGCATTGTGGTCGCGACGCAGTCTAAGGGCACTGTGTTATTCCATGAGAAAATGTTTGAGAGTCGGTTGTTCTTCGTGGACAAGTTGATCGGTATGGGAGCACGCATTGTGCTATGTGATCCCCATCGCTGTCTTGTCCAGGGGCCGAGCCAGCTCCACGCCGAACCGCAAGGTATAGCCAGTCCTGATATACGGGCCGGCATGGCACTTCTCATTGCTGCACTGTGTGCCAAAGGCACCAGCATTATCCGCAATATCAGGCAGATTGATCGTGGCTATGAACAGGTTGACGTGAAATTGGCCCAACTCGGAGCGCGCATCAAGCGGGTAAGCTGTTGAGGGTTCGTTGGATGAGGATGTTTTTTAGTGATTTGTTCACCTTTCCTCTGCCGTCGGGGCACAAATTCCCCCTGTCCAAGTACACTTTGTTGCGACAACGAGTGGTTGAGACAGGCTTGGCAGCGCACCATACACTGTGTCCATCCCGTCCCGTCACCGAAGCAGAAGTTGAACGGGTGCATACAGCCAAGTACTGGCAAAGTTTTCAGCTCGGTCGTTTGAGCGAGTTCGAGATGAGACGCATTGGGCTCCCCTGGTCGCCCCAACTGGTAGAGCGCACGCGCCATTCTGTAGGCGGGACAATAGAAGCATGCTTCGTGGCTTTCAAAGATGGGTGCGCGGTGAACCTGGCGGGTGGTACCCATCATGCATTTAAGGACTGCGGTGCGGGCTATTGCGTCTTGAACGACAGTGCTGTGGCAGTGCGTGCGATTCAGGCGGAAGGATTGTGCAGGCGGGTACTTATTGTGGACTGTGATGTCCATCAAGGAGATGGAACAGCAGCAATCTTCTCCGATGATCCAGATGTCTTCACCTTCTCTATTCATGCTGCGAATAACTATCCGTTCCATAAGCAGATCAGCAAGCTGGATATCGCTTTGACTGATGGCACTGGCGATGCAGCTTATCTCCAAGCTTTGGAATGGGGATTACAGCGCGCCATTGACTGCTCGCGTGCTGAACTGGCAATCTACCTGGCTGGTGCGGATCCTTACCAGGATGACCGTCTTGGACGTCTGTCTCTCTCTAAGGAGGGACTTCGAGAACGCGACAATCTGGTGCTGAGCTCCTTACACTGTGCGGGCATCCCTGTTGCCATTACGATGGCTGGGGGCTACGCTCAGCGCATCGAGGATACAGTAGATATCCATTTACAAACTATAACAATGGCCGAAGCGATTTACTCGTCATAGGTCTCTAGATTGTGACAAGAGGTGCTAGGTATGACTCCCATACGGATTGGTGTCTTGACCAGTGGCGGGGACGCGCAGGGCATGAATGCCGCTGTACGTGCTGTGGTGCGTACTGCACTTGATCGTGGAGCGGAAGTGTACGCTATCTATGAGGGCTACCAGGGCATGGTGGATGGAGGAGAATATATTCGTCGCATGACCTGGGACTCGGTGGGTGGTATTCTGCAACAAGGCGGCACTGTCATTGGCTCGGCGCGTTGTGAAGCCTTCAAGACTCGTGAGGGGCGGATGCGGGCTGCCCTCCATCTGGTGGAGCGAGGCATCGATCGTCTGGTAGTGATCGGTGGTGATGGCAGTTTGACTGGAGCCGACATTTTCCGTCGTGAGTGGAGTGGCCTTTTGGCAGATCTTGTCAAACAGGGCTGGATCAGCCAGGAGACAGCTGATCGTCACCGCTACCTGTTCGTCGTCGGACTGGTAGGTTCGATTGACAATGACATGGTGGGTACCGATATGACAATTGGCGCTGACAGTGCATTGCATCGCATTGTCGAGGCAATCGACGCCATCGCCAGCACTGCCGCCAGCCATCATCGCACCTTTGTGGTGGAAGTGATGGGACGACATTGCGGCTACCTGGCGTTGATGGGCGGACTTGCCGCTGGTGCCAACTGGGTGCTGATCCCCGAATGTCCACCCGACATCGACAACTGGGAGGACAAAATGTGTCAGGTGCTCCAGGCAGGTCGTAATGCTGGACGGCGACACAGCATTGTGGTTGTGGCTGAGGGAGCTCAAGATCGCTATGGCAAGCCGATTACCAGCGGTTATGTCAAAGACGTTCTGGAACAGAAGCTGGGACAGGATACTCGTGTCACCGTACTGGGTCATGTGCAGCGCGGTGGGGCTCCCAGCGCGTTCGACCGCAATCTAGGCACATGGTTGGGTTATGCCGCGGTCGAAGATCTCCTGAACGCAACTCCGGATAAGGAGCCCGTCTTAATTGGCATCCGAGACAATCGGATAACGCGCACTCCGCTGATGCAATGTGTCGAGCAGACTCGCAGTGTAGCAGAAGCTCTGAAGCGTCAGGAGTTTGAACGAGCGGCAGAGCTGCGAGGGCGCAGTTTTAGAGAGTCATTTCGCATCCTGCGCACTTTGGTGCGAGCATTACCCCATGGTGCGCCTTCGGGCAAAAGCCCTTTGAAGCTGGCCATCCTGAATTCCGGAGGGGCAGCTCCGGGGATGAACGCAGCCGTGCGCGCTGCAGTGCGTTTGGCGCTTGATCACGGCTGGAAAGTGCTGGCAGTTCAGAACGGGTTCCAGGGCTTTGTTGGGGGCGATGTCAACGAAATGGGCTGGATGAGCGTGACGGGTTGGGTCAGTCGCGGAGGAGCTGAGCTAGGCACCAACACGTACCTGCCTTCTGGGAGTGATTTCTACGCCATTGCGCGCTGCATAGAGGAACACGAGATCAACGCTTTACTCGTTATTGGAGGCTGGTCGGGGTATGAAGGTGCCTATCGCCTCTACACAGAGCGAGACCACTATCCTGCCTTCAATATCCCGATCCTTTGTTTGCCGGCCACTATAGATAACAACTTGCCCGGTACTGAGTTGAGTGTGGGAGCGGACACCGCTCTGAACAGTATTGTTGAGGCAGTGGACAAGATAAAGCAATCGGCAGTTGCATCACGGCGTTGTTTTGTCGTCGAGGTGATGGGACGTTACTGCGGCTACTTGGCGTTGATGAGTGGCATGGCAACTGGTGCAGAGCGCGTCTACTTGCACGAAAATGGCATCACTCTGCGCGATCTACTCAACGACTTGGCAAACTTGACAGCTGGTTTCAAGGGCGGTAAGCGGGTGGGATTGCTTATTCGTAACGAGAGAGCCAACGACGTTTATACCACCAGCTTCATTGCGGCCTTGCTTGAGCAGGAAGGCGGCGACCTGTTTCAGGTTAGACAATCCATCTTGGGTCACCTGCAGCAAGGCGGCAATCCGTCCCCCTTCGACCGCATTCTGGCAACCCGCTTGGCTGCACGCTGTGTCGAGTATTTGGTAGAGCAGCGAGATACCAAGCCACCGATTGCTGCCTTCATTGGACTCGAGGGAGGGCAGGTGCGTTTTCATAACCTTGAAGATATGCCCAAGATGATTGATCGAACGTTTGGTCGGCCCAAGCAGCAATGGTGGATGGATCTGTGCCCCATCGTCAGCGTGATGGCCCAGCCTGGTCCCCGAGCAACTGCGCAGTAAACAGTACTTGGGTCGCATGATGTATTTGGATAAACTGGCCTAAGTGTTTGGGAGTGTAGATAAGCTGTGTTGGAGGATTGCAGCATAGAGATATCGGCGTCTGCTGACCGTCTCAAGACCGACCTAAGTAACGAAGCGACACATCAGATTGTTCACGGTCTATGTGGGGTGTGTCCCGGGGGGTGTGGTGTTGAAATCCATCTCGAGGATGGCAAAATCAGCCGCCTTGCGCCTTGGAAGGGTCACCCTCAGGGTATATGTTGCGCCAGAGGGGTACATGCGCCAGAGATAGTTTACTCTCCGGATCGCTTGTTGTATCCACTCAAACGCGTCGGGGAGCGCGGTGAAGGTCGCTTTGAACGCGTCAGCTGGGATGAAGCATTCGATACCATTGTGAGGGGCTTGCAAGATGTGGCCCAGCGTTATGGTCCCCAAGCAATTTGTATGTACACTGGGCGTGGTGCCTTTGACTGGACGTTGTGCCACTTGTTGACACCAGCGGGCGTGCGTGAATCATCAGCGTGGAGTCTCTTCTTTCCTCTTGGATCACCCAACACAACAGGTGTTGGTTCTATCTGCTATGTATCCCATGGGATCATCGCACCAGTCACCACGTTTGGTGTCTGGGAGGCAGACATGTACGCAGATATCGAAAACGCTGATCTCGTGGTAATCTGGGGAGACAATCCTGCCACTGATTCACCCCCTATCAACCATCGGCGTGTGTGCGAAGCGCGGCGCAGAGGAGCGGAAGTGATCGTCATCGACCATCGCCGCAATGAAACAGCTCGCGCGGTAAACGCTCGGTGGTTAGGTATTCGTCCTGGCACCGACGGAGCGTTGGCACTCGCCATGATTCACGTCATCATCGCGAAGGGCCTGTACGATCGCCCCTTTGTTGAGCGATGGACAGTCGGTTTCGAAGAGCTTAAGGCATATGTAGCCGAGTTTACCCCGGAAAGAGCTGAGCAGATTACATGGGTGCCGGCGGAAGAGATCAGACGTACTGCGCGCGCCATCGCACGCGCCCGGGGTGCCTGTCTGGTCAGCTACACAGGCTTGGAGTATACCAGCAGCGGCACCCAAAATATTCGTGCGGTGCTCATTTTGTGGGCACTGACGGGCAACCTGGATGTACCGGGTGGCAAAGTGATCAAGATGCCCGGGGCGGATTTCCCAATTAACCAGACCCGGCGCGTTGAGCCGCCTCAGGGCATAATGCCGATCGGGAAGGATCGTTATCCACTTTATTACCTGTATCGACGCGAAGCCCATGCTATGGAGCTGCCACGTGCCATTCTGCAGAGTGATCCCTATCCATTGCGCGCGATGATGATCGTAGGTTCGTCTATTATCACCAGTTATCCGAACCCCGATCTGTGGCAAAGGTGTTTTAGTGCACTAGATTTTCTAGTGGTAGTGGATCGCTTTCTGACAGCTGACGCTTTGTACGCTGATGTCGTGCTCCCTGCGACCACCTTGTTTGAGAATGAAGGTTACATGGTGTATGGCCCCACGCTCCAAGTCCGCGAGCGCATCATTGAACCGCTGGGAGAAGCGCGCAGCGACTGGGATATTGCTATCGCGATTGCAAATCGCTTGGGCTATGGTCATTTGTATCCTGCCTCGCAGGAAGATGTGATCCGTTGGGCACTGGAAGGGAGCGGCTTTGATCTGGAAACGGTGCGAGCACACCCCAAAGGTGTTACTATACCATCCATAGAGCAGCGATATCGTAAATGGGAGCTGGGATTGTTGCGGCGTGATGGTCAACCGGGCTTCGAGACCCCTTCGGGAAAGTTTGAGATCGCTTCCAGCGTGTTGGCAGCGTACGGGTATGATCCCCTTCCGGTATACATGGAGCCGAGAGAGAGCCCTGTTTCAACCCCTGAACTGGCCCGCGAATATCCTCTGGTGTTCAACTCTGGAGCACGGATTCAGTCTGATTTTCGTTCTCAGCACCACAATATTCCCGGCTTGCTCAAAATGCAGCCTGAGCCGCTGGTGACTTTGCATCCTCGCGATGCGGCACTGCGGGGGATTAAATCCGGCGATGCGGTGTGGGTCATCACGCCACGCGGCCGGGTACGCTATGTTGCGCGCGTGTCAGAGGATATCGTCCCGGGTGTTATAGAGGCAAATATGGGTGGAGGTAGCCCAATTGCCAGCCCGGCTTGGCGTGAATGCAACGTAAATGTACTAACAGACCACGACAATCGCGATCCTATCTCAGGTTTCCCAGTCTATAAAGCATTGCTCTGTGATGTGGTGAAGATCTCACCCTAGTCTTTCAGGAGAGCTACAGAAACCTTCGCTGCACACTGGCAAATCCTGAGCGGCTGCCCCGCTATGTTTCTGCATAGTAGCTGGAAGCGTGTATGTCTCTCCATATTGGCGTTGGCAGGTAGCAGCAGGTTACGCGACGGATTCGTCGATCCACGCCAGGTAGTCCTCTGCTCCTACCAGAATGGGCAGGGCGATAATCTCTGGCACTTCATAGGGGTGGACTGCCTTGACGGCCGGCACAAGCTCTCCCGTAAACAGATCTGCCCGCGTTTTCGCAAGCAGTAATACTTCCTGGTCCGTACAGCGCTCACCTTTCCACAGATAATGGGATTCGATGGGCGCCAGGATGTTCACACAGGCAACCAGTCTCTTCTCTAACAGTGTATCTGCTATCTGTTTGCCAACCTCATGTGACGGTGCTGTGATCAACACAACAACATAGGTAGTATTGAGCATCATACAAGATCCTACCCCATCCAAGGGTTACTTGTTCTCAAGGATATAGTTTATCTCTTCTTTCACTGAGTCGGGCAGTGGTTGTGGTTGATGGCTTTCCATAATACTCAGCGTGCGCTCTCTGAGCCGTTCACCGAGGCGCTTGCTCCCAGCAGCTTGCCATGCCTCGGCACGACGGCGGTCAAACAAAGTTGGCTGCCAAAATTCACGGAAATGGGCCAACGTGTGTGCATCACTTAAGTAATCACCACCTGGTCCCACTCGATGGATGACCTCCAATGCCATCGCTTCGGCGTCGAGTTGAATACCTTGCATCATTTGCCGTGCAAAATCTATCATCTCAGCCGTGAAGACGATCATCTCGGGCGAGGTTGTCAGACCGGCCTCTAGGTAGCCTACGTCATGCACCAAGTTAGTCCCGGTCAACAGAGCAACCATAACGGACAAGGCAGCGTCGGCAGCGGCCTGTTCATCCATCACGTTACTGTCTGAATGGCCAGCATATCCCCATGTGGGCAACCCGTAGTACTGTCCCATCTCGACCACTGCGATACGAGCCAATTGAAACTCGGGGGCTCCGTACACGCTGATGGTGGTTTTCATATCCATGTGATGCAATCCATTGCCGAATACAAATGGTGCACCAGCCCGTTTGAGCTGGTGAATGACTAAGCTGCTCAACACCTCAGCAGTACCCAGCACCACACCGCCGGCCAGAGTGGCCGGTGCCGTGCCACCCATCATAGGAGCAGGCGAGTGCACCACTGGAAGCCGATGATCCGCCATAAAGAGCAGTTTCTCTGTAGCCGTGCGGCTGTGCTGCAAAGGCGATGTCGGCTCGGAGTACAACAATAAGGTAGGATTGACTTGCAATTGCTCGAGCCCACCTGCCGCCGCCGCTGCCATAGCGGTGATCGCTTCGCAGTCCGTCCGGTCGTCGCACACGAACACTATCGGCTTCACCGTGTGTTCCAGCATGATAGCAAACTGGTGGCGGTACGTGTTTGGCTGCGAACTTCCTGCAGGTGCAGGGATGTCCGTTGGGATACCCATCGACATCACAAAGTCGAGCTGGGGCAAGGCATCTACCAGCCGAACGCAATCGATTACATCGCGCTTGGTGAAACGTCGCTTCTGGCCGGTGCGCGGATCAAGATAGTTGGGGCAATCCGATCCCGGCCCGAAGCTGACGTTTCGTCCGCAGAGGGGGGCTACTACCCGATTGCTGCCACGCGCGCACAGGCCAATATAGGAAGGCACCTGTTGCAATGCCCATTCGACCAATGCGGCGGGAATCTTAACCAGATTGGTGTCGCTGACGTGGGCGCCGGCTTCCCTGAGCAGTTGCAGTGCTTCACTTTGGTGTACGCGAACCCCTGTGCGGCGCAACACTTCCAGAGCGGCCAGGTGGATTTGTTCGCACTGGGCAGTGTCCAGCATATGCAGGTATGGCGATGCCAAAGGATACACAACTTGTTTCACAGAATGCCTCCTCCAGTTTCTATGACGCGGTATATATCCAAAGCGGCAAAGTCCTATCCATAACGTTGTGCTGCTCGGTCAACCACAGCGCGCAATCGCGCAGCCACATCCTTTGGTAATAGAGGCGGCTTATGGTTGGCCAGAATCTCCTCCACCCGTTCTGCGGCACGTTGAACTAGGGTCTTGCTTCCACGCGATTGCCAACGCTCGTAGTTTTCACGTTCGAACAGGCGCGGATACCATCGCTCACGGAAGTGCTGCAAGGTGTGCTCGCTCTCCAGGAACTGGCCATCCGGTCCCACTTGATCGATGAGATCCAGCGCTAGTGTCTCCTCACTAATGTCAACCTCGGTCAAGGCATGTTTGATCCAATCCACAATCTCATCGCAAATCACCAGCTGAGCTAATGAGCCACACAATCCGGACTCCAAGTAACCCAGATCGTGGACGAGCTGACCTCCACTCAACGCGCGCAACATAAGTGTCAGGGCTGCTTCGGCGGCTGCTTGACTATCTGGGAGCTTGGCATCGCTTGCTCCACCCAAAGTGAAGACCGGCAGACCATAGAAATGGGCAAGTGACTCGGCAATCCCTTGATAGTCTGATCCGGCATATGGTTCGACCATCGTCCGCATATCCAACGCCTCGCCGCCCCAGCCCGGGAAAATGATAGGTGTCCCAGGCCGTTGGAGTTGAGAGATAACCAGTCCGGTCAGCGCTCCAGCATTTACCAACGCCATTGCTCCGGCCATTGTCATTGGTGCTGTCAGACCACCCGATCCGACTGGTATGTACAGGGTTGGCAATCCCTTCTGGGCCATGAAGAGAAGTTTCTCTAATGCTTCCCTGTTGTGGCGTAGACCGGTTGTGACATTGATATAACATGCAGTAAATGGCTTCTCGTACAGCGCCTGAGCACTACCAGCGACGATCTCTGACATCTCAACCGCATCGACACAGCCAGACGTGTCATACGTCACGTACACGATAGGCTTAGTAGTGTAGTTGAGCATAACTTCCATTTGGTAACGATCGGCGACAATCTGGTTGACGTCGCTAGGAAGGAATAAGGACATCACAAAGTCTATATTGGGCAATGCATCACACAGAGTGATCCCCTCTTTCACGTCTTGGAGCACAGGTCTTCGTCGCTGACCAGTGCGATGATCAATGATGTTAAGGAGATCAGAGCCCGGGCCATAGTAGCTGCGATGGCCTTCTAGGAAGATCGTGGGGTGTCCGTTACGATCGTATAAAACTACCCGTTTAGGTGCAGTATCCAGCGCTTGCTCCACGAGACGCGCTGGAATGCGAACGCGGTTGCCGTCGAAGATCTCCGCGCCTGCACGTTTTAGCAGGTCGAGCGCCTCTTGTAGATATAAGCGCACACCAGTACGTTCCAGAATACGAAGGCTGGCTTCGTGGAGCTGTTGGCACTGTCGCTCACTCAGACGAGCGAAGACCATACGATCTCGACGATCTGTAATGTTAATACCTTGGAGAGGGAGCATAAGGGATCTCCTGCTGCAACGAAGTCTTGGAGGACAAAGAGATCTGCATAGACAAGCAGTAGATTGTCAAATAAATTGTACAACAAGTGGTTGACAGCCTTCTCCCCTTATAAAAACAGACTTGTCTCATGGACATGGGCCCGTCTCGCGGATATCGATTAATTCTTGTCCCTCAATCTGCCGCAGCACAGCCGCCAGCTCGTCGCGTGTGGCAGCGCTGATTTTGATGACTACGTCCCAATACCCTGGCTTGCGTGGTGTGGGAAGGCTGCCGGCTGCATCAATACCCCAGCCTTTCGACGCGATTGCTGCGGTGATCTTGGCGAATTCGCCAGGGCGGTCGGGCACACGTACTGTAGCACGCCAGCCTGGCACCTGCAGACCCAAGAGATTGGTGAGCTGGGTGAGCAAGTCCGACTCTGTAATGATGCCTACCACAATCCCTTCCTCTACAACAGGCAAGCAACCTATGTGGTACATGACCAGGATGCTTGCCGCCTCTTCAATGGGCATGTCTGGCACAGCAGTGATCACATCCTTACCACGTATCATAACGTCCTTTACTTTGAGGCTGGAGAGAAAACGTGTGATCTCCCAGACATTTAGACTGCTCAGCTCGGTGGGCGAAATGCGCAGATTTTGTCTGGTCACTAGCCCCACTAATCGCTTACCCTTTTCCACGACAGGCACGTGGCGGATGTTGTTTTCAGCCATAATGCCTTGTAGCTCAACGATCGAAGTGTTGGGAGCTACCATCACAGGATGTCTGGTCATGTAATCCCCAACAAACATTGCTCCCCTCCTCAGTGGCTCGTAATAACAGGTTCCATTTTGCGTAAGTCCTCCAGTGGGATGTGGCACAGGATACGATGTTGCTCAGTGTTGTAACGCCACGGTGGACGCTCTACCTCACATACTAACCCGTGATCGGGCAGGAGATTGCGTCGGGGACAGCGAGTGTGGAAGACGCAGCCACTGGGTGGATTTAGAGCACTTGGGACGTTCCCTTCCAACCGAATACGCTTCTGCGTCGCACCTGGGTCCGGAATAGGAACGGCGGACAACAAAGCTTCAGTATAAGGATGGTAGGGGGGCATGTAAATCGCCTCAGCGGGTCCGAGCTCGACAATGTGACCCAGGTACATAACGGCCACAATGTCTGAGAAGAAACGCACTACACTGAGGTCGTGGGCAATGAACAACATTGTTGTGCCATACTGTCGTTGGATGTCGAGCAGCAAGTTCAGCACAGCTGCCTGTACAGAAACATCCAGCGAAGAAACAGGTTCGTCACACAACACCATTTCGGGTCGGCTGGCAAAAGCTCGCGCAATACCTACACGCTGTTTTTCCCCGCCACTCAGCTGGCTGGGGAAACGGTCATAGTAGCTAGGATCGAGCCGGACTGCCCGTAACAGGCGAATCACCTCATCATACACTTGATGTGGCGGCACTGTCTTAAAGCGCTGCAGAGGACGTGCAATCTGTTCTCCTATTGTGTACGCTGGGTTCATTGTGGAGTCCGGGTTCTGAAAAACCATCTGGAGTTCCTGTATCAGCTTCACGTCGCGACGTGTGACGGGCATACTGAGATCGAAGCCCAAAAAGTGGAGCGTTCCCGATGTTAAGGGCTCGAGACCAATGATGGTTTTGGCCAAGGTGCTTTTGCCACAGCCAGACTCACCCACAATGCCCACCGTGATACCCTTTGGCACGTGCAGACTCACACCATCCACTGCTTTGACATAGTGCTTCTTGCCCAAGCCAAACAAGCTGAACACTGAGCGCGAAGGCTGTTCGTAATAGGTCTTCAGATTTTCGATTTCTAAGATATTCTCCTGTACAGGGATTGCGTCCGGCTTAGGAGAAGGAGATGGCAGATCTGCTTCCTCAGAAGGTTGCCAGGCAGAGGGGTCGATTTCCCCAGCGTAAAAACAACGGGCACTGTGGCCTGGGGCGATCTCGCGGAACGCGGGTCGCTCATTGCGACATCGCTCGGTGGCATAGTCGCAACGGGGAGCGAACACACAAGCACCCCATGGTCGGTTTTGTGGAGCTGGGACACGTCCCCGAATGGGGTACAGCTGGCTCTCTTCTTTGGTACTACCGAGCTTCGGCACACAACGCATCAATCCCTGCGTATAAGGGTGAAGCGGGTGCGCGAAGAGGTTCCCGATGGGTGCACTTTCTACCACTTCGCCAGCATACATGACCACAACCTGATCACACACGCGAGCCACCACGCCCAAGTTATGGGTAATATAGATGATACCGGTATCAAAATCACGCTTCAGGTCTTCAATCAAATCCAGAACTGCTGCTTCAACTGTCACATCTAGCGCTGTGGTGGGCTCGTCCATAATGAGCAAGGCTGGGTTGTTGAGCAGAGCCATAGCAATCACCACGCGCTGTTGCTGTCCCCCGGAGAGCTGATGAGGATAACGCTTCATCACGTTCACCGCATCTGGCATGTACACCCGGTTCAGCATGTCAATGGACTTGCGCCATGCATCTGCGCGCGAGATGCCTCGGTGGACGATTAGTACCTCTGAGAGCTGCTCTCCGATGGTGAGCGAGGGATTCAATGCTTGCATTGGGTCCTGATAGACCATGGCAATTTGGTCGCCACGCAATGTGCGCAGTTCCTTCTCAGAACGTCCTACCAGCTCACGCCCCTGAAACTTGATACTTCCTTCGACAATGCGTCCGTTGGGGCCAAGAAAATTTAAGATGCCGAATGCTACAGTGGTCTTGCCGCATCCCGATTCACCCACGAGGCCGAGAGTCATCCCACGTCTGACCTCGAACGAGATCTGGCGTACTGCTTCAACCTCTCCGTAGCGAGTAGCATAGGAGACGGAGAGGTTCTCAACTTTTAGGATGGGTGGCAGAGGATCAGAACACAATCTCATCATCCTGCCCCTAGCGATAGCGTGCCAGCTCCTCGCGTAGCCCATCGGCAAATAGGTTGAGGCCTACCACGAGCGATGCAATAGCTACCGAAGGCCACAAGGCGGCCCATGGACTGCCTGACACGATATATTGCCGACCTTTCGCCACCATGCTACCCCAGTCAGGCGAGGGGGGAGGCAATCCGAGCCCCAGGAAGCCAAGGGTGCCCATCGCGAATATTGCATACCCTACACGCAACATCGCATCCACAATGAGTGGACCGCGTGCGTTGGGGAGGATCTCATGAAACATGATATACCAAGCGCTCTCGCCACGCGTCTCAGCCGCCCGAATGTAATCCCTGGTGCGAATGTCAAGCGTTAGACTGCGAACCAGACGCGCGATGCCAGGCGTCCCCACAATAGCGATAGCCAGAACAATGTTAACCGCTGAGGATCCAATAGCAGCGATGATAATCATATAGAGCAAGATGACCGGGAAGGCCATCATAGCGTCCAACAGACGCATCACGACTTCATCGATCCATCCGCCCAGATAACCACCCAGCAACCCAAGGATGGATCCCATCACAAGTCCCAGAAATACACCCCACAACGCGGTCCCACCTGGCAGCCACAGAGCATCATTCACGGGCAATATAATGAGAACCAGACGGGCTCCATAGATCAATCGCGCCCAAATGTCCCGTCCTAGATGGTCAGTTCCCAGCGGATGAGCCGCAGAGGGCGGGGCATTCTGCAACGTGTAATCCTGGTCGAAGGGCCCGTAAGGGGTCAGCAAAGGGGCAAAAATTGCAACCAAAACCCAGAAGGCCACAATAGCCAATCCGACCACTGCGCTCCTGGAACGCAACACCACAGACATACTCTCACGTAATCGTCGCCATCGCGATGGTCGTCGCGCGGCAACACTCATTAGTACACGTTCGATTGTGGCCATAGCTACCTTTTAGCCCGATCTTATGAGCACGGAACCTGCTCTGACTGAACTCGATCCCCCCGATTGGCTCCCATCAAGTATACCGGATTCGCGGGTTGAGAAATGTGTAAATTATATCGGCAATCAGCTGAGTACCAACCGCTACGGCTACCAGAATCATTGCTCCAGCTTCTATGGCATTGAAATCTTTGAACAATGCCGACTGGAGCAAGTAACTCCCCAAGCCAGGATACCCGAAAATCGCTTCAACCACCACAATCCCACCTAACAGCCAGTTGATATGAAGCATGATTACAGTGATCGGTGCCATTAGGGCATTACGCATCACATGCCTGAAAACGATGCGCCAATAGGGCAATCCTTTGAGAAACGCGGTGCGCACGTAAGCCGCTTTCATGACTTCCACCGTGCTCGCACGGGTGATGCGCAGCACATA
>CAKZLO010000063.1 GCA_937127125.1 uncultured Ardenticatenia bacterium
GCGAAAGTGGATGCTCTCCGATCCAGCAGGGATCTCAGGCGCCAGGTAGGCGACCGTTTTCACTTTGTCTCCCTTTTGGGGTTGCAAGGGTAGGTCAGCGCTCTGTAAGAAGGGTGTGTCGGGTGAGAAGAGATCGAAGAACGGTGCGTGGCATCGTCCGAATTGCTGGATGGGGTCGGGTGGGAAGGCACCCTGTCCGAGCAGCTTGTGCAGGTCGTTCAGTTGTCTGGGGTCAAAGATGGCCTGCAAGATGGCCGTCAGCAGGCGGCGAATGCCCACTTCGACCAGGGGTGAGATCTCGGTGATCGCAGTGTAGCGATGCGCCTGGAGCAAAGCATCCGCAATGCTATAGCGCGTCTGGTTGCCTTTGGCGTCTTCCAGGGTGATCCAGGGTTCATACCAGAGATTGAAGGAAGGCTGTTCCTCGGCTGGTGTTGTCATATCTGTTTATCCTCCTTATGTTTCTCGCTCGATCACCAGTCCCAGAGTGGGATCCAATGAAAAGATGACCTTTTGGACGTAGGCACACCCTTGGTGCAGCCAGAGTGGGATACATGAACGGAGCAGGGGCGCCTCTTTAAGAAGCGGTGGCAAATTTGAGCGCAGGGATTTCAGCGCCCCGACGGCATCCGCCCGGCTCACCCGCAGGCTGCGGCGCAACAATCGCAGCTGGACATCGCGCGTGGGAGGTCGGTCAAGCGGCAGCCATCCCTCATCTGCTGTGGCGCGGGCATGGGTAGCAGAAGCAAGATCAGCCGCATTCAGTTCCAGCGGGATCACCGTGACACTCTCCTCGGTCAGACGGGTATGAGCCGTGATCCAGGCGCTACCACTTTCGTCCTCCTCGAACAACCACGCACGGGCTATTTGGGCGCAAAGCAGTGCCTCAGGATCTTGGGGCGTCGGTAGCAGGCGCAGATTGGCTTCTTGCGATGCCATCTGCTGTTTCTTCTCCAGCTCTTTCCAATCGCGTGCCAGGCGTGTGTCATCCCCGGGCGGGGCATTGGCTCCGTAGAGTGCTTCGATCAGTGCGCGATAGTCGCGGGGCAGGATGATGGCATGGCGCGCGCATAACAACCGCCAAGTGTAACGCAAATGATATGCGGCGTAAATACATGCGTCAACAGCAATGTCGAGCTTGCCGGAGTCGTTCAGCGGAGCATTCACGTAGAGCACGGGTTGAGAGTGTGCTGCCGGCCGTGCCCTTGCGTGGCGATGCAGGCGTCCGGCGCGCTGAAGGATGAGGTCGACCGGGGCCAGATCGGAGATCATCACGTCGAAGTCCAGATCCAAGCTCTGCTCCAGAACCTGGGTGCCCACCACAATGCCTTGTTTGGGACGTTCACCCCCCTTGCCATATCGCTGTACCAGCTCTTGCTCGCGTTGCTGGCGCTCTTCCAGGGGATACTGGGCGTGCAGCAACGAGCGTTGTACCTCGCGTGGGGCAAAGCTTTCCAGCGCGCGGAAGATTTGTTGGGCACGCGCCACCGTGTTGGTGATCCAGCAGACGCATCCCCCGTCCTTGACCAGCTGGAGCAACTGATGTGCTTTCTCTTGCTCGTCTCCGTCTCTGAGGTGCAAGTGTTTCAATATGATGTGGCGTTCTGGCTGGGAAGCGCCAGTAGGTATGGCATACCTCGAGTTGCGATTGCCGACGTACAAGAGGGGATAGGCGTTGCCGAGCGTCTCGAGCTGGTTGCAGTCACAGCCATAGGCACACACCAGCCGGTTGCGCTGGCGGCGGGGCAGAGTAGCAGACAGGAGGATAACCGAGCTACCCAGCACACTCAGCCAGCTCAATAGGCGCTCCACAACGCAGGTCATATAGGTATCGTAGGCATGCACTTCGTCGAAGATGACCACTTTGCCGGCCAGTCCGAGGAGGCGTAGCGTCCCATGTTTCACGTTGAGTGCGGCGAGTTCTGCCTGATCCACTGTGCCGACACCGAAGGGAGCCAGCAGACTTCGCTTGAGCGGTGCGAACCACTCTAGGAGGGCACGTTTCTCCTCTGGGTCCCCTTCATCCGGGAGTTCGACGCGCAGGTCGTCCTCTACCAGATAGGCTTGGCCGTGTACCAGTTTCACATGAGAGGGAAGGTTGAGATGTTCGTTGAGGTAATGCTGCACGCGTTGGAACATCTGGTTGCTGGTGGCTGTTGTGGGTAGCGCGTAGTACATTTCATCCGTGTCCTGCGCGCTGTGGGCGATGCGGTGAGCGAGCGCCAGAGCTGCCTCGGTCTTTCCCTCGCCGGTGGGTGCCTCAATGATGGCCAGGCAGGGTGCAGCCAAAACCTCCTGAGGTACTTGATCGATGGCGGCTTGGACGGGGCGAGGAGATGTCCAAGATGGGAATAGGGTAGTGAAGCGAGGTGGCGTAGTGCTGAGTGTATGCTGGGAGAAGCCGGCTGCCTGCACTGCTTTTTCTGCATAGTGCTGGCTCTGGATAACATACTCCTCGGATGGCATGTCAGCGCAGAGGGGGAAATGACGCGTGTCCGAAGCAAGCCAATCACATAAAATGGCAAAACCGGTCAATAACAATGTCGCTCCGGTGCAATGGTATGGGGGGTCGATTGGCTGCTCGGTCCCATCGCCCACCAGCAGTTCGTACAGCAGCTCTGCAGCTTGCAGGCGCATCTTGGCCCATTCCGAAGGCTCGTAGCATGCCAGTCTGGTATTTGTCCTCGACACATCATCTGGTATCAGATAGCGTCCGTGGTGTCCTCCAATCACATTGGCGCACACCCGTTTTGTCTGCGGGTCAAGGTTGTGTACGAGGAAGGGTTGCACATTCTCAACAAAGGCCTGACCGATATGTGTATGGAGAATATTCGGATCGGAAGGCCATCCTTTGAAGCTAAAGCCTTCTTGGAGCATACGTTGACGTTGTTCTTCTGAGGAGCCTTGGAAGGCGGCGGAAATCTTGCCGATATCGTGCAGCGCGACAAGCCAGGAGATCCAATTGGACAATCCATCCGTGGACAAGTCCACGCCCAGCACACATCCCAGCGCCCGTCTCCAGCGCGGTGAGCTTTTTTTCAGGAGCTGCTGGGCAACGTGGCCGGCATCCAGCATGTGATAGAGGACGGGATGAAATTGATGGGGGGTTGTTCCACTCTTGCCCCAACAGCGCATGATACGAGTAGGAAAGACATCAGGCTGGTCATCAGTGGATGGTTCACTCACGCTAGCCTCCTCGTAATGTTACACGCGTCCGCTTCTTTCTCCATTATATCATAGGGCAGTGCAGCATATCCTCACTCGAGGTAGATTTCTGCCATTCTGCCGACTTCCTGGGTCACCATGCGCCGAAGTTCGGATGGTGCTAGCACCTCGGCGTGCCCACCATAGCTCATTACCCATCGCTTGACTTCGTCCAGCCCTCCACAATGCATACGCAAGATCAGACTACCATCCGATAGCTCTTCGATCTGTTGCGTGGCGTGCCACTGGCGCTCACGGATCCAGCGCGCCTGATAGGCGTCAAAGCGGATGGCAATGTCATACTCTTCGCCCAGAGTGCTGAGGAATCCTTTTGTCAGGTAATCGTGTGCGCAAAATGTAGCATCTGGTTCGAAGGTGTTGTCCAATACCTGCCAGCGCTCGATGCGGCTCAGATGAAAGTTGCGCACTTGTTGCCGCATGTGGTCATAGGCCACTAGATACCAGTCGCCACGCACATTGTAGAAATGGTACGGATCCACAACGCGTTCTGTGCGCTCTCCACGGCTGGCAGTGTAGTAGGTCATTCGGACTTGGCGACGCTCCCGGATGGCACGATCGAGCTCCAGCACCAGCTGAACGTCGATTGGCACGGTGGCGCCGGCGCTGATTGTGTAGTGCTTTGTCAGTTCTTGAGTGTCTACTTGCACGTGCTGGGGCAGGTACAGCACCAGCTGATCCAGAGCATGGCGCAGGAGCGATTCAAAGTGGGTGCCCAGATACTGACGCAAGACCGCCTGTCCTAAGAAGAAAGCCAGTAGCTCACCTTCGCTCACCATAATCGCTGGCAACATCCATGTGTCATCTGCGTAAATCCAACCTTTGTGTTCAGTGTCGTACACGATGGGTGCACCCAGCCGGTCTACTAGGAAAGCGCGATCTTCGTAGATGGTGCGCCTGGAAACCTCAAAACGCTCTGCCAGTTGAGCCGCTGTCGGGTAACGTTTCGCTCTGATTTCCTGGTCTATGTGGATAATTCGTTCCAATCGCGTTGACATCCCGTTGTGCCTCCTGTCTTGCTACAGTCTAGCTCTGCAAGATGCTGTCCACGTGCACAACCATTCTGTGCCAGCTCACACTGTCGCTGACTTGATATAGTGCATCCCTCCGGACACTCCAGGCATTCGGAGGGATGCGCAATGCTGCTTGAGATATGCCGATGCAGTCATCACCGGTCTCTTGCGTTGAGGCGGTTGTCACTCCAGTCGCTGGTAGCGGCGCATCGAGGCACGCGCCAGCCCGGTTGATGACTGGCGTGAGTGGCCGTTCTCTGCGGGAAACGCCACCATGTGGACCACTGTCTCCTGGTACACCAGTGCCGAACCCTCCACCTTGTTGCCACTCAGACGCAGATCTTTGCCCAGACCCAGCGAGGGGAAAATCTCTGCGTCGGCGTTGCCCAACGTGTCCAGGAAGGCAGTCACTACTTTCTCGGTGGCCGCGTCGCAGGAAGACAGGTCTAGGGCGTCCAGCGCATAGCTGCGCACCAGCTTGTTCCACAAGCGCTTGGCAGTGTTAGCCTGGTCGAACACATCCAGCCCGACCAGCCGCCCACCCATGGCAACCGCCATTCCCACAGCCCCCTCGACCGGACAAAAGGCGCGCTCGTACTCGGCCAGCGAAACAGTCTTGGCGCGATAGATGTCGTGCATCGCTCCGGTGTGCGACCGCGTGCCCATCTCAGCTGCCCGGTGCGCAATGTTGTCCTACACTGCGCCCTGGTCAGCGACCGGACGGTCCCAGCAGCGCAATGAGGCGTACACTTGTCGGGTGGTCTCCTGTCTCAGCGCCATGTAGACCGCCTCGCCGGCATCGAAACGCTCACTCACCCGATGCCAGCGGCCATGCTCCACGCAGGTCACCGGCAGGTTGACCTCACTGTGGGGCGCAATGAGGAAGCTGGCGTTCACCATACGGTTCTGCTTGCCACCGACAACTTCCTCCCCACCCAACACCAGCACAGGATCGGCCGAGTGGTTGATCAGCCACAACTCGGGCACCATGGCCGCCGGCTTCTCCCGCACCTCAACCGAGCCATCCGCCAGCGCATCGGCCAGGACACGGTAGCGCAGCGGGCTGACCAGCTGACTCAGGAGCGGGAAAAGCGTCACGGCGTGAAAGTGGACTCCTTTGCCGGGTTCCAGATGGGTCACACAATGGTGAATCACAGAATGCATAGATTGGTTCTCCTTCCTCTTGATGGATCTAAAGATAGCCCCCTCAATAAATGATCGATAAATGATCTCCAGGTCTCCCGCTGCGAACATCACCGACGCATCTCGCTCAGGATCGCCCTCGCCACACGCACCAACAGGTCAGTCAGCTGCCGATAGCGCTCGTAAATGGGACGCTCCACGGAGAGCGTGATGCCTTGTGCCAGATTCCATCGCACAGGTGGCTCCTCACTCTCCTCACTGGATCGCCGCATAGCAGGGCAGTACATTGACATTGGCTCCAATGCTGATTCAGGTTCAGGCCGCGGAGGAAGGCGACGTTCATACTTATACAGCGCGCTTCGGCGTTCTGAGGCTGACAACAGATCTGTGTCGTCGTGGTTCATCAGCATGGCCAGATAATCGCGCGGCCTGCCTTCTTGTTTGGCATCCTCACGGCGCCTCCGCCGCGCTTCCTCCTCCTCCACCAATACCTGCAGTTCGTGTCGTGATAGACCTGCCAGCCGCTCCCGAATCTCGTCCAATGGCACCCGTCGCTCCACCAGGCAACGCACCAGCCGCAAGCGCAGGAGATGCTCTTCACCGTAGGATACCTTTCTGCCCCGCGCACCCGGCGACGGAAGCAGGCCCTCCGCAATGTAGTAGCGGATGGTGCGCACAGATACCCCGGTCATAGCCGCCAGCTCATAGATGCTGAGCTGAAGATCACCTCTCTCGCTCACGCTTCCATTATATCACAGTTACAGTGTCACTGTCAATACTTCTGCAAGCGAATTTTCCTCTTTTTTTCTGATTTCGTCCGCAAGTGGTCAGAAGAGGGTGGCAAGGCGCAAGATGCACGCAAAGCTCTCGGCGAAATTCATCTTGAAAACCTCTTGCATGTTGCGCCAGTATGTGGTATCATATTATGGAAAGTCCTTTATCTGACTTCGGACGCAGTATTGCACGGCAGCTTGATAAGCGCATACAACGGTCGCCTGCTTCCCACCTCGGGGGCAGGCGATCTTGTTGGCGCATCACGACGTCTCAGGAGGGCAGAGATGCAGTACGTGGACTTCACCATTCGCGCCCGTGACTGGCAGGATGGACGTTTCAAGGTGGAGGTCACCCAATCGCCACTTGACCGCATGCGCGAGCCTGAGCTGGTCAGTCAACCGCCTGCTCTGGCGCGCCATTTGCGCAATCTGGAGCGCAAAGGGATCGCCGCCGCCGACCTGCGCCTGCTGGGCAGGCAGCTGGCCGACATGTTGCTGCCGCCCACGGTGCGCGAGATGTTTTTTGCCAGCGTTGCCGCGTTGGACCAGAATAGTGGCCTCCGCTTGCGATTGGTGCTGGATGACCTGCGCGTGGCCAATTTGCCGTGGGAATATATCTACTTGTCACCGTTGCGGGAGGAAAACACGCCCTATGGCTTCCTGGCATTGGACACGCGTGTTTCTATCGTGCGTCACGAGGCGATTCCCATCGCACCCGGCTCGGTCGGTGCCCAGCTGCCGCTCAAGCTGGTGGTGGGCTTCGCGGCACCATCCCAGTTCCCACGCCTGAACTTGGCCGCCGAGCGCGAGTACATCGCCAAGGCGCTAGATGGCGTGGCCAGCATCCAAGTCACCTTCGTCGAGCATCTGACGGCAGAGCGTTTGGAATCTGCCTGCCAGGGCGCGCATATGCTCCACTTCGCCGGCCACGCCGGCTTCATGTGGCAGGACAATGGACGTTCCTCGGGGCACGGGGCGATCTTCTTGGAGGATGAGCAAGGCGATCTCAGCCCCCTGCCGGTGGAGCAGCTGGCACACACGTTGCGCCGTTGTGGAGTGCGGGTGGTTTTCCTGGGCGGTTGCGAGACGGGGCGGCGCGACGGGGTCAATCTATGGAGCGGTGTGGCGCCTGCGTTGATGCGCGTGGGCATCCCGGCAGCCGTCGCGATGCAATACACCATTTATGATGAAGCGGCGATCGCCTTTGCGCGCCGTTTTTATCTGGCGCTCTCGATCGGCTTGTCGCTGGACGAGGCAGTGACAGCCGGACGGCTTGCCATCCTCAACCGCGGAGAGAGGGAAGACGTGGAATGGGGGGTACCCGTGCTGTACATGCGGTCGCGCGATGGGGTGATCTTCCCGGAGATGGCGGCCGACCCTGCGCTGGAACCCTTGCGCCACACGCAACGCGTGCGTATAACCCAGCGCGTCAGAGAATTGCGCGACCGTCTGACTGGCGTCGAGCTCGGCGAAGCACCCCACACCACGATGGAGGTTGCTCAGGAGATCGGCACCCTCGCGCCGGGTGGTGAAGCGTTAGGCGCCCGCATCGAGAGCCTGGCAGTCGGCGTCGTGCACGCGGTGCAAAAGGTAGACTGGATCGGGCCGGGAGGGAAGCTCACCGGCATCAGCTTGCGGTGGCCGGGAAATCGGCACAAGTAAATCTTGGGCGATTGGGTACGTGGGAGGTGATGATGGCAGAGCCAGGGATGCGCCTGCGCCAGTTGCAACAAATCCCGATGTTCGCTTTACGTCAGGCGATGTATCAGTTGTTGGAAGACGAGAAGACCGAAGAGGTCTTGCGCCGTCGCTTCGGTCACATCCTCAGTCGGCGCCTGCAACACATGCGTCAGGCTGTCGCGCGCATGGGGCGTGAACAGCTCACCGCTCTGATCGATGCCTGCCCCGAGATCAGTGACGAACAGGTGGCCCGATTGTTTGAGCAGTATCGCTATGGCAGCAATCCCGTCCTGCAAGTCTATCTCTTCGACAAGATTGCGTTGCGTCGCGATGCGTTGCAGGGTCTGCGTAGCCGGCTGGAGGAAGACCTGGCTGCTTTTGATCGTGCTCAGGACAGTGGTCTGCCCGCCATACGTCAGCTGGCCATCTCTGAGCTGATCGCTCTGCCGGAGAAGCCTGGTGTGGTCGAGGGCATTTATCGCTTCCAAACCCGCTTGGACTACATTGACGAACTGGAGCGCGCCACCTGCACCTATCAGACCCTCTACGGATTGTTTTGGCTGAGCCCGGTGGAAGGTTATGTCACCATTCAAGTGCGCAGCGCCGAGGTCTTGAGGGCACTCAAGGGAGCGTTGGAAAAGGCGATGGACGTGGCACTGGCTCCTCTAGTCATCTCCAAGCAGCTCAAGAACGCTCTGCCCTTCTTGTTGCGCGAATCCTTCCGCGCCGGACGCCTGCACGATCCGGATCCTGGGCCGGGGCGCTTCCGCTGGCTCACCATCGCGGATGATGAGGCGTACGCCAGAGGCTATGAGAATGTGGAAGAACATTATCCCGAGGTACACAGCGTGCGCTACCGCGAAGTGCTGAGCGATGACCGTGAGACCACGCTCACCATTCGCTGCGATCGTGGCGCGTTGAGCCTGAGCGGCATCCTCAGCGCTGCCCAGTTGCGCGCCTGGACACTTGACCGCCTGGGACAGCTGATCGGTCTGTTGAACGAATTTCGCCCCAATGCCCCTGCCTATGCCGATACGGCCGACATGGCAGACTTGCGCGAGCTTGCACCCTTCAGCAGCACACAGCGCAACTATGTGCGGCGCATGATCTCGGCCTTGCTCACGGTAAAACAATCGCCATTGCCCGGCTACCAGCCGCTAGGAGTGGACACGTTGATGCTGGCGCATGAGATGGGCACGTGGATGCGCCTGCAAATCCCAGTGGAACACCTCACGACAGAAGAAGAATCCGATGGCTATCTGGCTTGTCCGATTTGCGGCGGCAGCACCACCTTTGCCCTGCAGCGGCGCAATGGCAGCTGGGCGCTGGAGTGTCGTGAACATCGCAGTCAGCGCTGGGCAGCACACCTGCCCATCGTCGGTGAGACGGCAGCACAGGAGACGTTCATCCTCGACGAGGAAGAGCTGGCGATGACCATCGAACTGATCCCCTCGGAAGGATTGTTGCAGGTCATCGCCGAGGTGATCAACCGGCACCTGCCCGGTTACACGTTCGACCCGAAGCGGGAGGGCTTTATCATTCGCGGGCCGAATTTGCGCTACTATCCGGACAAGTCGAAGCTGCATGACAGTCAGCTGGACGGGGCGCGCACTGTCATCTACGTCAGCCAGCACGTCGGCCATCTCGAGGGCGGTGAGGTAGTGGCGGTCAAGCCAGAGGGTGGCCAGGTCGAAGTGCGCACGCGCAATGGATCGTGAGCGGTGGCCTGATTAATCTGGACGCATCAGACAAGTAGGGGGCGATCCTCGAAGAAATCGCCCCCGTTTTCTTCCGCTATCTCCTGCGCGAGACTCAGCTGCGCCCCACGCTCCAGAGGCCATCTGGCTTGCGCAGGCTGAGCAGCAGCTCCTCCAGGTTGCGCGAGAGTGGCTCGGCACCGTGCTCCCGAATGACATAGCCCGCTTCCAGGCGCGATCCGTGGAAGACGGGGTGGCCGAACATGCTAATGTCGATGCACACGGTGAGATTAGGCTGCAACACTTCTTCACTGTTCGGCCCGAAGAAGGGGCGCTCGAACTCATTCAGCCCCACCGTGTGGACAAATCCCATCGTCAGATAGGGGCCATAACCCAAGTTGCTCAGGAATTGGCGCGGCACCGCGTCGACCTCTTTGCCTTTCTTGCCCGGTTTGAGCGCATCGCGCGTCACCTCCAGCGCGTCGGCCAGATGGCCGAGGAAAGTCGCCTGCTCCTTGGTGGGCGGATGATTGACGGCAAAGGTGCAAGCGACGCCGGAGGAGTAGCCGCGATACTTGGGGCTGAAGCCGACCAGCACCAGCTCACCTGCCTGCATTTTCTTGAACGAGGCAGGCGGCACCACCCCGTTGGAGCGCACGCCGGAGGCAACCATGCCGCGGAAATTCCAACCCTCGATGCCCAGCGAGCGCATGCGCCCTTCGGCCGCGCCGATGACCGTGTACTCGGTGACGCCTGGCTTGATGTAGGGAATGGCTGCCTTTAAGCCTTCCGCGCCCATCTCGAAGGCATATCCCATCACGGCGATCTCGGCTTCGCTCTTGATGGCACGCATCACTTCATATTCGCGCGTCATGTCGACAAACTCGACGCCTGGCAGCGCCTCGTGCATGGCTACGGCCAACCCATGTTGCATCACACCGTAGCCCACGACACCCAGACGGCGCAACGGTCTCTTGCCCAGTGCTTCGGCCAGGACTTCCGGCAGCGTCTGGATGACTGCACCGGGATACTCTTCTTCCGGCACCAGGAAGACGTCGACGGCGCGCAAATTCTGGATGACGGAGACCTCGCGCGCATAGGCCGCCGCCTCCGGACCGCCCAGCAACAGCGGCTCCCCTTCAAGCGGCAACAACACGCCTCCCGTTTCGATGATGGGCCAATAGTTGCTCAGGTAGTAGCCGTTCGACATGTTGAGCTCATCGTGGTAGACAAACAGGGCGTCCACGCCGGCGGCCTGCATCAGCCGACGCACCTTCTCAACTCGCTCATCAAATTCGGCACGGGGGATTTCAGGTGGAATCATCGCACAACCTCCTTGGTATGATTAGTGTTAGAGCCTCGAGGGGACTTGTGAGCCCGTCCCCCTTGGGGCGCAGCTCTTAGAATCGGCTACTGTTGGTGGTGCTACGCCTGCACGACACGCTCGTAGTCACGCACCCAGATGTCGCGAAAATCACGCAATGTGTGAAACTGGGCCTCGTGACGCTTCATCTCGGTGATGAAGATGTCCAGCTCGTCCAGGGCGCGCTGGCCGCAATTTTGCACCAGCCATGGTTTGAACTCGATGCGCGCCTCATCTGTGTCGAGGACGGTTGGCATAGGCACGAACTCCCATGGATGCAGATATAGACAGACCATGGCCGGCTTGCCGTCCGCCCACAGACGCTCGGCATTGCGCAAGACCATATCGGCCAGGTAACGGCCACCGTGCGTCCGCAACTTGGGCCATCCATCGCGGTCGCGATGATCGGGCAGCTCACCCGGCACCGTCAGATCGGCAAACAGAGGGATCTCAAGGATGCGCAGCTCACCCGGCTTGCGCCAGTCGCGGGCAGAGGGATGGTAGGGCAGCAGGTGCTCCCCGTGGAAGTAGGCCATGTACGACGAGTCGACCACATAGCCCAACTGATCGAGCGCCTGAATCATCTCATTTCCTGCCCAGCCGCGCGGCGCGCGGAACGAAACTGGTCGCACACCCGCCTTTTGCTCGATCAGCTCGGTCGCCTTTTTGAGTCGGTTAAAAACCTCTTCCGGCAGCACAGGCGGGATGCCGGGAGCTTCAAAGAGAGGGGTGCCCACGCTTTCGTGTTGCAGCGTATGACAACCCACTTCGTGGCCAGCTGCCTTTACCATGGCAATGGACTCGGGGCCGGCCAAGGCTGCGTTGCCAGTGTAGAGAAAAGTGGCCGGCACCTGATGGCGCGCCAACACTTGCAGGATGGGCGCCGTGCCCTCGACCACCCCGCGATGGTCATTGCTCCAGCTGCCAATGTCGCTCTCCATGTCGAAGGAGATAAGCGCGTACAGTGCACGTTGGGTGTTCATCGTTGTCACCTAGTACAGCTCCCCAGCTGAGATAGTTACACCCCATCATAGCATCGGCGTGCGGGTCAAGCAACTATGAGATGGTGCGCAGTGCTCCTTTCAGGGACAGCGCTTCATCCTGGAAAGTGATGGAGCAGACCTATAGATAACTCCTTCAGGAATATAGGCGAAACTGCCAATCGGCATTGACGAGGCCTCCATCTCCTGTTAGAATAGAAGTGGTGATAAGGATGCGCAGGACATCCAACTAGCGGGAGGCACGTTTCGATGAAGAGGCCCATACCCTGGATAATAGCAGTTGTGCTGCTGGCGCTGGTGGCTGGCGTTTTCGTGATGCGCACAGCTCCCCCGCCTCGCACTCTATCGTCGCCGACCCCTACACCGCTGCCAGACGATCGCGTTGAAGAACGCCAGCGCATGGTGGACAGGCAGATTCGCGCACGCGGAGTCACCGATACCCGCGTATTGGCCGCCATGGAGAAGGTGCCCCGCCACGCATTTGTGCCCTCCGACGTGCTGGATCAAGCGTACAATGATTACCCGCTCCCCATTGGCTACGGGCAGACCATTTCACAGCCCTACATTGTGGCGGTGATGACCGAGCTGCTCAAGCTCAAGCCGGGCGAGAAAGCGCTCGAAATCGGCACCGGCTCCGGGTATCAGGCGGCTATCCTGGCTGAGCTGACCGATAAGGTTTACTCGATCGAGATCATACCCCAGCTGGCAGAGCGCGCCCGCGCCACCCTCGACCGGATGGGATACCACTATGTGGTAACCAAACATGCCGACGGCTACTGGGGTTGGAAGGAACACGCCCCCTTTGACGCGATCATCGTCACGGCAGCGCCCGATCACGTGCCCCAACCCCTCCTGGAGCAGCTGGCAGATGGAGGGCGCATGGTGATACCGGTTGGGCCGCCAGGTGGCTACCAGAGCCTTTGGCTCATCACGCGCGAAGGCGACGAATACCACAACTTCAACTGGGGCGGGGTCGCTTTTGTGCCCCTGACGCGGTTGGAGCAATAAGACGCGCAGAGGGCACCCAGAGCACGAGCCAGGCTGCCCCATAGGCCACCGCGCCGGCGATCATAACGGCGCGAAACCCCAAATCGATGGCCAGCATCGGCGCCAGCACAGCGCTGACCACCGAGATGCTGCCATTGACGGCCCAAATCCAGGGCAAGAGGTGGCGTGCTTGGGTGCGCACGTGCGCCAGGCCCTGGGGAAAGGGAAGTCCCATCAACATGCCCAGTGGCAACAACATCAGTCCACCCAGCACGGCGCGGGTGCCCAATGGCAAGGCGATGGTGGCATCAAAAGCGAGTGAGAGCACCAAGGGATAGGCAAGACCCAGCCCGATCAACGCGGGCATGCCCACCGTCGGGGGGACACGCACGCTGAGGTAACGACTGCCCAGTCCTGATGCCAGCAACAATGCGCTGACAGCAGTGGCGAAAGCATAGGCCGGCTGACCAACGTAGAGGATGAAGCGCTGAAGCAAGGGCATCTCAACGAACATAAAGCCCAGACCCAGCAACGAGAAATAAGAGAGGTAGCGCAACGTGTTGCCACCTTTCCCATTGGAAGCGGTTGTAACGTCTACCTCTAATCTGCGCCGCAGCACCCCAAGTGGCAGCAGGATGAGCATTGCCGCCAGAAGCACCACGAGCACCAGCAGCAGCACGAAGACCAGATAGCCACTGCCACCAAATGGCTGCCATGTCTTGCCCCATGCGGCGAGGATGGCAGGCGTCTGTTCCCACTTGAAGAAGTGGAAGAAGAAGGGACAATCATCTGTCGGTGGAGCGACCGCATAGGGATAATCGCGGTAGAACTCGGTGTCGTCTGGTGCGAACAACAGACGTACGAAGGTTCGAAAGTGTGGCACGCCGGGGATGACATTGAAGCGATTGATGCCTGCCTCGGCCAGCTCGGCATCACTGAGGGTCTCAAGGCGATGTGCAATCACTTCCAGATCAGGGGTCCAGACCAGATCATACTGCCGCTGCCGGGCAAAAATGCGCACTGCGTCCAACGCAGCGCTGTCCAGCGGGGCCTTGGATGCCAGGATCAGTGAATTCTGCAGACCACGCAGGGCGACCAGGTGAGCAGCGGGCTGCGCGACGCCACCGCGTTGCAATGCCTTGATGGCAACCGCCCACAACCGCAAGCTCTCCGAAGGGGGCAACTGCAGCCAGCGTTCCGCCACCAACAAGCCATCTTCGGATAAATGATCCCACAACTCCTGGAACGCTTCCACGGTGTAGCGATAGTCCTCCGCCAGAGCGTATGCCCCTGCTGTCACAGGGCGGAAGCTGTCCACCAGAGGCAGTACGACCAGGTCGTAGGTGTGGCGCTCACGGCGCAGAAAGCTGCGAGCATCCTCGAGCACCACCCGAATACGAGCATCTTGGGCGAACGGGCCACCCCATGTGCGCACTGCGTCAACCAATGCCGGGTTACTCTGCACCACGGTGACATGGCGGGCGCCATGATGCAGGGCGGTCAGCACGGCGAGCCAACCGCCCGGCTCCACGATCAGGACATCCGCCTCAGGGCGAAGACGGTACGCCAACGCTGCGGGCAGGTATTCCGTAAAGGTGGCTTCCTCGGCAGAGGCGCGATAAATAGGCATCAGGTTCTGGCCGTCCACCACCAGGCCGACGCGCGGTGGCAATTCGCCACGGAAGGCCATGCTCAAACCAGGCGCGGAGTGGATGGCTTCGCCACCGACCACATCCACGCGCGAGAAAGCGTTCCACGTCTGAGTCAGGATGCGTGTGTTGGGGAAGAGGAGCACCTGGCTCAGCGCCTGATAGGGGCTCAGACGGACGTCAATGACGTTTGCCGGGAGGAAGAGTGGCACCGCGCAGAGCGCTGCCATGAGCAGGGCGGGAATGTGTTGCCACCGTAATGGACTGTGGGGAGAGTACGCTCCCTGAAACAACCAGAAGGCGATGCAGCCAGCCAATGCAACCATCAGCGCCGCGCGCGGTCCACCCAGCAAGGCCAATCCAGCCAACGCCAGCGGTGGACCGAGTGCCGAACCCAATAGATTGACCGCGTAGAGGCGGTGGGCGTGCTCAGGCCATGCGACCAGTGCTGTCCCGACTGCCAGTCCGCTGAAGAAGAAGGGCACTGTCAGCACCAAGTACTGCAGCGTCAGCCAGCCAATTTGGACCGGCTCGCGGGCGATGCGATACATGTCAAAGGGGATGATGTTTGCCAGCAGATAACCCGCTGAGATCGCTGGAGCAAAGAGGAAGGCTGCGATCGCCAGATAGCGCATGCCATCCTCTCTTGGGGGCCTCAGTGAGAGGAATGTGCCGCTGGCCCCCCCACCCAGCAGCGCCAAGCTGATGGCCATAAACGCAAAGTGATGTCCTTGTGCCAGGGCGAACAGGCGCGTCAGGATCACCTGAAAGGCCAGCGGCGCGGCCGACAGGATCAACAACCCGAGATACAATTGCAAAGGACGTTTAATGGGCATCCAGCGGTCACAGGGTGCTTTTGCAAACACGACTGCACGCGAAGCGAGACACTACGCTAGTGTCTCAGTATCCTTTCGACTATGATACCCCTCTCAACGGGTCGGTGCAACCAGTGGCATGCCTGATTCAGGCTTCCTGGCATTCCTGAGATAGTGTTCTCCATCCGGCCTGCGTTTTTCCGTGCCTGCCCGCCATTGACTATAATACCATCGTCAGACGTGTGGATTTGGGCGTGGTGAGCTCTTGTCGCCATGCGCATCCCGATCCAGGGAACGTCTAGGAGGCCGAGCTTGCCGATCATCACCGACCGTGATGCGTGGACAGATCTTGTCAACCGCCATCCAGCCGGCCACCTGCTGCAGTCGTGGGCGTGGGGCGAGTTGAAGGCGCGTTTTGGCTGGCAGGTATTGCGTGTCGCTGTGACCGATGATGGGAAGGCGCTGCGCGCCGGAGCGCAGGTGTTGCTGCACGATCTGCCAGGTAGACGTTACGTCGCCTACATTCCAAAGGGCCCGCTGGTGGATTGGCAGGATGCAGCACAAACCCATCGTTTGCTGGATGAGGTGCACCAGCTGTGTCGCTCTCGAGGTTGTATCTTCCTCAAGATCGAACCGCCCGTGGAAGACGACCCGACTGTGCGCGCAACCATCATCCAACATGGATTTCAGCCCCAGGCACCCACGATACAGCCGCCGCGCACCATTATGATCGACCTAACGTTGCTTGAGGATGCGCTCCTGGCGGGGATGAAGCAGAAGACGCGTTACAACATTCGCCTGGCCGCCCGCAAGGGTGTGACAGTCTACGAAGGCAACACGACACACATCCCTGCGTTCTACCAGCTGATGGAGGTAACCAGTCGGCGCGACGGTTTTGCCATTCATAACTGCGAATACTACCAGTCAGCCTATGAGCTCTTCGCGCCCCGAGATGCGACGCTGCTGCTGGCAGAGGTGATGGGAGAACTAGTAGCCGGCCTGATGGTGTTCTCCCATGGCACGGTGGCGTACTACCTGTTTGGCGCCTCCAGCGATCGCTACCGCGAGTATATGCCTACCTACCTGTTGCAATGGGAGGCGATGCGTTGGGCGCGCGCACGCGGCTGCGTGGCATACGACTTGTGGGGCATCCCGGATGCGGATGAAGATGTGCTGGAGAACAACCTTGCCACAGCAGATCGTCGCACCAGAGGGTTGTGGGGCGTCTATCGCTTCAAACGTGGTTTTGGCGGGCGGGTCGTGCGCAGCGTGGGCGCTTTCGACTACGTCTACAGCAACTGGCCTTATCGTTTCTATCGCTGGGGCCAGGCACTGCGCCGCATCCGTGCAAGGTGATGCGCGTGGCGTCCAGCCAGGTGATCTACCAGATTGTGTCCGTTGCGAATCGTGACGAATGGGACGCTGCCCTGTTGCAGCTGCCCCACCCGCACGTGCTCCAAACGTGGGATTGGGGTGCGTTTAAAGAACGTTGGGGGTGGCAGGCAAGGCGATGGCTCTGGACGCAGGCAGGCCAACCGGTGGCAGCAGCACAACTGCTGAAGCGGCAGCTGGGACGCTTGCCCCTCTCGATTGTATATATTCCCAAGGGTCCCTTGTTTGACGTCACAAACCTTGCCCTGTGGGAGGTGGTGCTCCCGGAACTGGAGGCTGAAGCGCGTCGGGGGGTGCTCTTTGTGAAAATCGATCCGGATGTGCCCCTCGGCCCAGGTGATGAGGACGCCGCGCTCCTGCCAGGTGTTGAGTCGCTACTACAGCTGTTGCAACGGCGAGGCTGGCGCCGCTCTTCCGAGCAGATTCAATTCAAGAATACAGTGCTGCTCGACCTCACGCTAGATACAGAAACGTTGCAGATGCGCATGAAGCCTAAGACGCGTTATAACATCCGTCTCGCCACACGGCGCGGTGTCTGTGTCCGTCAGGGAGAACTGAAAGACTTGGAGAGCTTCTATGCGCTTTATCGGATCACCTCTCAGCGCGATGGATTTCTCATCCGACCGTTCGCTTATTATCGCGATGTGTGGTCACAGTTCATCACGGCGGGGCGTGCCCACCTGTTGCTCGCTGAGCTGGAGGGGCAATCCATCGCTGGGCTGTTGCTTTTCGTCTTTGGGCGCACGGCGTGGTACATGTATGGCGCCTCGGACAACACTCACCGCGAGCTGATGCCCAATCACCTGTTGCAATGGGGAGCGATTCAGCTGGCGAAACAGTTGGGATGTACGCAGTACGACATGTGGGGCGCGCCGGATCGGTTTGACGAGAGCGATCCTATGTGGGGTGTTTACCGCTTCAAGATGGGCTTCGGCGGCGAGACCGTGCGCGGCCTGGGCGCCTGTGATTTCACCACATTCCCCATCGGATATTACCTCTATACAGTCGTGATGCCACGCCTGTTGGCCGCGATGCGTACAACCGCGAGATTCTCCTCTGACCGGTGAGACGATGAAGCCCTTTGCAGGCTGGCTGTGGGATGCCCCTCGTGTCAAAAAGGAGCCCCGTGGACTGCCATAGTCCACGGGGAAACCATTGAACAAACGAGCATGACGGGCACGTTGTTAATCCCATCCGCTCATCACTACGGGACTCTTATTATAGCACGAAATAGTGTTTTTGTGGTTTGAATTGGGTTAGAATTTGGTTAGGGTTTGGTTTGAATCTGCACTCCTTGCTGGCTGTGTCTTGCCATGCTGTCTGCCATCTGTATGCTGCAACGCTACAACCTCTTAGCAGGTCCCTTTTCTTTTGGAAAAGGCGGAACGATTCTCCGCCTATAGGTCAGCTCTTCTTTCTTCTTGGCAAGTACATCGGCCCCCACGGACTAGCTTGTGGGGTCTTATCTTCTTTCGGGATCACCGAGAGTCTTAACTACTTCTTAATCCCTTTTTCATGCATTTCTAATCTCGAGACCTTATCATAATATCGAGAATCGGAGAACCAGTATCCTCCCTCTAAAAAAGTGACTCCCTCCAACCGGGCGACCGGTGGCGTGGCAACGCCGGTCGCCTTCCTCTTTTTGCCCAAGTAATGTTGCCCAGCGCAGAGTCAGTCCGTGCTTTCCCCCATGTCACATTCACCGCAGGACTGCGGAAATCACCCGCCATCTCCCGCACGCAGCCTTGAAAGAAGTGGGATCATTACCCAGACGCCACCATAGACATATCAATAGGATCTGTCTAGCGTGATGGAGAAGAGGGGATGAAGAGCAATGCGGGTAATCGAAAAGTTGAGCATTTAGGCGGATTAGACAATTTTTTTCTGTATTGACAGAGACCCAACGTCGTGCTATAATGTTTTCAATCACAATCGCAAGGAATGCTGGTTACCCATTCTCTAGTTGCACGTCGCGTTGGACTTCATTTCGTCGTTTCAAGGCACCCTCCGGATTGTGTAGATTCAAGGGTTGCACATGCTGGCAAACCATCTGAGGTGTGTTCTTACAGATGATACTCTTTCGAGAGATCCCCTTGATAAGTGGTGAGGAGTAAAAGTTTGTTGTGTTAATACACCGAACCCGCAGCGTGCGGTCACCCCAGGTGAACGAGGAATAAGAGGAGTGTATAGCGGGTAACAGTAGGTAATTAATGAGGGCATTGGGTTCCATTGCTGGCGTTATGCCACGGACGTCGGAGCAGGAGGATGGTTTTGTCGTAACTTTCAGGGAGGAGAGTTCGAATGAGAAGACTAATAATCTTGTGTGGAGTCGTTCTGGTCCTTGCTATAGTCATGGCTATCTCATCGCATATTGTCATACGTGACAGAGTTGCGGTCGCTGCCACACCCCCCATTGAAGTACCATTTGAGAAAGAGTGGGCTGGCTCTGGCCATGCCGATGCCACTGCCGAAGCATTCACACATTGGGACGAAGCGACCCCGCCAGAGATTCCCATTCCCTGTGCCAAATGCCATAGTACCTACGGTTACCAAGATTTTCTCGGCGTGGATGGTTCGGCTGCGGGCACAGTGGATAAGCCGGCGGCTCTCGGTTCGGTGATTACCTGTGTGGCCTGTCACAATGAGGCAACTGTGAAGATGGACAGCGTGATGATGCCCTCCGGCGTCGAAATCAGGGGTTTGGGATCCGAAGCACGCTGTATGCAGTGCCACCAGGGGCGTGAGTCAAAGATTGGTGTGGACAAAGCCATCGCTGAAGCTGGGGTCGGCCTGGATGAGATCAGTGACAAGCTCACCTTCCGCAACATCCATTATTACGCAGCCGCCGCTACCAAGTATGGTACACTGGCAAAGGGCGGTTATGAGTACGATGGTCAGTCGTACGATGGTAACTTTGCCCATGTGGAAGGCTTTAACACCTGCGTCCAGTGTCACGATCCGCACACGCTGGAACTTAATCTTCAGGCATGTGCGACCTGCCATCCTGGTGTGGCAAAGGCAGAAGACCTGCGCAATGTGCGAATGGCCGGTTCACTGATGGACTATGATGGCGATGGGAACGTCCAGGAGGGCATATTCTACGAGTTGCAGGGATTGCGAGATATGCTCTATCAGGCCATCCAGGCTTATGCCAGCCAGGTGACGAAAAGCTCGATTGCTTATGATCCTGTGGCGTATCCTTATTTCTTTACGGACACCAATGCTAATGGAACTGTGGACGCGGATGAGGCCAAGTTTGAAAACGCGTTTAACAAATGGACACCGCGCCTGCTCAAGGCAGCCTATAATTACCAGACTTCGATTAAGGACCCTGGCGCTTATTCACACGGCGGCAAGTACATCATTCAGCTGCTATATGACTCAATCGCCGATCTGAACACTGTTCTGGCCAGTCCAATCGATCTTAGCAAAGCGCGTCGTGTTGATTACGGTCACTTCGCTGGGTCTGAGGAAGCATTTCGTCACTGGGATGCGACCGGTGCTGTGCCAGCAGCTTGTAGCAAATGCCATTCAGCGGAGGGTCTGCCGTTGTACCTCCGCGATAAAGCCACCATTACTCAGCCGATAGCCAACGGTTTCACGTGCGCGACCTGCCATAGCGATCTTACCACGTTCGCGCTGTACCAAGTCGAGCAGGTCGAGTTTCCCAGCGGCGCTGTCATCGACAGTGGTGATCTCAACACCAATCTATGCATGGGCTGCCATCAGGGACGCGAGTCGACTGTGAGTGTTAACAACCTGGTGAAGGACTTACCACCCGACGAAGTATCGGAGAGGTTAAGGTTCTTAAACGTGCACTATTTTGCGGCCGGCGCGACACGTTTTGGCACGCAAGTAAAGGGCGCCTACGAGTATGATGGCAAAACATATGTGGGACTCTTTGCTCATGTGCCTGAGTTTACCACTTGTGTGAGCTGTCACCCGGCCCACGGCCTGGAGGTCAAGATCGAGGCATGTGGCAAATGCCACGCGGGCGTGGCGAGCAAAGAGGATTTAGCCAACATCCGTTTCGCCACCACCGATTATGATGGCGATGGCAACACGGCAGAAGGAGTTGCGGGCGAAATTGCTACGCTGCGTGAGCTGCTATATACCGCTTTGCAAAGCTACTCAGCAGAAAAGTCAGGTGCCCAAATCGCCTATCACCCCACTGTTTACCCCTACTTCTTCGTGGACGTCAACAGCAATGGCACAGTTGATGGGGATGAGGCCAGGTTTGAAAATGCATTTAACAAGTGGACGCCGCGTCTGCTCAAGGGGGCTTACAATTACCAGTATGCCACTAAAGACCCAGGCACGTTCGTGCACAATCCAAAATACATCTTGCAAGTACTGTACGACAGCCTGGAGGACTTAGGCGCGGATGTCTCTAAGATGACACGACCCTAAAGCCTCAATCGCAGCACGTTTGCGTGATCTGACAGGGTAACAACAAGAGGCTACCTTAGTAGCCTCTTGTTGTTGGAGAGCCACTGCTATGCCACCTTACGCAGTGTAAACTGGCTGCAGGAGCGACACTCAGCTGCCAGACTGCCTTCCGCCTGCCGACGAGCAACCCAGCACACCGGGCTAGTTTGCCCAGCATATTTGCAATGTGCAGCAATCGCTTGGCTCAGGGATGCCAACCTGGCTTCCGCTTCGCGACGCCACCGCGCATCCAAACGTTTCAGCATCCAGGCAATGACAAGGGTAATTGCCAGAGGGACGCCTAGCCGTAGCACAAACATCCCAAACACTGCGGCGGCATCTGTCAACCACTCCATCGCTTTCACCCCCTCCCATATTTGCCTACACTTACAGCATAGCACAAGAACAATGGGTAAGTCTATAGGGTGAATAACCCATTTTCGTATGGGGTGTCGCTCAGCGTGGAGGGATCAGACCTTTTCGAATGGCATATTTGACCAGCTCGACCCGGTTGTGCAGGTTGAGCTTACTTAAGATGTTCTCGCGGTGGCGGTCAACCGTCTTGACACTGACGCACAATTGCTGGGCGATCTCGCGATTAGTATAGCCCTCGGCTATCAGTGTTAACACCTGAACCTCACGGGGGGTCAGCGTGGGGCGCGTACTCTGTGCACGCTGCGTATACTCACGTACCAACACGCGTGCCAGAGTGGGATACAAGAACACCTCACCACGGCTGACTGCTCGGATAGCTGACACCAATTCATCAGCAGCGGCACGCTTGGGGACATAGCCAGACGCGCCAGCATTGAGCATTTCGAAGAAATACTGTTCGTCCTCGTACATTGTGAGCGCTAGAACGGCAGTGTTTGGACACGCCGCCTTAATTCGTCGGGTTGCCTCGATGCCGCCTATGCCGGACATAGCAACATCCATCACCACAACATCAGGTTGAAGCGTTTGAGCCGCATGCAGTGCTTCCTCGCCACTGCCTGCTTCACCCGCGATTTCCATATCGGCTTCTGCTTGCAGCAACATCCGCAGGCCTGCACGTACCACTTGGTGGTCATCCACCAACAACAGGCGTATACGCGGTCCGCGCACGATCAACCCCTATACAGGCATACTTAGTCAGCAGCTCTCGACATCACTCTGACGACTGCTCAGGCAGCGGAACGCGCACCCGAATTTCACACCCTTGCCCTGGGCGCGAGATGATCTCGCAACGACCGCCAAGCAGCCCGGCACGTTCCTGAACGTTCAACAATCCCCAGCCATGCCTTCCCGCCATTCGATGGTTTCGTGAGAGCGACAGCACCTGTGCAACATCAAATCCACAACCGTCGTCCTTCACTGCCAGGCTAACCTGTGTTGCTGTCACTTTCAGCTGGACATCTACACGCGACGCATGGGCATGCCGAGCGACATTCGTAAGTGCCTCTTGGACAATACGGAACAAGGTGATCTCGTGCTCAGGAGGCAACCTTTCCATACGCTCACCTAAGCGCGAGAATGTGGTTCTGATACCTGAGCGCATCTCAAATTCATGCAGATACCACTGCACTGCGGCCGCCAACCCTAAATCATCGAGCTGGGGAGGACGCAAATCCGCAATCAGCTGATGCAATTCGTTTAACGCGTTGGCACTGAAGTCTTTGAGGTCACGAATCTGGCGTACCGCCAGAGCTGCATCGCTGCTCAACATGTTCTCAATGCCACGCAGACCAAGCGCAATGCCGGTCAGAGACTGACCCATGACATCGTGGAGCTCGCGGGCAGTGCGTTGGCGTTCTTTTTCCTGAGCACTTACCACCTGGCGCAGCACATCACTCAGCACATGCTCACGTTCCTGAGCCTGCTGTCGCAGCCGCACGTTTTCAATGCAAAGCGCCATTTGCTGGGCAATTCCTATGATCAAATTGTACTCATCAGGCGACAGAGAGGTGTTGCTCGTGGGGGTAGACCAGCTGAGAGTGATGCTGCCAATAACCTGCTGATGCACAGTCAGCGGAAAGCTAACAACCATTAGAGGGGATTGATGGGACCGGCATTCACTTCGTTGTTCCGCGTCCTGGGGAGGAAACTCAAAAATCACACCATCCAGATGCTGACAGACAACCAGACCGCGCTGAACGCTGAGTTCGCCCAGGACAATGGCACGCGAAAGCAGAGAGATTTCACCGTTGGTCTCGTCTGCTGGGAAGCCTACTGCTGCGGCTACGTACACCGTGCGGTCTTCTTCGCGTACCAAGGAAATCAGCCCGGCTTCCGGAAATGTCAGCTCCTGGATGATTTTCTGAAGGACATCCTCCAGACCGTGTTCAAGCGTGATGGACGCAGCAAGTCGCGTGGAGAGGTCAAGTAAAAGGGCAAGGTCGTGCGTCTTGAGATGCAGTGCTTCATTAATGCGTACCATCTCTTCCGTGATCTGGCGCTCACGTTCCAGCGTCTGTTCCAGCGCCAAGCGACCTTCCGTTTCAAACATGTTTAACGCGCGGATCATAAAAATGGCCAACAGGCTGGCCAAAATGGCCTGAAAGAGCTCGATGGGGATACCGAACCATCGCAAGAACAACCCACTGTTGACCCATATTGCAGAGGGAAGCGACGTTGCAGGCACAAACAACTGGCCTACCAAGCCGTATACTACGAGAATGGCACTGCACCATATGAGGTCCTGCCCCAATCGAGCCATCCCAGCTCTGCGCAAAGCATACTGTTGGCGTAGCAATGCCCATGCGCCCAGCAGGGCAGCGGGGATGCCCAATATGTATCGGGTCAGAGCGTCCACCAGAGCAGATAGGTTCTCCGATGTTGCGCTGTACATCAGAGCCACCGCCAAGGCGCAACACAACCATAGAATAGGAGCTGCAAGAATCCCCCACCGGATTAATCGAGCGTGCCGCACAGACTGTAATGCAGGCAACCACCAGACAAAGGCCATCAACATTAGGAAAGAGAGCGCCAGAACACCTGTCTGTGCAAGCTCTCCGAGTACACCCAGCGAGGTTTCACCCGTTTGCAGGGTGATGCGTTGGAACATTTCAACCCATTCGTGGGTTCCATGGAGCAACCCAAAGGCGGCTAGAGGACGCGCTGCCTGACCAAATTCAAGCCTTGAGATGCGTGGGCTACAGGTGGCCAATGCCACCCCCACGACGAAAAACGCCAACCCAGTGAGAAAATGAAAACCTACGACATGGCGTAGTAGAAACTCACTAAACGGGTTCACACCGGGTTACCGCCAGGCTCTAATCAGGCAAAGCAAACTCACCTGATCAGCACAACATTTCCTTATGAGTGAAGCCTTGCAGACGGAAGACTTGAATGTTAAGGGATGTCCGCAATCTGTTGCGTAACAGTATAAAGTGCAATCAGCTCACTCAGCCTTAATGACAGGAGGGAGATTAGCTTGTAGCTCTTCTGCTTTCTTCGCCGCCTCCGCAATGATTTCTTCGGCCCGTTGACGCGCTTCGGTCAGTATCTCTTCCGCGCGCCGGCGCGCATCGGCGGTGATGGCTTCCGCCTTTTCTTGCGCCTCGGCAATTGTCTCATTGACGCGTTCTTTCAATTCCAATCCTGCGCTGCGGATCTGGGCACGTGTCTGAGGACCGGATTGCGGGGCCAGGAGCACCCCCAAGACTCCTCCTATCATACCGCCAATAATCAACCCTGCGAAGAATTCGCCAACACCGTTTTCTCGTTCTGCCATAAAAACCTCCGTATTTGACATATTCTAGGGAAGGATCATGCAAAAGTTCATTGCTCTGACCGCGTGAAAGATCGGATAATGCTTTTCACAGCCGATACGCAGGCCATTACCTCAACAATGGGTCTGACCGCTGAATCGCTGATAAAAATGGCACGACTGCGGACAGTGCGTACCGTGTCATCTGCCTGCTGCATAATAGGACGCAGCTCAGATTGGAAAAAATGGACCAGCTCATAGAGTTTCAGAACCAGGTAGACAATTGCTACCAGAAGAGCAACAAGCAACAAACCGATAATCATCGACTGCACGCCAAGAACTATCAGAAAGATATCCCGCAATGTCGCCGCTGTCGTTGGACTGCGGAACATAAAAATTCCAAACACGATTGTGCCTGCCACTAGAACCACTGCAAACGCGACCGCCACGAGCGCCGGCAGACGACTACCTGTGGAACCAGATTTTTCCATCTCGGGCAGGTTGGGGCCCAATGGATAGGGGGCTACAGGAACATCAGATGCACCAGCGCGTTGAGGTCGGTCACTGAACATGACAGGTGCTCCTCCTTGGCGAGGCAAATATACAATATTTCATTAAAATTATATCACAGTTTCAACCATCTAGCAATGAGGAGAAACAGTCCACTGCCCAGGCTACCTTCCACCGGGTGCAGACGTCCTACCGTTAGGGAGTCAAGGCTGGCGATCTCTCCCACGAGTTGTCCAACCGCAAAACCGACTATTGAGGCCAACAGGAATGCCAGCAGGTGGCGCAATTTGCGCCCGAAATACAAGTGGAATAAGGCTCCATAGCTTGCTCCGAGCAATACTATCAGCAACAGTTCTGGCAGCATAGGACGGCTATGTGTTCTATTCGATAAAACCACCACCAAGCACGACATCACCCTGGTAGAAAACCACTGCCTGACCAGGGGTAATGTCGCGAAGTGGCCGATCAAACTTAAGATGGATGCGATCACCCTCTAAACAGGTCAGTGTTGCCGGAACGTCTGAAGCTTTATAGCGAATCCGGGCGGTGACACGCACAGGCGAAGCAGGCTTTTGTCCACTGATGTAGTGCACCTCACTAGCGAATAACTCATCGCGGCCCAGCTCCTCTGCACCTCCGACGATAACGGTGTTGCGTGCAGTGTCCAGCTGTGTCACATACATAGGACGCGCCCGAGCGATTCCCAAACCTCTGCGTTGTCCGATGGTGTAGAAAGCCAAGCCGCGATGTTGCCCCAAGAGATTCCCCCTCGTATCCAGCAGAGGGCCCGGGTGTAACAGATGGGGTGCGTACTGCGCGATGAAAGCACGATAGTCGCCATTCTCACCCGCGAAACACAAATCCTGACTCTCAGCCCGGTCATAGACAGGCAACCCCTGGCACAAAGCCTTCTGCCGCACATCAGACTTGAGCCAATCTCCCAGAGGGAACAGCACGTGCTGAAGCTGCCACTGATTGAGGCGATGAAGCACATAGCTCTGATCCTTGGCGGTATCCTTTCCCCGCAGTAGCTGATATGCTCCCTCTTCTGTACGACGCACACGCGCATAATGACCAGTGGCCAGATATTGGGCGCCCAGATTTAGTGCCTCTTCAAGTAGTAGGCCAAAGCGGATGCGCTCGTTACATATGATACAAGGATTCGGCGTGCGACCTGCTGCATAGGTGGAAATAAAGTACTCCACCACAATGCGTCTGAACGGTTCACGGTAGTCGCGCACATAGAAAGGTATACCTAGCTGTGCAGCTACTTGGCGCGCTGCTACCACGCTATCTGGGGTACAACACCGGTTGCTCTGTGAGCTGCAAGCCGCCCACAGGCGTAGCATCAGTCCGATTACCGTGTACCCCTGTTCGACCAGCAGCGCTGCAGTTACTGAACTGTCCACGCCGCCGCTCATGGCAACCACAACAGTAGCTCGCTCTCTCATATTCTTGCTAAGCAGCCGCCTCATTCATTAGGATGTGTCGTACGCAGTCGCTCCACAATGGTTGGCAGCACTTCTAACACTGTTTCAATATCATCCATCGTGGTGCTGCGTCCCAAGGTCAGGCGCAGCGCACCTAAAGCCAGCTGCGGTGGAATGCCCATCGCCAGGAGAATGCTGCTGGGTTCAGACATTCCGGTATTGCAGGCACTTCCGCTTGCCGCACAGATTCCGGCAAGGTCGAGGTGCATCAAGAGAGTGCTTGCGTCCACTCCGGGAATGACAAAACTGGCGTGGTGCGGCAAACGTTGAGTAGGGTGACCTGTTAGTTGAGCGTCCGGCAAAGCCGCCTGAACACCCCGGATCAGCCGATCGCGCAGCTGGATAAGACGTCCGTTCTCCACAGAACGTATGTCCTGGGCAAGTTTGAGGGCAGTGGCTAAGCCCACAATGTATGGAACGTTCTCCGTTCCTGCTCGTCGCCCACCCTCGTGTCCGCCTCCAGTTTGTTGTGGCAATAACGGGATACCTTCGCGCACATATAAGACGCCCACCCCTTTGGGCGCGTAAAACTTGTGCCCTGAAAGAGACAACAGGTCCACCCGCAGGCGGTCCACGTTGAGATCCAGGTAACCTCCCGCCTGTACCGCATCGGTATGTACCGGAATGCCAAGCTGTCGTCCAATTTCTCCGATCTCGGCCAAAGGCTGGATAGTGCCTATCTCGTTGTTGGCATATATGACGCTGATGAGCACGGTATCAGAACGGATGGCACGCTTCACGTCGGCAGGATCAATCAACCCATAACGATCAACAGGTACCACGGTTTGCTGGAAGCCGAAATGCTCGCATAGATGCTTGATGGTATGGCTGACGGCATGATGTTCGCATGCACTGGTGATAATATGCTGACCCTTGCCCGCCCGTGCTGCACTGAAAGCGATCCCTCGAATGGCCAAGTTGTCGCTTTCTGTGCCGCAGCTGGTAAAGATCACCTCTTTGGGCTTACACCCCAGCACCTCTGCTACTTCTGTCCTGGCACGATCCAATGCCGAAGCCAAGGCACGAGCCTGACTATGCAGTCCGGAGGGATTGCCATATTGCTCGGCCAAGAACGGCATCATTGCTTTTAGCACCCGTGAATCTATGGGTGTGGAAGCGGAGTGATCGAGATAGATTAAGCGCTTTGGTCGTTTCTCGAGAATATACGACATCACACCCATTCCCCATCTCTTGGTATCAGCTTCACTCAATTCTCTGTCTCGCTAAACAGCATGGATTACCTAAAGTATACATTAGACTTAAATTGATAAGAAACCATTGTCAAATACGATTTTGCCGATGCAATGCAAGGAGTTTACCTGGTTGTAGCAATGGAGCGGGGAACGGCTCGATAGAGTAGGTAGAGGGAACAATGCTTTCATGCCAAGAGGGATGTCGAAATTGTATGTATGGTGAATCTTCTCCCGACAAACCAGACCCTGAGGATCTTTTCAACACACTGTCCGTGCCCTTTTGGTCGACGAACCGAGCCTGTGTAAAATGAGGGGTATCCGTTGTATACTATTGTCAGGAGGCGAAGATGGTCTTCACGCGACAGCTGCAGTTGTCTTCACAGGCAAAAGGCGATGTGCTGGACATCACGGCACAGGTACAGAAAGTCGTGGAAGATTCCAATCTACAAGCGGGCGTCGTGACTATCTTTTGTCCTGGATCCACTGGCAGTTTGACAACAATCGAGTACGAGAGCGGAGCGATATCTGACTTCAAGCAAATTTTGAACGAGCTGATTCCGTATGAGCGCGACTACCAACATCATCGCCGCTGGGGTGATGACAATGGAGCTGCTCATGTGCGCGCTGCGCTGATGGGTCCTTCGCTCAGCATACCCTTCGCGCAGCGTCGCCTGATGCTGGGCACCTGGCAACAGATTGTTTTCATCAACTTTGACACGCGCCCACGCTCACGCCAGATTATTGTACAGGTCATGGGAGAGTAAGCGAGCGGCGGGCAGGCTGATGCAATACCTATGGTATTAAAGGCCCCGCGCGTTGTTGAGCGCCTGCTGCGTGTCGATACCAGCCAACTCGTGGCAAGCTTCAATATAGGCTACCACGTTCTCCAATGGCACATCGTCCAGAATAGTGTGTGAGCTTTGCAGGATGTAGCCTCCTCCTCGACCGAGGTGTTCGGCGCGCTCAAAGATTTCTGCCCGCACCTGCTCAGGTGTTCCGTGTGGCAAAGTGTGCTCCACGTCGATGCCGCCGTAAAATGTGAGCTGATCGCCATATTGCTCCTTGACGGCATAGATATCATAAACCTGTGGCTCTAAGGGATTGAACACATCTAAACCGATCTCGATCAGGTCAGGCAAGATTTTCAGGACGTTTCCATCGGAGTGCTGGCCCACGACCAGCCCGTGCTCCTTCACTCGTTGATAACAGATGGCCATTCGCGGCTTGATAAAACGGCGCCACATTGCTGGGCTGAAGAGCAAGCTGGTTTTCGATCCCCAATCGTCAGCAAAATAGAAACCATCAATTCCTAAAGCGATCTGCTGATCGATGATGGGCAAATTCCATTCATATAGTATTCTATCCAACAGCTCTTCTACCCACTCAGGTCGCTCAGCCATATCCACCAGCAGTTCTTGCATACCCCGGATCGCCCACGCGCGCTCAAACAAGGCCATGCCAAGCTTACCGAAAACAAAACGCTTGCCACGGTGGCGGTCCGCTAGCTTGCGCGCCGCGTCAAAGCGACCACTACGATAAGGATCGGGCATACGATAGGTCTCCAGGAGGCGGTAGTCCTCTGAGAGCGGATGGGCAACAGGATGGGGCATACCTCCCCTCCGATCCCATACACAGCCGAATTCGTCGGTATGCAGACCACCCTGGGCATCCAGCGAGGACATAACCGGGCCACCACTAGGTACCAGCTCTACCTGGACATTCTCGGCCCAAGGATTGACGTTGAAGTCACTGCCGACCTTCACAATATGATTGCCCACAAATTCGATCAGAGCCTCATTGTCTGACAGACCGTAATGACGCCGAACCTTCTCATAGACGCTGGCTGTGGCGTGAAAATTGTATGGTACGCAATCAGGTTCTTCGTGGCGAATTGCCTTAAGGACGCGTTCTCGCTGATTCATTTTGCAGCTCCCTCTCCACTACACCGAGCCGTGGTGGCTCATGTTTCAATACAATGCCATATTGGGGCACGCCCAAGTGTTTAGATACCACCTCACATTTTGCCTGCAGCAAATAAAACGCTGGTGCGCCGCTGCCGTCAACGCTTTCAAAGTTGGCCTGGCCTTTGGCGATGATCAAATCGGCTGCCCAAAATCGCTCAACGAACTCGGGTGAGCAGCGATAAAGTAACGTACCCAAGGCATCGCTCCCATTATCAACAATGGTAGCCACTTCGTGAATGCCTGCTGCTATGGCATCCTCAAGAGTAGCATCGTTGACAGTAGGAGCTGCTTTGACCACGTAAGTGACCGGCACAGGCAACTGCTCAATCAATACTCGGTCGAAAACCGTCTCGCCGGCATTATCAGCCAGGTACAACACATTGCGGCATCGAGTCAATGCCACACGCAGTGCGGACAAATGGTTGATGGCAAACGGTTCCCTGAGCACGCGTTCAATGGTGCTTTCGAGGTCAAATTCTTTTACCACGCCGTGGTCAATGATGTTTCCAGCGATGCTAAGCCTGACAGCTACTTCCAGAGGGTCTGGTGCGCGGCGCACCAGCTCCTTCAAGCGCGGCAACAATGCTAACGCTTGCCGAGTGCTGTGGTCCTTGGCTCTCCGATAAGGATCAACACTGAGAGATACCTGGCGCACCATTTCTTGAATGCGCGAAGACATCTCGGAGGGAGTATAGCTCATATCGTACCTTTGTGCTTCCACAAGGACGCGCTGTAGTAGCTCATACTGTTGCGCCTCGCTCAGATCAGCTACGCGCGCCGAGTCGAGAATCTGGCGCAAGAAACATGGGAAACAATCCAAATAGGTCTTCACAACGCACACCTCAATGTTTTTGTTGAAATGAACATTGACTACTCTCGTTAGTAAAGAAGGTTCTTGAAGCTACAGCAATTGCACCATTGTCCCCTGATCTGGCTTGTTCTCGGGGTGTGCCCATCTCATTCTAACACATCTGCCTGGCTTACCCCTAATTATCATCTTATCATTATACCATAGCCTCTCGAGAATTGATTTGCCCCTCCCCCACGCGCGTGCTAGAATGAAATGAATCCTATGGTCTTGGTGCGTTTGAACGAAGTGATACCCTGGCGAATCCGCATTCTCCTGACTTTAGTAGCCACCGCGTTAATTTTCGCCTTGGGAGTGGCAACCGGATTCGGAGTGCACTGGTACTTCACCCGTGACAATCCGACCGCTGAAGAAGTTAACCAATTTAGCCTTTTTTGGGAAGTTTGGTGGCTCGTCAAGGATAAATTTTACGGTGATATCCCTGCTGCGCCGACACCTGTGTACGGCGCCATCAGAGGGGCGCTCGCAACCTTGCAGGATCCATATACCATTTTCGTCGAGCCACAACCGCGCGCCCTGGAGAAAGCAGATCTGCAGGGGCGATTCGGCGGCATCGGCGCCCTGGTGACTCGGAGTAAGCAAGGCGAGGTCATCCTGCAGCCAATGCCTGGGTCACCTGCCGAGAGAGCTGGCGTTCGAAATGGTGACCAGCTCCTCAAGGTGGATGACACAGCCATCACGACCACAATGAAGACCGAAGAGATCGTTCTGCTCATTCGTGGAGAAGTGGGTACTCAGGTGCAGCTTACCTTGCAGCGCGCCGGTCTGCCTCAATCGCTGGTGATCTCTATTACGCGCGAGCTCATTGAGACTCCCTCAGTGGAATGGCGTATTCTGGAACAAGAACAAGCAATTGGATATCTGCGCATTCATATGTTCACCGAGCGCACTGCGGGGGAAACTCGACGGGCGCTACAAGATCTGCTGGATAAAGGAGCACAGCAGCTCATCTTAGATCTGCGGGGTAATGGCGGGGGGGTGCTCGACGCGGCAGTTGATGTGGCAAGCGAGTTTCTTGAGTCAGGTGTGATCTTGTTTGAAGAACGGCGCGATCAACCAGAGAAGAGCTACACGGTCAAATCAGGCGGCCTGGCTATTCAGCAACCGATGGTTGTACTGGTGAATGGAGGGACTGCCAGCGCATCCGAGATCGTGGCTGGTGCTCTGCAAGATCACAAGCGCGCTGTGTTGATAGGAGAAAAGACCTTCGGCAAGGGATCGGTGCAAGTGGTCTTCGACTTGTCCGACGCCTCATCGGTGCATATCACGGTAGCGCGCTGGCTTACCCCGAACCGCCATCGCATCGACCCCGAGGGGTTGCAACCGGACATTTTTGTTCCGGTCTCGGATGAGGATAGAGCTGCGGAACGTGACCCTCAGCTTGAGCAGGCTATCGTTTATTTGCGAGAGCAGGTTGTGAATGGTCGTCAGCCGAGCACAGGAGATTGATCAATGAGCTTGGGTGAATTTCTCAAGTCAGTCGTTCGACTTTGGGTTATGGCCATGCTGGCGACCGTGCTCATGTTGGCCGCTTTCGGCGCAGGCTATTTTCTCCACGCTTCGCATCAGCTTGGGCTGGGAGCGGTTGATCTAACCGGCTCATCTACCGAACTCCGGAGCAGCAGCGAACGCCAACCGCCAGAGTTTGCAGTGTTCTGGGAGGCTTGGTACTTCATTGAGCAACACTTCTATGGGGAAGTTCCGCCGGTACAAGAACGCGTTTACGGCGCGATACGCGGTATGGTGAACTCGTTTGGAGATCAGAATACTGCCTTTATTGATCCAACGCGTGCCGAGATCTTCCGCCAGGATACCAGTGGCAGCTTCGAGGGAATTGGTGCAGCAGTGCGTATGGACCAAATGGGGCGTTTGGTCATTGTGGAGCCATATCCTGGCCGTCCAGCAGCTGAAGCCGGGCTGCGACGGGGAGATATCATTCTCAAGATCGACGGCACACCCACGGAGGGGATGAGTCTCTACGAAGCGATTTCACTCATCCGTGGCCCAGCGAACACAAAGGTCACGCTGACCATCTTCCGTGAAGAGGTCGAAGAGCCATTTGATGTGACCGTTACGCGTGCTCGTATTGAGATTGAGGTTGTTGAGACAGAGCGACTGGATGGTGATCTGGGCTACGTAAGCTTGTCTGAATTCAGTCGAGGCGCAGCTGACAAGGTTGCCCAGGCGATCCAAGCGCTGCAAGCGAAAGGCCAATTGAAAGGGCTGATCTTTGATTTGCGTAACAATCCAGGGGGGTTGTTGGACGAAGCCATCGCAGTCGGCAGCCAGTTCATTGCTGATGGTGTTATCACCATTGAGCGTGAGAAGGGCGGCACAGAGCAGGTCTTCGAAGCACTACCCAACGGTGTGGCTACAGAGCTCCCACTGGTAGTGCTCATTAACCAGGGCAGTGCCAGTGCTGCTGAGATTGTCGCAGGTGCGGTCCAGGATTACAAACGTGGCACGGTTGTGGGCGAACAGTCATTTGGCAAGGGCACCGTCCAGATTCCCCGTGCTCTGAGTGATGGTTCTGAGCTGCGCGTCACCATTGCCGAGTGGCTGACACCCAAGGGTCGCCAGATCAACGGAAGCGGTATCACCCCAGACATCATCGTGGAACGCACTCAGGAAGATTTTGAAGCAGGGCGCGACCCACAGTTGGAACGCGCAGTAGATCTTCTCCGAGGGAAACCGTGAGGGCAAAGACAGAGGCCGTTAAGACGGTCGCGACCAACCGTAAAGCCTACCACGATTACTTTATTGAGGATACCCTCGAGGCTGGTATTGCGCTCACCGGCACCGAGATCAAATCGGTGCGTGCCGGTCAGGTCAATCTGCGCGATAGCTTTGCCATCATTAAAGAGGGTGAAGTGTGGCTGCTGAATGCGCATATTGCGACGTATCGTGGTGCTTCCTATTTCAACCATGATCCGCGTCGCCCGCGCAAGCTGCTCCTGCATCGCTATGAAATCAACCGTCTGATCGGCAAAGTGCAGGAGAAAGGGCTCACGTTAATCCCACTGCGTATGTATCTGAAGAACAATCTGGCCAAGGTGGAATTGGGTCTGGCGCGCGGCAAGAAACAGTATGATAAGCGTGCCGCGTTACGGGAGCGAGAATCACGCCGGGAAATAGAACGCGCCATCGCTCGCTATGGTAGAGAGTGACCCATATGGTTCCCTTCATCCTCACCCCGCAACAAGACACGTTGCTGGTTGAAGAGAGGCGCTGCCTGAACGAGTTGCAGATAGTATTGGCTCGTTTCGATGCAACCCGGGATGATCAGGCGACCCTGGAACGTTCTGTCCGACAGCTGGATGAGCTCTTCCTGCTTGTAGTCGTCGGTGAGTTCAATGCTGGTAAGAGCGCGCTCATTAATGCGTTATTAGGACAGCCGCTACTCAAGGAAGGGGTCACGCCCACTACCACGCGCATTCACCTGGTGAAGTATGGTGTAAGCAGCGAACATAGCCGCCTTGATGCGGTAACCGAGATAACCACTGCCCCTCTGGACATCCTCCGCGAGATCAACATCGTGGACACTCCCGGCACGAACGCTATCCGACGTGAGCACGAAGCGATCACCCAGGAGTTTGTGCCGCGTTCAGATATGGTGCTTTTCGTTACCTCAGCGGATCGCCCTTTTACCGAGAGCGAACGCGCGTTCCTGCAACGCATTCGCGAATGGGGCAAGAAAGTGGTGTTGGTGGTGAACAAAATTGACATTTTAGAGCATCCGGAAGACATCGGTAAAATTGTCTCGTTCATCGCCGAGAACGCGCGTGCTATGCTGGGATTCACACCTGAGATCTTCCCCATTTCCGCACGCTTAGCACAGCAGGCCAAGCGCAACGGTGACAGCGCGTTGATAGAAGCGAGTGGTTTTGCACTCCTTGAGCGTTACATTGTGGACACCCTCGATGAGAAGGGGCGCATTCAACTCAAGCTGTTAAGTCCTTTGGGAGTGGCGCGCCATATAGCCAACAAGTACCTGGGGATCGTTCAGCAACGTATGGACTTGCTGCGCGACGATCTCACCACTATCCAGGACATAGAAGCTCAGCTGAGCATTTACGAGCAGGATATGCGTCGTGATTTCCGCTTCCGACTGACCGATGTGGAAAACGTGCTTCACGGTCTTGAAAGCCGAGGCATCGAGTTTTTTGAGGAGACCGTTCGGCTAGCGCGTGTTTTCGACCTGCTGAACAAGGAAAAGATCAAAAGAGATTTTGCGCGAGTAGTCATCGCAGATGTACCTCAGCGGATTGAACAGCGCGTGAACCAGGTGATCGACTGGCTGGTGGCAAGCGAATTGCGCCAATGGCAGGCTGTTATGGAGCGAATAGGACGGCGTCAATCCGAACATGCCGAGCGCATAGTCGGTCAGGTAGGAGGCACTTTCGATTATGACCGTGCCCGTTTGTTGGACGGTGTCGGGCGCGCGGCGCAGAGCGCTGTCGAGCAATATGATCACGAACGCGAGGCACATCGCCTTGCCGAGTCGGTGCAAATGGCAGTGGCCGGCACCGCGCTAATCGAGGTGAGTGCGCTTGGCCTAGGAACACTGGTCATGTTGCTCGCCACCACTACATTGGCTGATGTGACAGGGTTGCTGACTGCTGGCTTGGTCGCTACATTGGGGTTCTTTGTCATTCCAGCTCGCCGCCGCGAGGCCAAAGCAGAGTTGCGCCGGAAGATCGGTGAGGTGCGTCGCGAGTTGATGTCAGCATTGACCCGACAATTTGACCTCGAATTGGAACGCAGTGTACGAAAAATTCAAGAATCTATTGCCCCTTACACCCGGTTTATACGTGCCGAGCAGGATCGTCTGAATGACACCCATACTCGCCTGTCTAGCATTGTGCAAGACATGGAGCGGTTGCAGGCACTCATTGAAGCGCTGTGACATTGTTCTTCTCCCCTGGGAGACAACTGATGAACCTTGATACGCAGGTGCAGAGACCCGAGGTAACAACCTCGGTGCCACCTCCTCAGATGGATCGTGCACGCTATCTACGGGTGATGAGCTTCTTTATTAGGGCGTTGGCGTCCATTATCTGGTGGGATGTCCTGCTGCGCAATTTACCCATCGTACACCACATGGCTGTGCACACCGCCTTACGACGCTGGCGCACTCTCGCCCGTCGCTACCGCCAGCTGGCAGTGCAACTAGGTGGCGTGCTCATCAAGCTGGGTCAGTTCCTCAGCATTCGTGTTGACGTGCTTCCTGCCGAGGTAATCGCTGAGCTGGCCGACTTGCAGGATGAGGTACCGGCGGAAGACATCACCCACATTCACGCTACAATTGCACAGGAGTTTGGCCGCCCTGCTGAAGCAGTATTTGCCTGGTTCGCCCCGTTGCCAGAGGCCGCCGCCTCTCTGGCGCAGGTGCACCGGGCCCGTCTCCGTCTGCCCTCGTCCCAGCCCGGAGATTCGTGCGACGAGATTGAGGTAGTAGTCAAGGTTCAGCGCACCGGTATCCGACGCGTTGTCGAAACCGATTTGGCTGCCATCCGCGCCGCTGTCCGCTTGTTGCAGCTATATCCGCCGATTGCACGGCGGGTGGATACGGAGCGCCTGCTGAGCGAGTTCACCAGCACCACCCGCGCTGAGCTGGATTTCGTGGCCGAGGGCAAAAACGCTGAACGCTTTGCCAACGACTTTGCTGATGACCCCGGCATTGTGGTACCGCGCATCTATTGGGATTACACCACCACGCGTGTGCTTACTATGGAAAACGTGGCAGCTATCAAGATAACCGATCGGGTTGCCATGCAGGAAGTCGGCATCAGTCCGGAGCAAGTGGCACGCCGAGTCTATCGCGCCTACTTGCGTCAGATCTTTATTACCAATTTTGTCCACGCCGACCCCCATCCGGGTAACCTCTTCGTGCGTCCACTGGACAAGGATGATCTGTCGGAGAGCTCTGCCGATAGCCGACCTTTCCAGATTATCTTCGTGGACTTTGGCATGATGGCCGTTGTCCCAGAGCGTTTGCGTGCAGAGGCGCGCGAGTTGTTGCTTGGTCTGGCCACGCGTGATGCACGCCGCATCGTACAAGCATACATAGACGCCGATGTGTTGCTGCCCAGTGCGGACCGTCACCGCATCGAGGAACTTCACGAGACGTTGTTAAGGCGTTTATACGGCGTCAAGATAAACCAGCTTCCCCACATAGCGTTAAGCGAGGCGCAGTACCTGTGGCACGAATACCGCGATATTATCTTTGAGATGCCATTTCAGTTCCCCTCGGATGTGCTTTTCGTCGTGCGTGCGCTCGGAATTCTGGCTGGCATCGCCACCACTCTGAACCCTGAGTTCGACCCGTGGGCCGAGACGCTTCCCTTCGCCAGACAAATTGCCACTCAGGAGCTCGAGCAGGGTTGGAACCGTTGGTTGGATCAGATATTGGAGATGGCTCGTTTAATGTGGACGATGCCCATACGGCTGGACCGTCTCCTGACACAGGCAGAACGTGGTGAGCTGGCTACGATAGCGAGCCTGGCGCCCAGCGCGGAGCGCATGCTGCGTCGCATGGAACAATCACTGGAACGTCTTACCTGGGGAGTTATTTTTACCAGCTTGTTGATTGCAGGTATTCTATTACGTCTCAACGAAGGACCAAGCTGGATGAGCACAGCGCTGTTGGTTGGTGCAGGGTTGGCATTGCTTTGGGGTTTGACGCGCCATTGAATACAGAGTTGCCGTCCCCTCATATGTGGTTCAGGTGATGACAGTCGCGTACCGCTATATCGAACGCCTTAAACGCCTCCTGCGGCGGGAAGAAGGCACGATTGTCAAGGATTGGGGAGGCCGACTTCCTGTGGTGTTGGCCTATCCCAATACCTACTACGTTGGCATGAGCAGCTTAGCGATCCATGCTTTGTATCGCCTGTTTAACCAGCGACGCGATATCGTATGCGAACGGGTTTTCCACAGCCTGGAGGCTCATAAGCGCGAAGATACCCTGCCTCTCTCCGTGGAATCACAGCGCCCCATGCACGAATTCTCCGTCATCGCGTTTACCGTTTCGTACGAGCTGGACTACTTCCACATCGTGGATATGTTACGCCGAGCTGGGATCCCTCTTCTGACAGCTCAACGTGACGAATCTTGGCCACTTTTGTTGGCAGGTGGTCCAGCGGTGTCGGCCAACCCTGAGCCATTGGCCGACATCATCGATGCCTTTGCTATCGGCGAAGCAGAAGCCCTTCTTCCATCTCTTTTGGAACTCTTGCCCGAGGCGTGTCGTTCCGAACGTAGCCATGCATTGCATCTGTTGGCCACTGTGCCCGGCATCTACGTTCCAGCACTCAAGAATGCGCCGGTGCGGCGCCTATGGCAACGTGACCTGAATCTCCAACCTGCTATTACGCAGATCTACACACCGCACACAGAGTTTGGCGATCGTGGTCTGATCGAGATTGGGCGTGGTTGTTGGCGCGGCTGCCGTTTCTGCTTGGCTGGCTTCATCTACCGTCCAACGCGCTACGTCGGCCTGGAGGCCATTCTGGACGCGGCACACCAGGTGCAGATGCACCGCGATAGGGTCGGCCTAGTCAGCGCGGCGGTGAATGACCACCCTCAAATTGATCAATTAGTGACTGAGCTGCGGCGTATGGGACTCAAGGTGGCAGTCTCCTCACTGCGGGTTGATGCCGTGTCCGAAACCCTTGTTCAGGCACTTGCTGAGAGCGATACTCAGACGCTCACCCTTGCACCTGAAGCTGGCTCCCCACGCCTGCGCCAGTTGATCAACAAACCTCAGGATGATACCCGGCTGTTTGAAGTGGTCGAGATGGCTGCTCGCTACGGTTTTCCCCAGGTCAAGATGTATTTCATGGTGGGTCACCCCGGTGAAACCGAAGCGGATGTGGAGGCGATTGTTGATCTGGTAGCAGCAGTCCGTGCCCGGTTTCCACGCCATCTCGTTATCAACGCGACTCCTTACGTGCCCAAGCCACACACACCCTTCCAATGGGCTGCCATGGCGTCGATCGACACTCTGGTGGCACGCATCGCCTACCTCGAGAAGCGTTTGCAGCGTATGCGGGTCACGGTGCGCTCAGACAGTCCTACTTGGGCCGCTGTGGAAGGTGTATTGGCGCGTGGCGACCGTCGTCTGGGAGCAGTTCTGACAGCGATGAAGCGTGTCAGCCTACAAGAATGGAAACGTGCTATGAAGCACGCGGGGTTGTCAGCGGAGGAGTTCTTGCGCGCCAGGTCTTACGACGAAGTGTTGCCATGGGCAGTGGTCGATTCAGGTGTGGCACAATCTTTTCTCGCACGTGAGAGGCAACGTGCGCAAGAGACGATGACCCAGAGTGCACTCGATGAAATACCAGAGCGAAAGGAGAAGAGCTACCCAGGCTGAAGGTGTGTCTTTCTCGAAACAGCACACCAGTATTTGGTGCTCGCTCCGTTTCCGGGCATAATATGCATCCATGAAAAAAGGGCTAATGTGGTTGGTGGGGCTGGCATATGCAGTGGCACTTGCGGCGGCATGTACGCGCCAGGCGCCCGCACGTCCTCTGGCGACCCGTCCTCCGTTTGAACTGGCGCTGGGGTTATCCCCTATGCCGACGCGCACGCCAACGCCTACCTTCACAGCTACACCAACTGCGACTGCTACGGCCACCCCTACGCCGACACCTACCCAAACACCCACCGCTACCCCTGTGCCCAGCCAGAGGATGGCCTCTGCCATGCAGGCCTTCGAGTGGGGCGACTATGAACACGCCTCCCAGGAATTCGACGCGCTACATGCCGACCTTGGCGCCAATGACGACGAGCGTCGCGACGCTGCCTTCTGGCGTGCGCGCAGTCGCATTGAGGCTTCTGACTATGCCGGTGCAGCAGCTGCACTGAAGGAGTTTATCGCTGCCTACCCGACCGACCGGCGCATAGCAGCCGCACAGTTTATGCTCGCCCGCGCTTATGAAGGTCTGGAAGACTGGCGCAACGCTATTGCAGCCTATCGTCAGTACCTGCGCCTCAGCACCACATTGGCTATGGAAGCGTACGATGGCATTGGAAAAGCTGCCATCCGGCTGGGCGACTACGCGACCGCTGTGCAGGCGTACACAGAAGGCGTGCAAGCGGCTCAAGAGAACTCATGGCTGGTTTACATGCGTGAGGGTATTGCTCAGGCAGAGATGGCGCGTAATCGCCCACAGGAGGCGGCAAAACAGTACGATGCCATTTTGGGTGTGGCACGCATTGACGCCTATCGTTCGCGCATCCTGTACCTGGCGGCACAAGCACTTATTCAGGCGGGCGACCAACGCGCAGCACAGCAGCGGTATCTGGAAGCAGTCAATCGTTATCCTACCACCCAGTATGCCTATCTATCGCTGATCGAATTGATCAACGCAGGAGTAGCTGTGGACGACTACCAGCGCGGTCTGGTGGACTACTATGCCAAGGCGTACCAGCCAGCCATTGACGCCTTAACCCGCGTGGTGCAGCGTAAACTAGATGCACGAGGGGGCGACGCGTTATGGTACCTGGCATTATCACTAAAGGCAAATGGCAATCTCAGCCAGTCCATCCAACGTTTTCAGGAATTGATCAACAAAGTGCCCCAGAACAAGCATTTCGGCGAGGCCTGGTTGGAAATGGCCGCTGCGTACGCGCTGCGCAAGGACACGGAACAGGCGCTACGAACCTACCGCCAGTTTGCGACCCAATATCCTGCATCTCCCTTGGCGCCTCAGGCGCTATGGAGGGCAGCAATCTTGCAAGTTTCCATGGGTGACCTGACAGGTGCTGCCAAGACCTACCGTGACATGGCAACACTTTATCCTCAGGCAGAGAACGTTCCCCAGGCACTCTTTAATGCTGCCTTGCTCGACTACCAACGTGGCGACTACGCCGCAGCACGCACGGCTTGGCAAGCATTGGTACAAAAGTACCCTAACAGTGATTCTGCCACTGCTGCACGTTTCTGGATCGGCAAGGCGTGGTTGGCCTTAGGTGAACAAGAGCAAGCTAGACAGGCTTTGCGGGCGGCTAATCGCTGGGCACCCCAGTCGTACTACGGGCTGCGGGCCGCTGAATTACTGGCCGGAGTAGCAGCGCTACGCTCTGGGGGTTTTAATGGACAGATGACCGAACCGAACTCCGATCAGAGGGAAGCGGAAGCATGGCTGACGAGCTGGCTCGATGCCTCAGCCAGCAGTGCACTAGCGGCGTTGCCACCCAAGATCACGAATTTGCCGGCCTGGCAACGCGGTGAGGCACTTTTGGAAGTGGGGCGTCGCGTCCAGGCATTGGAGGAGTTTGAGAAAATCAAACAGCAATGGTGGGATGATGCCTTAGCAATGTACCAGCTGGCATTGGCATTCCGCGAGCGAGGGCTCTATCGTCTTTCCATCTTGTGCGCCGGGCGCCTCATCCGCCTGGCACCAGCCGAGCAGCGTTCTATGGTGCCTCTATTCATTCATAAAATATCTTATCCGCTGCATTTCCGCGAGCTCGTGATTGCCCAGGCAAAGGCATACGACATAGATCCCCTGCTGCTTCTGGCTTTGATTCGCCAGGAGAGTCTGTTTGAACCTTCCATTACTTCCATAGCCGATGCGCGCGGCCTAGCTCAAGTGATTCCACCGACTGGAGAATGGATTGCCAACCAGCTTGGATGGACGAAATGGCAGCCAGACGATCTCTGGCGTCCGATGGTAAGTGTCCTCTTTGGAGCATACTACCTGCATGTGCAGCTAAATGCCTTTGATGGACAGGTTGTCCCAGCGCTGATGGCATACAACGCCGGGCCGGGCAGGGTGCGTCAGTGGCTGGCCAGCTTTCCTGATGTAGACCTGCTGGTTGAGACGACGCCTTTCTCAGAACCTGCAAGGTATGTGCGACTGATCTATGCCAATTACTACAGCTACCGACAGATCTATCGGCCAGGCTCGTAAGCCCAATTCTTTCTGACAATCTATAATATCTATATACTTTCCAATTTTTTACGCCCAGGCACTTGTATTCCGTAGTGATTTATGGTAAAATACATTACGTAAACATTATCGGTGAGCCTCGCCTAAGGAGAACAAACCATGAGTGCAACAACAAAGAGTTCGTATCGCGCGGCCCTGCTGGCTGGCGTTGTTGGATTAGTGGTAGGCATCCTCATCGGCTGGCTGGCAATTGGTTGGCTGCTCTGGCCCGTCCAGTATGTAGGTGAAGCATATACCTACGAGCTCAACCTGCCCGACAAGATAAATTATGTGGCCGCTTTGGTCGACTCCTATAGCTTGCGCCGCCAAGTTGATCTGGTCCGTCAACGCCTTGCCAGCTGGCCTCTCGAGGACAAGATTACCACGCTCGCTGAGCTGTATGCCCGATATGAGCGTGAAGGTATGGCGGTCGAGGCACACCAGATCGTGGAGTTGACTGGTCAGCTCAAGCAAGTGGAAGGCTGGGACGCCAGCGTGGTCAACACGACTCTCAGTTCCCTTGTAGCACGCTATCTTGAACAAGGTGACAGGGAGCGAGCCCAGTTCATCAGCCTGTTTGGCAGCGAGATTGGACTGGTGTCCGCCTCGCCGGGTGAGGAGGCAGCACCGCCCGCAGCCCGGGCGGCGCCATCACCAGCTGCAGGTGGTGCTGTTGAATGGATCTTGCCCATTCTGCTCGCAGTACTTGGCGTGGTCGTTGTGGTGCTTGTGGTGTTGTTCTTGATGCAACGTCGCAGCGTCCGGACCACGGCGAAGCCTACAAGGGGTGCTCCTTCTGCACCAGTTATGGTACCATCTGAACCTGGCGCGTTACTCTCCACCCTTAGTACATATGAGTTGGGTATGGACAGTTTCGATGAGTCGTTCTCCATCGAGGAGAATGGCGTCTTCAAAGGCGAATGCGGCATGGGTATCTCCGAGGTGATAGGCGAGGACAGGCCGCGCAAGGTGGTAGCGCTCGAACTCTGGTTGTTTGATAAGGGTGACATCCGCACTATCACAAAAGTGCTGGCAAGCGAATATGCTTACAATGACGAGCTATTGCGCAATCGCCTATCGGCACGGGGAGAAGCTGTTCTTGCTCAACCTGGCACAACACTCGTGCTGGAAACCGCAGCTCTTTCCCTGAAGGCGACTGTGCTGGAAGTAGAGTATGGGACCGGTGAAGACGTCCCACCGCGCAGTTTCTTCAAGAGGGTGAATGTGGCACTCTCCGCGCGCTCGAAAACAACGGGGGCTGAAGAGATGCCCGTAGTGCCGGAAGAGATGGGGTCAGCGCCAGAAGAACCATCTATGTAGGGGTGTCCCTCACATTAATGCTATATGTGGAGCTATCGAAACTACTCGGCGGACACACTACACGCGTTCTAGTGGGTCAAACAGCTTTTGATACTCTTGCTGTGCAAAGCGATCTGTCATACCGGCTAGATAGTCGCAGACGACTCGCTCTGGGCTTTCCTGAATGTCATCGCTGCTGCGTGCGCGCATCAGGCGTTCCTGTACCTGCCATGGTAGTAGCCATGGCTCTGCCAGATACAGGCGGAACAGGCGAGAAAGCAAGCGCTGTGCTTTGTTCGCCATACGCATGACGCGCCAGTGGCGGTAGAGGTTGTGGTACAGAAAGTCTTTCATTTCGCGGTTGTAACGTTGCATTGCTGGAGTGTGTGCGACGACATTCTCGGGCAAAGCGCGTATGTCATCCGGTGAACCAACGTGGCTTTCTCGTAGCCGTTTATCGGTCTCAGCGACCAGATCTGTCACTTCACAGCCAATCATACGGCGGATGATGCGGTGGCGATCCATCTCAGAGAGGTTGGTGGTTGCGTCAACATTTAGCGCGCTGGTGATCTCGCGCCACAGTCCCACCTCTTTGAGCTGTTGTGGCAACAACAGGCCAGAACGCAGCCCATCATCCAGATCAGATGTGATATAGGCAATCTCATCGGCAGCATTAACAATCTGACATTCCAAAGTGCCACGACGGCACAGCGTGTCCGCGAGGGTTGCTGGGCAATCATATTCCGTCTCGTGCTTCATGATACCTTCACGTACTTCCCACGAAAGGTTGAGGCCGTCGAAGTCGGGGAAGCGTTTTTCCAGCTTCTCAACGATGCGCAGGCTTTGCAGGTTATGGTCAAACCCGCCATGGTTCTTCATCAATGTATTCAGAGTAGCTTCTCCACTGTGACCAAATGGGCCGTGTCCCAAATCGTGCGCGAGACAGATAGCCTCAGTAAGATCCTCGTTGGCGCGCAGCGCGCGTGCAACGGTTCGTCCGATCTGGGCTACTTCCAAGGTGTGCGTGAGACGCGTGCGATAGTAATCGCCTTCGCTAGTAATGAAAACTTGCGTCTTATACTCCAGCCGTCTGAAGGCGGTAGTGTGCAGGATGCGATCACGATCACGCTGGTAAACCGTGCGGTAAGCATGTTCTTCTTCGGGATACTCTCGCCCTCGCGTATGACGACTTTTCATGGCGTAGGGTGCCAGACGTTCGATCTCTTGTTGCTCCATCTCTTCGCGTGACAGGATCATACCCACTCCCTCAAACTGTATTCTTTACACCGGACAGGTGGGTTGCTAATGCGCCATAGCAGTGTTTACGTAAGTTTATTGTAGCCGATAGGAGGAGGTATCGTCAATGAAAACTGTAGAAAATGGAGGGGACAGGTTTATAGCGCTATATCGAGAAACGATATGGAAGTGCTGGTTGGTATGTGTGATCGGTTTGATCGTAATATTACTCACGGCAAAACCGGTGTATGCACAGGGTGGTGTTGTGTACGTGGTGCAACCGGGCGATACATTGACCAACATTGCCGCGCGTTACGGCCTGACATTAGCGCAGCTGGCTGCTGCAAACGGACTACCGTGGAACGCATGGGTGTATGTTGGGCAACGACTGACCATTCCTGGCACCACACAGACACCAATTGCATCTCCCGCTCCCAGTGGTAGCACGCACGTTGTACAGCGAGGCGATACGCTCTCTTCGATCGCTCTGCGCTATGGCACCACAGTAGCAGCACTCATGGCAGCGAACGGACTGACAAATCCTAACTTTATCTACATTGGGCAACGATTGGTCATCCCTGGCAGGTCTACGGCACCCGCACTCCCCTCCCCTCCAATCGCCGACTACGGTGCCAAGTGGATCGACGTGGACCTGACACGCCAGATCTTACGTGCTTATACTGGTCAGACGCAGGTCTTCCAGACATTTGTTTCTACTGGCCTGCCGAGCACGCCCACAGTCACAGGCTCCTACCGCATTTACGCAAAATATGTGTCGGCACCGATGTCAGGGCCAGGATACTACTTGCCCAATGTGCCCTACATAATGTACTTCTACCGCGGTTACGCGCTACACGGCACCTATTGGCACAGCAACTTCGGGCGACCGATGAGTCATGGTTGTGTCAATCTCGCGGTAGCGGATGCGGAGTGGCTGTTTAACTGGGCAGAGGTGGGCACACTTGTGGTGGTTCATTATTGATGAGATTTTGACCGATGAGCATCTACTGTGCTAACAGCTGCTGTTCAATGACATCCACCGGTACACGGCACAAGCGTTGCACACCGGATCGCTTCCTCAACCAGTGTGGCAGCCTCATCAACCCGGCCAGCTGACCGAGCAATCGGGCGCGTGCTGCCTCACCGCGCCACGACCTCAGTGCTTCGTTGGCGATGTGACACTGCGCTCGGATGACTGCCCGCCAGTGTCGCCGCCATAGCGCAGCAGGATAGTTCTTTGCCAAGACCCAGATAGTGTTGCGACCGGTGAAGTAGCTGGCAATCTTGCCTCCGCCCGTGGCGCTTAGCTTGTGGTATACCACCGCCTGAGGCACAAAGATACACCGATAGCCAGCCAGCTGAGCACGCCAGTTCAGATCGACGTCCTCGCAATACATGAACAGATCCTCGTCGAAGAAGCCGATGTCATCAAGCATCTTGCGATGGTAGCAAGCTGCTCCTCCGCACGCTCCCCATATGTATTCTTCGCGGTCGTACTGACCCTCATCCCGTTGCCACACGCCACGGTTGGCTGGGATGCCGTCCACACCACACATATCACCGGCGGAATGCAGCACATCGCGTCGATCGAACAACAGAATCTTGCTGGCAGCCATGCCCGCTTCAGGATGACGTTGCAGAGCTCGGACAAGCTGGGCAGCCCACTCAGGCGTCACCTCTGTGTCGTTGTTGAGCGATCCAATCAGCTCACCGCTTGCCATCTGGAGGCCACGATTCATAGCACCCGTGAGTCCCAGGTTGCGTCCCAAAGCAAGCGTATGCACTTCCGGATAGCAAGTCCGGAGCAGCTCCAGCGATTCATCCGTAGATGCATTGTCCACAACGATGATTTCCAACCGTGGATAAGTCTGCAGACGTAATGCATCAAGGCAGGTGCGCAAGTGATACGCACCATTCCAGTTGGGGATGATAACGGAAAGTAGGGGAAGGTTACCCTTGGGTTGCATCGAGGCACTTTTCAGCAACTTAACAGGTGATGCCGTGCTCTCTCATACGATATCGCCCAGCACACGCCTCAGCCGCCCCCACCAGTCCAGCGTGGGTTCCTCTTCCGGCTGCGCCGGCGACGGAAGCACAGCATGCTGGTAGGCAGCCAGCAGGTCACCACGTCCGCTTCCCTGCGCCGTGGGCATCTCATTAAGGTCAAGGGCACCTCTTAACAATGCACGCTTGATATCTTGCGGTTTGAGGTCTGGATGCGCTTGCAGGAGCAACGCAGCGGCACCAGAAGCATGGGGTGTCGCCATACTGGTTCCCGACATCTCCGCATAGTTTTGCTGCATCGGGCGGCCCACCCGGGCGTTGCTGGCACGCGCGGAGACAATGTTTGTCCCCGGGAAGACAATGTCTGGCTTGATGCGTCCATCCAGAGTGGGACCACGCGAGGAAAATTGGGCCACATGGTCCATATCGTCTGCGGCTCCAACTGTGATCACCCAGCGTGCAACACCTGGCGCGCCAATCGTGGAGCGACTTGGCCCATTGTTACCTGCTGCAACGCATATGACAATTCCCAGCTGCCGTACTACCTGATCGCACAACGTAGAAAGGGCATCAGTACCATCGCCGGGTGTATCACTCCCCATGGACAGATTGATCACGTGTACGTCCTGAGTCACCGCCCATTCAATACCGGCTATGACATCGCTCATCATCCCGTTGCCGTTGGCATCCAGCACCTTGGCGATGTACAGACTGGCTGCCGGGGCGACTCCTCGGAAACGACCACCGGAGGCGGCCCCGCTTCCGGCAGCGATACCTGCCACATGGGTACCGTGTCCGTTGTCGTCGCTCCCGTCACCATTTACAAAGCTGGTCATTGCTGCAATACGCCCTGCAAAGTCCGGGTGCTGGGGATCAATACCGGTATCTAGAATCGCGATGCGGATCCCTTCGCCGCGCAATCCCAGATTCCACACCTGCGGAGCCCGGATACGCGGAACAGAGACATCCAGGCAGGTGTGCACGGGTAGGTCAGACCAGACATATTCTACGTTTTCATCCTCGCTTAACACTTCGATGTGAGACGCTGGTACTTCCATGGCAGTCGCAGAGACCAAACGATACTGGTGACGGATGTTGATCTCACCCGTCCTGAGAGCATTGGCAGCTGTAGCAATGAAAGTAGGGGCTTCGCGATGACGCACAATAATGCGGAGCGGCTGTGCCGAAGCAGCTGAGCGCATATGCATTTGCAGATCGGGTGAGATTTTATAGGCCATCCTCTTTCTCCCTGCAGTTACATCGCGGTGACAGGTTGGTCTTCCTCGACACTGAGGACCCACGCTTCGTCCAACAACGACAGAGCGGCACGAGCGTGGCCTCGCACAGATACACCCGGCAACAAACGAAACTGGTGTCTCACAGTAAGGCCTAATTCAGCAATTCGCGGGAGGTAAGGCGCAGGATCTCCATTGGTACGCACAATGAGTGCCACGACGTTCTCAGGAGCTGCTCCCAATTTCTCACGCAGTGCCAGTGTGATCTTCTCCATAGCGGTCATCACTCCTTGTGATTGCCCTGGTCAGGCTTCACATTATTAATCATACTACGACGCATGCAACTATGTCAACGACACTGTAACGTCCCATAGGCTAAATGACAGCCCCACAGAGTCTTTCTGCGCGCCGGTCCAATTGGTGCGTTTTCTGCGATCCCCCGTTGTCTGCTGGGTGCAATCTACGAACATTTGTTCTCTTCCCATTTTATACCATTTACATTGTACGCTTCCTTTGGCAGCGAGTTACGTTTATAATAAAAAAGGGTAGGTGAAAAAACAAGGCTTAAGTTTTCGGCGCCACACCCGTTGCCAAGCACCAATTAGGGGTGTCGTGGAAAATTGTGTCTTACTGTCTGTAAGGAACAAAATACAGGGCAACAGTTATGGAATGGCTGCTCCACATATGGCGACAGGCTAGCAGGTGGGCACTCGTAGCTCTCGGCTTGGCAAGCGTCATTTGCTGCATCTGGCTTGTCCGCGAAAGTGTCATGCATCGTACTGTGGGATCGCGTCTTGCCGAAACAGCTGTTTCCTTCGACAGAGCAGATGTGCAGGTCGTATTGTTGAGCGCTGGAGCTTGTGTTTTGGCAGGTCTAGTGGGCTGGATGTTAGCGCGAAGGACGGAGCCTCGCCAATTCGTCTCTCAAACCATTGCACGCAACCCAGGGGTCGAGTCCAGCACCACAGAGGACTTACAGGAGCTCTTGCCGGCTGCTGATTTGTGTGATCTCCCCCATGTCACGGCGTATGCCGAGCGAATGCGCGCTCGATTGGAATCCAGCCAAGGGGATCGCCGCTTATGGGAAGAGGTAATCGAAGACATTGTCGAGGAGCGCACCAGTGAGCTCGTGGCATTATACGAGCAATTGCGCCGTAAGGATGAGCTGTCCAAGCGTCTGTTGGGCAAGGTGTTGACGGCGCAAGAGCAGGAGCGTGCTCGCCTGGCGCGTGAATTGCACGATGAAATTGGCCAAGCTCTGACTGCGATCATTATGACCACTACTGTTGTGGAAAACAGTCTGCCGCCTGAATTTGCCAGTGGTCGGGAGAAACTGGCCAGTGTTCGCAACATAGCCAACCAGGCACTGAATGACTTAAGAGGGCTGATCTTTGACTTGCGTCCGGAGGTTCTAGACGATCTCGGACTTGCGCTTGCCCTGCGCGCCCAGACAAAGAAACACCTGGAACCGCTCGGAATCCAGGTGGATTTACGCGCGAGTGGACTCCGCGATAACCTACCCCACGAGGTTGAAACCACTGTGTTTCGGGTTGTGCAGGAAGCTATTACCAACATCGCACGACACTCACGGGCCACACAAGCTAGCATCTCGTTGACCAAACAGGAGAATCGTCTCTTGATTCGAGTGCGCGATAATGGGCAGGGGTTTGACCTTGATCAGGTAATGAACGGTCCACGCCAAGCTTGGGGGTTGCTGGGCATGGAGGAGCGTGTCACCTTGTTGGGCGGTAAGTTCTACATTAGCACACGTCCAGGAGCTGGTACTTTGCTGCTGGCCGAGATTCCGTTGGGCGGAGACTGGAACTTGACGCCTGCGAAGGGTGGAGGTCGGGTATATGAGCAAAATCCGTGTGTTGATCGCTGACGACCATTCTCTGGTGCGTGCTGGCATTCGCTTGTTGCTGGAGGGTCACCCCGATATTGAGGTCGTGGGTGAGGCAGGCAGTGGTTGCGACGTAGTCGAGCAGGCCTCTCGGCTGCAACCAGACGTGGTGTTGATGGATATCGCTATGGGCGACGTCAGCGGTATGGAAGCCACCCGGCTGATCAAAGAACGGGCACCGCAAGTGCGTGTCCTGGCGCTGACTATGCATGACCGTGAAGAATACTTTTTCGCGATGTTGCAAGCCGGTGCGCAAGGTTATGTGCTGAAGGAGAGCGACCCGGAAGAGCTGTTGTGCGCTATTCGTGCTGTCTATCGGGGTGAAGCTTACCTGTCCCCGGCAGTGACCAAGGCAGTGTTGAGCGACTATTTGGCCAATTCTGCAACCCAAAATCGCTCGCAGTACGACGAGCTCAGTGTCAGAGAGAAAGAGATTCTGCGCCTGGTGGCCGAGGGATACACAACGCGCGAGATAAGCGATCTCCTCTGCCTGAGCGAAAAAACGGTCGAGAAGTATCGTGCCGCTATTATGCACAAGCTGGGTCTGCAAAGCTTGTCTCAGCTGATCAAATATGCGATCCGCAAAGGGTTAATCGAGGTAGATAGCTAAGCTCTCCCGTAACATCCTAATTCGTGCGAGTAGGACACTATGCGAGTTGGTATCGTGGGTGCTGGATTTGTGGGTTCTACGGCTGCGTACGCTCTGGTAATGCGAGGCATTAGCCGTGAGATCATACTTGTAGACAAGAACAAGGCGCGGGCGCGGGCTGAGGCAGATGATATTCTGCATGCAGTGCCATTCGCCCAGCCAGTGTGGGTAAGTGCGGGCGACTATCAAGACCTGGCCGACAGTCAGGTTGTGATTCTGAGTGCGGGTGTGAATCAGCAACCTGGGGAGACACGTCTCCATCTCCTGGAGCGGAATGCAGCCGTCTTCCGGGAAGTTGTGCCTCACGTATTGCGATGGGCTCCCAACGCTGTGCTAGTTGTCGCCACCAATCCTGTGGACGTGATGACCCATCTCGCCGCGCACTATGCCTCTGAGAACGGGGTGCCATCTCGTCGGGTGCTCGGCTCAGGTACCATGTTAGATACAGCGCGTTTTCGCGCTCTCCTTGGGCGTGAATTGGGAGTGGATGCCCAACACGTGCACGGATACGTAGTCGGTGAACATGGGGATTCGGAGGTGTCGACTTGGTCACTTGTAAACATCGGGGGTGCATCTCTGGAGACTTTCTGTCGCGAACGGGGCATCTGTTTTGATGAGGAAAGGCGTCGTACGATTGACACAGCTGTTCGTGAAGCAGCTTACCAGATCATTGCTGGCAAAGGTGCTACTTATTATGGCATTGGAGCAGCTCTGGCACGCTTGATACAAGCTATACTCTACGATCAGCGGGCCGTGCTCACCGTTTGTACACCACTACAATGGGTGGAGGATGTGCAAGATGTCACCCTCTCGGTGCCCCATTTGGTAGGAGGTGATGGCGTTATTGCCCGTCTGCCCTTGGAGCTGGCCCCACAGGAGAAAGAAGCGCTACGTAACAGTGCAATGTTGCTGCGTAGCGTTATAGAACAGCTGGCAAATGTAGTGTGACCTACCGTGTAGGGTGAGAAGTGTCGGACGCTCTTGTATTAGTGACAGGTGCGACAGGATATGTGGGAGGCCGGCTGGTACCACGTCTCCTCGAAAATGGCCATCGTGTCCGCTGTTTGGTACGCGATCCAAGCCGTTTGCAAGGGCGATCGTGGATAAGCCAGGTGGAGGTCATACAGGGTGATGTGCTGTCATCGGTTGGTCTGACCAAGGCATTATCCGGGGTCACAACTGCATACTACTTGATCCATAGTATGACCAGCACACCCGACTTTCATGAGCGCGACCTCTATGCTGCAAACAACTTTGCTGCGGCTGCGTGCCAGGCCGGCGTACAACGAATCATTTACCTGGGAGGTCTGGGCGATCCCAAGGCCAATCTTTCCCTCCATTTACGCTCACGCCAGGAAACCGGCCGCGCCCTCAGTGCGCATGGCGTACCGGTCACCGAGTTTCGCGCAGCCATTATTGTGGGCGCCGGCAGTGTCTCGTTTGAGATGATCCGTTATCTGACGGAGCGCATCCCGGTGATGATCTGTCCACGATGGGTCTATACGCGTGTACAGCCGATCTCTATCGACGAAGTACTGCAATACCTGGTGGATGCCCTCCATGTCCCGGAAAGCACTGGTCGCATCCTCGAGATCGGTGGGGCGGATGTGTTGACCTATGGTGAGATGATGCTGGGGTATGCCCGTGTACGCGGATTGCGACGTTACCTGTTGCCAGTGCCAGTGCTATCACCGCGCCTCTCCTCATACTGGGTGCACTGGATGACACCAATCCCAGCTGAGATCGCGCGTCCCTTGATCGAAGGGCTGCGCAATGAGGTCATCGTACGCGACGATACGGCGCGCAGACTTTTTCCTCATATTAAACCGTTGGATTATCTGACTGCAGTGCGCAAAGCGCTTGCCAGTTTGAGAGCCGGGGAAGTAGAGACAACGTGGAGTGATGCTTTGGTGAGCAGCTGTGGAGATATTGTCCCCCTCACACTTCAAACGCGTGAAGGGATGATCATCGAGCAGCGACGCTTGTTGCTGGAAGCCGCGCCAGAGGTGGTTTACAAAGCTTTTGCTTCTTTAGGTGGTGAACGGGGCTGGCTTTATGCAGACTGGGCCTGGCGATTGCGAGGTACGGTCGACCGTATGGTAGGGGGCGTCGGATTACGACGTGGTCGGCGGCACCTTTATGATCTGCGTCCAGGTGACGTTCTGGACTTTTGGCGCGTGGAAGCAGCCGAGCCAGGACGCCTGCTTCGTTTGCGTGCCGAAATGAAGCTGCCTGGGGAAGCCTGGTTACAATTTGAAGCGTTTCCCCAACCAGATGGCAAAACGCTGTTGTTACAGACTGCTTTCTTTGCCCCTAAGGGTTTGCTGGGGCTCCTCTATTGGTATGCGTTGTTGCCAGCACATCGCCTCGTCTTTACAGGTCTCTTGCGCAGTGTGGCACGTTTGGCGCAAAGGCAGGCCGTTCCCTGCGCAGTCGAATCCCAACCCTAGCAACCCTCGACCCTACAGGTACCTCTTTCGTTTCGTAACAAACCATATTTGCAGCGCAGGCATATGTCCAGACGCTGGACAGCACTAGCAAATGATCCCCGAGCTCACCGCTAATGTGACGCCCATCCGCATCAGAAGCGGCCTTGGGACAGGCACGCCCAGCAACAATCCGTTACAATGTGAACACCTTGCACGGTTGATTATGTGATTATGAACGTAGATCGTTTCGATATCACGATGGTACGTCTATTCCGCGCTCCCCTTCGCCTCAATGCCAGTGGCGGTCTCGGCAGTATGGCCCACGAAAGGACGCAGCAGATTAGTAAACTCCATCGGCAGCACAAACTTGGTTGCCGGACCGCTGCCCAACGTCTTGAGCGTCTCCAAGTACTGCAAGCTCATTGTCTTGCCGTCTATGGTACGCGCCACAGAGTAGATCTTCTCCAGTGCCAGTGAGAAGCCTTCAGCGCGCAGGATGGCCGCTTGGCGATCGCCCTCGGCACGCAAGATAGTTGCTTGGCGTTCACCTTCGGCTACCTTGATAGCTGCCTCGCGTTGACCATCCGCTTGGGTGACAATGGCACGTCGCTCGCGCTCTGCGGCCAGCTGCCGGTTCATTGCTGCCTGCACTTCCTTCGGTGGCAAAATCTCCCGAATCTCCACTGTGGTTACTTTCACGCCCCAGCGTTCGGTCACCTCGTCCAACTTTACACGTAGCACTTGGTTAATTTGCTCGCGCTTGGCCAGCACATCGTCCAACATAATGTCACCGATCACAGCGCGCAGAGTGGTGGTGGCGATCCCTTGTGAAGCACCAGCGAAGTTGCTCACTTGAACGACACTGCTCAGAGGGTCTACAACTTTCCAGTAGATCAAGAAATCGATATCAATGGGAGCATTGTCTTTTGTGATACAGGTCTGTTTGGGCACCTCTAGATAGACTTCGCGCAAGTCTACCCATACTGGGCGGTCAATGAATGGGATGAGCAGAACGATACCCGGTCCTTTTGGTCCGATAGCACGTCCCAATCGGAAGACCACCAGCCGCTGATATTCGCGCACAATCTTGATGGCCGAAGTAAGCAGCCAGATTACTACGAGGGCAATAGCCAGAATCAGAAATAGGTCCATCTCACTTCGCTCCTTTCATGCTGTTCGGGACTCTGTAGTTTGTTGTTTGCGCACCTTAATTCGTAATCCCTCGTGACCGACTACAACTACCTCTTCACCAGCATGGACGTTCCCTTCCACAGCAACAGCTGTCCACTGTTCGCTGGCTGCTTGCACGACACCCTGCGGCGTTAGGTCAGACACAGCAATCCCCGTGCTACCCACCGGCAGACTGATTTGCATTGCACTTGGTCGCAGTTGTGCTCGCAATCCAGCAGTTAAAATGGTGGTAAAGAACAACACCAGCGCAGCGGTCATCCCAATCAGCAGCCAAGGATTCACCGACAGCTGCGGCATAGAGGGCTCTGGCGGCGTAAATGGACTAAACAGGAACAATGAACCGATAACGAAAGCGATTACGCCAGCAATGGTGAGCCCAAAGCCAGTTACTTTTAGGTCTAGCAGGAAAAAGATGATCGCCAATATAATGAGTGCCACACCGCCATAGTTGACCGGCAGGCTACCGAAAGCGACAAAGGCCAGCACCAAGCAGATGGCGCCGACCACTCCGGGAATGATGGCACCTGGATTCCAGAATTCAGCGACCAAGCCAATGGTACCCAGCGACAGCAGCACATAGGCAATGTTGGGATCTACAATACCGTGCGTGACCATCTGCAGCCAGTTCATTTCGCGCTCCACGATCGGTACCCCTGCCGTGTGCAACACCACCTGTGTACCTGCCACTTCCACCGTGCGTCCTTCCAAAGCGCCTAATAACGCCTTCAGATCCACGGCGATCAAGTCTATAAAACGCTCTTCTAATGCCTGCTTTGCCGTGAAAGACTGGCTCTGACGTACCAGTTTCTCAGCTAGATCGGCATTGCGGTTGCGTTGTTCGGCGATAGCGGCTAAATAGGCAACAGCATCGTTAGTCACCTTGTCCGCTATGGTCTCCGGCATCTCCCCTTGTCCAATGTCCACAGGACGCGCGGCCCCAATGTTGGTACCCGGCGCCATAGCCGCGATGTGCGCTGCTCCGGTTATGAAGACACCCGCCGAGGCAGCACGCGCACCCGAAGGCGCCACATACACAACGACGGGTACCTTGGCATTCATGATCGTTTGCACAATGGCGCGCATGGAGGTATCCAGACCGCCAGGTGTATCCAGCTGGATCACAACCAGCCGAGCACCTTCCTCAGTGGCCGCTTGCACCCCTTGTTCCACGTAGCCTGCCACAACAGGGTCGATGACGCCGGTGACTTTAAGCAGCACCACAGCGTCCGAAGCGCTCTGCTGGGCCAAGCCTGGGACGGCGACGATGAGGAGCACCCCTGTCCAGAGGACTCCTGCTAAGACGCGGCCTATATTTCTACTGAGCCAACCGAAGAACACCCTTTTCATTGCGTTGGCACCTCGAATTCATTCCGATGTCCCGCCCGCATACATACACACCAGTCTGTCCATACTCCATACCGTAGTGGATATTATAGCATGATTTGCACGACAGTGCCACCCAGGAGTGAAAAAGACAAAAGTTTGACAAAGTGCCAATGTTTCAGTATAGTGACCCATTGTGGATTCCGCATTCTATAGTGGCTGTGCATCTCCATTGGTTGTCACAATCAAGCACCAGGATGGCAGCTATCTCGAAGGAAAGGAGGTGGAATCTAGCGAGCTTACTTTTCTTTCTTTTGCGCCCCGTTTGACAGTTACCCATTCTACTTGAAGTAGGAGGAGAGCTATGCGCAGGCACCTTTGGATCCTAACCGCTCTGTTAGTAGTGCTCTCGATGTTTATGGCGCAGTGTGCGCCAGCGGCACCGACGCCCACTGAGGCACCTAAGGCAACGGAGACTCCTACCGAGGTACCGAAGGCTACGGAGACCCCTACCGAGGCACCCAAGGCCACAGAAGTCCCTACGGAAGCTCCTGCTGCTGAGACGCCTGAAGCTACCGAAGCTGCCAAGCCGGCAGAGGGCAAGCTGAAGATCGGCTTGGTGACGGACGTGGGCAAGGTGAACGACGGCACGTTCAACCAGTTTGCTTATGAGGGCTTCACGAAAGCGGCCAAGGAATTCGGCCTCGAAAGCGCCTTCATCGAGACGCAGCAACCGACCGACTATGAGAAAAATGTTAAGCAGTTCATCGACGAAGGCTATGGGATGATCGTGACCGTCGGCTTTATGATGGGAGAGACCACCAAGAAGATGGCGGAGGCATACCCTAACGTGAAGTTCGCCATCGTGGACTATGCCTATGACCCGGTCATCCCAAATGTGCAAGGCCTGGTGTTCCGCGAGGATCAATCCGGCTTTCTGGCTGGGGCACTTGCGGGACAGATGACCAAGAGCAAAGTGGTGGGGATCGTAGCTGGTATGGAGATCCCTGCGGTCAAGAAATTCCGCAACGGCTACGAAAACGGTGTGGCTTATGTATGCCCTGACTGTAAAGTGATTGGCGTCTACATCGATAGCTTTACCGACCCAGCGCGAGGTAAGGCGGCGGCTGAAAGCCAGATCGCTGAGGGCGCGGACGTGATCTTCGGCGCAGGCGGACCGACCGGATCGGGTGCTATCCTTGGTGCTGCACAGCAAGGGATCTGGGTGATCGGTGTTGACCAGGATGAGTACCTGACCACCTTCAAGGGTGGTAAAGAGAAGGGTGCAGACAAGTTGCTGAGCAGCGCGGGCAAGCGTGTAGATGTGGCTGTCTACAACGCAGTCAAGGCGGCAGCAACGGGCACGTTCAAGGGTGGTACAATGGTTTTCGATGCTGCCTCGAACGGCATAGGATTAACCCCCTTCCACGACGCAGAGAAAGCCATTCCCGCTGAGGTGAAAGCTAAGCTGGACGAGATCTTCAAGATGATGGCCGAGGGTAAGCTCGATACGGGTGTCGATCCTGCCACGGGTGACAAAGTCGGTCCAGCCAAGGTTGTGGGTGCGGAAGCAGCATCTGCTGAAGCTCTTCCAGCTGCTGCCGAAGAGGGTGTCTGGCTGCGTGTGAGCTACGCTTGGCCATGTTACATTGATCCAGCAGTTGGGTCCGACTTCGCTAGCTCGACCGCCTTGGCTAACTTATACGACACGCTGGTGTTCCCGAATAAAGAGGGTGGCGTTGATCCGTGGGTAGCCGAGAAGTGGGAGACCTCCTCGGATGGCAAGACTTGGACGTTCACCATCAAGAAGGGGATCAAGTTCCACGACGGTACCGAGATGAAGGCCAGCGATGTGGCATACAGTATGAACCGTATGCTCAAAATCGGTGAGGGTTACGCCTACCTGTTCACCGACGTCGTTGAGAGCGCTACGGCGAAGGATGACTATACGGTCGAGTTCACACTCAAGCAGCCCACGGGTCTTTTCCTGCCCAGCTTGGCACGGCTGTACATCTTGAACGAGAAGCTGGTACGTGCCAACACCAAGAAAGAGGGTCCGTATGGTGAAGAAGGTGATTACGGGAAGGATTATCTTCTGACCCACGATGCTGGTTCCGGCTCCTACAAGGTCAAGGAATTCCCGCTTCAAGAATACCTGCTGATGGAGAAGAACAAGGATTGGTGGGGCACCTTTGCGCCCAATGCGCCGGACTACTACAAGATGATTGGTACTACAGAAGCTTCCACCATCCGTACCATGATGTCTAACAAGGAGCTTGAGATCACCGATCAGTGGCAGACGCTCGAGTCCTTCAAAGCTTTGGATGAACTGCCCGGCGTGGATGTTGCGGCGTACCCGAATATGACCAGCTTCTACTTCATGATCAACAATCGGCTGGCGCCCACCGATGATGTGCACTGTCGCCGTGCCATGGCTTACGCTTTTGACTATGATGCCGCTGTGAAGCTGGAGTGGCCGGGGACCAAGCCAATGGTCGGACCAGTGAACGCTGCGCTGGGAGGCCATAATCCCAATGTCACAGTGTATCGGCGCGACCTGGACAAGGCAAAAGCAGAGCTAGATCAGTGCAAGTATAAAGGTGAGCTGGACAAGTATCCGGTGCAGTTCGTCTGGATTTCAGAAGTTCCGGACGAGGAAAAATTCGCGCTGCTCTTCCAAGCCAACATGGCAGAGATTGGTATCCCTGTAGAGATCGTCTCCTCGCCTTGGCTCTCTGTGGTGGAAAACACGTCTAAGCAGGAAACCAGTCCCCACATCGTCAGCATCTATGTCTCGTCCGATCTGCCCGAGGCGGGTCCTATGCTGAAGCAGCGATACCACTCTAGCTCGGCAGCGACGTGGTCGCAAAATGAGTGGCTGCTTGACAAGGAGCTGGACGCTGCAATCGATGATGCACTGAGCACATTGGATCAGGCGGAGCGTTTCAAGAAGTATCAAGACATCCAGGCCAAGCTCGCGGATCTGGCTCCTTCTATCTTCGTGTATGACCAGCTGGAGAAGCATGCCTATCAGGACTACGTCGACTGGCCAGCGGCCAAGGGTGAGGTCATCCCAATGATGGGATACGACCTGCTCGCCTTCAAGATCGGTGTGAAAAAGTGATGTGAGCTTTTGATGTTCGACTTGGTCCCCGAGAGGCCTTAGAATCGCTCTCGGGGACCGATCTCGATTGTCAGAGAATTGCAATGAGACTGGTCATCTTCATCCTCAAGCGAGCACTGCATTCCATTTTTGTGCTGCTTGGCCTCTCTGTGGTGATCTTTGCCATTTCACGTGTCCTTCCCGGGGACCCGGCACGCATGGCAGTAGGTGCCAGAGCACCCCAATGGGTCGTGGACAATTTGCGCGCGCAGATGCACCTTGATGAGCCGTTGTATGTTCAATATGGCTACTGGCTGATCGACGCCTTACAGGGTAAGTTTGGCATTTCCCTGGTCACGCGTCGCGAGGTAGCCGAAGACATCAAGGAGTTCTTCCCGGCTACCTTCGAGCTGGCTTTGTTTGCCGGGATCTTGATGGGTGGACTTGGTATCCTATTAGGCACCATTTCGGCACGCCACAAGGACAAATGGATAGACAACGTTGTGCGTGTCCTTTCTTATCTAGGTGTGGTGACCCCAGCATTCGTATTCGCGATTATATTCATGCTTGTGTTTGGCTACTGGCTAAAGTGGTTGCCTACTATTGGTCGTCTCAGCGAGGGTCTGACCCGTCCGCCTGTGATCACCGGACTGATGACCATTGACGCATTGCTGGCTGGTGACCTGGTTGTCTTTTGGGATGCTCTGAAGCACATTGTACTGCCGGCTATTGCCCTGGCCATGGGGGGCCTAGCGCAAGAAGCACGCATCACGCGCGCGACGATGTCGGACAATCTCACTAAGGACTACATCGCCGCGGAACGAGCGCTGGGTATACCGGAGCGTGTTATCATGGGCAAGTATCTGCTCAAACCCTCGCTCATACCGACGATCTCTATTCTGGGCCTTGACTTCGCCGGTACACTGAGCAGCGCTTTCCTGGTGGAGCTGATCTTCAACTGGCCAGGCATATCACGCTATGGCATCAATGCCATGTTGCGTAAGGACTTAAACGCCATCGCAGCTGTGATTCTGGTGCTGGGTGTTGTCTTCATCGTGGTCAACATCATAGTAGATATCGTGGTCGCGTATCTCGACCCGCGGATTCGTCTCAGTGCTGAAAGGAGCGAGTGACGTGACCAAAGTGATGGGAGACTGGGTATCCGAACTGGGAGGCAGAGCAGAATCGGCTACCTCGATAAGTTGGCGGGAGCTGCAACGGCGCAGCCGTCGCGAAAACATCGGCCGCGCTTGGTACAAGTTTTCGCGCAATCCACTATCGGTAGCTGGACTGGCTATCGTCCTGACAATCGTTTTCCTGGCCATTTTTGCCCCTTACGTAACGCCTTATCCTCATCACGCCGGCCCCTTCACCGATTTCGAAAACGCTAAATTGCCTCCTAACCTGAAGTACCTCTTTGGTACTGACACGATTGGACGCGACATCCTCACGCGGGTGATCTTTGGTTTCCAGGACGCCCTGCTGATGGGCATTGTGGTGTTGGCTTTGGTGGTGCCCCCGGGAGTGTTACTCGGTCTGGTGGCTGGCTACTACCAGGGCACGTGGATAGATACAATTATCATGCGCATTACCGATATCTTCTTGGCGGTGCCGCCGCTTATTCTCGCTTTGGCAATTGCCTCTGTGCTCAAACCTAATCTGATGAACTCGATGATGGCTGTGTCGCTCATGTGGTGGCCGTGGTACGCGCGGCTGGTCTATGGTCTCACAAGTCAACTGCGTAATGAGTATTTTGTGAAATCAGCGGAGACAATCGGTGCAAGCAAAGCACATATTCTCTTCCGCGAGATTTTGCCAAACTGCGTCTCTCCCATCTTCACAAAAATGAGTTTGGATATGGGATGGGTCATTCTGATCGGCTCGTCACTTAGCTTCGTTGGTTTGGGGGTGCAGCCTCCTAAACCGGGGTTGGGCACAATGGTGGCCGATGGCGCGCGCTATCTGCCTGACCAATGGTGGATCCCAGTCTTTCCGGCTTTGGGCATTGTGGTGATCGTGCTGGGCTTCAATCTCCTGGGCGACGGATTGCGCGATCTACTTGCAGCGGAAGAGGCGTAATTGCGAAATGAATACTCCTCCTCTGCTTGAAGTCCGCAATTTGCAAGTGCATTTCAGGGTGTTTGGTGGTTATCTTAAGGTATTAGATGGCGTCAACTTAGTCGTACGCGCCGGCGAAAAAGTGGGCCTGGTGGGCGAATCGGGCTGTGGTAAAACCACTACGATGAAGGCTATTTTGCGAATACTGCCTGAACCGCCCGCGCAGATCGTAGGAGGCCACGTATTGTTCCGCGGGAAAGACGTGTTGAAGATGCGCCCTCAGGAGTTGCGTCGACTACGCGGTCGTGGCATTTCGATGGTTTTTCAAGACCCTACTGCAGCTTTAAACCCTGTATTCACGATTGGACAACAACTGGGAGATGTTATCCGTTATTCACACAGTGACGGAAGGGTGGACGCTGGACAAATCCGATTAAAGGCTCTGCAAGCTCTGAAGGAAGTTGCGCTGGCAGATCCTGAGAGGCTGCTGGATAGCTATCCTATTCAACTAAGTGGGGGCATGCGACAGAGAGTCTGTATCGCAATGGCACTGGCTACGCAACCGGAGTTGTTGATCGCCGATGAGCCAGGCACCTCTCTGGACGTAACCATCCAGGATCAGATCCTGCGGTTGCTGCACAATCTAGTAGTGGAGCGCAACACTTCTGTCATTCTTATCACGCATACGCTAGGAGTGGTGCGTGAGGTGACAGACCGGGTATATGTTATGTATGCTGGCACCATTGTCGAGTCGGCGCCCACTAAGGTCCTGTTTGCAAATCCAATGTTCCCTTACACACGCGGCCTGATGCAATCGGTGCCCCGCCTTTCGGGTGGCGGAGTGGCCGAAGGGATACCGGGCCGTATACCCAACTATCTTAATCCACCCACTGGATGTCGTTTTCATCCGCGATGTCCCCACGTTATGGAAGTTTGTAGACATGAGAAACCCCCTGTATTTACGGTGGGCGAGGAGCACTACGTCGCCTGTTATCTCTATGCGTCATAGCACTGTGAGGTCGCGCAGCGGATGACCCCTATTCTAGAATATAAGAACCTCAAGAAGTACTTCACCGTCGGACATCGTGGCTTGCTAAGACGCGAGCCAATCACGGTCAAGGCCGTGGACGGTGTGTCGTTCGTGATCAATAAGGGTGAAGTGTTTGGTCTGGTAGGCGAGTCTGGCTCAGGCAAAAGCACAGTCGCATATACAACTATTGGAATGTACCGACCCACTTCAGGGGCGATCGAGTTTCAGGGAGAGAGTCTCTTCACTAAAGAAGGCAAGCGCCCTCGACACATCAAGAAGGAAATCCAAATTGTCTTCCAGGACCCAGGCTCGTCTCTGAATCCGCGCCGGAGCGTGAAAGAAATTCTGGAACTGCCGCTCAGCATCCATCAGCCGGCCAAGAAGCACATTGGGCGTGTTGCCGAGCTATTGGAGATGGTAGAGCTTCCAGTAGATTATATGTACAAGTACCCTCACGCACTGAGCGGAGGCGAGAAACAGATTGTGGCGATCGCCCGAGCGTTGGCAACCGAGCCTTCTTTCATTATTCTCGACGAGCCTACTTCTGCTCTGGATGTCTCTATCCAGGGAAAGATTATCAACCTGTTATTGCGTTTGAGGCAGGAGTTCCACCTCTCGTATTTGTTCATAACACACGACTTGAGCCTAATGCGCAATGTCGCCTCGCGTGTCGCGATCATGTATCTGGGCAAGATCTGCGAAGTCGCGGAGGCAAGTGAGTTCTTTCGTAACCCCAAGCATCCTTACACGCAGATGCTATTGTCTTCCATCCCTGTGGTTTCGGAGGAGGAAGAGAAGCTCAAGCCAAAGCGTGTACAATCGCGTGGCGAGATACCCAGCCCGGTTAATATTCCCAGCGGATGCAGCTTTCACTTGCGCTGTCCGTACAAGATGGATATTTGTCCACGCGTTGACCCAGAGATGGTGGACACTGGTGAAGGACATTACGTGCGTTGTCATCTGTACCCAGTTCAGGAAAACAGCAGACCTGTTGCAGTGTAGGTTAATACTTGACATAACATTATCGCACAAGGAGGCATCAGACCATGAGAGTAGCCACCGACATTGGGGGCACCTTCACTGATTTGGTGTATCTAGATGAGCAAACCGGGCAGATCGGCGTGGCCAAGGCATCTACCACGCCAGCTAACTTTGCGCAGGGGGTGATTGACACGCTGCACAAAGCGGCCATTAGGGTGCCTGACACAACTTTCTTCGTACATGGTTCCACGGTAATTATCAACGCATTAACGGAGCGCAAGGGAGCCAAGACAGCTTTGATCACTACCCGAGGATTTCGCGACGTCTTGGAAATCACCCGTGCCAACCGCCCCGACCTATACAATATGTATTATACCAAGCCGAAGCCGTTTGTGCCGCGTTATCTCCGCCTAGAGGTCCGCGAGCGGATGAACTACAAGGGCGAGGTCTTGGAACCTCTGCACGAGGAGGATGTACGCCGAGCGGCTGAGCTCTGTCGCAAAGAAAAAGTAGAAGCAATTGCTGTCTGCTTCTTGCATTCGTACGCCAATCCGGCCCATGAAATTCGCTGTGGTGAGATTCTGCGCGAAATGGTCCCGGAAATCCCGGTGACACTTTCCCATGAGATCACCCAGGAATGGCGCGAATATGAGCGTACCAACACAGCAGTACTGAACAGCTATGTGATGCCTGTTGCCAAGTTCTATCTAGCGAATCTGGAGAGGAACCTGGCCGACCTGGGAATGGGCAAAGTGTATCATATTATGCAATCCAACGGTGGCACAGCGACTTTCGATATGGGCAAGCGTGTGCCGATCAACACGGTCGAATCAGGTCCTGTGGCAGGCGTGATTGGGGCAGCCGTGATCGGCAATTTGATTGGCGAACGCAATGTGATTTCCCTCGACGTGGGTGGGACGACAGCAAAGACATCGCTGGTCGAAAATGGCACACCACGCATCACCACCGAATACAGGATCGAGTGGCGTCGTGACTACGCGGGTTATCCTATCCTGGCTCCGACGGTTGACATTGTCGAGATCGGCGCCGGGGGTGGTTCTATCGCCTGGGTGGATAACGCTGGTGCCCTAAAGGTAGGACCAGTGAGTGCCGGTGCTGACCCGGGACCAGCGTGTTATGGGCGTGGCGGTGACAAACCCACCGTGACGGATGCCAACGTCCTGGCAGGTCGCATCAACCCGGAGTATTTCTTGGGCGGTGAAATTCGCCTTGACGTGGAAAACGCCCGACGCGCTATGAAACCCATTGCCGACCATTTCAAGGTGAACGTGGAAGAAGCTGCGATGGGTGTGATTCGATTGGCCGACGCTAATATGATAAACGCGCTCAAGCTGGTATCAGTGCGGCGAGGTTATGATCCTCGCGACTTCGTGTTAATTGCCTTTGGCGGCGGGGGTGCTATGCACGCGGGTGCGCTGGCGCGGGAGCTGCGTGTCAAGGAGGTGCTCGTTCCGAACGAGCCAGCTGTCTTTTCCGCTTGGGGAATGCTGATGACCGACCTACGGCAAGATTTCATCCGCACGCGTATCCAGCGCGCCGACCAGATTTCCAGCTCAGCCCTTACTGAGATCTATCAGGAAATGGAGGCGGTAGCGCGGCAAAACCTGCTCGATCAGCACATACCGGAAGAACGCATGATGTTCCAACGCTTTGCTGACATGCGTTACCTGGGCCAAGAGCATACAGTAAAGGTACCCATTCCGGGGGGAATCATCACCGAAGAACAGATGCCCGAGATCTGTGAACGCTTCCACCGGCTGCATGAGCACACCTATACATTCCGCCTGGACACCCTGATCGAATTTGTTAACTATCACGTAACCGGTTTCGGAGTTGTGGAGAAGCCCCAGCTCAAGAAGCTGGATGGAGCTCGGGGCAGCTTGGAGGCAGCACGCAAAGGAACACGACGTGTCAACTTCGATGAGCTGGGATACCACGACGCACCCATTTATGAGCGCAGTCTCTTGCCGGTCGGGGTCTCTATCGCGGGTCCTCTGGTTATTGAGGAACCAGCGTCCACTACAGTGGTGTTCCCAGATCAGACGGTATACCGTGACGAATACGGGTTCTTGCGCATCCACACCACGCGCGACTGACATCGGTTCAATAAGGAGGGTATTTCGATATGGCACGCAATGGGAATGGGGTTGACCCTTTCACCCTCGAGATCATCAGCGAAAGCTTGCGCGCAATCGGCGACGAGATGTTCGTCACAATGCAGCGCACGAGTATGAGCGTTATCATCTATGAGACGCTCGACTATGCGACCGGCCTGACCGATGCCCAGGGGCGACTCATCACTCAGGGCAATGGGGTCACGCTTTTCCTCGGCACGCTTGACTATGGTGTGCGCAGCGTGCTGGAAAAGTTCGGCTATGATGGGCTAAAACCGGGCGATATCGTGATCACGAACGATCCTTACGGCGGCGGAGGAACCCACCTCTCCGATGTATCGTTGATCATGCCCATCTTCTACGACGGCAAAATTGTCGCCTTCGCTGCCAACAAGGGACACTGGACAGAGGTCGGTGGAATGGCAGCGGGTAGCTGGACCACTGATTCCACCGAAATCTATCAGGAAGGCCTGCAATTCCCAGTCATCAAGATATTTGAGGAAGGCAAGATCAACCAAGGCTTGGTGGAACTCATCCGAGCGAACGTGCGTACGCCGGACATGAGCATTGGCGATATGATGGCTCAGGCGGCATCATTGCGCATCGCTGAGCGACGTTTCCGCGAACTATGCGACAAATACGGCGTCGAAACGGTTACGGCGGGTGTTGAGAAATTGATGAACGACAGTGAAACGCTGATCCGCCAGGAGCTGCGCAAGATCCCGCCAGGTGTGTATGAAGCGGAAGATTACATTGACGACGACGGAATCTCGGAAGGGCCATTCAAGGTTCAGGTAAAAGTTACCGTCACACCGGATAAGCTCATCTGCGACTACACCGGCAGCCATCCTCAAGTGTTGGGACCGGTAAACGCTGGATGGACAGCCCTCGTCGCTGCTGCGCGCGCCATTTTCCTCGCGCTGACGGATCCATCCATCCCTACCAACGATGGGTGTTTCCGACCGTTGGAGATCATTTGCCCCCCGCGAACTATCTTCACGGCTGAACGGCCTGCCGCAGTATCCACTTACTGGGAGACGATGTTGTACGCGGCAGACCTGATATGGAAGGCGATGGCACCCGTGTTGCCACACCGCTTGCCTGCAGGACATTTTCTCAGTGTATGTGCTCCTATCATCGCGGGTTTGCATCCTGACACGGGTTCGCTGTTCATCCTTGTTGAGCCGAGCGCAGGCGGTTGGGGTGCCGGATCAACCAAAGACGGCGAGAACGGGATGTTCTGTGTGGGCGATGGGGAGACCTACAATGTCCCCGTGGAAGTATGTGAGCAACGTTACGGGGTGCTGGTCGAGCAATACGCTTACGACATTACAGAAGGCGGCGCCGGCAAATTCCGTGGTGGGCGTGGTATGGTGCGCGATTATCGTATTCTGGCCGACAGCGCGCAGCATACAGGTACCTTCGGACGCTTTAAGTTCCTGCCGTGGGGTATGGCTGGTGGTAGCCCCGGTTCTCGCAACTACATGAAGATCATCTGGGCAGACGGACGCGAGCCGTTGGTGGTGGGCAAAATCGCACGACTACCCGTGAAGAAAGGGGATCTTGTGCGTCTCGTGACCGGCACCGGCGGAGGCTATGGTGACCCTTGTGAGCGCCCGGTGGAGAAAGTGGTCGAGGATGTCCGGGATGGCTATATCACCCCCGAAATGGCACGTGATCAATACGGTGTGGTGGTTGACCCGGAGACGTTGCAGGTGCTGGAGCTGGTGGGCAAACGCGCACAAAAACGGGCAGGGTAAGCTACACCCTGCCTATATGCACCACCCATATTGTGTTCTGTAGCGCTTTCGCGTGCCAACTCCCATGCGGTGTGATCCCTTCACGGCCGAGATCATAGCGGAAGCATTCCGTGCTTCCGCCGAAGAGATGTTCCTCACTCTCAAACGCACAAGCCAAAGCCCCATCATTTACGAAGTGCTCGACTGTGCCTGTGGACTGACAACGCCTGAAGGCCACCTGGTGGCTGAAGCGGAGGGTATCCCGGGTTTCATTGGGTGTTTGAGCTTCGGGGTGCGCTCGATCCTGCGCAAGTTCGGCCCAGCCCATATATGCCCTGGTGACATCTTCATCACCAACGACCCTTATGAAGGGGGAGGAACCCATCTCTCCGATGTCACGCTGGTAGCTCCTGTGTTCTACGACGAAGAGCTGGTTGCCTTCGTTGCCAACAAGGCGCATTGGACCGAGATGGGAGGGATGGCAGCAGGCAGCTGGACCACCGACGCGACTGAGATCTTTCAGGAGGGTCTGCAGCTACCCGGACTCAGGATCTTTCACCGAGGACAGCCCGACCGAGCTCTGCTTGACCTCATTGAAGCCAACGTACGCCTCCCCACTATGACCTTGGGCGACTTATACGCGTGTGCAGCCTCCCTAAGGGTGGGTGAAACAAGCTTCGTCGAAATATGCCGTAAGTATGGGGTGCAGGCGGTGCGGGACGCAATGCAAAGCATCCTAGCACGCGGCCGCAGAACAGCATGGGCGTGTGTGCAACAGATACCCTATGGTAGCTACTACGCTGAAGACTGGATTGATGACGATGGCATAGGCGAGCAACCCTTGCACGTTTGCGTGCGTGTTGTCGTTGACGAACAAGGTTTCACCGCTGATTTCACCGGTGCACCGCCTCAGACGATTGGCCCCATCAACACGACAAGGGTGGGATTGGAAGTCTCGTGCCGCGAGATCTTCAAAGCAATCGTGGCACCGCACGAACCAAATAATGAGGGTTTGTTCGATCCACTGCGGGTTGTCTGTCCAGATGGCACCATTTTCACTGCTCGGCGTCCAGCTCCCGTTTCGATATACTGGGAAACAGGTGCTTACGCAAGCGAGCTGATCTGGCGTGCACTCTACCCGGTGGCGAGTGACCGATTGCCGGTGGGCCACTCCTTGAGTGTTTGCGGCACAATTCTCAGCGGCATCGATGGCGAGAGAGGACCATTTGTGTTAGTTGAGCCTCAGGCAGGGGGATGGGGAGCGACCTGCAATCGCGATGGTGAATCCGGACTGGTAGTCGCAGGCGATGGCGAGACGTATGTGATGCCAGTCGAAGTATGCGAACAACGTTATCCGGTATTGGTGGAACAGTATCGCTTTAACACTGGGCCGGCGGGAGCCGGTCAATTCCGGGGTGGCTTTGGTCTTGTGCGCGACTATCGCATTCTATGTGCACGCGCCGAGCTGACCGCCACGTTTGGCCGCCATCGCTTCCCTCCATGGGGGTACGCAGGTGGTGCAAGTGGGTCGCCCAATACAATCGAAATCTACTATGATAGTGACAGCGTGGATGTGGGCAAACCGACGTTGCGCGCTGGCAAGCTGGCACGTTGTCCGTTACGGCGCCACGACTTAGTACGTTTGATCACTGGCGTGGGTGGCGGTTACGGTGACCCATTGACGCGAGATGTGCAGCGTGTCTGGGAAGATGTCCGCAACGAGTTCCTCCGACCCGAGGAGGCAGCGAGCGTTTACGGCGTGGTATTGACTCCAGATGGGAGCGCAGTAGACCTTGCAGCGACCACAGCGCTGCGTGAGGCGCGTCGTCAATCTCATGGCCAGAGGTACCCATGACAAACTCGAGGTCACAACCGGACCCGTTCACCGTCGAGATCATCCGTGAGCAGCTCATCGCGGCAGCCGAGGAGAGCTTTGTGGTACTCGGTCGTACCAGCCAAAGCCCCATCATCTATGAGGTGTTGGACTATGCCTGTGCCATTACAGACCACAATGGTGACTTGATTGCGCAAGCGAACGGGGTGCCAGGCTTCCTGGGCACGCTCTCGTTCGCGGTCAAAGCCGTTCTGCAGAAGTTCGGTTCAAATGCGATGCACCCCGGGGATGTCTTTATCACGAACGATCCCTATCAAGGTGGTGGAAACCATCTTTCCGACGTGGCATTGATCGCACCCATCTTCTGCCAGAACCGGTTGATCGCCTTCAGCGTGAACAAGGCACATTGGACTGAGGTAGGCGGCATGGCCGCCGGCAGCTGGACGACTGACAGCCGCGAGATCTTCCAAGAAGGTCTGCAGTTTCCGGCCATCCATCTCTTTCGGGAAGGTAAGCCAGAACAGGGATTGCTTGAGCTGATCGCGGCGAACGTGCGCACGCCTGAGCGCACTCTGGGTGATCTGTATGCTGGGGTGGCTGCTCTCAGAAGTGCAGAACGTCGCATCGGAGAAATGTGTCACCGCTACGGCGCAGACGTGCTAGGCGCGAGTATGGCAGCTATCCTGGATCACGGCGAGAAGCTGGCGCGACAAGCTCTAGCCAGACTGCCCAAAGGCTCTTTCTTCGCTGAAGATTGGATGGATGATGACGGATTGTCAGACGAGCCAGTATATGTTTGCGCGAGAGTAACGATCACGGATGACGCTTTTGTCGCCGATTTCACCGGTTCGGCGCCCCAGGTGTCTGGTCCCATTAATTGCACACGCACGCGACTGCATTCCGCTTGTCGCACCATCTTCAAGGCGATCACGGATCCAAAATCACCGGTCAACGAAGGGTGGTTCCGTCCGCTGCAGGTAGTGTGTCCCGAGGGCACCGTCTTCACAGCGCGCCGCCCAGCACCCGTGTCCACGTACTGGGAGACAGGCGCTTATGCTGTCGACCTCCTCTGGCACGCTCTTTTCCCGGTGCTGCCCGATCGGCTGACAGCAGGTCATTCGCTGAGCGTCTGCGGCACTGTGATCAGCGGTCGTGACGAGAATGGCGACTATTTCATCTTGGTCGAGCCGCAGGCAGGCGGCTGGGGAGCCGGAGCAACCAAGGATGGTGAGAGCGGTCTAGTGGTCGTCGGTGACGGCGAGACATACGTGATGCCAGTCGAAGTGTGTGAAACGCGCTACCCTTTGTTGGTAGAGCAATTCACGTTTAATGTACAGCCAGCCGGCGCCGGAATGTATCGTGGGGGATTTGGGCTGATACGTGACTATCGGCTGCTCTCGGCCTCTGCACAGCTTACCACCACCTTTGGCCGGCACAAATATGCACCATGGGGAGCGGCGGGCGGTCAACCGGGTTCGCCAAATGGAGTGGCGATCATCCCTGCAGGCGCAAGCGAGCCCATCTTGTGGAAGGGTAAGCTCGCTCGTTATCCTCTGAGACGAGGCGATGTTGTGCGCCTGGTAACCGGTGTGGGCGGTGGCTACGGTGACCCACGGCGACGTGATCCTGACGCAGTGCGAGAGGATGTGCGCAATGGCTTTCTGACAGCCGATCAAGCTCGTATGATATATGGCGTCGTAGTACACTGATAAAATGCCTGACCGCGGGCGATTTCGGCCAAACGATGTGTGAAACCAATGAGGAAAGCTGGACATCTCATTTCGAAAGATCAGGGGAGAGAAGGAACAAGAAGCTACCATGAACGAGCTCGAACAGCGAATGAACATCCTGCGTGCCGCAATGGCCAACGCTGATGTAGACATAGTCGCGATTGCCCCCAGTGATATGATGCGCTACCTGGCAGGGTATGCCTCCTACCCGGACGAGCGAGTTTGCATGCTGCTGGTCTCACAACACACAGCCGCTGCGGTCGTGCCAGCCCTCAACGCTGGGGAATGGCGTGCGCATACCAATCTGCCATTGCATATCTGGGCGGATAACGAGGGTCCACAAACAGCCCTGTCCGCTGCTCTGTCAGCCCTCGATGTTTCCCGCATACGACGGCTAGCCGTAGACGGCGAGATGCGCGCCGATTTCTTGCTCCCTTTGCTGAAAGCGGCAGGCAATCCAGAAGTCATCACTCTTGCAGGTTTGGGTGCTCCACTGAGGTTGTGTAAATCCTCCACCGAGATCGAGTTGTTGCAGGCCGCGGCGGCACAGGCTGACCGTGCTATGCAAGCTGCCATCGAAGCGTGCCGTCCAGGTGTCACCGAAGCACAGGTTGCTTGGGCAGCCGAGCAAGCATTCCGAATGAATGGGGCAGACTACGTCTGTTTCACACTGGTCGCGTCCGGACCGAATAGCGCTTTTCCTCATCATCGTAGCGGACAACGTGTGCTGCAGCTCGGTGATGCGATCATCATTGACATTGGTGCCTCGCTCAACCACTACAAATCGGACATTACGCGCGTAGTACATCTGGGGGAACCGTCGCCGGAGTTCCTAAAAGCGTACGAGGCCGTCTTGCGAGCTAACGAAGCCGCTCGTGCTGTCGTCCGACCCGGGGTGTCCGCGGCAACGGTTGATCGGGCCGCGCGCACAGTGCTGGAAACAGCTGGCTATGGCGAGTACTTTGTTCACCGTACCGGGCACGGCCTGGGGCTGAGCACCCATGAGCCGCCTTGGATCATGGCTGGCAATGAGCAACCGCTAGAAGAGGGGATGGTGTTCAGCATCGAGCCGGGCGTGTATCTGCCCGGTCAGTTCGGCATACGCATTGAGGACATCGTAGTGGTCACCGCTTCGGGTGCCCGCGTTCTAACTGGTTTCGATCATCAGCTGACCGTCAAACGCTAGTCATCCACGTCATCAATATGTCGTTGTACTTCTCTTAGACCAAGGAGTGCATAAAATGGTCAAACTCACCGTTATGTATAACCTGCCCCCGGGTGCAGATCACGAGGCATTCCTGCGCTGGCGTACCACAGAGCATCAGCAGGATAATCTGGCCATCCCGGGTCTTCTTAAGACTGATTTCTATGTGATTCATGAAGCTTGGGAGCAGCCGACACCCCCTTACCGCTACATGACCGAGGCATATTTCCCGGACATGGAGACCCTGCGCGCCTTCTTCTTTGCACCGGACTATCAGGCGAAGTTGCGCGAGTGGCTGAAGATGATCGCCGATCCCGTGTTTCTCATCTCCGAGGAAGTGATAACATCCGTCGTGCAAGAAGTAGAAGGGAAACAATGAACGTATTGCGTCATCTCTTTATCGCGCTATCACAAAGCGCTCGGGCACGCCAGTTGGTGATGCAATATGGTCCAATGCGCCGGCTGGCGCGCCGTTTTATCGCCGGCGAGACGATCGACGAAGCGATTGCTGTAGTCAGAGAGCTGAATCAGGGTGGCATCCTGGCAACGTTGGATCACCTCGGAGAGAACGTCAGCAGTCAGGAGGACGCCGAACGAGCGGCCCAAGAGTACCGAGAGCTGGCACATCGCATCGCAGAGGAGGCTCTGCAATCTTCTATCTCGGTCAAACCAACGCATGTGGGACTCGATTTCGGCGAAGATTTCTGTTACAGTCAGCTGCGCACAGTTGTGGACACAGCGCGCGATCTGAACCTGACCGTCGAAGTAGATATGGAAGGCTCGACCTATACACAAGCGACACTTAATGTCTTTCACCGACTGTTGGATGCGTACAGTAATCTACGCGTTGCCTTGCAAGCTTATCTCTATCGCACCGAGAAAGATCTCGAGCGACTGATCGAGCGAGGCAGCAGTGTGCGTCTGTGCAAGGGCGCCTATGATGAGCCTTCCAGCATTGCATGGCGCAACAAGGTGGACGTGGACGCCAGCTATGCGCGCCTGATGCACATGATGTTAAGCGATCAAGCACTTCAGAATGGTTTCTATCCCGCGCTAGCCACCCATGATCACAACCTGATCCTACAGGTGGAGCGTGAAGCAGCTAGGCGGGAGATGGATAGGAGGCGTTTCGAGTTCCAAATGCTGTACGGTGTACGGCGTGACTGGCAGCAACGCCTTGCCAACGACGGGTACCGCGTGCGCATCTATGTGCCGTATGGGACGCAATGGTATCCCTACTTTATGCGACGGCTGGCAGAGCGTCCGGCGAATGTATTGTTCATCACCCGCGCATTGGTCGGCAAATGAGGGACTTGAAGATTAGCACACGGTATAGTCATTGATTGAATAGTCATTGTATGTCGATTTAGTGGGTGATACTATCATGTTCGGGTTCCTGGCATAAGATTGGCGAGAGATCTGATCGGAGAGGAGGTTGGAGAGCGATGCTGAGAAGAATTACCCGTGTGTCAAAGAGCCAGCCGACGATTGAGGGAGCGGGTGTACATCTGAAACGAGCCTTTGGGTTCCGGGAGGTACCCCAGCTCGATCCCTTCCTGCTATTGGACGATTTCAAGTCGGATAACCCGGCTGAGTATTTGCCGGGTTTCCCTTGGCACCCCCACCGGGGTATCGAGACGATCACTTACGTGCTGCACGGTGAGATCGAGCATGGTGACAGTTTGGGCAATCGAGGCACCATTGGACCAGGCGATGTACAATGGATGACCGCCGGCAGCGGAATCATTCACCAAGAGATGCCCAAACAAAGTGCGGACGGGTTGTTATGGGGCTTCCAGCTCTGGGCGAACCTGCCCGCCTCGCACAAAATGATGGATCCGCGTTACCGCGAAGTGCATAGCGAGCAGATCCCTGTTGTCAGGCGCAACAGCGCCACAATTCGTGTCATTTGTGGGGAAGTGGACGGTGTGAAGGGCCCGGTGCGTGACATCGTGATCGATCCAGAGTACCTGGATATCACCATAGCAGCACACGCTGAATATCGGCGCGCGGTCAAGCGCGGTCACACTGTCTTTGCTTACGTGGTAGACGGCGCCGGATGCTTTGATGATCGCCGCGACGCGTATTCGTTTGAGGTCTTGGGGATGAACTATTTCGACTTCGAACAGCGCAACTGTCTGATTGGCCCGCAGAGCCTTGTCCAATTCGGGGATGGGGACGAGGTGCTCGTGACCACAGAGGAAGCCCCTGTGCGCTATCTCTTGATTTCAGGCAAGCCCATTCGCGAGCCGGTGGCGTGGTATGGGCCAATCGTGATGAACACTCCAGAGGAGCTGAGGCAAGCGTTTGAGGAGTATCGAGCTGGTACATTTGTGAAATATAAAGGGCGAAGATAGATGAAAGCTCATATTGTGGAAAGGATTTCTCAAGTCCATGAAGGGTCAACCCCTTTGCGATTGGTTGAGCTAGCGACACCGAGGCCAGGGCCGGGTGAGGTGCTGATCCGCGTCCTGACGTGCGGCGTGTGTCACACAGAACTGGATGAGATCGAGGGGCGCACCCCTCCTCCACGCTTACCGGTTGTGCCCGGCCATCAGGTGGTTGGGCAGGTAGTGGAAGGTGGCCCAGATATCCACTCGTTCGCCCTCGGAGAGCGCATCGGGGTGGCGTGGATCTACTCCGCGTGTGGACATTGTTCGTTCTGCTTGAGCGGCAATGAAAATCTGTGCCCTGAGTTCAGGGCGACCGGGCGCGACGTGAACGGCGGCTATGCCGAGTATATGGTGGTGCCCGAGGCGTTTGCCTATCGTATTCCGGAGGTGTTCTCCGATGCTGAGGCAGCACCATTGCTGTGCGCTGGGGCAATTGGCTACCGCTCTTTGCGCCTGTGCAATCTCCAGGATGGCCAGAACCTGGGCCTGGTCGGGTTCGGTGCCTCGGCGCACTTGGTGCTCAAGATGACGCGCCATATGTACCCCAACGCACGCGTATACGTCCTTGCCCGGGCAGAGAGGGAACGTGCGTTTGCGTTGGAACTAGGTGCTGTGTGGGCCGGCGACATCGGTGAATCGTCACCAGAACCACTGCATGCAGCTGTTGACACCACTCCTGTATGGCGGCCAGTGGTGGAGGCACTTAAGAATTTGGCACCCGGCGGTCGCCTCGTGATCAATGCCATCCGCAAGGAGGATGTAGACAAAGAGTACTTATTACAACTGGACTACCCCGTCCATCTGTGGATGGAGAAGGAGATCAAGAGCGTCGCCAACGTGACACGACGCGACGTGCGCGAATTCCTGACACTTGCGGCAGAGACGGGGTTGAGGCCCGAGGTGCAGGAGTACGAGTTTGAGGACGCTAATCGTGCCCTGATAGAGCTCAAGTCGAGAGGGACGCGCGGCGCCAAGGTACTTCGGGTATCCAAATGATGGGGTGAGCTGGGCTTCCCTACGTACAAAGAGATTCAGAGCTCCTTCAAGATAACGAAGCGCTTGCCACCCGGGTCAGCTGGATTCAGGAGTTCGGTCACATCGGTTGCACGCATAAACCGGTCGCCGGTGGTGACGACGAAGGTGAGACGGCGCCAGCGATTGCTCACGATGGGTGGTATTTTGTGCTGCAGCGGCCCCAGCTGCAGCTTGTAATACCAGTCACAGGCGCGCGGATGATCCGGCTCCGCAGGAATCAGCTCGCGGCGCGTCACCAGCTCGTGGCCCAACACGGCACAATAGTAGTGGATTGCCCAGCGATCATCCCCGAACACACTGGTAAAATAGAATGCCAGCCAGTCGAAGTCGGGCGTGCCAGACGGGGCATGCCGGACTGGCACCCGATACCATCGCTCCGTTTGCACAAATTCCCAATCGCGTCGGCTAGGCACCACAGCAACTAGAATGCGATCGTCGGGGTACACGATGCGCGCGTCTACCGGCATGAGCTTTCCCTGCCGAACCCAGAGGTGTCAAACGCGCCGCCGGCGGATAAGTGTGTCCACCAAAATTGCTGCCACGATGATTGAACCCTTTGCCACCGGCTCAAAGTAGGCACTTGCACCTAGGAGTACCAGACCGTTGGTGATCATGCCGAGCACTGCCGCGCCCAGAAACGTACCAAGAATACTGCCTGCGCCCCCGAAAAGCGGGGTACCACCGATTACCACGGCAGCAATGATGTCTAGCTCGTATCCAGTACCTGTCAACGGAAACGCATTGCGGTGCTGCCCCAACAGCAGCGCTGCAGCAACCCCACACAGAGCACCAGTGATCATGAAGTTAATCGTCTTGACCCACTTGGTATTGATACCAGCCAGGACGGCTGCTTCCTGGTTGCCGCCCGTGGCGTAGACGTGTGATCCGAACCGGGTTTTGCTCAACACAAAGCCGCCGATCACCATCACCCCGATCATCCAGAACACCTGAGTGGGCACCAAACCAGCGACATGGCCGGAGGTAATATTAAGGAAGGGATCTTCACGTGGTAGCTTGATCATCACCGGCCAGCCACCGCTGGCGAGCAGGGCACCGCCACGCAGAATACTGAGCATACCGAGCGTGACAATAAACGAGGGGATACCGAAGCGGGTGGTTACCGTACCGTTGACCAGCCCGATGATCGCGCCGAGGAATATGACCATCACCAGTGCCAACCATGGATTGAACCCGTACTTGGCAATCAAGGAGGCCAAAACGATGCCCAGAAAGCCATAGATGGAACCGATAGACAGATCGATCTCCCCCGAGATGAACAGGAAGGTCACACCCGTAGCAATGATTGCCAGGATTGAAATCTGGCGCGCCACCAACAGGATATTGTCGAGCTGGGGGAAGAGAGGTGTTGCCAGGGAAAGTGCAATAAACAAGAGAATGGTGGCGCTCAACACGCTGAACTCACGCAGACGCAGCAGTGCCTGGAGGAAGCCACGAAGACCACCTGGTCCAGCGCGCGTCAGCAGCTCAACGCCACTGGCACTTTCCAGCTCATCCAGGATGGCGTCCACATTGGCACCGCATTGGGATACTTCTCGCTGTGCGTCGAGATCTGCTTCCGACAGTTTTTGCTCCATATCCTACGAGCACCCCCTCTAGAGATGTTCGGCACCTACGATGAGGCGGACGATTTCAGCCGCAGTAGTGTCCTCGCGACGCCGCACGCCAGCCAGACGTCCACGGCGCAATACTACGATACGGTCGGCCACAGAGAATACATGCTCCAGGTTGTGGCTGATGACAATCACGGCGCGCCCTTGGGCCTTGAGCTGTTTGATGAGACGCAGCACCTTGCGTGATTCCTCGATTCCCAGCGCTGCCACAGGCTCATCCATAATCACCAGCCGGGCCGCTATCTGATGCACTGCGCGCGCGATCGCCACAGCTTGGCGCTGACCGCCGGACAGAAAGCCCACGGCCACATCAACCGAGGGGATATCGCTGCGCAGCTGTTGGAGCACTTGCACCGATTCCTCCACCATGCGACGTCGATCAATGACTATCCCTCGGGTGGGCTCGCGGCCCAGGAAGATATTCGCTGCGACATCGCGTTGATCGACAAGTGCCAAGTTTTGATAGACGGTGGCGATGCCCATTCGCATCGCGTCGCGTGGACTATGAAAGCTGACCGGCACGCCGTCCACCAAAATTGTGCCGCTATCCGGCTGGTAAGCTCCCGAGATAATCTTAATCAGTGTGGATTTGCCTGCGCCGTTGTCACCGACCAGCCCTACGACCTCGCCGGGGAAGATGCAGAAATCCACCCGCTGCAAGGCCTGTACGTGGCCGAAAGACTTGCTGATAGCACGCAACTCCACCAAAGGGCGGTTGCCACTTACCTCCGGCGTTGCCGTCTCTGCTGTTGCAGGAAAACTCACTTCTTGTGCCATTCTTTTTCTGTGCACCTTTCCTCACTCACTCCAAGCCTTACCACACTGCAATGCAAAGCAGAACCCCCTCCCTCTGAGATCCAGAGATGAGGGAGGGGGTGGCTTGGGTCGTTGCTCACCTGTCAGCCAAGACCGAATTCCTTGGCCTTTTCCTTCCAAAGCTGCTCGCGGGCCATTACTTTGTCGATGTTTGTGGCGTCCACTAGCTCAGCGCCTGTGTCGATGTCGCTGGCGGGATAACCGACCTCCAGCCCTTGATAGATAAGCGCCGAGGTCAGGAAGCCTTGAGCGTAAGGATTCTGACCGATGGTGAAATCCACCGATCCGTTCTTGATCCCTTCCAGCACGTGGTCTACCAGATCGTAACCACCCACGTGGATGTGGATTTTCACTCGACCTAGCAACTGTTCAGAACGAGTGGCATCCCAGAACCCCTGAATTTCCCTGTCAAGTTTTCACATGATGCAGACAAAGTGGTATGAAATTACTTTTGTTTCGCCATCACCCCCCTTTGGTTGTGTTTTTTTCGCAGCATACTCGCAATGTGATGCCATCACAGGCAGCTCTAGGCGCCCGAGTGGTTATGCATACGCGCCATACTCGCGCACTGTCTCGTACATGGCTAACAAATTCTCAACAGGTACGTTGCCTTGCACATTGTGTATGGTGTTGAACACGAATCCGCCACCCCTGCCGAAGATGCGAATGCGCTCGCGGACTTGCTCTCGCACCTCGTCCGGGCTCCCAAAAGGCAGTGTACGCTGGGTGTCCACACCACCGCCCCAGAAGACAATGCGGTCGCCGTAACGTTTTTTCAGCTCGCTCGGCACCATACCAGCAGCTGAAGTCTGTACCGGGTTCAGGATGTCGAATCCCACCGCGATGAAATCCTCGATCAATGGCTCAACCGCGCCACAGGAATGGATAAATGTCTTCCAAGAGGTATGCTGATGTACCCAGTTGTTGACTTCGCGATGGAAGGGTGCATACAACTCACGATATACTTTCAGGGAGATGAACAGATTGTTTTGCGCGCCGAAGTCGGTGCCGGTTACAAAGATGACCGAGACCTTGTCCCCGACAACCTGGTGGATGCGCTGCAAGTTGGCCAGCGCGATTTCGCACTGTCGCTCGAACACACGGTAGACATAATCGCGACGCGTGACTGTGCTGATGTACCACTCCTCGACATCACGGATGCCGCGCGGATACTTCAGCCATGGCGCCGGCACCAGTGCAATATCCCCGAAGCTGGTACCACCGAAATTAGCGACAATTGCCTTATCGGTTTCTTTGTACAGACGCTCAGCTTCAGAGGCAAAGTAGGCTAGGTCCTCGTCCGAGATGGGGCCGAATTCTTCCAGATTATACTCGACGTTGAGTTTCGAGTCATCTATCGGGGGCTGACGGATGATGGCATCGAAGTACCAGCCACCGCGGGGCATACGGCCACTGGGCGGTGCCGATTTGTCCCCCTCCGGATACAGCAAGATGTCACCGTTGGGTTCCGGGTCGGTGTTGAACCCCCCCGGCACCAGCACAGGCGTACCATCGAAAGTGGTCCAAGGTTTCCAGTTTTCGTTGCGAAAGCCAAAAAAGGTCTTGGGACTGGCCAGCGGGACTGCATCCACTCCCAATGCTTCGATCAAATCAGGTTTGATCTCACCCAACATTTGAAACGGCTCGATCACTTTGACCGGTGTGCCCGGAGCATCCAGGCCCAATGCCTGGCGCAAGCGGTACACAGCGCTGACGTGCATTCCAGTGACTGGAGTGCTTCCCAAGTCAAGTGGCACTCGATCCGGTTCGCGATGCTCTAATGCTGTGTGAACGCGTTCTCTGGAGGTGATCATATCGCCTGTAGCCTTTCGTTTTCTTCGCTACTACTTGTCATGATCTAGTGCCTAAATCGTGGCGGACCGAAGATGTCAGGTTTCTGGGTGCTTGTGATGGAGAATCTAGCTTAATTTATAGCAGCTATGTGGAACGAAGTCAAGCTCTTCTATTGATTTTTCGGCAATGATGCTCTGAAGATTCAAAATCGCTGTCTCGAGAGATGGGCGGTTGACCCATCTGGACAACGCCTGCAGCGTGCGCTATAATCGGACGCGCCAGTGTGATGTGCGAGGAGACCGACTCATGCGCTGCAAATTCTTGCACCTTTCGGATGTTCATCTCGGCTACCAGCAGTATAACCTCAAGGAACGTTTCAACGATTTCGGTCGTGCATTCGAGCACATCTCTGGTCGGGCAATCGAGGAAGAGGTGGACTTTGTACTGCTTGTGGGGGATCTCTTCCACAAGCGCACCATCGACCCGCTCACGCTGACCCAAGCGGTCACAATGCTGCAGCAGTTGAAAGAGCATGGTATCCCAGTGCTGGCCGTGGAAGGCAACCACGATCGTGCTCACTATCGGGATGTTGGTTCCTGGATAGATTTTCTGACCGGTCAAGGTTATCTAATCGCGCTGCGCCCTTCCTTTGAAAATGGACGAGCGGTGTTGGCCGAGTGGGATGAATCCTCGGGAGCTTATCTGGACCTGAGGCCACGCAGCGATCCCAGAGGGGTTGTGCGCGTGTACGGCGTGCCTTACTATGGCGCAGCCACAAAGCACGTGATCCCAATGCTGGAAGATGCCCTGGCACAGTCTGACCACAACGGGGTGGATTATGCGATTTTGATGCTGCACGCCGGCCTGGATGATGTGCTGCCCCGCTATTTCGGCACAGTGCCGCAGACCGCGTTGACATCGCTGCGGGATTATGTGCATTATCTGGCGCTGGGACACATACACAAGCCCTATGAACGCGATGGCTGGATTTTCAATCCTGGCTCACCGGAGACCTGCACCATTGATGAGGCAGATTGGCCGGAGCGCGGTTACTATCTGGTCGAGGTGAACACGATGGCTGAGCCTGTCCACCGCGCGCGACTTGTACAGAATCCGCGCCGACCATTTGTGCGGGCGAGGATCAACGTGGATCGCACTTCCAGCTTGGAACTCTTGTACAAACTCGTCACCATCGAGGTAGAAGAGGAGCTGAAGCGCCAACCTTCTTCTGACCGCGAACCAGTCATCGAGGTTGTCTTGGAAGGACTATGGCCATTCGCCGGGGAGAGAGTTGATACGGAACGCATCCGGACAGAGATTGAGCAACAGCTCAAGCCACTCATCGTTCGCGTTACCAACCGCACGGTAACAAATGGATTTTTTGAACCGGGTGAGGAACACCTTCCGCGTGCCGAGCTGTTACACCGGGTGCTTCAGGAATTCTTTCGACAGGATGAGCGTTACGCACCACATGCCGTCGAGTGGGCCCAGTTGGCCATCGAGATCGAACACATGGTATTGGAGGAAACATCTCCTCAGAGCATTGTGGAACACTTGCAACGACAAGTGGAGGAGATGGGAATTGATTTCCCCGTTTCGTGAGAATTGAAAATGCTGATCACACGCGTCGAACTGCAAAACACTAAGAGCTACCGCGATCAAACGGTCGAGTTCGCCCGGGGTACCAACGCCATTTGTGGGGAAAACGGTGCCGGAAAAAGCACCCTGCTGGAGGCAATCGGGTTTGTCCTCTTCAATCATGCGCCTTCGCGCCAGGCTGACTTTGTGCGACAGGGGGAACAGAGTGGCTCCGTCACCGTTCATTTTATCTCGAGCCGAGACGCGCGCGAGTATCAGGTGGCGCGACGCTTCGGGAAAGTTGCCGAGTACTTCGTCTACGATCCCGAGCTGAAGGTTAAGATCGTCACCGGTCGCCAAGATGTGCTTGACTGGCTCAAGGAACACTTAGGACTTGAGGGGACAGCAGATCCAGCAGCTCTGTTCCGCGATGCCATTGGTGTGCCTCAGGGCTTACTCACAGCTGCTTTTCTGCAGAGCGCTTCGGAACGCAAGCCAGTATTCGACCGGTTGTTGCAAGTAGATGACTTTGATAAGGCATATCAAGGGCTGCGCGAGACACGCAACTATGTACGGGAGCGTGTTGCCGAAATCCAGATGCGCATTGCTGCACTTGCAGAGCGCGTGAAACGCCTGCCCGAGTTGGAGCGGCAAACTGAAGCGCTGAGGGGGAGGATTTCTCAAATCGAAGGACGCCTGGAAGAGATTAAAAGCGGCCTGGAACCAGTGGTAAGACGGCGAAAGGAGCTGGAAGATTTCAAGCAGCAAATAGACGTTCTGGATGGCCAAATCAAGCAACTCGAGATCCAGACCGCGAAGACGGGAGAGCAACTGGCGACAGCACAAGCAGAGCTTCAAAAAGCAGAGAAAGCCGCTCGCACTGTCGGAGAATGCCGTCCTGATTATGATGCCTATCTGAAAGCCCGAGAGCAACTTGACCGCCAGGAGGAGGATCGCAGGGAGCGCGACCACTTACGTGAGACAAAGTCCCGTCTGGAGCATCAAATCAACGCGAAGTATGACAAGACACGGGAACTGGAAGGCAGGCTCCGTGAAGCCAAAGAAGCAGAAGAGCAGATAAAGAACCTCGAGCCTTACGTCGCCCAACAGAAAGAGCTGGAAGGTGCGATTCAGCTGCTACGCGAGGATCTGCGTGAGCTGGAAGCTGTACGAAGCCAGCTGCAGGAGACGCGCAATCAGCTACATCAGGTGTGGGGCCGTCTCCAGGCTGTGAAGAAGGGTCTGGCGACTGGACTACAGCTGCAGAACAACTTACAAGAGGCAAGGAAACAGCTGGACGAAGCGCGTGAGTCAAAGAGCAACATTGAGAGGGAACAAAGTATCCTGCGGTCTGAGGAGGAGCGTCTGACAAAACAAATGGCAGCTCTGGAAGGGGCGGAAGCTGCCAAATGCCCGGTGTGTGAGCAGCCGCTTTCTCCAGCGCACCGGGATGAGCTCCTGGGCCGCAACCGCGTTCAGATTAAGGAACTGCATGCCCAGTATGACAACTTGGACCGAGAAGCTGCACAGATCTCAAAGCAGATTAGAGATCTAGAAAGTCAGTGTGCTAATTACGAATCGCAACTGCGCCAGGTTCCCCGTGCCGAGGAGCGTGTCCAATGGGTCATGCAGCTGGTTGAACTGCGGGCAAAAAGAGCACAGTTGGGCAACCGCGTGACAGAACTTGAAGTTGCAACTCAGCGTCTGCAAGTGCTCGAGGACGAGCTACACAGGCTTGGCGATCCACACGGTGAACGCATTCGCCTCCAAACTATTGCACAGAAACGCGAAGCGATCCTTCAGGAAATCGCGTCTACGCAACAGGAAATCGAGGCTCTCGAGGGAGAATTGGCAAATGTGAAAGAGAGACTGATCAAATATGCCAACCTAGACGAAATCATCGCGCAGCTGCGTGCTGAGATGAGAACTCTGGAGCCCAATTACGAGCGCTTCAGGGAGAATCTCCCTCGGGCTAGCGAGCTTCCAAAATGGCAAGAGAAGGCTGAGCAGCTGGCACGGGAACTTCAAGAGTTTGAGGTACAGCATAGGCAAGTCTCTGAGAAACGCGATCAGCTGGCTGCACAATTCGATCCTATGGAATTAGAGGACGTGCGCAAAAAAGAGGAAAGATTGAAAGAGGAACGATCCAAATTGCAGGGTGAACTTGATCCCTTGCGTAGGCAAATGGAACAGACTGAGCGCGAGATAGAAGAACTGAGAGGCGATCAGAAAAAGCTGGGGCAAGCGGAGAAGGAAGCAGAGCGTCTTGAGCACACTGATCAGATAATCGAGTTCATCCGCAATGTCATCCGCAAAGCGGGGCCCTATATGGTGCGCCTGTTGGCAGGGCGTGTATCTGCAGAAGCGGGTAGAATCTTCCGCGCTATTATGGAAGATCCAACGGTGCATCTGCATTGGAAAGAGGACTACAGCATTGTGCTGGAAATAGACGGTCGTGAGCGCAATTTTGAGCAGCTCTCAGGTGGCGAGCAAATGGTAGCAGCTCTGGCCGTGCGGCTGGCACTGTTGCGTGAGCTCTCAGCTGTTGACGTGGCCTTTTTCGACGAGCCTACCTCGAACCTGGATAGCACACGACGCGAGAACCTGGCCGAACAGATTGCCCAGGTTCTTAGTGCGAGTCGCGATACAGGTCTATCTCAGCTCTTCGTGATCACTCACGATGATACTTTCGAACAGGTGACCGACCACGTGATACGTGTGCGCAAAGAACATGGTGAGAGCATAGTAGAAACGCTGGGTTAGGAGCGATATTCGCCGTTTCAACCTCGTTACTGGATTCTGCCGTATGCAATCAGATGCAAATGAGAATTCCCCACCAGTACACGCTGCGTTTCATCACCTGTTGCAGCGTTCATCGCTTACCACGTGTATGGTGATAATGTTGGTAATGCTTTCCTTCTCTGTGGGTGCTTTGTTAGGAGGCATTACGGGAGGTGCTCTGGTTCTCTGGGTTAATGGCATCCAACCTGGTGATGCGCCCGAAGCCTTGCAAGCGCTCGGGACTGAGACGGAAAGCATACCTGTGTGTACACCCGTTCTCTCGGAGGTGTCCGCACAGATTCCGACATCGACACCGACTCAGGTCCCTTCTACTCCTACGCCGACATCAGCTCCTCCCACAGCAACTGCCACGCCCTCACTTGCTGATAGTGTTGCACGTGTGTTGCCCGCTGTGGTGACGATCGTGAACCAGCGGTCAGCAGCCGGCGTGGGGCGCAATGACATAAGCACACGGATTCGCGGCTCGGGCACCATCATCGATGCGCGTGGATATATTGCCACCAACTATCACGTAGTGCAGGGAGCTGCTCAGCTGACAGTCATCCTATCCACGGGAGAGGAATTGCCAGCACGCCTGGTAGCGCTTGATGCCCAGAGAGAAATGGCCCTGGTGCGCGTCGAGCGCGAGGATTTGCCGGCCGCCACTTGGGGTGATTCAAATGCAGTGCGGTTGGGCGAGTGGGTAGTCGCCATCGGCAGCGCGCTGGGCGATTTCCCCAACTCAGTCACTGTGGGTGTCATCAGCGGCATCAATCGTTCGATTGACCTCGATGGCAGTATCAGGATCAGCGGACTCATCCAAACAGACGCTGCGATTAACAAAGGGAATTCGGGTGGGCCATTAGTAAACCAGCATGGTGAAGTGATTGGTATCAATACCTTCATCATACGTGAAAACCAACGCGTTGGCGTAGCCGAAGGGATCAGCTTTGCCATTCCGTCAGCGCTGGCGCGTGAAATATTGGAACAATGGATTGTTGCTGACAAGCACGGAGCAGCTTCGGCGACGGGAGGCGAGACGATTGTTCCTGGCGCTGCCTTTCCTCAATAGAGGTGATGATCCTACTCTAGCTTCCTTGTATCCTAGAGGTATCTCGCTACTTCTGGGGGACCTCCAGCACTGCTCCCCGACTGGCACTGGTGACCATACTGGCATAGCGCGCCAGCCAACCGGTCAGGTGGGATTGTGATGGAGGTCGCCACGTGGCGCGCCGACGGGCTATTTCCTCATCGGAAAGCGCTACGTTCAGCTGGCCAGCTGGAATATCTATTTCGATGAAGTCACCGTTGCGCAGCAATGCAATAGGCCCTCCTGCGGCAGCTTCTGGACTGACATGCCCGATGCAAGCGCCGCGCGTGCCACCGGAGAAACGCCCGTCTGTCACAAGCGCTACTGAGCTCTCTAGCCCCATTCCGATGATGTTGCTCGTAGGAGCTAGCATCTCCTGCATGCCCGGCCCTCCTCGCGGGCCCTCGTTGCGAATGACCACGACTTCGCCCGGCTGCACCTCTCCGCTCAAGATGCCCGCGTTTGCTTCGTCATGGCTTTCATATACCCTTGCAGGTCCACGATGACGCAACATCTCGGGCAGGACGCCGGCAGTCTTGACCACTGCGCCCTCAGGAGCGAGATTACCGAACAGGATGGTCAGCCCACCTGTGGGACTGTAAGGATCGCGCACTGTACGAATACATTCAAGATCTTGGCTGTCACAGCCAGCGATGTTCTCGCCCAAAGTTTTACCCGTGACAGTAATCTGATCCAGGTGCAAAATGCCCGGCTTCTTGCTGAGTTCCCAAAGTATAGCGCTGACGCCTCCAGCGCGATCCACATCCTCCATATGATATGACGAAGAAGGACTGACCTTACATAAGGTGGGCACCTGACTGTTGATCTCGTTCAGCCGCTCGAGGGGATACTGAATACCTGCCTCCCAGGTTAATGCGATGGTGTGTAGCACTGTGTTTGTGCTGCCACCCATTGCCATGTCCAACGCAAAGGCGTTGTCAATTGCCTCACGAGTAACAATGTCACGTGGCTTCAGATCCATCTCGATCAGGCGCATGATCTGTCTCGCCGCGGCACGTGCCAGATCCTTGCGTCGTGGATCGATCGCCAGGATCGTTCCGTTGCCCGGCAACGCGAGGCCAAGAGCCTCACACAAGCAATTCATACTATTGGCAGTGAACAGACCTGAGCACGAACCACATGTGGGACAGCCGCTGTCCTCAATCTCCTTAAGCCGAGCTTCAGAGATAACCCCTTTCTTATATGCGCCCACTGCCTGGAATACGCTGATCAGGTCTACTACCTCCCCATCACGCGTGCGGCCGGCTGCCATAGGACCACCACTCACAAAGATGGTAGGGATGTTACAGCGCAAAGCAGCCATTAACATCCCAGGCACAATCTTGTCGCAATTGGGGATGCAGATCATGCCATCGAACCAGTGCGCCTTGACCATTGTCTCCACACAGTCGGCAATGAGCTCGCGGCTCGGCAGGCTATACTTCATACCTATGTGGCCCATCGCGATCCCGTCATCCACCCCAATAGTGTTAAACATAAACGGGACACCGCCTGCCTCGCGCACTGCCTGGCGCACAATCTCGCCGAACTCGTTCAAATGGACATGGCCTGGGATAATGTCCACATAGCTATTAACGATGGCTATGAAGGGCTTACCCATATCAGCATCGGAGACACCCGTCGCTTTGAGCAGGCTGCGATGAGGTGCTCTTTCGAAACCTCGCTTGATCATGTCACTACGCATTAGCGAACTCCTTCTCACATGCTTCTACGACCAGATCTCCCATAGCACGGGTGCTCACTGTCGGCTGGCCCGGTGCTGCCAGATCGGCAGTACGATGACCTGCAGCAAGGACAGCCTCAGCAGCGCGCTCGACAATATCTGCTTCGCGATCCAACCCCAATCCCAGGCGCAAAAGCATGGCAGCGCTCAGGATGGTGGCCAATGGGTTGGCAATCCCTTTGCCAGCGATGTCCGGTGCCGAACCGTGGATGGGTTCAAACAAGGCGGGGCGGTTCTCACCAAGAGAAGCCGAAGGCAGCATTCCTAATGATCCAGTCAACATAGATGCCTCATCGGAGAGAATGTCTCCGAACATGTTCTCAGTCGCGATGACATCGAAGTCAGCGGGGCGACGGATCAGGTACATCGCGCACGCATCCACCAACACGTCTTCGTAAGCCACATCGGGATAGTCGCTCGCCACTTCGTGTGCTACTTCGCGCCAGAGACGAGAGGTGGCCAGCACGTTGGCCTTGTCCACAGAGGTGAGCTTGCGACGACGGCCACGTGCCAGATTAAACGCCACACGCATGAGTCGCTCTATCTCGCGTTCATTGTAGCGTAAAGTATCCACCGCGCCGCGCCCCTCAGGAGTTTGCTCACGTCCTTGCGGTTGTCCGAAATAAAGACCCCCCGTAAGCTCACGCACAATGACCAGATCGACGCCTTCTACCACTTCAGGCCTAAGCGGGCTGGATGATATTAATGCGGGAATGACCCTAACCGGGCGCAAGTTGGCAAACAGTCCCAGCTCTTTGCGAATTTTCAAAAGTCCCTGTTCCGGACGCACCTCTGCGCGTGGATCACTCCAGCGTGGACCACCCACCGCAGCCAGCAGAACAGCATCACTACGACGGCACATCTCCAAAGTTTCGTCGGGGAGAGGATTGCCTCTCTCGTCGATAGCGATGCCACCAATCAGACCTTCTTGAAAGGTTATGCTGTGACCGCTGTGTCTGGTCACTACCTCGAGCACCTTACGTGCTTCAGCGATGATCTCCGGCCCAATACCATCGCCGGGAAGAAGTGTAATGGTGTAATGCATGGTTGATCATTGCTCCGTTTTTAAATCTGCGATGATGCCTTTGGTGGCACGGATCAAATCGTGGGGACTGATCGCAAAGACGCTGTGAGGCGTTCCGGCTGCTGCCCATACCACGTCAAAGCGCATCAGGTCCGCGTCTATGTAGATGGGCAATGGTGAGATGTGCCCAAACGGGGGGATTCCCCCAATGGCAAAACCGGTGATCGTCTTGGCAGTCTCAGCGTCTGCCCGTTTCATTTGTTGCGAAGTGGTGTTACACAACGCTGCCAATTTTGCCTCGTCTGCGCGATTGGCACCTGAAACAAGTGCCAAGACAGGCCGGCCATCGGCAAGAAAGAGCAAGCTCTTCACAATCTGAGCGACCTGACATCCGATGGCATTGGCAGCGTCCGGTGCCGTGCGCGTCGTCTCAGCGAATTCTACGATTTCGATTTTTAGTCCTAGCTCCTGCGCAGCATGTGCTACCTTAAGCGCAGATGGATGCATCATCTCATCTCCTTCTTTGCGACTCGTGCAACAATGCATACTCCATACTGTCTGCCAGCGCTCGCCAGCTCGCTTCGATGATGTTGGTGCTGGCACCAACAGTGCTCCATTGATATGCCCCATCGCGCGTGTCGATCAACACGCGGGTCGTGGCGCCTGTTGCTTTGTCACTATCAAGGATTCGCACCTTATAATCGACCAGCTTGACGGTAGCTAAACTTGGATACACATCCATCAACGCCTTGCGCAAGGCAGCATCCAGCGCGTTGACAGGACCATTTCCTTCTGCAGCAGTATGCACGATCTTGGGGCCAACACGCACCTTGACCGTTGCTTCGGCCAACAGTCCGCGTCCGCGCCGCCGCTCGACGAGCACCATAAAGTCAATCAGCTCGAAGGGTGGCACATAGCTCGGTTGAGCACGACGCAGCATAAGCTCAAAGGAGGCCTCTGCGCCTTCATATGTGAATCCCTTGGCCTCCATCTGCTTAATCTGCTCCAAGACTTCGGATATCTGTGTACTATCTACCTCGATACCCAGCTGCTGCGCTTTTTCGATCACATTGCCGCGACCCGAGAGCTCAGAGACGACACTGCGTCGCTCATTCCCCACCAAAGCCGGATCGACATGCTGATAACTGGCAGGGTTCTTCAGCATGGCAGCTACATGCAGCCCTCCTTTATGTGCAAAGGCACTCGCTCCCACGTAGGGTTGATGGTCATCAGGGGTTAAGTTGGCAATTTCAGCCACGAAGCGGGATAGTTGGGTGAGGCGCGCAAGATTCTCAGGAGGCACACACGGAATCCCCATTTTCAGCTGCAAATTGGGGATAATCACACACAGATTGGCATTGGCAACGCGCTCACCGTACCCGTTAATCGTTCCCTGAACGTGGATGGCACCTGCACGTACCGCGGCAAGCGTGTTGGCAACACCACAGCCGGTATCATCATGGCAGTGAATACCCAGCGGGGTGGTGAAGCGCTCTGCCACTGCTCTAGTTATCCCTTCGATCTCCCATGGCAAACACCCACCGTTCGTATCACACAGCACCAACACGTCCGCACCAGCATCCGCTGCTGCCTCGAGAGTGGCCATCGCGTACTCGGGATTGGCCTTGTATCCGTCGAAGAAGTGTTCTGCGTCAAAGTGGACCTCGCGCCGTTGTGACTTGACATAACTGATACTTTCGCGAATCATCGCGAGGTTCTCTTCCAAGCTAGCGCCAATGATCTCTGTGACATGCATATCCCAGCTCTTGCCAACTAGAGTGACAACAGGTGTCTCAGCTTCGAGGAGTGCCTGCAGGTTGGCATCCTCCTCAGGGCGCATGCCTTTGCGTCTGGTGCTGCCGAAAGCGGTCAGCCGAGCATTGGTGAAAGAGAGAGCACGAGCTCGCCGGAAGAACTCTGCATCTTTAGGGTTGGAACCCGGCCATCCTCCCTCAATGTAATGAATACCAAACTCATCGAGGTGACGAGCTATCTTCAGCTTGTCATCCACTGACAAAGAGATGCCCTCACGCTGGGTGCCATCGCGCAGTGTGGTGTCGTAGATAAACACCCGGGCCTCACTTGATTGCATTTGTATCAGCCCTCCTTAAGAAGCGTGTTAACCCGTGCTGGATGGGTTGCTTCGTACGCTTGTATCAGAGACTCTTGTTTCAACAGATAGCCCAGCTGATCAATCCCCTCTAACAAGCATCGCCTGCTGAACTCGTCAATCGGAAAATGCACCTGCCTTCCATCCGGGAGAGTGAGGCTTCTCTCCGTCAAGTCGATGGTCAGGAGAGTGGATGGATCTTTAGCTATTATCTCGAAAAGCTGCCGATGAGTATTGGTGTCTACAACTACTGGCAACAGACCATTCTTCAGCGCATTATTGCGAAAAATGTCTGCGAAGGATGTGCTAATAATTGCCCGGAAGCCGAAGTCGATCAGGGCCCATGGAGCGTGCTCACGGCTGGAACCACAGCCGAAGTTGTCTCCAGCGAGCAAGATCTGCGCTTCGCGTGCCCCAGGCTGATTGAGAGGGAACTCTGGCCGTGGGGTACCATCCGGGTTGTAACGCCAGTCAGAGAACAGATGATCCCCCAAGCCTGCCTTGCTGATCGTCTTCAGGAAACGCGCCGGTATGATCTGGTCGGTATCGATATTGTCGATTGGCAATGCCACGACACGGCTGCTGAGTCGTGTAAAAGGCTGCATAGATCCCTACTCCAACAATGTGCGTACGTCGGTAATAACACCGGTAATGGCTGCAGCGGC
>CAKZLO010000064.1 GCA_937127125.1 uncultured Ardenticatenia bacterium
GAAAATTTCAGCTTTGTTCGCATGTTCTGTTCATGTATTATCGTATGCAGCGCACGGGCATGCGCGGCAGTCATACGTGACAGACGAGATCCAGGCGTGCATCCAGCAAGCCGAGGAACGTTATGCGGTGCCGGCGTGGTTGTTGTGGGGGATCGCGAAGGTCGAGTCAGGGTTCAACCCACGCGCCCTCAACACCAAAAACTCGAATGGGTCGTGGGATATTGGCCTCATGCAAATCAATTCGGGGTGGCTTCCTGTCCTGAGCCGGTACGGCATCAGAGCGGAGGATCTCTGGGATGTATGTACCAACATTATGGTTGGTGCATGGGTGATGGCGCAGAACATCCAGAAGATGGGATGGGGATGGGATGCGATAGGCGCTTACAACGCGCGCTCAAGGGATAAGCGAGTCAAGTATGCATGGAAGGTATATCGGGCTGTTGGCGCTGGTGATGTCAGTGCAGGCACTGGCGGGAACCAGCGTTGAGCAGATGTCTGGCTCAATTGAAGGTATTTCCCAAGTGACTCGTGTGCCAGCGCTAAGTCTCACCGCGCAGCCTAAGTACGTCCTCTGCGGAGGAGACGTGCCATGCCCAGAAATCACACCCAAGACTCTGAATATCCTTCCCCAGGTTCCAGTCATCTCTGAGCCTCCTGCCGCACAGAAGCCGACGAAGAAGGAACCCGTGAGCACCACGGTCCATTTTGCCTTCGGACGCCACGAGCTTAACCACGCAGCACGTAATGCGATCTCTAGTCTACTGCGGACGGCCAAAGTGTCTGGGGACGATTTCATTGTCACGATAGATGGATATACTGACTCGATCGGAACCAAAGCTTTCAACGACCGGCTCGCGCTCAAACGCGCGATGGCGGTGAAAAAGCATCTGATTTCCGCCGGCCTTCCAGCCGAGCGGGTTCGGATAGGCAAGACGGTTGGCAAATGCTGCTACGTCATGCCGAATGAGACCAAGGCAGGGCGGGCCGCAAACCGCAGGGCTGAGGTTGTTTCTCTCTCTGTAACTTTTGATTAGGAGTGTTTCTCATGAAACTGAAATCTGCATTCGCTGCTCTTCCCATGATCCTGTTCGCCGGTGCCGCCATGGCCGGTAGCGATACCACCTTCGATGGTATCGTCTCCACGCTGATCGGCTGGCTGGAAGGTGACCTCGGCACCCTGATGGCCGTGTCCGCCCTGGCCGTCGGCCTCGGCATCGGCATCGCCCGCGCCACCGCTGTCCCCGCGGTGGTCGGCCTGGTCGTGGCCCTGTTCGCCAACTATGGTCCTAGTGTGCTGCAGGGCATCGCGTCGGCGACCATCTAACTAATTGATTTAGGCGCCCTTCTTAAGCTGAGTTAAGGAGGGCGCCGTTTTTATCCAATTAGGTACACTGCATTAGGTTCTCAATGGACATCGGAGACCCATCGTTTCATTACTTTCCATCCCACCTGGATGATCAGTCGAAAGTCATGTTGTGGGACTTCGATGAGGCGATGAGCATGATCATGTGCATTGGCGTTGGCATCGTGGTCAAGCAATTAGTGATTTTTGCAATCATAGGATTCACCATTGCATACATTCTGGCCCGTGTGAAAGCCGCACGCGGACGTGGCTTTCTTGCCACTCTCTGTTATTGGTATTTACCACACAACACGATCTTCAATTTTCGCCGCTATCCTCCTTCGCACATCCGCGAATATGTGGGGTGACAGATATGAACATCAGCAACCACAAAACAGCGATTGATCAGCTGACCGCGGACAAACGGGCGTGGCAGAAGGTTGGAATATTCTCGACGATCACAGCATTCTTCATGGCCGCGCTGCTGTTGGTCATTGGCAAGGGGTCAGAGAAAACCATTCTGGTGCCGCCAGTTGTCAGCAAGACATTCTGGGTGGATGGTAACAAGGTTGCGCCGGAGTATATCGAGCAAATGGCGGTATACTTCGCTCAGCTTGCATTGAATGCAAATCCAGCAAACGTAGACTATCAGTACAACCTGCTGCTACAGCATGTTACGCCGCGTGCATATGGCGAACTCAAGGCCGAGCTTGCTGTTGCTGCAGATCGACTCAAGAAGGACAACGCTTCACAGGCGTTTTACCCATCTGAAGTGGTGGTGCTGAAGAATACCGCGACGATGAAAGGCCGACTTGTCAAAACTGTCGGGCAGAAAGTAACATCAGACGATACTGTGGTTTATGTGATCAAGTTTTCATACGAAGGTGGGCGTCTGTATGTATCAAGCTTCAAGCATGAAGATGCCAATGCGGTGGTTGACGAATAGTCTGTTGATCTTGCTGTCGTCCTGGTTCGCCGGAGTGACGCATGCACAGCAGATACTGCAAATGCGCGATGGCGAGACGCAATCGGCGCGTATTTCTCAGCGCGAGGTCAGCCGAATTGCGGTTGAGGGTGCGCGCATGAAGAGTGTTGTAGGTGCACGCGGCGATTACGATGTCCAGATCGACCAAGACATAGGGCAGGTCTTTTTGAAGCCTGTCAGTGGCGCAAAACTGACACGGCCAATCAACCTGTTCGTTACTGATGATGTGGGTCGGACATACGGCTTGATCTTGACGCCAGAGGATGTGCCCGCCCAATCGGTCCTGATATCGTCCAGGAATACCAAGAGCGTTCGCCGAGGCCAGAAGGAAACCCCATACCAAGCAGCCATTAGGGAGTTGGTGCGGCTCATGGCAACAAATAATCCAGATGCGCACGGTTTCGAAGTGGTCGATCACATGCGCGAAATCCCGATATGGAACGAGGTGAAGCTGACCCTGGAGAGAACCTGGTTGGGCGATGATCTGATTGGGGAGCGCTATGTCTTGATGAACATAACTGCCGATGAGGTTCGATTGGCTGAACAGGAATTCATGCGCAAGGGTGTACTGGCGGTTGCCATCGACAAGACAATCCTTGGTCCTAGGCAGGCGACGGGCCTATATGTGGTAAGGGAGGCCTCAGATGGGGCTCGGTAATATCCCCGATGTATCGGTGCCGGACCCGGTCACCCAACGGCGCCGACAGAAGCTGTATCTAATCCTGGGTGCGCTTGGGTTGTTTGGTGTCATCGGAGCCCTGGTCGTCATGCAAGATCGCGGTGATGCCAAACGCATGAGCCGAGAGGAAGTAAAGAGCGATTTTTCTGCAAGCGGCAGACAACTCTCCGATCGAGAGGTCTGGGTGGCAAAGTCCGAGAAGCAACTTCAGGAGATGAGGAATGAAAGCAATGAATTGAAGCGCGAGATCGAGAGTCTGCGACGGCAGCTGGAGGTCCAAGGGCGTCAGCGCGCTGTTGAGTCAACGATGGCCCCGCCACCCCCGCCACCACCGCCGCTGGCCAGTCCTGCCGCTAGTCGGGACGCCATGCTGGTTCCTCCCAACAACCTTCCTCCCGTCCCTTCCGGGCCGGGGAAAACGGTGCGAAATGGGTTCAACGACATCGTGGATCTGGACTTGAGCGACAAAGGCGGGCGCAAAAAGCAGCGCGTGGAATACAGCCCGAATATGGTTGCTCCAGGGACAGCAGCGACAGTGGCTCCAATGCCGGAGAGCGAAATCTTCCGCATCGAGATCGCGCGTCCCCAGGAAGACATGGCCCTCGCGTCACAGGACAAACAACGGAAACGGGGGAACGAGAAAGACAAAGAGGACCAAGAAAGCTCGCAGCAGCACGAGACATACCTCCCGGCAGGATCCTTCGTACGGGGCATCCTTCTTGGTGGTGTCGATGCCCCGGCCAGCAATCAGGCACAAAGCAATCCCCATCCGGTCCTGATTCGCATCAAGGATCTGGCGACGCTGCCGAACCGATTCAGGACAGACGTGCGCGAGTGTTTCGTGGTCGGTGCGGCCTATGGCGATATCTCTAGCGAGCGTGCCTACATCCGGACTGAAACCTTGTCATGCGTGCAGAAGGATGGGCAGGTCATCGAGGCCAAGGTCAATGGTTATGTCTCCGGAGAGGATGGCAAGACCGGGATGCGTGGTCGTCTTGTGACCAAGCAAGGACAGCTTCTTGCGCGTGCGCTACTGGCGGGCGCTCTGTCCGGAATCGGAAAGGGCCTGGCCGATTCCTACAAGACCACCTCCGTCAGCGCCCTAGGCACGACGACAACAACGGATCCGGATAAGTACGTCGAGAGTGGCCTAGCCACGGGGGCCGGAAGCGCAATGGACAGGTTGAGCAAGTATTACATCGACATGGCCGAGAAGACCTTCCCGATCATCGAGATCGATGCAAACAGGGAGGTAGAGGTCGTATTCACCCGCGGGGTCACGCTTGAGGGGACCCTGAAGAATGCACGCACGAGGAATCAACGATGAAGCCACGCTCTTTCTTTCCGCTGTTGACGACAGCTTTGGTTGTCTTGAGTGCGCAGGCGCGCGATATGGTATCGGCGGATGTCGCGGCGTCCATTCGGGCATCTTTTCCGAATACCAAAATCGACTCCATCAGATTGTCTGAGTTTCCAGGCCTCCTCGAAATCACGATGGGCAAGAACATTGCCTACGTCGCTCATGGGCTACCGTATGTGCTCGTCGGACACATCTATGACACGCGCACTGGCAAGGATCTGACGGCGGAGCGGGCCGCAAGCCTACAGCCACGCGTCACATGGGATGAGTTGCCGCTGAGTGACGCGATAAAGCGTGGAGGCGGGAGCAAGAAGCTCGCGGTTTTCTCCGATCCGGATTGCCCATACTGCAAGCGCCTGGAAGCAGAGCTGGCAAAGCTGAATGATGTGGAGGTTTATATCTTCATGAATCCGATCGCTGCTTTGCATCCACAAGCCGTTGAAAAGTCAAAGGCGGTGTGGTGTGCAAGCAATCGTCTTAAGGCATGGGACGACCTTATGGCCGGTAAGCCAACAACGAGAAAGGTTGACTGCGATGCTAGCGCGGTTGATCGCAACATCGAGCTTGCAAAGACGCTCGGATTCCGCGGGACGCCTGTGCTGGTGCGCGAGGATGGAGAGGTCATCGAAGGCTTTCGGCCTGCTCAGTCCATAGCGTCGTGGCTCGGGGTGAGCTGGGTTGAAACGGTCGAGCAGGCGCCATCCACCACAGCCAGAGCTGCACAGAAAGAACGGAGGGATGGTAAATGATGCTCCGCGCCTGGATCGTGCCGGCCATTCTGGTGGTTATATCTATCGGCGGATGCTCCAGTACACCGGATTATGGGTGCAAAGCGCCTGATGGCACAACGTGCAAGTCCATCTCGGAGGTCTATCGGGCAACAGAGGGAGATGCGCGCCGCAAATCTCCTTACATCGATGAACGCTCGCAGGCGGATGCAACCTATCAGCCGGCGTTGGCTGGTGAGCGCACCGTTACATTACCAAAGATCAAACCCGGAGATCCGCTGCGCGTGGAGCCTCGCATCCTGCGCGTATGGTTGGCGCCCTGGGAGGATGAAGACGGGGTGTTCTACGACCAGTCGTATATCTATGTGATCGTCGACCACGGGCGCTGGCTTGTGTCGCAAAACCGCAACATGATAGAAAACAGCTGGAGGGCTCGCTCCATCAAGCCACCAAAAAATCGCCAGAGTCAAACCGAGGAAGAGCAAAAGGACAAGCCTGCGCCACAGCAACCAGCCGAACAGGCCGCTGCCAACCGCGCCACTGCCCGCGCCATGGAAGACGCAAGCAAGAACATGGAGGAAATGCGCAGATGATCGGCGATTTTTTGCGCAAGGTACGGGATTTCGTCAGTCCGGTCAGCGTCTCGCAAACCCCGGAAGGGGCGGTAATGGCTGGCATGCTGCCACCCACGATTGCGCAACAGCGCGCATTTCTGCAACGTCATACCCTCTCTTCGCTCCTGCCATATGAAGCCTTTGATCCTGAATCCCAGGTCTTCATCAACACTACCCTGATCGAGGACAAGAAATCCGGTAAGCGACAAGGTGATTGCTATGGCTTCATCCTTGAATGTGTGCCGCTGGCTGGCGCCAATGCCGAGACAGCGCGTATCTTGTCGAGCTTATTCGAACAACGCATGCCGGACAATGCGTGCATCCAATTCACACTGTATGCATCTCCTCAGATCAGGCCTTATCTCGAATCATGGGCCAGATTGCGTATGGCCCGCGATGGGGAGGATCCGGCACGCCAGTTCTTAGAACGCCGCAGCAACGACATCTTCCGTGTCCTAGCCCGCAAGCGCGTGGAGCACATCCTCAAAGGATGCGAAAAGTCTCTCTTCATCGAACAGCCCTATGTGGTACGTGATTTCCAGCTTTTCATCTCCATCGCCTTCCCGGGCGAGTTGACTGATCAGGGGTTGAGCTACCTTCAATCTACGCGCGACGCTGTCAGCGCGGCCTTGAGCACGGCCGGCATCCCAAATAGAAACGTCGATGCCACGATGCTGATCAACCTAATCGACGAGATACTCAATGCGGAGCAGGCGTCAGGCGATCTCGTATGGGATGAGGAACGGCTGTTGCGCACGCAAATGCCGTCAGCCAATACACGCATCCTGCTTGACCGTGACGGCATGACCATCAACGATCGTGCGCTTCGTTGTCTGCGTGTGCGCTCATACCCAAAGTCGTTCTGGCTGGGGGGAATGAGCGACTTTGTCGGTGACTTATTCCAGAGCGCATTGCAGATCCCGTCACCGTTCCTATTGAGTTTGAACGTCCAGGTTCCCGACCAGGAGCTGTTCAAGCGCAAGCTGGATTTCAAGGCGGCTCGGGCGATCACCAATGCAGAGGGGCAACTCGCCAAGTACGTTCCGGTTTTCAAAGACCAGGCCGAGGACTGGCGTCATGTGCAGAAGGCCGTGGCCGGCGGCCAGATCGTCCTCAAGATGACACACACCATGGCGCTGTTCGCGCCTCTGGGCGAAGGCGAGCGCATAGAGCAGTCAGTACGTGCACTGTTTCGCGCCAAGGGATGGATCATGGAGCGCGCAAGCATGTCCGAACTGCCCACCTTCCTCGCTACATTGCCGTACGGTTTTACGCCGGCGATGGCTGAGGACATGCAGGCGGAACTGACCATTCGTACGCAGCTGCAAAGCAATGCGCTCAATACCATGCCGATCATCGGCGAGTGGAAAGGGACACCCAACCCGCTTCTATTGCTCTTCGGCCGGCGCGGACAAGTTGGCTACCTGGATTTTTTCGATAACGATCAGGGCAATTACAACGTGGCGGTGTCGGC
>CAKZLO010000065.1 GCA_937127125.1 uncultured Ardenticatenia bacterium
AACCTGATCACTGGCTTCATGACCTTCGTGGCAGTCGCCGGGACACTTATCTTGATGCCCTTCTATCTGCAAAACATTCTGAGTCTCGACTCGTTGCATGTGGGCATGCTGCTCGCTGTCCAGCCGATTGCGATGGGCCTGGTCGCGCCGTTATCCGGCGCCCTCTCTGATCGCGTGGGAGTGCGGCCAATTGCCGCGGTGGGCTTGCTGACGCTGCTGGGTGGCTTTTTCGCTGTCAGTTCGCTCGGCCCCCACACGACAGCGGCAGGCTATGTGCTGCGCTTTCTACCGGTGGGGCTTGGCATGGGCATTTTCCAGTCACCGAACAACAGTGCGATCATGGGGGCAGCACCGCGCACACGGCTGGGCATTGCTTCCAGCATTTTGGCGCTGACACGTACGCTGGGACAGACGGTGGGAGTCTCAACGCTGAGCGCGCTGTGGGCCGGGCGCGTGATGGCGCATACCGGTGGGATAGTGCCGGGTGGTGCTACGGCAGCAACACCACTTGTGCAGGTAGCCGCACTGCGCGAGACGATTCTCGTTATTGTCGTTTGGATCGCGCTGGGGCTGGCGCTGAGCATCTATGCGCTGTGGCATGAGCGCACGCAAGCCCTCAGCGTCTCCTCGCTCGACAGCAGAGTTATGCCGCACTGCACGAGCGACCCCGACCCATGGCCAGTATCGTCCCCTTCCCATGTTCGAGAAGATATCGAGGAGGGATTGATCCCGGCATCTCCTGGATCACAACTCCAGGAGGAGAAGAGCACGTAAGCACGCCCCGGCTGCACGGTCCACCAGCTGAGGCCTACAAAGGAACATGCACCAAGAGAGGGTGACAAAAGATATCCCAACGATGGGTCACCCAGATTTACGCACAAAAATTATAGTATAACGGCATCAAAGCGTGCGTTTGTCAACGTTCTCAACACAGGGGAGCTGAGACCTTTTTCACCACTCTCAATGCGTGACTGTTCATTATATTTGGTGAATCTGAATAAGCCTATGCATCGAGCAAGCACCGAGCACAGTTCAGGCAACCAGCGGCGCCAGGTCAGTCCCACCGCGCCCCAGGCGGCTGCCGACCCACGCGCGTACAGACGAGACATTGATGGCAGAACAAGCGCGTTGGTAGCCGCGCATCGCACGATTATCGCTCCTCGACGCACCAGCCGATGGCACGCTCAGCAGCGTTATTGGTGCCGTCCAAGGTCTCAGCGTGCCTACCCCGCCATGTGCGGTAACAGGTGAGGCGTGGCCACAGATTCCCACGACCCCGGAACAGCAAACGCGAGCGCCCGTGGTGGAACACACGTCCCCACATCTGGTGGTGGCGTTGGAGTCGGTGAACATTGAAAAGATCTATTGGAGGGTGTCGAAAAACGTCATCGCTGCCTGTTTTGCAAGCCCACATTATCCTAATCCTACAGAAATTGGTGTGAAATGAAGGCTCTGTCAAAGCTCTTAACCTCGAGTTTTCCATGCACCTCTGCAGCGAGGTTGTCCGATTGGCAGGTGGAGTGTATAATAAGATTGCCTTGTCAACTCAAGTTTCCCCTAGCACGCCGGCGGTGTCAACGGCTCATTGTCTCACCACCATGGGGGATGTCATAACCCAAGTTATCAGGAGGAAGGATTCGATGAACTATCGGCGTTTTGGACGTATTGGCTGGATGGTGAGCGAGATCGGATATGGGATGTGGGGAATGGGAGGCTGGACTGGTTCCGACGACCAGGAATCGATCCAGTCGCTGCAACGCGCCGTTGAGCTGGGATGCAACTTCTTCGACACTGCTTGGGCTTATGGTCAGGGTCACAGCGAGCGACTGTTGGGCCAGCTGATCGCGAACAATCCCCAGACAAAGCTCTACGTCGCCACCAAGATCCCACCCAAGAACCTCAAATGGCCCAGCCGCAGAGAGTTCACGCTGGACGATTGTTTCCCGCCGGACCATATCGAGGAGTATGTACACAGGAGCCTGGAAAACATCGGGGTGGAGACCATCGACCTAATGCAGTTCCACACGTGGGAGGATAGCTGGCTACACGATGAGCGCCTGGCACAAAAGATGGATGACCTGCGCCGCCGGAGGCTGGTGCGCGCATGGGGCATCAGCATCAACCGCTGGGAGCCGTGGAACGGTGTGCAGGCAGTGCGCAGTGGCTTGTTCGACGCCGTGCAGGTGATTTACAACATCTTCGACCAGAATCCCGAGGACGAACTCTTTCCAGCTTGCGCCGAGATGGATGTAGCCGTCATCGCACGCGTCCCCTTTGACGAGGGCACACTCACCGGCACGCTCACCAAGGATAGCAAGTGGCCAGAGGGAGACTGGCGCAACACCTATTTTGTGCCGGAGAATCTGATCCCCAGCGTGGAGAGGGCAGAGGCACTGAAAAAGATACTTCCAGAGGGCATGACAATGCCGGAAATGGCGCTTCGTTTCATTCTTTCCAATCCCACCGTCAGTACCACCATTCCCGGGATGCGCAAACTTCGCCACGTCGAAGCTAACATTGCCGCCAGCGACAAGGGACCACTCCCACCCGAGCTCCTCGCCACGTTGCACCAGCATCGCTGGGATCGCGTGCCGACCAGCTGGTCACAGTAGGGGAGCAGACGCGTTAGACGCCAAAAAGGAATGGTGACACGGCCCGATGCGCACGGCAATCTGGTGGCTGCGCCGGGACTTGCGCCTGTCGGACAATCAAGCGCTGGCAGCAGCGTTGGCGAATGCAGACGCCGTGCTGCCGGTTTTCATCCTGGATCCCGTATTACTGCGCTCACCCTATGTCGCGCCGCGCCGATTGGCCTTCCTGTACGAAGGCTTGCGCCGGCTGGACGCTTCGTTACGGGCACATGGCAGCTATCTCGTCGTGAGGCGTGGCACGCCTCATGAGGTGCTAGCTGCCTTGGTGCGTGAGAGTGGGGCGCACAGCGTGTACGCAGAGGAAGATTACTCACCCTATGCAACCAAGCGTGACCAGCAGGTGGCGGCACATGTGCCATTGCGCCTTGTGGGTGGGCTGACAGTGCACGCGCCGGGAACAGTGGTACGCGCGGATGGCACACCCTATCACGTCTTTACCCCTTTCAGCCGTGCATGGTTATCTTTGCCCGCTCCTAAGGCAGAGGATCTGCTGTTACCCCCGCCGCGCATCGTTACGCCGTCTGGTATCGCCAGCGAAGCGTTGCCCGCAGGAGAAGCACCACCAGAGTTTCCGGCCGACGAGCTCGCAGCGCAGCGCGGGCTCATCCGCTTTGCTGGCGCAGCGGCGGGCCAGCTTCTGCGCAGTCTTATCGGCAACAGCGACAGCGCGGAGGATCAACGTGAGGCACCGATCTATCAATATGAACAGATGCGCAATCGCATGGACATCGTGGGGACCTCGCGGCTTTCTCCCTACTTGCGCTTTGGGCTGCTCTCGGCGCGCCAGGCGGTGGTGGTGGCGCGGCGCGCAATAGATCTGGCGCCCGACGCGGCGGCGCGTCAGAGCGCTATGACCTGGCTGAACGAATTGATCTGGCGCGAGTTTTATATCTCCATCCTGGCACACTACCCACAAGTGCGCCGCCACGCTTTCCGCAGTGAGCTGGAATATGTTCCCTGGCGGAATGATGAAGAGGCCTTCGTGTGTTGGTGCACCGGACGTACCGGCTACCCGGTGGTGGACGCAGCGATGCGGCAGCTGGTCCAAACCGGTTGGATGCACAACCGGGCACGCATGATTGTCGCCTCGTTCCTGGTGAAAGACTTGTTGACAGATTGGCGTTGGGGTGAGCGTTGGTTTATGCAGCAGCTGTTGGACGGCGACCCGGCTGCGAACAATGGGGGGTGGCAATGGAGTGCGGGCACCGGCACTGACGCAGCGCCCTACTTTCGTATCTTCAACCCGGTGACACAAGGTAAGAAATTTGACCCCCTTGGCGACTATGTGCGACGTTGGGTACCAGAGCTGGGACGGGTGCCGACGGAGCATATTCACGAGCCCTGGCGCATGCCACCCGAGGTGCAGCGCGCGACGGGTTGCCGCATTGGCGAGGACTATCCAGCGCCTTGCGTGGATCATCAGGCAGCCAGACCGCGTATCCTCGCGGCTTATGCGGCCGCTCGAGCGAAACGAACGAACAAGCATAGCATCATTTCGTAAGGATGGTCTGGCCGGGTGGATGCTTGGGACATTGTCCCGCGTATGATTGACAACCTCATTAGAGTGCACTACATTGTCTCTGAAAATGGTGAGTAAAGAAGCTAGTGGCCTCACTATGGAATTCCACATCTCTCGCGTTGCCCGAGATCGTTATCGCTTCGATGAGTCACTCTTCCAACTGAGCGGCAACGTCATCTTCGCAAACTTTCACGCCGCGCGGACGTTTGCTCAGCGGATCAATCGCACGCGCGATCTGGCCCGTTTTCCCGAGCAGGCTGTGCGCGCCGGCCAGCTGAATGCCATGGGGCTGATCGACGAGATCCTCCATTATGTGGTGGAGCTGTACCGGCAGCAGAAGAACCCAGAAGTAATGTCTCAGGCACGCGTCTGGCTGGAACAGCGCTTGGGGCATGAGGCGGTCGAGATGGCACTGCGCCGCTTCAGCGAAGAGTTCCCCCCGCTGGCGGTCTACCGACGCGAAATGGGACTGGACGAGTACCTGGCCGGCGAGACCGCCGGCGTGCCTCACCGCAACATCGCGTTGGAGGAGCTGCTGCTGCTCTGGTTGGCCAATGCCAACCCGGCCTTTGCGCCTTTTTTGGAGCTATTCGACGACGAGCACCTGGAATGCGAGACAGCTTATACACAAATCATCGCTGAGTTGCACGCATTCTTCGAGACGCAGCCTCGCTTTGGCCCGGATAACCAAAATTTGGTGGATATGTTGCGTAGTCCGGCCATCGCGGTGCCGTATTCGTTACCTGGCCAGCTGGAATATATCCGCATGCGTTGGGGCGCACTGTTGGGTCGTTACATCTTCCGGATGTTAAGCAGCCTGGATCTGATTCGCGAAGAAGATCGCCCTGTTTTCACTGGTCCGGGTCCGACGCGCGTGTATGAATATGCCGGGCTGGATCTGGAAGCGGAGCGCTTCAGCCCCGATCGCGAGTGGATGCCCCGTCTGGTGCTCATTGCCAAGAACACCTACGTCTGGCTCTACCAGCTATCGCGCAAATACCAGCGCCCGATCCATCGGCTGGATCAGATCCCCGACGAGGAGCTGGCAACGCTGGCCGAATGGGGTTTTAGCGGATTGTGGCTGATCGGTTTGTGGGAGCGCAGCCGTGCCTCACAGCGCATTAAGCAGCTGTGCGGCAACCCCGAGGCAGCCGCTTCGGCTTACGCCCTGTATGATTACCAGATCGCTGTCGACTTGGGTGGCGAACAGGCTTTCCTCGACTTGCGCCATCGCGCATGGCGCTATGGCATTCGTCTCGCCAGCGATATGGTGCCGAATCACATGGCCATTGACTCGAAATGGGTCATCGAACACCCCGATTGGTTCATTGGCCAGGATTACAGTCCTTTCGCCAGCTACACCTTTAACGGTCCAGATCTCTCCCATGATGAACGCGTTGGCATCTTTATTGAGGATCATTATTACGATCGCAGCGATGCTGCGGTCGTGTTCAAGCGCCTAGATCGTTGGACGGGGGCAGTGCGTTACATCTATCATGGCAACGATGGCACCGGGATGCCGTGGAATGACACGGCCCAGCTCAATTATCTGAAGCCTGAAGTGCGTGAGGCGGTCATCCAGCTCATCCTGGATGTAGCGCGACGCTTTCCCATCATCCGCTTCGATGCAGCGATGACGCTCACCAAGAGGCACTATCAGCGTCTCTGGTTCCCCGAGCCAGGTAGCGGGGGCGATATTCCCTCGCGGGCTGATCACGCCATGACACGCGCCGAGTTTGACGCCGCCATGCCCAACGAATTCTGGCGCGAAGTGGTCGACCGCGTCGCTCAAGAGGTCCCGGATACTCTGCTGCTCGCTGAAGCTTTTTGGCTGATGGAAGGCTATTTTGTGCGCACCCTCGGGATGCACCGGGTGTACAACAGCGCTTTCATGAACATGCTGCGCGATGAGGAGAATGCCAAGTATCGCAGCGTGATCAAGAATACGCTGGAATTTGACCCCGAGATTCTCAAGCGCTTTGTCAATTTCATGAACAATCCCGACGAGCGCACGGCAGTGGATCAGTTCGGGAAGGATGACAAGTACTTCGGTGTGTGTACCTTGATGGTGACCATGCCGGGCCTCCCTATGTTCGGGCACGGTCAGGTGGAAGGTTTCGCCGAAAAGTATGGCATGGAGTATCGGCGCGCTTATTGGGACGAGCAGCCTGACGAGTGGTTGATCGAGCGCCACCAGCGCGAGATCTTTCCACTGTTGCGTCGCCGTCATCTCTTCTCTGAAGTGCAAAATTTTCGACTTTATGACTTCTTCAATACAGATGGCAGCGTGAATGAGGATGTTTTTGCCCACTCGAATCGCTGCGGGGAAGAACGTGCGCTGGTGATCTACAACAACCGATTCGCCGAGGCGCGCGGTTGGATCCGCACCTCAGTCGCCTACTCTGCCAAGGGCGGCTCCGGGGATGAACGCCGTCTGGTGCAGGACACGTTGGGGCAAGGATTGGCTCTGCATAGCTCTCCGGGTTGGTTCTCCATATTTCGCGATCACGTCAGCGGGCTGGAGTATATCCGCGACAATCAGGGATTGTGCTCCCAAGGGTTGTACGTCGAACTAGGCGCATACAAATATCATGTATTCCTGGACTGGCGTCAGGTCCAGGACGACGCAAGCCAACATTATGTGCGTCTGACCGCCTATCTTGCCGGACGCGGTGTGCCGGATATCTCTGTGGCGATGCATGAGCTGCTTCTGCAACCGGTGTTGTTGAGCTTCGAGGCTCTACTAGAACCCCATCTACTGCGCCAGTGGTGCATAGACCAACCCGCCTGCACCAATGCGACATGGTCTGAGACGCTGCGGGGACGCCTCCGCGAGTTGCTTCGGACGGTCAAAGCTCATACCGGCGCCAATGGGGATGAGGAGATGGTCACCACAGGCGTGCAATGTGAAATGGAGATGGCTTGCCAGCTCATACAGGAAATACATGATCACTCACCCACGCTAGGACCAAGTTTCCGGGTGGCGTGCTCACCGAGTGATCCGCTGGTGCGCGCGACCCTGTATGGCTGGCTCATCGTGCATCGCCTGGCCCAGGTCACAGATGCGCACAACTATGCCACTCTCAGCCGCAGCTGGATAGACGAGTGGGGCTTGGGCAGGCGACTGGTTGAGGCATTTCGTCGCACCCTCGAGGTAGATGAGGCAGCAGCTGAGCGTGCGGTACAGGCAATCAAGTGGTTGACCTCCTATGGTGATTGGTGGCGTGCACTGGACATCTCGTCTCTGCCAGTGGTCCACTCGCTGGCCGAGGCGACTCCCCCTATCGGCCAGTCTGGTACTGCGGAGACGACTGGGGAAGTGGCTGTCTCTGTTTCGGGCATCGCGATGCGCAACCTGCTGCATGGGTTGTTTGCCGACGGCGACGTACAACGATTTCTGCAGGTAAACCGCTATCAGGGCGTCTTGTGGTTCAACAAAGAATCCTTTGAGCAGTTTTTGTGGTGGCTGCGCCTAGTGGCACGAATTGGCCTCCGCTGTGACCCATTCGTTCCTGCTGGCGGAGCAGCTTCCAGGCTGGGCCAAGTTGAGGCCGTACTGCAACACTGGGAAAATGTGGCTGGTCGCTGCGGCTATCAGGTGGACAGGCTACTGGATGCTGTAGAGAGCTTTGAGCTGACCACTGGCACGGTGGGACAAAGCTGATCTGGCCTGGTGGTATAAGCGATGTACCAGGTGCATCGTAAGTCTGTTCGGGGATAGTTCCGGGCAATTGCCCGCATCGTTTTTCCTGTACTATTGCCAGGAGCACATTCTTTCGAGTCTGCGGACGAGCCTGATATCCGTGGAACAATTCTTCAAGATACTCTTGCGTCATCTGCATACTCTGTGGTCAGCGCTCACCACAGAAGCATCCTGCCAGGCGGCGCCGCGTGGCCTTTGGCAGCGCATCGAGTGTCTCCTCTTTCCACCGATTGGGGATCCGATGCGCCCTCTGGTGTTGCGCGACTATCTGACGTTCGCCCTGCCCAGCATCGCTGTCTGCGCAGTCGTGGGGACGTGGGTGTCACCCGATGGCTTGATGGGTTATGATTGGCGCCATTACTTTAGCTTGGGTTACCGCACTTTTGGCACTTCCTACTATCCTCCTTGGATCGTTCTGATAGCTCACCTGGGTTGGCCACTTCTGGTCGGATTGACACTTGCCGGGCTGACGCTGGCACTTTATCAGCGAAGAAGCACTCCCGTGAAGGCAGTGAGTGCATGTCTCACATTGCCCGTTTTCTGGACCCTGTTTCTGGGTCAGGTGGATGGTGTAGCACTCTTCGGTCTCACAGGCCTGCCCTGGCTGGCGCCCCTGGCTACCATTAAGCCTCAGGTATCCTATTTTGCTTTCCTCGCACGCAAGCAACACCTGGTTGCCTTGATTGTCTGGTTGGCGATTTCAGTGATCATCTGGGGGCTGTGGCCGCTTGATATGATGAGCATCACCGAGTTTGTCGCTTGGCAACAACCACACGACATCCATTTGTGGCCGTGGTCGCTGCCGGCAGTGCTGGTGATGTTGTGGTTCTCGCGTGGGGATGCTGATATGCTAATGCTGGCCGGCACGTTTGCGATGCCCTATTTGCACCCGTATCACTACATACTGGTGGTGCCAGCGCTGGCTCGCCTAGGACAGGGAACTGCTGTGCTCGCCTTTGCCATCTCTTGGTTGCCATTGCTCTCCAATTGGTATGGGGATTGGTGCTGGTATCTGGGGCACCTGTTCCCTCTCTTGCTCTGGAGCAGCCTCTTCCTACGAAGATGGCGGTCCGGCAGCAGGCAGATCATTCTGGGGTTCTGAGCCTGCGTGCTAGGAGATATCTTGGGAGAACGGGTGAGTGCACGACCACGGAGGATCCGCAACAGACCAACAGCAGGACAGCTCACGACATATGCTGGACCGGGCCGACCACCAAGCTTTGGCGTGGCTGTTTGTGCTGAGCTTGGTGGTGCGCGCACTGGTGACTCTGCCGATGCAGCATCCTGGTTATATGGACGCTGCATACAACTATGACATCGCGCTCAATCTGGCACGCGGCAATGGCTTCAATGAGCCCTTCTTGTGGAACTATCTGGACGATCCATCTGGTCTGCCTCATCCCAGCCATCTTTACTGGATGCCTCTGCCGACGCTGCTGGCTTGGCTTGGCATCACCCTTCTGGGGCACAGCTATCGCGCAGCGCAGGTGCCGTTTATCTGCCTGTCCGCACTGCTGCCGTTGATCAGCTACTACGTCGCCCGTCGGGTGCTGTCACATCGCTCCTACGCCGTGACCGCTGCATTGCTCACCGTGTTCAGCGGGTTCTTTGTGCCTTACTGGACGCACACGGACAACTTTACTCCATTTGCGCTGGCCGGCAGCTTGTGCCTGATTGCTGGGTGGCGTGCTCCGCAGGCAGCCATTGGGCGGGATGCTGCCAAGCACTACTGGCGCTGGTGCGTTCTGGCGGGCTCTATGGCTGCGTTGGCGCAATTGTCGCGAGCGGATGGCGTGTTGTTACTGGCAGTGGTGATCGTATGGGGTGTCCTGTGTTTGCGCCACACTCCGCGGCGTGCGCTTGTGACATCCAGCTTGATAGCTGGCAGTTTCGTCGGGGTCATGCTGCCATGGCTGATACGCAACACTTCGGTCGTGGGTACCCCATGGCCCGCCTATGGCACCCAGACCATCTGGCTTACCCAATATGATGATCTCTTTCATTATGGGCGGATGTTATCGCTGGAGAATTATTTAGCTTGGGGGTGGAGCAACATTCTGCAATCCAAGCTGGAGGCATTATGGTGGAATGTGCAAACCGTCGTGGCAGCGTGGGGTATGATTTTCCTTGTACCACTGGCGCTGTTGGGTGCCTGGCATCTACGCCGTCATCTCCTGCTGCAGCTGGCCGGGAGCTATGCGTTTATCTTGTTTCTAGTAATGACCTTCATCTTCACTTTTCCTGGTCCGCGAGGTGGGCTTTTCCACTCTGGCAGTGCTGTGCTCATCTTTCTCTATGTTGCTGCGCTGGCCGGACTGGATAGCGCGATTCGCTGGGTAGCCACACATCGTTCCACATGGCAGCCAGAGGTGGCGCGAAGCGTGTTCGCTTGGGGCATGGTGGTGCTGGCTTTGCTGGTGAGCAGCTTCGTTGTCTATCGCGGAATTGCGATCTCCACTCGCTGGCGACAACCTGACATTCGTTACATCCAGCTGGCGAACTGGCTGGCCGTGCATGGTGAATCGGACTCTCTAGTCATGCTAGGTGATCCTCCCAGTTGGTGGTACGTTAGTGACATCCCCGCCATCGTTGTGCCTAACGAACCTCCCGATGTAGTGCTAGCTGTCGCGCAACGCTACGGAGCGCGCTACCTGGTTTTGGACGTGAATCGCCCGGCGCCACTGGCAGCGCTCTATGATAGGACACAGACGCATCCTCGCCTGCAGCTCGTGCATACCCTCAGCGACGAGACAGGCCAGCCGGTGCACATCTGGCGAATCCGCTGAGGCGCTGGCCTTCAGGGCTGAACAACCAGACGCAGCACGCAAGGAGATGGGTAGTTGCCCGTCTTATCCACCACCACCAGCCGGAACTCGTACTCTCCGGGTGGCACGGAGCGCGTATCCCATGCACCCAAGATACCACCGTTGATGGGCTGGTCGAAGCGTTGGATGAACGTCCAGTCACCGAATGCGCCGCCGCGAAACTCAAACTTGTAGTATTCGAAGTCGGGAATATTGGCCGAGCCGACCAGCTGGATCACTCCGGACACGGTTGCCCCGTCGCCCGGCTCTGAAATGCGCACACCGGGATTGGGGCAGTTCGCCGGCACCGGGGTCGGCTTCTCAGGCGTGGGCGTATCGGTGGGCATGGGCACTGGCGTAGGACGCGGGGTGGCGGTGGCGGTCGGTGTGGGGGTGGGCAACAATGGAGGTGGCGTAGGCGTAGGAGGGAATACAATCAGCATCGTAGGTGTAGGAGTAATCTCGGGTTGGGGTATTTCTGCCACCAAGAAGTGCGATATGTAGAAAACAACGCCCACCGCGACCAATGTGAACAGCAAACCAGTGGTAGCTTGTGCCATTCGCCCTTTGGCTGCTTCCCGTTCCAGGGTAAAAATGGCGTTGTCCCGCTCACGCCGCGCCACCATGTAGGCGCGCAGAAACATAAAAGCGATCAGCACCAGGAACAGGTACAGCCAGATGGCATAATTGGCGATCAGCCTGATAAGGATTGTCATGGGCCAATTGCCTGGTCCAGAATCGAGGATGTGCCAGTTATGGCCACCTGTGCAACGGAGCCTCTGGCTTTCATATGTTACCAAGTATACGGCTGACGCATCGATGTGGCAAGTTATGGCAGGAAGATGTCAGGTTGCCGTCGTCGCGGCGTGCGTCGCAAAGTTGGCCAGCAAGTATCGAGATCTAGAAATTGTGATATGGCACAAGGAGGCACATATCCGGTTCAACCCTCCCGCAGATTCCGGAGCCGCGGGAGGGTTGAACCGTCTCTTATCGCTTACAAGTCAACCGGGCGACCTGTGGCAGCCGATTCTTCGATAGCGGCCGCCACGCGCACCGCTGCCAGACCTTCTTCGCCTGTGGCAAGTACTGGTTCGTTGTACACGACTGCATCTACGAAGCGAGCGATCGCTTCGAGATTGAAACCGCCAATGCGGTATCGGCTGGTGGGCGTCGTGCCAAACACGTCCCCATATGTGGGCTTGTTGCCGACATGTTTCTCGATGGCGCCGTGATGCGACGCGTTCACGTACAATGCTCCCTGGCTGCCCAGCAACTCCATGCGAAACTCGTAGACCATGGGATGGCTGCGGGGTAGGATCCAGGCATTCTCGAAGGTCACCACAGTTCCCTTCTCAAACTCGGCAATGGCTACGTGGAAGTCTTCGGTTTGCACGCCCATGCCCTGTAGGATACCAGTACGATCCACCGCGTACACGCGCCGTACTCGATCCTGCAGCAGGTAATGCATCATATCAATGGTATGGCTGCCCAGGAACCACAAGGCAGAGCTTTTGCTGCCCCAGGTCAGCATCTCCGTAGGCACCCAGGTAGTATTGCTGAGGCGAATGTAACCGTAGGCAGGTTTCCCGATCTCGCCGGCATCAATGCTCTGCTTGGCCGCCACAAAGGGTGGGCTGACGCGGTTGTGGTAGGCCACCATAAGTTTGACGCCAGCCTTGCGTGCTGCGTCGACAATGTCCTGAGCATCCTTCACATTCGTCGCCAGCGGCTTCTCGCACAGGATGTGCTTGCCTGCCTGAGCCGCCGCTACGGCGATGTCGCGATGTGCAAAGTCGGGCGTGGCGACAGAGACCGCCTGGATATCTGGGTGCTTCAGCAGTTGCTCGTAGTCGGTGTACCAGGCACGCGCGCCGTATTTCTCAGCAATGGCGCGTGCCCGTTCGGCGCTAACGTCGCACACCGCGACCAGCTCTGCCTCCGGCAGGCGGCTGTACACCAAGGCGTGATTCTCGCCGAAGATACCGGTGCCAACGACACCAAATCCTGTCTTGTCCATATGTTCTGCTCCTTTTTGGTTATTTGCGGTGGAGTTTATCCACTATATTTGTTATCAGCCCTTGACTGCCCCAAAAGTGAGACCGCGCACGATGTAGCGACCCAGCACCAGGAAAATGATCATGGGGGGCAACATCGTGACAACGGCTGTGGCAGCAATAAAGTTCCAGGTAGCTCCTGTTGTGGCGAAATAGTTGAGCGTGCCGACCGGCAGGGTTGCCGTGCTCTGGTTACTCAACACCAACGGAAAGATAACATTGTTCCAAGTGAATACAAAAGCGAACATCGAGGTGACAATGATGCCTGGCAATGCCAGCGGGAGTGTGATCCGCGTCAGTGCTTGGTGCCAGCTCGCTCCATCTACCTGAGCTGCTTCTTCGATGTCAATAGGCACCTCGTCGAAGAAGCTCTTAAGCAGCCAGATCGAGAACGGAATTGTGATAGTCTGAGCGATAATGATCATAGAGGGGTAGGTGCCTCGCAGCTTCAAGCTGGACATCAAGATGAAGTATGGGATCAGGAAAACTATCGGCGGCGCCATCAGCAAGCTGATGTACCACATCATCAGGAACTGCTTGGCTCGCATTCTGAAACGGGAGAGTGCATAGGCGGCGGTGACTGAGAAGGGCAGATTCAGCAACGTGGCGCCGCTGGCGACGATCAAGCTGGAAACCAATTGGGGCCTGTTAACACCTGGGTTGACAAAGGTGTAAATAAAAGCATTCAAGGTGGGCTCGAAGAAGAACTCGGGCGGCGACGCAAAGGCACTTGTTGGAGAACGCAGCGACAATGCCCAGAACCAGTAGATAGGGCCTAAGAAGAAGATCAGCACAAGAAGGATAGCCAGGTAAATCAGCACCTTGCGATGGAGTGGCATGCGCATCGTTACCACTCCCAGCCGCGGAAGGCCACGCGCGCGTAGACGTTGATCAGGATGGTGACGATGATCACAATAAGCCAAGTCATGGCCGCGGCCACTCCGATGTTGTAATTGACGAGCCCTTCTTGGTACAGATTGTAGCTCAGAGTACGCGAGGCGGTGCCTGGTCCGCCGCGCGTCAGGACCAAAACGAGATCGAACATGTTGAAGAGCTGCATAAAACGGATCATCACCACAATGATGGCAGTGCGACTGATCGATGGCAGCGTGATCCAGGCGAACATACGCAGGCCGGTCGCGCCGTCCACAATGGCAGCTTCTTTGATATCCTCAGGGATGGATAGGAGGCCAGCGTACAACACAATCGCGAAGAAAGGTGTCCATTGCCAGATGTCGGCTAGAGCGATGGAGGCTAGCGCTGTGGTGGAGCTGCCCAACAGTCCCTGTGGTGGCACGGGAAAACCGACTTGGGTGAGCAACCAGGTGAGCAATCCACCTTTTTCGTAGTACATATACCGAAAGAGAAACCCGGCCACAATGGGTGCAATCGTGGTCGGCATTATCAGGAGCGCACGCACTGCGTTGGTGCCTTTCAGCTGTGTGGCAAGTAATAGGGCAATGCCCATGCCAAACCAAAACTCGATAAATGTGCCTGCCACCGAGAGAATCAAAGTGTTGCGTAGTGAATCGAGAAAGGGGGTGGTCTGGAAGACCATCTGATAATTCAAGAAGCCCACGAAACCCAAGGGCACCGGGCTAGTCTGCAGGTTCCACTGACGGAAGCTATTGACCAGCGAGAAGCCTATGGGGTAAATGATCAGGGCGAGCAACCCCAGTATAGAGGGCAAAACCAGGAGATAGGGCAAATTTCTTCGCGAGCTCAACCTACCCGCCATAGTCAATTCTCCAGCCGATACTCATCAGAAAACGATTTGCCGGGACCTGCCCCGGCAGCGGATGTTAGGACGTTGTTGGCAACCAAGATACATTTAGAAGGTGCTCTTGAGATCTCAAACGCACGAGTTCCAAAGCGGGGTGAGGAGACACGGTCTCCTCACCCCGCAAGCATGCTATGGTCTCAAGCGGCCAGGCTGTCGATCAGCTTGCGCGCGTTCTCCAGCGTGTCATCGTAGCTCTCTAGCTTATAGGGCAGCATGAAGTTACCGGTCAAGGCGTTACGGAACAGCATATCGGTTTCCTTCAGGCTATCCTCTGCTGTGGCCGCACCTGACAACACCTTATTGATCTGGAGCCCGTAGATGGCCTCCAAGGTGCTGTAGATGGGCATCGGCGGCCGCACGATCTTGCCGTTGCCCTGCTGCAGAAGTTTCAGTTGGGTATCCAAGTATGGATAGATTGCCTTGAGCTCGGCATCTTGATACAGCGAGACGCGTGCGAAGTCACTGAACTGGTAGTTGTAATCCTTGACCAGTCCCATCTTCTTCTGCGTCTCTGCACTGCACGCCCACTTGATGAACTGCCACCCCTCGTCCTGCTTGGCTGAGCTGGAGGGAATGCCCAGGCTCCATCCACCATTGCTGATGACCTGTGGCGCATCGTCCTTCAGCTTGGGAAGCAGGGCCACAGCAAACTTGTCGATGATCTTGGAGGGTGTGCCGCTCATGTAGCCGTCGTTCTTCACCAGATAGAAATAGGGTGTCCACCAGAAGAAGATGCCGATGTCTCCCTGCGAGAAGCGCGTACCGGCGTCAAACCAGACGTAGTTGATCGACTCAGCTGGCGAGAGGTCATAGAGTGCCTTGTAGAACTTGAGCGACTCGACGTTCTCCGGCGAGTTAATCGTAGGTTCGAAGTCCCATGGCGCCTCGGGGAATTGCTTGAACCAACGCACTCCGCGGCTGGCGGCCAGCTGCGTGTACATATGGACGATGGGCACCGGCTGTGCACCCACGATCACGGTGCCATACAGTTTGGTGTCGTCCATCTCCATGCCCTGCAGCTGCTTGACAATCTCCATGTACTTGTCCCACGTCCAACCCGTTGCCTTATCCGGGTCAGTGGGCGGCGGCTCCAACCCAGCTTTCTCAAACACGTCAGTACGGTACATTACACCTTGTCCGTAGGCTGCTATGGGCAGAGAGACAAAGTTGCCGCGCCAGAGGTTGAGCGAGTACAACACCTCCGGGATAAAATCCTTCAGGTTGACGTCCGAGTCCGCTTTAATGTAGTCATTTAGGGAGATGATCCAGCGATTATCGAAGTACTGACCGGTCCACATTGCGTCTACGGTCACGACATCCGCATCGGGGGTCTGGCTGACGAACGAGGTGACCAGCCGCGCGTTCAGCGCATCGTAGGCCAAACTCTCCAGATTGACCTTGATGCCGGTCTGGCTGGTGAAGTCGTCCAGCACCTTCTCCAACGCAAACTGGAATGGGTCACCTACCACCAGCACCCTGATCTCCTTGGTCTGCGCTTTGGCGCGTGGGCGAACACCTGCCGCCAGTGCTGTCTGGGTCAGTGCCGGCTGGGCCACGCTGCAGACACCGGCGGCGGCAATGCCAAGTCCAGCCACTTTCAGGAACTCACGCCGAGAAATCGCTTTGCGATGCTCCTTCATTTTCGAATCCTCCTTGATCTAAAACCTAGCTCCTCTGCACTCATTGTGCGGAGGTATCCCCTCTGCCTGTTCAATCCAGTAGTGACCTACAGCGACAACGCACCGTCCAGATTATCACCTCCTTTCAATGATAATCGACATGTTTTCTTCCGTCTTTCTTTGCACAGCCTGATGGAGCAGGCGAACCATTAGTCGGGACAATTTCTCATATGACTCCCATCTCGTGGCGCAGCAGCAAACCCGCTGCACCCAACAGGACAATCCGGGCACCCAAGCTGGCAGTTTCAATGGTTGTCTGACTGACCATACGGGCGAGGGAGCGTGCATACACCTCCTGGGTGATGGCGTCCAGCAGGGGTTGCCCAAAGTTGGAGACGCTGCCGGCGATCAGCACATATGGCACGCTCAGGACGCTCACTAAGCTGGCAATGGCGATGCCCAGGTAATGCCCCACCTCGGCAACCACAGGTCGCAAGGCGGGTTCTCCCGCTTCGTAAGCGCATAACACTGACCGAATATCCAGCTCTGCCGGTGTGGGCGCGAATTTATTAAGCAGTGAGGCCGGGTTGCTGCGCGCGATTGCCTGAGCACGTTTGACGATGGCACGACTGCTTGACACCGTCTCCAAGCAACCGAAATTGCCACACATACAGCGTTCGCCGTTTTCCACCACTACCATATGGCCGATCTCACCGGCGCCAAAGCCGTGGCCTAAAAAAGGCTCCCCGTTCAAGATAGTACCAGCGCCAACATCGTAACCTACCTTGACCACTACCAGGTCTGGGACGTTGCGACGACGCCCAAAGGTGTACTCAGCCAACACCGCTGCATGGCTGGCATTGGCGATATAGACAGGCAGTCGATAGCGTTCATACAGCCTCTGGCGCAGCGGTAGATCGTACCATTCGAAGTTGACCGCACGGTGCACGATACCCTTATCCGGGTCAATGATACCAGGTGCGCCGACAGCGATTCCCAGCACTGGACTGCCAATGGTAGGCAACAGAGAGTCGATCAGATCGAATGCTACCGCAACAGCAGCATCACCAGTGCGACCAGCCAGATAGATACTGCGCTGGCAGAGGATCTCGCCACGCAAGTTGATCACTGCACCCTGAAATGAGGCCTTTGCTAGGTCAAGGCAGATCATATGATATGCATCCTTGTTGACCTGGAGCACAGCGGGGGGCTTGCCACGGGGCAAAGAAGCCGTCCCGTCCTCAATCACCAAGCGTTTTCTCATCAGCTCGGATACTACGCTGGAGACGGTAGTGGGAGTCAGGTCGGTGAGGCGCGCGACGTCTGCCCGGCTGATCTGCTTGGCATTGTAAATCGTGGTAAACACCAGCCGGCGATTGTGCAGTTTGGTGAGCTCGCGCGTAGCTTTTTTCTGCGGATACATCCTCGCGACCTGCAGCGGACGGTTTTCTTTTTTTTAAGTCCAATGAATTTAATTAAAGATATCACACAATCCAAAGCTTGTCAAGGGCATCTAAACAGTTGTTGCTTCAAAGGCGCCCGAGTCACAGCTCTTACCGAATCATTCTTACACGAACAGATTTTCCAGGAGAATAGGCTAATAAAGTAGGTAACTCAGATGTTTTCTAGCACCTCTCCCCTTTATGTACTTGCCCCGTAACAGGCGCTCTGTTATAATCGGTGTGTTGCCCCCAGGGCAACAAGATCGCCCAAGTGGGAGGAATGCGCTTTAATGGACCTGGCAAGCCTCATTCGGGACGTTCCGGATTTCCCGGTGCCTGGCATTCTCTTTAAGGACATCACCACTCTCCTACGTAATGCGGCAGCGTTACGTGAGGTGGTCACGCGTTTGGCCGAGCACTACGCTAACGCTCAGGTGGACATGGTCGCTGCTATTGAATCGCGAGGGTTTATATTTGGCGCCCCACTCGCTGTACAACTCGGTGCAGGTTTTGTGCCGGTGCGCAAGCCGGGCAAGCTTCCTGCACAAACTATCAGCGATAGCTACACCCTGGAATATGGCACCAACACACTCGAAATGCATGTGGACGCTATTCAACCGGGGCAACGCGTATTGGTAGTGGATGATCTGCTGGCTACTGGCGGCTCCGCCCGCGCTGCCGTCAATCTGGTGGAACAACTGGGCGGGAAAGTAGTAGGACTTGCCTTTGTGGTCGAGCTAGACTTTCTCAATGGGCGCCAGAAGCTCGCCGGCTACCCGGTGCATTCCCTGATTCACTATTCCTGAAGTCGACTGCTGTACTGACGGGCGTAATAGGCGCGGTAGTGCTCGCCGCTCTTGATTTTGCGCCACCACCAAGGATTGTCCACATACCAGCGCACGGTCTTCTCGAGCGCTTTCTCAAAAGTGTGGCGGCTGCGCCAGCCTAGGCTCTGAATCTTGCTGCAGTCGAGCGCATAGCGGCGATCGTGGCCTGGACGGTCGGTGACGAAGCGGATCAGGCTTTCCGGTTTACCCAGCAACTCCAGGATCAACCGGGCCATATAGAGATTCCGCACCTCAACGCCAGTGCCCAGGTTGTATATCTCGCCGGGCTGACCACAGTGCAACACTATGTCGATCCCCTCGCAGTGGTCTAACACATACTGATAGTCGCGCATCTGCTGGCCGTCGCCGTACACAGGCAGCGGGATATCATCGATAGCGTTGGTGATGAACAGCGGTACCACCTTTTCGGGGTACTGGTAGGGACCGATATTATTGCTGCCACGCGTGATGGTCACCGGCACCCCGAAGCTGGTGAAATAGGCCAGGCACATCAGGTCACCGCCCGCCTTGCTGGCGGAATAAGGGCTGCGCGTGTGCAAGCGGTCAGTCTCACGTGAGCGACCATCCAGTACCTCGCCGTATACTTCATCCGTGCTCACCTGGTGATAGCGCTCCACGCCAAACTTGCGCGCCGCCTCGAGCAACACATAGGTGCCGAAGACGTCTGTTTGGATGAAGGCGCCCGGCTCCATCAGCGAACGGTCTACGTGGCTTTCGGCAGCGAAGTTCACAATGGTGTCGATCGCGTGCTCGCGCATCACCTGCTCGACCAGCTGGATATCACAGATGTCCCCATGGACGAAGCGATAACGCTGGTTTTGCTCTAAGTCTCTCAGATTGTCCAAGTTACCTGCGTAGGTGAGTTTGTCCAGCACGACCACGTGGTAATCGGGGTACTTGTCAAGTATGTAATGCACAAAGTTGGAACCGATGAAACCTGCGCCACCGGTTATCAACAGGTTGCGCATTGCTCCCTCCTGTTCCTTACATTACATTTCTTGGATGGTGATGCGGATGATACGGTCACCGGGTGCGTCGGGAGAGACTTTCTGTGGGTCACGTTCGCTGAGTGACTTGACCACCTCCATTCCTGATGTCACGCGCCCGAACACAGAGTGGCGTCCGTTCAGCGAAGGCTGAGCATCCAGCGTAATGAAGAACTGGGCGCCGTTGGTGTTGGGTCCGCTGTTCGCCATACCTACCACACCCGGTCCATCGAAGCTGAGCTGGGGGGTAAGCTCGTCAGAGCAGCGATAACCCGGCATGCCACTGCCTGTGGCAGTCGGGTCACCTGCTTGGGCCACAAAGCCGGGGATAACGCGGTGGAAAATGGTGTTGTCGTACCAACCACGTTGCGCTAGATAGACGAAGTTATTGACAGTCAGCGGCGTCCGATCAGCGAAAAGCTCAATCACAATATCGCCTTTTTCAGTCTGGATAGTCGCCTGGTATCGCTTACCTGCCTGGATCACCTGGGGAGGTGGCTCCCGGAACTCTACAATGTAGAGGAAAAACTTGAAGGCCAGCTCGGAAAAACCCAGCTGGTCGGTAGGGTAGTATACATCGTTGAAAATGAAGCTGGGTGTGCCGGGCAGCCCCAAGGCAATGGCGTCATCGTACTGTTGCTGCACCTTGGCGCGATAGGTGTGTTGGGCAAGTGCCTGACTAAATTGCGCGACATCCAATCCCAGCTCTTGGGCATAGCCAGCCAGCACGTCTGGCATCGCATCAGCCGCTTTGGAGGCCCATTCGCGCTGCCTGTCGTAGAGCAAGGCGTGCATCTCCCAGAACTTTCCCTGGGCTCCGGCAGCTTCAGCAGCTTCGGCGGTGATCATAGCCTTATCGTGGATAGAGGTCAGCGGGAAATGGCGATAAATCAGCCGCACTTTGCTTTTTTCGGTCTCCAGTATGCGCTTGAGCAGGGGACTAACCCCAGCGCAAGCAGGACACTGGAAGTCGGCGTATTCAATCACGGTGACAGGCGCATCTGCTGCACCTAGGCTCCAGTCCTGCTCCGTGGCGGGCGGCAAGTTGGTGGTCACCGGCAGCTTAAGCGCCTTGCATTCCGGGTTGGGATTGGGTGTTGGATATGCTGGGGTACCTGTTGCGGTGGCAACAGCCGTGGTGCTAGATACAGTCTCCGTTGGCACTGCTTCGGTGGCGGCTGATGTGGCTGTGGCGGTGGCGGCTGCCAAGGGGCTCGCGGCGGCGGGTGAAGTGGATGTCGAAGTTGCCGGCATCGTGGATGAGCAAGCTGCCATCACCAGCACCAATGTAATCGTAACCAAGAACAACACTTTTCGGATCATAATCTCATCCTTTCCCACACCTCAATAGGGGCATTCTACCTTGTAGGATGCGGAAAAGCAAGCGTTTTGGCGGGTTGAGTTTCTCAGCGTGAGGTGGCCCTTCCACCGGGAAGTCGCGACTTCTCAGCCATAATCACGCGGCGTGTGTTCATATACCAATTGGCAATGCTGCGAAAGCGATCCGCTGGCGTCATCAGGGGGCCGAGCTGCACCTGCCGCACCGAGGTATCCACTGCGTAGGTGTAGACGGCATCGGCAAGGATCAGTGCAGGTAGTTCCTCGGCAAAGATGCGCTGAAACTCTGCGTACAACGTCTTGCGTTCCTCGCGATCCACCGTGTGGCGCGCTTCAGCAAGCAGCTGGCTTGCTTGAGCGTTGTCCCATCCACCGTAGTTCTGTCCTTGCTCGATCTGGGTCTGATCCCACATGGGGTAGGGATCGGGGTCACCGGAGGTCACTACCTCGGCAAGAGTGGCCTGAAAGTCATGCGTCCGCAGTCGCTCTGCCAGCTCGCCACCGCGTGTCTCGACCTGTACGGCAATGCCCAACGCGCTCCATTGCTTTGCGAGCGCTTCAGCTATAGCGATGTGGTCTGGATTGTCGCTGCACAGCAAGGTAAAGCGGAGCATTTTACCTTTTTTGTCGCGCACTCCATCTCCATCGCTATCTGTCCAGCGTGCCTGTTCCAGCAGCTCTTCTGCGCGCACTGGGTCGTATCCAAACGGGGGCACTCCGGGATCATATGCCCACGACCAGACTCGAATAGGACCGTCGGCGACGAGTCCCTGCCCATGTAACGCTTGATCAATCAGCGCTTGGCGGTCCAGCCCGTATAATAGAGCCTTTCGCACACGAGCGTCCTGGAAGAAGGAGGAACGCTCGTCATCCTGCAAATTCAGGTAGACCAGGTAAAAGCTGGACGTGCGGGCGCTGTAAATGTTCAGATCGGGGAAGCTTGTCACCTCGGGAAACAGATAGGGAGGCACGTAACTCAGCCCGATAATGTCGCGTTGCCGATAGGCAGTGAGCAAGTGTTCGTAACTGGGGTAGAAATGGAGTTCGAGCGCTTCCAAATAGGGCTGTTTCTGGGCGAAGTGGCGCGGATTGGGCACCAAAATCGCGCGGCGGGTAGAGATCTGTGCCACCGTAAAGGGTCCTGTGCCAATCGGGTAGGTGTTAAAGCGGTGTGTGAGCAATTCCTGAGCGGACACCCCTTGCAGTATGTGCTGTGGAAGAATCCCAATGCTGGTGTAGTCGAGGAAGGCGGGAAATGGCTGCTCCAGGCGAAATCGCACCGTGTAGGGGTCAATCTTCTCTACCTGAATGGTGCGCCACAACGCCACCAGATCGGGCGGAGCGGGGGAATCAGGCTGCTGGAGCAGCTCCACTGTGAAGAGCACATCGTCAGCGTCGAAGCGCTCTCCATCTGACCAGCGCACATCCTGACGCAGGCGGAATAGATAGGTGAGACCATCCGGTGCCACTGTCCAGCTGCTCGCCAGATCGGGTTCCGCCTCGCCGCGTGCGTTGAGGCGTGTCAACCCGTTGAAGATCAGTGCCACCAGGTCCTGATCTACCTGATTATAGGCAGCCAGCAGAGGATTAAGGTGTTGGGGGACGCCAGCAACACCCTCAATATAAACGCCTCCTTCGGCCGGCACTAGCACGGTGGTGCGCCCGAGGGCAAACGAGAACAGGAATGCTCCCACCAGGGCAATGCCACTGAGGGCGATGAGCGCCTGCCAGCGAATCAAGCTGCCCATGGACTATCCATATTCCGCGAGGGACATCGAGGAGTTCGCTGTCGCAGAGCCATAGTCTGCACTATGCGTAGGGGCAGGTAAGCAGGGTGCGAAGGCGTTTGGCACGCGCAGCGTGTCATAACCTACCTGCTTCATCTTGTAACGTGGACCGGATTGCAGCGCACCTGCTGGTCAAGCTGCTATAATCACGCTCAATACGGCGATAAGGAAGAAGATGGCACTGAGCACGATGGTCGTCTGATGCAGCGTCTTCTCCACGCCCCGACGTGTGCGGTGTATCGCACTATCTCCGCCGAACACACTTCCTAAGCTGGTACTCTTAGTCTGCAGCAGAATCAACACAGTCAGTGCAACAGCAATGATGATTTGGATCAGGTTAACATACAATTGGAGAGACATCTCAGCTCCCTAACTCTAGATGTGGATAGGCTCACCCAAAGTAACATGGGCTGCCTCCATAATCGTCTCGCTTAAGGTGGGATGCGGATGCACAGTGCGTGCCAGTTCCTCCAGTGTCGCTTCTAGACGCAGCATGCCAGTTGGTCCAGCGATCAGCTCGGTGACATGGGGACCGATGAGATGCACCCCCAGAATCTCGTTATACTGTTCCTCGGCGACAATCTTGACGAAGCCTTCGTAATCATCCAACCCCAGTGCCTTGCCGTTGGCGCGGAAGGGAAACTGCCCCGTCTTGACGCGGTAGCCTTTCTCGCGTGCCTGCGCCTCGGTCAGTCCTACACAAGCCACCTCGGGGAACGAATAGACACAACGAGGCATACGCGCGTAATCCAGGACCTCGCCCGCCTGCCCGGCGATCGTCTCGGCAGCTACGATACCCTGCGCGCTGGCGACGTGAGCCAGCGCCAGCTTGCCAGTGACGTCACCGATGGCGTAAATACCGGGCACGTTGGTGCGCATGTGCTCATCCACTTGGATGAAACCTCGCTCTGTGCGCACGCCGACTGTTTCGAGACCGATGTGGTCGCTGTTGGGCGCAATACCGATAGCCATAAGTGCCTTATCGGCAGTCAATGTCTCGGTCTTGCCGTCTGCTGTCGAGACGGTGAGCACAACCTGATTATCCGCGGCATCCACCTTTTCGACGCGCGTGTTGGTGCGCACGTTAATTTTCTGCTTCTTGAGCGCTTTTTCCAGCTCACTACCGACAGCAGCGTCCTCCGAAGGCACCACAGTGGGCAACATCTCCACCAAGGTCACCTCCGCACCGTAGCTGCTCCAGATGCTGGCGAATTCAACCCCAATGGCACCGGCACCCACAATGACAATGCGCCGCGGCAGCTCTGTCAACTCGAGCGCCTCGCGGCTGCTAATGACCAGCTTGCCGTCAATAGGAACGCCCGGAATGGAACGCGGACGTGCACCAGTGGCAATAATAACGTTGCGCGTGGTAAGCAGCTGATCTCCCACTGCTACCTGAGTAGGACTCTTGATCACTCCCGTGCCTTCGATCACTTCCACCGCGTTCTTGCGCATCAGAAATTGTACGCCCTTGACCAGCCGTTCACTTACCTGACGACTGCGCCGTTGCGCTGCACTGTAGTCCACCTTCAACGTGGCGGTGTCGAAGGAGAAGCCAAACACCTTGCCCTGCCCCAGAGTACGGATGACCTCGGCATTGCGCAGCAAGGCCTTGGTAGGGATGCATCCCCAGTTCAAGCATACACCGCCCAATGCTTCTCGTTCCACGAGAGCGGTTTTCAGTCCCAGCTGTCGAGCCCGAATAGCGGCGACATAGCCACCCGGTCCACCGCCGATCACAACCACATCGTAAGGTTCATTGGATGCCATGGTACCTGCCTGCCTCTTTTGAAATGGTGCGCTGATTGAAAAGGGAGTATAGCACACCCATGCCAGCGCACCAAATCCTCAGGGACTTTGTTGCAGAAAACAGACGATGCCGTTGACAATACCACGCGCCACCATACGCGGACGGCGCACAATGTAAGCGTAGTCTTCGAGCAGGAAGCCTGTCTCGATAATTGCGCCCGGTGTGTAAGGATCGATCTCGCGAAAGGCGTGGTAGTTGGTCATGTTGTCGGTCACACTGTTGGGATGGCGCCGCAGCCCGGTAACCGCTTCATATTCGCGGTACAGACACTCCACCAGTCGATCCTCCGCTTCGGGGATGGCACTGTCGGTGATGCGTGCCACCTTAAAGCCACTGGCGCCAGGTACTTCGCATGAGTCGGCATGGATCGAGACCAGTGCATCGGCGCGATAACCTCTCAAGCGCGCATCGAATTCCTCCAACAGGTCAACGTGATAGCCCTGCTGGGTGAGCAACTCAACCACAATTTTGGCAATCGCCATGTTGACCTCAGCCTCGGTTGTCCCGTCGGGACAGACTGCGCCCGGGTCATAACCGGCGTGGCCAGATACAATGCCTACGCGTTGCGGGGGAGCATGAGGGGTGGGGGTATTGCGCAACAGTGGCGTGGCAGACGCGTCGGAGTGTGCAGGTAACCCCTCCCTATAAGCAACAGAACTGTCAGTCTGTGCAATGGAGCTCTCGTTGCTGGGGTGAACGGATTCAGCGAGGTGGACAGGTACAGGTGTGGTCGGCAGCCTCTCACGCATGGTCATCATCACACTGAGAGCGACAGCCAGCATCAGCGAAATGCCTGCCAGCAACAGCATCAGCTGTGCAGCAATGATGAGAACACGCCGCCGCAGCGGCCCACCGACCATCCTTCTGTGCGAGGCCACGGCTGGATTTTACCATAACGAAGTGTCGTGAGCAACTCGCGCGGATTCTTTGACCTCGGCATTTCTTGCACTATGGGAAGGAACGGGACGTTTACCCACGCTGCCGAGGACGCAGAGGATCCGACCACGATCTGGTCCCGATTTCTCTGCGGCCTCTCCAATGAAAATCGGTTGTGCCTCAGTGGATGGTCATGAGCTCCACTGAGTACAGAGCAACAGGGACGTCCGGAGAGCTGCTCAGAGCTCGCTTTCTAACATGGGGATCTTGATGCCGTGGCGACGTGCAAAGGCAATCGCCTCTGGATAACCGGCGTCGGCGTGGCGCACGACGCCCATGCCCGGGTCAGTGGTCAGCACGCGCTCCAGCCGCCGCGCTGCCGCCTCCGTACCGTCTGCGACGATGACCTGACCGGCATGAATGCTATAGCCAATGCCCACTCCGCCGCCATGATGAATGCTCACCCATGTTGCGCCACCCACCGCATTAATCAGCGCGTTGAGCAATGGCCAATCAGCGATCGCGTCCGACCCATCCAACATGCCCTCCGTTTCGCGGTTGGGGCTGGCTACCGAGCCAGCGTCCAAGTGGTCACGTCCGATGACAATGGGGGCGCTGACGTGTCCTGTGGCAACCAGTTCGTTGAAGCGCAACCCGGCGCGTGCCCGTTCGCCATAACCCAACCAGCAGATGCGAGCGGGCAGCCCTTGGAATGCCACCTTCGCCTGTGCCATACGAATCCAGCGCTGCAGGTGCTCATCCTCGGGGAACAGCTCCAGGATGGCCTCATCGGTGACATAGAGGTCTTGCGGGTCACCAGAGAGCACCACCCAGCGGAAGGGGCCTTTGCCCTGACAGAAGAGGGGACGAATGTAGGCAGGAACGAAGCCGGGGTAGCTGAATGCCTCACGCACACCCATGTCGTATGCACGTTGGCGCAAGTTGTTGCCATAGTCGAACACTTCAGCTCCCTTTGCCTTGAAACCGAGCATCGCCTCGACGTGGCGCGCCATGGCCTCCATGGAGCGGCGCACGTATTCCTCAGGATCGCGCTGGCGCAACTCGGCCGCAGCTTGCACCGTCAAGCCGGGTGGAATATAGCCGTAAAGCGGGTCATGTGCCGAAGTTTGATCGGTCACGACGTCGGGCGCTACTCCACGTGCCAGCAGCTCAGGCAGCGCCTCCGCTGCATTAGCGATCAGGCCGACTGAAAGGGGTTGCTGCTGTGCCAGCGCTTCTTCCACCCAGGTCATTGCTTCTTCGAGGTTATCGGTGATGCGATCAATCTGGCGCAGCGCGAGACGTCGTTCTGCCCGCCAGCGGTCCACTTCGACGATGAGACCCACTCCCTCGTTCATCGTGATAGCCAGCGGTTGAGCACCACCCATCTCACCCAGTCCGGCAGTGAGCACGAGTTTACCTTTCAAGCTGGACCAGCCACGTTGGCGTGCCAGCGCAGCCAGTGTTTCATAGGTACCCTGCAGGATGCCTTGGGTGCCAATGTAAATCCAGCTGCCGGCGGTCATCTGGCCAAACATAATGAGACCTCCTTTTTCCCAACGGTCGAAGTTTTCTTGTGTCGCCCAGGCAGGCACAATGTTTGAGTTGGCAAGCAGGACACGGGGTGCATCCTCGTGGGTGCGGAAAACAGCCACCGGCTTGCCTGACTGCACCAGCAGCGTTTCGTCCGGCTCGAGTGTCTCAAGTGTGCGCATAATGGCGTCGAAGCATGCCCAGTTGCGCGCCGCCTTGCCGCGACCACCATAGACGATCAGATTCTCTGGGTCACCTGCCACCTCGGGATCGAGATTGTTTTGCAACATGCGGTAGGCAGCTTCGATAAGCCAATTCTTGCAAGTCAACTTTGTGCCTCGTGGAGCACGAATGATGCGCGCCATACTAACCTCTTCCTTGTTCCGGAATTGAAACCGGTTATCTTTGCTCCGCTATTCTTTGCTGAATTTTGTCTACAGGTACCCGTGTTCACGCAGCCAGCGGCGCAAACGTGCCTCGTTCGTCGCGGGAACGAGCACACTGGTAGGGCTAATCTGCTCTCCCAACAATGCTCTGGCGACTGGATCGCGGCGCAATTGGGCCAGCTGCCCTGCGTTGGCCAGTCGCAGCACCAACATTCGCTCCAGACGTGCCCTGGGTCCTTGGTGCCAGCGTCTCAATGTCTCCAATACCTTGCGCGGCACGCGGCCTCCACTGGTGCGTGTCAGGAATCTGGTCAGCTGTTCCACTCGCACGCCCTGGCGTGCCAGCATTTTGACGCCGTCGGGAGAAAGGCGATAGACAACTGCTGTGGCCTCTTCTTGCCTCACCAGCTCAGCGAAACGTGCCAGCTGGAAGCGTTCGTACAAGCTGGCATGCGGTGCGACGCGCACCGTGAAATCCTCGCCAACAACGAAAGCGGGCATAGTGGAAGTAGGGGCCTGCTCCTGAGACCACGTCTTCCCTAACAGTGATGCTGCCCAGTGGGTTACGCAAAAGGTGTTAGGTGACGCGCCCGGGGCAACACATCCCAGCTCAACCGCGCCGAGCCAGTAGAGCGGCTGCGTAACCAGATGGCGGATTAGAGCCCCTTCGATTTCATCCCAATGCTCAAAGCCCAGCAACAGGCGGTCGTGCTGATCGCGCAGGTACCACACCGAATAGTCGCCGTCAGGGCGCTGGAAATCGGGCTCATAAGTCTTGATGGTGGCAACCAGATCGTCAATGCGCTGCCATGTTCCCGGCGGACACTGCGCCAGGATGTGTAGCACCACCTGGCGCGCTGGTAAGGGATTACTGCGCCAGTCCGGGGAGGGGAATTTAAGACTGGGGACATGGCGCAGGTCACACCACGTCTCGTCATCGCGCCAGGCAGTCTGCAACACTGCGAAGCGTTGGGCTGGGGAGCTCTGCAGCCAGCGTCGTGCATTTTCACGCTGCAGCGACAACCGACGCTGGTGATAAGTTGCCAGCCCAGCGGTACGGCACAGGTGCAGCAGAAAAGTGAGGCGATTGCTGTCTGTCAAGGATGCTTGATCGGCGGGCAACAGCGACCCCATCATCGCGTGGAGCGCCTTGCGGTGTGCCGGGGTGGGCAGGTCGTCGTCCTCCAGCGGAACAGCATGGCGGTGTAGATAGACCAGCAGGTTGAACACATCCTCCACCAGAGCAGCTGCTGCACTCAAGCGCTGTGGCGGTGGCGCCACTGCGGGCAGTGTGGGCGGAGAGGGTGATGGTGACGGCGCAGGCAGCAAGGGTAACACGTCCTGCGGCACGTAGAAGACTTCTACCATATGCTCGTCAACACGGTGGAACCCCTGAAAGATCAGCCCGCGATAGTAGAGTGCTTCCGTGGCATTGGCCGGTTCCATCCATGGGCGCTCGCGCTGCATGCGACCAGGGCCCATAGCGCGCACAGTGCCAAATCGTCGGGCGAAACGGGGGCTTTCCATCCAGCCACCCGCACGCTGCAGAGCACTTAATGCCTCGCGCGCCTCCACAGGGAGTTCAGCGAGGGCAAGAGCCAGCGAAGTCGGGGCGAGGAGCTGCTCGGCCAATTCGCGTGCTGCGTGAAGCGGGTTCTGGCTGCTGAGAGTGGCACCGCGCACGCTCGCCAGTGCATTGAGCAAGACAATGTCATAATCCACCAGCGACGCGAGCAAGGTGCGCTTCATCACTGCTGTCGCTGCACTCCGTGCTCAGGAGGGCTGCCGCCCTGCCTGCAGGAAGAGGAGCACTGCCATCACGCGCGGGTTGTGACTTGCTTCGGAAGTGAGTCCCAGCTTGCCAAAAATGTTGTTGACGTGACTTTCCACGGTGCGCTCGCTGATGCACAGCTTGCGCGCGATGCTGATGTTCGTGTACCCCTCTGCCATCAAGCCAAGCACTTCCATCTCGCGGCTGGTGAGCTCGCTGAAGCGCGAATCGGGAGTCGCAGATGCCAGGCGAATCAACTCGTCCTGGATCTCGGGCGCCAGAATGGCACCGCCCTCCGCTACGACCTGAATGGCACGGTGCAGCTCCTCCGGCTCGCTGAGTGTTGTCTTGAGCAAATATGCTTTGCCAGCGGTGCCACTGCGCAGAAATGCTTCGGCATACTGCCGTTCACTGTAGTGTGAGAAGAGCACCAGCCCGGTACGCGGTGCAAAGGCGCGAATGCGCTCGGCTGCTTGGATCCCGTTCAGCTTAGGCATCTGAATGTCGAGCAGCACCACGTCCGGCTGCAGACGCTGCGCCGCCTCCACCGCTTCTTCTCCATCGGCGACTGCACCTACCACCTCGATGTCAGGCATCTCGCTCAGCACGTGCACATAGGTGTCTCGCAGAATCTTCTGATCTTCTGCCACTAACACGCTGATGGGCGCCATTGCATCTCCTCGTCTCTTGCACCTGGATGGGTCGCGCGCAATCGCTGCGCGCTATGCATAACAATGACTATGGTACAGCTGCTTCCCTCTTGCCCGGAAGGATATGCGCTATGCCTTGTTCCCCCTTCTCTCCCAAGAGGGGCAATTGAGAGCAATGAAAATGTATCACATCGATAGTTTAGCATAATACAAGCAGGGATACAATCCGTCAGGTTGAGGCTTTATATTCTCGGTTATGCCTCTGTACTTTTTATGTAATGTATGGTATCATGGAGATATGAGGAGCACCTGGTCGCGACGAGCTTTTCTGAAGCTGCTGCTCAGCACATTGGCTGCTGGCTGTGCGGCACACACCGACGAACCGGGAGCGCGGTCGGTTCGTGCGCCGGATGCTGGAGTTTCTGCGTTGCCTCCTGCTACCCCACCGCCTTCCTCTTTGTCCTCGTCTACTCCCACCCCGCTACCCTCGTCGGACGGCACAGCGGTTGCCTTTCTCTCTGCCTGGACATCGGGCGACTATGTGACGATGTACGACCTGCTGTGCCAGGCGGACCGCAACACGATTCCCTTCGAGGCCTTTCGAGAGCGCTACCTCAAAGCACAGACAGAGGCGACTGTGACTGCCATTCAGAATGAGCTGCGCGCAGTCCTGACTCAGGGGAGCAGTGCCAGCGCCAGCTTTCGCACTGTGTGGCAGACTAACCTGTTCGGTCCGCTGAGTTTCGACAATGTGCTGCCGATGGTGTGGGAGGAAGGGCGCTGGGCGGTGGACTGGTCCTCTACGTTGGTGTTGCCAGCGCTGGGCGATGACCTGACGCTGGTGTTGCTCAACCGGTCTGCGACGCGCGGCAACATCTATGATCGCAATGGCCTGGGATTGGCGGTTCAGGGCAAAATGGTGGAAATCGGTGTGGTGCCCGGCAGGTTGCCCGACGATCCCAGCAATGTGATCGCGCAACTGAGTGTCATTACTGGCGTCACCCCACAGACGATTCGCAAGAAGATCGAGGCAGCGCGACCTGAATGGTTCGTCTCGATCGCCCATGTGAGGCCGGAAGTGAGCATCAACAACGATGATCTGCTGCGCCAGCTACCGGGTGTGGAACGTCGCGAGAGCACTGTTCGCGCTTATACCAATGGCAGTCTGGCGGCGCATTTGGTTGGCTATTTGGGCGCGATTATGGCTGAAGATCTGCCCACTTGGCGCGCGCGCGGCTACCGTGGTGACGAAATGGTGGGCCGCTCGGGTGTCGAAGGTTGGGGTGAGGCGATATTGGCTGGCAAACGTGGTGGCCGTCTGGTGACCCTGACGCGACAGAACCGGGAAGCGTCTTTGGTGGCAGAGGTGCCGCCGCGCCCTGGCGACAACATCTATCTCTCTATTGACAAGGGATTGCAAGCAGATGCCGAGAACATCTTAGGGCAGCGCCTGGGTGCCATTGTGGTGTTGGATGCCAACTCCGGTTTTGTGCTGGCGATGGCCAGCTATCCACGCTTCGACCCCAATCTCTTCGTCAGCGGCATCGATGCCGCGACGTGGGCTGCTCTCGGCAACGATCCCAATCGGCCATTTTTGGAGCGGGGTACTCAGGGTGTGTATCCACCTGGCTCAGTCTTCAAAGTGGTGACGATGATGGCAGGGATGGAGAAACTGGGCCTGACCCGTGACACCACTTATACCTGCCTGGGCACCTGGAACAAGCTGGGCAGCGCCTTTGTCAAAACGTGCTGGCTCAAATCAGGTCACGGCACAATTAATCTTCAGGACGGTCTGACCCAGTCGTGCGATGTGGTTTTCTACGAGATTGGCCTGGCATTGCACAACAGCGATCCTCAGATCCTCCCGGATATGGCTCGTGCATGCGGACTGGGCAAGCCTACCGGCATCACTGGCATTCAGGAGGTGACAGGGCTGGTGCCGGATCGCGCCTGGAAATTGAGCGAACGCGCTGAGAGCTGGTTCCCAGGTGACACGGTCAATCTCGCCATCGGCCAAGGTTTCCTGCTCACCACCCCTTTGCAAATCGCCAATCTGATGGCTGCCATCGCCAACGGTGGTCGCATCTATCGCCCCCAGCTTGTCCTGCGTATCGTGGAGCGCTCCGGCCAGGAACGCATTATGCAGCCAGAAGTGTTGGGCAGCCTGCCTGTCAGCGCGCAGAATCTGGTGGTCATCCGCGAGGCCTTGACGAACGTGACGCGGCCGCCGCGGGGCACGGCGCGCGAAGCTTTCGTTGGCGCCGGGTTCACCGCCGCAGGCAAGACTGGCACCGCGGAGAGCGGCCAGGAGAAACCCCACGCCTGGTTTGCCGGCTATGTGCCCGCCGAGTCGCCTCAGGTAGCCATTGCTGTGGTCCTTGAGCATGCCGGTGAGGGCGCCAAGGAAGCTGCTCCGCTCTTCCGCCAGATGGTAGAAGCTTATCTGGCGCGCCAAGGTGCCACCGCAGTGCGCTGAAGGATGTCAGGCACGAGGTGCATATGCATTTCGATATCTTCACCCTCTTCCCGGAAATGTTTCAGGGCGTCTTCGAGTGCAGCATCATCCAGCGCGCTCGCCAGGCTGGGCTGGTGAGCATTGCATTGCACAACATTCGCGATTACGCTCCGGGCAAGCATCGCGTAACGGACGATGTGCCCTATGGCGGAGGCGGCGGCATGGTGATGAAACCGGAGCCGATCTGGAACGCAGTGGAAGCCGTGCTGGGATATGATCCTACCGGTCGCAAGGACGTGCCCATCATTCTGTTGAGTCCTCAGGGGCGACTTTTCACCCATGCAGTGGCGCGCGAACTGGCTCAACAGCCACGCTTGCTGCTCATCTGTGGGCGCTATGAGGGTGTGGACGAGCGCGTGCGTCGCTATCTTGCCACAGATGAAATCTCCATCGGCGACTATGTCCTCTCCGGTGGAGAGATCCCGGCGATGGTGTTGGTGGACGCCATCGTGCGCTGGGCTCCTGGTGTGTTGGGTGATCCGGATGCTCCGCTGGACGATTCTCATGCCAGCGGCCTGCTGGAATATCCCCATTACACCCGGCCGGCGATCTATCGGGGGTTCGAGGTGCCCGCCGTGTTGCGCTCGGGCCACCATGCCGAAATCGCCCGGTGGCGACGTCAGGAGGCGCTGCGTCGCACCCACGAACGTCGTCCTGACCTGTTGGCGCACGCCCCACTCACTCAAGCGGATCGTGAGTTTCTGGCCCAACTGGAGCGCGAGGCAGCTGAAAGCGCTCAGACAGAGCTGTGAACAGCCATTGCCGCATTGGCACATCGGGTTGGATCTATCACCACTGGCGTGGGGTATTCTATCCCGATACCCTCGCGGGGAAAAACTGGTACAGCTATTATGCCGCTCACTTCGACACGGTCGAGATCAACTATTCCTTCTACCGGCTGCCTTCCGAAGCCGCTTTTGACCGCTGGCGTGTTCAGGCACCGCACGGCTTCTTGTATTCTCTCAAAGCGAATCGCTATCTGACCCACCTGAAACGCCTGAAGGATGTGGAAGTTCCTTTGGAGCGTTTCGTCTCTCGCGCACGTCGCCTGGGCGACAGATTGGGCGCCATCCTCTGGCAGTTGCCGCCACACTGGCCCGCTGATCCGGCTCGCCTGCACCGCTTTGCCGCGCTGTTGCCCACTGAGCTTCAGCATGCTTTTGAGTTTCGCGATCCGCGCTGGTTTACTCCGGCGGTGCGCGAAGTGCTGGAGCAATTTGGTCTGGGGTTCTGCATATTTCATATGCCAGGTATCACCTGTCCACTGTGGGTCACTGGTCGGACGATCTACCTGCGTTTCCACGGCACGGAGGCAGAATACTGCGGCCGCTACGGCGAAGAGGGTCTCACAATGTGGGCAGCTCGCATCCGCGAATGGCTTGCGGCCGGCCACTTCGTGTATGCCTACTTCAACAATGATGCGTGGGGACACGCCGTCCAAGATGCCCTGTTGCTGCGCCAGCTGGTAAGCGAGTGATTGCCGTCCCTGCTACTGTGCTGAGAGCCTGTTCCCCGGATGGCATCGAGAACGGCTTCCACTTTATCCTGCGCTTGCTGAGCGTCCCTAATAAGTGCCGGAGATGTCTCTTTTCGAACCCGTTGGCTCACCGGCTGATCGACTTGTGACGCAACACGCGGGCGCTCACGGCAGAGTCGCATTCTTCACGATGGGAAAGAGTATCACTTGGTACAGCTGGGGCACGTAATGGAAAGTCGCACGAACGCTCACCGGGAGGGGACGCGCTCCGATCGCAGTGATACTGGTGATTACCAGCGTTGTCTGATAGGTGCCATAGGTGATAGGACGTGTGGAGTTGAGCGTCAACGTTGCGGGTGCCGCGGCAGAGACGCTGCCAGAAGCTGCTTCCGCAATGGACAGCCAGCTCACCGGCGGCGTAATCGTAGCGGTCCACGTGATTGGTTGCGTGCTGGGGGTGGTGAGAGTAATCTGCTGTTGTGCTGGCACTGGCCCCTTGTCTGGGTCGGCCAGGAAGGTGGCCTGCATTGGGGTGGCACTCACCTTTACATGCGCGTTCAGCGTACGCCAAGCATTGATGCGCCCAACGCCAAAGTAGATATCCTTGCCCGGGCTGCCCAGATCGTCGGCTTTTGATTCGATCAGCGTGCGCACTTGCGCTGCCGAAAGGCCATTGTCCGCTGACCAGAGCAAGGCGGCCAGCCCGCTGACAAATGCGGTGGCCATCGAGGTGCCGCTGAGCTCTCCATAGGTGTCATTTGGCAGAGTGCTGTAGATGCTCATGCCTGGTGCTGCTACGTCCACATAAGGATGGTACTCGGAGAAGTAGGCACGGCCGTCGTTTGAATCGGTCGCTGCCACGGCGACCACGTTGTCGTAAGCGCCCGGGTACATCACTGGATTGATCAGTCCGTTGCAACCGCTTCCCCCCGTGGCACAATTGCCGGCTGCCGCTATCACCAACCGTCCAAGGCTCACTGCATAATCAACAGCCTCGCTCATAGTAGAGCTGTGCTGAGTACCCCCCAGGCTCAGGTTGATGATGCGGGCGCCTTCGTCCACCGCATATTTGATACCCTCCGCCAGATCGGAGTAGCTCCCCTGGCCATTATGATCGAGCACCTTCACCGGCAGCAAGCGAGCCGCCCACGCCACGCCCGCCACGCCGACGCCGTTGTTGGTACACGCGGCAGCGATGCCGGCCACATGCGTACCGTGGCCGTAGTCATCCTGCGGGTCGTCGTCGCCGTTCACAAAGTCTTTGCCGGGCAGCAGCTTGTTGGAGCAGGCAAAATCGGGGTGATCCCGATCGATGCCGCTGTCCACGATGGCAATGACGATGCCCGCGCCGCCTGTGGTGCTGGCGATGTCCCATGCTTTAGGCGCCTGAATCTTGGGGAGACCCCACTGCAATCCCCAACCCGGATCGTTGGGAATGGTGTCCATGGCGTAGACCAGATAATCGGGCTCGGCGTAGAGCACGTCGGCACGGGCACGCAGCCGGGCTACTGTCTCTAATTCCTCGCCTGGTGTCACTTCCACCTCGAGCACGTCCAGGCCAGAGATGGTTCCGCGAACGCGCAAGCCGTGCTGCGCCAGCTTGTCCTGCGCGGCAGCGAGGCCGCCCGTGGACGGCTTGAATTTGACCAGCACGCGGCCCGGCACGAATTTGTCGGCAGGTTTTGGCTTCGGACGCTCGTCTGGGGGACGTGCCATGGCAGCCCCGCCAAGCGCGCTGACGAACGCCACGATGAGCACCAGCGACACAGCGCGATGAACGATGCGCAACAGCAAGGCAAGACGATGAGCTCGCAGCATAATGCGAGCATTATATAGTGAAAAGGTGCCATATCAAAATGAAAAATGTCTGTCTACGGGTGTCTGGGATGGTTTGCGCTTGTCAATCTCATGGCTCTTTGGTATTGTTACGCCTCAGTCCAGGCTGAAACTTTGCAGTATGAACGGAGAGGTGTGCGATGATCATGGCATGGATTGAAACGCTGAATCCTATTTTGCAGGCGCTGTTGGCCACCTGTTTCACCTGGTTTCTGACCGCAGTAGGCGCCGGGTTGGTTTTCTTTTTTAAAGATGTGAACAAGCAGTTGCTCAACGGTATGTTGGGCTTTGCCGCCGGTGTCATGATAGCAGCGAGCTACTGGTCGCTGCTGGCGCCGGCGATTGCGCTCGCGGAGGAGGAAGGCTCTCTGCCTGCCTGGTTACCGGTGGCCCTTGGGTTTCTGGCGGGCGGTGGCTTCCTGTGGCTGGTGGATCGTCTGCTGCCGCACCTGCACCTGGGTTTCCCGCTCAGCGAGGCGGAAGGTATCAAGACGAGTTGGCAGCGCAGCATCCTGTTGGTGCTGGCGATCACGCTGCACAACTTCCCTGAAGGGCTGGCGGTTGGGGTGGCATTTGGCGCCTTAGCGAACAACATTGCGGGTGCATCATTGGCCGGCGCAGCAGCTTTGGCGCTCGGCATCGGCCTGCAGAACCTGCCCGAAGGGGCCGCCGTGTCGGTGCCGCTACGGCGTGAGGGAATGAGCCGTCTGAAAAGCTTCTGGTTCGGCCAGCTGTCGGCAGTGGTGGAACCCGTGGCCGGTGTGTTGGGGGCAGCTGCTGTGGTATTGGCGCGCCCTATCCTGCCTTATGCGCTGGCCTTCGCCGCCGGAGCGATGATCTATGTTGTGGTGGAGGAGCTCATTCCCGAGTCCCAGCTTGAACAAAGCACCCATTTTGCCACGGTGGGTACCATGGCAGGCTTTGCCGTGATGATGATTCTGGATGTTGCGTTGGGCTGAGCCCATGCGCCTACGGGAGCGCGGTGTAAACACGTTGCGTGTGAATCCTATGTGCTGTGAGGCGACGTCGCTGTTGGGGCGCATCAAAGGAGAACATGGAGGTGGCTGGTGAGCGAGGAGATAACGTTGTTCGAAAGCACAGAGCAGAAGAGTCGTCCAGACGTGAGCGCATTCCTGCAGCAGCTGGCCGAGCAGATGGCGGAAGGCCGGATCGTGTTACGCCAGGGACAAAAAGAGGTCGTGTTGCAGCTCCCTGCTACGCTAACTCTCGAGGTGCAGGTGGAAGATGAAGACAAAGGCACCCGAGGTATCCAGCGCAGTCTGGAGGTGGAGATCAAATGGTTTGGTTGACGAAGTCACCACGCTCGAGCAGATCTGCCCGACGCCCGGCGACATGGCCTGAAGTACCCTGTGATTTGTGGTGCCCGCTGTCACGCTGACTTCACTCGCCCGGTGTCAGTGCCATCGCATTGACGTACTGCTGCATGAAATCGGCATCCTGATCCAGGTTGATCTGCTCGGCGCGCGCCGCCAAGCGCTCGCCCCAGGCAAACCCCTCATCCGGCAAGAACATCGCCGCGCCCAGCCCGGCCCCATTGGGTATGGTTTCCACGACCTCGCGGCGCACTGGCGGTAGCATTCCAACACCTAAAACGGCCTCGATGTCCAGCTGAGCTCCAAACGAGCCGGTCAGGATGACGCGTTGCAGATCGGATGGACGGAGTCGCAGCTGCTTTAGGAGGATTTCCATCGCAGCACGCATCGCCCCCTTGGCCTTTTGCAGCTCGCGGACATCCTTCTGGGTGAAGCTCAACCGTCCATCAGGTGTAAGCAGTAGGCGGCGGCCGTTGCCATCTTGGACAATGCGATCAGCCAGCACGGGTGGATCACTGGCAAAGCGTCCATCCGCGCGCAACACCCCTGCCCGGCGCAACGTCCATACTATGCTGAGCAATCCGGAGCCGGTCAACCCGACAGGCTCTGCATCCCCAATGGTCTCGTAGGTGAGCTCGCCGTCTGTCAGGTGCACACCGATAATTGCGCCGTCCACGGCGCGGGTGCCACACGAAATGTTCACTCCTTCGAAAGCGGGGCCGGCAGCGGTCGAGGCAGTGAGGATGCGCTTGCCATCGGTGACCATCACTTCGCCGTTGGTGCCCAGGTCGATCGCGGCAATTGGCCCGGGCGGGTTATCGAAACCAAAGTAGGCCAGGCAGGCCAGCGTGTCTGTACCTACGAAGCCGCCGATCAACGGGGGCAAAGACACTCGCACGTGTTCCGGAAAGATGCCACCCATCAGCGGTCGAGCGTCGCGAATGGGCGACTTGTCATAGGGCTGGAAGGGCATCATCGCCAGCGTGTGCACCGGCAGCATGGCCAACAAATGATGCATTGCTACATTGCCTACGATAACTACCCGGTCGATCCGATCGTATACTTTCGGCGCCAGCTTCAGCGCATCGACTGCCTGGTTGATCGAGGCCAACGCCAGGTTATGCAAGCGCTCTGCGTTCTGGGGATTGCGCAACACAGCGGCCAGGCGCGAGATCACATCGCCGCCGAAGACGGTCTGCTGGTTGAGCGTGGCCGCGCCGGCGCACACCTCGCCATTGTCCAGCATCGTGAGAAATGCAGCCACGGTGGTCGACCCCAGATCGATTGCCAGGCCCAGCGGCACGTCGGTGTCGCGCTTATAGCGGTTGCTGGAACGGAAGCTCTTATTGGAGTAGACTACGATCGGCGCCAAGGTCACCCGTGTGTCCTCGTATACGCGCGCCCGGCAGGCCAGTCGGTAATGCAGCGCGCGTTCTCCTGGCGTGAGATGTTTCAGCTCGATCTCATCGAGAGTGCTGAGGCCACCCTCAGCCAGCACCTTGCATTTACCACAGGTGCCACGTCCGGCGCATGGCTGCTCGAGCGGCAAGCCTGCTGCGATGATCACATCGCCCAAGAGGCTGCCCAGCGCAGCGGGCAGCGCGCGCACCTCTTCCCCGTAGATCACTGTGACCATTGGCATCGCAAGAACACCCTCTTTGATCGATACGTCTAACTCTGTTTTGGGGACGCCCATAACGCGCGTCGCTGCACACCCTCATTCGCCGGACGCATGGAACTGTTCCTGGGTGATCTCACCGCCCGGCGGCACTACCACAAATTCTCCATCCGCCTGATCAAGTGCTGTAGCGACCTCGATCAGCCGTCGCACATAGCGATCGGAACCCATGATCTCCTCGTAGCGCATCCCCCAGCGCTTGCAAAAGTTGGCAATCTGTTCCACGCGCGGGCGATATTTTTCCAGTTCTGCTTGCGTGTGCGCCACGAACACCAGTCGTCGATAGTTGCGGTACATCTGATCTATCAGCCACTCTGCCGTCTCCGGGCCATACTGGGCTGCATACGTTTCATACGTGGTCAGTGGATCGGCGCCGTAGCGGGCATCGCTCATGCCGGTGTGGTTGAGTCGCGCGACATCTGCCTCCAGCCATCCCCGTCCCAAGTAATAGGTGCCCGGCTCCTTGCGAAATTCTTCCAGATAGGCCTGGCGCGAGCCCAGCATAATGGCAATGCAATCATCCACTCGTGGCACAAGCAGCACATGCTTGCCTGCTCTGAGGCCGAGCAGCCCGTTGCCACACAAGCCGTAAGCCAGCACGATCAAGCTGGGCTGTTCAATGCTATCAATAGCCTCCTGCAGGGTGCGCTGCATCTGTTTAGGGGTTACGTGCAGTGCCATGTCGAAGAACTGCAGCTGGCTGGCCAGGCCTTGTGGGAGCAGCTCCTGCAGCATATCCTGAAACACTGTGCAAGCCAGCACCACGACCGGGAGTTTGTCTTGTTCTGTAACTTGATCCCCCATCTTCGCATCCCAACCGGTTGTCTGGAATATGTGGTAAGACCTGTATTATCAGCTAAAGTGGCTTTTTCGCTACTTGAGTAGTGGCCGCATGTGTCCTGGCTAGCGTGGGCGCATCTGATAGTTAGGGGCTTCTTTGGTGATGAATACCCCGTGCGGATGACTTTCGATCAAGCCTGCCTGGGTGATGCGCACGAAACGAGCCTTCTCGCGCAGCTCTTGGAGATTTGCTGCACCCACATAGCCCATGCCCGAACGCAGACCACCCATCAGCTGGAACATATACTCTGCCAGCGGGCCCTTATACGACACTTGTCCTTCGACCCCCTCTGGCACCAGCTTGCCGGCGGTGTCCAGCTGGCCGCGTTCTACCGAATCTTGGGCGGAGAGGTAGCGGTCGCGTCCATATCCCTTCATCGCTGCCTGGGAGCCCATACCGCGGTAGACTTTGTAGCGTCTTCCTTCCCACATCACGATCTCGCCCGGCGACTCATCCAGCCCGGCCAAGAGGGAGCCAAGCATTACGGCGCTGGCGCCGGCGGCCAGTGCTTTGACAATGTCGCCTGAATATTCGATGCCGCCGTCTGCGACCAGAGGCACTCCATGCGGCATTGCCGCCCGCGCGCATTCGGCAATTGCAGTGATTTGGGGCACCCCCACGCCGGCGATCACGCGGGTGGTGCAGATGGAGCCTGCTCCAACCCCAACCTTGATGCAGTCGGCGCCAGCTTCGATCAAGGCTTCCGTGCCTTCTGCGGTCACCACGTTGCCCGCCAGCACAGGCAGGTGCGGGGCGATCATTTTGATGCGACGCACCGCGCGCAGCACTGCCTCGGCGTGGCCATGGGCGGTGTCCACGGCCACAGCGTCTACATCGGCGTCCAGGAGTGCCTCCAAACGATGTTCTAAGTCTTTTCCTACCCCTACCGCGGCAGCTACCAGCAGGCGGCCGCGGTCGTCCACCGCAGCATTAGGAAAATCTTGCTTCTTAAGGATATCCTTGTAGGTGATCAGGCCGCGCAAGTTGAAATGCTCATCCACCAGCGGCAATTTTTCGATGCGATACTTTTGCAGGATGCTCTTCGCTTCCTCCAGCGAGGTGCCAACCGGCGCGGTGATCAGCCCCTCGCTCGTCATGAACTCGCGCACGGGCGCATCCAGCTGCGTGGCAAAACGAATATCACGGTTGGTCAGGATGCCCACCAGGCGGCCGCGATCGGTGATCGGCACGCCAGAGATGTGGTAACGTGCCATGATCGCCTCTGCTTCGCCCAGCGTCGCGTCCGGTGGGAGGGTGATCGGGTCTACGATCATGCCCGACATAGAACGCTTGACCTTGTCCACCTCAGCCGCTTGGTCTTCCGGGCTCAGGTTGCGGTGGATCACACCCAATCCGCCCTGGCGCGCGAGAGCGATGGCCATACGCGATTCGGTCACCGTGTCCATCGCCGCCGACAAGACCGGGATGTTCAACTGAAGGCGCTCGTGCAGCCGAGTGCGCAGGTCAACCTCTGCGGGTAACACCTCGGTGTAATCAGGGACCAACAAAACATCGTCAAATGTCAGCGCTTCCGGCCCCAACAGATCAACAAACTGCATACCTTTTATCTCCTCTGCAGAACACAGAATTTGTTATGCTCACCCTGATGTCCTGTATCTCAACACAGTAGATTATCTTGCACGCGACTTTACATCGATTCGGGCGCTGAGACGCCGATCAGGCGCAACGTGTTGGCCAATACAATCTTGGCAGCCTGCACCAGTTTCATGCGGGCGCGCCCGATCTCAGCGTGTCCAGCATCTTCCGAGACAACGCGACACTCTTTGTAAAAAGCGTGGAACGCAGTTGCCAGCTCTTGCGCGTAGTGCGTCAGATGGTGTGGGCTGAGCGACTCGGCGCACAAGGCGACCGTCTCGGGCAAGCGCACCATCTGGCGAATGAGCGCCTGCTCAGCAGGATGGATTAGCAAGCTGACGTCGCCTCCTTCCGGCGAGAAGCCGCGTTCCCGGGCGTAGCGGAAGATGCTGGCGATGCGTGCGTGGCCGTACTGGACGTAGTACACCGGATTCTCGTTGGACTGTTGCACGGCCAAGGTCAGGTCGAGCTCCATCTGACTCTCGGCGGCGCGCGTCAGCAGCATGAAGCGCGTTGCGTCGGCGCCAATCTCCTCCACGACCTCGCGCAGCGTGATGATCTCACCCGTGCGTTTGCCCATGCGGACCAGCTCACCGCCGCGCTTGAGTGTCACCAGTTGATAGAGTATAACCGTGATGCGATTAGGGTCGAGTCCCAGCGCGCGGGTGACCGCTTTCATGCGCGGCACATGTCCCTGATGATCAGCGCCCCAAACATAGATCGCCCAGTCAAATCCGCGCGTGACGAGCTTGTCCCATACGTAGGCGATGTCAGAAGCAAAGTAAGTCGGCCGGCCATCGGAGCGCACCACCACGTTATCTTTGTCCTGCATACTCCTGACGAGGGCCTCTGTCTGCTGTTCCTCAGTTGCTTGGTGGTCTCCGCCTGAGGATGTGTGGGGCGTCTCGGTGAACCACACGGCTCCATCACGATGCACCAGCCAGCCACCCGCGCTCAGTCGATTGAAGACGAGGCCATAGATGCCATCCTCATAGAGGCTGCGCTCCGATTTCCAGCTGTCGAAGTGGATGCCCAACGCTGCTGCATCGGCCTGGATGCTCGCCAGCATGCGCTTCAGCCCTTCTTCGCGCAATGCAGTCAGAGCCTGACCTCGTTCCATAGTTAGGAAGCGTTCGCCGTATTCTTGGGCCAGCTGGTGGCCCATCTCCACCAGGTAATTGCCGGGATACCCACCCTCCGGCAACGGCTCATCGCATCCCAGCGCTTGTGCGTAACGCGCATAAAGGCTGGCAGCGAAGAGCTCCACCTGTGTGCCTGTGTCGTTGATGTAATATTCGCGATGCACGCGCCAACCCGCTGCAGCCAGCACATTGGCCAGAGCGTCGCCCAGGACAGCATTGCGTCCCGAGCCGATCGTAAGCGGTCCGGTGGGGTTGGCGCTGATGTATTCCACCTGCACTGAGCGCCCTTTGCCCAGATCTAAGTGCCCAAAGCGTTCTCCTTCTGCGAGGATGACCTCCACCTGCTGGGTCAGCCATTGCGGCGACAGGGTGATGTTGATGAAGCCGGGGTGCGCTGCCTCCACCTTGCCAATGAAGGGTGCGGGTGGCATGTGTGCCACAACCCGCTCTGCGATGGCGATCGGGGCCATACGCGCGACACGCGCCAGAGTCATGCAGACGGGACTGGCATAGTCGCCAAAAGCTTCGTCTCGAGCGCGCGTGACGGGCACCTCCGGAAGCCCAAAGGCGGGCAACTCTCCTTTCTTCTGTGCTCTACGGATAGCTTCTGCGATCAACTGAGCGATGTCATCACGAACCATGAACACCTCAACGCATGGATCCAAGGAACAGTTTGCTGTAATTTCTGGTTTCTCAACGCCTTGGAGTTTCTTTTCGCAGCCTTGCGGTCGCCGCGAAGGCTGGGCCCTGTCATTTCATACTCCCAGTCCCCTGAGCAGGACGCCCACACCGTATGCCACGCTGGCTGCCAAGCCGCCAACTACAAGCATTTCCAGACCGCTGCGCAGTGAGTTCAGATGGGTGACAAATACTTTAGCCGCACCCAGGCCAAACAGTGCCAATGCTGACAGTCCTGCAGCCACCGGGAATCGCACCTCCGTAGGGATGGCAACCACCAATCCGGCCAGATAGATTAGCAACGGCACGGCACCAGCCAACACGAAAGCGCCAAAAGTCGCTAATGCGCTGTAGAAGGGTTTGCGTTCGTCCGGCAGCAATCCCAGCTCTTCCACCATCATTGCTTTGACCCATAGCTCTGGGTCCCGCGTTTTGATTTCCACCAGGCGCTGCGCGTCCTCTTGTGTGTATCCCTGTTGCAAGTAGATTTCATAGAGCTCAGCGCGCTCTGCCTCGGGCATATGCTCAACTTCCCAGCGCTCACGCGCCAGCTCGCGCTCGTAGTATTCCCGTTCCGCGCGAGCGGACAGGTAGGCACCGGTTGCCATCGAGAAGCCATCGGCGAACAGGTTTGCCAGGCCGAGGATCAAGAGGACGTGGACGCCCAATTGGGCACCCGCCACACCACTCACCACGGCAAAGGTGGTTACAATACCATCCAGGCCGCCATAAACCATGTCCCCGATGTAAGCGTGGCCGGCGCCACCATGCTCCTCGATGTGTTCCCGTCGCGCCGTGCGAACGATGCGCTCCAGGGTATGTGCTTCGCGCGCTGCCTCGAGATCGCGTTTGGCGAATGCGCGGCGCGCGTCTTCGACACGTTTCGACAGGCTCACCGCGGTACCATCTCCAGCCAGTTTGTGCCCACTTCGATATCCACTTTGAGTGGCACGGCCAGCTGGAACGCACCACTCATTACCTCACGCACCAGAGGGATGGCTGTGTCGACCTCGTCGTCGGGCACCTCCAGCACCAGTTCATCATGCACTTGGAGCACCATGCGTGCCTGCATAGCACGCTCCTGAAGCGCTCGATGCAGCCGGATCATGGCAATTTTGATGATGTCCGCGGCCGTGCCCTGAATAGGCATATTGATTGCCTCGCGTTCGGCACGTGCACGATCGGGGCCGCGCATCTTGGCCAATCCGGGGAAGTAACGACGGCGGCCCAGCAGGGTTTGCACGTAACCTTGTTCCGCTGCCAGACGCTTGGTCTGCTCAATGTAACGCAACACTCCAGGGTACTTCTCGAAATAAGTTTTAATGAACTTGCTTGCTTCCTGCTGGCTCATACCGGTTTGCTGGGCCAGTCCGAAAGGCCCCTGCCCATAGCTGAGGCCAAAGTTGACGCTTTTGGCGATGCGACGTTGTTCCTTGGTCACTTCTGAGATGGGAATGCCTAACACAGCAGCCGCCGTGGCAGCGTGGATGTCCTCATCCCGCATGAAAGCGCTCAGCAAGCCAGAGTCTTGCGATACGTGCGCCATCACGCGCAGTTCCACCTGAGAGTAGTCCGCGGCCAGCAATTGCCAGCCCGGTTCGGCGACAAACGCTCGGCGCACTTCTCGGCCCACTTCAGTGCGGATGGGGATGTTCTGCAAGTTGGGATTGCTGCTGGAAATGCGTCCGGTGACAGTGCTGGTCTGGTTAAAGGAGGTGTGCACCCGCCCGGTGCGCGGGTTGATCAGCTGGGGGAGCGCATCCACGTAGGTGCTCTTCAGCTTGGTCAGCTGGCGTTGTTCCAGGATCAGCTCGATGACGGGATGATGACCGCGTAGTGACTCCAACACGTCGGCAGCTGTCGAGTAATAACCGCTTTGGTTCTTACGCAGGCCTGTGGTGGGCAAGTTGAGCTTGATGAACAGTGCATCTGAGAGCTGCTGAGTCGAGTTGACATTGAAACGATAGCCCACCCATTCGTAGATCTGTTCCTCAATAGCCTGCAGGCGCGCATCAAGGTCACGTGACATCTGGCGCAACACCTCGACGTCCAACCGCACGCCAGCGCGTTCCATAGCCACGAGCACGGGCACCAGCGGCATCTCCACCTCGCAAAAGAGGGACTCCTGACCACGCTGGCGCAGGTCACTCTGCAGGCCATCCACCAGGCGGCGCGTCATGTCCACGTCAGCACAGGCATATGCCGCAGCGCGCTCCAGCGGCACCTGGTCCATGGTGATTTGCTTGCGGCCACTGCCAATGAGGTCGGTGATCTCGGTCATATCGATGCCCAGACGGTTCCAGGCAAGATTCTTCAGCCCTAGCGTCCCGGCAGGATCGAGCAACCAGGCGGCGACCATCGTATCAAACAGCTGGCCGTGCGTTTCTACACCGTGTTGCGCCAGGACAGTGATGTCATATTTAGCGTTGTGGGCGATCTTGGGCAACCGCTCGTTGGTGAACAGAGGGCGCAAGATATGCAGCACATCCTCTTTGGGTAAGCGCACAGTTGGTGAGGCGAGCGGCACATAGCTGGCATGGCCTGGGCCGTCAGTCAACGCGATACCCACCAGGTCGGCGGTGATGGCGTCGGTGGAAGTGGTCTCCACGTCAAAGGTCAAGTTCTCTGCTTTTTTTAGCCGGTCGGCCAGCGTGGAAAGCTCAGTGAGCGAGGTGATGACATGGTACTGGGGCTTTTCGGCCACGCGTGGCGGTGTGGGCGCTGGTGCTTCGGCCATCCCGGGGGTGGTACCTTCAAACATGCCCAGCTGCACGCCAGCGGGTGAGACAACCGACGTTGCAGCGCGCGCGGGGCGGCCAGGAATACGATTAAGCAGGCTGCGAAACTCCAGCTCTTGGAACAGGCGCAGCACTTCGTTGACGTCAAAATCGCGCGTGTGGCAGGTTTCTAAGTCGAGGCGGACACCCGGTACATCGGTTTTGATGCGTGCCAGCGCGCGCGAAAGAAAGGCCAAGTCGCGCCCGGCTTCCAGCTTGGCGCGTTGGCCGGGTGGCAGCTCATCGAGGTGGGCATACAGCTCCTCGAGCGTACCATACTTCTGAATCAGCTGGATGCCTGTTTTCTCGCCAATGCCCTTAACGCCTGGGATGTTGTCGCTGAGATCACCCACCAATCCCTTCAATTCGATTAGTTGGGCTGGGGAGAGTCCATAACGCGCCCGCAACTCAGCTTCATCGTACAGCTTGCGTTCACCGAAGGTCCTGCCCGAAATAAGCACTTTGACGTGGGGGTCAATCAGCTGAAAGGCGTCGCGATCGCCGGTGACAATGATGGTTTCGATGCCCCGTGCCGCCGCCTGCTTGGCGAGTGTTCCCAATACATCGTCTGCCTCGTAGTTTTCGGCGGTGAAGACAGGGATGTTGAATGCACGCACCAGCTGTTCGACGCGTTGCATCTGCGAAGTCATATCCTCTGGCATCTTTTCGCGGGTTGCCTTGTACGCAGCATATTGGTTGTGCCGAAAGGAGGGTCCAACGTCAAAAGCCACTGCCAGGTACTCGGGGTTGTATTCTTCCCACAAACTGAGCAGCATTAGCGCGAAGCCGTACACGGCGTGGGTCGGCTCGCCGGCACGCGTGTGCATGTTCGTGTTCGACAGGGCAAAGTAGGCACGGTAAGCCAGCGCGTGCCCGTCGATCAATGCCAGGACAGGCGGCCGCTCTACGCGTGTATCCGCCATTTTCTCTCCCATGGCTTTTCCCCTTTCCACATCTGCCCTGCGAGATATACAAAAATTGTACCGCTGCGAGATGTGAAAGTCAATGCATTGGCTTATACAAAGTCGGGGCGTAGTGGTATGGTGTCATTCAATAGACTGTGCGTTTTTGCCCAAGCTGTATTGCACAGCGTGACTCATCGGCCTTGCAAGTGTTCCTATGTAACGAGTTGATTCCTTTGCTGGTCTGTCTAAAGGATGTTATACTCCTGGCCTCATAAATCTGATACAGGCTAAAATTTTCCCTTATCTGCGGGAGGTTGGAATGGCATCTGAGAAAGGTTATCGAATGGTGGTGCTGGTGAAACAGGTGCCAGATACCCGCCATCTGAGCGGCGAGGTGATGAAACCGGATGGGACGGTCAACCGCGCCGCACTACCCGCCATTTTCAATCCGGAGGATCTCAATGCGTTAGAGATGGCCCTCCAGGTGCGCGAAGAGAAGGGGGGACACATTACTGTCATTACGATGGGGCCTCCTTCGGCGGCGGAGGTGTTGCGTGACGCGCTGTATCGCGGTGCCGATCAGGTTATCCTGCTCACTGATCGACGCTTCGCCGGTTCCGACACTCTGGCCACTTCTTATGCGTTGTCCTGTGCTATCAGGAAGCTGGGCCCCGTAGACCTGGTGTTCTGTGGTCGGCAAGCGATTGACGGCGACACCGCGCAAGTGGGCCCTCAGACGGCTGAGAAGCTAGGTATTCCCCAGATCACTTATGCCGAACGCATTGTGCAGCTGGAAGGGGATGAGATCGTGGTCATGCGTGCGTTGGAACGGGGCAGGGAGATGATCAAATGTTGCCTGCCGTGTTTGTTGACTGTGGTAGCATCAGCCAACCGACCTCGCCCTCCTTCGGTGCGCAGGTGGATCGAATACAAGTTGGCTGCGGCGCCGCACGAATATCCTGCTCTGCTGCAAAAATGGCCAGAGTTTGAAAATGAAACCCAGTTAGATACCTTCCTGCGCGCGCGAGGTCTGCGCATCCCCGTCTGGACGGTGGATGAAATCGGTGCCGACCCGGACAAAGTTGGTCTGGCCGGCTCACCTACCCAGGTGTACAAAATCAACATGGTGGTGCTGGAGAAGGCAGAGACCAAGGAGATTCCGCCCACACGCGAAGGCATTGTCGCGCTGGTGCAGGAGCTGGTGCAAGAGTACATCATCGGGTGAGTTGTGGGGTATCGCTGACCTAACACCAAACGAGATTATGCTGGTGTAGATTCCGGCACAGCATTGTTTTCTCTAGGGAGTTCCTATGATCGACGGACGCGATGTGTGGGTATTCGTAGAACAACAGGAAGGCAAACTTGCCGATGTAAGCTTAGAACTGCTGGGGAAGGCCAGCGAGCTAGCACACACCTTGGGTAGCCGTGTGGGTGGTGTGTTGTGTGGTTATCAGGTGGAGGCTCAGGCACAGCAACTCGTTGCGTTCGGAGCAGATTTCGTGCTCTGGGCGGACCATCCTGAGCTGGAACACTATCGAACTCTGCCCTATGCTCATGTGCTCAGCCAGCTGATCCGTGAGCGCAATCCTTATATTGTGCTTATTGGCGCTACACCGCTGGGACGCGATCTGGCGCCGCGCGTGGCGAGTGCAGTGCGTGCCGGTCTCACGGCAGATTGTACCGATTTGCAAATTGGAGATTATCATTCTCGAAGGGACGAGAAAACTTACAAGGATTTGCTCTTCCAGATCCGTCCTGCGTTCGGTGGCAATCTGATCGCCACGATTGTCAATCCCCTGATGCATCCCCAGATGGCCACAGTGCGTGAAGGGGTTTTTCGTAAGCCGCAGCCAGACGCCACACGGCAGGGCACTATCGAGCGCATCCATCCTGCTTTTGAGGGAAAGGAGCTGGTGTTACAGGTGCTCAGCCGCGAGTCGCGCGAGTCGAGTGTCAACTTGAAGGATGCGCCGGTGATCGTTGCCGGAGGTGCCGGCATGGGTAGCAAGGAGAACTTCCAGCTGCTGCACGATCTAGCCAATCTGCTGGGCGGCGAGGTGGGTGCTTCGCGCGCTGCCGTGGATGCCGGTTTCATCTCGCGCGAACATCAGGTGGGGCAGACGGGCACCACCGTGCGCCCACGCCTCTACATCGCTGCTGGCATTTCAGGCGCAGTACAGCATCGCGCTGGCATGAGCGAGTCGAATAAGATCATCGCCATCAATACCGACCCCAATGCACCGATTATGCAGATCGCTCATTACAAGATCATCGGCGATGTTACCGAGGTGATCCCGCTTATGATCAAAGCTTTGCGTGAGAAGACTCGTTAATGGTCTCGTTTGCCGTGAGAGATTTTTGTGTTTTCTCCGCCGGGGGCGAAAGACGTCTTACTTCGTTGTCAGGCCAATTTCGGGAATCCGATAGAAGCGCACTCGACATGGTTCGCCTTAGGAACTAGGGGAAAGTGAAAAGATGGAAGGGGAAAGGCCCACTGGCGTGACCATCATGGTTATCCTGTCCGTGATTGCAGGCGTTATCGGTGTCATCGGCGGGATCAGCCTGCTGGCGTTGGGTGCGCTTGGTGCAGGTATCGGTGCGCTAGGCGCTGGTATGGGCGTTCTTGCATTGGGCTTTTTCACCCTGGTGATCGGCGCGGGGCAGATTGTTTTTGCCCTTGCGGCATGGTCGCTCAAATCGTGGGCATGGGCGTTGGGCGTGATCGTCCTGGTCGGCAACATATGCCTGTCTATCATCTCTGGCGCACTATATGGTGGTTGGGGCTCTCGAGTCGTTTCAATTGTGGTTGCTGCCGTTGTGCTCTACTATCTGAACACGAGACGTGTGAAAGAGGTATTGAGGAGGGCATAAGACTTGATCGGCGATGGCATCCTTGTGCTCGACGGGGCAAGCTACTTTGGGATGTTGGACATCTGACATAGGGCACTTGTGAATGTAAACTTACAGGGAGTACACGTATGACCGATAACTTCTTCCTGGACAATCCCGACCTGCAGTTCTACCTCGAACATGCTGACCTGCATGAGATCGTTGAGCTGAAGGAGAAGGGTTACAGCTATCGTGCACGTTATCCGCAGGCGCCGCGCAACTATCGGGATGCTATGGACAATTACCGCATCCTGCTGGAAGTGCTGGGCGAGATTTGTGCCAATGTTGTGGCGCCACGCGCTGCCGAAGCAGATAAGGAGGGTGCTCAGTTGCGCGACGGTAAGGTGGAGTATGCCGCTGCAACGCGTGAAGCACTTCAGGCTCTCAGACAGGCAGAACTGATGGGTGTCATGCTCCCTTGGGAGTATGGTGGGTTGAACGTCCCAGGGACGATCTACCAGATGATGGTCGAAATTCTCTCGCGCGCTGAGGCGGGTTTGATGACCATCTTCGGGTTGCAGGAAATTGCCTCCACGATTGCCGAGTTCGGCAGTGAGGATATGAAGACGCGTATCCTGCCACGCTTTGCGCGCGGTGAGGTGAGCGGTGCCATGGTGCTCACCGAACCCGACGCGGGATCAGATCTGGGATCGGCGCAGACCCGTGCGACGTGGGACGAGGCTGCAGGCGTGTGGCGCATCAACGGAGTCAAGCGTTTCATTACCAACGGTTGTGCGGATGTGCTGGTAGTGCTGGCACGCAGCGAGGAAGGTAGCACCGACGCGCGTGGCCTGTCCCTCTTCCTGGTCGAGCGCGACGAAACCGTGAAGGTGCGTCGTATTGAGGACAAGATGGGGTTGCACGCCTCCCCCACGTGTGAGCTGCAGTTCGACAACACGCCGGCGCAGTTGATTGGCAAGCAGCGTTTTGGCCTGATCCGCTACGCTATGGCAATGATGAACGGTGCACGGCTGGCCGTGGCGGCACAGGCGGTCGGCGTCGCCGAAGCGGCTTATCGTGAGGCATATAAGTATGCACACGAGCGGGTGCAGTTTGGAGTGCCCATTGCTCACCTGCCCGCTGTCTACCGCATGTTGCTGAATATGCGCGCCGAGATCGAAGCGGCGCGCAGCCTGGTCTATCATACCAGTTATTGGGTGGACCTTGCTAAGGCGTACGAGCAGTACCTTGCTGAGACAGAGAACCCCGACAAGAGCGTGCGTCAGCGCCAGAAGGATGCCGCGCGACTGGCCGAGGCGCTGACTCCATTGGCCAAATATTACGCCACCGAGATGGGCAATCGCGTCTGTTACCAGGCGATCCAGGTACACGGTGGCGTCGGCTATATGCACGACTTCAATGTCGAACGCCACTTCCGCGACATTCGCGTCACCAGTATCTACGAAGGCACTAGTCAGCTGCAAATTGTCGCTGCTATCGGCAAGCTGCTGGCGCATGGTCTGGACGACCTGCTAGACAACTGGGCAGACCTGGACTATGGGCCCCAGCTGGAGTCGCTGAAGGATTCGCTGGAGGAGATCACTGCTCAGCTGAAGCAGTGCGAAGACCATCTGCGCGAAAAAGAGCGCGCTGTCATCGATTACTATGCCAGTGATCTGGTCGATCTGGCAGTGTACACAATCAACAGCTGGTTGCTGTTGCAGGACGCCTGTCACTCGGAGGAGAAAGCCGACATTGCGCGCGTCTACATGGCCGAGGTATTACCCAAAGCGCGCGTCCACGCTGCCGCGATAATGACAGCCGATGAGACCCCACTTCAGCTGCACGAACGCTTCCTGGCAACACAGGTGTGAGAGCATCCAATGGCATCATCCAGCGCCGTGAGAGTGTGATTCTCCCTCTCTGCGCACTGGTCGAATAACGCACTCTAATGCTGCATTCAGCGGGGAGACAGGATATCTCTCCGCCGTGCAAACGGAAGCTATGGGCAGTGCAACGTCAGAACATGCTGCTAGGTTGAGAGCGCGACTCAATCAGGACACAACACCCTAGATTGACTTCTAGGCGTCCCTCGTGTGTTGTGTGACTATGCTGTTTCGGTGAGCTGGGTCCCTCGAGGCTGCCGATCTCACACCCGGCGGCCGCCCCTGAGGCTGTCTTGTAGTGTCTGCAGTTCGTCCCATTTCCCGGCAGCTGCCAGTGCAGCCTGCTGCGGCCACGTGCTGGGATCGGCGATGCGCAGATTGGCAGCCAGCATGATCTCGCGCAGCTGTTCCACGTCAGTCGCGGCCAGTTGGGCAAAGGTGGTGATACCGTGAGACTGCAATATGGCCGCGATCTTGGGGCCGATGCCCTCGATCACTTTTAGATCATCCGAGGGTGCAGGCTCGGTCTGCGCTGCCGGTGCCACTGCCTCTGCCAGCTGTTCGGTCTCCGGTGCAGGCATTGCCGGCTCAACGCTCTTCTCGGCCTCTGCGGCGGGTGCCACTTCAACTTCCTCTGTCCATCCCACAGGCTCGGCAGCCGGCGCCGCTATGTGTGCTTCGCGCTCAGCTTCACTCACCAGTGGCTGTACCGATGGAGGAGCCTCGACAGGAGCCTGCTCAGCACTCCACTTGGGAGTCGGCGGTGGCTGATATGACGCCTCCGGCTCAACCGGACGGCGAGTCAACCACCACCACAAGAGCAGGATAATGATTACTGCGATGACGATGATAACAACTGTAAGCATAACCTTCCTCCTTTTCTCTTCGCCGTCAAGCCAGCTCGGAGGTGCAATAGGCACAACGCTTAGCGTTGAGCGGGATCTGGGATAGACAGTATGGACATTCGCGGGTGACCGGCGCAGGCGGCTCAGACTGGCGTTTTAGCTGGTTGACCGACCGGATGACCAGAAACAGAACAAAAGCGACGATCACAAAATTGATGATAGTGTTGATGAACAGCCCAATGTTGACCGTCACAGCGCCAGCGGCCTGAGCTTCCGCCAACGAGGCATAGGGTGGTGGTGTCTTGCCCGCCTGGAGCAGGATGAAAAGGTTGGAGAAGTCCACACGCCCTAACAACAAGCCGATGGGTGGCATGAGAACGTCGTTGACCAGCGAGTTGACAATTGTGCCAAAGGCGACGCCAATGATGATCCCAACCGCCATATCGAGCACGTTGCCACGTAGAGCAAATTCTTTGAATTCCTTAAGCATTGGCTGACCTCCTTATCAGATTCTGCACCACCCTCCTCGGTGCGCGTTACAGTTTTGGGGAAGAAAGGTATCACGAGCTGCTTAAATTATCGTGGTACGACCCATCTCTTCTGTTATGTGATTGAGACTGCTAAAAGTTGAATTAGCTACCATAGTTATTATATGGCAAATTGTCATGGTGTGCCACTTTGCTTGCCCCGTTTAACAGGGTACTTGGCGGCGAATTGCAATTGCGACCGACAAAATGCCACAAGAATGCTCGAGGGTGGAGATTTGGCGCGGAAAAAAACAAGTCGGCTATGGGTGACAGGCAGAGCTGGCCTTGCCACAGACCACGAATCTCATCGTCCGTGCCACACACTCTGTCGCGCCTTAGTTGACAACTACCAGCACGGCGTGCCGAATCACTTTAGGATAATAGGTGAAGGTCACATCGAAGTCGCCCCGTTCCCCTGACGCTAATGTCGCAGGGCTGGGGTAACCGAATCCCACGTTGACCACCCCGCCCCCACGATCGTAGAGAATGACCACCACACGCGCCCGTTCGATGCGGCGTGTGCTCTTGTTCTCTACTACACCAGCAATGTGGTAGAGGCCAACATCATCTTCGAAGCGGCGGGAGCTGACCACACGGAGCGCTGGTGTGCTTCTAGCGTGTATGCCCCCATCAGCACGGGCGGTAGCGCGTAAGCTGTAATATGCATCTGGAGCTGGTTGCTCTGCCTTCAGGACAAAAGGGGAACACTCCCCCGGTGCCAGGGCATCGAGCACAGCTTTGCCGCTGATCTCTTCCTGTCGCTCACCGTCCGCCCCGTAAAAAACAGCGTTTATCACGGGATCAATGACGTCCACGTTTGAGTCGTTGCGCACTTCGCCGACAATGTTGAGGTACCCATCTACTTCATCAATGTGGTCGGATGCACTGACGAGGCCAAGGATGATCGTGTCCGGCGGGAGCGGAGTGGGTGCTGGTGTCACGATTACAATGGCACGGGTGGGGGTAGGCAATGTCATCAGCATGCGATTGCCAATGCGTGCCATGACCGGTTGTGGTGGCGTGGTCACCTTCTGATCGGCCAGGAGCATCTCTTCATCGTGGATGAGCGCGACGACCCGATAGCGATAGATTGCCGCTGGGCGCAGATGAGTGTCAATATATGAAGTCTCCTTGGTTTCTGCCTTTAACACATACACTCCGAAGCCACTCCCCATATCGCTGTAGAGGCGATAGCCCTTTGCCTGCTGCACTGGCTCCCAGCTCAACTTCACGGCATCCACCGCAAGTGGTTGTGCTTGCACGGCATCCGCCGCACCATCGCTGACCATCGTATGGTTTGGGATCAGCATTGCTTGGGGCGACGCCATCGTTGTCGTTGTTGGCGTCGCCGTGGGCGTGGGTATCTTGGTGATGGTGGGCGAGGTCGTCGGTGTTGCCGCGGGCGAAGGGGTGTGGGTAGCTGTCGCCGTTG
>CAKZLO010000066.1 GCA_937127125.1 uncultured Ardenticatenia bacterium
TGAAACACACGATTTCCACTTCACTCGAGTACGGCGGAACGTCACCGCGAGGCCAACCAATCCTCCCAGCAGGGACGCTGTACCGTATGCGAAGCTTAACCGCTGAAGATGCCATTCCAACAGCAAGCCTATGAGTAGAATGGCGGAGTTGACCATGCCGGAGACAAGTCGCACCAAGCCCAGCAGTCGCATGTCCTGAATGATAAAGAAGTAACCAGTTCCGACACCGCCTAGAGCATTTCCCCATATGCTCGGCAAAGTCACGACCATCACGACGGTGCGCACGACGGAATCCGAGTGTGCAAAGTGAGTGTACAGAAGAGCCAGCACAGTGGAACCAAGGGCAAGATACACGCGAACACGTAACCCCGCTCCTAGTATCTCGGGAAGGTTTGCCGCCGGTTTGACCCCTTCCCGAATCATTACGTGTAAAACCCCTATGTCAGTAAAATAGGCAAATACTGCTGCCGTAGCCAATGCTGTACCGAGTATGCCGTACTGGCTGGGACCGAGATAGCGTGCAACCAAAAGAGACACGACAGCTGTCAGCAAGCGAACTATCGCATCACTGGATAGAAGATAGATTACATTTTGTGCGATCCGCAACCGCGACAAGGATATCACGAACGATCCCCGACCTCCGGTGCTGCATATGGTTAGCATCTTTGTGTGAATATATCGTGTTCTCCTCTCGACCTCCTTGATTGGTTGACGCTCGATCCACACAGAGGTATGCGTTACGATTGGAGGCGACGAACTGTTGCAATATGAAGCATGACGCCAAGGAATAATCCCCCCACCGCTCCAAGACCAAGGTTCTTCAACCAGTTTTTATTCACCGGAGTATTCTGAATCGCGCCCTCCTCCAACACCTCCCAGCGCTCAGGGTCTCGGGCTACTTCCATTCGTGCTTGCTCCAGAGCAACGCGAAGCTGTTTTACGATCTCTGCAAGAACTATTGTATCACGCTCCAGCCTCTGTAAGACCAACATGTCGCTCGGAGCTCGGTTAGCAAATCGTTGCAATGCAGCCAGCTGAGCTTCAAGCGAAACACGCTGTAATTCCAGTGATGCCAGACTCGGTTCGAAACCCATGTTCACCGAGCGGAGATAGGCAACAATCTCTTCTCGCATCTTCTCCCAGATAATGTGTCGTTCACGATTCAAGCGAATCACACTAGGAGCATCAGGCCCATACGTTAATTCTGCTACTTTCAGTTGGTAGTCAATGTCCATCAATTTCTCGCGCCACGGTGTTACGGTCGGGATGTTTATTGGAAGCATGGGCGAGACTCCTGCCAGTCTTTGAGCTTTCTCAAGGCTTGCCCGTATCTGTTCACGAACTTGCACCAATTGAAGCTGTATTGCGCCAATCTGAGACATAATCGACACTATGTCACTGCTTACGCCAGCAGTTAATGGACTTGCCGCGCTGGACAGACGGGATATAGACAGAGCGCGTCCCTCGCCAACCAGTTGCTGCTGAAACCGCATTAACTTGGTTTCCGCATCTGCCAGCTCTCTTGTTCTTAGGGACAGTTCTCGTTCTAAGAATGTTACGCGGTTGCGCGCCACTGGGATGCTAAGCTCTTTGGAAAGCGACGCAAGTTCTGATAAATAAGTCTTTGCAATGAGTTGTGCTAATGATCTGTTACTGTGACGTACTGTGATAGTGATAGACCTTGATTCTAAGTCATCGACAATATTTACCGAGCGCTTCAAGGCAGTAGGAGTAACACCGGTCAACCGAGATACGCGCCTGCGCATGCGATCACTCTCGATCACCATGGCGTACATTTTTAGTGACGACGTGTCGGCTGAAACAGTTAGACCCAGCGACTGAGCTAGACCTGCCATGGACGAAATGCCACTACCCGGAAAGAGAATAACAGATTTAGCTTCGTATAACGGGGCCGTTAACCAAGTAGTCAAGACTCCGACTAGAGCAAAGAACAGTGTAGTTGCTGCAATCAGTCGCTTACCGTCCCACAGTATTCCGAAAAGGTCAGATAGGGTGATTTCCTCTTCGTCAGCCGCCATGGAACCTATCGTGTCTCCCAAAGTGTTAGTCAGCACGTTATTCTATCAGGTGGACAGCGCGTTCGTCAAGCAGAAGAGGAAAGCCAGCACCGACCGAGGAAATCAGGTGTGCAAAAGGAGTGGGCTGAACATGCCATACGATATCGATACCCGAAACGTTAG
>CAKZLO010000067.1 GCA_937127125.1 uncultured Ardenticatenia bacterium
GGCACAGTCACCTTCACCATCACGGTGAGCAACACAGGGAGCGTCGTACTCAGCAACGTGACGGTGAGCGATGCACAGGCGCCCAACTGCGCCAAGAGTGTTGGCGACTTGGCAGTCGGTGCAAGCGCCAGCTACACTTGTACGCTTGGGAATGTCACCGCCGACCTGACCAACACCGCCGTGGTCACCGCCACGGCGCCGGATGGTAGCACGGTCAGCGCTAGTGATACCGCCCAGGTGAGGCTGGCTGTGATCCTACCTACACCCACGCCTGAGAAGAGGTATATCTACCTACCCATCATTAGACGCCAGTAGACGCGGGTTTGTGAGAAATCCGACAGCGTGCTGACAAGTACGACTGGCTAGCAACTCGAGCACGCGCAGCTAGGAGCTGCCACCAAGCAGGATGGTGAGATCTGTGAGATCTCACCATCCTGTCGTTTCTTTCCCAATGCCTTCCAGATCTAGGAACGAGGAACATCCTTGACGAGCAACTTGTGGCCGCCTGGCGGTCCCCTTCTGTGACCAGATTCCTATTGCTCCAATTGGCCTCCGCACGGTATATTCTTGTTAGAGTAATAATATCGTAAGGTTCGCGCACAAGTGGCAAAGGGTTAGCGAAAGTAAAACGTCAAGATGACCACCTCCCGTAAGGGTTAGAATAGGGTGACTAGTAGAGCTTCCTGATTTTTGTATCGCACAGGGTGGCTTCTGATCAATCTCACAAGCATTCCATATTTTCTTATGGAGAGGCTGAAAGGCAGCAACAGATGGTTGCCAGATACAAGATCATCGGTGTTCTCTTATTTGCAGCACTTATGGTGATGGTAACGAAACAGGTGCACCCCTCGTACACACAGGGCGCGACGGTCTATTACGTGGCAACCTATGGCAACGACAGCAATCCTGGCACCATCGAGAGACCGTTCCGCACAATCCAAAAGGGGGTCAACGTCGCGAGGGCTGGTGTCACGGTCTACGTCCGCGGCGGCATTTACAAGGAGCAAGTGACCGTCCGCGATTCTGGAACGCCGGGTGCGCCTATCAGGGTTATGGCCTACCCAGGTGAGTCACCTGTACTGGATGGGGACAACTACCGATTGCCAGCCGTTCAGTGGGCGGCACTGCTGTCTGTCGAGGGTGACTATGTGCACATCTCAGGATTGGAGGTGCGATATTCGAACTGGATGGGAATAATAATATCCGGTCGATACAGCACTGCTAGTCAGGTCAATTCTCATCACCACAAGGAAAATGGTATTCTTGTGAAGGGTGATTACAGCGTTGTGGAGAACAGCAGGGTGTGGTGGAACTGTGCATCGAACGAGTATGGCATAACCACCCGGGATGGATGGGCCTCAGGCCTAAGTGCTGCACGGTATCCAAATGGCGCAGTCCTGCGAGGGAATGTGGTCTACAACAACTGGGGCGAGGGTTTATCCACCTATGAAGCCAACGGTACTTTGATCGAAGATAATGTCGTGTATGACAACCACACAAACGTGTATGTTTCGGACGCCACCAACGTCATTGTGCAACGCAATCTAATTTACAGCACGCCCGGAAGCGTCATAGACACTCCATCGCCTTCCAATAGCAGAGTGGGTATTATGATGGGGGATGAAAGATACAATCCGCCGAGCAGCGACATTACCATTGTCAACAATCTCCTATATGGTAACTACCGGAACATCTATTGGTGGCAAGGAGATCGAGGGGGTGGCATGAAAAACGTGTTGATCGCGTACAACACTCTTGCCAACGCTTATGGAGAGGCTGGAATCCAAATTAACCGAGGCTCTCATGAAAGGGTACGTGTTGTGAACAATATCGTCTACCAAGACAATGGGGTTCCGTTGGCACACGTGATTGCCAGCAGCGGGTTGGTCTTCTCTCACAACTTGTGGTCAGTAAACCCACCTGCATCTGTGGCAGGCCAAGGTGATGTCGTCGGCGACCCGCAGCTGGCCAAGACAGGCACGATAGCACCGGGCCAGTTGAAAGCAGATTGGTTCAAGGTCCTAGGATCGTCTCCGGCAATTCAAAGGGCGCAGACCTTGGACCAGGTAACCGAGGACTATTTCCGAAACGCACGAGGCAGTACCCCGACCATCGGGGCCCACGAATATAGTACTGGACCGCCTGTATCACCGACGCAAGACGACAATGAACCCTCTTCTTACGTTTACCTCCCTGCGATTGTTAAACAATAACCCGACATTGCGACAGACCGACCCACTGGAACAATTATCACCCCAGCCAATTACCGCTATCTACCGATTATCAGGCGCAAGTAGATTTGCACCTGCTGCGCAATTTGCAACAACACTAGAGCCAGAGCTTCCGTCCAGAGAGATATTTACAACATTCAATGAGCTAACGGCCAGAAGATAGGCAGCAACAGCAAGATTGCGCCGAAGAGAATCACGGTCATCGGCAGCCCTACTCTTAGATAATCGCGAAATTCGTAACCACCCGGGCCCATCACTAGAATATTCACCGGGTGACCAAGCGGGGTCAGGAAGGTCATCGAGCTAGCCAACACTACACCCATTGTCATGGCGCGTGGATCAGCGCCCACCTGCTGTGCAGTATGGATGGCAATCGGTGCTAAGATAGTCACCACTGCTGATGCACTGATTACCTGCACCATGAGTAGTGCTATGAAAGCCAGTCCAGCCAACATCGCTAATGGCCCAGCCGTGCCCAACACGCTTGCCATCTGCTGCGCCGCGAACGTTGCAATCCCAGTTTTTGTGATAGCAATGCCCAGAGGCAACAGACCAGCCACGAGGAAAATGGTCTTCCACTCGATCGCCTGGTAAACATACTCCATGTTGATAATTCCGACGAGCACCATAACGAGTGCACCACCAAGCATAATTTCACCCACCAGTGTAGGAAACAGCGCAGCCAGCAGCAATGTAAGACCCAATATACCCAATGCCAACCGACGCCGGCCCGTCGGAGGTGGCACCTCACGTCCATTGGCCAGCAAAATCACATCGCTCTCGTCCTGAAGCAGCCTCAATCGAGTGCGTGGTCCTTGTAGAAGCAAGGCATCCCCAAATTGTAGGGGCATGTCGGAGAGATCACGGCATATGCACTGGTTGCCACGCAGGACGGCTAAAACTGTCATGTTATACTTTTCACGAAAGTTCGTCTCACGCAGAGTACGCCCTATGAGCGCTGAGCGTGGTGCCAACACTGCCTCGACCACCGCCACCGAAGAGGACTGTAGGTCGTCCTCGCGCCACCCGCCAGCCGGAAGCAACTCCAACAATGGACCACTATCATCACCTTGGAGGCATTCTGGCATACCGGAGAAAACAATCACATCACCTTGGCGCAACGTCTCTCGTGGCGATGGAGCGAGCAGTGCTCGACCGCCCCGCTCAATGCCGACCACGGTCACACCATAACGCTCGCGCAGGGCGCTGTGTGCTAATGACACGTTCGCCAATCTCGAACCATTGGGAATGCGGGCCCGGAAGAGGTGCTCATCTAGGCGATATACATCCACCAAGTCCACCTTCTCGCGCTCGCGGATCAACGGCAAGCGCTCAGCTGGAGATTGGGCTGGTAACAGACGCCGACCCAGCAAAGCCATATAAAGCAATGCCACTACGATGACAGGCACGCCTAATGGGGCAAAGCTCAGCAGGCCATAGCCAGCTAAGCCATGATCACGTAGCATGTTACTCGCAATAATATTGACCGTAGTGAGAAGAGTGGCCATCCCACCCACGATTGTGCCAAAAGCTAGCGGCATCAGAAGGCGTGAGGGACTTACCCGCGCGCGTTGCCCTGCACTCACCACCGCTGGTAGAAGCACTGCAGCAGCAGCGATGTTGTTCATGAAGAGCGACAACAATGCGCCGGCTAGCATAGTCAGCATGACCAGCCAGTGTTCGCGCGAGTGGGACAGCTCCAAGAGAAAGTTTGCTAAGTACTCAGTGGCACCGGTCCGCTGCAACGCGTCGGCTAAAATGAAAACGGCTAGGATAGTGATGACGGCCGAACGGCTGAAGCCGGAAAAAGCTTCTTGCGGAGTCAGGACGCCGCTGAGGCCCAACGCAACCACACCGAGCAGAGCCACGAGATCGGCGCGCAGCCAACCGCTCACCAGCAGGCCAATCATCATCCCCAAAACAAGCAGGGTGATGAGCGCTGGATCTAGAATGGGCATATAAGCAGCCGCATTGTGCCTCCAATTACCCACAGAGGCAAGTCAGCACATTCCATTACTCATGTAAGACGTCACCAAGAGGATATAGTCCTTCCAGACGAGAATTTTAGTGGAGAAACTATTCACAGCGAAGAGAAAAGGAAGCGGGTCAAGAACAGCGAATGTAAAAAAACCAACTATGTCCCATGCACCCCAATTAGCGACTGTTGATGGAGCTAGGTTAGCTCCTCCCCATCTTCTCCTACCAATATCTCTCACCGCAACGTCACATCTCCCGCAAGGATGCACATACAACGGCCATCAGGCAGACGTAAGAGCAGAGCTCCGAGCTCGTCCACAGCTTCTGCAACACCTGAAAATGTCCCCTCAGGTGATTTCACGGTAACCTCCTGCCCCAACGACAGCAAGTGTTCTGCCCATTCGCATGTTGGGCTGTGACCCGTCCGCAGCATCTCATAGCGTCTTTCTAAATGGAAGAGCAAAGAGACCAACAACGCCAAGCGTGAAACTGGATGCTTTGCCACACTGGAAAGGCTAACCGCAGTATCCGCCAGCTCAGGCAGCTCCCTGAAGTCCACGTTCACGTTGAGACCAACACCTAATACAATCCAATCCAGCTTACCCTCAGTTGACACTTCCAGCTCTGTAAGGATGCCGGCGAGTTTTCTCCCATGCAACTGCAGATCATTAGGCCACTTCAGGCCAGGCTGCAAACCGGTCACCTCGCGTACGGCGTCCAATATTGCCAGTGCGCAGGCCATTGTCACAAACTGAGCACGATCTGGAGATAGAAAGGTAGGGCGAAAAAGGAGTGAGAAAAGGAGACTGGAACGTGCCGGAGCGAGCCATCTCCGCTCCATCCGACCACGGCCACATAGTTGCTCATCAGCGATCACCAGAGTCCCTTCATTTGCACCGAGTGCCGCGAGATGCTTGAGCTCGTCGCTGGTCGAGATAGTCACCCGGCGGAAGTGGGTTGGCCGGCCAAGCCAACGCGTCGTCAATGCAGCGACAATAGTCTCTGCCGAGAGATCGTCTCCTAGTGCCTCACTCATAATAAACTCACGCCAGTGTATCGATATCCTGCGCAACTCTCGACAACCACGAGCGCAGCACTGCAATAGCTCGAGCGCTGTCCGGCGCCGTGCCAAGTTGCGTTAGCAGCGCCTCGTCATCCCCTCTGAGCAACATCTCCCCCAGCCTTGATCGGGCAAGATCGCGCAAGTCCTCCCACACAGCGCCTCGAACAGGGTGATCGTCCACGATTTTGCCATCCCGCATTGTCAGGATACGCCGTGTGCGCCGTGCCACTCGGGGGTCATGAGTCACTATCAGAATGGTAGTTCCCTGTGTCTGATTGATACTCTCAAGTAGGTCCATAATCTCATTGCCGCTCTGCGTGTCTAGACTGCCAGTAGGCTCATCAGCCAAGATGATGGCAGGGCTATTGGCCAGAGCACGCGCAACAGCTACCCGCTGCCGTTGTCCTCCGGACAGCTGAGCGGGTAGGTGGTTCATGCGGTCAGCCAAACCTACGATCTCCAGCAAATGCTCTGCTCGCTGACGCATTGCGTTTCCACTAATCCCCTGACCGTGCATAGGTACCTCAACATTCTCACGCGCAGTAAGCGTTGGCAACAGATTGTGCAGCTGAAACACGAAACCAATGGTGCGCGCTCGGAAGCGATCAAGGTCCCGGATCGTAGCCAGATCCTCTCCATTCACGACGATGCGTCCACCGGTTGGCCGGTCTAGTGCGCCGAGCAAGTTCAACAGGGTGCTCTTGCCGCTGCCTGAAGGCCCCATAATAGCCAGAAACTCGCCTTTTCGAACAACCATGTCCACACCGTCGAGTGCACGCACAACGGCACCGTCACCGTAGTAACGCGTGACCTGATATGTAGCAACAACCACTGGTTGCGTTTCCATCTTCACCCTATGTGATCAAAGATTGATAGTGCTTCGAAGTCAGCTTACTCATATCTCAGCGCCTCCGCTGGCTGGAGCCGGCTAGCACGCCATGCAGGATATAACCCGCCGAGCAGACCTAGTAACAGAGCAACAACGATTGACTGGCCGACCACTTGCGGGGTATAGACAGCGGTCAGGAACGCACCAAAGTCAGGGACCGACTGCAACGCCAACGTCAGCACACCTCCCCCTAGAAGACCCATTCCACCAGCAAGCCCGCTCAGTAGCAGGGACTCGCTTAATACCATCCATAGCACGTGCACCTTCCGCCAACCAAGCGCACGCAGCGTGCCAATCTCACGGGTGCGTTCCATTACAGACATCACCATCGTGTTGGTCACGACAATCCCACCTACTACCAATGCCAATGTAAATACTGCGTTCATCATAGCCTTGGTGTTCTGAAGATCTGCCAGGTTCTCTCCAAAAGTCGCGCTCATAGACACAGACACCTCGCTACCCAGCCGTGTCTCAATGAGATCATGCACTGCTTGTGCTTGAGAAGAATCGCGCAGTTTGATCTGATACAGGCTCACCTGATGACGCTTCTGAAACGCTGCTTGCGCCTCACGCAGAGCAATTACACCAGCAGCATCTTCATAGGCTGTGCCGGTTTCAAAGATGCCAACAACGCGATAAGTGCCCCCTGGCAAGATGATAGTATCACCCACGCTTTTCTCCAGGTTACGCGCAGCAGTATGTCCCAACATTGCTTCGTGCCGAGCAGCAATGTGCCGTCCCTGCATAATGCGATAACGCGAGATCGTTGGATCAGTGGGGTCAATGCCTATCATGAATAGAAAGGGCACATCCTCTCCGCTGCTGACTCCCCATAGAATGCCTGACACGTAGGCAACTTCAGGCATAGCGGCAATGGCACGCCCCACGCGCTCGTCGATCACCGAATAGCCCATGTCAGCGACGCCAGCTTGAATAGCTACTAACTCTGCTCCACCTTTGCTGACAAATGCATTCAGTTCACGCAATGTGCCCTCCGTTATGGCGCCAAGGGATGCAACAAGCGCACTACCCGTCGCTATACCGACCATTGTCAGCAGGCTACGGGTGCGGCGTCTCCATAGGGCGCGCAACGCAAGATTCAGATGACGTAGCCATGGAGGCTCTCTGCCCATCCCTGCCCCCGTGTCATACCGCAGTGCTTCGACAGGGCTGAATCTCGTGGCACGCCATGCAGGATAAGCTCCTCCAATGAATCCCAACACCAGCGCCATCGATAATCCTTGGAGAAGTAGCCCAACTTTCAAGAAAGCTGGCGCTATACTCGCAATGGCAGGCGTTTGATTGACCATCCATACCAAGCCAAGTCCCAAAGATATTCCCAGGAGGCCGCCCAACAGACTCAAACCTAGTGATTGCCCCAGAACTAGCTTCATAATGTGACGACGGCGCCACCCCAACGCTCGCAGTACACCAATTTCGCGGGTTTGCTCGAACACAGCCATTACCATCGTGTTCATCATACCGAGCCCGCCGATGAGAATAGCGATCATGCTGATCCCCCACGCCATGCCGCGAATCGTCTCAACCGTTTGTTGCTCATCGGCTAAATCGCTGGCCTTCGTCACAGACACCTCAGGAGAAAGATCCTCAATCAGACGTTTTGTCCTATCTGCTTCGGACGGATGCTCCAAGCTTACCTCAAAGAAACTCACCCGATGCGACTTCTTTAGGATGCGCTGGGCGTCGCTCAGCGTGATCACCGCCCCGTTGTCTTCGAACAGCTGTCCGGTTTCATATATGCCAGCCACGTGGAACGCCTTACCAAACAGTCGTATAGAATCCCCAACGTTCTTTTTCAAATTCTTAGCCGCCTGTCGTCCTAACAACACCTGCCCCGCACGGACAAGGCGGTTGCCCTGCACGATTCTGAAATGCTGTATGCTCGCTCCTTCCGGATCGTGGCCGCTTACGAGGAAATAGGGCACCTTTTCAAGTGCTACCATTCCCACTACGACACCCGAAACCTCGCGGACACCCGGAAGCTGGGCAATACGGGCGCCAAGGTCTTCATCCAAGGCGCTGAGCGTGATATCATAGGCGTTGGCCTGCATCACCAAGAGGTCTGCTCCGCCCGCCATGCCGGCATACCCTTGCGCAAGACCTTCGGCCATGGCGCCTAACACCACAACAGCTGCCACTCCTACAGACACCCCTAATACAGTTAAGAGACTGCGCGTCCGACGCTGCCAGAGAGCCCGCCAGATCATTTGGTTTCCTTCCCAGCCATACCATTCTGTCTTTTCATTATACACTCGTGGCACTGTTAGCTACCATGCCAAAGCCCTCGGGTCCCGGTCAGACAGGTGATGGTCCAGGTTTATTGCTGCTTTGCGAGCCCTGCATGGCTTCGCTATACTGTAAATGATGCATGTTGATTTCTTGACCTTAGCCTGCCTGCGAGATGAGATGGACCGCCTGCTAGGAGCGCGAGTCCAGCATATCGTGTTGCCAGATGACTTGTCCTTGGGTTTGGAGCTTTATGCTGGACAGCGCTACTACCTCTTGTTGTCTGCCCATCCTCGTTTCGCACGCATTTCACTCCTGTCAGAACGAATACGGCGCGGCCGTGATGTAGAGCCTCCTATATTGCTCCTTCTGCGCAAATGGGTGCGGAGTGCAAGGTTGCTAGACGTCGTACAACCACTTTGGGAACGAATGCTGATCTTCCATTTTGAAGGTCCTGAAGGTCGCTGCCAGCTGGTGGCCGAGATAATGGACCGTTACAGCAACCTCGTCTTGGTCGGATCAGACGGTCGAGTGCTCGATGCCGTCAAGCGCATCGGCCCGGAGCTAAATCGCCTGAGGGTCACCTTGCCTGGCCAACCATATCAGATGCCACCTCCTCAGAGCGACCGACAACCGCCTGTAGCGGTGGACTGGGGATGGCTACTGCGCTCCGTACCTGCAGAACAACCGCTGCACGCAGTGCTGACAAGGCAATTGTTAGGCGTCAGTCCTACTGTGGCGCGTGAGATTGCTGCTCGTGCAACAGGTGATCCTCTGGCACCAGTGGGTGCCGCTGACCCCATCTCGGTGGGGAGATGTGCAATGGAGTTGTTCGCACCACTCACCGATGGTTCCTGGCAGCCTCACGTTGCCTTGGATGAACGTGGAAACGTACTCGCATGGGCACCATATCCGCTGAGACAATACCCACATAGCGAACCAGTAGGAACCATCAGCGAGGCGATGGACCGTTTCTTTGCTTGCCACATCTCACGGGATGCTTATGCCACCGCACGGCGTGAAGTGCAAGCAGCTATTGAGGCAGCCAAACGCTACGTTAAACAAACTTTGGACAACGTACGCGCCCAACTTCCGAACGAACAGGAGGTAAATCTCCTGCGTGAAAACGGCGAGCTGCTGCTGGCCTACCAGCACAGCGTTGAGAAAGGCGCTGAGCAGGTGCTGTTACCTGATTACAATAGCACCCCACGTCGCATCAAGCTCGAGCCCACACTAACACCCATTGAGAACGCACAACTTTACTTTCATCGCTACCGGAAAGCACTGCGCGCAATGCAAGAGCTGCCGGTACGTATTGCAAAACTGGAAGCCGAGATGGCTTTCTTGGAACAGCTGGCTGTCGACCTGGAGACGGCAGAGACGCGATCAGAGATCGATATGGTGCGCGAGGAGCTGGCCGAGGCAGGGTGGATCTCACGGCCGCGCCATGCCAGTACACCGAAGAGTGGCCCCAAGCGCCTGGTGATCGATGGCTTCACCATCTATGTGGGTCGTAATGCACGGCAAAATGAAGAGGTCACCTTCAAGCTAGCTGCTCCAGATGACTTGTGGTTGCATGTGCGTGGGCAGCCAGGAGCACACGTCATTATTAAAAGTGGCGGTCATAACGTACCGAAGCAGGTAATCGAGAAGGCTGCCCGCTTGGCTTTAGGAAACGCCGCGACGTCTGGACAGGTTGACATCACGCAGAGACGTTTTGTGCGTCGCATGCCAGGCGGTCATCCAGGCATGGTGGTCTACCACAATGAGCAGACACTGCGAGTGAGAGAATGATGGACATCAGGGATGGCGGAAACGACCACCGACAAGCTCACATTCTGCTCATGGAGAGCAACGAGCACGAGCGCACAGTTCTAACACATCAGCTGCAAAGAATGGGCCACACGGTGACACATGCCAACAGCAGCTATGAAGCTCTAGAACTTCTCACAAGTGATAATTTTGATCTTGTGCTTCTTGACTTCACAGCATCTGTGCTGGGAGGCTTGCAAGTCCTCGAGCGCATCCGATCCGATCGGGGTCATGTTCCAGTGCTGGTTATCTCAGCAACAGATGACATCGAGAATATGATAAAGAGCATAGAGCTGGGAGCTGAGGACTACCTGCTCAAGCCTGTCAACGAAGCACTACTCCGCGCCCATGTATCAGCCGCGCTGGAGAAGAAATGGTTGCGAGACCGAGAACGTGCTTACCTGGCCGCTATCCATCATGAGATGCAGCTTGGTCGTCAGATCCAAGCAGACTTTATGCCGATGCACATCCCTCGTATTCGCGGTTGGAGGATCGCAACGCGTTTCCTGCCCGCCAATCAGGTGTCAGGAGACTTCTTCGATATCTTCCGACTACCCCATGGCCATCTGAGTTTGGTCATAGGTGACGTCAGCGGCAAAGGAGTAGGCGCCGCTTTGTTTATGGCTCTGATCCGCACGCTGCTGCGAGCATTCTCTGACAGCAACAATGGTAGCCCTGAGGCTGTGCTGAATGCTGTGCGTCACACCAATCGCTACATATTGCGCCACCACCAGCAACAGACCAGCATGTTCACCACACTTTTCGTGGGTGTCCTCACACCTCGCACGGGCGAGCTGAAATACATCAATGCTGGCCATGTGCCACCCGTGTTATCGCGCCTGAACGGCTCTCAGCACCTTTTGCTTCCCAGTGGTCCTGCAATTGGGGTAACTGAGGAGCTGCCATTCGAAGAGCATATAACCCATCTTGACCCAGGTGACCTACTTCTACTCTACACAGATGGCGTCACTGAGGCGATGAACGCCAAGCACGAGCTGTTCGGCATAGAGCGATTGCAGGAGATTTCACGCTGCGTTCATCTTCCGCCACAGCACCTGTTGCGATGCGTTGAAACACATTTGATCGCCCACAGCGGCAGGAATTCCTTCTCTGACGATGTGACTATGCTCGCGATCAAGCGTATATTATGTAAAGTCAAAAGACTACCTGACTATGTACCTCTAAAGGAGACATTGCCGTGTTGTTCAGACGCAGGACAGTTGACAAGAACGCAGGGTTGACGCGCATCTATGTCACCTCTGGTCTTTACCAAGCAGAAATTATTCGCGGCAAGCTGGAAGCGAACGACATCCCTGTGCTTCTGAAGTACGAAAGCCTCGGCCCTGTGATGGGACTCACCGTGGATGGATTGGGTCAGGTGGAGATCTGGGTACCGTGTAATCTTGAAGCCCAAGCGCGGTCTCTGCTGGAGGAAACCGACTGGCCTGATTCGGACGACGCCGATGAAGCCGTCGAGCAATAAGCTCAGTGCCTGTAGCCGTGCACTAGAAAAGAGTCCCCCAAAATTACACAATCAGAGTGCTGAACCAGGCTACGATATACTGGATAGCGCCAGACATCAACCAGGAGACTGCCAGTACAATGGCAGCTAACAGTGCAGCGACTGCCACATTCCCTTTCTGCAGCTCTGCCAACTCATCGATCTCACCTGTCAGCAGGTCGAACAGTGCTACGGCCAGTACAATGCCGGACAATGCCAAAACAAGCCCAACAGCCAGCCCCGCAGCCTGGGTCAGCAAAGCGTAAATCGGGTAGAGATGGGGACTTGCGTCAGTACCCGCAGGTACTGTCAGCGCCGGCCGCAGAATAAGAGCAATGCCCAGGATGATGCTTGCAGCGACCAACCCCATCGCGACGTTGCCCCGTCGTAGTTCAGCCCATTCATCCAAATGGCGCGTCGCTCGATTGAATAGTACTATGCCAAGATACGTTGCAAGCACTGTCATTATAATAGCTACACCGATCAGAGCGACCGATACAATCACTTGCGCCATTGTTTCCTCCTCGCTCAAGGGTGGATAACATCATTATACTACCAAGCAACCTACACTGCCAGCTCTCCGCCGCCACGAGCGGAGCACCACAGTTTACATAGGGAGGTGCCTTGGGAAACAATTGATAACCTGACAGCTTCTCTGCTCCGCCAGTTAGAATAGGGGATAGCAGACGTTTCATCAGTGCTCTCGCCGCAATTGACACAGCTGTGTCTTGATATAAACTAGAATGGTGAGAAAGTGCCCAACTATGCGAGGCGAACGCAATGGCCAGGCTCAATCGATCCACAATGCTCTATTATCTGTATCGCCTGGCGGGTGAGCTGGTACCTCGTATACCACCACACGTTGGTTACCCTCTGTTTTCGATCATCGGCGGCATAGCATACCGATTGAATGCGCGTGCACGCGCTCAGGTGCGCAGCAATATCCATCACGTCTTGGGAGACAGGGCGTCTGAGGCACTAGTGGCGCGGCTAGCGAGAGCCACTTTCGATTACATCGCCTATAATTACTATGACTTATTCCGGCTTCCGACGCTAACAGAGCAGCAAGTAAGCACTATGGTGCACGTGACGGGATGGCAGAACGTGGAAGAAGCGCTTAGCTTAGGCAAAGGTGTCGTAATGACCTCAGCTCACTTTGGTAATATTGAGATCGTGTTATATGCCATGCTGTTGCGTGGCGTATCCATCACCATCCCAGCTGAGCGAGTTGAGCCTCCAGAACTGTACGAGTATCTTACTAAGCTGCGCACCAGCAAGGGACTCAAGCTGATCCCAATTGATGGCCCAATGCTTGAACTCGTTCGCACCCTGCGACGCGGAGGGGTAGCGGGCATCGCAGGAGATCGCAATGTAATAGGCGAGGGGTGCGTGGTCACCTTTTTCGGCGCGGCCGCACGACTTCCGGATGGCCACGTACGACTCGCCATGCGCACGGGCGCGCCTCTGGTGTTTGGTTTTAGTCGTCGCGTATTCCGCGATCGCTATGAAGCTACATTTCTGCCGCACTCCCTCATCCCAGATGCAGGGAGCGAGGAGGAGCGCTTTGCAGCTGGCATGGCATACGTGGTAGAAGGACTGGAAAAAGCTATAAGAGAACATCCTGAGCAATGGGCGATTACTGTTCCAGTCTGGATCGAGGATCGACCCGGCTGAAGTGGATGTCCACCCAGTATGTATACCCAATGAGCGAAAGGGGAAGTTGTAGCAGCAATGCGCATCGCTTTGGTATCACCTTATGACTTTGCGTTTCCCGGTGGCGTCACCAAGCATATCGCAAACCTAAGTCTCAAGCTCCGGGAGATGGGCCATCACACAATCATTCTAGCACCTATGTCCCGTAATGGTGCTACACCTCCCGCGGAGCTGATCCCTTTGTCCTTCTTCGTGGTGCCGGTGTACTATAATGGGTCGCGAGCACGGCTATGCATCTCACCCTTCATAGGCCGAACAGTGCGTCGCATCCTAAAGTGGTATATGCCGGATGTGGTGCATTTACACGAGCCTACGAACCCGACGCTGCCTCGAGCCGTCTTGAGAGAAGCCTCTGAGTTGGTACCTGAAGCAGTGATACTAGGCACGTTTCACGCCTACCGCGAAACGCATAAACGCAACGAGCTGGAACGGTTGCTGAACTTTGCCCACCGTTCAGCTTGTCGAGGCGTTGCGGCTCGACTTGACGGCCGCATCGCGGTCTCCCTACTAGCTCAGGAGTATGCTTGCGGAATCGTTCCCGGGCCTTACCGCATTATCCCCAACGGTGTGGATCTCACGCTCTTCGGCGACAGACACATCGAACCTCTGCCTGAATTTGCAGAAGGGATCAATATCCTGTTTGTGGGACGCTTGGAAGCACGCAAAGGGGTCAGTTGCTTGTTAGACGCCTTCGCCCGTGTCAAGAGCGAGCTACCTCACACGCGTCTGCTGATCGTAGGCCCTTACTCAGCAAGTGATATGAAGCCACTGGAGCATCGCATTCGCTCACTCTCATTGCGTGATGTCCATTTCTTAGGGTGTCTGCCTGAAAGAGAGCTGGCTCGCTGTTATCGCACAGCCCATGTGTTTTGTGCCCCCTCTCTTGGATCTGAGAGCTTTGGTATGGTGTTGCTAGAAGCAATGGCAGCAGGACTGCCTATTGTGGCATCTGACATTGCCGGCTATCGTATGGTAGTGCGACACCAAAAGGAGGCATATCTGGTGCCTCCAGGCAATGTAGAAGCCATTGCGCAAGGTCTGCTGACCTTGTTATGCCAACCTGACCTGCGTTATTCTATGGTGAAACAGGGGCAAGCGACTGTATCGCGTTACACCTGGGAAAAGATAAGCACTGAGATATTGGATTTCTACATAGATTTGCGCAGGGAGAAACAAGCAGAACTTTACAGAGCGCAGTCATACATACAACAATCCCTTTCGGTCTCTCACGAGATGGAGCGAGTTAACTGACATATGCTAACTGATATCGTACGAGAGTGGAGCCGTGGCATTGTCTTGCCAATCGCGCGATTCATCGGCTGGAGCGGAGTGTCACCCAATGCCATAACGGTTGCCGGCTTTTCTCTGACCGTTGCAGATGCCGTGTTGCTGGCAATCGGGTACGTACAGCTGGCTGGCGTCCTTCTCATCCCTGCAGCTGGCTTAGACGCGATCGACGGGTGCCTGGCACGCATGCAAGACCGCACAACGCGCTTTGGCGCTTTTCTCGACTCAACGTTGGATCGCTTCTCGGAAGCTGCACTGTTCCTTGGCATATTGGTCTATTACCTCAGTGGTGCCCCGGCAAGCACAGAAATCATACTTTTGTTTGCAGCACTGATAGGCTCGTTAATGGTTAGCTACACGAAAGCACGTGGTGAAGCCATAGGGGTCGCCGTCAAGGGAGGGCTACTGACGCGCTTCGAACGTATACTCGTGTTGATAGTGGGCATGGTGCTCAACGAATTGACCATTGCACTGTGGATACTGGCCATTCTCTCGAATCTGACCGCACTCCAGCGGGTGTGGATCGTTTGGCGCAATACCCGGGACATCTAGGAAGGAAAACCACAGGGATGAGCCTCTTAGGAAATATCATCTGGTTGATTTTTGGCGGTATGCTTGCTGCTCTTGTCTACATTGTTGGAGGTGCAATAATCTGCACGACAATCGTGGGGATCCCTTTTGGAATACAGTGCATCAAGCTGGGTATTGCGATGCTTGCCCCTTTCGGCAAGGAACTCCACCGCTCGCCTCAAGCCAGCGACACGCTATACGTTATCATGAATCTTATCTGGTTCATACTATTCGGCTGGCAGATTGCCTTGCTCCATCTAGTGTTAGCACTCGCCCTCGCTCTCACACTCATTGGGTTGCCATTTGCCAAGCAGCATCTTAAGCTCATCCCTCTCGCTCTGTTTCCCTTCGGGCAAGACTTGGTTTAGCCTGATTAAGATCCAGACTGGCCGACGGTTCCTAGGAGAGACGAAGAATTGACAGTTGTACCTATATATTTTACAATCGGTCATACTGGTCATACCATCATTGCTCAGTAGCAGAGGGAGACGCTGCCAATGCGACATATCTTCAATTCGCTGCAGGTAGAGGATGGTATCCTGTCGGCACGCGCAGCGCAGCAGATCCAGGAGTTAATCCGTTCGGGCGAACTGCGTCGGGGTGACAGGCTCCCATCGGAACGGGAACTGAGCGAATATCTCGGCGTCAGCCGCACAGTGGTTCGCGAGGCTATCAAGCTTCTGAAGGCAATGGGCTTGGTACGCGTCAGACAGGGAGTTGGCACCTTCATCGCTGAGCCCGGGCCGGAGATCTTGGAAACCCCAATTGCTGCCTTGATGGGTTCAGGCCCCAAAGTTATTGCTGACCTGCATCAGGTGCGTGAGATCCTCGAACCTCCCATTGCCGAGCTGGCAGCAAAAAACATCACCGATGAGCAGATCGCTCGGCTGGAAGAAGCAATGTGTGACATGGAGGCGAACACTTTCCACCTAGAAAGATATATCGAGGCTGACCAGCGCTTTCACTCTATTCTGGCAGAGGCTACTGGCAACAGCGTACTGCAGCTGGTGGCATACTCCATTGTGGACCTTATGCAAAAAGAGCGGCATCTGTGCTTTGCATCACCCGGAGCAACCCAGCGCGGATGCCATCACCATCGACGTATCCTAGAGGCAGTGAAAGATCGAGATCCTCAAATGGCTCTTGCCGCCATGCAGGATCATCTGGGCCAGATCCGCGATGATATTACCCCTAATCTGCAACCGTTGCTTTCCACGCAAGAAACGACCAGTCCGACTGGAGAGTGAACCTTATTGGTTCGGCTCAAAATCCTAAGGGCACAGGTGTCATCCTTCTCGGCCAGCCATAGTCTGCAACATTTCACGGAGGTGCTCAACTGCCAACCGAGGGCTGGCCAAGATAGGCACCCTCTGCTCATCAGACGGAATGGTATCTGCCACACGTTGCATCGAAGCTTGAGCGAGCAGTATCACATCACTGCGATTCATCAAGTCCCTGAGCACCTCGCGCACGATTCGATCGTGGGTCTCAGCGTCCCCGCGGGAGAACAATGCTATGTAGGCCCCTTCACAAAAAGCAGGTTCGACTTCGACTGATTTACCAAGCTCGCCAGCCCGCAAACGCACCAATTCCACCAGTGGACTCAAAGCAGACATAGCAGTCGCGGCCACGCCGATGCGTCGACCAACTGTGAATGCCTTGTCAATCATCGGGATGTCCACTTTAAGCACTGGTATGCTGACCAGAGCGCTGACGTAGTCCGCACATGGTGATATAGAAGAACAGGTCATCTGCAGCAGCTCAGCACCTGCCTGCTCGGCTGCAAAAGCATGCTCAGCCACACGCCGATAAAGAAATGGGGATAATCCCCCTTGAGCGACCACCAATTTAGCCAATATCTCGTCGGTGATGTGATATACGACCAGGTCCGGAGGTAACAGCTCCTTGATTAAGGGATCGAAGATCCCGAAAGCCGGAAAAACGGTGTGCAGGAAAGCAATTTTGCGAGGCATAAGGCGCTCCTGGAAGGAACAAAGATGCTAAGAGAACAAGAATTACAGATCACGGCGCATGAGCAAAAGCGCTCGTTCCCCTGATGTCAAACCACCACTACCGATCAAGGTCATCATCTCAATTCTGCCAAGCGCGTCCGGATAGCTTCCATATCGAGAGGATATGCACCGTACTTCTTGGCCGTCTGTAAAGCACACCAGATGTTTGCCACCGGGATACCACTGTGATAGGAGTGATCGGGCGCAAAAATGTAGCCGCCACCTAAGGCTCCATCACGGAGACATTCTAGAGTCTCGCGCTCTACGTCCTCGAGGGTGCCACGTGCAAGTGTTGTTGTAGTGCTGAGATTGCCGATTAAACAGAGACGATTCCCATATTTAGCTTTCACACTTGCCAGATCCATATCAGCACCACGCTGAAGCGGATTGAGCGCAGCGATCCCTAGCTGAACGATGTCATCCAGGATAGCATTCAAGTTGCCATCACTGTGCAATATTACCGGTGTGCCAGTACTTGCCAAAATTTCCACTTCCTTGGCAATATAAGGCAACACGAATCGACGCCAGTCATCCGGTTTAATGAAAGTGGATTTGTTCATGCCCCAATCGTCATGGATGACGATCGCATCCACTCCAGCATGGATCATATTTAGACCCAGCTGGGCATTCCAATGTGCCATCTCACGCAGCATATCTTCCAAAAGATCCGGCTCATCGTAAATCCACAGCCCAATATTAACCAAGCCAGCCAACATCCACACACTTGAAAAAGGTCCCCGCACACCTCCCACAACGGCTAGCTCGCCTGCTGCTAGCTCGACCGCGCGGCGCGGTTGCTCGAAACGAATCGGAAGGTCTGGATCCGGAACTTTTAATTTGCGCCAGTCCTTACGACTCTTCACGACTTCCATTTCAGGCCAACCAGCTGGCCACGAACTCAGGTTTGTGCCCCACCAGATGCTCCACTCGTCTTGATAACGTTCGCCATGCAGCTGAATGTTGGCGAACCCCATAAAGCCTAGCGGCGCCGTCCAAACCATGTCCAACCCCACCGCACGCGCCACAGCTACCTCATCGTCCACATTGTGATAGTAACTTGCAGGTTGCCCTAGCACAGCTTCGATGAAGGTAGGTCCAAAATGATATTCGAACAGGGGCACCCGGTCAGGTTGGCCCCCTCGCAGTGCAATAAGGAAGCGCTCACGGCTGTTCATTTTAGACGCATCTGGTGTTTCCACCGACTCTCCCTCCACGTACCTTGCTGGCAATACTTTGCTCCGCACTATCACAATGACGCCATAGCCCAGTTCCATTTAGGCTACAAAGTCATATAGGGAGCTATATACTGTACATGCTGGATCGAGCGTCGCACCCAGTCATCCGGGTTGGTAATTTGGTCACCTGGCACGCCCAGCTCGAAGCTGACAACTAGCTCATCATATCCAAAACGTTGCATTCTCGCATCGATGTTCATTTGGAATAGCGTTTCTAGATAGTCTGCTGTGCGTGTGATTCCGGTCCCGATCACCTGATTTGTGTGGCGGAAAGCTTCATGGTCGCTGAAATGGGCGTGGATGATCGAGTCCACGAGGAGCTCCAGATATTTGGGGTCCTCGCGCGCCAGCGCCATATGGCCGAAATCAACCAGGGTGACAAAGTTGTCGCGGTCGACGTCTTCTCGCATACGCAGCGTTGAGGTGGTGTCGTTCACCAAGTACCAGACATATGGCTCCGTCTCTTGAGCGATGTAGACGCCTCGCGGTGCCGCATAGTCACAGACACGTTGCCAGAAACGCACTGACTTCTCCCAAGCTGCAGAACGGTCAAGGCCATACACCCACTGGCCGGAATTGAACATAATTTGGTTAATCCCCCATTGCACTGCCAGGTCTATGCCTTGGGTTATATAGGTGTAGCACTGCTCGAGTTCTGCCTCACTTGCCTCCACAACGTTCATCGGGGGATGCAGCACATAATTGCGCGGCGTCAAACCCAGCGCAGCCATTTCGGCCTTGAGACTGCGCTGTTGACGCTCGCTCAAGTGCATTGGGCCGGCATGAAAGACGCCGTGAAGGTCCACATAACGAAAGCCCAGCGCGGCAGCACGCTCCAGACTCGCCAATAACGAAGCAGACTCGGCAATAAACCAGATACCTGTAAGTATGCCGATCTTCATAGAGAAATTTTCACCATCACATTAGGCAGCTATGCGTGCAGCTAGGCAAATCTCATTGCGACACTAAGCAGCCCAATTCAGTGCAGCACCTGTGCCTGCACTACTTTCATAGTTTCTTTCATGATCTCGATCATTTCGTCAATCTGTTCGCGTGTGATGACAAGCGGTGGGGTGATCAGGAGCATATCGCCCATTACACCATCCACACAACCAGTACACTGGAAAGTCACTAAACCACGATCCAAGGCTTCAGACTGGAAACGAGCGGCCACTCTCAATTGAGGGTCAAATGGTTCTTTCGTTTTCTTGTCCTTGACAAACTCGAGGCCGCACATCATACCCTTGCCACGCACGTCACCGACTATATCAAATTCAAGCAGCTCATTTAGTCGGCTGAGCAAATACTCACCCATCTCCTTCGAGCGTTCGACAAGGTTGTGCTTTTCCACGTAACGGATTACTTCGATTGCAACAGCACAGGAAACCGGATTTTCATTGAGCGTATGGCCAGCCAGGAAAGGATGCCCTGTGTCTTCAATCACTTGCCACATCTCTTCACTGGCGATTGTAGCTGACAACGGGGTGTAGCCCGAGGTCATCCCTTTTGCTGTGGCAATGATGTCAGGGGTAACTCCCCAAGCTTCGATGCCAAACCAGTAACCGATCCGTCCCCAGCCAGTCATTACTTCATCCACGATCAACTTGACATCATAGCGGTCGCAAATATCTCGGATGACCTCGAAGTAACCGGGCGGAGCAGGCACAGCACCCAGCGCGGCACCTACTACAGGCTCAGCAATAAACGCTGCTATGTTTTCCTGACCCTGCTGCCGAATCTCTGTCTCTAGCTGCCGCGCACACTTTAGATTACACTCGGGGTAAGTCTTTTCGAAGGGACACCGGTAGCAATAAGCAGGCGGAATCTTGGGGAAGTTAACATACATGGGATAGTAGTAGCGACGACGATAGGTATGTCCATGAATGCCTGCGACTGCGATGTTATTGCCATGGAAACCGCGCCATCGCCCTATGACAGCATATTTCGATGGCTTGCCCATGTGCACGTAGTACAGGCGCGCTAAACGCACCGCCGAGTCGACTGCATCTGTGCCGGTACAACCGAACCAAGTACGACAGTTATATTTCATTGTACCCGGTGCGTGGCTGGCTACGAGTTGCCCCAGCTCCAGCATAGGCTCGTTTGAGAAAACGTGAGGCGCAGCGAAACAGACCTTACTCGCCTGCACGTGCATAGCATCGATGACACTTTGAACTCCGTGGCCGATGTTCACCACCACAGATGACCCGGCGGAGCCATCCAGATAGCGCTTGCCATCTTGATCCCAAAGGTAAACACCCTCAGCACGCGTGATAATCGGTGCCGGCCGCTTCCAGAAACGATGTACAGCTGGCTTAAAGCGTGCGACAACTTCGTTCATTACCGTATCGACCATGGTCGCATCCACCTTTCTTGCGGATCATAGTAAAGATTTGGTTGAAGCTCAGGAACGACTACTCATCTATTAGAGCACCTCGGGGCCTAACCTGCGTATGGCGACGAGGGATCTCGCACATTCAAAGCTGTGGTATGACCTGTATGACTTATTATAATACAAGGATGCTTTGTTGTCAACGAGTGAATCTGGTACAATTTATGTCTGTGGACGAACGCACTGTATCCCCACAGGGTAAGCCGGAAGAGGCTCAGCTGGACGCCAGCCTGCGCCCGCGCACCTGGAGCGAATTTGTTGGACAAACCACCGTCAAGGATGAGCTCCAGATTATGATTGCTGCTGCGAAAGCGCGCAATGAAACGCTCGATCACATCTTGATCTATGGTCCGCCCGGTTTGGGCAAGACAACACTGGCGCACATCATCGCAGCAGAGATGGGTGTTAACCTCAAAATCACCTCTGGTCCAGCCATTGAAAGACCTGGCGATCTGGCTGCCATTCTGACCAATCTTCATCGAGGGGACGTGCTCTTCATTGACGAGATTCACCGCCTCAGTCGTCCCGTAGAGGAAACGCTCTACCCCGCGATGGAAGACTTCGCACTGGACATTGTGATCGGAAAAGGGCCAGGTGCACGCAACATCCGATTGAGTTTGCCCCGATTCACTATACTGGGTGCAACAACCCGCCTTGCGTTGATTGCCGCACCATTGCGCGACCGCTTCGGAGCGATCTTCCGCTTGGACTTCTACAGCCCGCAAGAGCTGGAGCAGATCATTCGACGCTCGACCCGCCTCCTTAACACAGCGATCGACGATGGGGGAGTACAGGAAATTGCTGCCCGTTCACGTGGCACGGCACGCATCGCCAATCGTCTGCTGAAACGAGTACGCGACTATGCTCAGGTGCGCGCAGACGGGGTCATCACGCGCCAGATAGCACAGGAAGCACTTGCTCTCTTGGACGTGGATGAGCTCGGATTGGATGATCTGGATCGTAAAGTGCTGCGCACAGTGATCGAGAAATTTGGAGGCGGACCAGTGGGACTCGAGACAATTGCTGCCAGCTTGAGCGAAGAAGGGGACACCATTATGGATGTCGTAGAACCATACCTGTTGCAGCTGGGCTTTTTGGATCGAACACCACGTGGCCGTGTGGCCACTAGGCGCGCTTATGCCCATTTGGGCCTGCCTTTCCCTGGAGAGGATACCCCTCAGCAACCCACTCTCTTCTAAACGGTCACGCCTGATATGGTATGGTTCGTCCTGCGAATCCCCTTCTGGCATTATCCTGCGCGATGAACGTTGTAAGGCCCCATCAAAGAAGAACTGTACCGTCGAGCCACCATAGTGCAGTGGCAAGGCTTTATCCCCATCGCGCTATGTAGAGAAGAAAAAAAGCTGGAGCTGCCTTGACGCAGCCCCAGCTTACATCATCCTGAACAAAGCGCCAGGGTGCTATTGGCTGACCTCGCCAGCAGGTATCTCTGCGCTGAGATCCACGGGCACTACCAGGATTTTGGGCACCACAGTTGTCGGTGCCGGTTTACCTACCTCATAAGTGGGTGTCGGTGGCACCTCGCGGCCAAAGCCAAGACCGGTATACTGTCCGGCGAACACTTGCGCTGTGAGGCTCGCCCCTGATATGCCAGCACTGACGCTAAAGGAGTATTCACCCGGCGACAGATTTACCTGCAAGCGCCCATTAGCTGGCACTCGGTACACTGTACCTTGCAAATCCACCACCAGCTCCTCCCCGATGTAGTTTTCAAACACCAGCGCCCCCATCCCAGCTGGCAATGGCTGCAGAGGACTGCGTGTGACAACGGGTGTTGGCGCTGCTGGCTGCAAACTAGCCTCGAAGAAGACCAATATATCCCGAGGCTCTTCAATCACCTTACCTTCTGGGGAAAGGCGTGCTGGAAGCGTATCCAGTCGCGCGCCCAACACATAGCGCTGACCAGCCGCCAGCTCCATCAAACCGTTGGCACCCGGACCACCCGGAATACCCCCACTATACTCGTGCTTGCCCGGTGCAAGTTCAAAGTTCGACTGGCCCGGTTGCCCATTACTAGCAGGCGGTACAGTGTACTGAGCTCCATCCAGTGTGAAAGACATCTCCTTGCTCACATAATTGAGCACAATCAGTGCAGCCTGCCCCTCTTGGGCATAGGTGCTTATCACGCTTAATCCCAGCAGGACTGCAACCAGCAATACTGTCCAGATGACTGGATCGGTCAGGCGTTTCATATGCCACTCTCCTCAAAACTCTTACACCTAATTAGATGTAACCTGAGACTTTCACATAGACCAAGAAATCTGTTCGTCTAGCCAATCACGTGCTCCGTAAGGCTCATCAGCTTTTGGAAGTTGGTACACGCCCCCATCGAAAGCAAACAACTGACGCCGCTCGCTGCCATCTCGCCGCATAATCCAGATGCCCCAGTTACCCCCTGCATCCGATACATAAGCAATCCACTTCCCATCGGGTGACCAAGAGGGCAACCCGTGTCGCCCGGGCTCGCTCAGCAGTACTCGCGGCGTGCCAGCACTTCCTTCGGAAATAAGTCGCACATCCGTCAGCATAATGCTCCATATGCCACCGCTAGGGGTCTGATACACCACCTCATTGGCAACAGGAGACCAGTCTGGATGAGAAGCTTTTTCGTCAAGAACGATCGGACCTGCCATGTTCTGGCCAGTCTCCCAAGGCTTGACTGGCGATGGATAAGCAACCCACAGGCCACAACGGTTACCGCTAAGATCGCACCCGCGGTAGACAAAGCGCTGACCGTCAGGCGCCCATGAAGGATGCTGCCCAGCAATGCGCAAATCGCCTTCATTGGTTCCATCGGCATTGATGACATAGATACGAGTAATCTCATCACCAAGGCGAGCGCTGTCAAACAGCAAGCGTGTTCCATCAGGTGACCAATCAGGGTGAGCATCCTCCCAGTAGCCACCAGTGGTGCGCAGGTCACTTCCGTCAAGAGTGGTATTAGCAAGCGAACGAACTTTGACAGCGGGAGCGCAGCCATAAAATGGACTATCCTTACTGGACGGCTCACCCCAGCCTCGGAAGGCGATACGATTACCCGAAGGCGAGAGTGCCGGCTCGCTAACATTGTTCAGCGGGAAGACAAGTTTCTTCGCCTGACACTCCGCTGCACCCGCCAGGCATGCGGCCACATCAATCACGTTTATCTCATAGGTACAACGCTGCGGAGCAGGGTTCCAAAAACTGAAGGCAATGTGTCCCCCTGGCATCTCCTCGCTGAACTCAGGAAGAGCAGCGGCGAGCACTGTTGGTGTTAGACCTGTTCCTCCAAAGCCCCCGAAAAAACTGCCCCCTAATCCGGCGATGACGAGTGTGAACACTAACAGGATGTAGCCCCAGTCCTGTTGTAGAAGAACTTTCTTCATATGCCCTTTACCCTCTCACCAACCTGAACGCCTAAGGAAATGGGTCAGCCAACGTCGCACCGCTTTTCCACTACTGTGGTCAAAAAAGATATATCAACCAACCCTATCTTACACTGTTGCTCTATATAGAGCAAATGTATCCTATCTCTTTGATCCTGTTTCTTTTGCTGCAAGGACGGATACGGTATAATTTCCTCACGTCCCAGATCAACCATATAGGTGATCACCCCAAGCACGAAACACTAGATGTCCCGGAGTGCAACCATTTCTACACTATCCACATTTGCCCGACATATGTGATGGGAGGAAAGAGTACCCTATGGCAACCGAAATGCGCATCTATTTCCCCGGCGGCGCCCGAGTTTATGCCGATTACAAAGGGATGACCATTCAGACTGACCAGCCGCCCCCAGCTGGTGAAGGAAGTGCCCCTGCACCGTTTGATCTGTTTTTGGCTTCATTGGGCACGTGTGTTGGCATTTACATACTGGGGTTTTGTCGTCAACGCAACAT
>CAKZLO010000068.1 GCA_937127125.1 uncultured Ardenticatenia bacterium
TTCGCAAAGGAAACCCCCGCTGATGTGCTCCACATGGTATCCCGCCGTGACAAGCTCGTCAGCGTCGAAGTCAATGATAACTGGCGCGAGTGGGACGACGACATGACGGTCGGCTCGGTGCACCTGATTGAAACGCTCGAATTCCTTCATGCGTTGCGTCAGATCAACTGGCAAGGTCCGATCCTGCTCGACCAGTTCCCATTCCGCGAGGATCCGGTCGCGGCGGCGCGCAGTAGTATTGACACCATATCTGCCCTTGATCGCATTCTTGACCGGTTAGATCTGCATGCACTTAAGGCCGCCCAGGACCGTCAGGATGCTCTGGCTGCGCAGCGCCTCGTCATGGAGATGCTAGTCGGCATCGCCCACGATGAACGAGGAGCATGATTATGAGGCTGGTCGATACACAGCACGTGGAACGATTGCGGACACTCGCGACCGCCATCCGGCGGCGTGACCTACAGATGGTGTACGACGCCAAATTAGGACATATTGGTGGTGATTTTTCTGACATCGATATCCTGGTCGCCCTGTATTTCAGCGTCCTACGCGTCGACCCCAACAAACCGAACAATCCCGATCGCGACCGATTTATTCTCAGCAAAGGGCACAGTGCTGGCGCGTTGTACACTACCCTCGCCTATCGTGGTTTCATCCCGCTTGACGAACTGAACACCTTCGCACAACCGCTCTCCCGTCTAAATGGGCATCCTGACCGCAAGAAGGTGCCCGGCGTTGAAACCAATACGGGTCCCTTGGGTCATGGGTTACCGGTAGCCGTGGGCTGTGCGGTAGCTGCGAAGATCGATGGCGCTGCCTGGCGTACTTTTGTTCTTACCGGTGACGGCGAATTGCAGGAGGGAAGTAACTGGGAAGCGGCCCTTTCGGCAGCTCATTATAAGCTTGATAACCTCACGGTCATCATCGACCGCAACGGTCTGCAGCAGGGTGATTTCACTGAGCGCACCATGCATCTCGACCCGTTGGCTGAGAAGTGGCGTGCCTTTGGCTGGTCGGTGCGCGAAGTCAATGGGCATGACTACGCCGCGCTGCTGGATGTGTTCGATCAGTTACCCTTTGAGTGGGGACGACCGAACTGTATCATCGCCCATACTCACAAGGGCCAGGGCGTGTCGTTCATGCGCGATCGTCCCGCCTGGCATCATCGTGTACCAAACGCTGAAGAATATGCCCAGGCGCTGCAAGAGCTCGATGCGCAAGGAGGTGAACATGGCTCAGCTCTATGACTGCCGCGACGCATTTGCTGCGGCCCTCGAGGAGATCGCCACCAACGACCTGCGCATCTGCGCCGTGGTCAATGACTCAGTCGGCTCCAGCAAAGTCGCCAACTTTGGTAAGAGGTTTCCAGATCGCTTAATCAATGTCGGCATTGCCGAGCAGACCATGGTCGGGCTCGCCGCAGGTTTGGCAAACAGCGGGAAGATCCCCTTCGTCTGCGCCGCGTCACCATTCCTGACCGGACGCGCGCTCGAACAGATCAAAGCTGATGTCGCCTACGCGGACGCGAATGTCAAGCTGGCGGGCATGAGCCCCGGCCTAGCCTATGGCGAACTCGGACCAACCCATCATTCGATCGAAGATCTGGCCTGGACCCGATCCATTGCGAACATGACGGTCATCGTGCCTGCTGATCCCCTCGAGACCGATCAAGCGATCCGAGCAGCGGCTGAGCATCATGGTCCTGTCTTCTTACGCATCGGACGCATGCCGGTTCCCATGGTCCACGATGACGATCATCGCTTCGAAATCGGCAAAGCGGCATGCTTGCGCGACGGACGGGACATTACGTTGATTGCTGCAGGCACGATGGTCAGCCGCGCGTTACAAGCAGCTGATCTCCTCGTAGCGGAAGGGGTACAGGCTCGAGTCCTGAATATGGCTACCATCCGTCCGCTCGATACGGATGCTGTGTTGGCTGCTGCCGTAGAAACCGGGGGCATCGTCACCGTCGAAGAGCACACCATCTACGGTGGGCTTGGTGGCGCCGTTGCCGAAGCAGTCGTTGTAAAACATTTAGTTCCGATGCGTATTCTCGGCGTGCCGGGCATCTTCGCCCCCACCGGCTCGGCGGAATGGCTGCTGGAGCACTTTGGATTGACCGCGCAGGGCATCCGTGACGCGGCCCTGGAGCTGGTCCAAGCGAAGGTGTGACTCATGGTGGAGCAGCGCGGCAATATCTTGGCGATCGACCAGGGCACGACGAACACCAAGGTCCTGCTCATCGATCGGCATGGGCAGATCCTAGCACAGGCTGCGCGACCACTCGAGCAGCGGTACCCGCAGCCTGCGTGGGTTGAGCAAGACGCGAGTGCCATCTGGCGCAGTGTCCGCAAGGCGATCGATGCGTGTCTCGGGGCGGTGGCCGACCCGGAGGTCGCCGCAATCGCGATTACGAATCAACGCGAGTCGGTGATGGCGTGGGAGCGCGACAGTGGCAAACCAGTGGGGCCGGTTATCGGCTGGCAATGCCGGCGGACGGCCGACTTCTGTGCCGAGCTGCGTACCCGAGGGTTGAACGCCTGGCTCGCCGCACGTACTGGATTGACCGTGGACCCGCTCTTCTCAGCCAGCAAGATGCGGTGGCTGTTGACTCATCTTCCTGATGCCGAGCGGCGCGCCGAGCGCGGCGAACTATGTTTTGGCACGATGGATAGCTGGGTCCTCTGGAACCTGACGGGAGGGTCCGTCCATGCCTGTGATCTCACCAATGCGTCGCGGACGCAGCTGCTCGACATTCAAACGCTGCAATGGAGTGAGGAGCTGCTCCAACTCTTTGGCATCCCACGTGCGGCCTTGCCCGCGATCCGACCCTCCAGTGGCATTGTTGGGAAGAGCACCGCTATCGGCCGACTACCCGCGGGTATCCCGATTGCCAGCATGATTGGCGACTCACATGGCGCACTGTTCGGGCAGGCCGGTTTCGTGGTGGGGAGTGTGAAGGCAACCTATGGCACGGGTTCATCCTTAATGACGCCGACGCCGGCTCCAGTCCTATCGCAGCACGGCCTTTCAACGACGATCGCGTGGGCGCTCAGCGCGGACCAGGTCACCTACGCGTTGGAAGGCAACATTTCGGTGAGTGGCGCCGTGGTGCAGTGGCTCGGTGAGGTGCTTGATCTCGCCGACCCGGCAGAAGGAGTCGCGAACCTGGCGACTCACGTCGCCGACGCCGGCGGCGTCTATCTGGTGCCGGCGTTCGTCGGCCTAGGTGCCCCCTACTGGAACGATGCGGCGCGGGGCGTGATCAGTGGCCTGACGCGCGGGTCGAGCGCCGCGCACCTCGCCCGCGCCGCCATCGAATCGATTGCCTACCAGGTCCGCGACGTCTTCGACGTGATGCAGACGGAAGCAGGCGTGGATCTCACCGCCCTGCTTGCCGACGGTGGCGCGAGCCGCAACGACATGCTTATGCAGTTTCAGGCTGACATCATTGGACGTCCACTCCTGCGCAGTGCGTCCGCTGAGGCCTCACCGCTTGGCGCCGCCTACCTTGCCGGCCTCGCCGTCGGCATCTGGCGGACGCTGGATGAGCTTGCTGCGTTGCCCCGGTCGCGCGAGCGGTTCGAGCCACAAATGTCACCCGAGGAACGCAATGATCGATACAGCGGCTGGCAGCGGGCCGTTGCGCGGGCAACTCTTGGCACGACCTGAGGATGTGAAGGTCCAACCATGGCGATATATCCCTGGCGCGAATATGAGATTACTCTGGTTGCAGAGCGTGACTACCCCAACCCGTACACAAATGTGGAGGTGTGGGCTGATTTTCGCCACGAGTCGGGATCAACGCTGCGCCGACCCGCATTCTGGGATGGCCATCGTACGTGGAAACTCCGCTTCGCGTCTCCTGGGCTATCGGGCAAGTGGTCATGGCGCAGTTTCAGCTCACTGGATGATGCTGGACTAAACGGCCAGAGCGGCGAGCTGATCTGCGAAGCCACGTCAGCACCAAACCATCGCTTCTACCGACATGGCTTTTGGCGCATGTCACCTGGAGGCCGCAACCTTATCCATGCCGATGGGAAGCCAGCACTGCTTGTGGCCGATACCGCGTGGGCGCTCCCGTGGCGGGCCACGATCGAGCAGTGCCGTATCTATGCCGCTGACCGTCACGCGAAGGGCTTTAATGCTGTCCTGCTTATGAGCGTGCAGCCCGACATGTATGCTCGTGGACCGCGCGATCGTACAGCTGATCAAGGCTTTGATATAGGCTTTGAAGATCTTCCAACCGGACATCTCGATGTCCTTAATCCCGCATACTTCCAGTATCTCGACCAGCTGCTGAGTATCTTGCTGGAGCACGAGATCGTCCCGGTCCTGCAACCCGTCTTTATGGGATTTGGGTGGAAGGGTTTATCCGTCGCTGGCCCCGTTGTACCTGCAGCCGAATATGCCCGCTATTGCCGCTACCTTGTGGCGCGCTACGGCGCTCGTCCGGCGATGTATCTCGTGGGCGCGGATGGCTCTGGCCACGAGCCCCAGGTGCTGGCTGGTGGCGAGGAAGTCGAGCAGTGGGATGCGTACCGCCAGCCCACAGGTATTCACTACCGCCCGCACGCTGATAACCGCGCCTGGCAGGACAAGTCCTGGCTGGATTTCCAATGGTGCCAAACCGGGCATGGCGGAGAGCATGTCCCTGAGCGTGTTGCTGATATGTGGCGCAACCTACCAGTCAAAGCTGTAGCGAATGGCGAGCCGACCTATGAGCACTCAGGTAGACGTGGCAAAGCGGAGGGATGGTGGCAAGGCCATGAAGCTTGGTGCAATTTATGTGCGGGTGGAACGATGGGGGTTGTTTATGGCGCTGGTAGCCTTTGGCAGTGGCGACTCCACCCAAACGAAGAAGGGCATGCACCATTTTTCCTGGCCGAAGGCGCTGGCTGGCGTGAAGCGCTTGATTTCAAAGGATCATGGTATGTAGGAGCGATCGGGCGAATTCTAGAAGACCTCCCGTTTACCGATATGCAACCGAATTGGCATTTTGCCCTTGCGCCGCGTGGGCTCCTTGTGCCAGGGAAGCTGTTCATTAACTATTCCGAGACAGGTAACGGTGTTCATTTCCTGGTGGGTGATCAGGTGCCGC
>CAKZLO010000069.1 GCA_937127125.1 uncultured Ardenticatenia bacterium
TTGCATTAGACGGATTTTATCCGTATAATAGGCCTAAATTGTGGGATTAGACGGCAAATCATCCGCCTAACACGCGATGGGCCGCCCGGAAATCGAGGCCTTTCTGATCCACCTCGCCACCGAGCAACACGTCGCGGCATCGACGCAGAATCAGGCCCGCAGCGCCCTCCTCTTCCTCTATCGCTACGTCCTGGAGCTCCCGGTTGAGGTGCCGGTGAGCGTGCTGACCGCCCGCACGCCACGGCGCTTGCCGGCCGTCTTCTCCCGCGCCGAGGTGCAGGCGGTATTGGCACACCTGCACGGTCCGCATCTGCTCATGGCCCAGTTGCTCTACGGGAGCGGCTTGCGCCTGCTCGAGCGCCTGCGCCTGCGGGTGAAGGACCTCGACTTCTCGCGTCGCCAGCTGACCGTACGTGACGGTAAGGGCGAGCAGGATCGCGTGACGATGCTGCCGCTGGCGCTGGTTGATCCGCTCCAGGCCCACCTTGTGCTCCGCGCGCAGGCCCACGCTCGCGAGCTGGTGCGCGGCGCCGGTGCGGTTGCGCTCCCCTATGCCCTGGAGCGGAAGTATCCCAACGCCAATCGGGAATGGGCCTGGCAGTTCGTCTTTCCGGCGAGCCGTGACTCGCTCGATCCGGCGACCGGTGCGCCGCGCCGCCACCATCTGCATGAAAGCAGCCTGCAGCGCGCGGTCCGCGCCGCCATCCGCGCAGCGGGGATCCCCAAACACGCCGGCTGCCACACCTTCCGCCATAGCTTCGCCACCCATCTGCTGGAAGACGGCTATGATATCCGCACCATCCAGGAGCTTCTCGGTCACAAGGACGTGAAAACAACCATGATCTACACCCACGTGCTCAACCGTGGCGGGCGAGGGGTGCGCAGCCCGCTCGACGACGAGCGCTGATCGCCGTCTCTTGTCCTGAGACCCAGGAACTGGACAGTTCGATCTGTCAGAATCCTCCCATCAGGAGGACCCGATGAAGACCAGCCAGTTCAGTGGCAAGCCGATCATCACGATCCTTGACCAGGCCGAAAAATATTCTGATATTCGATCAAGACAAACCGAATCTTGTTCGAGGCGCAGAATGGCAGCGGCTGTAAACCGTTTAGATATTGAACCAATACAAAGACAGTATCGGGGCTGATGCTGATACTTCCATCGGAATTCATTAACTAGTCCATACCTCTTTTTCATTGGATTGACTGTGCTAAATAGCAGAAACTTTCAAGGGCAACACTACTGTAATGACAATCGCTATTACAGAAAGTACGATCTTTTCTCTATGTGTCGTTGTTATCTCCAGGTCATTTGATGGTATTACCTTAAATAAGAAAGCACACCGGTCAATCGTAACACGGTGCGTCACTGTTATCTCCAGGTCATTTGATGGTGTTACCTTGTATGCGACCAACTGACCTGATAGTTTCGAAATTTGCGGGCTAATGGCAAGCTTCACCTGAACACGGTGGGTTGGCTCAGACCACTCCCGGGCAAGACAAGCATAATATGAGATAAATTATCAAAAGGCCCCGATTCAAGTGAGTCAGGTGCAAGCCATGTTGGGCGCGATGGATGGCGATCCTTATTAATCTGCAACGGTTGGGATTAGCGAAACTTGACACACTCTTGTACTTGTCGGCGAACGCCTGTTTGGCATATCAACAGCATAGGCAAGTAACACCCAATTACTATTCCTAGTGCCTCTGACTTCATCATGATCCATATTACTACGCCGATCCAGGATGCAACCACTGCAAATGTCATCTCTCGGATTGTCTGGGGAATAAGGTAAAGCAGAAACGCATTATACATTCCACGTTGCGGGATACAACTCATCAGCAATAGCAAGCGCGTACGATCATCGCGCCACGAACGTAGCGCCACCAACAACAGTGGGCCAACAGGTAATACAAGGAGTGGGATTATTGACTGATATGCAGTCGCCTGATTCAACCAATCAGGCAACCAGGTTGGCCACAATATGATAGAGATAATCAAAACTACGCCGGTTGTTATCGCGCGTTTCCACGAAAAGCGCCATAGCCCAATCACAAGTCCCTGAGGTGGCTTATACAGCGCAAACGGGAGCAAATCCGGAACAAGCGCAATAAAGCATAACAAAGCTCCTGCCTGTATATTCCAGAGTGTCATGCCCCAAGCCGGCGTCATAAATATCAACAGACGCCAATATTCATGCTTGCGCGTTAAGGCCCATGTCAATAATCCACTCGTAATCCCCATCCACAGCGCACCGGTTATGTTGTCCGGTAGCATTATGAACGGCATCAGTAGCAATCCGGCAAAAACAGTATCCTGTGGCAAGGCTTCAGCAGGTGGACAAGTCGCGTATAGCCGTGTACTGCCACTTACAATCGCGCGTGCAAGACAAAGACCGCTACTAAGAGCGTGTCCAATATTCCAATCCTCATGCCTCATGGGTTGATGCAGCTTTGGTGAGCCGACGAAGCAACCGTCGGA
>CAKZLO010000070.1 GCA_937127125.1 uncultured Ardenticatenia bacterium
GGATACCGGGCGATGATAGTCATGATTAGCTTACCGCCACGATGCCCGTTGCAAGTCCGGTGCGAATGAACAGCGGCGTGATGCACTACAAAAAATCATCAATCAGGTAGTACATTCACAGGAAAAATCATCAAAGTTACCCCTAAGGGTCCTCCAATTCCGCTATCCGGTCGTCGCCAGCTATCTCGTACCAGCCTGGAAGACCCCTTTTTAATCCGATCAACCGACACACATCTACTCGAATTCTAAACCTTCTCATCATGTGAGACCCCTAGAACCGCACCTACAGCAAGAGCGTTGACCTCATGACCTATGATCTCTAATCGGCCTGTCATCCCCTCTCCAAGTTCGTCTACAGCATAACCATATGTCCAGATAGCTACTACCTGGAAAGACACTGATTGACCAGCCCCGCGGGTCGATGGACCATAAGACCCGTTTGCCTGCTTGTGAGCCTGCAACCGCTCGATCACCGCGATCTGCTGCGGACTCATGCAGCCCATAAGACCCATTTGCCTGCTTGTGAGCCTGCAACTGGTAGATGCTGTCGAACACATCACCAATTACAATTGGGCCTTGGTAGCATCGCCCGCTGACTATCACCTTGGCGGCAGAAATTTCAACAGAAGCTATTCCGAATTCGATTAACCGCGATTTCATCGTGATATCCTCATGACTTGCTCAATAAAGTGCCTTATTTGCTCCGCACTCATACTTGGATCCTCCTTCAATGCTTGGTCAAGAGCCCTCTTTCCAAAATGCGTGATGACGTCGCTATCCCCATTCGCGAAAGGATCGCGCATGCATCCGAGACCGAAATTGCGCTACTGGATCGGACAGGACAGTTTACATACTGCTGGTACGGGACAGTCCTTCCTGATGTACGTTCGGAGCATTGTTACCAAGGTATTCTCCGAATTGGGCACTCAATCGATGATGCACCTGTCTGATGGATATAGCCTCTGGGTGTGAGGGCATTGCACACTGTCCCCTAGTCATCACTTGCACCGGAAGTCTGGCGGATATTGCCTAGTGCCTCGCGGGCCGCCCATACTACATTTGGAAGGGCACTTTTCATGAGTTGTTCAAGAACCGCTTCAGCGAGTGGAGTTCCCATACGGCCGAGAGCCCATGCGATCTTCGTCCGAAAATGACCGTATTCATCATCGAAACCACACGCTTGAGCAAGCACAGGAATTGAGGCAGGGTTACCCAGTACACCTAAAGCCTCAAGAATATCCTCGTGCTTCAGCCCTTGTGCGCCGGATAGGAGAAGTAACTCCTCAAGCTTTTTCCGAGCACGATGACAAGGTCGCTCCAATAGTCCCAGAACGAGAGCTTCTATCCTTTTCCTGTTAGATACTGGCGTGCTTAACAGCATGTCCGCTAAAACGTCTCCTGTCGAGGGGTCAGAAGAAGAGATGTAATCTGTCCACTCCCCCAATGCTAGGATGTAATCCTTCCCACGAGCATGATCAATGTTGCGAAGTAGACGCTCGATATTGGCATCTGTGGAGTTTATTGCCATGGAACCCTCCGAATATCAATGATATTCTTATTGAACGCGTTGATGCTCTCCGACCTCAAACCGATATTCAATACACCGCGCTCGCCCTTGAAATGCGCAAGGTGCTTTTGCCCTTGCCAATAAGCGGCATAGCAGGGAAAAGCTGTTCCGTAAGCTCACTATCGCTACGGGCACCGATGGTTGCCAGTTTGTCCAAAGTTCCTCGTTTAGCATAGATTTCAAGTTGATGAGGATACCAATCAGAGTGGCGATGGGCAAGGCCTTCAACGTACTTGCGAGATGTACTTATGAAGCTCTCGCCCGAACCACCACGCAAGACGAGTCGACTCCATCCAGAAGCCTTAATCCGCGCTAACTGATCCACGTCCACGGCCCGCACGTAGATCTCAGCATTGCGTAGACTAAGACCATAGTTGGCCCCAGCCTGGAATCCACCAAACAAACCACCGATGAGACATTCTTCAAGCACTTCCTCCAGAACGCCAGTGGTTGGATCGCCATCAAAGATGTTCATGAGAGCTCGGCTGCCCCCGGCACTCGACCCACCGACGATTCCGCCACGCACCGTCGCACGGATACCGCCAGCCGTAATCTGGCCAAGCAACGGTCTGGCCAGGCGCGCGGTCCCATAACCAATCGGCCCGCTCACCCCGCTCACCGCTCCATCGACCGCCACCTGCCGCCAGTGAATCTGGGTTGCAGCGGCACCGACCGGCTGACCGGCGTTGTTTAGCGCCTGCTTGCCCCATGCGGTCACTACACCTGCGCCTGCCGCCCCCGCGACGCATGCCACGCCCGCCGTGCCAGCACACGCCACAACCGTGGCGGCCGCGCCCAACCCGGTTACTAAGACTTGTCCACCGCCAGCATAGTCATACTTGGTGTAGTCGGTGCCGGCGAACTGGCAGGTTGGGTCGCCCCACAGCCAACCGATACAACGGCCCGTAGGATCTCTCAGCAGCACCGGATTGCTATAGGCATACTGGTACGGATGCTGACTATAGGGCTGCGTCGGGAAACCCGCAAACGGATCACGGCTGGTGAACCGCCCCTGCTGGGGCTGATACCACCGCGCGCGCAGGTACACCAAGCCGCT
>CAKZLO010000071.1 GCA_937127125.1 uncultured Ardenticatenia bacterium
CTCGGCGCGGTACTCGTCGGGGTCCTCGGGGTCGGCGCCCTGGGCACGTTCGGCCTCGAGGCGGGCGCGATGCTCCTCGAAGGCGTCGGAGATGTACTTGAGGAAAATGAGCCCCAGCACGACGTGTTTGTACTCGGCCGCATCCATGCTGCCGCGCAGGGCGTCGGCCATTTGCCAAAGCCGAGGTTCATAGCCCACCGTGTCGCCGTTGGTGCTTGTCGTGTTCTTGTCCTTTTTTCGTTTTGTCATGTCTAATCCATTCGATCGTTTTGCGGTGTCGCGCGTGCCGGAACACGCGTCTTACAGCCGCACACGACGCTCCGATGAAACATTTTACCTACATGGGATAGCCGATCAAAGGCTAATGGCGAGAAGCGGTCAATGTCTGCATCGAGGTACTTACTATCGCGAGTGAAAGAAAGCTGCAAACTCTTGCTGAACACATTCCGTCGGTAGCTCTCACTGTATGCTCCATGGTATGCTCCATGCCCATCTCCAGTGTCGCGGGAGAAAGGATTTGATGCTTGTACTTGAACTAATAAATTGGTGGCCCCTGCACCAGCAACGAAGAACGTACGATCTTGCTGAATACCTCCGGCATCCCAATGTACTCTCCATCCGCTCAGTGACAGCCCTGCGGCAGCAATGGCTCCGGTAAAATTGAAAAATCCAAGCCGTTGATTATTGCTCAAGCTATTCCACTGACTCGCGCTTACCCCGAGTTGCTCTAATTGACTCTGTTTTGCCTGAGAAAGACTAGCAAAGTCCGGCACATTACAAGGGCCCTTAATCGACACAGTCTGAGTCAGCACCGGCATAGGCGCGCCGCCTCCGCCGCCACCTCCTCCGCTCCAATCGTCCGAAATGGAGGGCTGTGGACTACTGCCAAAGTAAAATCGCCACAGCAACCAATTAACTCCTCCACCGCCTCCGTCCGTGTCCCGACACGCACCGGTTGCGTAGTCGTATCCACTGCGACATGGCCCTTGTCTAAACATACCCATCGGATCCACGAAGTTCACCGGATCGTTCTCACAATAGCTGTACCGGTTGAACGATTGTGGATCACTTAGATCGTAACTCCCTTCCCATGGATCCGGCTCGTTGAACCGCGTCCACCACCCCTGATAGCTCCTCATCAGCGCCTGATCCACCCCATTCCCATCCCGCTCATACGTCGTCTACCGGTACGGCTGCGGCCTCTGGTTCACACATCTGTCAGTCTCCCCGCCCCACGGATCCAATTCGATCACCGCGACCACGTTCCCAGCTTCGTCCGTCAGCCGCTCACCTCTTCACCACTGTAGGCGTGCATCAACCGCCCCACCTGATCGTACTCCCAACTCCGATCCAATGTCGCGTCGTACAGGTTCCGCGCACGCCGTCGCTCGCCCACTCCGCTCGCCAAAATTATCGTACTCATACTCCCACCCTAACACCCCGCTAACTTCCCATCTGCTCACACGCAGCCTGTTGTCATACGCGACGCTCAGTTGTCGCCCGTTGCCATACGTCACCTGCCTCACTGCCCCGAAGGCTCGATACCTGATCCCCTGCGCATAGACCGATACCCCTGCATAACCGGCTCCGGTGATGGCCGTCACCTGGCCGGTCTGATCTCTGGTGTAGCCCACCACCACTCCCCACGGATTCGTCACCTGCGTCAACTCCCCTGCTAAATCGTACTGGTATGTGAGCCTGTAAGATTGCCCTAACTCATTGAAATACCGCGTCTCCGCCACCAACCGCCCCAGCACATCGTACTCGTAATCCACTCGCCCCATCCCGTCCTCCATCCGCACTCGATTACCCCTATCGCCATACCAGAAAACATGCGTCAGCACTACCTCTCGCGCCACTCGATGACTAACCCCACCGATCATGTCGGCCTAAAGCTTCAGCAAAGCCCTCTCATGCCCAAAGAGAGTCGTGTAAAACATGCCACGAAACTTCGCCAGTCAGACCTGAGATGCGCGGTCCATCATACAGCTGAGTTATCATAGGCTTGATTTAGTGCCAAAGCAGGTGATACATAGGATTCCTAGAAAGGATCTGGCTCTCGACTGCTACCGATAATGGCGAAGTGAGTCCGGCCTCGACCTTTAACACAGGATCGCAAAGGTGGTTGTCTCTAACCAACTTCGAGAAAGCGCGAAGGCACTGGCCAGCTTCCCAAGCTAGCTATGTGCTCTAGTGGTTCGGAGACGATGATACTCATGCGCCAAGGTGAGGACCAACACACGTACAGGTGAGACATCAACCATGCTGGCAAGAACTGATGACATGATTCTGAACGCTCGTCTGCAAGGGATCCTGGCTGAGTACCGGCTGCGCCTTGTCGAACTCCTCGGGGACAAACTAGATTCGATTGTCCTTTACGGCTCGCAGGCTCGTGGAGATGCGACGGAAGGATCTGATATCGATGTGTTGTGTGTGATGAAAGAGCCATTCGATTATGCAGAAATGCTCGATCTGACCTCTAAAGACTCCGCAGAACTCAGTCTAAAATATGATGTGGTACTATCAACCACGTTTGTGACCCGGCGCGATTTCGAATCGCGTAACATTCCTTTCCTGATGAACGTCCGGCGCGAGGGGATACGACTATGAGCCAAACAGAGACCCGCGCACTTCTGGAGAAAGCGAAGGCTAGCCTCGCCGCCGCTCAGACTCTTCTGCGGGAAGGATACGCTGATTTCGCCGCTTCGCGAGGCTACTATGCAATGTTTTACGTCGCCGAAGCGCTTTTGCTCGCCTTGGGTCATTCGTACAGCAAACACGCGGCCGTCATTGCAGCATTCGGCAGGGAGTATGCTAAGACCGGAGCGCTCGACCCCAAGTTCCATCGTCTGTTGCTCGATGCCTATCGCATTCGAAATGTCGGTGATTACGAGATAGGAACACCTGTCCCCAAGGAAAAGGCGGAAGACATCTGCCACTGGGCCGCCGAATTCATCCAAGCTGCAGAAACCTATTTATCAGAGAAGAGCAGCAGCGAGTAGAAACTTCGCCCGCTTTATCAAGACTTGTCGTGATCAAGCAAAGTGATCGACTCCTTGGTAAGACTCGTGACGCAACTGGTAAGACAAAACGGCGAGATCGTCAATGTATCGTCCGTGGCCAACCTCGACGATGCCCCGATGCTGGCTGAACGAGCCACCTACCCGGACGAGAACCGCCCTGGCTCAGACAGCTTGCGGCGCATACCAAGCGCGCCCCCCCTCTAACCCTCGCGACTCAGTCCCGAGGCGATTAAACCGTCTGGGCATCAAATAATTAACTGTTGCACAACAACGCCTTTTCCTTAAACATAGCATCCAGTAATTGATGGGAGAATTTGTCCACTGATGCTTGTGGGTATTTCCAAGATAAGTGATCTGGATAGAGCGATCGTCGCACCGATTGCGTCCGCGCAGATGAGCACTACGGCAGCGTTGCGTGGCGCGAGCTTCAGCATCATCACTATTGTCCAGAATCATCTGTTGAATACCACTGAAGATCGTTTCCACCGGATTGTCGTCCGAGCTGACTTTGGGCAAGCTGACCAAATGCAGCTTGCGTTCTCGCATCACGCGCCGGGTCTGACGTAACTTTGGGCACGATCTCGATCCAAGGCCATCTACAAGCCTTGATTTGGATGCCAGCATCGTATCTGGCGCATGAACCGACAGACGAAGAGAGAACTCTTCCCTGGGAAGAAGACCCAATGGGCTTCGTTGCTGCCGACATCACAGAACAGAAAGAGATAACACCAGCCTCACGTCTTTTGGTGGCGTGCCAAGACTAACCGCTTAACGGAGGTGAAGCGACGCCCGGACGGCCTCTTCAAAGACCGTTTCGATCTCCTCGCTAACCGCTTAACGGAGGTGAAGCGACGCCCCCATACGCTTTGACAGGGATCAATTAGACATCGAAGAACCACAGAACATCGTTCTTGGGCAGATGCCGCTACACAGCCCGCAGATGGCTCAAGATCAACTGCCGCTGGGAATTTTGGCTGATGATCTTGCGTTGGACACGGCACAGGGAGCCACCCACCTTTGAGCACTTGGCGCAAGTGCTCACGGTTGATCGTTTTGACCACGCGCTGTTTGATCAAATACGCGCTCAATTTGCTGAGTGACCGGCGCGCATACGGCAGCCCCTATTCATAAAGAGGCCCTTCGGCCAAGCGTTGCATCTTTGTCGCCTGCTTTGAGCTTCAACCTCCTACAAGACTTACGTTAAGGCACAATGCGGAACAAACCTTCGTCAGCAACTGCCCATATGTGATTAGCATCGAAAAGGTAGATATCCTCAACCCTTATGTTTGCGTTGACCTTAACCCAAGTTGCTCCACCATCCCTCGTCTCATACAAAGCGCCATCAACATTTAACCCAAAGCCATGTTTCTGATCAATGAAGCGAATCTTCTGGAAGAAATTATCAGAAGAGTTGGGCCAAGTTCCTCCCAGATGTAGCAGGTCACACCATGTCTGCCCACCATCTTCACTCTTAGCCATATATCCGCCTGTGTAACTCAACCAGCCTGCACCAAAACCAACAAAATATACATCCACTGGATGCTCCTCGAAGACAGCCATGAAGTTCTGATCGACACAATCATCCCTGAACTCAATAGGGTGCCAAGATCGACCACCATCCCTCGTGTAGAAGACGCCTAGATCGCCGAGCACAACGCCATGCCTTGCATCCGAGAAACTGAGACCTAAAAATATGTGCACATCACGAGTGCGAATTTGCTCATGCCAAGTCCTACCGCCATCATCCGTGTGAAAAACAGCTCCTTCAAGTACAGCCTCTGCATCGTTCGGCAAAGTGCCTATTGCATAATTGGGATAGGGATGTTGCTCCAACTCTTTGCGCGTGATCGGACGATAGATCCCACCAACAACCCACCCTACCTTGCCACCTGCCAAAAAGCTGAGATCCAGTAGCTGACCCTGAGGAAAATCAAAAGGCGTATGAAGTCGTCTCCAAGTACACCCGCCATCCTCAGTTTTGAGAAGCCAGCCTGATGTCCTGAGAAAACCGTTGCGCGAATCAACAAACTGAAAACCCATTATTGAGTTGAGAGAACGTTGGCTAATCGAGTAAACCAGCTTCCAGTTCATTCCCCCATCCGTCGTCCGCCACAGATTCTTGTTATCGGCAAGCCATCCCTCCTGCGTATCCGTGAATTGTATTAAGTGGCGACCATCACTGCGGGGTTGGGGGAGTTCACTGACTTTTTGTATCCTTGACTGGAAGGATCTAGATATCGGTCTCGAAGTTGTCAGTGACAAACAGACTATTAGTATAGCTAAAACAAAACAAGGTCCGGACCGACCGCCCCCCTTGTCAAATCTTCGTCCGCCCATGATTGTGCCTCCTAGATCAAAAGAAATCCGTATATGCGGCGCGTATAGCATTGCCTTGTCTCCGAATGAATCTCTGAATAATCATTCTACCTCCTTTTCTGACTAGCCTCTCTTGCATTACTCCCCGCCAGTTAAAGATTGAATCGTTGACGACCCCATTTTGAAGCACTTCACTAACCGCCCTCACGGCAGTGCGGAGTCTCTCATATTCAGCACTCCCATTAACGCCAAAGTTACCAGAGTTGAGGATGTTCATCCCTCTGCTGTACCCGAGGAACTACCCTCTGGCAGAAACGACATCTTGTAATGACTGCCCGCTCCTATTGGCCCGATTCACAATGACACTGGCCATCAGGATTGCCTCCGTATAAAGATTTTCTTCAGTGATGACTTCGCCAGTCGGTCGCCCGTAAGTGTCACCATCCCTGCACTGGCGCATGCCTATGTAACTTCGTAGGGTGGCCTCACCTAATATCGTACCAATGGCTGCACGGAGATTTGGATCATCAGGAATCCTAACATCACATGGCGTGGGATTTGATTGCTGCGGCACCAACGCAGGCGCGCCGCCTCCACCGCCATCAGGTGTTAACTCCGGCCCATCAACCAACGGTTGCACCAACCGCTGGTTCATTTGCATCCCGAACAGCCACAACTCCCATAACGCTTCCATCGCCTCGAAGTATTCCCTGTTTAGCGCAAACAACCCACTCGGATCCACGAAGTTCACCGGATCGTTCTGCACATAAGTGTACCGGTTGAACGATTGCGGATCCGTCAGGTCATAACTCCCATCCCATGGATCCGGCTCATTGAACCGCGTCCACCACCCGTGATAGCTCCTCATCACAGCCCGATCCACCCCGTTCCCGTCTCGCTCATACGTCGTGTACCGATATGGCTGCTGCCTCTGGTTCACACATCTGTCCGTCTCCCCGCCCGACGGATCCAATTCGATCACCGCCACCACATTCCCCGCCTCGTCCGTTAACCGCTGACTCTTCACCACCGGATCCCGGTGTACCCACTCGACGCCCATGTGCTGCACCGCCAACAACTCGCCACTAGCGCCATAGACATAGCCGCGACTTCAGCCCCACTCGCTCCCCCAGTTCCTCAACTCAGCCACCACTTGCCCACCCAACACGCTTGACCTCACTTCATAGACGACTTCACCGTGGTCGCTCAAAGTCTCCTCAAAAGTGCAAAAGCCGAGGGGAGCCGGGCCGGAAAAGGTATTTGAAAAAGTGTTCTGGGGAATGGCTTCGAATGGCCTCATGATCTACACCTGCACAACTATGCCACAATGAGCACCAGAGCAATGCGACCAAGGCTGTAACGAAGGCTCCGCTTATGTAAGATCGACTTTCTCAAAGCCAGATCCGCCAAAACCTCGGCCACCAATGCTCACCATATCGTCACCACATTGGTGAGTTTGCGGACATCCTCATCCTTCGTCACCAGCGGTAGATTGAGCTTGAGCGCCGTTGCTGCAATGATTCGGTCTGGCATATCGGGAACGATCTCTCGCGGAATGGAAATAAGTTTATCGGCAATCTCTATGTCAAGCGCGGCAAACTTAAGCGGCAGCACACTGTCGCGCAAAACCTGCAAAATCACCTCATAATGCACTTCGCCAAGCTTCCCTTTATCGACCAAATAACGCAGTTCCACTACAACTATCGAAGGAACATGGATGACTTCTCCCCTGGCTTCAGCCTCAAGAAACGCCGTGCGCCCTGCTGCCGATAGTTTCACCGGATCGAACAGATACCATAACAGCGGATGCGTGTCTGTGACGATGCCACGCAATTTCTACGTCTCCTCGCGTGGAAAGTGACGCCACATCTCGCGGCGCGCTTCTTCTATGTCCTCGTCCGTGACGCTCAAACCTAGATGGGCGAATGCCCCCATCAGACTCCGCCCTCCGCGTAAAGGACGATTGACGCTTTGTTCCAGCAAAGCCTCGACATATTCGAGCGCTTTCTTCTGCTGCTCGACAGGTAAAAGGGCTACTTTAGCAGCTATCCTCCCGACCAGATCAGGTTCCATACCTAACTCCTTTGATATCATCTAAAGAGAATCTAACGGAATATAATCTTTGTAACGAACCGTCAGATTACGTTGGTACTCGCTGCACTCCGCTACAGTCTAACAACACCTGCCATCGTAATGAAGATCATCAGATCTTTCACCTATCCTCAACCCTCTTGCCGACCTCAGGGGCCAGAAGGCCGCGAGTCGTGGAGTCATTGATCTCCTGAGCGTTCGCCGATTTCAGCGGATACCGCCAAACCATATCATAATCCCTTTCGACCGCGCACACGAAAAATTTCTTGATAATGTGCGGAATTTTCATGTGCCCGCTTATTGCCGTTCGACTGTCGGAACTTTGGTCAACTGAGTGAATAAGATGATGACCTGAAAGAGTGGCGCGTGTGATTAGGCTATGGGTCGCGGTTTGCTCACTTTTGATCCCACGCAAACAGCGCTGCAAGCAAGCGGAGATTGCCATAGCGCTTGGCATTACTGCTCGGAGTGCTCAACCAATGGCCGTAAGCGCGTAGTACAAGAAGAGTATAAAAGTGGAGATTTCCGATGAATCTCCACTCAGTTGAGAAGCCCAAGCTGATCGGAGATCAGAAGAAATGAGGATCTACAACACAATTCACGAGGCATTTGCTCTCACCGACTTTTACCGTCCGAACCCGTTCCCAGTTAAGGGAATTCACCTCGAACCTCGCTCACCTTTAGGAGCGCGCAGAGCTAGCGCTTCATTGCCGCGCTTTGTCCACTTTCAATTGCCACAACGCCATTAAACCGCCTAACAGCATACTCATCAAGGTCAGTGCTAACTGAAAGCGGAGAGAGATTGTTCCCACCAACAACCTCGTGACCGAGGCAGCCACCCATCCAGCTAATCCGTAAACCAAGACGTTTTCTAGCACAAACCAACTGCCTCTTCTGCCCTCGATTGCCGCGCGCCCTACCCTTTGGTCCTTTTCGGACTCGCTGTTTTGTAGTTTCGCCAAGTGTAATTTTCCCGTTAAGTACAACACGTACTCTTGCACAAGCAATAAAGACATCACAAGCAACAAGGTTGCCTGTACAAGTACTCTGCCCGAAATGAACAAGTCAAGCACCACATAACCGACAACGGCCATGAATGCGCCCCTTAGAAGGCTTCTTAGACATGCATCCGACGTCACCAGCCTACCATTTAGTGTCCATGATCGGAACGCCCTGAAGAGTTTGACCAAGAGGTCACACAGACCAGACCATATAAGGATAATAAGATAGATTTTGACGACGCTCTCTACCATCGCCTGCAAAGACAAAGGCGGTTACAGTAGCAACGGAACCTTGTGGTTGGCTTCGGGAAACCTCTTTTTACAATGAGCCGCCGGGAAAGTCCACTCTTCTAAGAGTAGGATGAAGGGCAGCCTTAGCATCAGATGTGATCTAATAACTGTGGTATAGTTAAGAGCCGCAGGGCTGGACCGGCCCGAAATTAAGCCCTTGGAGAGGGAGGCTCTGCACGGGTGCTGGGGAGCGTTCCCTCGATCCGCGTAAGTCTCCTTCGTTGAAAGGGGAAGCCCTCCCCTTTAGGGAGGAGGTCATCTACCAAAACAAACTGGAGGTGCATGACGACGAAAAGAGAGACCAACATAAAGTTGAAGCCTCACAGCTTCTTTGGTGTGCTAAGAACCTTCCTGGTTCTTTGCGTATTTGGCATGTCACTGTTGCAAGTAGCTTGGGCGCAAGAAGAGGGGCAGCGTAGACCTCGACCTGCCCCAGTGCCATTTGAACCAGATCAAATTCAGCCACCAATGGACGGTAACGTTCCATGCCCAGACCCACAAATCATAAACTTGTCAGCTTCGGCACCGTCGGCGGCGTTTATAGACTCTACACAATTCCCCCCACCTTCGAATCCCGAACCTAACTTCGGTGGCACAACCTCCAACAGAGTCTTTCAGCACACTTTCCAGTTCAAGCTGCCGGAGAATAAATGCTGTCAATGTACCGGTGTTACATTGACGCTGAAGCTAAAAGCACTTCAGGATGCATTTGACCCGCCCAACACACCTCCCCACTCAACTAGCAATGCCAGCAACGACAAGTGGTATATCTACAAAGACGGGAAACTCTGCGGATCTACCGACGGATGGGTTTATGATAACCCCGTCAGTCAAGGCACAGTGATCACCAAGACAATCCGCGTTCCCTGTGAGTGTGTCGCATATTCTGGTGGCGTCGGGAAGCTGACCTTTGTAATACAGGATGACACATCGGTACTGTCAGCAACCATGAACGCACGTGGGTGCTGCGTGAAAAGACAAGGTCAACAGTAAAAGTTAATTGCTGGCGTGGATTGAAAGTTCTTCCGAGGTGGGCGCTCGCAAGGCTCCT
>CAKZLO010000072.1 GCA_937127125.1 uncultured Ardenticatenia bacterium
ACCCTACCTTCACCCGGCGGCTGCGCGTGGTAAACCAAACTGCTAACCCTCCGATGAGCTTGCTCAAGCGGCGCGGCCGCGTTTCCCCGTGGCGGTCACGTCCTTCAGCCTTGGGGCGCTGCCGGGAGGGCGTCGGAACGGGGGACGGCTTGACAGATACAGCACTTTGCGGTGCAGGAACTGGCACCTGATGGGGCTGTGCTGCCACGCCCGGCGTTGTGGCAATGGGTTGCGCTTCCGCCTCTGGTGGCACAGCCGGTTCAGCTGAGGGTGCGGTTGCAGCGACACCATGTTCAATCGGCACCTCTCCCGCTTTAGGAGGCGCAGACCGCGGCGCTGCCATACCAGGAGGCGGGGTACGTGGCATCGGTGCAGCAGATACATCGCCTTTTGTAGCTTCCCGGGGGATGGGTCTTGCTCCACTGGCGCCTCCACGCGGTGGCGGGGCAGCTCGCATTCTGTCAGGAGCAGCTGCCGGCCTCTGCTCTGGGCGTCTGGGATGCTCTTGTGGCCGCGCAACAGGCGGAGCTGACGGGGCCGGTGGCGGCTGAGATGGTCGCACAACAGGCGGCGCCGCAGGTGGCCGGGCTGTCACCTTGCGTGGCGGACCAGATGACGCCGGACGTGACGCAGGCGAAGCCGGCGGCGAAGGTGGGCGCACTGGGCGAGACGGTGGTGCCACGGGCGGTGTCGCTCTCCGAGAAGAGGGTAAATGCCCTGTGCGAGATGTCCCCCCCGCGCCATCCGGCTCGCGCCCGGTATCCACCTGCCGCTCGCTGAGCACGCAGCTGAGTGCTGTGGCCAGGTTGGGGTATTTGAAAAGAAGGGTGTCGAAATCTGGCTTGCGCAATGCCCACAACGTGCCATCGGCAACCATGCGCGCCGTGACCGCATAAGGTCGGCTGGCCAACAATGCGGTTTCGCCGAAGAAGTCGCCCTCGCCGAGCACCTGCAACACCTTCATGCCGCGTGGGGTGCTCACCGCCAGCTCGACCTGGCCAGAGGCAATGAAGTACATCGCATCGCCCAGGCGACCCTCTGTGCAAACAATCTCACCACGATGGAAAGTTTGTGCTTGCAGTTTTTCGGCTAGTGCCGCCAGCTCAAGGCGTGACAGGCCGCCGGCCAACGCCAACGCTTGCAGATGCGAGGGCAACGTGGTATCGGCCGCTTGTGAGAGGCGCTCGCGCAGAGCACGACTCAGCGCCTTCATGAGTGCCGGGAGCTTGACCAGCAAGGCATCAAAATCAGAGCGATACAATGCCCACAAACTGGTAGGACTTGCCGCGCGCGCTGTAACGGTGCGCGACCGACCGGTCAGGAGTGCCATCTCACCAAAATAGTCCCCCGGGACCAGGCGTGCCAGAGTATGTTGCGCACCATCTGATCCATCTGAGACGATTTCGATTTGCCCTGTCTCGACAAAATACATCGCATCGCCGGGATCGCCTGGTATGAAGAGCGTGTCGCCGGCAGGCACATAGCGCAACAGCAGACACGCTGCCACAGCATCCAGATCGGTGCGCTCGAGATCGGCGAAGAGGGGCATGCGCCTCAGCATCTCAACGGCACGCACCCGGTCGGCAGCGCTGAGTGTCGCGCGCAGGTTACGTCCCAGCAGGGAACGCAGGTGTGGATAGCTGTCCATCAGACGTGTGAACTCTAGCGGACCGATCCGCCAGACAATGACAGGTGTAATAGCCTGGACGGTCTCGGGGTGGGGCTTCCCAGCCAAGGCAGAAAGCACGCCCAATGTCTCGCCCTGGCGCGCTTCCGTGCTGCTGCCACTATCACTTATAACACGCAAGGTGCCGCTTTCGATGATATAGATGCCGCTTGGCGCATCGCCACTGCGGTAAAGCACCTCATTAGGTTGGTAGGAGTGGGGTGCCAAGCGTTCCACCAGTGCCCACCGTTGCTCATCGCTTTCCAGCATGCGCACGAAGGGCAGACGTCCCAACCGTTCCATAAGGTGCCGCCGATATTGCACGATCCCGGCACCCAGTGCTAGTCCCAGCTTGAGACCTATGGCGCTGTTCTGGCTGATGACCGCCTGCACAGCCTCCTGTTCAAATGTCCACACTTCCAGAGGAGTACTGGCGATGGCATAGACGCTGTGGCTGGTGCCCTGGAAGAACTCCGTTTCGCCCACAAGGCTGCCCGGACCCAGCGTCGCCAGCGGTGCGCCATCTGGATCATGGGTCAAACGTACCCATCCTTCCCGGATGAGATAGAAAGCATGGCTTGCATCGCCCCTTGCAAAGAGCTGTTCTCCGGCACGATAGCTCGAGAGGCGTCCGCACTGTGCCAGTGCCTGCTGCTCAGCTCCATCTAAACCGGAGAACAACGGCACATTTCTCAATAAGTTCTCGTCCAAGCCCTCAGTCCCCTATCCCTTTCGAAAAACCACCTGCCATGAGGGATCTGTGCCTTCTGGCAAGCCCGGGCAGGTCTGCTCTGTGACCACACCAACATTATGGGCCACATCGCTCTTTTCGTCCACTAAGCGCACCTCGTATACCTTGCCTGTCTGCATCTCAAAATCGGCATAACCAGGATCAATAGAAGGTTTGAAGCCGGTGTAGAAACGATCTTCGCCTTCCGGCCAGCTCACTGATATCTGTACGCCTGGCACACCTTCGCCATCCTCGTCACGCACATAAATGCGCAGTATCCCATCCGCCTCTGCATCGCACAATGGTGTGGACTGGACCACCCGGAACCGACCGGGCTCGGCCGTAGGGGTAGCTGTGGGGGTGGGCGTTCTCGTCACAGTTGCCGTGGGCGTCTTGCTCGGGGTTGAGGTGGGGCGGGATTGCCGCGTCGGGATGACAGTATGCATGACTGTCGAAGTCGGTGTCGGTGTCAGGGATGGGGTGGCCGTGAGAGTTGGCAAAGGCGTCGCAGTAGGGGAAGCGGTACTGGTAGCCGTCGGCGTGGCAATAAAAGCGCGTACCAGCGCCGACGTATGACCGAGAGCGTCGGCCAGTCGCGCCAGCGCGCGCACATCGCGCACGTCGCGATTCTCCGCAATGTAGCGTTCGGCCAGGAGCACCAACGTGTTGCCTATGCCGGCGTCTCGCAACCCCTCCAGGCGGCGGACAGCACGCTCCAGATCACCATCCGCCGTATAAGCCGCCGCGACGAGCACAGTGTAGATTTCCTTGTCGTGTGGGTTGAGCGAAGAGGGAGGCGCCAGAGTCAGAGCAGGTGGATCAAGCACCCATGTGTAGAACAGGCTCATGCTCATGCCGATCATCAGCCCAACCAGAAATCCCCCTATCCACCAGATCTGCTCGCCGCTCTTCACACTTTTTGCGCCGGCATCCTAGAACGGATGCGTTGCCTGGAAGACAAGCCACCAGGAATAATGTCCCCAACACAGGGCATTGGCGCCCACGCCGGGGATCCCACTGTTCCAGTCGCGTTGACACTGCGCCTCGCTGCTGCAATAGCCCTTTTCAATCAGCAGAGGGATGCCGATCTCCCAGTCGTTGGTGCTCAGTGTAGGGGACACCTCGCTGGTCACCGGCCGTCCTTCTGGATATTCTGCCACCAGCAAGCGCGTGCTGGCTTTATACAGATCGATCTCAGCCAGCTTGATACCCCAATCAAAGAAGGGTTCGTTTTTCTGGCCTGTGACCACCCGAAAATTGCGAAATTCTGGCAGGTCGGTTACCACTGCTCCCAAGAGAGGCTGTCCGTTGACATCCAGCACGGAAATGGAGACCTCATGGCGTCCTCGACAGCCACCATTCTCGGAGATGGAGAGCATCCGCGCTTCTTTTACCACGAAGTCCACCGGTGGCGGCGTGGGGGTCGGCGTGTCTGTAGGCGGGCCGGGAGTGGGTGTTGGCGGACGCGGCCTGGTGGGCGCCGGTGTCTCGGTGGCGGTGGCCTGGGGTGTCGGTGTGGGCACAGGGGTATGCGTCGCCGTTGGCGTTGGTGTTAGGGTATGCGTGGGCGTCGGGGTGACCGTCGCAGTCGGCGTCGGCGTGGCCACATACTCCAGCATAGTTTGACTGCTGACGCCTAACACATCGGCCAGCCGCACCAAATTGACTGTGTCCGGATCGTTGTGACCACGTCCCTCCTGGACATATTTTTCCGCCAGGTAGGCTACGAATTGGTCCGGGTTGGCGACATCCAACTCCTCCAGGCGCGCTAAGGCCTTGTTGGCATCGCCATCCACACTGTATTCGGCTGCCACCATGAGGACATAGTCCTCTTTGTCAGCTGGACCTAAGTCACTGATCTCTGTATTCACGTATTCGACGGGGAGTAATTGCCAGCCAATGAACAGGCCAAAAAGAAGCCCCGCCAGGCAGCCAACCGGTACGATAGCCACCAGGATGAGAAGCTTGCGGTGTAGTTTGCGCATCTCCGATTGTCACAATTATAATGGGGCGTGTTTCACATAACGCGATATGTGCCAAGTTGTTCCCAAGACCTCGCCACAGCATCGCGCACAGTCGCAGCGACACGACCATGGCTGCTGAAACCGTACCCAATGCTCTCAGCTGTCTCCATTGACCAGCAATGCCGGAGGTGGGAATCGAACCCACAAGGGCGAAGCCCACACGATTTTGAGTCGTGCGCGTCTGCCAGTTCCGCCACTCCGGCTTCAGTTTGATGAGTATAGGTGAGATAGGAGCGTTCGTCAAATCTGGCGTCGCCCTATGAGAGCTGGACAGGCATCATTTTATGGACGAAATGGAGATGATCGCACGGGCACAACGTGGCGATCTGAGCGCCTTCAATCGCCTGGTGATGGCATACCAGAATCTCGCCTACAACGTGGCCTACCGCATTATGGGCGATGCTGACGCCGCCGCCGATGTATGCCAGGAGGCGTTCTTGTCCGCTTTCAAGCACATCCGGGCACTGCGCAGCAGCTCCTTCAAGAGCTGGCTGATACGGATTGTGACCAATATGTGCTATGATCATTTGCGCTACCAGCGCCGTCGGCCGGCGCGCTCTCTGGAGGCGCTCACATCAAGTGACGAAACCGGTGAGGATCCCGATCACGCCGCATGGTTGACAAGTGGGGACGCCAGCCCAGAAGACGTTGTGATGAGCCATGAGCTGGCCGCTCATATTCAGCGCGGCATCGCCACCCTGCCGGCCGACCAACGTGTGATTATGGTGCTCTCTGATGTGCAAGGTTTCAGCTATCAGGAAATTGCCGAAATCACTGGTATTCCATTAGGCACTGTCAAGTCAAGATTGAGCCGTGCGCGTGCCAGGTTGCGCGAGTATCTGGCTACACGCCCGGAACTTCTACCCGCTGAATATCGTCAGCTCATACATGATGATGAAGAAGAAACAGCCTGAGATAGACCACCAATTACACCAATATGTTTCCCAGCTGCTTTCGGCCTATCTGGACGGCCAGGTAAATAGCCGCGAACGCTATCTAGTGGAAAGCCACTTGGCAGTCTGTTCCACCTGCCGGCGCGATCTAGAAGTCTTGCGCCAGACGGTGCGTTTGCTGCACCAGCTACCTGCCGTCGTGCCGCCGCGTCCCCTCACCTTGCGCCCGGAGCAAATTGCGCCAGCCTCGCCGCCTGTTTGGCGCTGGCTCTTCGGTGTGCCAGGGCTGGCAACCGGCGTGGTGACGCTGATGTGCGTTATGGCTCTGGCCAGCATCTTGCTATACAACCACTTTGTCCGACGTGGTGACGGGATGCCAGTGGCACTGGCACCGGCGATGCGCAGCATGGCAGTGACCCCTGCGCCAGAAGTGACTATACCCGGCGGCGTGACTGCTGAGGTGACGCCGACCCCGGCACCGGCCGAGGCGCATGATGTAGTCGAGCTGCCTGCCGAGACGGCTGTGCCAACATTGGTGCTCCCTGCACCACCCGGGCAAGCGGATGTGTCCCTGGTGCCACCAGCCACCCCAACGCCGGAACTGGCTGCTGAGGGCATTTCTTCGCCTCCGCCCACGCTTCCAGCGACACAGCAAGAGGGTTTCATAACGCCTCCACCGCCACCCCAACAGACTGAAGCCCCCGTCGAAGCGCGAGCAGTGGAGGAGACGAGAGCACAGCGTGCTGAAGCAACTGTTCCACCCGAACCTGAGCCGTCACCGACTACGCCTCCAGATGCTGTGGCGATGGCACTGCCACCCGCAACCGAGACGCCAGCGGCACCCTTCGCCGCAGCAGTGAAAGCGCCTGAAGGACAAGCGCGCGAGACCGTCACGCCAGCCACGCCGCCTGAAGAGGTGGGCGCACTGACAGAGCCCTCGCCGACGGCACTCCTTGCCGCTGAGGCACCAGCCATACCGCCTGCAACTGAAACGCCAGCAGCACCCATCGCTGCAGAGGCAGAAGTGCCCCAAGAACAGCCAGCTGAACCCGCAGCACCAACCGCGCCGCTGCAGGTTGAGGAGACTGCTCAGGGGACGCCAGGCGTCAGTGTTGCTGAGCCGACTGCGACGCCCACGCGCATTCCCATACCGGTGCGCGATCTGAGGCTGACCATCAAGCCTGGCTTAATCCATATTGAGGGTCAGCTGCCCCTTCCACCCGGGCAGCCCATCATGGCAGAGCTTTGGCGCGAGGGAGAGCGCCTCACGTGGGCCATCCCGGAGACGCAACACGGCAAAGTGCAGGAGGAGGGTCGCTTCGAATTGGAGCTCAAGGCGCAACCAGATCACCCCGACGCCGACCTGTTCCGCATAGAACCGGCGCGTTACGAACTGCGCATTGTGCCCTTGGAGTTCGAGGCACCCGTCGAAGCGCGCATCCCCTTCGACACCTTTCCGCCAGCGACCAAACAGCCGTAATACTCCCCCCACTTTTCGCGTCCATGTGACACGAAGATGCCAGCGAGTGCGAGGGCATGCGGTAGAAGTGCGCTTGACGGAGAACTCGCAAGGTACTATAATTAGTTAATAGAGTTAATAGTTGCTACGTAAGAGGAAGCGACGCCTCGCTGACATCGTTGTCAGCATATGGCGGTACGGTATCGGGAAGATACTTTATCCACCGTTTGCCAGCGTTTGTTTTCTCGATCAATACCGCAACCGGGATTGGTCAAGGCAGTGAGGTCATTTACCAAGGAGGTGATGCAACCGAAAGAGAGCTGGATTCCCCTCGATTCTTCTCAAACTTTGCCGTTCTTGATCTTGCATTGCGAAGTGATGAACACAAGGAGTAGTACACGATGAGAAGATGTTTCTCCTGGTCACACTAGTCACAATAGTAGCCATGCTGCTCTCCAGTGTCGCTCTGGCACAAGGGTATCAGAGGATCACCTTTGAGAAGAAAGAGCCAGTGGTAATTGGCTACTCGGTGTACGACATGCTGCAGCCCTACTGGCAGGCCTACGCCAAGGGCATCGAGGACGCTGCCAAAGCCGCCGGATACGGGTTCGTGCTCTCCGACCAGAAGAGCAGTGAGCAGACCCAGGTCTCAGGCAGCATCGACCTGATCAACCAAGGTATCAGCGCCCTCATCGTCTCACCCGTCCAGCCACCCGCCCTCCCAGCCATCATCGACGCCGCCCACGAGGCCAAGATCCCTGTCATCATCGGAGATGTCGGCGTCGCCGGCGATTACGACGCCTTCGTCCTCTCCGACAACGAGGGCGGTGGCAAGATGGCCGCACAGTACATGGTCGAAAAACTCAAGGACAAGCCCGGCACCAAGGAAGTCCTGGTCATCGAACTCCACCCCGGCTCAGCAGTGGGTGAGGTCCGCGTCAAGGGCTTCGTCGATGAGATCGCCAAGTACCCCGACTTCCAGATCGTCGCCTCGCTGAACGGCAACGACACCGTCGAGGGCGGCTATCAGGTCACTCAGGACACCCTCTCCGCCCATCCCAACCTGGCCGCCATCTACGCCGCCAATGACCCCGAGGCCATCGGCGCCGTCCAGGCCCTCAAGGCCGCCGGCAAGAACGGCGTCGCCGATGTGCTGGTGGTGGGCTTCAACGCCGACCCGCCCTCGAACTAATCAAGGCCGGGGAAATGGCCGCTACCATCCGCCAGGACCCCTACGGCCAGGGTCAGAAGGCAGTCGAAATCGCCACCGCGCTGATGAACAACCAGGACTTCCCCTTCAGCGCGCCCGAAGAACGCACTGTCTTCTTCCCCGTCAGCGTCGTCGACGCCACCAACGTCGATCAGTACTTAGCGCCTGCCGAGGCAGCCGCTCCATATCAGAGGATCACCTTTGAGAAGAAAGAGCCAGTGGTAATTGGCTACTCGGTGTACGACATGCTGCAGCCCTACTGGCAGGCCTACGCCAAGGGCATCGAGGACGCTGCCAAAGCCGCCGGATACGGGTTCGTGCTCTCCGACCAGAAGAGCAGTGAGCAGACCCAGGTCTCAGGCAGCATCGACCTGATCAACCAAGGTATCAGCGCCCTCATCGTCTCACCCGTCCAGCCACCCGCCCTCCCAGCCATCATCGACGCCGCCCACGAGGCCAAGATCCCTGTCATCATCGGAGATGTCGGCGTCGCCGGCGATTACGACGCCTTCGTCCTCTCCGACAACGAGGGCGGTGGCAAGATGGCCGCACAGTACATGGTCGAAAAACTCAAGGACAAGCCCGGCACCAAGGAAGTCCTGGTCATCGAACTCCACCCCGGCTCAGCAGTGGGTGAGGTCCGCGTCAAGGGCTTCGTCGATGAGATCGCCAAGTACCCCGACTTCCAGATCGTCGCCTCGCTGAACGGCAACGACACCGTCGAGGGCGGCTATCAGGTCACTCAGGACACCCTCTCCGCCCATCCCAACCTGGCCGCCATCTACGCCGCCAATGACCCCGAGGCCATCGGCGCCGTCCAGGCCCTCAAGGCCGCCGGCAAGAACGGCGTCGCCGATGTGCTGGTGGTGGGCTTCAACGCCGACCCGCCCTCGAACTAATCAAGGCCGGGGAAATGGCCGCTACCATCCGCCAGGACCCCTACGGCCAGGGTCAGAAGGCAGTCGAAATCGCCACCGCGCTGATGAACAACCAGGACTTCCCCTTCAGCGCGCCCGAAGAACGCACTGTCTTCTTCCCCGTCAGCGTCGTCGACGCCACCAACGTCGATCAGTACTTGCAGAAGTAACCAACACTTTAGCTTCTGGCATCCCCCTTCGTCTGAAGGGGGATGCCAGGCATCTGGGCGAATCAACTTATGGAAACAATACTGGCTGCTTCTCGCATTTCTAAACAGTTTCCGGGTGTGCGGGCACTAGACAATGTGGACTTCGACTTGGCTCCCGGCGAGGTCCATGCCCTTGTGGGCGAGAACGGCGCCGGCAAGAGCACCCTCATCAAGATCTTCGGCGGACTGTTGCAACCCACCTCCGGCACCATCTTGCTAAATGGCCAGCCGGTCCATTTTGATAACCCGCTGCAGTCACAAGAAGCCGGCATCAGCGTCATCACCCAAGAATTCAACCTGGTGCCTCAACTCACCGTCGCCGAGAATATCTTTCTGGGCCGCGAACCGCGCCGCGCTGGTCTGCTTGACCGACGCACCATAGCAGCACGTTGCAGTCAAGTTCTGCAGGAGCTGGGATTAAGCGTCCCGTTGCACCAACGGGTTGAATACCTGAGTGTGGGCGACAGACAGTTAGTTGAAATCGCCAAGGCGTTGTCCCGCGAGTTCCGCATCATCATTATGGACGAACCCACTGCCGCCCTCAACGCCGGTGAAGTCGAGCGGCTGTTTACCATCATTGCGAACCTGCGTCAGCGTGGCATCGCAGTGCTGTACGTCTCGCACCGCTTGAATGAGATCTTCCGCATTGCCGACCGGGTGACCGTGTTGCGCGATGGCCGCAAGGTTGGCACGCGCCTCATCCGCGAGACGAATGACAACGAAGTGATTACCATGATGCTGGGTCGCGCGCTGGAGCAGTACGCCGTCAGCCATGTTCCCTCCACGGCTCAGGAACGCAGCCCTGTGCTGTCAGTGCGCGATTTGCGCGTCCCGGCTGCGCTTTACGGCGTCTCTTTTGACCTCTATCCAGGTGAGGTGCTGAGCATTGCCGGCCTGGTGGGCTCAGGACGTTCTGAGCTGATGCGTGTCCTGGGCGGCATCACATCTCCCACAGGCGGCGAGATATTGGTAGATGGCCAGCGGGTGACTCTGAAGAGCCCGACGGATGCCCAACGCTACGGCATCTTCTTCCTGCCAGAGGATCGCAAGGTTGAAGGCCTGTTCCCCCATCTCACTGTGCTCGAGAATCTGGTTATTAATGCGCGAAGTGGCCAACGGGATGGACCGGGACTGTTCCTGAAACTGGGCGAGGAAGAATACCACTACCAACAGGTACAACAGACGCTTGCGATCAGAGCACGCTCACACACCCAGTTGATCTCATCGCTGAGCGGAGGCAACCAGCAGAAAGTCCTGTTAGGGCGCGCGCTGGTCAGCCGTTCGCGCATCTTGCTGCTCAACGAACCAACGCGAGGCGTCGATGTTGGCACCAAGGTCGAAATCCATGAAATTATTCGCCAATTAGCGAAAGAGGGGCGCGCCGTGTTGGTCAGCTCTTCCGATGTGCCGGAGATCGTTCACGTCAGCGATCGTTGCCTGGTACTCAGTGCTGGACGGGTGGCTGCTCTGCTGGAGGGTGATCAAATCAGCGAGGAGAATATCTTGGCTGCTGCTGTGGGGCACAGCGCCAAGGAGGACAATCACTGATGCAAAGCACAATCGGCGCACAAACGCCAGCTGTCAGGACGTTCCAATTGCCCTTTGTGGTGCGTTTCTTCCAGGTCTTTGAGAGCCTGGGCGTGCTGATGATGCTGGCGCTCGTCATCCTGGTGACTTCGATCATTACACCGAACTTCTTCACCCCGACCAACCTGACCAACTTGGTCATCACCGCCTCGATCACGGCCGTGGTTGGCTTTGGGATGACGGTGGCAATTGCAATGGGAGGCTTCGACCTGTCGGTTGGCTCTGTGCAGGCTCTAACCGCCATTATCGCTGCTTTTCTGTTGCCGTTGGGGGGCATCCCAGGCGCAGTCATAGGCACTCTTATCGCAGGACTGATCGTCGGCATCATCAACGGCACTGTGATCAGCAAGCTCCGCGTCCCGGCATTTGTGGCAACGTTGGGAATGATGGGCATCGCACGTGGTGTAGCGCTCCTCATCACCGACGGCCAGTCCTTGCTGATTGTCGGCTATACGGACTATGCCTGGCTCAACAATGGGCGCATCCTGGGCATCCCGGTGCCCTTGATCATCACGCTGATCACGCTGGTAGCTTGTTACCTGTTGCTGCAGCAGACCCCTTTTGGTCGCCACGTTTGCGCGGTGGGGGGCAATGTGCAAGCAGCTATCGCCTCTGGTATTAACGTCGACCGCATCACGATACTGACGTTTGGCTTGGTGGGTATGACTGCAGCTCTGTCGGGGGTGATGCTGAGCGCGAAGTTGCTGATGGTCAACGGCACCTTGGGCGTGGGGTTCGAGTTGCAAGCCATAGCCATCAGTGTCCTGGGCGGCACCAGCCTGACCGGAGGGAGTGGCAATTTGCCCGGAACGTTTGTAGCTGCCTTGTTGCTGGCAGCGATCAGCAGCGCGCTCAACATCCTGAAGGTGCCACCTATTTACCAGTACATGGCTTTAGGGTTGTTGCTCATCTTTGCCCTGGTGCTCGATACGCTGCGCCGCCAGATCGTCACCAGCGTGGTGATGCGCGGTCGCTGAGCGCACTATGTCAGAAGAAGCAAGGTAAAGGTCAGGTTCTAGGTTATGGAAGCAGCCGCCACTCTCGAGAAACGCCCCGGTGGAATCATTCTGAACATCCTGGGCAAGTACACCATCCAGTGGATACTCCTGCTGGCCTTGATCGTGCTGGGAGTGTTGAACCCAGCTTTTCGTCAACCGGCCAACCTGCAGAACATCCTGCTGCAATCTACCTTCACCGGCATCTCGGCCGCAGGGATGACCCTGCTGATTATGAGCGGAGCGTTTGATCTGTCGGTGGCCGGCCTGATCGGGTTGTGTGGCGTGGCACTGGCTCAGCTGATGCCGACGCTTGGTGTGGCGCCTGCGATACTGGTCACCGTGATCCTGGGCGCTGTGTTGGGAATAGCCAATGGCCTGATCGTCACCAAAGCGCGCATTCCCGCTTTCATCGCCACTCTGGGTATGATGAACATCTTTCTAACCCTGGGATTTATGTGGACAAACGCGCGGGTTATCTCAGTGACCGACAAGGTCTTCCGCTCCATCTCCAGCACAACATTGTTCGGCGTGGTGCCAGTCCCATTTCTGGTGATGATCGGCGTCTATCTCATCAGCTATGGTATCCTGCGCTACACCACCTATGGTCGTTACATTCGTGCTGTGGGCAGCAACCCGATAGCCAGCCGGGTAGCCGGCCTGCCTGTGGACAACGTCCGCATCTTCGGCTTTATGCTCGTGGGTCTGTTTACCGGGCTGGCTGGCGTGTTGCTGACGTCAATGCTTTCCTCGGCCAACGTGATTATGGCCACCGGGTTTGAGCTGCGCGTGATCGCTGTAGTGGTTGTGGGTGGCACCAGCTTGCAAGGCGGTCAGGGCACCTTGCTCGGTTCTATCACTGGTGCATTGTTCTTCAGCGTCATCAGCAACGCGCTGAATATGTTCGGTGTGGCAGCTTATTGGCAATACGTGGCTGTCGGGCTCATCCTGGTCACCGCGTTGGGCATCGAGGCGCTGCGCAGCCGCTTTATGGAAACGGTGCGCATGTGATCTTGCGCCTCAAAACACTGTTGACATCTTCCTGATCGATGTTGTTACCCCCCCACAGGCTACCACAGGGGTGTCTCTTTTGCGCATGCCTCACCCTGCGTCGGACGCTTGGACTTCTTCTGCGGCATGCGCGCGGGACGTGCCGTTGGGTTGCGCCAGGTGACGCGTCAGCTGGAGCGGACTCACTCTCAAGAGCGTGGTACAACCCAAATAACTGAACAGGCCGATCATGCCGGCACCCGCCAAGATTGTCACGGTGGCCGCGCCGTTCCTCTCCATCGTCGTCTGCGTAATCACCATTGCCACCGCCATAAGCGATGTGGCGAGCGTCAGCCGTATCAGCGTATCCAGTAGCTGACTGGCATGGATGCCGCCAAGGCGGCGCCGTAGAATCAGCAACAGTGCGACCACCTCACCGGAGACTGCTAGCGAGTTTGCCAATGCCAGCCCACCGTGCCCCAGCGGCACCATCAGCAGGACGCCCAGCAAGACATTCACCACAGCCGACAGAGTCGCGACAAATAAAGGTGTAATGGTGTCCTGGCACGCGAAAAATGTGCGCGCGGCCAACTCCAGACAAACATGGGCAACCAGCCCAACCGCATAGAAACGTAAAGCGACATATACCGCTTCGGTGGCGCCGGCATCAAACGCACCACGCTGATACAACAACTGGATCAGCGGCCGTCCTAACAGAATCAGGGCACAAGCCGCCGGCAGGGCAAGCGCGAGGACCAGTCGTAGAGCACCCACCAGCGTGTCACGCACCCCATGCAGATCGCCGCGTGCTGCCAGATCGGACAGCGTGGGCAACGCCACCAGCCCAAACGCTGTGCCGATCACGGTTTCGGGAATCTGCATGGCATCCCAACCCCACTCAAGCGCACTGACGCTGCCCGTACTCAGCCGCGAGGCCAAGTTCGTGGTCGCCAGCATCGTCAAGTGGAAAACGCCCAGATCAAGCACTCGCGGCCCAAAAAGCGTCGCCACGCGTCGCACTGCGGCCCCGTGCACGTCCAACACGGGCCACCAGCGGAAGCCATAACGCACCAGCGCTGGTATCTTCACCGCCAAGTGCATGCACGCACCCACGATCGTGCCTACGGCCAGACCGCGCACACCCCACAAAGGCACCAACCAGAGGGCACCCAGCACAGTGCCCAACGGATAGACGACCGGCGCCAGCGCAGGCAGCCAGAAATGCTTGAAGCCGTGCAACGTGCTGGTCTGCACCGAACTGACACCGAAAATCACTGTTGAGAGCAGCACCAGCCGCATCAACACAGCGGCCTCATCCTGCAACAGCGGGCTGAAGCCAGGCGCAATGACGGTGCGCACCAGCCATGGGGCAAACCAGGCAATCGGAATCGCCAGGACACCGATCACCAGGACGACCCAGTTGGTGAATGCGCTGGCGAGCCGCCAGGCGCTCGCGGCACCATCGGTGGTCAGCAGCTGGACGAAGACAGGGATGAAAGCGGTCGCCAGCGCCCCACCCGCCACCACGGTAAACAGGAGATCGGGCAATTTGAAGGCAGCATAGTAAGCATCCAGCTCGGCGCCCAGGCCAAACTGCTGTGCGATCAGCAAATTGCGCAGCAGGCCCATGCCGGCTGCCATAGCAAATGAGATACCCACCCACAGCACATCGCGCACCAGATGGCTGCGTTGTGCTGCTGTGCTACCAGATGCGTTCACAGAAGATGCTCCGCGGACACAGGAGTGCCTATGAGAGGGTGCTGCTCACGGAGAGGGGGATGCTCCGCCGGCGGTGGCGAGGGCAGTGGCCGCTTCACTGTAGTTGGGATTCAGCTTAACAGCGCGTTGCCAGTTCTGGCGCGCCTCGGCCTCACGACCCAGTGCTGCCAGGCCAAAGCCCTTGTAGTAATAGACCTCTTCGATCTCCCCAGCGGTGGCGATCGTCGCGTCGGCCAGGGCTAACAGCTCGGCATAACGGCCTGTCTCATAGTACGCCTGGAAAGGACCAAATTGATACCACAGCATGCGCCAAGGCAGCCCGATGATGCGCGCCTGATCGAACGCTGCCGCTGCCTGCTCATACTCACCCAAGGCGGTCAGAGCACTCCCCAGATTAAAATGGGCGAAGGGATCGTCGGGACGACTGGCCACCTCGGCCCGGGCGCGCGCCAGAGCGCGCTCCCACATCACGCGATCGTCCATTTCTTCGGCGAGGATGCTCGCTACAACGGGCGCCATGTCATCCGTGAAGACCAGCAAGTAGGTGCGGTTGAAGACGGCCCACAGTGCGTCCACGTCTGCATATGCCAGACGTATTCCCTCATACGGCGCATTGGCTTTGACACCAGTGCTCACATACGAGTCGTACACGATCCAGATTTGCCGTGCATCGTCGTAGCCGGTCAGCAGCCGGTAATGTCCCATGCCATCGTTGGGCTCCGGCTCCAGCCATGTCTCGATCATGACCGGCAGCCCATTGCTCAGCAGCAGGCGGACGCGATCAGCATCGCCATTGACGCGCACCAGCGCGCGCAGACCCTGTTTCTCGACGAACGCGGCCATCTCGTGGGGACTGACATTCTTGTCATCCCAGTTTGGTTTGAGCGCGGCGGCGACCTCTGCTTGGGTGAGTGTGCTGCCGAAATAGCTCAGGTACATGGCCAGAGTGGCCGGCCCGCAGTTGTTCCACTTCTGCCACATATGGGTGATGCCGCTCAGCTGGACCGAGGGCGCTGCCGGCAAGTAACGTGGCGCTTCGGTCGCCGCGGACGGGATCGCACGCGCCTGTCCCGCGGCGGCTGTGGACGTCGCTGCATCGTCTGCGACAGGTGGCGGGGGCGTCTGCACGAGTGACATGTCTATAGCCACAGTATGTGCTACCGGGGATGCTATAGGAGTGTCTGGCACTTGCATGCTGGCGAACGTTGGGTGCGTCATTTCTTCAATTGAGGTGGCGGTAATGACATCGGTGATCACCGCTGGCCTCGGTGTTGGAGTTGGAGAAGGCAATGATGCCACGCGCGTTACCGTTGCGATAGGTAGTGGCACCACCCGAGTCACCGCCGTGACGGGCAACGGTGTGGGCACGTAGGGCGCCGGCGGACGGCGCAGCATAGATGCCAGTTGCAAGCGAGCGCGCAACCAGAGCTCGTGCGGCCCGCCGTAGCGTATGCTGCCCAGTACCCCCAGCGCGACACACACGCTCAACATGCATGATACAGCTATGCAGGCTACCGCTATCCACACGTTGCGCCGTCTCATTCCCGCCTAAGCCCCAGCCGCACGCAAAATAAAAAAGCGGCAACTCCCCATCTGGAAAGTTGCCGCAGCGGGAGCGACGGGATTCGAACCCGCGATCTTCGGCTTGACAGGCCGACATGTTAACCGCTACACTACGCCCCCTCGATAGACCCGCTCCCAAAATCCACCCATGATTCTAGCCCAAAGCGGTCTCCTTGTCAAGTTCGTTTGACCGAGATTCGGGGATGGGACAGGGATCATCCCCACGTGCTCAAATTTTTGCTCTACCTGCCCGCCTCCGGGCAAGAACTCCGACAAAATTTGCAGTGCTATGACAGGTGCTTGTGCAGCGCGCCGCCATCGGGTATAATTGTTAAAAGTGGTTGTTCTGGCGAGAGAGCCAGACAGGAGAGCGCGGAAAAATCTATGACTTGGAACAGCCCAACCCGATGGAGTGCCTCGACCAAGCGCATCGTCACTGCGGTGTGCATATTGATCGCGCTGCTCATCCTGTATCTGGGGCGCTCCCTGCTCCCCTTCATCGTGCTGGCGGCGATCCTGGCCTTCCTGTTGGATCCCATCGTCAGCTTCTTGTGCAAGGTTGTCCGTTTCCCGCGTTGGGCAGCGGTGGCACTTGCCTATATCACATTGCTGTTCATCCTGGTCCTGGTCATCCTGGTGGGCATCCCAGCGCTGGTGAATGCCATCCGCCAGGCAAACATCGACGTGCCAAAGCTGGTGATGCATGTCGTCATCACGCTGCGCCAGTGGCTGGAGAGCATCCGCTCTGTCCAAGTTATGGATTTCAGCGCGGATCTCTCTCCCATCGTGGATCCCGCCTTGGAAGCGCTGAGTGGCGTGGTGCCGCCACGCGTTATCCCGTCCCCGGAACGCCTTTTGGGCTCGCTCCCTTCGGCTCTGGAGCTGGCTACCGGCCTTGCCTCCACCGTGGTGAGCACAGTGCTCTCGGCAATTCTGGCCTTCATCTTCACCCTGATCTACTCCATCTACCTCAGCCTGGACATGCCGCGAATCAGCCGGTGGATATACGAGGTCATCCCACCGGCTTACCGCGATGAGATGTCGCAGCTGGGCAGGATGATCCGCCAGGTGTGGATTGCCTATCTGCGCGGTCAGCTCCTCTTGTGCTGCATCATCGGAGTGGCAGTTGGGCTGGGCACCGCCATGCTGGGCCTGCGCGGCGCCGTGTTGCTGGGCATCCTGGCCGGTATCCTAGAGGTGCTGCCCACCATCGGCCCGGTCACGGCGGCGATCCCGGCCGTGCTCATGGCATTGGTGCAGGGCTCCACAGTGTTGCCGGTCTCGAACCTTGTGTTTGCCGCGCTGGTGGCTGCTTTCTACTGGGTCATTCAACAATTGGAAAACAACCTCATCGTGCCGCGCGTCATCGGAAACGCCATCAAGGTACACCCGATTCTGGTGATGGCCGCCGTGGTGATCGGCGCGAGTGTGGCAGGTATCTTCGGGGCGCTGATCGCCTCGCCTATCCTGGCCACCGGGCGCGTGCTGGCGCACTATGTCTATTGCAAGCTGCTGGATCTCCCCCCGTTCCCACTTGAGCAAACTGTCGTCGCAGCGGAGCCGGAACGCCCACCGCTCACCCAATCAGCGAAAGCTTGGCTGGCGGAGGCATACGCCACGACGAGATACATTCTGACACAACTGTATCGCACACTCGCACCGGTTGCGCGCCTGATCGCCTGGTTGTGGCCGCGATGGGTGCGCATCATGTGGTGGATCTGGACTGCGCTCAGACGCCTCCTGCCGCGTGCTCGCACAGTGGCCGTGCACGCCCTCACCAGCCTATATCTCGCCATGCGTCGTGGAACGAGCACCTGACGTAACATGCTTCCCCCAATTCCCGGAATAGGGAGCTGTGCAAGCCTTCGATCTCGCATCTCAACCCAAGGAGGGACCCTTATACGATGGAAATTCGCTTTGACGATCAGGTAGTGTTAGTCACCGGTGCCAGCACGGGCATCGGCGCTGCCGTGGCAAAAGCATTCGGTGCCTCGGGCGCCCAGGTCATCGTCCATTACAACAGCAGCGCGGCGGCAGCGCGTTCCGTTGCCGAGGCGATCACCTCCTCGGCGAACGGGTCAGCAACATTGGTACAGGCGGATGTCACCCGGCCGGCCGAAATCACACGCCTGGTGGAAACCGTCCTGGAAAAGTTCGCCCGCATCGATGTGCTGGTCAACAACGCAGGCGGCCTAGTGGAACGCAATCCAGTGGACACCACGCCCGATGAGATCTACGAACGCATCATGGATCTCAACGTGCGTTCCATCTTCCAGATGTGTAAGCTGGTGATCCCGGTTATGAAGCGCCAGGGGCATGGCAACATTATCAATGTGACCTCCGTGGCGGCACGCACCGGTGGCGGTGGCGGGTCGGTCGTCTATGCGGCGGCGAAGGGAGCTGTGGTGTCCTTCACGCGCGGGTTGGCCCGCGAGCTGGCACCGCACAACATTCGCGTCAATGCCCTATCGCCCGGATTGATTTTAACCCCCTTCCACGACCGCTGGACACCCCCAGCTATGATGGAAGCTCTGATCAAAACGGTGCCGATGGGACGTGCTGGCACGGCGGAGGAATGCGTCGGCGCCGTGTTGTTCCTGGCCAGTGACCAGATGAGCAGCTACATCACGGGCCAGGTCATTGAAGTGAACGGCGGGATGTTGATGCGGTGATCACTTCGTTACACCAGGTCACCCTGCGCCTGCATCCGGACGACGAGGTGGTCATCGCCCTGAGGACACTGGAGCGCGGCACCATTCTCCTGCTAGAAGGCGAGGACAACGCCGAAGAGCAGCTGGTAGTACGCCAGACGGTGCCGGCAGGCCACAAGCTGGCGGTACGACCCCTCGCCCCGGGTGCTGCGCTGCATCGTTACGGTCAGGTCATCGGGTTTGCCACACAGGAGATTCTGCCCGGCGACCACGTGCACACGCACAATCTGAACCTGCAAGAATTTTCCCGTGCGGTCGCCGAAATTTTCCCCCAGCCGGTGGTGCCGCTGCCTGCAGAACAGCGACAGACCTTTCAGGGCTATGCGCGCCGTTGGGGCGGGGTCGGCACGCGCAACTATCTAGCGGTCATCCCCTCCGTGAACTGTGCGGCGGATGTCGCCGTCGCCATCGCACACCATTTCACCCCGGAACGCCTGAGGGCGTGGCCGCATGTGGATGGCGTGATCCCGTTCGTTCACCAGTCCGGCTGCACACTGCGCATCGGCAGCCCTAACTATCGGCTGCTGCAGCGCACGCTGGCCGGCCTCATCCGCCATCCCAACGTCGGTGGCGTGCTACTGGTGGGGCTGGGCTGTGAATGCAATCAGATCGTGGCACTGCTGGAGAACCATCGCCTGATGGAAGATCCCGACGCCCCGGAACGCATCCGCAGCCTCATCATCCAGGAAAGCGGTGGCAGTCCCCGCGCCATTCAGCAGGGCATCACCCTGGTGAAGGAGCTGCTACCTTATGTCAATGCCGCACGACGCACTCCCCAACCTTTGTCCGAGCTCACGGTGGCGCTGCAGTGTGGCGGCAGCGACAGCTGGTCGGGTGTGACCGCCAACCCGTTGCTGGGTCGGGTGGCGGATGAGATAGTGCGACAGGGCGGCACGGCAGTGCTGTCCGAGACTCCCGAGATTTATGGTGCCGAGCACCTGCTGGCAGGAAGAGCGGTCAGCGCCGCGGTGCGCGATCAGCTGATAGCGAAAGTGCAATGGTGGGAGAAACACGCCCGCCAGTTCGAGATGGAACTGGACAACAACCCCACGCCCGGGAACAAGGCGGGTGGCATCACCACCATCTACGAAAAGTCTCTGGGTGCGCTTGCCAAGGGAGGCAGCACGCCGCTGGTGGCAGTCTACGAGTACGCCGAGCGGGTCACAGCGCGCGGGCTGGTCTTTATGGACACGCCCGGCTACGATCCGGTGGCCCTGACTGGTCAGGTCGCCGGCGGATGCAACTTAGTCCTCTTCAGCACAGGACGTGGCTCAGGCCTGGGTGGTTACCCGGCACCTGTGATCAAGGTGTGTTCCAACCCGGCCACCTACCAGGCCATGCCGGACGACGTCGACTTCAACGCTGGCATGGTGCTGGAAGGCACCGACTTGGCGACGGCAGCACAGGAGCTGCTGGCGCTGGTCATCCGCATCGCCTCGGGGCAGCGCTCTAAGAGTGAGCAACAGGGTTTCGGTGAGACTTCTTTCATCCCATGGAGCCTGGGAGGGACGTTATAGGAACCGAGTGGCAACCCTACACGGCCGGCAACGGGACGATGGAGCAGCACGCCGGCGCGTTGCTCTTCCGCATCCACGACACTACGGCGCAGCGCTACAGCGATGCTCAGATCGACGACCACAGGGGGCCGTCACGCCGGCGCATGCGCTGGCGGCCGCCATTACAGCTAACGGTGCGCGCACGTTTCTCGCATCCGACTGGGGTGTTGCGCGGCACCGCCGGCTTTGGCTTCTGGAACGATCCCTTCATAATGGCCGGAGCGCGTTGGCCAGCGCTGCCACGTGCCATTTGGTTCTTTTATGCCTCACCGCCCTCAGACATGTCGCTGGCATACGGCGTGCCCGGCTACGGGTGGAAGGCAGCGACACTGGATGCAACGCGTCTGCAAGCCATAGCGCTGGCGCCGCTGGCGCCCATCGCTGTGTTGGCGATGCGGCACCAGGCGTTGTATCGACGTCTGTGGCCCCCGATTGAGCATGCGCTAGGAGTGCGCGAGACGCTGCTGCCCGTGGACATGACCGGCTGGCATGTGTACATGCTCGAGTGGCTGCCTGACCGGGCACATTTCTATGTGGATGGGGAGCGGGTGCTGGGCAACGCGCCGTCGCCGCGCGGCCCGCTGGGCTTCGTGATGTGGCTGGACAACCAGTACATGGTGGCTACACCACAAGGGCGCCTGCGCTGGGGACTGCTGGAGATCGGCGGTGAGCAATGGATGGAGGTCAGCCAGCTGGAGCTCAAAACAGGCGAGGGTACGCTCTAGATCGGGGCATGATCCGCGCTGCCTCTCTCGCAGGCCGGGCGGAATCAGAACTTTTGTGCGATTGACAACATTATACTCTGGTTGTAGCATGCAAGCATATCTGCTGAAGGGAGCCACCTAAGTGCTCACGCTTTTCCCCGATCGGAGGCAACAACCGTGACAGAACGTACGATCCGACTTGGCCTCCCCACGAAAGGTCGTATGGAGGAGGAAACGCTCACCTTTCTGGAGCGCTGCGGCTTGCGCGTGGTCAAGCCCAATCCGCGCCAATACGTTGCCACCATTCCAGCCATTCCCGAGCTGGAAGTCTGGCTGCAGCGCTCGGCGGACATCGTGCGCAAGGTGTACTATGGCGACGTGGATCTCGGCATCACCGGCTATGACAGCGTCGCCGAGCACGGTGGCAACGGGCGCGACATCCTCATCCTGCACGATCAGCTGGGCTTTGGCGCCTGTCGGCTGGTACTGGCGGTGCCCGACGAGTGGGACGACATCAACAGTGTGGCAGACCTGGCGCACTTGGCACAACGGCGCGCTGAAGCAGGGCATCCTCTGCGCATCGGCACCAAGTACCAGCGCCTGGTGAGCGCCTTTCTCACCGAACATGCGATTGTGCCCCATCAGCTGATCTGGGCGGAGGGTGCGCTGGAAGCGGGGCCGCATATGGGCTATGTCGACCTGATCGCCGACCTGACAGCCAGCGGCGTCACCCTGCGCGAGAACCACCTCAAAGAGGTGCAGGGTGGCACATTACTGAGCTCGCAGGCCTGCCTGATCGGCAATCGGCGCGCGCTAAAACAGCGACCCGAGGTGCTGGCCGTGGCCAAGCAGCTGCTCGAGTTCTTCGAAGCACATTTGCGCGCCACCGGTTACCACGCCATCATCGCCAATATCAAAGGCGAATCACCCGAGGCAGTCGCGCAAAAGGTCTTCTCGCAACCCGATCTGGGCGGTCTGAAGGGGCCGACCATCGCGCCTGTCTACCTGCGTGACGTGCACGATCGCAGCTGGTATGCCATCAGCATCATTGTGCGTCAGGAGCGGCTGGTGCAGGCCGTTCAGCAGCTGCGCGCCATCGGCGGCAGCGGAGTGGTGGTCACGCCGGCGACCTACATCTTTGAAGATGAACCGGCCACCTATCGGCGACTGGTGGCCGCTTTGGAGGAAGATACCGTATGAGCAATGGTCAGGCACGTGAGCTGGCGCCCGAGGAATTGAGCTATGTATGCGACGCCAGCGTGTATACCTTTGAAACAACCGACGAGCTACCCGATCCCCCCATGATCATCGGACAGGAGCGCGCCATCCGCGCCCTGGAATTCGGCATCCACATCCCCAGCTATGGGTTCAACGTCTACGTGACCGGGCCGGCCGGTTCCGGTCGCAGCACCACCGTGATGGGCTTCCTGCGGCGCAAGGCCGAACAGGAGGCGGTGCCGGACGACTGGTGCTATGTGAACAACTTTCGCGATGTCCGTCGGCCACGCGCCATCCAGCTGCCGGCTGGCCACGGCGTGCGACTGCGCGACGACATGGCCGCTTTCATCCGTGAGCTGCAGAGCGCCATACCGGTCGCTTTTGACAGTGAGGACTATCAGCAGCGCGTCCAGTCTATTATGCAGGAGCGAGACCAGGCGCGTGATCAGATTCTCACTAGGCTGAGCGCATTGGCGGAAACGCAAGGCTTCGGCCTAGTGCAGACGGCCACCGGCCTGGCGCTCGTGCCTGTGCTGGATGGTCAGGTGGTGACGCCGGAAAAATATGCTGCGGCAAGCGAGGAACAACGCAAACAATGGGACAGCGCTCACTCCGGGCTGCAGCAAGAGCTGGAACGCGCCTTGCGCGAGGTGCGCACGCTGAACAAGACGGCACGCGAGCGCCTGCGCACCCTGACGCGTAAGGTCGCTGACTTCGTGGTGCGCGACCACATCGAAGACCTGGTGGAACGTTATCGCGCTTTCGACGAAGTGACCGCCTACCTGGAGGAAGTGCGGCAAGACATTGTAGAACATATCGCCGATTTCTACCCCGAGCTGGCCGCCCACTCCACATCGCTGGGGGAAGAAGACGAGGCATCCGCGGACGGAAATGATCCACCGCCCGAAGAAACTATGCCCGACCTGAGCCGCTATCATGTCAACGTGATCGTCGACAACAGCCAGGCGTCTGGCGCACCGGTCGTCTACGAGACCAGCCCTTCGTACACCAACCTGGTGGGCCGCATCGACCAAGAGATGCGGTATGGCGTCATGACCACCGATTTCACCCTGATTCGAGCGGGTAGCCTTCACCGCGCCAACGGCGGCTACCTGGTGCTCAACGCGCGCGACCTGCTCGAGTACCCGTTCGCGTGGGAAGCACTCAAACGCACCATCCGCAATCAGGAGATTCGCACTGAGATGCCGGGCGATACGATGCCGGCGCCGATGACCACCTCGCTGGAGCCGGAGTGCATCCCCTTCAAAGCGAAGGTTATCCTCATCGGCGATTGGTCAACCTACGAAATGCTCTATGAGCTGGACGATGATTTCCGCAAGCTCTTCAAAGTGCGAGCCGATTTCGCTGTCTCTATGGAGCGCACACCCGAGGCAATGCAGCAATATGCCCAGTTTATTGCGCGCCGCGTGCGCGTGGACGGTTTGCTGCCGTTCCATCGCTCGGCCGTAGCGCGCATCGTGGAGGTCGGCGCACGCCTGGTAGAAGACAAGCACAAGCTCTCGACCCGCTTCTCCGGGATCTTGGAGGTGATCCATGAAGCCAGTTACTGGGCCAGCGTCAACGGCTACCGCGTGGTCACGGCCGAGGATGTGGATCAAGCCATGCGTGAGGGGCGTTACCGTGCCAGCTACTTGCCGGAGCAGATACGCCGCCAGATCCTGGAAGGCACCATCCGCATTCAGACGGAAGGCTGGGCAGTCGGTCAGGTCAACGGGATGACCGTGATGGAAGTGGCAGATTACGAGTTCGCCATCCCCTCGCGCATCTCCGCGCAGACCTACCTGGGGCGCGGCAATGTGGTGGTGATCGACCGCGAGGCCAACCTGGCAGGCAACATCCACAACAAGGGGGTGTTAATTCTGCAAGGTTTTCTGGGCGCCCGCTACGCGCAGCGCAAGCCGCTCAACCTTTCCGCCAGCTTGACCTTCGAGCAAAACTATGATCGCATCGAAGGCGACAGTGCCAGCTCGGCAGAGCTGTATGCTTTGCTCTCCAGCCTCTCCGGGTTGCCGGTGCGCCAGGACCTGGCCGTCACGGGCGCCGTGGACCAGCAGGGACACATTCAAGCTATTGCCTCGGTGACCGCCAAGATCGAGGGCTTCTTCGATCTGTGTCAGGCGCGTGGGCTGACCGGCACCCAAGGCGTGGTCATCCCCGAGGCGAACGTGCGCCATCTGATGCTGCGCCCGGATGTCGTACAGGCAGTGCGCGAGGGCAAGTTCCACGTGTATGCCGTCTCCACGGTGGACGAGGGCATTGCCTTGCTGACCGGTGTGCCGGCAGGCGAGCCCGACGCCGAAGGGAACTACCCCGAGGGCACGGTGAACTATCGCGTGCAGAAGCGCCTCCTGGAGATGGCCGAGGAGAAGAGCGAACGCGACGAAGAAGAGGAGGACTGCGGTGCGGGCGGAGACGGCGCGGATGGTGCCGAGGCAGAGGAATATGTGTACCTGGCGCGGCGGCGACGCGCCCTCTGGCGCAGACCTCCCGGCCGTCGCCCCCGCAGAACGCACCGTTGGTAGCGAAGACAGCCAGCGCCGACCCGTGCCACTTACGCAGGTGAGCGGTGTGTCCGGGCTGCAAGACCTGTTTTGCCCTAGTGGGCCTTGTGGGAAGCGCCCGCGATCCTATCGGTAACTTGTGCCACCGGTCTGTACCGGCTGCTATCCATTGATGGTTGCTGATAAGGAGTTGGTGCTATGATCCGCTTGCGTATGGCTGTTTTCCTGCTGTCGGTCTGCGCTGCGCTGTGCCTCGCTCTCCCACCCTTTGTCGGCCTGCTCCAGGCCGCTGAGCCTGTCGTCCAGCCGCCGGGGCAGGCATCGGCGGTTGATCTGCCGCGTGTTGCTGCGATGCTCGATTTCGGCGTGCCGGCCGGCAACGGTCCCTATCCCTACCAACTGGCCGTCGATCCCGTCCGCGGCCGCGTCTACACGCTTAACCTGGGCACCAACGAGATCGGCAATTCGGTCAGTGTGTACGACACGCGACGCCAGGAGATAGTCGCGCTGGTGCCGCTGAACAACCCTGGCCACTACAATCCCCCCATGCCGGTAGAGCTGGTGGTCGATCCCTACCGCCCACACCTCTATGCGCTGACGGGCGACCTCTACGCGGATGCGCCAGCCATTGATCTGTTTGTCATCGACGTTGATCGCCCGGCGGTGACCGCCCGATTGTCCGGCGTCGAGGCAGTGGCACCCGGGCCAGACAGCCTCTTTCTGGCCAACGACACGCGCCTGTGGGCTGTCGACCCCAACTCCCTGGCTGAACAGCGCAGCCAGGAGCTGCCCGCGCGCAAGTTTAACGCGCCGCTGGTGCTGAACGATCGGTTGAATCGCCTTTACCTCGGCCGCGGCAATCCGGCCGAGCTGGCCATCTTCGATGCGACCGACCTGAGCGAGCTGGACATCATCCCGCTGAAGGCGCAACCCGATCACATCATCCTGCACGCGCCGACAGGCCGGCTGTTTGTCGTCGAGACGCTCGACGACAGGGCACAGCTCACCGCATTCGGCGCCGACGGGCAACCCCTCGCCGATCCGCCACCCTTCGAGATGACCGGCGAGTATCTGTATCGCTTCCCGGTCGCCGCCACCGAGGAAGTCATCTACCTGGGCAGCGGCAGCTACGAAGACTATCGCCTGCGCCCTTATCGCCTGCCCGATCTGCGTCCCATGGGCGACGGATTCAGCATCCACCTGCCCAACGAGATAGTTGCCGATCCTGCCACCGGCCTGCTGTACGCCCAGTACACCAATTTTGGCGGGCCGCTGCTGACCATCACCCCAGGCGCCGGTGTCATCCGCACCACCTACACCGCGCTCAAAGTGCGAGATGCCCTGCCTGACCCGGCCGGCGGCCGTCTGTACGTTCTGGATGACGCCGGCACGTTGCACATCCTGGCCAGCAGTGGCGACGAGCGCGCTGGCTACTCGGAGCAGGCGCGCGTGGAGACCGGCTTCTCCGTCTTCCCGCTCAACTGGGGCGATTACGGCCGAATGACTCTCGATCCAGCTCGCCGTCGCCTGTACATTGATGGCATCCCGGCGCGCAGCGTGGACGTCGACAGCCTGGCCGTCACCGAGTACCCCGACGTGGCCGGCCAGTTGACACCCGACCCGACCTCCGATCGGGTCTACCTGACGCCACCCTGCCGCTGTCGCATCGAGCAGTGTAATACCCTCATCCTCAACGCAGCGACGATGACCGGGACGCAGCAGCTCTTCCCGCCCGCAGATCCGATGACCGCCGAGTGTGTGTACGAGACTGTGCTGGACGAGTCGAATCGGCTGCTTTATGTGCGCATTGACAATGGCATAGCCGGTTCGAACGCTGGCTTCTACCTCGGTGTGTTCGACGTTGCCGGGACGCCGGAAATGTTGCAGATCGTCCGCGAAATCAGCTTTGGCCGGCTGGCGCTCGACCGCGCCGCGCGGCGCGTCTACGCCCCCCGCTATCGCATGGATCGTTCCTTCATCCACCGTTTCGAGATGGTCGACCGCACTTTTGCTGAGACATGGGTGCTGGCCGGCGCCGGCGGCAGTCTCGCCTTCGACGCGACCACACGGCGCCTCTACAGCGTGAATCAGGACAGCCTGCAAGTCTTCGACGAGGACCTGACGTTGCTGGCCGACATCCCGCTGTTGCCTAGCACCACGCTGCTGAAGACTGAGGTGGTGGACGGGCGCCTCTATCTGGCCGGGACGAATGGCGAGCTTGTGGTCGTTGCCACCAGCGGTGGACAGTTGCAGCCGCCGCAGCCTCCCGCGCCGATCACGGCTGGGTCCGTTCCTGCTCAGACGCTCTACGCCGCACCCGAAGGCACCCTCTTTCGCATCTTCGGTGAGCGTCTGTACCGCTCTGCCGACGGCGTAAACTGGGAACTGCTGGGCAGCGGATTGCCCGCTCGTCCTGTGTGTGCCTTTGCCATTTCGCCCGACTTCGCCCGCGACAACACCCTGTTCGCCGCGCTGATGAGCTATGGACGCGGCGGCGGGCTATACCGTTCGACCGACGGCGGGCGCAGCTGGGCACCGGCCATGCGCGGCCTGACGGATACCGAGATCTGCACGCTGGCCATTTCGCCCACCTTCGGCCGTGACCGCACACTGTTCGGCGCATCCTACACGCGCGGCCTGTTCCGCTCGACCGACGGAGGCAATTCCTGGACGTCGTTGGCCGACCGTTACGCCACCGACAGCGGCCCGGAGGTGAATGACATCGCCCTGTCGCCCACCTATGCCGACGATCAGCTGCTCATCATCGCCCGTGACACTCTGTGGCGCTCGCAAGACGGTGGCGAGACGTGGCAGGACACCCACGTGCCCGGCGGACGGCTGGCTTTCTCGCCCGACTTTGCGCGCGATCGCCTCATTCTCAGCGGTGCCACCTGGCGCAGCACCGACGGTGGGTTGACCTGGACGCCATCAGCCGCCGGCCTCGCGGCAACCGCATATGGCGCGCGCAGCATCATGTTTTCACCACGGTTCGCCACCGATCAAACCGTGTACGTTCTGCTCGACCATGGGTATGATCGCCTGTCGTCGCTGCAGCGCTCGGTCGACGCGGGCCGTTCCTGGCAAACACTGCGCGGTGGGCTGCCAGACGGTTTCACTTTCAATACGATGACGCTGTTGCCCGACGGCAACATGTTGTTCGGCGCGCCAAACGGCAGGACGGTTGTCGTGTCGCCCACCCAGTTGCTGTGGAGCCGTCCAGCTCCATTGACCGATGCGATTATGCAGCTGGACATCCAGGACATTGCCGCTCTGCCAGATGGCACATTACTGATCGGTCATCACGCGCATGGCGTTTTGCGCTCGGTAGATAGCGGGCGCAGCTGGTTCATAACCGATTTCCCGGCGCGCGGCCGCTCATTCGACGAAACGCGACTGGCGGCTGCCAGTGACGGCACCGTCTTCGCCGCGCTGGGCGGTGCCATCGAGCGCAGCACCGACGGCGGCCAGACATGGGAGCATCTCGGGGGCGTGCCGGTTGGCTTTCGCGCCGGCGCGCTGGCCGTCTCGCCCCATTATCCCAACAATGGCATCGTCATGGCCGGCGGCACCTACGGCAACAGCTATCTCATCCGCTCGGCCGACCGCGGCACAACCTGGCAGGTGGTCTTCGACGCGTCGACCGTCGAGGGTGCCTCGGACATCACTGCCATCGCTTTCTCGCCGCGTTTCGCCGTTGATCGGCTGGTGTATGCATGGCTGCAGGGCGGCGGGCTGCTGGGTTCCGCCGACGGCGGTCTCACCTGGGAACTGCGCGCCACCGAACACTACGACGGGCAGAGCTTGGTTGTCACCCCTGATGGAGGCCGGCTCATTCTGGGTGCGCTGTACGGCGGCATCCTTGTCTCTGACGATCGGGGCCGAACTTGGGTCAATGCCGGCGACCGCATCCCGGTTGAGCGCGTCTGGAGCAGTGATCTCCTCTTCGATGAAACTGGGATGCTCTACCTGGGCACCGATCGGGGCATCTACCGCAGTGCCGACGCCGGCGACCGCTGGAGTCCTGCCAGCGCTGGCCTGCCGATGGATAGCAGCGAAGGGCATCCACAGGGTGTGCGCGCCCTGGCCGCCGCAGCCGGTCGCCTTTATGCCGCGCTCTGGCAAGGCGGTGTCTTCGTCAGCGCCGATCAAGGTAACACTTGGCGCAGCACGCTGACCGGCGAACCGGCCTCGCCCATCGAGGCTGCCGCCATACCGCCATCTCCCACACCGGCGCCCAGCCCAACCCCACTGCCCCCGCCACCATCTCCTACGCCTGCCGGGCCGACCGTTCCCGAGGATTGCGCTGCCCGGCCGATCTTTTTCGCCAATATTTGGGAGACGCGTGTAGCTTTGCTGGGCTGCCCGACCGGCGCACAGCGGGTGACCGTGGTGGACCAGTCGTTCGAGCGTGGCTGGATGTTCTGGCGCAGCGACACGCGTGACATCTACGCGCTGCCCGACGGCGCGCCGTATGCGCGCTTCGCCGACCTGTGGGACGAGAGCCAGCCGGAATACACCTGCCCGGACTCCTACCCGCATCAGACGCCGCCCACGCCCAAGCGTGGGTTTGGGAGGGTGTGGTGTCTGCCGGAAAACGGCTACTTGCGCGACCAGCTGGGCTATGCCACCAGCGGGGAACGCGCGTTTGAGTCCGAGGTGCAGGAATTTGAGCACGGGCTGATCTTCGGCACCGACCGTGGGGTGATCTACGTGCTGCCGTTTCGCACCGGTGCCTGGGAGGCATTGCGCTAGCCCCTCCGCAAATTCGCTGCGCAGGCGCAGAGATCTGAGGATGTGCCTTCGCGAGATCAGACGCCGAGAATCTGTGCCACCAAAGCAATTGCTGCAGCTTATATGCAATGGGTATCACGTACCTGGATTGATTCCACTTAGCCTCGTTGTATAAAATAGCTCGAGGCCAGAGAAGTAAAGCATCTCGAAATAAGGGACACTCATTAGCGGTGCGGGAGCATAAAACACGATGGTACGAAAGCCCTCTCTCATCGCCCTGTCCCGAATGATCTGCCCAAGCCGCCTCTTATCTTCTTGGCTCAGTTGGCTGGGGTGGACATCGTACCAAGGCAGCTCTTCGTTATCAAAATGGAGGCCGTAACGATCGGACAACACCCCATATCTTTTTCCCCACCGTTCTAAGTGTCGATAAAAATAGCGGTTGATAGCTGATACATACATCTCCTTAGGCGTACCACGTGTGATGCCGCTTTTCGTCTTAGAACAGCGTGTGACCCATAACACGTGTTCGGGCAATGTATGCCCCTGCGAGAGGACCCGGATTCCCCATATCTTCTCAAGGTTGACACGCCAACCGGCAGATAACAACATGGCGTTCGGTCTCTAGATAGAGATCCTTATCCCCAGTATCAGGATGCGCTTCTCCTCAAGGGATCTTATTGACTCTACCACCTCAGCGGTAGGAAGACCTGTATCTTTGGCTATCTCACCGGCAATCTTTGACAAAACAAACCACCCATTTTCCGACTGGCTCCTCCTCGCCACTATTTTCATGAATACACTGCTCTCTACAGGCTTGAGGCCAGTTTGGTTTTTGAGGAGATCAATGGCGCTTTGATGAATCTCTTCTTTTGTTTTGTCATAGTTTTCTATTGGTTTCTCAGGCCACTTCCCTGCTTTCAGCTCTGCCAATACCTGTTGGCACTGGGTCTTAATTCTCTCCATCGAAGAACGCTGCGAGCCGATTAGTTTTGCTTCAACCGCACATAGAGTCTGGGCCATCGCTTCTGCAAACTGTTCCCAGTCGCGGACATATTCCACCCAGTCGTCACTGAGACTATTTCTAACTTCATCCAGCTGACGAATCAAACCTTCCAGCTCTAGCTTGATCCCTTGAATCTCACTCGACTTAACAGGCCTTTGATCAGACCTGGAGCCTAAGCTAGGTCTCAGATTTTCGTTCATCTCTTCGTAGTGCTGCAATACCTTTTTGAGACGGTCTTGCAGCTCCTCAACTCTTTCAGCGAATTGATCATTCTTGACTTTGTCCGACCAGCGCTCTACCAGCTCCTGACATGTGGTTATGGCTTCGTGGAAACGTTTTTCACACTGGATTAGCTCCTCTAAGGCGTGAATGGTGCTGCCTACTTCTTCCAAACTTTGTTCGAGCCCTTTGTGCCGGTGTCCAAGGTCTGCATAAATATCCCTTAGGGACAGTTGTGTACTCGCCTGCAACGACGTCCGTTCAGTCCACTCAGAATGGTCAACGTTCGCTGCATCCCGCGAACACATTCTCTCACGAATTGCTGTGCTGAGCCGACAATCTTCTGATACACTTATAGTGAGAACTTGGCCGCGAATATCTTCGTTTATTTTCTTCAAGGCCTCCAATTTATCCCGAATCTTTTGCAGCTCACGTTCGCATTGTTCAGTCCTCTTTTTCAAGCTCTCAGCACGATGCCGAACACGTCGCAAGGCAACATTGAAATATTGGTTCTTGTCCGACCAGCCCTTAAAGCTAAAGTTGTTGTCCTCAAGCTCTTCTTCACTTATATCTTTTTCATCGAGAGGGTGTCTGAAGATCGCAGGAAGATGATCCATTTCACTCCGCAAATCTTGAAACTCTTTGATAGCAAGTGACGTCGTGTCCTGTCGCATCCATTTCCCGTACTGTTTTGTTGTGTTCTTGACATTATCCAGCAGTGGCTCCACTTGCGACGAAAGACTGTCCCACTCGCGCTTGGCTTGCTCGATAGCCCCTTTCACCTTGGGCAGCAACGTATTCTGCAAATGCTCTACTAGGTTGACCATCAGCGCCGATCTTTGCAACACTACTTCCTCTCGGCCTTGTTCCGCTGCTTGGCGTATCTCCTCGTGGAGATCATTCAGATATTGCTCAAGACGCGCGATAGAAATGAATCGGAAGCCCCTTTGTTTGGTCACGAGAACATGTGAAAAGGCCGGCCACTCCGATTTCTGTTTCTCGTGTGCGAGGCTATCCTGTAACGCTCTGAACTTCTCCTCTTCTATATTCAGCGCTTCATCTACTGTGCAGCGATACAAAGAACCTTCCCTCTCGAAAACGGCCCCTTTGTGCCGCAGAACGTTCAGATAAACATCGTCGAGGATGTTGCGTGTGTGTGAACAATTAACAAAATATTTTGGTATCTCAGACTTGGGTATCCCCTGCTTCGCCTCGATAATATGCAGTAACCGTTGTTCTGGAGGAGTGCGTAACACGTGAACTTTGCCGTCGTTACCCCAGCTGACAAAGCCATTCTCAGCA
>CAKZLO010000073.1 GCA_937127125.1 uncultured Ardenticatenia bacterium
TTCACACCAATAGCTCGGCGAGGGCGGTCTCCGTAACGTGGGAGTATGCCGAAAGCTAGTATAGCACGCGGATAATATCTTCGCAACAGGAGTTTGTCAGCGCTAACGCGGTTAAGTCGACTAGCAGGTCATCCAAAGTAATCTGACCTTGCTCTGTTGCAAACACAAGGATGATGTGGTAAAAAGGTCATCATGAGCAAACCACGAGAAAGCCGATATGTGACCGTCGCAAAAATTGCCTATCGCCTGACCAGACAGGTGTTGCCCAAGTATTCTCACCCAAAGCGCCCACACCGTTTTGAATGGCCACAACTGGCAGCCTGGGTGCTGCTGATGTTCTCTCTGAAGCTCAGCTACCGGGATAGGGAAGAATGGCTGCTGGCGACCGATCAGGTGTGTCAAGCACGAGGGTTAGTGCGTGTCCCGGATCACCCTACCCTGCAAAGAACATACAAGAAACGGCGCCATCTGGATTTTGAGCAGATGCAGAACCGGCTTCTGGCAGCAGAGAATATCGAAGAAGAAGTCATCGCTTCGGATAGTACCGGTTTTTCACCCGGTCAAGCCAGCTTGTACTCCCAAGCCCGCAGTGGTCGAACCTATGAACACTGGCTCAAGGGTGCTTATGCGGTTGGAACCAGCAGCCAATATCTTCTGGCCTGGCAATCTGGCTTTGGTTCAAGCAACGATGTGGCGTATCTCAAGCCGTTGAAATGGGGTTGCGCGCGCGATGGCACGCATGCACACAAGCGACGCACCTGGTTGATGCTGGCCGATGCAGGTTTTGATGGGCAAGACCTCGATCCGCTAGATATTCTTCCCCCAATCCGCCGCGGGGGCAAATTGTATCGATCCAGAACGCAAGGCCAGATCGGATCTGGTCGCCGCAGCCCGACGGGATGGGTTAGACGGGCAACGTTGGAAAACCGAAACGGTGAACTCCGTCATCAAACGCAAGTTCGGTGCCACCATTCGCTCACGGAGTACTCGATGGCAATTGCGTGAGCCTATCGTCAAAGGCTTGGTCGATAACATCCATCGCTCATTTGCCTGTATCTTTGCAACAGAGCAATCTGACCTAACTAAGCGTTCACGTTCCAATAATTCGCTCGGTATATCGACACATTATCAGGGTACACGACAATCCTGGCTTGACTGCGTTGCACTGTTCATACTCGAAGCTTCCGCGCTGCTGTTAGCGTTCTACAATGATCACTTTACCTGAATTCATTGAGCCAGTGAAGTATTGTACAGATTGGCAAAGACTGGAGTAACTGGTCAGGCCGTCCTAACCAAAAGGAACATTGCAAGAATATCATTCCGAAAACACTGCTATTCCAAATATACCGTCTTTGCTCTTCTCACGCACAGCCGCCCAAAAGTCAGGTCTTCGTTCTAAAACCCACTCAAGGAAGGCCCTGTTTCCGTGGATGTCATCAGAGATGACAACGCCAGGTCGGGACAGATATGGCACAATTCTTCTCAGTTCAAACTTCATATTATCATACGTGTGTAAACTATCATGCAGGAATAAATCCACCCTGCCAAGTTCCTTCAAAAGACTTGGCAAGACTCTCTTGTTAACACCTCGAAAAAGCTTCCAGCGGTGTCTCAGTTCTGCCGGCACCAATACACCTACAAATTTATCAGCATCCCTGGCGAGCGGTGGGAGATCGATGCTATAAAGTACGCCTTTACCATTGGTTTCTAAAGCATGCAGAATGAAAGAAGAAGTGACCCCATAAGCCACTCCGGTTTCTACCACAACTGCTGGCTTCAGTAGACGACAAACAACATAGCAACACTGAGCAAATGCGAAGTCAGCATTATGAGTTGCATCGAAAGGTGTCGGCTCTTCAAGTAGCAATATACGATTTGCTATCTGAGATACGATTTGTTCCGAGTCAGAAAGAATCGAGTCTGCACTATGTTCTATGATCGAATGAAGCTCCTTTAACAATTCCTCCAATTGCACTGGTGTGTATACACCGGGCTTCACCCAAATGGACTCTAGAATTCTCGAAAAAAATCGCGTTCAATCTATCAAAGAATTCTTGTGGACGCCGAACCGCCAGAGCACCCAGCATTACAGCTTTTGCAACTTTGTTTCTCATCACTTGAAACCTCCTCAGAAAACGCCTTAATACAGATGCGCAGCGCGTTGCGCCTGCGCATAAATCGCCATCAACCGTTGATAGTCTTTCTCCGCCGTGTACCGCTCCTCAT
>CAKZLO010000074.1 GCA_937127125.1 uncultured Ardenticatenia bacterium
GTCTTGCCATGATCCACGTGCCCTATCGTCCCCACGTTCACATGCGGCTTGTCCCGAACAAATTTCTCCTTCGCCATTGGCGTTCCTCCTCAATGTCTCAGATAATGACGCACGTCCTTCGCATAACAGGACTCACATATCTCCACCACATAAGAAAGCCCTCGACCGGACTTGAACCGGTGACCCCATTCTTACCAAGAATGTGCTCTACCCACTGAGCTACGAGGGCGTACGAGGTGGACAGACACCAATATTAACACATGGGCGGGGAAGGATTCGAACCTCCGAAGCGTTACGCAGCTGATTTACAGTCAGCCCCCTTTGTCCACTTGGGTACCCGCCCTTGTAAATGTTCCGTTTGCTGCACAAAATGCTAGTATACTGAAAAAATATTCTAAAGTCAAATCAAACCGAGGCTTGGAAAGCGTTCTCCTGAGATGCATCTCGATAGCAACCACATAGTTGTAGAGCTCGGCGCACCGCATCCTCCGGTGTATCCACATAGACAATAGCCGAACAGGGCTGTTTTGCCTTAGCGAGTTCCCACGTTTCCAATCCGATCACAGGCCGACCCAGCTTGAGGGCAAAGGCGATTTCAGAAAGGGTGCCAAATTCACCGCCGATTGCAATAACAGCTTGGGCAGTGCGCACGATGATGACGTTCCGCGCTTCTCCCATACCGGTAACGATCGGAATATCCACGAAGAGATTGGCCTCCGAAGCGCTGAAACCGGGTAGAATACCAATGGTCAGACCGCCAGCTTTTTTGGCGCCCCGACAGGCCGCTTCCATGACACCACTGCCCCCGCCACAGATTAAAATGGCACCTGCTACTGCCAACTCGTGTCCCACGGCCTCTGCCAATGTCAGCTCGTGTCCGGAGCCGATGGCAGCCCCGACCACTGCGATTACAGGCGATCTGACGCGTGTTCCGTGCTCTTTTACCTCACCCTTTGATGGTATTATCATCCTTTCGTGCTTAACACCTGTCCTTGGCCAGTCATTTGGAGCAGGGTTGTCTCGTCGATAATCTTGGTACCTAATTCGCGTGCCTTATCGAGTTTGCTGCCTGGATTCTCACCCAATACCAAGTAATCAGTCTTGCGAGAAACACTATCGGTCACCTTGCCGCCCGCCGCCTCAATGAGCGCACGTGCCTGATCTCGGCTCAATGTCGGTAGTGTGCCAGTAATCACAAAGGTTAGTCCGCGCAGTGGTGCTGCGCCTTCAGTGACACGTGGCATCGCTTCGGTGCGTACACCAGCAGCCCGTAGCTTGCGCAATACTTCTTGGTGTCGCGGGCGCGCAAACCACTCCACTACGCTGCGCGCAATCTCAGGTCCAATGCCCTCTACTCGTTGCAGATCCTCTTCTGTAGCTGCTCCAAGTGCATCTAATGATGGGAAGTGTTCCACCAGCGTCTTCGCGACCACGCTGCCCACCCCACGAATCCCAAGAGCAGTTACCACGCGCTCTAACGGCTGCTGCTTGCTGGCCTCAATGGCTCTCAGCAAGTTATCCACTTTCTTCTCGCCGAATCCTTCCAGCTCGAGCAGGCGCTCGCGTTTGTCCTTCAAGCTGTAGATATCGCCTACGTCGCTGAGCAAACCCGCCTCGACCAATTGCTCCGCGATGCGCTCACCAAAGCCAACAATATCCATGGCACCGCGTGAGACGAAGTGCTCTATTCGGCGCACCAGCTGGGCTGGACAGGCAGCGTTTACACAATAGACTGCCACTTCCCCTTCCGGTTTAATCACTCGCTCACCGCACGAGGGGCAATGGGTCGGCATGGAGTAAGGTCTCGAGTCAGGCGGGCGACGTTCTATGATCGGTTTGACCACCTGCGGGATGACGTCGCCAGCTCGGATTACAATCACTGTATCGCCTACTCGGATGTCTTTGCGCATCAGATCCTCAAAGTTGTGCAACGTTGCCTGGCGAACGGTCACTCCACCTACGTTGATTGGTTCAAGAACAGCATAGGGTGTCAGCACTCCGGTACGGCCCACATTGACTTCAATGCTGAGCACCCGTGTCGTCGCCTCACGGGGAGGGAACTTGTAAGCTATTGCCCACCGGGGGGCGTTGCCCACAATGCCCAGCCGCCGTTGAAGGACAAGGCTGTCCACCTTGATCACCATACCGTCAGCCTCATACGGGAGGTGATCGCGCCGTTCTCTCCATTCGCGGATAAAGCGTAGCACCTCTTCAAAGTCACGGGTGCGTCGGATATCTGGACTGACGGGAAAGCCCAGCTCTTTGAGATAACCAAGTGCCTCCCAGTGACTGGTGAAGGAGGGTCCACCCTCCAAATAGCCAATAGCATAGGCAAAGAAAGCCAGTCGACGACGTGCCGTAATGCGGCTGTCCAGCTGACGCACAGAACCAGCAGCAGCATTGCGAGGATTAGCATACAGGCGTTCGCCCTTGGCCATCTGCTCCTGATTGAGCTGGTTGAAGTCGGCGATGGGCAAGTACACCTCACCGCGCACTTCGATGCGGGCCGGCGGTGATGGCCCATCTGGTGTTACGGGAATACGCAAGGGTATGTTCTTGACAGTGCGCAGATTTTCTGTGACGTCTTCGCCTTCAACTCCATCACCACGCGTTGCGCCGCGTACCAGTACTCCGCCCTCATAGGTTAATGCCACTGCCAGACCGTCAAACTTTGGTTCCACCACAAAGGCCAGTTCATCGAGAGGCAGGTCCTCTGGCAGGAGGCGTTTGATGCGCGTCAGCCAGGCACGCATATCCTCATCGTTAAACGCGTTGGACAAGCTGGTCATCGGAACAGGGTGGATGACCTTGCGGAACTCGGGGCGGGGCGGGGCACCGACGCGCTGAGTGGGCGAGTCAGGGGTGATCAACTCAGGGTACGCTTCCTCCAATTGACGCAGCTCTTGCATGAGCTGGTCGTATTCGGCATCGCTGATGATGGGATCGTCGAGCGTGTAGTAACGATACGCGTGGTAGTTTATCTCAGCACGCAATCGAGCGATGCGCTCCGCTACATCGTCCTTAGATCGTGACTCAGTCATTGTTGAGCCTCGTAAGATATACCATCCCCAGATGATCAGGATCACCTGGGGATGACGGATGTACCTCAAAACTTACCAGAGCTTATGATGTTGGATGATGGAATTCATCTCACTCCGGTGGCGGAGCTGGCTCCAAAAAGTCAGCGCGTCCCCACCCTTCGCTTCCATCTGTGTTGCGCAAATACCACCACTGATAGAGAGCGCCCGTTTCATCTCGTTCCCCGTCTTGATCATCCCGTGGACCGTCCAGCACTGGCAGCACAGCATTTTCTCCAGCCACCACTAGGCGAGCTGTACTTCGCGCTGGTCCAGCCCGCAGGCTGAGACCCTTGCCTTCTGTATTGACAATACGCACGTAGCCTCCTACGCTGATCCCCGTTGGTGGTGTGGGGGTTGGGGTCGGTTGCGGAGTAGGCGTGGGCGGCACCGGCGTGGGTGTGGGGGGAACGGTTGGGGTGAAAGTCGGCACCAGCATGCTCTCCTCGGTAGGTGCAGGTGTCTGGACAGCCACCACGGTCATCTCAGTGGTCAATGCGGGAGTCGATTCCACCGAGACAAGAGTAGGAGTTGCTGCAGCCGTGGTAGTCCTGGTAAAGATGCGCACCAAACCTAATGCCACCAGCCCGATGGTCAACAGAGCTGCCAAGCCGCCGATCAAGACCCAGACAATGGGGAAACCAACATCCTCGGTCTCCTCTTCAGTGCGCCTGGGGCGCCGTCGTTCGGGCATCTCCCATTGTACGTTATCTTCTGGTGGTTGATCCTGGATCATTCGAGTACCTCCTGATTGTGTAGATTCAGCAGCCGCACAATCACCAGCTCCAGCTTACCGGACTGCTGAGTGGATCGTACAGGTCTCGCATCTCCTTGGGGCCATTGTACATACAAGACGCGCGATGTGCAAGCTTTATGGTGTTATAGTACGTCTGCAAGAGGAAGGATTTGCATGAAACACCTCCATAAGAGTGACAGCTGATTAGTGTCTTGCTGCACAGCGAGGAGAACTCTAATCTTGTTCCATTTCGTATAAGATGACGGAGGCGGCTACCAATCCGGCTGTCTCCGCACGCAAAACGCGCGGCCCCAACTGCACGGCTTGCACACCATACTGTGCGGCCAGATAAATCTCTTCGTTTGTGAAACCTCCTTCTGGCCCGACGAGAAGGCTAAAGGCAGCAGGTGGCTTGCGCTCGTTGCTCGTGATGTTTGCAAGTGCGTGTTTGAGGCTGAACTGAGCATCATGTTCGGACAAAATAAACGCACAGGCATTGGCAGCAACCGCTTCTTGGCAGGCTAGGGCGAACATCATCGCGGCACGCAAGATTGGCAGTCGTCCTCGATGGCTCTGCTCAGCCGCTTCACGGATGACGTGCTGCCAGCGCTCTAGCTTGGAATCCAGGTCAGAGACATCGCCTACCACAGAACGTTCACAGATGATAGGCACGAACTCGGAGACCCCCAGCTCTGTGCCTTTTTGGAGCACGAATTCGAATTTGCGCGCTTTGAGCGCTGCCTGATATAGGACAATGCGCGTGCGCGGTTCGCCCATGGCAGGTCGTTCTTCAATGATCCAACCGATCACTGAGCTGGAGGACACTTGTTGGAGCTCAACCTCGCACTCCCATCCAGTATTGTCCAGCACGACGATGCGGTCACCGGGTCGGAGACGCAACACATTGCGCACCTGGTGCGCTGTCGCACCGTATAATGTTACGGATTTCTCGTGAATCCACTCAGGTGGCACAAAAAAGCGATGCTGTGTCATAAGTTGGCATTATTATGAATTGGGCCCAGCAGACATCTCGTTCGGACGCCGAGCACATATGGCCACCCATCCTTCTTCCGCGCGCTGGTCGATTATTTCCATCCCCTGAGCGCGGAGTGCTCGAGCTACTTCGTCGCTCTGTTCGGGGATGATACCGCTTGCGATCAGTGCGCCAGCAGGAAGCAGATTGCGTGCCAGAGCCGGTGCTAACACGATAATAGTTTCAGCTAACAAATTGGCTAAAATGACGTTCCAGCCCGAAATTCCGGATGAGACAGACGGAAGCAGTGCACTCGTTGAGCTGCTCAGTGCGGGCAGCAGAGGTTGGGAATCGGGGAGAGACCCTATCTGAAGGGTACCATCGGGAGCTAAGGTGCCATGCTGTACCACAATTGTGAAGGCCAAGCCGTTGCGCTGCACATTCTCCTGCGCGACACACACTGCCTCGGGGTCAATATCGAGCGCAAGGACGGAGGTGGCACCCAGTCGTGCTGCGGCAATAGCCAAGATGCCAGAACCACTTCCAAGGTCGAGCACTGCATCACCAGGGCACAAGTGCTCTTCGAGCAGTGTGAGACACAAGCGCGTTGTTGCATGCAGCCCGCTGCCAAAAGCCATCCCCGGGTCTATTTCAATCACGCGCTCGTGTGGCTTAGGGTCATAGGGTTCCCAGCTGGGTTTGACCACCAGGCGTTGGCCAACGTTGAAGACGTGGTAATTGGCTTTCCAGGCCTCTGCCCAGTCTGTCTCGCTCAGGGTGCGCAATGTAGGCGCAACAACAGGTGGTTCTTGATGTGCAGCGCGCACCCGATTGAGCAACTCCAGTGAGATTTCGATGTGACGTAGGCGCTCGATGTTTTGAGCCTGAACATATGTCTTAACGTTTGTTGTCATTAGGCCCCGATCATCGATGCGTTGCTCTGTCACTGCGCCACCCCAGCCGTAGCGATCAAACACCTCGGCGACCAGCTGTGCCGTCTCTGAATCCAGGTCGTACAAAGCTACCTCGATGAGGGGTTGGCTACTCATAAGCTCTGACCAGATCAGACGCCTAACGCTTCACGCACTCGATCGAAGAAGCTGCGTTCTCGTTGGGGCACAACCTCCTTATCCAGGGTCTTGCCCAATTCGATCAACAGTGCGCGTTGTTCGGGGGTAAGGTTGGTAGGCGTCAACACTTGGATCGTGACGATCATGTCGCCTCGCCCGTCGCGCCGCAGATATGGCACGCCCAGCCCGCGCAGGCGAATAGTGTCACCCGTCTGGGTGCCGGCTGGAATGATCATCTTATGCATGCTGCCATCGATGGTGGGGACTTCTACCTCGTCGCCGAGTGCTGCTTGAGCGATATTGATTGCCAGCTCAAGGTAGATATCGTGATCGACCCGGCGGAAGAAGCGATGAGGCTTTACGTGGAGCACAACATACAGATTGCCGGGCGGCCCACCGTTCAGACCTGGTTCACCCTCTTTGGCGAGCCGAATCTGGGTCCCATCATCCACGCCTGCCGGGATTTTCACCGCCAGCCGACGCTGTTCGAGCACGCGCTTGCGCCCTCGACAACGGCTACATGGTGTCGTGATTACCTCGCCCTCGCCTTGACAACGTGGGCAGGTGGAGATGTTTAAAAAGAACCCCATCTGATGACGGACTTCACCCAGACCATTGCATTCGGGGCAACGGATCGGCGAGGTGCCCGGCTCGGCGCCTGAACCATTACATTGAGGACACGTTTGGTGGCGTGTGATCTCGATTTCCTTTTCTGCCCCGAACACGGCTTCGGTGAATTCGATCTCCAAATCGTAGCGCAGATCGGCACCGCGCTGTGGTCCACGTCGCGTCCGTGCCCGGCTGCCGAAGCCCATGCCGAAGCTAGTGCCGAAGAACTCCTCAAATATCTCAAATGGATCGCGGAATCCACCGAAGCCCTCAAAGCCGCCCCAACCGCCGGGAGCCCCTCCGTGTCCAAAGCGGTCATAAACAGCACGTTTCTCCGGATCACTCAGCACCTGGTATGCTTCATTGATCTCCTTGAAGCGTATCTCGGCGTCCGGATCCTTGCAGACGTCCGGATGGTACTGTCGTGCAAGCCGGCGATAAGCTTTCTTAATGTCTTCAGTGCTGGCATTTCGGTCTATGCCTAGGATTTCGTAGTAGTCACGCTTGTTGCTCAACTCTCACTCTCCCGCCAGAATAGGTGAAAGAGAATACCTTGCCACAGTAGTGATCAGAAACGAAAAAATGGTCTTTAGCAACTCAGATTCACCCTTCTGCGCAGCATGCTATGTTTCTTGAAATTCCCCGTCCACCACTTCGCCTTCTGGGGGCTTTTGCGTCTCCTCGTGCGGAGGAGTAGCATCGCTATCAGGACGGGGCGTACTTCCGTGCTGTTCATACATAGCAGCGCCGATCTTTTGCATGGCTGTACCCAGCTCTTCAGTAGCCTGTCTGATGCGCGCTATGTCGCTGCCACTGAGAGCTTCGCGCACCATTCCAACCTTCTGCTCCACCTCAGATCTCACATTGTTGGGCACCTTGTCGCCCAGCTCCCGTAAGGCTTTCTCGGCGGCGTAAATCATGCTATCGGCGCGGTTGCGCGCTTCCGCTTCCTCGCGGCGGCGCGCATCTTCCTGGCGATGTCGCTCTGCTTCCTCCACCATACGCTTGATTTCTGCCTCACTCAGGCCGCTGGAAGCAGTGATCGTGATCTTCTGCTCGCGCCCGGTCGCCTTGTCGCGCGCGCTGACGTGGAGAATGCCATCAGCATCGATGTCAAAGCATACCTCGATCTGGGGCACACCGCGTGGCGCCGGAGGGATGCCGTCCAAAATAAACTTGCCCAGCAGCTTGTTATCTGCTGCCATAGGGCGTTCACCTTGGACTACCTTGATTTCCACACTGGTCTGGCCATCTGATGCAGTGGAAAAGATCTGGCTCTTGCGCGTAGGGATCGTTGTGTTGCGTGGGATCAAGGGTGTGGCGACGCCGCCTAATGTTTCGATGCCCAACGTGAGGGGCGTTACGTCCAACAAAAGAACATCTCTTACCTCTCCACCGAGTACACCAGCCTGAATAGCGGCTCCGATAGCTACCACTTCATCAGGGTTGACACCTTTGTGCGGTTCCCGTCCGAAGATTCTCTTCACCGCAGCCTGCACTGCCGGGCTGCGTGTCTGTCCGCCCACCAGAACCACCTCATTGATCTGGTGCGGTTCCAGCTTCGCATCCTGCAAGGCCTGACGGCACGGGCCAAGGGAACGATCTACCAAATCCTCAGTCAGTTGCTCCAATTTGGCCCGGGTGAGAGTCATAATCAGGTGCTTGGGCCCCGTGGCGTCGGCAGTGATAAAAGGTAGGTTGATCTCCGTTTGCAGTGTGGATGACAGCTCGATCTTAGCCCGTTCACAGGCCTCGCGTAGACGCTGCAAAGCTTGACGGTCCTGACGCAAGTCGATGCCATGTTCTTTGTAAAACTCATCTGCCACATAGTCCACGATGCGTTGATCGAAGTCATCGCCGCCCAAGAAGGTATCACCATTAGTTGCCTTGACCTCGAAGACGCCATCGCCGACATCCAGGATGGAAATATCAAAGGTACCGCCCCCCAGATCATAGACAGCGATAATCTCGTCCTTTCGCTTGTCAAGACCGTACGCCAAGCTCGCAGCAGTAGGTTCGTTGATGATGCGCAACACTTCTAGGCCGGCGATACGCCCGGCATCCTTAGTCGCCTGGCGCTGACTATCGTTGAAATAAGCTGGCACAGTGATAACTGCTTGAGTTACTGGCTCACCCAGGTAGGCCTCGGCATCCGCCTTGAGTTTTTGGAGAATCATGGCGCTGATCTCTTGTGGAGAGTAGGTCTTGCCCCCCATCTCCACAAGCACGTCACCGTTGGGCGCCTCGTGCACTGCATAGGGCACATGCTGGATGGCACGCTGCACTTCCGGATCGCGATATTTGCGCCCCATAAAGCGCTTGATGGAGAAAATTGTGTTCTCCGGATTGATAATCGCCTGACGGCGGGCAATCTGCCCCACCATCCGTTCGCCTGTCTTGGGATTGACAGCGACGACAGAAGGGCATAGACGCGACCCCTCGGCAGTGGGGATCACCACCGGTTCCCCACCTTCCATAACTGCTACGACGGAGTTGGTGGTGCCGAGGTCAATGCCGATAATCTTTCCCATGTGATCTATCCGCTCCTCTATGTAGGGCTGTACAGCTTAGTCAGATACAACATTATTCTCTTGTTCGCCCGAGCTGCTCGGCGCTTGCGCTGCGGTGTTGCAAGCTACTTTGACCAGGGCTGGACGCAGAACACGCTCACCAAGGCAGTACCCCTTGCGCAACTCTTCGATGACGGTACCATCCGGGTGTTCGGTGGTTTCCTCCTGCATCATCGCCTCGTGCCATTGGGGGTCAAACATCTGCCCCACCGCTGACACTGGGGTCACGTTTTCGCTTTCCAGAAACGCCTGGAGCTTGTTCAGGATCATTTGCACACCGCTGACCCAAGGATGGTCGGCCAGTTCTGGCGGCAGCGCCTGCCACGCGCGCTCAAAATCGTCCACGATGGGCAATAGCTTGAGCAGCAGCGCCTCGTTGCTGCGGCAACGAATCTCATCGCGCTCTGCCTCGACGCGCCGCCGGTAGTTGGCAAACTCGGCGCGGGCACGTTGCCAGCCCTCCAGGTATTCGGCGGCCTGTGCCTGTGTCTTCTCCAATTCGGCCTGCAAAGCAGCCACGTCCACCGTCGTTGCTGCTGGCAACTCAGCAGGCGTGCCACCGATCTCTGTTTCTTCTGTGCTCGGTTCTGTCCCAGGTTCTGATAGTAAGGGTTCCCCTGTCACAGTATTCTTTTCGTTGTCCGACATAGCGCCTCCTATTCCCACGCAAGGCCGAAGAAGCCAGATATACTCACAATCTCACAGGATGGGTTGCGCTGTGAATTTGTCAGCGACCGTAGAGGTTGCTCATCAGGTCGCTCATCAGTTGGGCTACGTACCGTACCACTGATACAGCGCGATCATACTGTATGCGCAACGGCCCCAGCACACCCAGTGCACCAGCTACCTGATCTTCTACCCCATACCGTGCGAGCACTAAGCTCACCTCTGAAAGATCCTGCCAGCGTCCTTCGCCACCGATGATGATTTGCAGACCGCCTCGTTGCAATACTTCGCTGACCAACGCGTCGATCATTTGTCGTTCTTCCAGTAGACGCACGATTTGCTGGGCGCCTTCACTGTGGACGAATTCTGGCTGGCTCAACAGATTAAGCAGCCCATCTCGGTAAATCTCGCTGGCATGGCGAGCATCAAGACGCCGCATAATGTCACATACGGCATCGCCTACGCGGTGCTCCAACTCTGGCAAGCTTGGCAAGGTAGCCACGATGGCTCTCTCATTAAGCCCTTCCCAGCGATGATTGAGCTGAGCAGCAATGCGCGACAGCTCCTCTTGGCTTATCGGCGCATTCAGCGTTAGTACCTGCTGCTTCACCACGCCGGCGTACAACACCAGAATCAACAGTGCCAGCGTATCTCGAATGGATATCAACTCCACATGTTTCAGACGGCTGGGCGCAGACTTGGGAGAGGTTACCAGAGCAGCCCCTCGTGCCCGATGCGCCAGGACGGCCGCTGCCAGGCGCATCCACTGTTCCATATCCAGTCTTGCTTGATGAAACTGATGACTGATGGTACGTCGCTCGGCGGGTGATAGATCGCTCTCCCCCATCAGCTTTTCTACGAAGTACCGATAGCCCTTCTCGGTGGGGATACGCCCCGCCGAGGTGTGCGGATGAGTGAGGTAGCCCCTCTCCTCCAGCCAAGCCATGTCATTACGGATCGTGGCTGGACTGACCTCCAGATGATAGCAGTCTCTGATTGCCTTTGAGCCCACAGGCGCCGCCGTACGAATGTATTCCCTGATCACCAGACGCAACACTGTCTGGCAGCGCAGCGTCATCTCATCCGACTCAGGCGTCTCAATTGGCATTATCTGGACACCCCCAGTGCAAGAGCCACTATTAAGTTAGCACTCTTAGCATAAGAGTGCTAAATAGCTCAAGTGCTATCATACCACAAAGCATAGGGAGTGTCAAAGAAAGTTCGGAAAATGGACTTGCTCACAGCGGCTTTGATAAAGAGCACCCTGTGGCTCCTGCCTACCCCACCAGACAGGATATCAGCTGGCCCGTTGTGTTTGTTGCCGAACGAGACCACAGTGCGCGGCACCAGGGTAGGGATAGGATGGTCATATCCGGTGCCGCGCATGTAACGAGGAAGTGCCCTGTGTCCCTGGAGCGTTAGCGCATGATGATGGGCAGATGTGCTCGCGCCTCCGTGACCAGGAATTCGTAGCCGTAGGTGTTCAGCCGGCCGGGGATGGGGCTGCTCTGCCTCCCGGTATTGACCGAGGTGGCCTCCTGTCCATCCACTGCGAAGGCATACACGAAATGGAGCCCGCGCGTGAGCGATGGGGTGCTGCCGCTGGCGCTGGCGCCATCAGGTGTGGCGCGCCGCCATGGGCCAGTCATAGTGTCCACTTGGAAGTAGATCTGGCGCACCGGCGGCGTGGTCGGCGCATACAGACTGTTGGCAGTGAAATTGAACCGCACTGTGGCACCATAGGCAGTGTGCCGTGGCAGCTCCTCGATGGTAGTATCGAGCTTAAGAGGGTTGATGCGATGTTGACTGTCTATAGCGGTCAATGTGCTGCTCGTTCTGTTCACCGTCACCGCGTCCTCGCCGAGTGGAAAGGCTGCAAGCGCGCCGCCACCGAGAGCTAGCCCACTAGCCACAGGGAAGTCACGCACGCCGTCAATCACTGTCAGAGTGTTTATGCCCTCGTTAATTATGTACACCTTGTTGGTGGCTATGTTGACGGCCAAAGCGCGAGGGTTGGTGCCCATGCTGGGCCGATTGACCACAGTATTGGTGGCGCCGTCAATGATGCTGACCTGATTGCTGCCCCAGTCCGTGACATAAATCTTGTTGGTGACTGGATTTACGGCAACCCTTCTGGGATTCAAGGCTCCCGCAAGTCCCAGGATGGATGCTGTGTTGGTGGTGCCGTCGATAATGATGATCCAATTGTGATTGTAAGCGGTGACATAGATGCGGTTCGTGACCGGGTTAACGGCGACATCGCTCAGGCCAGCGCCACCGTAAGGGCCAATGGTGCTTGTCGCATTGGTCGCGCCGTCAATCACTGTCACGCTGTTGCTATTGTGGTTAACCACATAGACCTTGTTGGTATAGGCGTTGACATCTATCGCGCCTGGCTGGTCGCCCACAGGAACGTTGGTCGTGGCAAACGTGTTGCCGTCAACCACGGTGACGTTGTCGCTGTCTCGGTTGACAACGTATACCCTGTGGGTGACCGGATTGGCCCGCACCGCAACGGGAAAATCTCCAACGGGACGCCTATTGAGAATAGTATCGTTAGTGCTGTCAATGATGGTCAGTCGGTCAGGCCCGCTTTCGGCAACGTACAGGCGGCTGGCGGTCGGGTCAAGTGTCGTGCTGGTCGGACCTGCTCCGGCGCCCAGATTGATGTCAATCCCATGAATGGCCTCTCGCACATTGTTCGAGTCGAAGTGGAGTACGTAGAACTTCTTGTTGTAGAAGTCGATGGCGATGTCCACCGGTGATGTGCCACCTGATGGGATCGTCAACACACCTTGAGTGGTGCCATCGATAACACCCACCCACGTTGCTGTCGCATCGTCACATGCCAAAAAGACCTTGTGAGTCAGCGGGTTGACCGCCAGAGCAGCCGGCTTGATGAAACCACCTATGTGGACGAGGATACCGTTCGTCTCGCCGTCGATGACGGTAACGTTTCCAGTGCCGTTGTTGGCGGTGTAGATCTTGTTGGCTGCCGCATTGACTGCCACCGATTGCGGTTGCGAGCCGGCTGGGAGAGTCACTGTTGCTACCACAGCATTCGTATCAGTGCGGATCACTGTCACGGTGTTGTTGCCACTGTTGGCCACATAAAGCCGGTCGGTGGCCGGGTTAACTGCCACAGCGAATGGCCCCGCTCCAGCCGGGAGGGCAATGGGGGTTGTCGATCCGGAGGTACCTTCGATGGATATGACCTACGCTGCCATACCTGTTGCGGCAACGTAGATGCGATTGCGCACCGGGTTAACTGCGACGGCTATCGCGCCTGTGCCGACAGTGATGGTCGAATGCCCGTTGGTCGCCCCGTCGATCACAGAAAGCTGTGTATCGAAAGTATTGGCGACGTAGACGCGGTTGGCGACAGGGTTGACCGCCAGTGCGCCCGGTCCATCTCCCACGGGCACGTTTGTCACCACGGTGTCCGTCGCACCGTCGATGACGCTCACTGTGTCGGCAGCAAGATTAGCCACGTAGACACGGTTGGTGACGGGATTGACCGCTATGGCGAATGGGTGGGTGCCGACCGTGATGGACTTCAGTACAGAATCGGATGTGCCGCTGATGACATAGACACTATTGCTGCCGCTGCAGGCTACGTAGACCTTGTTAGTGACTGTGTTGACTGCTATGCCGGAAGGGGTGGTACCGACCGGTAACGTGGTCAAAACTTTTTCGGTGGTACCGTCAATGACGGTGACGCTGGCATTCAACCGGTTAGCTGTATAAACCTTATTGGTTACTGGGTTGACGACCACATTGATTGCAGCGTTGCCAGTATTGATCCCCGGCAAGTCGTGGTCAGCGTGAGCTAGTGGGGGAGTCGCGATGTGACCGGTAAGCAGGGCAGCTAAGAGCAACAAAGATACAACTCGAGTCAAGCGACTGTGCATGTCCTCCATTGGAACTACCCTCCTCTCTTAGGGTACGCATCATGTATCCACTAGGTGTTCTAGTTCTACATCTGGTCCTAGAACACGCGCGAGGCTGGCAGACGAAAGTGGAGAGTCACAGCAGTGGCGATGGGGAGTATTGAGGCCTCTTCCCTAATTATAGCACGATTCTATTAAGAGGGATCACTCAGTTTTGCGCCCAACGCCGCTGGATCGGCAGGGACATGCACATACATAGCGCTCGGAGGCACCAGACATTGGAATTCGGGCCTAGGGGGTGTGGCAAGCTGCCAGACTAATGCCTTTCACACTGGGTTGTGCAGATCCAGGAAGTGCACAGTGATGTCCAGCTCGCGGCGCAGCACTTCCGAGAGTGCCAGTATACCCAGCCGTTCAGTGGGGTAGTGACCGGCAGCTACGAGATTGATACCTGCTTCACGGAACAGCTCGCGGCACCATTCGCGCGGCTCACCGGTTACAAAGAGGTCCACGCGCTGAGTAATCAACCATTCCATCTCGCCTGCGCGTGGTGCGCCGCTACCACTCAGCGCCACCATACGCTTCACATATTTCGGCCCGAACGCGTATTGGACGCCCGGTTGGAGGAAAATATCGCTGCAGCGTGCAAATAGGTGTTCTCTGTCCACTGGGGTAGGAAATTCACCGACCCATCCCCAACCGTCTGTCGTGTAGGGTGCGACAGGCTGAGCTCCCAATTGTTTAATGATCTGGGCATTGTTGCCCAGCTCAGGATGGCTGTCCAACAGGTAATGGTAGCCGATCAGCGATAGAGAATGGTCGAGCAGGAAGTGTAGCCTCCGTAGAAAGATGCGATCAAAGTGAATGCCGGCTGGCATATTGAGAGAGTGGTGCACTACCAGTGCGTCCGCGCCCATGCGGAGAGCTTCCTCGAAAAAACGAAGGCTGGCGCTGACGCCGGTTACCACCACCTCTACCTTGTCGCGCCCGCGTACCTGCAAGCCATTCGCCATGTGCGAATCCACCCGCTCTACCTGGGATGAGTTCCCCATCAACGTGTCCAGGAAGCTTACAAGGTGATCCAGAGTAACCATCTGATCTCTCCAGTTCGATGATGGAATTTTGTCTCTTCTTGCCCCGCATTATAATGGAAAGCGAGGGGATCACAGAAAGGAGCTACATCGCTTTGATACGCGTCACGTGTTTCAGATGTCGTCGCCGGTTTGATCTCGACCCAGTATGGGTTGGGGTGGAATTGCACAGGCAGCAAGTGAAGGACAGAATACCGCGCCACTTTCAGGCTTATTGTCCTGCCTGCCGAGCTCTCAACAAAATATCCGTGAGCGAGATGCGCAAGGATTTGGAGGCTGCATCCGAGGCAATTGCTAGTGCTCTTGCTCAACAGGAGAAGGACGCAGACTCTTCTGCCACCTCTCCCTCTGTGACGTCTGGTTAGGCCGAGTCGACATTGCCGGTGAAGCAACAACCACGGCTCAGCTTGGGAACAAAAACGGGAGGTAAGATCGCCCTCCCGTTTCGTCCCATGTTGTATGTACCTGATGTGTCTGAGATTTCAAGACCTAAACCTGACGCGCTTGCTTCATCTGGCGACGCAACATTTTGCGCCGAGCCTTGCGTATCGCGCGTTGCTTCTCCAGGCGTCGCTGCTCACCTTTTGAGACATACCATCGCTTCTTGCGGTAGGTGCTCAGAACCCGGTTTTTAACCACCTCCTTGCGAAATCGCTTAAGGAGACTCTCCTGCGATTCGCCAGGTCGGAGGGCAACCGTCATCCGCGCCGTCTGCATGCATTTCTCACCTCCTTTCTCCTCCAAATAGACATTCAGCCCCTGACGACCTCTCAATATTCATCGTCCTCAAGAACAGTTTCCTCAACTTCCTCCATCTCGCTGCTTCTGTTGCTCGTCTCATCGGCCATCTCAAAGCTTTCTGCTTGGTCAAGGCCGAAGCTAGCGATCGTCGGTTTTGACTTGGTGCGCTCTAGGACTCTGGCCGTTGCTTTTTGCTTGCGCACTGCATAGCCGGTGCCGGCCGGGATGAGTTTGCCGATAATCACGTTCTCCTTCAGTCCGTACAGGTCGTCCCGCTTACCCTCAATGGCTGCCTGAGCAAGGACGTTTATGGTATGCTGGAAGGATGCAGCGGCCAGAAAACTCTCGGTGTTAAGAGCTGCTTTTGTGATGCCCAGCAATACCGGGCGACCAGTTGCAGGTCGCTTGCCTGCGGCGAGCAGCTGGTCGTTCACCTTCTGGAATCTGAGACGGTCTACCAGCTCGCCTGGCAGGTAATCGCTATCCCCGGTTGAGGTAACTCTCACCCGATTCGTCATCTGACGGATGATTAGCTCGATGTGCTTATCGTGGATCGAAACGCCCTGCGAGCGATACACCTTTTGAATCTCTTCCAGGAGATATGCTTGTGCCGCCTCGCGCCCCATAATGCGTAGGATACGGTTGGGATCGAGTGAACCTTCCGTCAGCTGCTGGCCAGTTCTCACCATGTCGCCAGGCGCGACGCGCAGTCGCGCTGCCGAAGCGACTTCGTATTCCCGTTCATCTCGGTAGGTCCAGTGGATGGTGATCTTGTGGCCATCTCGTTCTACCACACCACCATGCTCGGCCAGAAGCTCTCGGTCGCCGCGCTTGGCAAGCCGGGTATGCGCAGGCACTTCCTCGCCATCCTCCACCAGGATAGCCCAGTTGCCAGGCACTTCATAGACGTCGTGGCGTATTTCCTCCTGGACAATACGCAACATTCTTCCACCATCCTCAGTGGTGAGGACTTCCACGCGCCCATCGATATCCGAGATAATTGCCTCACCCTTGGGCACCCGTGCCTCGAACAGCTCTTGGACGCGCGGCAGACCATGGGTAATGTCCTCCACGTTGGCAACACCACCCGTGTGGAACGTGCGCAGCGTCAACTGAGTGCCAGGCTCGCCGATGGACTGCGCTGCAATGATGCCTACTGCCTCTCCAAGGTTGACCAGGCCACCACGAGCCAGGTCGCGCCCATAGCACATCGCGCATATGCCGTGCTCCAATTCGCACATCATGGGAGAGCGCACATAGACCCTTTCTACCTCTGCCTCGACGATAGCTTGCACCTGGTCTTCTTCGATCATTTGACCGCGTTCCACCAGGATCTCACCAGTCTTAGGATGCACAACGCGTTCTGCCGCTATGCGACCTATGATGCGCTCTGCCAACGTCTCACCGATTGCCTTGGACCTATCTGCATGGATCCAGAAGCCGGCCTGTGTTCCGCAGTCAATGTCGTTGATGATCAGCTCTTGGGCCACATCCACCAACCGGCGGGTGAGGTAACCTGCGTCAGCTGTGCGCAGCGCCGTGTCGGCCAGACCTTTACGCGCACCGTGAGTGGAAATAAAGTACTCTAGTGCGGTGAGGCCTTCGCGGAAGTTAGAGCGGATAGGTAGAGGGAAGATGCGGCCTGCCGGGTCGGCCATCAGGCCACGCATACCAGCCAGCTGACGAATAGGCTGAAACCCTCCTTTCGTGGCGCCCGAATCTGCCATCAAGCGGAGCGGGCTCTGCTCGTCAATCGAGCGGCGCACTGCATCTGTGACCTGATCTGTTGCTTGCGTCCACAGCTCGACGGTCTTGACGTACTGCTCATCCTCGGTGATCAGACCCCGCCGGAACTGTTGTTCCACCTGAGCGACCTGTTGCTCGACCTGCTCCAGGATTTGCTGTTTCACCTTGGGTACCGTGATGTCCGACACCGCAATACTGGTTCCTGACTTAGTGGCATAGCGGAACCCGATCGCCTTGATCTTGTCGACCAGTCGTGCTGTCTCCTCGGGCCCTAGCAGCTGATAGCAGCGTCCCACCAGATCTTGCAAGCCACCCTTTTCAAGCACCTTGTTGACGTAGCGAAGCCGCTCGGGCAAAATGCTGTTGAAAATGGCACGCCCCACCGTAGTGTCAACAAGCTCTGGCTGACCGCTATCGCCTGTGGTGGTCATCACCTTGATCTTTGCGTGCAAATCTACCTTGCCCAGCGAATAGGCTAGAGCGACCTCATCCAGGCTGCTGAAGACCTTTCCCTCGCCCAGCTTACCGTCTTCAGCCATGGTTAGGTAATAGACACCCAGCACCATATCCTTAGTAGGACCGACAACTGGTTTACCATTAGCGGGCAGGAGAAGGTTTTTCGTGGAGAGCATCAATTCATAAGCTTCCTCCACCGCTTTCTGCGATAAAGGAATATGCACCGCCATCTGATCACCATCAAAGTCAGCGTTAAAAGCGGCGCAAACCAGCGGGTGAATCTGGATGGCGTTCCCTTCCACCAGCACGGGCTCAAAAGCTTGGATGCCCAGCCGGTGCAGCGTGGGGGCACGGTTCAGGAGGATGGGACGTGTCTTGATAACCTCTTCCAAAACTTCCCATACCTCAGGGCGCTGTTGCTCGATGACGCGTTTTGCGCCTTTTACGTTGTTGGCGTAGTTGTATTCTACCAGCTTCTGAATCACGAATGGGCGGAAGAGCTCCAGCGCCATACTCTTAGGCAACCCACATTGATGCAACTCGAGCTCGGGGCCAATCACGATGACTGAACGGCCGGAGTAGTCCACTCGTTTGCCCAGCAAGTTGCGGCGGAAACGACCTTGCTTGCCCTTGAGCATATCTGAGAGAGACTTCAGCTGTCGCCTTCCGCGTGCAGAGATCGCCTTGCCGCGTCGGCTGTTGTCGATCAACGAGTCCACTGCTTCCTGTAACATGCGTTTCTCGTTGCGCACGATCACGTCGGGTGCGCCCAACTCCAACAATCGCTTGAGACGATTGTTACGGTTGATCACCCGGCGATACAGGTCGTTGAGATCGCTTGTCGCTAGGCGTCCCCCATCTAGCTGCACCATCGGACGTAGGTCTGGTGGAATCACTGGCAACACGGTCAAGATCATCCACTCCGGTCGGTTGCCGCTCCGGCGCAACGATTCAACTACACGCAAGCGCTTGACCGCTTTCTTACGGATTTGTTTCGAGCGAGTGCTTCGGATCTGGGAACGCAGTTCACGTGCCAGCTTATCCATGTCAAGGTTTAGGCAGATTTCGCGTAGTGCCTCTGCTCCCATGCCAGCCTGGAAGATATGCCCCCAGCGGTCAGACAGCTCGCGATACTGAGTCTCGTTGAGGAACTGCATTTGCTGAATGCTCATCAGCTCAGTGCGTTCTTCCTCCAAGCGTGTAGCCAGCTCATCGATCTCGCGCTCGACCTCTTTGGTCAAACGCTCGACCTCTTGATCGTTGGCGAAACGCAGTCGTTCAATCTCAGCTTGGATCGTGTCGCGTTCGCGCGTCAGGTCCTCTTCGGCGGCAACTTTGATGGCGTTTAGATGTGCTTCCACCATTTCATTCAGCCGAGCTAGGTGGTCACGCGTGACCACCTCACCTGTCGACACCAGCACCTCAGGCTTGTGCGGGTTATGCCCGTCGGTTGGGAATGCCACGATGCTATCTGCTGGCTTACCGAGCAGGGACTCGAGCTGTCTTTGCACCTCTTGGGCACTTTTCATGACCTGCTCGATCTCACGTGCTTGGCGCTCGTCGATCTGCTGCTGGTACGCCTGTTCGCGCTCTCGTAGCTGCTCAATCTCTTTGTCCATTGCGGTGCGCAGTGCATCGATTTGTTCCTGCAGCGAGCGTTCCAGGCGCACGCGCTCGCGGCTCAGCTCATCGTCCAGTCGCTTGAGCGCTTTGGCGCGGGCTTGCTCATCCACGCGGGTGATGATGTATTGAGCGAAATACAGGACGCGATCCAGATTGCGTCGCGAAATGTCGAGCAATAAACCCAAGTAGGAGGGTACGCGGCGCGTGTACCAGATGTGTGCCACGGGGGCTGCCAGTTCGATGTGCCCCATCCGCTCGCGGCGTACCGAAGAGCGGGTTACTAAAACACCACACTTCTCACAGGTAATACCACGATAGCGAATCTGTTTGTATTTACCACAATAACATTGATAGTCCTTGGTTGGTCCGAAGATCACCTCACAGAAAAGACCATCCTTTTCAGGACGTAGGCGTCGATAGTTGATGGTCTCCGGCTTGGTGACCTCACCGTATGACCAGCTGCGAATCTGCTCTGGCGACGCCAGGCTGATACGCAAAGCTTGAAAGTCCTTTACCTCCACGGTTGTCCTCCCCAACAGATAAAATGATCCTTGCCCACACCATTGGTTAACAGATCAGACCCAGATGCACCGTCGCGAGGCATGACAAAATGGCGCTCACAACTTGGGCGCCTCTTAATCCTGGTATGTCAAATCTACACTGGTGATTTTTGGCTCGCCTTGAGCTTGGCGCACTCGATACAATAAAATAAATATAGCACAAAATGCGAATCCTGTCAAGGAGAACTCGACGGGGTGATTGTTCGTCAGTTGGTGGAAAGAGGTGCAGAATATAGCGAAAAGGGACGGGGAGGTAAGTGATGCGTCTGGAGATGAGGATGCCAGATGTACACAGGCACGATGAGACCCTGGACGGTGCCAATAATGCTGCTGAACGCGCCATCGGCTGGTGCATCAAAGGATGGTATCGTGCAATGCACGGCTACCAACGCGCTCGTTCCGCCATCGATGTCTTGCGTCCACGCGCGTGGGTTGGCAACCACTTGGGGCGCAGCAGGGCTGACCTTACGCCGCTGGTTATCTGAACTGTGCCCGGTGCTTGATCAATGTGCAGGCTGACTCAGGCTCACCAAATAATGAACAATCACGTCAAACTGTAGTGATTTATTTACAGAAGGGTGCTTACTTACGGAACGTCCCCATCAATTCAGTGCGCGCCAATATGTGGCCCTCCATTGCTTTTAGCAGTTGTTGCTTGGTTGCCCCTGGCGGAAGATTAAGTACTGTGTCAAGCGCATACAGCTTAAAGAAGTAACGGTGGGTGCCTGAGGGAGGACAGGGGCCTCGATAACCGGTCTGTCCCCAACCGTTAAGCCCTTGGCGACTGCCATCCGGCAGCTGACCGTCCGTGGGCACGCCCTCAGGCAGGGAATGTGTAGCAGCAGGTAGATTGTAGATCAGCCAGTGCACCCAATCGCCCGCTGGCGCATCCGGATCGTCGCAGATAAGGGCAAAGCTCTGCGTGCCCGCGGGGGCATCGCTCCAGTTGAGGGGCGGTGAGACATCCTTGCCGCGACAGGTGTACTGTGGCGGTATAGGCTGCCCCTGGGCAAAAGCGCTGCTGCTCAATTGAAATGCCATGCTCTCACCTCCTTGTTCAGGTGTGGCAGTGGAAAGTGGCGCCCTTGGTGCCGCCAACTGACACGTGGCTATGCTCAGTGAAGCTGCAAGACATGCTATCGTGAGCATCAAATATTTTACCATTGCGACCACCTCCTAATGCAAACCAGTCCCAATGCTCACATAGGTATCAAAAGGGGTTCGTGTGGCCCAATCGTCCTATTGATTTAGCATCGGCAAGATAATGTGGAGGCCTCGTAGTACCCCCGATCTAACCTATTTCGTCCAGCAAGCGACGCACGCCCAAAGGGATCAAGTCACCTGCCACGCCGCTGCCTTGTACGTCCATTCCCACGAGGTAGAGGTTGCGGATAGGCGTGTGAGGTTCCAAACGTTTCTCCCCGGTCTGACCGAAAGTCTGGGCAGTCTCCGTTCCTGGCCACCCGTCGGTGAAAAACATCGGTAGGTACCAGACAAGCACGGCATCTAAGCTGGGGAATAGTGCGCGAAGGTCGGCGAATGCGAGTGCAAGTTCGCCCTTGCGATCGGTCTGTTGTAGAGGCAAAAAGGCATCGTAGAGGTGCAGTCCGTCTTGGCTGAGAGAGGGGTCAAAGCAGGTGGGAGAAAACACACCTGCTATGCGTTGGCATCCAGGTGTCATAAGAATGGGTGCATCTTCGAAGAGAGGCTCCCGGGTAGCCAGGAAGATTGCAGCGCATTCTGCACCTTTAAGAGATTGCAAGCGTGCGCAATAGGCCATTGGCAAGTTGTCACTTCCAACAAGACGAATAAGAGCGGATGGTCCGGCATTATGTACCACTACATCGCTGGTGACTTGCTCTCCCCCCGCCAGCTCGATCCCGCATGCGCGACCCTGCTTCAGCAGAATGCGCTGCACACGACTGGCTAAGTATAACTCGCCGCCATGTGCCTTCAGCGTGTGTATAAGAGCTCCAATGATTGTCGCTACCCCTCCCGCTGGCATGGCGAAGTCGGCACCCGCTGCACCGCTGTCCAAAACAATTTGGATGAACTCGCTGGCTGGCATTGCCCGACTGCTTACTCCGGCGGCGGTCACTGCAATGGCATCCACGACGGCCAAGAGATCAGCATCCTGGCAGAAGCTCGCTATGTAGTCGTGGGCGCTTAAACCTTCTGGCGCGCCGTGTCGCCCGCGTGCGATGGCATGCATCCAGGCCCGGCGCACTTCGGGGTGTAACATGTAGTGCAACGAGGGGTAATGCCGCCCATCCTGAAAGCGTACCGCGTATTGTTCAGAAAGGCCCCTGTCGCGTAGAGAGATATATCGCAAGCCGCCTCTGTCCGGATGCTCATCGATGCCAAGTTCTGCAAGGAAGCGTCCAATGTGACTTTTTGGCCCCAGGTTGGTCCAGGCTGCTGTGGGCACTGCTGCACCACGATATGTGAGCCCTGTGTAGCGCCCGCCGGGGAAGCTGAGCTGCTCGAAAACGGCGACACGGCGCCCTCGACGTGCCAGTGCAGCGGCAGTCATCAACCCACCGATTCCCGCACCGATGACGAGAACCTCATAGTGTTGTGTCAGGTTGAGTCTGGGTGAATCCAGGTTTGTCTCTGGTATGAAACAGCGGTTAGGACAGGCGTAATAACACAGATTGCAGTCGACGCAACGCTCCACCAGCAGATGTGCCCAACCGTCTGTCACCAAAGCTTGCTGAGGACAGACCATTACACAGTACGCACATCCGGAGCAACACTCCTGCAACAATCTCATAGCCGTTCACTCACGATGGCTTGCTTGCGACCAAAACGTGCCAATCGCCCCGTTGAACGGTTCTGCCATCCTGATTGATCACACTCACGTCGAAGACCACCAATCCGCCGCCCAGACGAGCCATTGGCTTAGTCTCCTTGCACACCGCCTTCACGTGGACGGTGTCGCCGATAAAGACAGGCAAGCTAAACTTCCAAGACAGCTCGCGGAAAGCAAGCGCAGTGCCTTCAATGAAGCCCAAACGTGCAGCCAAGCCAGTGGCGACTGAGAGCACCAGCACGCCATGCGCGATGCGCTTTCCATATGGGGTCTTGCGGGCGAATTCTTCATCTGTGTGGAGCTGGGTGTAATCTCCCGAGAGGCCAGCAAACATGACAATGTCTGCTTCTGTGATGGTGCGCGCAGGGCTTACCTGCTCGCTGCCCACCTCAAACTCTTCAAAATATAGTCCACGGGGTCTCATACGCTTGCCTCCACGCTTTAATGTCTGCTGCGAATCACTCTGAGGGCATTTCACATCACTAATGCATCGTACAAACAATCGAGACTGAGCGTTTGGCACACCGAATCGTTGTGTTGGAGCGTCACAGCCGCTGCTGCCGCGCCCAATCGCACTGCCTCGTCGATAGGAAAGCCGTTGACGAGACCAAAGACCACTCCCGCTGTCAGCGCATCGCCAGCGCCTGTGCGGTCCACCACCCTGGTCTTGACCGCCGGTATGTGCCCACTTACCTCAGGTGTCGCATAGCACACGCCCAGTTCGGCCAGAGTCACAACTGCTACCTGAACACCCAGTGTCACCAATTGCTTAGCCGCTGCGATTCCATGGCTCCTCGTGTTGCGCAATGTGCGGTCGCATAACACCTCGGCCTCAGAGATGTCTGGCGTCACCATAAAAAAATCGGATAGATGTGGCTTGAGACGACATGCCAGCGGAACAGATGTAGGATCTGCGCTGATCGGTACTTGATGTTTCTTGGCTTCGCGTATCAAGGTCTGTAGGCTGGCTGGCGGGAGATTGGCATCGATGACAATCATTGCTGCGGTGCGGATAAGCCGACGGTGGCTGTAAATAAACGCTGGGGTGAGCAGTTTCATAATCTCCATGTCATCTACCGAGAGCACCAGCTGACCTTCGCGATCATAGATAGCTACATAGGCTGCAGTGTGGTGCTCGGCGTCCTCAAGTACATAAGAGACGTCGACACCTGCGTCGGCGGTCTGCTCGCGCACTCTTCTACCGGAACGTCCTTTGCCCACTGCAGAGAGGAGGATCGCCTTCTCGCCAAGTCGCGCCAGGTTTTCAGCCACGTTTCGAGCACACCCGCCGTTGCTGACGTAAATGGTGCCAGGGTTGCTGGTGCCCATATGCAACGGGCCGGCAGCATAACCTTTTGTGTCCAGTCCAGCAGCTCCGATCACCAGGATGTGGGAATGTTGCCTGTTCAGCATGGGTTTGAGGCTTTCCTGCAGGTTGGTACGCTCGGCTAGGCCTGATCCGCGCTGATCGAATAAAACTATACCTCACTTTGGGCAGTCCAGCAAACCATAGTTGCGGGGAGATATGTGGAGCCCAAGGATGTGAACGGCACAACGGGAAAGTTCTATGATTCTGTAGATAACTGTGTCAGAAATTACCGTCGGAAGCGATAACCGTTGCCTTTGTTCTTTACGAAGCAACTTGGCAGATAGGCCTGAAACAGCTCGGTCACTGTCGCGCTTGGTAGCTACAGCTACTTGCGTTGGACCACTTTGGACAGCTCGAATGCTCAGATGAAAGTGCTAGCAGTCAGAATCCCAACAGGGATGGATCTTCCATCATTGCAGGATGCCACTGTTGTTGAAGCACTTCCACTTTTACTGGTACCCCTGCTGCCTTTTCAGCAACTTCGTGCACCTGCTTCACCATCCAGGGCGCGAAGGGGCAGAAAGGTGTGGTGAGCACCATTTTCAGCACAATCGGCGAGGCATTCACATCAATTTCACGAATTAGCCCCAGCGCGACTACATCAAGATGCAGCTCGGGGTCCACCACACGCCGCAATGCTTCGCGAATCTGCTCTACCGATACAGCTGTCGTCTGTTCTTTGTGTTCTTCGTGTTCTTCGGTCATCGGAGTCTCCTTACCCATAAAATCCCTCAGCAATTTTATTCTCGTGGTGCGATCAGGATGTCATCATTCTCCACTACGACTTGATACGTTGGCACGGGCCGATAGGCTGGCAGCGAGCGCACCTGACCGGTCCGCACGTCGAAGCGTGCACCGTGACGTGGGCAGACAATCACCTCACCGTGGAGCTCTCCCTCGACCAGTGGGCCGCCATCGTGTGTACATATGTCCTCAATTGCGTAATACTTGCCCCCAATATTGAACAGGCCTACAGGTGTACCATAGTACTCTACCAGCATCTTTTCACCAGGTGCTAAATCGGATGTCTTGGCCACTTTGACGAAACGGCTCATTTGTTTCTCCTTAATGGACCGGCACACCGAGACGTCCAACGCTCATCCTTCTTCGTCGAACGTGGCAGGTAGACCGTATATAGCACCCTTGAGCACCTTGAGCGGCAACAAGGCGCATTTGATACGCACAGGTCCAAGCTGGATCCCCAATGCATCCAGAATGTCTTGTTTGCTCAGCGCTTTGGCTTCTTCGAGCGTCTTTCCTGAAATCATCTCGGTCAACATCGATGCCGAGGCCTGGCTGATGGCGCAACCTTCACCGTTGAAGCGCACCTGGTCAATCGCACCATCTCCGTTTACTTTCAGGTCGATTCGGATGCGATCACCACACAGAGGGTTGTCGTCCTGAAACGTGTGGGTAGGGTTTTCCAGCTCCCCTTTGTTGCGAGGGTTGCGGTAATGATCGAGAATGATCTCACGATAAAGGTCATCCATCGGGGTTATCACCCTCCAAATAGACGGCGTGCTGTATCGAGCGCTTCGACTAGCCGGTCAATCTCTGTTAGTTCATTATACACATAAAAGCTGGCACGAGCCGTAGCCATCACTCCCATTTTCTGGTGTAATGGCATGGCACAGTGATGGCCAGCTCGGATAGCGATCCCTTCACGATCCAGAATGGCAGCCACGTCGTGCGCGTGCAGTCCGTTTAGGTTGAAAGCAATCGCGCCACCTCGCATATCGACTTGTTGAGGTCCATAGATGCAAATGCCCTCCACCTGGCTTAACCGTTCGAGCGCGTAGCGTGTCAGTTCGACTTCGTGCTGGCGCACATTCTCCATTCCCAAGCCACTTAGGTAATCCACGGCGGCACCCAACCCAATGGCCTCAGCGATAGAGGGGGTGCCTGCCTCGAACTTATGGGGTAGCTCATTCCATTCGGCACCTTCCCACGTCACACGGCGGATCATCTCGCCACCGGTGAGGAATGGGGGCATCTGTTCCAATAGATGACGTTTCCCGTACAAAAAACCGCTGCCTGTAGGTCCCAGCATCTTGTGACCTGAGGCTGCCAGGAAGTCCACATCCAGAGACTGAACATCGGTGGGCAGGTGGGGCACGCCCTGCGCGCCGTCCAGCAGCACCAGTGCGCCCGCAGCGTGCGCGCGGGTCACGAATTCGCGCACAGGCAGAATCGTGCCCAGTACATTGGACATCTGGGTAATGGCAACCAGTTTCACGCGCTCGTCGAGCAGAGCATCATATGCGCCCATATCGCAACAGAAACGCTCATCGATAGGGATATAAGCGAGCTGCGCTCCGGTCTCTGCAGCGACCTGCTGCCATGGGACAAGATTGGCATGATGTTCCATTTCGGTGACCAGAATTTTGTCCTTGGCGGTGATGTTGCGGCGTCCCCATGCATACGCTACCAGGTTGATCGCCTCTGTAGCGTTGCGTGTAAAGACAATTTCGCGCCAGCTGTCTGCATTGATGAATTGCGCTACTTTGCACCGTGCCTGTTCATATGCCTCTGTCGCCCGCTCGCTCAGCTGATAAATGCCTCGATGCACATTGGCGTGGTAGGAGCGATAGTATTCATCCATAGCTTGGATCACCGCCAGCGGTTTCTGCGAGCTGGCAGCGCTGTCCAGGTAGACCAGTGGTTTGCCGTTGATGGATTGGTGCAGTATCGGGAAATCCTGACGAATGATACAGCTATCCAACATATAAAGCCCTCAACTCCGTAGTACGCTCTCTGCAGAGTGCAGTCAATTAGAGTGCACTGAATAATGTGCAACAGCTCACGTGTCCAACCGGGATGCCACTGCTTCGGCGAATCTGCGACGGATGTCTTCCTGTTCAACTCTTCCCAGGACACTTGCAAAAAACCCTTCGATGAGCAGACGTGTCGCCAATTCTCGTGAGATGCCCCGACTCTGTAAATAAAATATGTGTTCTTCGTCGATACGTGCGACCGTGGCGCCGTGAGAAGCATGTACGTCGTGCGCATCAATCACCAAACTGGGTATTGAGTCGATACGCGCTCGGTCGCTCAGGATCAAATTATCATTCTTTAGGTAGGAATCGGCTTGCTGCCCACTCTGGTCGATGCGTATGAGTCCCCGGAGGACAGCACGTCCTCGATCGCGTGCTGCTCCTTTGATAAGCAGGTCAGCCTGTGTGTGGCGGGCACTGTGGTGCACGGTCAAGTCCAAGTCAATGTGTTGGTGGTTACGCGCAAGGTAAACCCCATTTATCATACATGAGGCACCGTCTGCTGCCAATATGCTGTCCAAGAAGGTTTTGTGCAACCGCCCGCCCAAGTATCCGAGGTCCCACGTAACATGGCTTTGGGCACTGTGCACAGCACGCCGAGTATTGCAGCTGAACACATGTTCTCCCCACCGCTGCAGTTCTGCATATGTCACTGACGCCCTTTCCCCCGCGATGATCTCGCTGACAGCTGCTGAAAAAGCTTGACCAGCATGGTCAAGCGACACCATGTCCTCGATGACTGTCACAGATGCATCTGCTTCAGCGATGAGCAGCGTACGCGGAAAGACAGCTATGTTCTGCCCTGCCAACCCAAGGATGATCTCAAAGGGCTGGGCAATTTTGACTCCGCGAGGTACATAGATAAAGGCGCCACCGTTCCAGAGCGCACTGTTCAAGGCGACAAACTTGCCCTCGCCGGGGGTGACTCCCCGCATTAAGTGCTCCTGCACCAACTCGGGGTATTGACGTGCTGCTGTGAGTAAATCTGTGACAAGCACACCTTGGGAGGTCACCTCAGGATCAGCTTCTTGCCATACTACATACCCATTTAACAGCACGAGACGACCTGCGGTCTGCTGACGCGTGTCCAATGCACTCCGAAGACGCTCAGGAATGAGCTCCAAAGAGGATGCTCGCTCTACAGAGGCAATATCAGGTAGTTCGAGAGCTCCCCATTTGATGGCGCGCAAGTCTGTGCGACGCCAATGTTCATCCTGCAAGGTAGGCATCGGCATGTCTTCAAACAGTGACCATGCAATGTGCCGCCTTTCTTGTAGCCAGTCTGGCTCTTCCAACTGCTCTGATAATTGTGCCATGGTTTGGCGCGTAAATATTCCGTGGGAAAGTGCCACATCGGTTGTGATTTGCAATATCTTCTCCGACATGTCGTCCTCTCTATCCTACCGAGCCTTCCATCTCCAAGTCGATCAGGCGATTCATCTCCAAAGCATATTCCATAGGCAGTTCCTTGACCACTGGCTCGATAAAGCCTGAGACAATCAGGGTAGCTGCTCGATGCTCATCGATACCTCGGCTTTGCAAATAGAACAGCTGCTCCTCCGACACCTTGGACACTGTAGCCTCATGCCCGATGGCCACATTACTCTCTTCGATTTCAATTGTAGGTATCGTGTCCGATGCGGAGTGCTCATCCAGGATGAGCGCGTCACACACCACGTTGGACTTGCTCCCCGAGGCGCCGGCTACCACTTTGAGCAAACCACGATAGATAGTGCGCCCCCCGCCTTTGCTGATGCTCTTGCTGGTGACAACCGAGCTGGTGTGAGGCGCAGCATGAATGATTTTTCCGCCTGCATCTTGCACCTGGCCCTTGCCTGCGAAGACAATGGATAGGATTTCCCCACGTGCTCCCGGGCCCATTAGCCAGATAGCAGGATATTTCATAGTGACTTTGGAGCCCAAGTTACAGTCTACCCATTCCACCGTGGCTTCCTGGTGCGCAATCGCGCGTTTGGTGACTAGATTGTAGACGTTGCGGCTCCAGTTTTGGATCGTGGTGTAACGCACGCGTGCACCGCGTTTGGCAATGATCTCTACTACTGCGCTGTGCAAGCTATCGCTAGAATAAATAGGCGCCGTGCAACCTTCTACATAATGAACATAGCTACCTTCATCGGCAATAATCAGCGTGCGCTCAAACTGGCCCATATCGCGCGCGTTGATGCGAAAATAGGCCTGAAGTGGCAATTCGACGTGCACCCCTGCTGGAACATAGATAAAGCTGCCGCCCGACCATACCGCGCTGTTAAGTGCAGCAAATTTGTTGTCCTCAGGAGGCACCACTGTCCCAATGAACTCACGCACTATCTCCGGATACTGACGTAAACCGGAGTCCATATCCAGAAAGATAACCCCTTTTTCGGCAAGGTTCTTCTGGATATTGTGGTAGACCATCTCGGATTCGTACTGAGCACCCACGCCAGCTAGGAACTTGCGTTCCGCCTCGGGGATGCCCAGCCGTTCAAAGGTGTCACGAATCTCTTGTGGCACTTCGTCCCAGGAGCGTCCTTGCCGTTCGGTGGGCTTAATGTAGTAGTAGATGTCGTCAAAGCGTACACCACTTAAGTCAGCACCCCAAGTGGGCATTGGCTTTTGCAGGAAAGCCTGATAGGCCTGCAGACGAAAGCGGGTCATCCATTCCGGTTCGCCCTTTATCCAGGATATCTCACGTACGATGTCTTCGTCCAGGCCCTTGCGCGCCTTAAAGACATAATTCTCTGGCACACTGAAACCGTATTTGTAATTGTCCAAATCTACATCGATCTTGGCAGGCATAATACCCCCTAGTGTATAAGACTAGCGCGCAGAAGCGGTTTGGTGTGAATCACCCTCCGTTCGCATTCTTGGTGTAGCGATCGTAACCTTCCTCCTCCAGCTGGAGCGCCAGCTCAGGACCACCAGAAGCGACAATCTGTCCGTGCGCTAAGATGTGTACAAATTGTGGTTTAATATAGTTGAGAATACGCTGGTAGTGAGTGATCACCAAAACCCCCATCTCAGGCCCTACCAGTGAATTGACACCTTGAGCTACCACGCGCAATGCGTCAATATCAAGGCCAGAGTCTGTTTCATCCAGAATGACAATCTCTGGCTCCAGCATAGCCATTTGAAGAATTTCTGCTCTCTTTTTCTCACCGCCGGAGAAGCCCTCATTCAGGTAGCGCTGCGCGAAAGAGTTATCCATCTGGAGCAGTGCCATTTTCTCATTGAGCCGACGGCGGAACTCTGTTACTGGGATCGATGGTTTTCCATTGTTGCCCTGTTGATCACCCTTTACGGCGTCCACCGCGGCGCGCAGGAAGTTGGCCAGACTGAGGCCGGGTATTGCCACTGGATATTGGAAGGCCAGAAAAAGTCCCATGCGTGCCCGCTCATCCGGCGCCAGCCCGAGCAAACTCTGTCCTTTATACAGGATATCTCCTTTCAATACCTGATATCTGGGATGGCCCATCAGGGTGTAGGCGAGTGTGCTCTTGCCTGATCCGTTGGGCCCCATAATTGCATGGATTTCTCCCTGTCTGATTCTCAAGCTTAACCCTTTCAGGATCAGCTTATTCTCGACCTGCACGTGCAAGTCCTTGATGATGAGCTCGTTGGTCATATTGCCTCCGGGCAGTAAATGTGCTCTGACGACCTCTATCATAGCATGATTGAGTATATTTGTCAACATCTCGATGTGAGAAAGCTCATATATCCCTTCTTCACGTGTTGACTTTACCTATATTTCATGCTACCATTTCATTTGCGGCAGGAAGATAAAACGTTGCAATTATAAGTGTTTTCCCCTGATCTGATTATCCCTGTCGCACAACAGAATACGACGGTCTAACTGCCTGGATCAGCTCTCTGCTCGGTGGTGACAGGAGGCCGTCTTGGGCTGCTGAGAGCCTGTAAGCTCGTGATTTGGTCGGTGCCATTCGGTGTCCCTTCTTGGTATTTTGCAGGGGACGCGCGGATGGCTGTAGTCACCTGTACGGGAGCAGCTGCTTCGGGCCTGATTGGCGGTTAACACAGTTGAGAAATCATCTAGGCGACGTCGAATTGGTCGCTCGAAAGGACGATCCCTATGAGCTTTGAGTTCGTGATCCGCCTGATCGGTATGGTGGTAATGGCTGTACTCAGCTTCCAGTTCGCCATCTCGCTTGGGGGGACGTGGACTGATGTACGCATCATCACGGCTTTGGTTCTGGCGGCAGCTGCGTTGGGGCTGTTGGTGTCTCCACTGGTTACGATCCGACCAATCGTGTGGATAAGCAGTCGCATCAACAGCCTGTCCTCGTCCCAGCTATTTGCAGGCGTCGTGGGGCTGATTCTAGGGTTGGCCATTGCAGCGCTGATGACACCGGCGCTGTCGAATCTTCCATCACCTTTTGGCGAGATACTGCCGTTTGCAGCCAGTATCCTCCTAGGCTACTTGGGAATGGTTATCCTGGCAAGGCGTCACCGTGAGATAGCTGACTTTGTCAGCGCTCGCTTGGTGCGTGAGGGGGGAGGCCGACGTGGTGCGCGGGCGCGCGAATCGGATGTCGTGCTCCTGGATACCAGTGTTATCATTGATGGGCGCATCGCCGACATCAGTCGAACCGGATTCATCGGCGAGACAATGCTAGTACCTCGCTTCGTCCTGGATGAGCTGCAGCATATTGCCGACTCGCCTGATCCCTTGCGGCGCAATCGAGGGCGACGAGGACTCGATATGTTAAACAAACTCCAAAAAGAATCAGTGGTGCCCATCGTGATCACAGATATGGACATTGAAGAAGTGCGCGAGGTGGACAGCAAGTTAATTATGTTGGCGAAGAAGCTGCGTTGCCCGATCATAACAAACGATTATAATCTAAATCGGGTAGCAGAGCTGCAGGGTGTAGCAGTTCTCAACATTAATGAGCTTACAAATGCTGTGCGGGTCATCCTGCTACCGGGCGAAACTTTGCAAGTGCGCATCATCCAGGAAGGCAAAGAACCCGGGCAGGGTGTCGGTTATCTGGATGATGGCACAATGGTGGTTGTTGAGAATGGAAAACGGTATCTAAATCAGACCATCGAGGCAACGGTGACCAAAGTGTTGCAGACGGCAGCCGGTCGCATGATCTTCGCACAGCCTCTTACGAGCTAAGGATGGAGTATGTATGGCACTGCAGGTGTTTAACTATCTTACTCGCCGTCAGGAAGTCTTTCGGCCTATCAGCGAGGGATTTGTAGGCATGTATGTCTGTGGCCCTACAGTATATGGGCACGCGCACATTGGGCATGCCAAGGTGTACATCACTTTTGATATCGTGCACCGCTACCTAGAGTATCTCGGTTATCGCGTGCGCTACGTGCAGAATATCACAGACGTAGGGCATCTCACCGGTGATGCCGATGAAGGCGAAGACAAAATCGCCCAACAAGCACGTAAGGAGCGCGTCGAGCCCATGGAGATTGCCGAGTTTTACACGCGCTCTTACTTTGAGGATATGGATGCTCTGAATGTCCTGCGCCCGGACATCTCCCCGCGCGCCAGCGGCCATGTACCTGAACAGATAGAACTTGCTCAGCTTCTCATTGAAAAGGGATATGCTTATGTGAGCAACGGATCCGTTTTCTTCTCTGTCCGAAGTTGGCCTTCTTATGGCAAGCTCTCGGGGCGAAAAATTGAGGAGCTGGAAGAGGGAGCGCGGCTCGCGGTGAACCCGGATAAGCGCGATCCACTGGATTTCGCTGTGTGGCGCGCAGCAAAACCGGGTCATATTATGCGCTGGAAAAGCCCTTGGGGTGAAGGTTTCCCCGGCTGGCATGCTGAGTGTTCGGTGATGGCGATGAAGTATCTGGGTCTGCCTTTTGACATCCATGGCGGTGGGTTGGAGAACATCTTTCCACACAACGAGAGCGAAATCGCTCAAAGTGAAGCAGCATATGGGAAGGAGTTTGCTCGTTACTGGATCCTAAACAACATGGTAACGGTCAACGGCGTCAAGATGGGCAAAAGCTTAGGTAACTTCACCACCATCAAGGATGTTCTCACCCGTCACAACGCCATGACATTGCGCTTCTTCATTCTTAGCAGCCATTACCGCTCGACGACTGATTTCACTGAGGAGGCTCTATCGGCTGCGGCCAGAGGATATGAAAGGCTGGTGAGCACGGTCCGTTTGACGCGCGATAGGCTGAAGCGTAGTGAGCCGGGGGGGAGTATGGATCCAGCATTTGCAGATGTGATCAACCATCACAAGGATCGGTTTCTGGCAGCTATGGATGATGACTTCAATACTCCTCAAGCGCTGGCTGTTTTGTTCGATTTCAGCCGCGAAGTCAACAGTTTGTTGAACAGCGACCGTCTGGTAACTCGCACCACGCTCGAAGCGGTCGATGATCTGTATCGCACACTGGGTGGAGCGATTTTGGGGATTATTCCGGATCAGCTGTCGACATCTACTGAACGCGGCCTCGAGACCCAACTGATGGAATTGATCATCAAGCTGCGTGCTGAGGCGCGCGCCCGCAAGGACTGGGCTACAGCGGACACCATCCGCGCCGAGCTGGCCAGGATAGGCGTTGTGCTCGAAGATCGTCCAGAAGGGACCACGTGGCGGATAGCCCAGTGAAGGAGCTGTTGTACGGGCGACAACCTGTGCGTGAATGCTTGCGAGCACGCAGGCGGCACATCCATAGCTTATTGTTGGCAGAAGGAGTCCGAGAAACTGGCATCGTAGCGGAAATCATCGCGTTGGCCGGACAACTAGGCATCCCCGTGGTGCGAACGCCGCGGGCTTATCTCGAGAAAGTCTCCGAGGCGGCCCAAGGAGTGGGTCTGGAGGTGGGGGCCTACCCATATGTGTCTGTTGGCGAGATATTGAGGTTGGCGCGGGCACGCTCCGAGCAGCCGTTTCTCCTAGCGCTTGATCATTTGCAAGATCCTCACAACTTTGGCGCATTACTGCGCTCAGCCGAGGCAGTGGGGGTGCACGGAGTCGTGATCCCAGAGCGGCGCGCGGTTGGGGTAACCCCAGCAGTGGTCAGTGCCTCAGCAGGCGCGAGCGAACATGTACGCATAGCCCGAGTCACCAACCTTGTGCGCACCTTGATGGATCTAAAGGCCGAGAATGTATGGATAGTGGGGCTCGACAACACCCCGGACAGTTTGCCTTATTATGAGGTGGATCTGGACCGTTCACTGGCATTGCTAGTGGGCGCCGAGGGGATAGGGATAACCCATCTGGCACGCAGAACATGTGACTTGGTGATCCGATTGCCTATGCGGGGGCGTGTGCAATCTTTGAACGCTTCCGTGGCAGGAGGTATTGTTCTATACGCTGCATGGGCTGCACGTGGCTTCTCCCAGTAGGCAGCTCCGCTTTGTCGTCGCTGTGAGGTGTCGAGGGAAACCTCGCGTTGATCATAGGTATTCCCTAGGAAATGGGGTGGACAGGTCAGGTAGCAGGAGACTTCTTGGCATTCCACTTATCGTTGTGGACATATCGCCATGCCGTGTGATATAATCCAAATTGAAGAGGCATAGGCGATCCCAAGTCCCCCCAGAGTAAAGGAGAGGAGACTATGTTGGTACGCGAACGCATGAGCAAGCACGTTTTGACTGTCAAGCCAAATGCGCCCGTGGACGAAACGCTACGCCGTATGCGCCTCGAAAAAGTCCGCCGTTTCCCAGTGGTTGACAATGAGGGGCGATTAGTAGGGATTGTGTCAGAGAGGGACCTGCTATACGCTGCTCCATCGCCGGCAACGTCGCTCTCGGTGTATGAACTCCATTATCTTTATTCGCGCATTAAAGTCGAACAGGTGATGACGCGTGAAGTTGTCACTGTCAACTACGATGACCCAATCGAAGAAGCTGCCCGCCTCATGGCAGATCACCGGATAGGTGGACTTCCTGTGATGCGCGAGGGTGAGCTGGTTGGAATTATCACGGAGACTGACATCTTTAAAGCTTTTATGGAAATGCTCGGGGCGCGCGACCAGGGCATCCGCGTGACCGTATCCTGCCACGACAAGCGAGGCGAGCTGGCTTCTATTACGGGTGCGATTGCACGTCTGGGTGGCAATATTATTAGCTTGAGCACATTCTGGGGAGAGGATGCCACTACTTCCTACATCACGTTGAAGGTCTCAGAAGTGGACAAAGAGACTTTGATCAATGAGATCAAACCACTTGTGATTGAGATCGTCGATGTGCGGGAGATGTAACCGCTCGTATTCATTTTCGGAAATAATCTTGCAAGGCTTCTTGCCACGGCCTGAGGCGAATGCCAAGTGCAGCCCCTGCCATATTCTGCAGCGGAGCGAAAGCAGGTGGCTGTGACGCGCGCTTGAATTGATCGCGCGTGATAGGGCGCACGGGAATCCCGGTTCGTCCTGCTTGTTTTAGAATTTCTGTGGCGTATTCGTAGCGCGAGCAGTACCCTTCATTTACAAGATGATAGATACCATAGTGCTCGGTGGTGATCAATCGCCAAATCGCTTCCGCCACGTCGGGCGCATAGGTGGGATTAGCGACCTCATCCGTCACGACTTGTAGCTCTCCATGTTGATCTGCCCGTGACAGTATCTTGCTGACAAAGTTGTTTCCGTTCGGGGCAAAGAGCCAGCTAACGCGCACGATGTAGAGCTTGTGCAACAGCCGGGCAGCGACCACTTCACCGGCTAGCTTCGACTCGCCATAGGGATTGATAGGATGTGGTTCGTCAAACTCGAGGTAGGGTCTTTCACTCGTACCATCAAATACCTCATTTGTGCTGATATACACCATTGCGGCACCAGCCCGCTGACACAACAGCGCAACGTTTTGGGTGCCAAAAGCGTTCACTCGGAATGCTTCCTCAGGATTGCGTGCACAACCATCCACATCGGTCATTGCTGCGCAGTGGATCACCAGATGAGGCTGCAGCTCGGCCAGTTGTGCCATCTGTCGTGGGTCAGTGATATCCCATTCTGGCAGATCTACCAGAACAAATTCCACATTGAGCAGACTTGCCTCACCAACCTCGCGGGAAGCATTGGCAAGGGTAGCCCGCAGTGCTCGTCCCAGCTGTCCATTCGCTCCAGTTATCACAACGCGCATTTCAATGTCACTCCACGAACTCGTTGGTATAAAGGCTCTCCACTTCGGGGGCTTTTTCGATCATTTCTGCTGCCTTCATTACACTGATCGTATCGAGCCAGGCCTGGGCATCGGAGCGACCTAGCGAATCGGTACGCCAGAGCACTAGAGAAGCTTCGAGTACAGCTCTCTGTGCAGGGACTTTATCATCTGTGATTTCAGGCACGACTTGGCGTACAATTGCAAATGCCTCATCAGGGTGATCAAGTGTATATTGTAACCCTTTTAAGAACCCGCGCACCAGTCGACGCACCACGTCGGGTTGTTCTCGAATCATCTTTTCATTGGTGACGATGCCGTTGGATACCATATTGATATAATCAGAGGCTTCGAATACGTTGACCTGTCTATTGAGCTGGCGCATTTGTACTGGTTCATTTGCTACATAGATTACCGCGGCATCAACAACCCCTTGAGTCACTGATTCCACCTGAGTGAATCCGATCACTTGGAGACGAACCGCCTTTTCGTCCAACTTCGCCGCGTATGCCAGCGCTTTCCAGCCCACATAGCTGGCGCCATGAAGTGCTGGGATGCCGACTGAGTGTCCCTCCAGTTCCTTAGGTGAGTCGAGGCCTTTCTCGACAGGCACCATCACGCCAACCGGATAACGCTGATACCACTTCGCAACATACACGACCGGAAGGCCTTGGGACCGTGCCAACACGACCTGGTCACCACTGGCAACGGCGAACTCGCGCTCACCCTGACCAGTGAGCGCGACAAAGTCGGTCTCAAAGCCATACTGAATAACCACCGAAAGTCCCTGTTCCTCAAAGAAACCCTTGCTTTGTGCTGCGTAGAGCGGAGCAAACTGTACATTAGGAATATAGCCAACTCCCAGTAACACCTGACGCAGCTGATCCGTGCTAGGCAGTGGGTTACTGGTGGCCGTAGGAGCAGACAGTGCCTTTGGAGTCGGGATCATCGCTGGCTGTGGAGTGCAAGCAACCAGCGCAGCAAGTAAAAGAGCAAGGTATATTATTTGGGTCGTCCACTGTCGAGATTGCACTTTCCTGCTGTCCTTTCTGCCTGAGAAGAGTGGAGATGAAATAAATAAGGGGGTTATGCATCACGCCAGCGTAGCAGCCACTTTTCGAGTAGCATAACAATGCCATACAAGCTTAGGGCAATGACCACCAGGGTCAGCACGGCCACAAAGACCAGTGGGGTATTGAACAAGCCACGAGCTTGGTTGATCAGAAATCCCAACCCCTGATCAGCCCCCACAAACTCTCCTACGACGGCACCCACGACTGATAATGTGACGGCAATGCGCAGTCCACCTAAAAATACTGGTAACGCGGCAGGTACTTCTAACATCCGGAATGTCTGCCAACGGCTTGCTTCTAGTGAACGCATCAGCTCGTGCAGCTCCTTTGGAACATCCCGTATACCGACGACGACGCTGATCAAGAGTGGGAAGAACACGATTAATGCGCATATCAGCATTTTGCTCAATTGCCCGGACCCAAACCAGATAACAAGCAAAGGGGCAATTGCCACAATAGGCACTGATTGTGAGACGACGAGGAACGGGGTAGAAAGGCGCTCCAAGCGGCGACTTTTGGCAAGGGGATAGCCCAGTGCCAGCGCTGTCACAAGCCCCAAGATTAACCCGGCACTTACTTCAACCAAAGTAACACTGGTGTGGCGCCAGAGGGTGCCATCAACGATTACTTTTTGCGCCGTGCTGAATACGTCGGACGGCGAGGGAAGAATGAAGCTGGGGTAACGGGTCACCCACACCACGAATTGCCAAGTGGCTAACAATGCCACCGCAGCCAGTGGCACGATCAACACATCCCAACGCAGACGGGGTACATTCAGTGGTCCTATAGTAAACCGTATGATCCGTTGACGTACACGACAAGGTTGCACGTTACCCAAACTGTCTGAAGAACATCCAGTCTTGACTGTAATCATATGCGCCATAGAGATATTTCTCCCCCTATTCTCCTTGGGGCACGGCAGTGGCTGTTAGCTGGAGCAGTCCCATATCGACGCGCGACCCTGCCACCACCACAACAGAGAACTCACGGCCAGCGCCCTGGTGAGCCACGACTATTGCTTGTTGACCGGCTGGCACACCTTGAAGCTCAAAACTGCCATCCTCACTACTTCGAGCTTCGATGGAGGTTCGCAGGACGAAGATATCTGCCTCGAGCGGCCTGTTTTTTTCGTCCACTACTCGACCGGTTACTGTGCCTGTGCCGACCAAAAGTTCTGCTGAGCTGCTGCGCATAAAGTTGATCAAAACTAGCCCTACGAAAGCTGCGGCTAGCACTAAGATGACAACCCACAACCACCTGTGCCGGGTTGATGATTCGGGTGGGGGAGAGGGGGGCAATCCTTCTGCGTAGGCTTCTAGTGATGGTGACTTCTCATATGGCATAAAAGCTCCCCTATCGTCAATCAAGGCAATGGATCAATCGATAGATCATCAAAGCACACCTGGGATGCATCCCAGGTGCGAAAACCAACACCGCCGTGGGTGTATGTATCATCTCTACCGGTCAGTACTTGATTGCCATCCACATATGCAGTAAAAGTGTTTCCATTGACTAGAACTGCGATCTGGTAGCTGGTGCCCCACCAATTGAAGCCCGGTGCACGGGCTACAGCGAAGGGGGACAGCTCATTGCCTCTCACCCACTTCCTGAAGATAAACGAACTCGCGTACCCTGGATCAAACTGGAATGTGTAACCATCGACCCGGTCGAAATTCGTTGCTCGAAAGTAGACGCCATACCCATTGCCTTGTTGCAACAAGGCCACTCTGATGCGAATCGCATAGTTGCTGTACGAGAGCGGTATGAACATGCGACCCTCTCGGCCACCCCCACATAGTTGTCCGTTCTCAATGCGCCAATTCCCGTTGACGATGGTCCAGGCATCCAGACCAGAGAAGTCTTCAACAAAATAGTGCATACAAGATGCCGGCTGGTCAGCCAGAGTGCCTGCCACCGTGCAATAAATATCCCTTACGCTCGTGCCGGTAGTGGCAAGTGAGAGGGCCACTATCCCACCCATAAGGGCAAGGATCAAGACATACTCGATATGTGCTTGGGCATAGACAATTGAGGGCGATCTCCTTGCCAACTTTGTGTGTCTCCCCCCTTGACAAAAAACACAACCCCGAAGATATCTTTGCATCTTCGGGGTCTCTTATGGTGAGCTTGCGTCTGCTGCAGCACGGCGGACTCAGTGCCTGCTGGCAAACCACCTTATGTACAGACCATCTTCTCCCATCCGGACTTTACCGTCGGCTCCGGCCTTTCACCGGATCCACCTCAATGCCATTTTTCTCAACGGCGCAGAGGGTCGCGGGCTTGGTTGGGAACATGGTATCCCACCTTACCGCCGATCGGGAATTGTCACGTCTGCTCTCTTAGTGAGCAAACGCAACTCACCCTGCCCCGAAGATCGTCTCACTATTCAATTGGCAAAGCAATTATAACCTGCCACTGCAGCTTTGTCAAATTTTGTCTTAGAGTGCAACCGGAAACCGGGAAAATTCCCTTGACACATGTAGTACTCTATGTTATAGTGATTTATATTTTCAGGTCGCCAACGCGTAGTAGATTCTCTCTTTTATTGTTCTGTTCCACCTGATCAACGATGTGTGGCATCTTTGGCATTATCACTGCTCAGGAGACCAACCTGGGGCCTCTGCTGACCGAGGCAGGCCGTCGGCTCGCTTATCGCGGCTACGACTCGGCGGGATGTGCTACAGTGTCCAAGAATGGTATTGATCTGCGCAAGGATGTGGGCCGTGTGGACGAGGTGGCCCAGCGATTGGGCTTTGCCGAGATGCGTGGCCGTCGTGGCATCGTACAGGTGCGTTGGGCCACCTTTGGTGAGCTGGCGCGGCGCAATGCACAGCCGCATCTGGATTGCGACGGTGATATCGTAGGGGCGCATAACGGCAATATCATCAACAATGTGCAGATGCGCGAGCTGTTTGCACGAGAGGGACACAGCGTTCGTGGCGAGAACGATGGCGAAACGTGCATCCATGCCGTAGAGCGTCATTTCGACCGTGGCTGTGACATGGTAGAGGCAATCCGGCGTGCTCACGCCGATCTGGAGGGCGATTATGCCTTTGTTATCACGCACCGTGACAATGAGGAGCTGTATGCGATAAAGAAAGGCTCCGGATTGGTGGTGGGCATTGGCGAAGGGTTCACGTGTTGTTCCTCTGATTTACACTCCATCCTCCCGCTGACGCGTCGTTTCTTGCGTGTGCGCGATGGAGAGATAGTGATCCTGCGGCCGCATGAGGTCGTGCTGTTGCGCGTCAGCGATGCTGCTCCAGTCGAGCGCACTCCAGAGGTGTTTGAGGGGGAAGTGCCCATCGCTGACAAGGGTGACTTTCCCCATTTCATCCTGAAGGAAATCTACGAGCAGCCTCGTGTGGTGAGCGAGCTATTGCGCCATCTCAGCAAGGATGCTACAGTGGCGCGTTTTTTGGCCGCTTTGCGTGCAGCTCATCCTTTGTTCCTGGTGGGCAGTGGCAGCAGTTTTCATGCCTGTTTGCTTGGCAGCTATTACTTTAGCCGCCTAGCTGGCAAGCTAGTGATACCGACGTTGCCGGCTCATTTTATTGAGTGCTATGCACCCACTCTAGGCTCCGATACCAGCGTAGTTTTCATCAGCCAGAGCGGTGAGACCAAAGATGTGATGAATGCAGTGGGGGTGGCACGCAGCAAAGATGTGCGTGTGCTCAGCATCGCCAACCTGGAAAGCTCCAGTCTGGTAGGCGCCAGTGAGATGAGCTTGTTCCTTCAGTGTGGCTATGAGTTCAGCGTAGCAGCTACCAAAACCTTTGTCAGCGAATGTGTGTTGTTGCTCTATCTGGCGCAACAGCTAGGTGGTATGGATACCTCCTCATTGTGGCAACTGCCGGACTTGCTGGAGGATACCCTCGAACGCTCAGAGCGTTATGTGGATGGCGTGCTCGCGCACCTAATGGCGATGAACGACATGTATTACCTTGGCTACGGCGTCACGTATCCCATCGCGCTGGAAGGTGCCCTCAAGCTGAAGGAGATCACCTATATGCATTGTGAGGGGATCTTCAGCTCTGAGTTCAAGCATGGGCCGCTGTCGGCTGTGGCGCCTGATTACCCGGTGGTTTTTGTCACCGCGCCTCATGACGTGGATATGATGATCAACCATGTCAATGAGGTCACGTGTCGGGGAGGCATTGCGATTGCGCTGGCAGAGGAGGATGAACGACTGCGCAAGAATGTGCAGGCCTATTTCCCCCTGCCCGCGGCGGGCCAATGGCTTAATCCCATCTTGGCGACACTGCCGTTGCAGCTGGTTGCCTATCGGGCCAGTGTGCGACTAGGGTTGGATCCTGACTATCCGCGCAATCTGAGCAAGACGCTGACGGTAGATTGAGAGATCAGAGACTATTCTGGTGCCACGGAAGGGCGAGATGAGTGTGACAGCTACGGAACCAGCCTACCTGCTTGAGGTGGACGGCTTGAGTAAAGCTTTCAAGGGATTGCTGGCGGTTCACGATTATCATGTGCGTCTGTCCGAAGGGGAGATCTTAGGGATCATCGGTCCCAATGGCGCTGGCAAGACCACCGTTTTCAATCTGATTACCGGTGTGCTGGCGCCAACGCAAGGGCGGATCCGCTTCCAGGGATATGACATCGTCGGACGCCCACCTCACGAGATCGCGCGTATGGGCATTGCGCGCACATTTCAGAACATTCGTCTCTTCCGTGCTCTCTCGGTGTTGGAAAATGTGATGCTGGGCCTTCAAATGCACACCCACGTTGGACTGGGTGAGACCATCTTGTCGCTGCCCGGGTTTCGCGAGCGAGAACGTCGTTTGGCCGAAGAAGCGATGCACTTGCTGGAATTGTTTGATCTGGCCGGCATGTGGTCCAACCAGGCACAAAGTCTTTCCTTTGGACATCAACGCCGGCTTGAGATTGCCACCGCATTGGCTACCCGTCCCACTCTTTTACTGCTGGACGAGCCTGCTGCGGGTATGAACCCTAGCGAAAAAGAGGAGCTCATGACACTCATCACCCACATTCACAAGGAATTTAACCTGACCATCATTCTCATCGAACATGACATGCGGGTGATCATGGGCATCTGTCAGCGCATTCAGACGCTCAACTACGGCGAAATTATCGCGGAAGGGACACCCGCGGAAATCCAGGCGAACCCACATGTCATCGAAGCATATCTCGGGCATAGCCATGCAGTGGGCGCTGTGTTGCAGCGTGCGTAGCAAGGGGAAGACAGGGTCATGCTGCTGGAAATCGAGAATCTGTCCGTCTACTACGACAGTATTCAGGCTCTGAAGGGCGTTTCCTTACAGGTGGACGAGGGCGAGCTGGTGACGATTGTCGGTTCCAACGGTGCCGGTAAGACCACCACGTTGTTGACCATCTCTGGTATCCTACGGCCACGCCGCGGCGTGGTGCGTTTCCGGGGGCAGGATATCACCACCCTTGCACCACACGAGATCGTACGGCGGGGCATTTCCCACTGTCCGGAGGGGCGACAGATCTTTACCGGGCTGACGGTAACCGAAAATCTGTGGATGGGCGCTTATCATCGTCAGGATCGCGAGGGTGTCGCGCGCGACTTGGCATGGGTGCAGGAGCTTTTCCCCGTCCTCGCGGAACGACGGCGCCAGCTCGCGGGCACCCTTTCGGGGGGCGAGCAGCAAATGCTGGCAATTGCACGTGCACTGATGAGCCGTCCCAAGATGTTGCTTCTGGACGAGCCATCGCTAGGATTGGCACCTATGCTGGTGGAGACCATCTTCGAAGTGATCCAGCAGCTGCGTGCACAGGGCGTCACTATTCTACTGGTGGAACAGAACGCTTATCAGGCGTTGCGCGTCGCTGACCGCGCTTACGTGCTGGAGACCGGCAGCATCAAGCTCTCTGGATCTGCACAAGAACTGGCACGCAACGAAGAAGTGAAAAAGGCATACTTGGGAGGCTGAAAACTCGTGTTCTCATTGCCTTATGTTGCTCAGCAGGTTGTCAATGGCCTTACGTTAGGCAGCATTTACGCCCTAGTGGCTATCGGTCTGACCATTGTGTATGGCATCTTGCGGCTCATCAACTTCGCGCACGGTGACCTGCTGATGGTGGGCGCCTATCTAGCGTTGGCGCTGTTGTTGAATACCGCCTTACCGTTGGGGGCAGCGGTGTTGCTACCGATGATTATAGTGGGCGGGGTCGGCGTGCTGGTAGAGCGGCTGGCCTATCGGCCGTTGCGTGGCGCTCCTGAGGTGGCGATGCTGATCACCAGCCTGGCTGTGAGTAGTGTTATCCAGAACGGTACCATTATGACGCTGAGCGCTCAACCGCGTGCTTTCCGCCTGCCTCAAGACTTGATTGCTCAGAATCGAGTAGGTGTTGTAAGCTTCAGCACTCTGGACGCTGTCAGCGTTGCCATGGCAGTGGGTTTGATGGCACTTCTGACATTGTTTGTCACGCGCACACGCGTGGGCATTGCGATGCGGGCATGTGCCGAGAATTTGCGCGCGGCGCGCTTGATGGGGATCAACATCAACCAAGTGATCGCCTATGCTTTTGCCATCGGCTCAGCGTTGGCGGCGGCCGCTGGCTTTATGTGGGCAGGTCGCTTTGGCTCCATAGAGCCTTTCATGGGCTTTCTGCCGGGGCTGAAGGCATTTGTGGCCGCGGTAATCGGCGGTATCGGTAGTATCCCGGGTGCGATGCTGGGTGGCTACCTGCTAGGTTTTTCTGAGATTTTCTTCGTGGGCTTTCTGCCACCTGAGCTGTCGGGTTACCGCGATGCCTTCGTGTTTACCCTGTTGTTGTTGGTGTTGCTCGTGCGCCCGCGCGGCCTGTTGTCCACCGGCGCTGAGAGGGAAGGTTGAGCCGCTATGAACAAGAATGCTCTCTTCTACCTAGCACTGCTGACTGGGCTGCTGTTCCTGGCGCAATCCTTGCTCAACGATTACTATCAACGTGTGCTCGCTGTCGTTTTCATTAATATTATCCTCACTGTTAGCTTGAACCTGACCAATGGCTTTGCTGGAGACTTCTCGCTGGGGCATGCCGCTTTCATGTCTATCGGTGCCTACTTATCAGCCATCCTGACCTTGCCGCCAGCGTCTAAGGCGACGCTGATGCCACAGCTGCCCACCTGGCTGGGACAGCTGGAGTTGCCATTTGTAGTCGCGACCATCTTGGGCGGTTTGTTGGCTGCATCTGTGGCTGCCGTGGTAGGCGTCCCGGTGCTGCGCCTGCGCGGGCACTATCTGGCTGTCGCCACATTGGGCTTGATGGTCATTGTACGTGTGGTCGCTATTAACTGGACGACGATCACCCGCGGCGCCAAAGGGATTAACGGATTACCTGCTTTTACCAACTTATGGTGGGTATTTGGATGGGCAGTGGTGACCGTCTACGTCATCTGGCGGCTGGTGAATTCACCCTATGGACGGGCAATGATGGCCATCCGTGAGGATGCTACTGCCGCGGCGGCTCGCGGTGTGAATGTGACTGCGCATCGTATGCTGGCGTTCTGCGTGGGTGCTTTCTTCGCCGGAATCGCTGGCGCGCTGTGGGGGCACTTGATCACTGCCATTACTCCTCATTCTTTCTCCTTTCTTATCACGTTCAATGTGGTGGTAATGCTGGTTGTCGGAGGAATGGGATCCATCAGTGGTTCGATTGTTGGAGCGACAGTGATGACGCTGGTGCCCGAGTTTCTGCGTCGCGTGGAGACCAGCCTGTCCCTGGGTGGTCATCCGCTCTATGGGCTGAGTCAGATTATCATTGCGGTGACTATCACTCTGGTGATGATCTTCCGTCGCCGAGGTCTGTTAGGTGGTCGCGAGGTACAGCTGCCGAGTCTCTTCGATCGAAGGCGCGCAGCACCTCGGGCCAGGATAGAGACAACTGGATAAGGACATCGCTGGATGTACTGAAGAAAGGGGGGATGTCAGGAGGAACTTGACATAACTTTCAAATCTCTTATCGGTCAGTTTCCAACTTTTTATTCCTGAAGAAGAAGGAGGAGACAGCCATGAAGCGGGTACTGAGTCTAACATTGTTGTTGTGCCTGTTGTTTAGCTTGGCACCTTTCGGTCGGGCACTGGCAGCCGAGCCGATCAAGATAGGTGGGATGTACAATGTGACGGGGGGTATGTCGTCGATTGACGCGCCTGGGTTGAACGGGATGAAGTTGGCGGCCAAGCAGATCAACGAGGCGGGTGGTCTGTTGGGGCGGCCGGTGGAGATTGTGGCGATCGACGGCAAGACGGACCAGACGGCGGTGACCAACGCTGTGTCAGAGATGATCAACGTGCACAAGGTGGTGGCGATAGGTGGGTTGAATGACTCGACGTATGCGTTGGCGGCAGGTCCGATAGCGCAGGCGGCTGGGATACCCTTCGTCACGGCGGGTGCTACGTTGCCGACGTTGCCGGAGCAGATAGGGGATTACTTCTTTATGACCCCCTTTGGCGACGATGCTCAGGCGTATGCGATAGCCGAGTTTGCCGTGAACGATCTGAAGGCCAAGACGGCCTGGCTGTTGGTAGATCAAGCGTATGACTTCACCACGGCGTTGGCGGCCTTCTTCAAGGAGCGTTTCACGGCGCTGGGTGGTGAGATAGTGTTGGAGGACAAGTATCAGTCGGGAGACACGGACTTTTCGGCGCAGATTGCGCGGTTGAAGGCGTTGTCACCGCAGCCGGATGTCTTGTTTGTGTCAGCCATTCCGAACGAGGCGGGGATCACCACCAAGCAGATTCGTGAGGCGGGTTTGACGCAACCGATCTTGTCGGGGGATGGATTTGACACGCCGTTGATTGGTGAGGTGGCGGGTGAGAATGCGGATGATGTGTACTACTCGACGCACGCCTCGCTGGACAATCCGGATCCCAAGGTGCAGAACTTTGTCAAGGCCTACAAAGAGGAATATGGTGTGGCGCCGGAGAATGCCTTTGCTGCGCTGGGCTATGATATGATGATGCAGATGGCCGATGCCATCAAGCGGGCTGGGTCGGTTGATCCGAAGGCGATTCGTGATGCTCTGGCGGAGACGAAGGACTTCCAAGGGGTGACGGGTGTGATCAGTTATGAGTCGGGCAAGCGTGTGCCGAACAAGTCGGTGACCATCATTCGTGTCCAGGATGGCGTCTACTCCTTCGTCAAGGAGATCGTTCCCAGCGCTATGCCCGCCGCACCCACTGGTGAGCCGATCAAGATAGGTGGGATGTACAATGTGACGGGGGGTATGTCGTCGATTGACGCGCCTGGGTTGAACGGGATGAAGTTGGCGGCCAAGCAGATCAACGAGGCGGGTGGTCTGTTGGGGCGGCCGGTGGAGATTGTGGCGATCGACGGCAAGACGGACCAGACGGCGGTGACCAACGCTGTGTCAGAGATGATCAACGTGCACAAGGTGGTGGCGATAGGTGGGTTGAATGACTCGACGTATGCGTTGGCGGCAGGTCCGATAGCGCAGGCGGCTGGGATACCCTTCGTCACGGCGGGTGCTACGTTGCCGACGTTGCCGGAGCAGATAGGGGATTACTTCTTTATGACCCCCTTTGGCGACGATGCTCAGGCGTATGCGATAGCCGAGTTTGCCGTGAACGATCTGAAGGCCAAGACGGCCTGGCTGTTGGTAGATCAAGCGTATGACTTCACCACGGCGTTGGCGGCCTTCTTCAAGGAGCGTTTCACGGCGCTGGGTGGTGAGATAGTGTTGGAGGACAAGTATCAGTCGGGAGACACGGACTTTTCGGCGCAGATTGCGCGGTTGAAGGCGTTGTCACCGCAGCCGGATGTCTTGTTTGTGTCAGCCATTCCGAACGAGGCGGGGATCACCACCAAGCAGATTCGTGAGGCGGGTTTGACGCAACCGATCTTGTCGGGGGATGGATTTGACACGCCGTTGATTGGTGAGGTGGCGGGTGAGAATGCGGATGATGTGTACTACTCGACGCACGCCTCGCTGGACAATCCGGATCCCAAGGTGCAGAACTTTGTCAAGGCCTACAAAGAGGAATATGGTGTGGCGCCGGAGAATGCCTTTGCTGCGCTGGGCTATGATATGATGATGCAGATGGCCGATGCCATCAAGCGGGCTGGGTCGGTTGATCCGAAGGCGATTCGTGATGCTCTGGCGGAGACGAAGGACTTCCAAGGGGTGACGGGTGTGATCAGTTATGAGTCGGGCAAGCGTGTGCCGAACAAGTCGGTGACCATCATTCGTGTCCAGGATGGCGTCTACTCCTTCGTCAAGGAGATCACACCACAGTAAGGCATGGCCCCGCACGCAACATTACGTTAATAACTTTGCGATCAGCGGTCGTATGGCCGCTGATCGCAGCATTTCTGACGCATACAGCACAGGAGCGCTCTATGCCAGTCTATCAAGCAGAAGAACTGAACGGTCACAAGTACAAAATGCACAAGTTTACCAAAGCGATGTTCAACGTGGGCTCATTGGAGAACCATGGCGATCATCTGCCTTTCGGCACTGACTGTCTGGTCAGCTATCTGCTCGCCAAAGAGGTTGCCGACCACTTTGACGATATCTTGCTGTTGCCGCCACTCTATTATGGAATGAGTGAGCATTACAAGGATTTCCCCTTCACGATTTCGTTGCGTTATGAGACGATGACTGAGCTGTTGCGCGACATTCTGTTATCATTGCATCGTGAAGGCATCTATCGCGTATTCATCTTCAATGGCCACGATGGCAACAGCGCTCCCATCGAGATCGCAACGCGCAGCGTGAAGGTGTCGCATCCGGAAATGAAAATCGCGGTGCAGGATGCCTGGTGGATTACCGCTGGACAGTTGCTGCCACCCGGTACGTTCGAGGTGTGGAACGGACTAGGGCATGCTGGCGAGGGAGAGACAAGCATTGCGTTAGAGCTCTTCCCCCATTTAGTGGAGATGGAGTATGCACGTGGGGTGGTGCCTCAGTTGCCCCCTCATGCTGACCTAAAGTGGAAGTTCAGTGAGTTGACCAACACTGGCGCAACAGGTGATCCCAGCAAAGGAACCCGAGAGAAGGGTGCCGCGATGCGCAAGGTGCTGGTGAACGCAATTGTGGAGTTCATTCGCTACTTGGACAGTATCAACTGGGAATACCAGCAACCGAGAACGTGATCTTGGGAAACTGCCAGACCATAAGGATGTATGGCCCTTATGGTCTGGCGTTGCCAACAGACGGAAATACACCAGGCCTATGAGGCGCTCTGTGCGGCGGTCTCTTCAGGCTCGATTACCACATTAATCTTGGCCACCACGTTAGCCATAAGATGTATCTCTACCTCATGTTGACCGAGCTGACGCAACGGCTGGGCTATGATCTTACGCCGATCGACTTCCTGCCCGATGCGCTCCTGCAACGCCGCCGCCAGATCGGCGGTAGTGATCGAACCATACAATTTGCCCTTTTCGCCTGCGCGTGCACGGAAGGTCAAGGTCAAACCGTCCAAGCGACGTGCTAATTCTTGAGCATCGTTCAGCTGTCGTTGCCGCTTGCGCTCTGTTGCCTGACGCAATGTCTCGATCTCCTTGAGGGAGCCCTCTGTCATACTACGCGCCAGCTTGCGGGGTATCAAAAAATTGCGTGCATAACCATCGGCCACCGAGACAACGCTGCCAGCGTGACCCAAATTTTCCACATCCTCCAACAGCAGTACTTTCACGGTACGCTTGCCTCGCTTTCTCATAGGGTGCTACCAAGAGCATGAAGAGTTGTATAAAAACCATGGTACCCGTAATCTGTTCACTCGGCAAGCGCGGAGACCATGTAATTCGTAGCCTATAAGGTGGAACTTGTCGGTGTTGTTTGACGTCCACAAGGAAATGGTGTGGTTCTATATGGAGGTCTCGTTTCCACCTTGGGGGTTGCTTTTTGAGATGGGGTGTTATTCGTGTTATAATTTTTTTCACTTCTTCCGCTAGCCGAAAGGGTACAAACCGGTAGACACTATGAATAAGAAATCCACTCTCTTGCTGCTTACTGTGGTTGTGCTCCTGATAGGTAGTGCTGGATGTGTGTTGACTGACACATTGTCCCGACGCCTGGGACGTCAGGCACGCACACCGCTCGCTCAAGTGTCGCGCACGCCCAGGCCAACTTTCACTGCTACCCCGCCGTGGACAGCGACGCCGACGGACACTGCCACGCCGACAGCGACACCTACGCCTACGGTTACCCCCATTCCGACTGATACACCTATCCCAACAGACACTCCTACTCCGGAGCCGACAAACACCCCGAGACCGCGGCCAAAGCCACCTACAGACACACCCGCACCACCGCCTACACCGGAGTACCCATTTGCAGTCGTTGAGATCAGTCCGCCTGAGTTTACCCGTACTACGAACCCGATGATCGTTGTGTTTGTTGCTATCACAGATCAGAACAACACACCCCTTGGGGGCTACAGGGTGGTGGGGGATAGTGCTCAAGCACCCTATAATTCGCACGTCGAATCACCTCCGTCGTGTTATGATTGGTGCTCTACCAGCGGTGTGGGGGGGTACGTAAAGGCTGCGAATGTGAAGTTCGAGCCAGGTCCTTTCATTGATGGCACCTGGAACATCTACCTGGTTGACGGTGCAGGGCAGCAAGTGTCGCCAGTTGTGCCTCTCACCTATAGCACGGATCCCAATACGTGGCGTTGGGATTTCGTGTTCTTCAAACGAAAATAGCACGTAGCGGCGCAAAACATGAGACGTAACTTTATCCCTTGGTTCCTTGTGCTGGTTATGTTGGGCGGTTTGGGGTGCTCTGTGGGAACGCTGCTGGTGCGTGCACCCACACCAACGCCTCAGCCCACACGCACACCGCGGCCAACCTTTACCTTCACACCCAATTGGACGCCGACTCGCATGCCTACCGCGACAGCAACACCCACCCAGACGCCCACTGAGACGCCGATCCCCACCGATACGGCAACACCCACGTTAGTGCCACAGGAGGTTTCTGAGCCGGAGGAACCGGTCGAGCTGCCACCTCAGGACACGCCGACCCCAGAACCGCCTACAGCAACGCCTACGCCACCGTATCCTTTCACTACCGAGGTATTTGTCTTCGATACACAGGGGGCGTTGGAAACGCGCGTAACCGCTTACGTGGTCGAGGTGTTTGACGCCAGCACTGGCCACTTCAAAGACTTGTGGGATTACCAGATCAAGCTGATTGACCCGATGGGCGGCGAGCACCTGAGCAATATGTCTGGCGGCAAGAATCACACCGTTGGACCAGGACTGGGCAACGATCGCTGGTTCAATACTGAAGTCAAGTTTTCCCCTTACACACCGGGTCACTATAAGGCATGGCTGATCAAAGACGGAGTGCAGCAGTCGCCAGTGGTTGAGTTTGATATGTCGCCTTCTCCGACGCAATATGTACACATTGATTTCTTGTTGAAACACTAACCTCCATCATCAGGAGATATCTCGGAACGAGGATGAGAGCGAAGCGAAGACTCCTCTTGCTGGTAGTTGTCGTGTTAACAATAGCGACTCTGGGATGTGCGTTGACAGAGCGGATGGCCGCAAGGCGCAGCACGCGATCCGTGACGGTGGCGCAGAAAGTTGCCACACGCACACCATTGCCGACTTTCACGCCAACCCCACCCGCGACGCCCACGCCGTTGCCCACATTAACGCCTACTAACACGCCTACCCCAACGCCGACACTCACTCCCACGCCGACCGATACGCCCACGCCAACCAACACGCCACGACCGAGGCCAAAACCCACGGAGCCACCGCCTCCTCCGGCAGAGCCGACACCTGAATATCAATTTTCGCCCGAGCCGTGGGAAGGGCAGTGGAATGGTGGTTTGGCGCAAATTCGAGGAAAAATTCGCGACCGCAACGGTCAACCAGTCAACGGATACTTTGTACAAGCGCGCTGCGGCGGCACTGTATTGGCTTCCAACCCGTCGGGTATTAATCTTTATGCCCCTGACAAGCCGTATGAACCTGGGGCTTACGATATGATCCTTAGCTCGCCGTTAGACCCGAATTCGATGTGTCGTTGGGAAGTGCGAGTAGTACAAGCCTCCAATTATGAAGAGGCAAAGAATCCGGGGGCACCTTCGCTCTCACCTGTAGGCTACTGTGACCTGAGCTGGGACGAAATGTCCATCTGTTTCGCTAACTGGCGCAAGAACTGGTGACCGATAGACGCGAGCGCTATGATTCTATTATTACTGGATTGCTGGTTGCAGCACTGGTAGTGCTGGCATGCCTGCTCAGTGGTGCTGGTGTATACTTCTCCTTGCGCTTAGCCCCGCTGTATCAAGCATACCTTCCCACTGCAACAGCGACGCCAACCCCTACGCCTCTCTCTTTGCCCACTCGTGTACCGTCACCTTCCCCCACGACGCTGCCAGCCGTCTCGGAAAAGGCCAAGTACACCTCGCTGGGAAGCCAGCCAGAAGGCGCCGGCCTATCGACTGAAGAACTGCTCAGTAAGGTCGAGATTCCAGTGCGCGATCGTTTGGCACTCGCGCGCCGCCTCAAACTTTCCGACACACCCATACCAGCTGTAGTCAACTCGGTGCCCCCTGTTTATCACATGGGTGAGCAACAGAGCTTCTGCGTCCTGGATAGCGACGCGGTGCGTTATGAGTCCATCAACGCCACGCTGCGCTACATAGGCGACCACAGTTATTGGTGGATACAAGACGGTCACCAAGCAAGTGACGAGGCCATTGTGGCTTCAGCAAAGGAATTTGAGCAGCATATTTATCCCACTAATCGTGACTTCTTCGGCAGCGAATGGACCCCGGGCGTAGACAATGACCCGCGTATTCACATCTTCCTGGGCGACGTGCCCGGTGTAAGCGGCTATTTCTACAGTGCCAATGAGTATTCTCGTCTGATCAACCCATGTAGCAACGAAAAGGAAATGTTTTACATCAACATAGGTGCTGTGCCATTAGGAAGCCAAGATCTCTATGTTACTCTGGCGCACGAATTCCAGCATATGATCCACTGGCATCACGACCCCAATGAGGAGACATGGATCAACGAAGGACTATCAAATCTTGCGGTGGAACTCAACGGCTACGAAACAACCGACATCACCTATGCCTTTAGCCGACAACCTGATACGCAACTGAATGCCTGGGCGGATGCGCCAGAGAGCACTTTTCCTCATTATGCTGCCAGCTATCTTTTTACGAGCTATTTCCTAGAGCGCTTTGGTGAGGAGATTATGCGGGAGGTGGTGGCCGAGCCGGAGAATGGCATCGCCGGTCTCAACACAATCCTGGCACGCGCAAGACGGTCACCCCGCTTTGACGACATTTTTGCCGATTGGGTGGTCGCCAACTATCTGGATGACACGACAACCGGACAGGGACAGTGGGGCTATCGGCGCCTGGATCCGCAGCCGGTGAGGATCGAAGCAGAACACAGCACCTATCCCGTTGAAATAGAAGGACAGGTGAACCAATATGCCACGGACTACTTCAGATTTGTCGGCGAAGGGGATCTCACCGTAGAGTTCGAGGGCAACACGCAAGTCAAAATCGCGCCCAATGATCCGCATAGTGGTACCTTCCAATGGTGGTCGAACCGGGGTGACGACTCGGATATGACACTGACGCGCTCATTTGACCTTTCCCAGGTGACCGAAGCGACATTGGAGTTCTGGCTCTGGTACGACATCGAAGCAGGTTGGGACTTTGCCTTTGTCGAGGTCTCTACTGATGGTGGGGAAACTTGGACTATTCTGCCTGGTCGCTACACCAGCACGGATAACCCCAGCGGCAACAGCTTTGGCGCGGCGTGGACTGGGATTTCCGGTGGCGGAGAGACGCCACAATGGGTGCACGAGCAGGTGGATCTCACGCCGTATGTGGGTCGGCAGGTGCAAGTACGGTTCGAGTATATTACCGATGACGCGGTTAACCATGTAGGCCTGATGCTGGATGATATTGCCATCCCCCAAATCGGCTATTTTGATGATGTTGAGGCTGGGGATGGGGATTGGATAGCGCATGGATTTGCGCGTGTGGACAATGTGCTGCCACAGCGTTATATAGTGCAGATCATTTATGAGGGAGAAACAGTGCAGGTTCAGCGCCTGACCCTCAATCACGCCAACCGTGGCCGGTTGACAATACCGGGGATGGGCAGGGCGCTTTCCAGTGTAGTGCTGGCGGTGAGTGGTGCAACCCCCTTCACAACTGAGCCAGCTCCATACCGTATTCGCGCCAGTATAACGTCATTCGCCGACGGGGCAGACAGTTGAATCTGAAACTTTCCGTTATCATTCCCGTGTACAATGAGGCTGCCACCCTGCGCGAGATCCTGAGTCGCGTTCGAAAAGTGGACATTGCCATCCAGGTTGACTTTGGCCCCTATAGTCATCTGGAGCAGCCGCTTCGCGTGGAGAAGGAACTCATCGTGGTGGACGACGGTTCACGCGATGGTTCGCGCGAGATTATTCGGGAGGAGGAAACAGCCGGACACATCCGCGCCTTCTACCATTCCCACAATCAAGGCAAAGGGGCAGCGGTGCGGACCGGCTTGCAACACGCCTCCGGCGATTTCATTGTGGTACAGGATGCCGACTTAGAATATGATCCGCGTGAGTATCGTGTTCTTTTACTACCGCTCCTGGAAGGACGTGCCCGGGTTGTCTATGGGTCGCGCTTCCGTGGTGGACCAACCAAGGCAATGTTCTTCACCCACATGTTGGGCAACCGTTTCCTCACCTTGGTCACAAATATCCTCTATGACTCAATCATCACCGATATGGAAACTTGCTACAAGTGCTTCTGCGCCGATGTGGTGCGTGGCATCCCGTTGAAGGCACGTGGCTTCGAGTTCGAGCCGGAGATCACTGCCAAGGTGCTCAAGCGCGGCTATCGCATTTATGAGGTACCAATTTCGTACACCGGGCGTGAATTCCACGAGGGCAAGAAGATTAGCTGGCGCGATGGCTTCAAGGCACTTTGGACGCTTATCAAATATCGCTTTGTAGACTGAGTATGCAACAACCTGTCGTGGTGCTGGGCAATCCAGTGTTAGATTGCATACTAGAGGTGGAACAGCTACCGTCAGCACCTGGTGCGCGGTATGAAATACAAGCGCTGAGCATTGGGCCCGGTGGCGCAGCGAATATAATGATCGGGACTGTACGCCTGGGGTTGCCGGTCCAGGCACTTGGGGCGGTGGGCGATGATGTTCCTGGGCGGCGCCTGCTCCGCTGGCTTAGTGCAGAGGGAGTGGATGTGCAGTTCCTCACTAAAGTGTCTGGCAAACGCACAGCGCGTGTGTTTGTGTTGACCACGTCCCAAGGGATTCAATCTTTCCTCGGCTACCATCCTCCTACCAATGGCCCGTCAAGTCTTCCACCAGCTTGGCAAGAAGCGATTCAGCACGGGGTATCTTTCTATTGCGATGGCTGGAGTTGTAGAAGTCTGGGCACAACCCTGGTGCGACAGGCCATGCAGACAGCAAAAGCTGCAGGTGTCCCGGTCTTTTTCGACCCAGGACCACAAGTGCAACTCTGCGCCGCCAGTCAGCTGGCTGATCTCTTGCGCGAGACCACTGTACTGATGCTCACCGAGGAAGAAGCGCGCGTCTTGCTTCCGGGTGCACTCACGTTGCCAGATCTAGCTTCTGCCTTGCAAGCATATGGCCCTCAGCTGGTTGTGATTAAGCGTGGGGCTCTTGGCTGTTTGGTGCAGCGGGGTGACGAGGTGGTGCTCCACCCTGGCTTTACGGTTTCAGTGCGCGACACCACTGCTGCCGGCGATGCGGTGTCTGCTGCTATGTTGTTGGGTTGGTTGCGTCATTATGAGTTGCCACAGCTGGCTGTCCTGTTGAACGCCGCCGGTGCTGTCGCCGTGCAACGGCTAGGAGGCGGCTTCAATATGCCCCGTTTGGCTGAAATCCAGGCCTTGTTGCAGCAGCATGGGAGAGCGACGGATTGGATGTGAAGAGGCGGGAGCTCGACAGGCATGCATGGCACAATTCGGATAGCGGCGTGCGCATGCGCTTGGAGCAGCCTGCTGTTACAGTGCTTTCCACTGCGGGCGTGTTGGTCGTTGCTGCCTATATCGCCACGCAAATGCTCTCTGACCTTATGAGCTTGAAAATCGCTTATGTCGCTTCGTTCAGCGTGGATGCTGGCACCTTCATTTATCCCTTTACCTTCACATTGCGCGATCTGGTACATAAGCTGCTGGGAAAACACCACGCGCGTGTCGTTGTCGTCAGTGCTGGCGTGATCAACCTGGCAATGGCGGGGTGTCTGGCTTTCGCAGCCTGGCTGCCGCCTGATCCTACATGGGCATTGCAGGCAGCTTTCGCAGCTGTTTTGGCGCCTACCTGGCGGATTGTCATCGCCAGTATTGTTGCTGAGGTTATCGCCGAGCTAATCGATACTGAGGTGTACAGCTTGTGGGTACGCTATGTGACACGACGTGTGCAGTGGTCGCGCGTACTGGTCAGCAACTTAGTGAGCATACCGGTGGATAGCTTGATCTTTAGCTGGTGTGCCTTCGGGCAGTGGGGGGGGGTATTGCCAGGAGGGCTTCCCGATGCCACAGTATGGGCAATCTTCTGGGCTAATGTACTTCTCAAGGGTGCTATGACTTTGGTGAGCCTACCTGGCATCTACGTAGTGCCTGAACGAAGGGATGCGAGAGAGTCATTGGCTGTGTGATCTTTGTAAGAGCCACTTGATGCTTCAGAATTATCCTTCCAACATAGGCCATGCTGTGTCGGCGCCGGACCGAGACGCAACCTGGATGTGGTACATCCTGGAGATACTCCCGAATTGAATGGTGTAATGCTTAACAAAGAAGCAGTTGAAGTATAGTACTTGACAATGAAGTAGTTGAAGGGTATAATGTAATTAAATATATCATTAACCTTGTAACACCACACCGATTGATCTCTCATTGCTCCATTCCGAAAGGAGGTGAGGTACGTCGAACACTAGATTGCCAGTCGGCCAAAATCCTCCGCCAGCATATTGTTTAAGCTCTCCTCAGTAAATTTCTGCTTGTTTCAGGGAGTGGGTTGCCCGACCTATTGCGGCGAGGATTCAGGCTACCAGTGACCAGCGCAATGCCGCTGCTTGGTGTGGCGAAAGCCCGATAAGTATTGTATATGCATTGGACAAACTAGTCCAGGTTCCGTTTGTGTCATCAAGAGATCACATAAGGAGGATGTGCTATGAAAGCAAGCTTCTGGAAAATCTTGGGTTTAACGGTGATCTTGAGCATGCTCTTTACGCTGTCGGGCACCGCTTGGGCAGCACAACCGTTGCCACAGGAAAGCGAAGACTGGTGGGCCAAAGCGGCCGAGCCGTACAAGGGTGTTACTATTAAGGGTATCTCGGAGAGCACGCCACCCTCGAAATATGCGGCTGAGGTGTTAGCTCCCGCCTTCGAGGAAGCGACCGGTATCAAGGTCGAGTTCGAAACCACCTCCTGGGACCTGCAGTACACCAAGGCCATCCAGGACATGGAGGCCGGCACCGGTGTCTACGACTTCGTCTACGTTGAGCAGGACATCGTGTATGCCTACCTAGACCGCAAGTTCCTGGTCAATCTCACCCAGATGATGGCGGAAAAACCGGAGCTAATATGGCCTGGCTTCAACGTGAATGCGTTTACCTCCTTCATCGATTACTTCAAGGATCCTGCGACAGGCGATGTATACGGTATCCCGATTGAGGCGTTCATCAAGATCTACCTGTACCGCAAGGATCTGTTTGAGGATCCAGAGGTCAAAGCGGCCTTCGAGAAGGAGTACGGCTACCCGTTGGCGCCGGCTGTTAACCACAAACAATACGCCGATATTGCCGCGTTCTTCGCCAAATGGGGCAAGGACCACAATATGGAGCTGTGGGGCACCACAGTGCAGGCCAATACTGGGCACCCTGCTTCCTTCTATGAGTTGTTCGAAACCATCCTGCCTAGCTTCGGTGTTTACAACTGGGGCATCAACCTGGAGAACTGGAAGGCTACGGTCGCCAACGGCGGCACATTGAACAGCGATCGTGCCAAGGAGGCATTTGCTTTCTGGGTGGACTTGCTGAAGTATGCCCCACCTGAGGCGACCGCCAGCACATGGGACGAGGTGGCCGCTTCCTTTGCTGCTGGGCGTGCTGCGCAGGGCTGGGTCTATGGCGAGAATGCTGCCTGGATTGCCACGGACGAGAGCCGGTCCAAGGTGGTCGGCAAGGTTGGTGCAGCTCTGCCTCCGCTGTACGCTGGTGTTCTGGAGGACAAGATTCTGCGTAACATAGGTTACATCGGCTACTACGACGGCGGTGCCTACGGCATCCCACACTCCTCCAAGAATAAGGAGGCTGCTCTGTTGTGGTTGCAGTGGCTCTCTCGACCAGACATCCAGGTTGACTGGGCGATGGCAAGTGCCCGTGTGACCCAGACGGCCACCTTCGATGATCCCCGCTTGAAAGAGTTCGACAAGAAGGTGGATGGATACTTCACCATGCTGAAGGAAAAGGGCTTCCTGTTCGGTGGTGCGCCGCCATTCCCGTTCCATGCCACAATCCGCGAGGTCATCGCACCCTTCATCTATAAAGGTATTAGCGGTGAGATGGGCACGGCGGACGCGCTTGATCAGGCAGCGGCCGCGGTTGATCAGGAACTCGTCCGACTCGGCTACGGCAAGTAGCCGCCTCTGGGGGAAGATGTTATGAGGGCAACCCGCACCGGGTGGGGGCTTTTGGCCCCCACCCTTATCATTCTAGGCTTCGTCGGCATTCTGCCGTTTCTGTACGTCGTTTACATCGGGTTCTTTGACTGGGATATCTTTGCGGCCAAAATTGGGATGGTTTTCGCAGGCGTGAATAACTACCGCCGGTTAGTTTTCGATGATGAATATCTGGCGGCTTTGGGGCGAACTCTGCAGTTCACGATCTGGGTGGTAATCAGCGAGCTGATATTGGGCTTCTTGCTTGCCCAGCTGCTGATGAGAAACTTTGTGGGCAGGTCTGTGTTCCGCACTATTCACGCTTTGCCCTTGGTTGTCGCACCTATAGCCGTGGGTGCTACCTGGCGCCTGTTTACCATCCCTGGATTCGGCCCGCTTCCTTACTTTCTGGACAAATGGTTTGGCATCGAGTACAGCATCAGTCGTTACGCCAGCCATGCCTTCACCACCATTGTCCTGATGGACATCTGGCATTGGACACCATTTGTCACGTTGACTCTCGTAGCCGGGATGACAGCCTTGCCAAGGGAACCTTTCGAACAAGCACTCGTGGATGGTGCTAACCGGTGGCAGGTTTTCCGTTATCTGACGCTGCCCATGCTCACACCAGTATTGGTGACCACCACCTTTATTCGCATTATGGACGCACTGCGCATCGTAGACGAGGTGTGGATGCTAACTGGTGGCGGCCCGGGCACGTCTACACGCTTTGTGGGATTGCACATCTGGCTGGTTGTCTTTCCGAAAACAGCGTATGGCTATGGTGCGGCTATGTCACTGTTGACTCTGTATTTCACGATCGTGCTGAGCTGGCTGCTCTTCATCGCAATCACCCAGAGCGGCAAGCAGGCCGCCTGACGAGGTGTGTTATGGTATCAAGATCCTTCCGAAAGGCGCTAGGCGATGTCGGAACCTATCTGGTCTGGATCTTCATGAGCGGGTTCACCTTGCTACCTATCTACTGGATGTTTGTCGTGTCAGCCCGCAGCCGCGTAGAGTTGTTCGGGGGGCCGAACCTTATCCAGACAACCTTTTTTGCCGAGAACTACCTCAAACCGCTTTCCAGCCCGGCTTATCAGCGGTACCTGACCAATTCGCTCATTATCGCTACCTCGAATGCTGTGTTGGTGACCCTCGTGGCCATTATGGCTACCTACGCGCTCTCACGCTACCGCTTGAAGGGCGATGAGAACATTTTCTTCTGGACGATCACCAACCGCATGGCACCACCGGCCGTGTTCTTATTGCCGTTGTTTCTGCTTTACACACGCGTCATTAAGATCGGAGAGTGGAGCCTGTTCGATACGCACATTGGTATCATTATACTCTATTGTGTGTTCAATCTCCCGTTTGCTATATGGCTGCTGAAGGGCATTATTGACGGCATCCCGGTCGAGCTGGATGAAGCAGCACTTGTAGATGGTGCGAACGTTCTCACAGTCATCTTTCGAATTATTGTGCCGTTGGCCGCGCCCACGATCGCCATCAGTGGTATTTTGAGTTGGATTTTTGCCTGGAATGAGTATTTGTTCGCGGCCGCTCTGACAAGTGTTAATGCCCGCACTATCCCCACTGGTTTGGGTGAGTTCGTGACCGTCACAGGCACCAACTGGGGTCAGATGGCTGCTGTGGCAGTCGTTGCCATCCTGCCAGGCTTGCTGTTTCTGTCACTGGTCCAACGATACATTGTAACAGGTCTCACCTTTGGCGCTGTGAAGGAATAGGCCAATGGCAGAAGAACCGAAGAAGAAAGCCACCGAGACCAACAACGCGGTAACCGTCGCTGCTCCTGTGCGACATGTCGGACGCAAGGGTTTCCTGCCCATCGTAACCAACTTGTGGGACCGTTTCTTCATTAGCGGTGTGTTGCTTGTCGCAATCCACCTCTTGTGGTTGCGCTTTGTTGAGTTTTACTTGCCGCTTCCGGTCGCCACAGTGATCTCGTTGGTGCTGATGTACGTCATAATGCGCTGGGGGTAAACCTGAGAACCCTTGGCTTATCCGATATCGACGAGATAACGTACTATGCTTTGACGCAAGTCAGGGGGGATATATGACAGACAAGTCTCAAGCATCGAAGCCGATCCTGGAGCGATTCCGGCTCGATGGCCGGGTGGCGCTCGTTACCGGTGGCGCTATGGGCATCGGGCTGGGATATGCCGAGGCGCTCGGTCAGGCGGGCGCAAAGGTGGCAATAGTTGACATAAATAAGGAGGCGGCTCATAGCGCCTGCGATATGCTCAAGGCGGCCGGCATCGACGCCATGGTCGTGTTAGCCGACGTGACACAGCCAGATCAGGTAAAGCGCATGGTTCAGGAGGTGATGGACCAATGGGGCCGGCTCGACATCGGCGTGAATAACGCTGGCATTGCACACTGGCATGACTCGGAGACATTAGACTACGCTGACTGGAAGCGTGTGGTCGACCTTAACTTGAACGCTGTTTTCCTCTGTTGTCAGGCAGAGGCACAAGTGATGTTGAAGGCTGGGTATGGCAAGATCATCAACACGGCCTCTATGTCGGGCCACATTGTGAACCGGCCCCAAAATCAGGCCGCCTACAACGCGACCAAGGCAGGTGTCATTCATCTCACGCGCAGCCTGGCCGCGGAGTGGGCCAACCGGGGCATACGAGTCAATAGCATCAGTCCCGGTTACACGCGCACTGCGCTGGTGGAACAGTTCATCAGCACGCCAGAAGGGCGAGAGCTCGAGAAGCTCTGGGTAAGTCTTACACCCCTCGGACGTATGGGAACAGTATCAGATCTGCAAGGAGCTGTTGTTTACTTGGCTTCAGAAGCATCCGATTTCATGACCGGCAATGATCTTATCATTGATGGAGGCTATTGCTGCTGGTAAGATTTCGCAAGGCTCGCCTGAACCAATCAAAAAGGGGTTCCCCTTTCATTTTGCGGGAACCCCTTTTTGGGCTTAACACTGCGATGCCATTCACACAAGCGTTAGAGGCCAGGTTCCAGCTGTACCTTCAGCGTTTTTCCAGATCTGAACAAATCAAACACGCTGGCAAACTCACGCAGTGGCGCAGTGTGACTGACAAGTGGTGTAACATCGATTACACCGTTAGCAAGCCAAGCTATTGCCGGTTGAAACGTGTAGCATAGCGCGAAACTCCCAATGATCACCCAGTCGTGGCGGAATACATCGTAGGGACTCAGCTTTATGCTGGCGTTGTTGGGGGCAACTCCGAACTGCAAGTACTGGCCGCGCGGCTTCAGGTAGGTGAACGCCTGCTCAATCACTGCTGGTACCCCAGTGGCGTCTACGACAATTGCGAAACCGTAGGGAGCGAGCTCGCGCAGCGCCTCTGTCTGCTCGGGACCAGCTGGCACTACAGCGGTTGCGCCCAGCTGCTGTGCCAGCGCCAGACGGTCCAATTGTTTCTCAACTACGACAACCTGAGAGGCTCCGCTGTGACGCAGTGCTTGCACCAGAATCAACCCCATCGGGCCGGCTCCGAAGATCAAGACCTCGTCACCCGGCCACACACGCAGGCGTTTAAGCGCATGGATAACACAGGCAAGCGGCTCCACGAAAGCGGCCTGAGCATCACTGATCGTATCTGGCAAGCGATAACAGGCCCGTGCCGGCACAGCAACATATTCTGCAAAGCTGCCCGGGCGCGTGATGCCAACTCCCTGCCAATTGAGACAGTGATTGGCCTGTTCATTGCGACAAAAGTAGCAATGACCACAGTATAGGTTGGGGTCCGGTGCCACACGGTCGCCCACCCGGAAGTCGGTGATATCGCTGCCAACTTCGACAATTGTTCCACCAAATTCGTGTCCTGGGATGATAGGGAAGTCGGACATGTATTCATTGTGGTAGATGTGCACATCTGTGCCGCAGATCCCCGTCCGTGCGACTTGCACAACGACTTCATCTGGTCGACACGTCGGATCAGGCACTCTTTCAAGACTGACGGTTTCGGGCGCGGTAAACACAATAGCTTGCATGGTATCACTCCAGATTGGTATGTCTTTGGCGAAGATCCTCGGCGCTCTGACCCAGCGCGGTCTGCAGTTGCGGCACGAGTGCGTCAAGTAGGATCCACAGTGACTGTTCAAAGGCAGAACCCATTACCTGGGTGGAGCTGCTCTTCTCCTTCTCCGCCATCGTCTGGGCAGGTAGGTAAACTACTAAGTCAGCTTCCCTTGGCACTGGCCCTCCGGGTTGGGCGGTCAGGACTGCCACCTGACTGCCGGAACGGCGTGCGATCCCCACGAGCGCTTGGATGGTTGCCAGGTGGCCAGGGCCGCAGGAGACAAGAAACAGGTCGCCCGATCCGGCGGGTGGTGTGGTGACATCTCCTACTACGGCCACCCTTAATCCCAGATGCATCAGGCGCATAGCGAACGCATGCATAACAAGTCCTTCACGGCCAAGACCATGAACGAGTATGTATCGTGCGTTCTGAATAGCTTTGCAAAGCGCTGTGACTTCATCTTCGTTGACGCGAGCTAAAACGCGATCGATTTCGCTCAGAATCTCTCGCACTTTGTCATAGATGTTCACTTCCCAGCCCCCTTCTTGGCAGCTAATGAACAGTTGGTCATCTTCCGGTTGATGAACTGGCACCTAAAGCTTCATACACCTCTAATAATCGCTGGGCTGCTGACTCCCAAGTGAAACGGCTGGTCTGCGCGTATCCGCGTCGGACGAGATCGCGCCGAAGATCTGGATCCAGAAGGATACGATCCGTCGCCTCAGCAATCTCTTCGGGACTGGCGCTGTTGACCAGCAGGGCAGCATCTCCGGCGATCTCAGGCAGAGAAGAGTTATTGGCACACACAACAGGGGTGCCACAGGCCATTGCTTCCAGCACTGGGATGCCGAAACCCTCGTAGTGGCTGGGGAAGACAAAGGCACTCGCTAGGCTATAGAGCGCTGGCATATCTTCGTCCCGCACGAAGCCGACAAAGTGGATGCGCTCACGAAAGGGCGAAGATTCAGCAGCGGCGAAAATCGGCTCATAGTTCCAGCCTTTGCCCCCCGCAATGACCAGGTGCAGATCAGCGTGGGTGGGTCGCGCGGCAAGAATGTTGAAAGCAGCGATGAGACCGGTAAAGTTCTTGCGTGGCTCCAACGTGCTCACACCGAGCACAAAGCGTTCCGGCAATTGATAGCGCTGCCGCACTGTGTTCAGCCGGGTGGGATCCTGCACTCGACGAAAATGCCCTTCGACACCCACGCCAAGGACGGTGATGCACTCTGGTGGTACATGCATCAGCTCGATCAGGTCGTTGCGCGTGTTATGGCTGTCTGCCAGAATGTGGCGCGCGCGACGCACACTACGCGGCACCGCTTTGCACAACCAGCTGAGCAATGGCGGGTGGGCACCCTGTGGATAACGCAGGAAACTGAGGTCATGCACAGTGAGCACGCAAGGCATCATAGCAGGGGGCAGGGTAAAGCTCGGGCCGTGAAAGAGATCGGCCCGCCCAGTCAGAATCTCTACAGGTAATGGCAGGTTCATCCGGTGCCACAGTACGGTGGCCCAGCGGTCTGAAAGCGGCACAACACGCAATGCAAAGCCATCTGGCAGATGGGTGGGTATGTAGTAAGCCCCAGAGTACCCTAAGACCAACAGGGTAAAGCGATGAGGGGGGCTCAGCTGCATCAAGCTGTTCACCAGACCGCGCGTGTAACGGCCAATCCCGGCTCGCTGATGAACCGCTGGGGTGTAGTCGATAACTATGTGCATTGTGAACGAACAAGTTTTTCCAAGAATGTTCCAAGAACGTTGGCTTTACAGCCCGCGATAGGTCCACAGCCGGTTTATCCCGAAATTCCAGAAAAGGACAATCACGATCGCCACCGCTTTGGCCAGGTTGTAATCCCATGGATCAGGGATGTATTGACTGAGCAGGGCATGCAAACCCACCAGGATCAAGTTGTTGATGACAAGCCCGACGACATTGACCAGAGCAAATTGGGGCAGCTGGGAACGGATCGGGCGCGCGCGCGATTCGGGAAAGGTCCACAGACGGTTCCACGTGAAATTGCTCAACACAGCCAGGCTGAAGGACAGTGTGTTCGAAACTACCAAGGGCAGGCCGAACACCTTGTGAGCCAGGTTCAGTACGCTAAAATCAACCACGGCACCAATGCTGCCCACCGTGGCGAACTTGACGAAGCGGATGAGTTCCTTACGATTCTGGCTGTTCAGGATCCCCACCGGGCGTATACTTGACATAATATAAAAACACCTTCTTTGGATCAGAGACTTGGCCTTCTTAACAGAAGACGCTGAGGCGCAGATGGCCACATGACCAAGATAGAGCATCTCGATCTCGCTGCCAGTATATAGATGCGAAGAAGAACTGTCAATTGTTATGCGAGGGTATGCCAAAGTATCGCGTTGGAGTGTCCACGCATCGCGCTGGCTGTGTGTCTTTTCTTTGACAAACCGGCGTGCTGCTGGTACTCTAGATTACTGAGAAACACGACCTTTACCCTTTTTCAATGATGGAGAAAGGAGCACAACTATGCCTCGCATGAAAGGTCCTGGCATTTTCCTCGCACAGTTCCTCAGAGACGTCGAACCGTACAACAATATCGACAACATCGGAAGGTGGGTCGCTAGCTTGGGCTACAAGGGGGTTCAGATTCCCACGTGGGATCGACGCGTCTTCGACCTCGACAAAGCGGCGCAATCCAAGACCTGGTGCGATGAGTACAAGGGCAAGCTCCAAGAGATGGGGCTAGAAATCACCGAGCTGACGGGTTACCTAGCTGGCCAGGTGTTAGCGATCCATCCGGCGTACGAGCTAATGTTCGAGGCTTTTCACCCCGCCGGGTTGCGCGGTGAGGCGCGTACCGAGTGGGCTGCGGGGGAGCTACGTAAGTGCATCCAGGCTTCGGTCAACATGGGCACCACTGTGATCCCGGTGATGTCGGGTGGCTTTGCCTGGCACATGATCTACCCGTGGCCACAGCGTCCCCAGGGCATCATCGAGGAGGCGTTTAGGGAACTCGCGCGACGTTGGCGGCCATTGCTCGACCTGGCCCACGAGCACGGGTTGGTGTTCGGATATGAGCTGCACCCCGGGTCGGATGTGTATGACGGCGCCACGTTCGAGATGTTCTTGGAATACACCAATAACCACCCCGCTGTGTGCATCAACTACGATCCCAGTCACTTTGTGTTGCAGCAACTGGACTATTTGGAGTTCATTCAGCTCTACGGTGAACGGATTAAGGGCTTCCATGTCAAGGACGCCGAGTTTCGTCCCACCGGGCGTGTAGGAGTCTACGGCGGCTACCAACCGTGGAGTAAGCGCGCAGGACGCTTCCGCTCGCTGGGCGATGGCCAGGTAGATTTCAAGCGTGTGTTCACGCTGTTGGCCGAGGTCGGGTATACTGGCTGGGCCGTACTGGAATGGGAATGCGCGGTCAAGAGCCCGGAGCAGGGCGCGGCAGAGGGGGCGCCTTTCATCGAACGACACATCATTGAAACTACCAGCGTAGCCTTTGATGACTTTGCGCGTGTGGAGACAGATGTGCAGCGCAATCGCTTGATCTTGGGTCTCAGCTAACCAGTGGAGAATAGGAACTTTCAGATTATCATCTCAGATTACAAGAAGGAGGGCTGCAACTTATGGAATCTTGGAAGCGAAAGCTGCGATTTGGCATGGTGGGTGGCGGCCAGGGTGCCTTCATTGGCGCAGTTCACCGCATCGCTGCCACACTTGACCAACAGGCAGAGCTGGTTGCGGGCTGTTTCTCTCGGGATCCGGAGAATACACGTATCACGGGTGAGAAGTTGTACCTGGATCCGTCACGCTGTTATCGTACTTATGAGGAGATGGCCGAGAAAGAGGCCAAGTTACCACCGGAAAAACGCATTGACTTCGTCAGCATCGTTACGCCCAACGTGTCACACTTCCCCATCGCCAAAACGTTTCTGGAGCATGGCTTCCACGTCGTCTGCGACAAGCCGATGACCTACACGCTCGACGAGGCAAAGGAGCTGGTCAATCTTGTCGAGAAGACCGGCTTGGTGTTCGGACTGACGCACAACTACACCGGTCATCCGCTCGTGCGACATGCGCGTCACCTGTTCCAGAGTGGTGAGATGGGCACCGTGCGCAAAGTGATCGTCGAGTACCTGCAGGATTTCCTGATGGTGCCGCAGGAGAAACTGGGCAGCAAGCAGGCCGCGTGGCGCGTTGACCCGGCTCAGGCAGGTATCGGTGGTACCATGGGTGACGTTGGAACACACTGTGTTAACCTGCTAGAATACGTCACTGGCGATCCGATCGTGCAGATTTGCGCTGATAAAAGCACTTTCTTGCCAGGCCGTGTCCTCGATGAGGACGTCAATGCGTTGCTGCGCTTCAAAGGTGGAGGCAAAGGGGTGTTGACTATCAGTCAGGTCGCCTGTGGTGAGGAAAACAACCTCATCCTGCGTGTGTACTGCACGAACGGCGCCATCAAGTGGGTGCAGGAAAATCCCAACGTCTTGGAACTATATCGCTACGGCGAACCGAAACGCATCCTGACGCGCGCTGCCGGCTATCTGTCATCCGCTGCGGCAGAAGCCACCCGTCTTCCCCCGGGGCACCCCGAGGGCTATCTGGAGGCATTTGCGACGATCTACGCCGGAGTCATCGAGGCTATCCGACGCTACATTGATGGGCAGCCGCTGAAAACCGAGGAGTACAAGTTCCCCACCGTGTACGATGGTCTGCGCGGCATGCAGTTCATCTATGCGGCCCACGAGTCGGCCACTAAGGGTTCTGTGTGGGTGGATATGTAAGTCTCTTCATAGTGGCAGGAACCTGTCCTGCAACAACCTTCTGAGATATAACAGGTGGAGAGACTCCTGGCGTTTGTCAGGAGCCTCTCTGTTTTCATAATATGAAGACACAATGGGAAAAAAAACGAATTCATTAAACATCCTTGTCCTCTGTGTTCTCGTCAAAGAGCTCATGGTGGGCGCGGATGTGCTGAGCTTTAGTGGTCTTGGCGTAAACGCGCGTCGTACCCGGGTCCGCATGTCCTAACACATCTTGCGTAAGCGCCAGATCGCCCGTGAAGCCCAGGAAACGGGTGGCAAAGTAATGTCGGAAGGAGTGAGGTGTGAGGTTGAAGCGCTCCAAGGCGCCCGTGTCTTGGGCGAGGCGTGTGATCAGACGCTCGACAGAGTAGGTGCTGAGTGGCATACGACGGCTGCCAGCAGCGCGGTCGTGGCGACAGAATACGGGCTTGTCGGCCGGAGTACCCGGAACCAGTGAGTCTCGACGCTCCGTGAGGTATCGCATAAGCGCCTGCCATGCTTGATTGGAGAAACGTACAAAGCGGGTACGTCCCCCCTTGCCGTGCACCCATGCGCCCTGGTCGGTGTAGTCCAGGTCTCCGCGGCGCAGCCGTACGAGCTCGCTGACGCGCATGCCAGTGCTGTACAGAGACAGTACAATGGCTTGATCACGCAACCAGATCAGCTTGAGGCGTTGCCGCTGTGACTCGTCCAGATCGGCGCGCTCCAGCGTGGGTGGCGGTTGCCGTATTGCTTCCAAAATTGCCTCAACCACCTCGCCAGGAGGGAGGCGCTTTTCGATGGGAGGAGTTCTGAAGCCTGTTTCCCTGTTCATCTCGGCGTTTAGGGCGGCGTAGTCGCCGTAGGAGAGGGGGATCGTGCCCTCTAGTGCCAGCTGACGGTACAGACCGGAGACGGCACGAACGTACAGCTGGCGGCTGCGCATTGAAAGCGGTTGCTCTGGCGCTGCGGCATCGGGGGTAAAGCACTGCCGGGCGAGCCAAGGGATGAAGTCCAAAGCCACTGCCCGCGTGAGCAGGGCAGGGGGATCGTCAGGAGTGATGCCTCGCTCGGCCAAGTAAGTCAGAAAGTGATTCAGACCAGTGCGATATGTGCGCGCCGTGTGCTCCGAACGCGCAGCCCGCTGGCTCAGAAAGCGCTCGATTTCACGGGCAATGGTTGTTTGAGAGCTGGTGTTGAGTGATGAGGAAAGAGATTGATGCACATTACACCTCCTAGCTGGAAGCCAAGAACTTGACATAATATAAAAGATATCTAGCTCCCATTCGATCGGGTGTCTGCTGAACGCAACGTCCCTCTTTGCCAGCGATAGGCACGGCAACAACGGGCACGACACGCTCCCTCGCAGTTTACGCCTAATTTGTCGCGAGGGACCAAAACCATGGGCATTGCAGCGGACAATCCTTTGACCGGTATTTCGCTCCTAGGTGCCACAGGAGGAAGCTGCAGGAGTTTGTGTGTATTCCCATTTGGTGTCTGGTACCGCGATGCGCAGCCTGTATAGCGTGCCATTTTCTGTCAGTGACTATGGTTTGTATAATATATCTTATACCAATCATAACATATCTGCCTGTCTGTGTCAAGGTCTGATCACTGATAATCCCCTGCCCTGCGTGGTATCTAGTAATGCTCTGCTAACCCATCGTTTGCTGGCACCAGTTATGTGGATAACTGGTCACTCCCACTCTTAAGATCCCGGTATATCCTGCTCGCTGACTCGCTTTTCATCGTGCTTGATGCAGGCTCCGTCTGTTGACCCATTCTTGCATTTGTACTAGAATGCTTTACTAAGGAAGAACTCTGAAACAGTTTGGCGATGGATTTCAAGCCTAGCTTCACAAGGATAGGTGGAGCGATGTTGGATGATTTGCTGGATAGGATCAGTAGCTTGACACCCGAAGAGATCGAGCTACTCAAGACAATCAGCGCGCGCGGCGCTGCCACCGCCGATGAGGTGGCACTCGAGCTCGACCGCCCCGGTGACGACCTGAGCACCCTTATGAACGGACTGGTCGAAAAGGGTCTGGTCGAGGCACACACCGTCAACGTCGAGGACGAGGACTTTTCCATCTATCAGGTAGATCCGCGCATTAAGAACTCGTTCAGATAAGTGGTGGACGGCCGGCGTCGTGAGCCGGGCATCTGGCCGGATAATCCGCCCTATGCAGGCCGGCTCAGGAGGGAGTGTAACCCGTGCTTGAAAAGACCCTCCCCCTCCCATGGTATGTCTCGCTGGGCGCCGTGATGCTACTCAGCCTTCTCTTGGCCGGGTACGAGCTGTTCAAGATTTTCCAGCGCGATTTCGGGCGCTCGTTGCGCAATCCGAATGCGTTCTATCTCTTTGTGCTGAACATCGTCACAGCGTCAGTGGTGTGGTGGTTCATTCACCATCTCCTAGGTGTCGAGCCGAACATCCTGACCACCTTGGTGGCTGGTTTCACCTTTCCCGCACTGCTGCGCAGCCGCTTCACCATCTACCGCACAATCGCTCCGGTGGCGAGCACCAATGGACAGAAGAGCGCTATCGACGAGGTCTCGCTCAAGATGGATGAGATGTACAGTGCGCTGCAGGGTGCCCTCTATAAGGAGATTGACCTGGAGCTGGCCCGCGAGCGCGCCAGTTTCAACAAACAACTGCGCGACACGTTTAGCGCTGACCAAATTGACGAACACCTAGGGGATATCATCGGCGGTCTCACTATCGACGCTGACCGCACCCAATGGCAGGCGAAGCTGGATACCATCCGTGCCATCCCCGACGAAGCTAGGCGACACGCGCAGCTGGCCAACCTGCTGATCCAATTGAGCGATCGGGACGATCTGAAGCGCGCCATCCGTGACAAGACGCTCACGCCACCGCTATGATAGGCTGCAGTAAGGCATAATGGAGCGGGACGTAGCACATTCCCAGTCACGCCGTGCATCGACTACGTCCCATTCGTTGTTGCCGAGCATCATACAGCTCACGGCGAATATAACTTGACACATCGCTCCCCCTTCGGGATAATAGGCGCAGCTGGGGGCAGATTTTGTGCCTCAATTCCCGACAGGAGATGCTTTGAGAATCATCGGCTGCGTCTGGCTGGAAGGTGTCGCCCAACAGGTGCACCAGCAGCATAATATCGAACCGGATGAAGTGGACGAGGTACTGACAGGTCGTCCGCACTTTCGTTTCGTGGAGGAATCCTTCCGCGCTGGCGAGGCGCTCTATGTCGCTTTGGGGCAAACGGAGACAGGGCGTTATATGGCTGTCTTCTTCACACACACCCCGGACGAACGTGCGCGCATCGTGTGGGTGCGTGATATGCGCCGCGCCGAACGGATGAAGTATGAGCAGGCGTAGAAGCTCCATTTCCCAAGCTACCTCTTATCGTGCGATGGCACGCTTCTGGGACACGCATGACCTGACCGAATATTGGTCGCGGACGCGCCCGCAAGAGTTTGATGTGGCTTACCGCATTGGGGTGACATATGTGGCTATTAAGAGCAGCTTGGCTGCTAAGCTGAACGAGATTGCGCGCCGGCGTGAAGTCTCACCCGAGACACTTCTCAACGCTTGGGTGCGTGATCGTTTGTGGGATGAGATAACCGAGATAGAGACTTCGGATGAGGCATAATGCTGGAGATGTTCTATGGATCGTTCTGACAGGCCGCCTGCCGTAGAAATGCGTGGCATCGTGAAACGTTTCCCCGGTGTGCTCGCCAACGATCACATCCACTTTGCTGTGCACGCTGGTGAGATCCATGCACTGCTGGGCGAGAATGGGGCAGGCAAGAGCACCCTAATGAACATCCTGAGCGGGCTCTATCGCCCCGATGCAGGTGAGATCTGGATCTGCCCGCGCGGTCAGACGCAGCCACGTCGCGTAGACATCCGCTCACCACGCGACGCTATCAACCTGGGTATCGGCATGGTGCACCAACACTTTATGCTGGTGCCGACGCTCACCGTTGCCGAGAATGTCATCCTTGGCTTGAAAGATCCTCGTTTCCTGCTGCGCATGCGGCATGTGGAAGAGAAAATCAAACAGCTGTCGCGACAGTACCACTTGCAGGTTGATCCTTCTGCCTACATCTGGCAGCTCTCAGTAGGCGAGCAGCAACGCGTGGAGATCATCAAGCTGCTCTATCGCGGCGCCGAGGTGCTTATTCTCGATGAGCCGACGGCGGTGCTGACGCCCCAGGAGGCGGAAGAGCTGGGCCGCACACTGCGCCGTATGGCCGAAGAGGGTAAGGCGATCATCTTCATCACTCACAAACTGGACGAAGTGATCGTCTTTTCCGACCGTGTGACAGTGTTGCGCGCTGGCCGCAACATCGCCACACTGGACACTGCTCGTACTGACAAGGCGGAGCTGGCGCGATTGATGGTAGGGCGCGAGGTGCTCTTCCGCGTCGAAAAGCCAGCGGGAGTGGTGTGTACAAACGGTGAACCACCCGTATTGGAAGTGATACAGGTTGAAGCGCTGAATGATCGAGGGCTGCCTGCGCTGCAGGGAGTGTCGCTGGAGGTATGCAGCGGCGAGATCGTAGGCATCGCTGGTGTGGCGGGCAACGGTCAGCGCGAGCTGGCCGAGGTAGTGACCGGCCTGCGCCCTGTGACGCGCGGGCGTGTCTTGGTGCGTGGTCAGGATCTTACCAACCAGCCGCCACTGCGCTTCATCGAGGCAGGCGTCAGTCATATTCCTGGAGACCGCCTCGGTATGGGGTTAGCTGGCAACCTGCCTGTCAGCGACAATTTAGTCATGAAAGCTTACCGGCGCGAGCCGATTGCCAATGGCCCCTTCCTGTCGCGGCGTGCCGTTCTGAGTTTCGCACAGAAGCTGATCCAGGCATTCCAAATCGTCACGCCTACTGCATCGGTGCCAGTGCGCACGCTTTCCGGCGGCAACTTACAGAAGACCATCCTAGCACGTGAGATTACCGCCAGCCGCGACTTTGCCAGCGATCATCGACGCGTCCTGGTTGCCATTCATCCCACTCGTGGTTTGGACGTAGGCGCTACTGAGGCGGTACATCGCACTTTGCTGGAGCAGCGTGCCCAAGGAGCTGCTATCCTGCTGATCTCGGAAGACCTGGAGGAGTTGCTGGCCTTGGCCGATCGTATTGCTGTGATGTATGAGGGGTGTATTATGGGTGTGGTAGACGCGACTTCGGCCAACATCGAGCAGCTGGGGCTGATGATGGCAGGAGAGACGCACATGACAAAAGAGACGGCAGATCGTCTATAACAGGTTGCCCGTTTGATCCTTGTGCTTGGAGCGCGCTATGCCCTTCTCGCTAAAGCTGGAAAAGCGTCTAGAGGAATCAAAGATTATTGCCTTTCTGGTGCCTCTCGGGTCGTTGTTACTGGCGTTGGTGTTCGGTGCCATCCTGTTACAGTCGGTCGGCGCTGACCCGTTGCGCACGTACAGCGCAATGATCGAAGGAGCATTCGGTACACCTGTACAGTGGACGCAGGGTGATTTCTATGCCCTGACCGAGACGCTTGTCAAAGCTACCCCCCTAATGATCTGCGGCCTAGCTGTCTCCATTGCCTTCCGTATGCTTTTCTGGAATATCGGTGCCGAGGGACAGCTCGTGATGGGCGGTTTTGCGGCTGGCGCTGTCGCGCTGTGGTTGCCTGGCATGGCGCCGTGGCTGCCGCATTGGGCCTTTCTGCCGCTTATGGCACTGGCTGGCATTGTGGCCGGTGCGGCTTGGGGTATCCTGCCTGGCCTGCTTAAAGCTTATGTCAAGGTAAATGAGATTATCACGACATTAATGCTCAATTATATTGCCATACTCTGGTTGCAGTATCTCTACTATGGTCCTTGGAAAGATCCGAAAGGATTTGGCTTTCCCGGCACGGCGCAATTCGAGCCGTTCACCTGGTTGCCGCGACTGATCGGTCGCGTCCATTGGGGGCTCGTGTTTGCCCTGTTGGCAGCCATTTTTATCTGGCTCATCCTGAGTCGCACACGTTGGGGTTACGAGATTCGTCTGATCGGCGAGAACCCCGTCGCGGCGCGCTATGCTGGTATCAATATCGGACGGAACATTGTGCTGGTGATGTTCCTTTCGGGGGGGCTGGCAGGTCTGGCCGGCATGGCCGAAGTCGCTGGCATTTCGCACCGTTTGCAGCATGGGCTCGCGGTTGGTTATGGCTTCACCGCGATTATCGTGGCGTGGCTTGCCAAGCTGAATCCATGGGGGGTAGTCGTGGTGGCATTTCTGTTAGCAGCATTGTTGGTGGGTGGCGACCAGATTCAGATCACAATGGGCTTGCCTGCCGCAATGGCGTCTGTGTTGCAAGGCGCTATCCTTTTCTTTATGCTGGGAGGTAACATTCTGACGCGATATCGTGTGCGCATTGTGCGCAGTCTGCCTGCCGAGTGTACACAAGAGGGTTGACAGACCATGGATGTGGTGCTGCTCATTTCCATTCTAACCATCACCATCCGTGCTGGTACATCGTTACTCTATGCCACTATTGGCGAAATCCTGACCGAGCGCTCCGGTATTCTGAACTTGGGTGTGGAAGGGATGATGATCATGGGCGCCGTGAGTGCCTTTGCAGCTGCCTTTCACACAGGCAGCGTCTGGGCAGGCGTAGCGACAGCGATCGTCGTCGGTGGATCGCTGGCCCTGATCCATGCCTTTTTGACAATTACACTGCGCGCTGATCAGACTGTATCAGGGTTGGCGCTGACTATCTTCGGTTCCGGGCTGGCCAGCTTCCTTGGTCAGCGGTTGGGGCCGGGTGGCCAGCCGTTGGTGGGTCAGGTCGGTCCCCGTTTCGAGAAGATTGCGTTGCCTCTACTGAGCGACATACCATTCCTTGGTGATGCCCTCTTCCGCCAGGATGTTCTGGTGTATGGCATGTACCTTCTTGTGCCGCTGGCGTGGTTCATTTTGTATAAGACACGTCCCGGTCTGCACCTGCGCGCTGTGGGGGAAAGTCCTCACACAGCTGACGCGATGGGAGTCAACGTGCCTGGCTTGCGTTATTTCTATACCGTCCTCGGTGGCATGCTAGTGGGCCTTGGAGGCGCTCATCTTTCCCTCGCTTATACCCCGGGCTGGACCGAGAACCTGACCAGCGGACGCGGCTGGATCGCGATTGCCCTGGTCATCTTTGCAACGTGGGATCCGGCGCGTGCTGTGGTCGGTGCGCTGCTGTTCGGTGGAGTCAATGCTATCCAGTTCCGCCTGCAAGCAGCCGGTACCACTATTCCGGCAGCGTTTCTTAATATGTTGCCTTATGCTTTCACAGTTATCGTGCTCGTACTGATCACCTGGTGGGAAGCGTTCCGCAAGCGCGTTGGCGCGCCGGCTGCCCTGGGTGTTCCCTATATGCGCGAGGAAGTTACGTAAATTGCAGCTTGGTTGAAGATTGATTATGCCTAATCCTCTATGCCGCAGGATGTCCATCAGACCATCCGATATTGCTCCGGAACACATTGCTCGCACCCGGCGCCAGTTTATGAAGTCAATGGGTATTTTGGTTGCCGGCTCATTGGCATCTGCTTGCACGGCGTCTGGCGCGCAGTTCGCCGCGCAGTCGCGAGCGACGACAGCCCAAAAGGCAGCGGAGTTGGTGCCAACAAGCACATCCACCACGACGAGCAGCACTACGCCACAAGAGGATACCTCGCCACAACCTGTTCCTTACGCCCAGATACAACAGGACGAGCTAGGAGACCGGCTTACCCCCTACGAAATGGTGACCGGCTATACCAATTTCTATGAATTTACTATGGCCAAAGAGGGGGTAGCGGTGTTGGCCAAGGATTTCAGAACATCTCCATGGGAAGTGATGGTAGGCGGTCTGGTACACCGGCCGCGCACGTTCGGTCTGGAGGATTTGCTTAAGAGGTTCCCCCAAGAAGAACGGGTGTATCGTATGCGCTGCGTGGAAAGATGGTCGATGGTGATCCCTTGGCAGGGCTTTGCTCTCAGCCATTTGCTAAAAGAAGTGGAACCGATGGGCAGCGCACGCTTCGTACGCTTTGAGTCGGTTTATCGGCCGGAAGAGATGCCGGGCCAGCGTATGGCAAACTATCCCTGGCCCTATCAGGAAGGTTTGCGCCTTGACGAGGCAATGTGCGAGCTTACCATTCTGGCCACCGGACTCTACGGCGTCCCACTGCCAGCGCAGAACGGCGCACCAGTGCGTCTGGTAGTACCTTGGAAGTATGGCTTCAAGAGCATTAAGTCTATCGTGAAGATCGAGCTGGTGGAGGAACAGCCAGCAACCCTATGGTCTACTGTGGCCCCGCACGAGTACGGCTTCTATGCCAACGTGAATCCTGAAGTGCCCCACCCACGTTGGTCGCAATCGAGCGAGCGTCGCATTGGACAATCGGGCCGCCGTCCGACATTGCTCTTCAACGGTTACGCTGAGCAGGTTGCCGGTCTGTACAGCGGGATGGATCTCCAACAATACTTCTGAGATGCAAGCGGCAGGGATAATGCTGTGGACACAGCCGGCCATCGTTCCACTATGCACGTACTAGCATATGCGATCTGGAGGCTCGGTTGGACATTCGCAAAGTGGTGCTGATTCAGCCGGGACGTGAGGGCCCTCTCCTCGGACGCGCCAGTGCAGCGCCTTACACGTTGATGCGCCTTGCCTCATTGGTCCCCGAGGATATCCCAGTCGAAATATGGGATGAGAACCTTGAGCCGATAGACCCCAAATTGCGCCAGCTGGGGCCACATGACTTGGTAGGTATCACCAGCAAGACACTTTCCATTGAATCGGCGCAGCGCTTCGCGCGCATCGCCCATGAAGCAGGGGTACGAGCCGTTGTCGTTGGGGGCACACACCCCACATTGATGCCTGAGGAAGTGGCCACTTGGGCCGACGTGGTGGTTACGGGTGAAGCGTACCGCACTTGGCCACGTATCATTCAGGATTTCATCAATGACACCTTACAGTCGCGTTACGATGATACCGAATGGGCTGATCTAGCTGGAGTGGCACGCATTACCGACAGAGTTATTCGGATGGTGGACGAGAATCGACGCTACTGGACACCTATGCTGGAAATCACGCGCGGCTGTCCTCGCAAATGCACCTTCTGTACCGCTATACGCGTCAGCGGAAGTCGTATGCGCTTGCGTCCGGTGGAAGAAGTGGTGGAGGAAATCGAGCGTCGCCGCATTAAACGTTTCTTCCTCACCGACGACAACTTCGGTTTAGCATTTCGCACCAATCCAGAGTACATTGAGGCGATTCTGAAGGCACTTGCCAAGCTCCCACTGCAGGGTTGGACGACGCAGGCAGAGTTGTTAATTAGCAACTATCCTGACCTCTTATCTCTGGCGCGGCGTGCCAATCTAGACAAAGTCTTCATCGGTTTCGAATCGGTCAACCCAGCTAACCGGCACGAACTGAGTGGCAAAGGCACAGGCCAGGCAAGCCAGTACATAGAGGCAGTCAAGCGTATACATGCCCATGAGATTGGCGTGGTCGGCCTCTTCGTTTTCGGCTTCGATCACGACACGCCCCAAACCTTGGTGGATACTTGGGACTTTGCTCGCGCAAGTGGACTGGACAGCCTGAGCATGACTATACTGACACCCTATCCCGGTACCCCCTTTCGTGAACAGCTCATCGCAGAGGGTCGTTTGATGAACAAGCCTTGGCGCTACTATGACACGGCGCATTTGACATTCTACCCTAAGCGCATGACCCCTGAGGAGCTGGAGGAAGCTTACGATGTCTTCTGTCGCCGTGCATACAGCACTTTCAACACAGTTCGCCGTGGCCTGCGTGTGCTGAGGCGTCATCCGTTACATCGGCTGCCACGCAAGATCTTCGGCAGCTTCAGCACAGACATCGGATATCGTTATACCTTTGCGTGGCGCCACGTAAATGGCCGACGTCTTCTCAACGCTTGGGGGTTGGGGGAGTAGCGTGTGACGCTCCGTAGTCCCATTTTGTCCCTGAGCACAATGCACAGGGTTCCGTATATGCGTGAAGCGCTGCGCCAAAGGCTCAGTGGTAACGAGATCATGGTCGGTCTCATGCTAGCTATCGGATGCGCTCTTGCATGGCTTCCGCTGCCCGTAGCACTCATCCTGACCGTTGGCGCGTTGCTTGTATTGCTGATCCTGCTCCACCCCACCGTAGGACTGTTGTTGCTTATGTCAATTATTCCCTTCAGTCCGCTGATTAGTGTGCCGGTGGGAAGTGTTCGGGTAGGTGGTATGGAAGCTTTGCTTGTCTTGACCCTGGCGGCGTGGGTTCTGCGGATGGCCAGCCAAAGGCAAATTGTCCTTCCGGCTGCCCCCCTAATTCTGCCTTGGTTGCTGTGGCTGTCTGCCTGTCTGCTCTCGTGGACACAAGCGCTGTCACTGGGTGCCTCTCTGAGCGAGACAGTGAAATGGATAGAGATGTTAGCCCTCTACTTGTTTGCGCTCGCTACCCTGGGGCATCGTCACATCCCTTGGTTGTTGGGCGTTTGGTTCATCGCCGCTCTTGCACAAGCTGCCTTGGGGTTGTACCAATCATTTATGCAAGTGGGCCCGGAGGGTTTCCTTGTCTTCGAAGGGAGACTGTTACGCGCATACGGCACCTTCCAGCAACCCAATCCTTATGCCGGCTACTTGGGGCTGACACTTCCCCTCGCCTATAGCATTGTCCTTTGGGGGATCGGACGGCCTGGAACGTGGATCAGAGCTCCACAACTTGGCCAAGTGCTCCTGTTTGTGCCGGCCGTGATCTCCCTGGGAGCCATCGCGGTTGCGATGTACGCCAGTCAGTCGCGGGGCGCCTGGATGGGTGCTGCGGCTGCAATTCTTGTTGCTAGCTTTGTGCGCAGCAAGCGAGCTGCTTTCATATTTGGTTGTCTCGCCCTATCTTTGTGCATCATCATCGCATTGGGAACCATTAATGTGCTCCCCACAGGTATTGTGCAGCGCTTTGCCGACGTGATACCTGCGATGCAAGTATCGAGCATTGCAACTGTAGAGGTGACCGATGCCAACTTTCCTGCGATTGAGCGTCTGGCGCACTGGCAAGCTGCACTCGATATGTGGCGTGATCATCTTTGGCTAGGAATCGGTATGGGTAACTATCCTGTCGTGTATCCTGCCTATGCGATTGGTCGCTGGCGGGATGCGCTAGGTCATGCCCACAATTTCTACCTCAACACAGCAGCGGAAACCGGCTTGGTCGGTTTGTTGCTGTACAGTGTCTTCTGGCTTTCTGTTTTCTGGTTCAGCGCACAAGTAATACGCGTGACTCACGGAATGGCACGGGCTGCAGCGGTGGGCATCTTGGGCATGCTGGTTGCGTTAAGTGTCCACAATCTTGTGGACAACCTATTCGTGCAGGGGATATATCTCCACATTGCCACTGCCTTGGGGGTACTGACCGTGCTATACGAGGGGAAGAAGGGAGGGTCGCCCTCGCCCTTGGTCCCACAGAAAGGTATTCTCGGCTAGGCAAATACCAGGATTCCTTATCTCCATTTGTGGGCAGTGGGGATCTGTGAGCAATGTCCGTTACTCGGTCTTCCCACTTGGAAAGCAAAAATGGGTAACTGTATGTCTTTCAGAGCGTTGTTTTTCCCTTTGCTGATATTTGACAGCTACTTGAATGCGCATTAGAATTCTTGCCGGTTAGCCTCCTGCCGTTCGCGTTATGCATTGATTGGCAACTTATCGCGGGCGGGATGGCAGATACTGTTGAAAGCACGGCAAAGTCTGCCGGACGTGTCCAGAGCAGTTCCATTCCAGCAATGAATGGTGGAAAACAATTCTTCCGAGGGTGGAGATAGCACTACTCCAGGTAATGCCCGCGATGAGGAAAGAATTCTCCCATTTTGCCTCCCGTTCTTGGGTGCCCTTGGATATTTCCCCAACGTTGTCCTGGCACTTTGCTCAGGCAGGCATCTGTCTTCAGTCTTGTCCGACAAGAGGTCTTGCTGTCCAATCCTTGCTCTGTGCGCCAAATTCGAGCCAACTGTGCCTGCAGCTTGCGGGGTGCCTCCCTATACCGTCGCACCATCCATGCTCAATGATTTCAGACCAGGTAGTGCCCAGGGAAAGCGCTGACGTGGCTTCCGGACAGTGTCAGCGTGTCGAGCCTGTGTTCTCACCTCAGGCATTGTCCTGAGTGGAATTATGTAAATGAGAGGAGGTGGCGCAAACACTAAAAAGGGTTATAGTAATCAACCTCATCGTGCCCGTCGTTTGTGAAAATTTAAATTCGTGAGACTTCAAAGGATATTCCAAAGGAGGATTAGAATGAAGCACGCCCTATTGATTTTCGGCACGTTGGTCACAATCCTTGCGGTACTAATCGGAGGCTGCGCTGGACCTGCGGCGACGCCTCAAGCCACTGAGGTGCCTAAGGCAACAGAAGCTGCACCAGCCACCGAAGCACCTAAGGCCACTGAAGTTCCTGCAGCTACTGAGGCACCGGCGGCAACGGAGGCCCCCGCCGCTGGTGAGGCGGCCAAGCCGCTCAAGATAGCCTACATTCGGCCAACCAACGAGCCATACTACAAGTATGGGTTCGACGGTGCCCAGATGATGGCAAAAGCAATGGGGGTCGAGATCCTGGGTTATATCTCCGACATGAAGCCAGAGCGCGAACTGGCCAGTGTTGAAGACGCCATCACTCAGAAGGTGGATGGTATTGTGTTGATGTCGGTCAGTGCTACGGCGATGACCGCCAGTGTCAATAAGGCCTATGAAGCGAAGATCCCCATCTTTCTCATCTTTGGTTACAACGAGGAAATCCTGGACAAGATGGTCGGTACGATCCAGGCAGACTGTAATCTCTCGGGCAGCATTATTGGTGAGTGGGTGGCCAAAAACGTGCCGGAGGGCGAGGTAGCAGTGATCATGGGGCTCCCAGGCCGCGGCGACGCTGAGTGCTACCGCGATGCTTTCAAGCGCGAAATGGAGAAGAATCCCAAACTGAAACTGGTGGCATCGGTGCCTGGGGACTGGAACCGACAGAAGGCCTTCGACCAGATGCAGAACCTGATTACCTCCAATCCCAACCTGAAGGCTGTCTTCGTGCAGAACGAGGACATGTCGCTAGGAGCAATCCAGGCACTCAAACAGGCCGGCAAGGAAGGCGATGTGATCATTGTCTCCCAAAATGGCGCGCCCTACGGCTTGGAAGCGATTGCGGCTGGTGGCATTAAGGCAACAGTGGGTTGGTCGCCCTCACAGGAAGCAGCCTTGGCAGTACGCATGCTGGTCGAGCATCTGCGCGGCCAACCTCAGGACTTCAAGCTGACCATCACCCCGATGAAGGTGATAACCAAGGACAACGTGAACGAAGCAACTCCTTGGGAGCCGACCGAAGCGTCCATCCAAGAGACGCTCAAGCTGGATTTGAAATCGCTCAAGCATGAATTTGCCACAACCGCTGGCTACTGAGGCCGTCTGAGAGTGACTGTGCTCGCCTGGGGCGCGTCAGCGCCCCAGGTCCACAGATCGCTGCTAATCAGTTCAGCGGAGAGGTCGTCCCCATCGCTTGCCTTTAGCAATTTATAACCCTTTAAGGAGTGGTTCGTATGAAGGTCGGAATCGATAGTTACTGTTACCACCGTTACTTCGGAGAGATCTACCCTAATCAGGTAGACCCTGGCCGACGCATGAGCTACCAGGACTTCTTGAAGCGTGCCATTGAGCTGAAGGTGGATGGCGTATCATTGGAGACTTGCTTCTTTGAGAGTTTCTCAGACAACTACCTAGCCAGTCTCAAAGAACTCATCGATCAGGGCAATATGGAAGTCGTTGTCGCGTGGGGACATCCCAAAGGCTTCGAAGGGGGTAAGAAGCCGGAGGCCATGCAGGAGATGAAGTCCATGTTCCGTGTATGCCACGCCCTCGGTGCCAAAGTGATGCGAGTGGTTGGTTCAAGTTTGGACTACCGCAATGACCCACACGGGCCGCAGATTGACGCACTTGCTCAACTGTTTAAGGAAGGCGCTCGTATGGCCGAGGATGAGGGAGTACGTCTGGCGGTCGAGAACCATTTCGACTTCACCACTGAGGAGTACATGGACCTGCTTCATCGGGTGAATTCGCCCTATTTCGGCATAACATTTGATACAGGCAACGCCTTGCGCATTGGAGACGATCCAGTCGAGTCGGCGCGGTTGCTAGCTCCATATGTGTATGCCACTCACACCAAGGATGTGGCACCGCTGTACGGTGTCAGCCCGAAAGAGTGGTTCTTCTTCGCCTGTGTGCCTATTGGGCAGGGTATCATCAACATACCAGCTCTGGTCGACGCCTTGTTAGCTGGTGGGTATCAAGGCCTGTTTGCCATTGAACTAGATTACATGGACCCTAAGTACCCGGATGAGGATTGGGCTGTCGAGGAGAGTGTGAAATATCTTCGCAGCTTGCAACGTGAGCGCCACTAATACGGTCGAGGAGGGCACTGTGGCAACCAAAGGTTTCACCCCGGTGCAGTATGAAGCACTGCCAGGACCCCGGCTGGGGATTGGAGTGCTTGGCTATGGATTTATGGGCAAGGTCCACTCGAACGCCTATCTCAAGATCCCGTACAGCTTCAGCCAGCCAGCTGCATATCCTGACCTGATTGCCATCTGTGGGCGCGATGAGGCAAAAGTGGCCGATCTGGCAGCTCGAATGCGCTACAAAGGCTATTACACCGACTGGAAACAGATGCTCAAAGACCCTGACATCCATATTCTGGATAACTGCACACCTGACGATATGCACCGTGCTCCGAGCATCGCTGCGGCGCAGGCCGGTAAACACGTCATTTGCGAGAAGCCGCTGGCAATGACAGTGCGTGACGCAGCAGCCATGCTGGAGGCAGTGACGAAAGCCGGTGTCAAGCATATGACGTGCTTCAACTATCGCTTCATCCCGGCGGTGCGGTTGGCCCGAAATCTTCTGGAGCGCGGCGCAATTGGTCAGTTGTACCATTTCCGCGGACGCTACCTACAGGAACCAGGTCACGACCCAGCGGCACTGATGGAAGCGGTGTGGTACACGAGCGGCACGCGCTCTGGCATTCTGCTGGGCATTGGCTGCCACATCATTGATATGGCCCGCTTTCTGATGGGCGAGATCGTCGCCGTGGGTGGGATGGTTTGCACATGGAACAAGGAACGGCGTAACAGGGCGGGTCAGGTGGAACCAACCCCGGCCGACGAGGCAAACGTTGCTGTGGTGGAGTTCGCCAACGGTGCCATCGGCACACTCGAGTCCTCTGGCGTGGCGACAGGGCATAAGAACCAGCACACATGGGAGATTAATGGATCGAAGGGAAGCATCTATTGGGACCTGGAAGATCCCAACCATCTGTACGTCTATACTGAGGAGATGCTGGCGGCCGACTTACGCGGCTTCGCTTCTGTGTCGGTTACGACCAGTGCGCATCCCTTGCAGGTTATCTACCTACCGCCCGGTCATAATGTAGGCTGGGAATATGGTCATCTACACGCGCTGCATCACTTCTTAGACTGTGTAGCCAATGATAAGTCGGTGGCGCCGTATGGTGCAACATTTGAGGATGGTTACCGTGTCCAAGTCATCATGGACACACTGGTACGATCTTCCCGCACAGGGCGGAAGCTTACGCTGACTTACTGAGGGATCGACCGATATGTCCAGCGCCAACTATGTGCTGCAAGTTAGGGGGATCTGTAAGAGCTTCTCCGGGGTCGAGGTGCTGCACGAAGTGGATTTCGACCTGCTACCTGGCCGGGTGCACGCTTTGGTGGGAGAGAATGGTGCCGGCAAGTCGACGCTGATCAAGATACTGTCCGGTGTCTATCGCGCTGACCGTGGCAACATCCGCGTGGATGGTCAGGTGGTAGAGATCTTGACACCTCAGATTGCTCATAGCATGGGCATCGTGACCATCTACCAAGAGCGCAATCTTGTCCCGTATTTGAGCGTGGGTGAGAACATTCTCTTAGGCGCTGTGCCGACTGATCGTCTGGGCATAGTGCGGTGGAACGAGCTCTATGCCCAAGCCGAGCGGGTGCTGCGCAATTTGAACATCAATCTCGACCCGCGTGAGATGGTCTTTCGGCTGAGTCCGGCTGAACAACAGGCGGTTGAAATTGCCAAGGTCTTGTCTCTGCATGCGGTAACAGGTTTCCAGAGAGCGCGCGTCGTCATTATGGATGAACCGACTGCTAGCTTATCAGGTGCAGAGATCGATAATCTCTTCCGACTCATCTGTCAGCTGCGACGGGAGGGTGTTGCTGTCATCTACATCTCGCATCGCCTGGACGAGGTGTTTGAGATTGCCGACGAGGTGACTGTGCTGCGCGATGGCCGCAAAGTGTTACACCGACCGATTGGCGAGGTCAGCAAAGAGCAGCTCGTCAAGGCGATGGTTGGGGAGGAGCTCAGCTTCACCAGCATTGCCGGCGTCATTGAGGGAGAGAGCCTGCTGGAGGCGGTCGACATCAGCTCGCCTGGCAAATTCGAGGACGTTTCGCTGCGTCTCACTCGTGGCATGATCATTGGTTTAGCCGGCACGGTTGGCTGTGGCCGCAGCGAAGTGCTACAGGCACTGGCGGGCTTAATCCCGATTACAAGAGGTCGCATCCTGTTCCATGGCGACGAAATGCAAGGCAAGCAGATGGTCGAGTTTATACGCCGCGGCATCTGTTTTGTACCTAGTGAGCGTGACCGCTGTGGCCTAATTCTGGGGATGAGTGTGGCTGGCAATACCTCATTAGCCAACTTGAAAGCAGTCAGTCGTGGACCACTAATGGACCGGATGCGTGAGAGAGCACTGACGTCACACTACGTGCGTCAGCTTGACATCCAGGCTAGTAGCATTGATCAGGAAGTGCAATATCTGAGCGGGGGCAATCGTCAGAAGGTGATGCTTGCCAAGTGGCTGTGCTTAAACCCAGAGGTCCTTCTGCTCGACGAGCCGACCCAGGGCGTGGATGTGGGTGCGCGAGAGGAGATCCATCGTATTATGAAGGGTTTGCTTGACAAGGGCAAAGGCATGATCATGGTCACTTCAGACTTGGATGAGTTGATGAATATGAGCCATGTTATTGTGGTAATGAACAAGGGGCGCGTCGTTGCTCAGTTGGAAGCCCAAAAGACAACCCGGGAGGAGGTGATGGCATATGCGCTTGGCGAGAGAAGTCCGTCGCAGCCCTGTGCCGCGTAGTGTAGCATATACACTCGACATTCAGCGCTGGGGGATCGTGTCGGTACTGATCGCTCTGGTGGTTGTCCTGGGTGTGACTTCTCCTGTCTTCCTCTCAGCTACCAACCTGCGTAACATCCTCCAGCAAGTGTCCACCATTGGTATCTTGGCTACAGGTGCCACTGTGTTGATGATCGCCGGTGGCATCGATCTGTCTATTGGCTCGATCGTTTCGGTGGCTGGAATGGTGATGGGCACCCTGATCAAAGCTGGCTATCCGGCCGAGCTGGCCATTTTGGTGGGCTTGCTGATCGGTTGTGGCATCGGGCTGATCAATGGGTTGCTGGCAGCTTATACGCGTGCGCACCCTTTTATCCTGACATTGGGCACGATGACAGCATTTCAAGGGGTGGCGATCACTATCACCGAGGGATTCCCGATCACCGACCTTGGCCAACGGTTCGAATGGATCGGTAGCGCTCGTATCTGGGAAATCCCTGTCAGCGTCATAGTGCTAATAGTGGTAATGCTAGTGTGCCACTTCCTGCTGGGCTACACGCGATTGGGGCGCATCGCCTACGCCATTGGCGGCAATGAGTACACCACATTCCTGGCTGGCATCCCAGTGCGTCGGTATAAGATCCTATTCTATGTTATCGGGGGCCTGTTCGCTGGCCTGGCTAGTGTGGTGTTAGCATCACGGATCAGTTCTGCTATTCCCAATATGGGCGCGGACTACACGCTACAGGCCATCGGCGCCGTGGTCATCGGTGGCGTCCCGCTGACTGGCGGTCGTGGCAGCGTATGGGGCACCTTCACTGGCGTGTTGCTGCTGGGTATCATCGCCAATGGGCTGAACTTGTTGCATGTGGAAGCCAGCTGGCAGTACGTACTCACAGGGCTGGTTATTCTGGTAGCTGTGATATTGCACGAGCATCGTTCCGGAAAGTAGCCCCCAAGTGTACATTTGGACACCCCAGTCGCGGCGTGGGCTCAGTCTCCATTGTCAGCCCACTGCAAAGCAGCTTGCCCTTGTAAATCCGAATGAGCGGGCTGTCGTGCCTGGGCCGGGGCAGATCTGAGAGCACCTTCGAGTTCGGGTCCTGCTACGCGGTTGTATGGTCCTACAGTCCAACACGCGCCGGCAATGCGACTTTCCCAAGGGAGGCGCTCAGGTCTACTTCGATGACAGAGAGAGCCGCTCCCCAAGCAGCTCCATACTCATCCAGTGTGCTGCGCACGACGCGCACGTGGGGTGAAATGACATGTAATGCGTGTATCTTTGCCGTACGTTCGATCGCGTCCAGTAGCAGTTCGCCACAATTTGCTACCCCACCTCCCACAATCACCAATTGAGGCCCCAGTAGATTCAGCGCGGTCGCGATGGCAATACCGATGTACTGTCCGGTGCGGTCAATCACCGAAAAGGCCAGTTTGTCACCTGCTCGCGCTGCTTCAGCGATAGTCTCCACAGTAATTTCATCGGCAGGTAGCGTGCCGAGTGACGAGTAGAGGCCTTCCTGCAGTGCCTGGCGCACGCGTTGCACAATCGCTGGTCCTGAGGCCATTGCTTCCAGGCAGCCATAGTTGCCACAGCTGCATAAAGGACCATCTTCGCTGACTGTAATGTGGCCCAGCTCTGGCGTTAATCCCATTTCGCCTCGGTAAATTCGCCCTTCGATACAAATTGCACTTCCCACCCCGATGCCGACAGTGACCAGCAGGAAATTGTCCACCCCACGGGCCGCACCGAAGCGCTTCTCCGCTAGAGCATAGGTGTGGGACTGATCCGCGACGAACACGGGATGGGGAAATTGAGCTTGCAACACCTGTTTGAGAGCCAGATCGCGCACACCAGGAATGTTTGGACAGAAGAAGCAATGCCCGCGCAAGCTATCAACCACTCCCGATATGGCTACACCTAAGCCCAGGATACGCGCAGGATCCACCCCAGATTGCTCCACCGCTGCGTTCGCAAGCCCGGTTATCTCTTGCACGAATTGGTGATTGTCAGAGTATGTCTTGCTCTTATGGGAGCAGCGGAAGAGTATCTCTCCTCCTATATTGGTCACCAGTACGCGTGTGTTACTGGCACCGATGTCGAGTCCAACAACATAGCCCAGCTCCGGGCTTAGACGCAGCATGACGGCCGGCCGGCCCACTGCACCGTTGCGCAGCTGGACAGCCTCCAAAATGCCTGCATCCAGCAATCTTGCTACGACTCGTCCGACTGTGGTAGGACTCAGATCAGTAGTGCGGGCAATTTCGGCACGCGTGCGCGGCCTAGCATCCCTCAATAGTTGCAGAATGGTTGTCTGGTGACGTTTCTCAGCAGACATAAAGATCACTCTGCAAAAATTGTAAGGCAAAACCTGTCTTCTGTCAAGATATTTGCACCGAATTCGAGAAATTACTGGGTTTTGCCATTGACTTAATCACCAATATTGCATATAATGAATATGCATGAAGGGGATGTTTTGTTGCATCTCACAATTCCCACCTGAATTTCTCGAGCTCTGCGGCCGAGCAGAAAGGGTGTGTGCAACAGCAGGCGAAACTTCTCTGCGCCCAGTCGTCTCATTGGAGCACTTAGAAAGGAGATAGTGTCTATGTCGTCCGATAAGCTGCGCGTTCTTGCTGTGGGTGCCCACCCAGACGACCTGGAGAACGCTTGCGCTGGCACATTGGCTAAATTCGCGCGAGCAGGACACCACGTGATCATGTGCTATGTGTGCAAAGGTGATGCGGCTTCCTATGAATTGAGCCCAGAAGAGATTGCGGTGCTGCGCGCTGGTGAAGCGAAAGAGGCAGCAGACGTTATCGGCGCTGAGCTGATTGCCGGTCTCGGGTTAGGTGACAGCCAGGTATATGTCAACGAAGCCAATACACTGCTCTTCATCGATCTGATACGCCGCACGAAACCGGACCTGATTATCACGCACAATCCGGAAGATTACTTGCAAGATCACATGAACACGAGCCGCCTGGTTTTCGAGGCCAGCCTGTTTTCGAGCACGGCTAACATCAAGTCACAGTATCCAGCACACCCAGTCATTCCACCTATCTTCTATATGGAGCCATACGGCAGCTTGAACTTTCAGCCAACGGAGTACGTGGACATCACTGATGTCATCGCGATCAAACGTGAAATGCTCTCCAAACATCGCAGTCAGCTGGACTTTATGAAGCGACATTATGGGGATGATATGCTGGAACGCATGGAAGCAGTGGCACGCTTCCGTGGCATCCAGGCCAACGTGCGTTATGCCGAGGGGTTTATTCCCATGCTACGTTGGCCACGGGTAATGACCAGGCGACTATTGCCCTAGGCAGGTTTTTTGGCATGTGACTGCCTTCGGAAAGGGGGTGATGCAGCGCAGAGCGAGTGTGAAGACGATCGCGTCCAGGTAACCGCAGTGGGGAACTTCTTGCGCAATGATCCCCCTGAGATTCTTGCATAACGGTCCAAGGTGGAACCATATTCAGATGACAAGGAGGTACAGCGATGAAGGGACTCCACGGAACACTAAGTGTGTTGGTTATTCTTAGCACGCTGATTTTCGCAGCGATGCCTGCTATGGCAGCTCCTCCACCGCAGGATGAGATCACCATCACCTTCTGGAAAGCCTCTCATGGCGACAAGGACACGGACTGGCGCGTCATCTTCGACAAGTTTGAAGCAGAGAACCCAGGCATCAAGGTAGACGTGCTGATCCATCCATGGGAAGGCTGGGATGAGCGTTACGGTGCTGCCTTTGCAGCTGGTGAGCCGCCTGATGTATCGTATATGCCCGATGAGTTTTGGCCGAAGTTTGCCGAGGCAAAGCAGTTGGCACAGCTCGACCAACTCTTCCCCGCCGAGCTGGCTGCCATGCAGCAGGAGTATCCAGAGAACTTCTGGACGTTGGGTTCGTACAAGGGACACCAGTACGGCATACCTTTCCTCTTCGTAGCTGTGCAACTTTTCTACAACAAGGACATGTTTGACGCTGCTGGAATCGAGTACCCTCCCTCCAGCAAGGACGACCCCAAGTTTGCCGAGTGGACCTGGGACAAGTTCGTTGAAGTGGCAAAGAAGCTGACCAACCCCGAAAAGGATCAATGGGGTTTTGCCTGGAGCGTCAACTGGCGGGACAACAACTTTATCTATCCCTTCTTGTGGCAAGCTGGCGCAAACATCTTAGACGTCGAGAAGAACACTAATGCCTTCAACAATGAAGCCGGGCTGGCAGCATTCAAGTTCATGTACGATCTGGTGCATACCCATCAAGTGGTACCAGACTGGGGTCTGAATCCCAAATTCCAGCAGGTCTTCTACGAGGGACGCGCGGCAATGTGCCCGGTTGAATCTTACTCGATCCCCATCCTGCGTAATGACTACCCAGAGCTGAACGTGGGTGTGGCGTTGGCGCCACAGGGTCCGGGTAAGGACTTCTACGATGGGCGCGGCACCTTTGGGAACTCTGGATTCTGGGTAGTGGCTGAGGCCTCCAAGCACAAGGATGCAGCGTTCAAGCTAATCCAGTTCATCAACCGCAAGGAAAATATGGACTACATGATGAATGTGGTGAAGCTGTTCGGTTGCCGCAAGGATTTCGAGCCGCCTATCAAAGAAGAGCCACTATTGGAGGTGTTCTTTGAAGGAGTTCCCTATCAGGTGCCCTATCCGTTGCATCCCAAGCTGCGCCAGGTTCACAGCCTGATCCGTTCGGAGATCCAGGCGATGGTTCTCAACGAGAAATCACCGGAGCAGGCATTGAGAGACGCCGCAGCTGAGGTAGATACATTGTTGGCGGAGTAGCCAATTCTCACGGGCATTGGGTGGTGGTGCCTGAGGAGAGGTTGCATCACCACCCCTTTGGTTTGTTTGATCCGAGGTACAGGAGGAATAAAATGGCACCCCATAGGACCAGTTTGATGAGTAGAAGAGCGTTTCTGCGTCTGTCGGCCGGTACAGCGACTGCGGCGTGGCTTGGCTCCACTACGTTCGGCAGAGTGCTTGCTCAGGAAAGCACTCCCATCCCGACACCCACTCCTATCCCTGGACTCTCCGGCGAAGTGATTGTGTGGGGTTGGAAAGGGGGTATTGAGCATTTTCTGGCGGTCATTCCGGATCTGCAGAAACTATACCCAGATGTCAGCGTGCGCGTTGAGGAAATGAGCTACGAAGATACCCATACCAACATCCTGGCTGTCGTCAATACCGGGGTGGGCGTGCCAGACGTAGTGAACTTCGACGTGAACCATCTCGGCGAGTTCGCCGAAGGGATGACCGACCTCACAGATAGATTACAACCTTATTTAGAGGAGATCATGCCGGTCTCCGTCAAGCTGGCAACCTACAAAGGCAGGATACTGGGAGTACCTCAGGACAGCCAGCCGGTTGGCATGTTCTACCGCCACGATCTGTTCGAGCAGTATGGGATAGATGCCGCCCAGGTCGAAACATATGCGGATCTGATTGAGGCAGGGCGGAAGGTAGCCAAAGCGACCAACGGCGAGGTCAAGATGCTGGCTATGGACGTTGGCAGCAAGATTTGCATGGGGGATCCACACCTGATCATTGACCTTTTGCTCGTACAGAACGGTCTGGGCGGGACATACTTCAACCGTGAGGACGACAAGGTGTTGGTGGATAGCCCAGAGGCGATTGAGGCGATGGAGGTTCTGAAACAGATTTCGGATGAGGAGATCTGCTTCATTGATATGAGCGACGACGCCGCTGTCGCAGCCTACGCCGCCGACAAGATATTGGCGACAGTCGCTCCTGGTTGGTTCCCGCTCGCGATGACCGGCAATCTGCCTCAGCTGTCGGGCAAATGGCGGATGATGCGCCTTCCGGCAATCAAACCGGGCGGCTTGCGAGCCAGCTACCAGATCCCATCGATCACGGCTATTCCGAAGGGTGCCCCCAATCCAGATGCAGCGTGGGAGCTGATCCGAATGGCACAGGTCTCCTTGGAAGGTCAGCTGCGTTTCACCGAGATGACCGGCGGTGTCATGCCGACTTGGAAGAGAGCACTTGACACTCTGAAGGACCAGGAGGTGGAGTACTTTGGCGGTCAGAAGATTTATGCGCTTTTCATCGAGATCGCCCAGGACATCCCCGATGTGTGGTTTGGGCGCGGCTGGCCTGAGGCGCGGTCGATTATCCGCAAGCACACCGAGACCGTGATCCGCCGCGAGAAGACACCCGAGGAAGCCTGCAAAGCCGCCGCTGAGGAAATGCGCGTCAAGCTGAACAAGGGCTGAGATACCCTCGCCGCTGCAGATGCTGGGCCGCACCCCTATCCCGTGCGGCCCAGCCTGCTAAAGATATAACAGGAAAGTTCGGAGAATAGGCACTCGCTATGTTGGGCTCAAAATGGCCTAAAATCGCTCCTTATGTGTTCATCTCTCCCTTCTTCGTTATTTTTCTTGTGTTCGGTGCCTTCCCCATCGTCTTCTCCGGGGTGGTAAGTCTTATTGACTGGAAAGGGGTGACGATGGGAGAGTTTGTTGGACTGCGTAATTATCTCAATCTGTTCCGTGACTCCGATTTCCAGCGCGCTGTTCTCAACACTCTCTACCTCTTGGTGCTGAGTGGGCCGCTAACCATCGGCGGTGGACTCGTGCTGGCCGTTCTGCTGAACTCGCAACTGCTACGCCTCAGAGGGATGTTCCGCACCATCTTCTACCTGCCTATGGCAGTATCGCTGGTTGTGGCGGGATTAGCTTTTTCGATGTTGTTAAACAAGCCGTTCGGTTTCGTCAACGACATTATTCTGCGACAAGGGCTGAACTTGGAGCCAATCGACTTTTTGACGAACCCGTTGGCGGCAATTCCTACACTCACATTGTTGATCTTGTGGCGTTGCATCGGCAACGACCTGGTAATTATGCTTGCTGGTCTCCAGAGCATTTCGCCAGAGCTATATGAAGCGGCCCGCATCGATGGTGCTAGCCCCTTCCAGACATTCGTTTACGTCACCTTGCCCTTGATGGTGCCCATCATTCTCTTTGACGCCATACTCAGCACGGTGAATACGTTCAACATGTTCGCCGAGCCGTACATTCTGTTCGGCACGGAGGGGGGCGTGGACCAGGCAGGGCTCACTACCGGTCTGCTCGTTTACCGGACCTCTTTCAAGTACTTCAAGTTCGGCTACGGCGCGGCGATGGCCTATTTGCTGGGGGTAGTGATCTTTGTGCTGTCCCTGGTGCAGCTGCGCCTCGGTCAGAGGGATTAGGTTCAAAGAGGTAGGCGCTATGCAACGTCAATTCCTCGTTAGTCGTACGTTGATCCATCTGATCGTCGGCGCAGGAGCTGCTCTGATGCTCCTGCCGTTGTATTGGATGGTCGTCTCGGCCTTCAAACCGCTTCCCGAGATCCTGACGGTGCCGGTGACCTTCATCCCGTATAACCCGACTTTGGAGAACTTCCGCGGCCTGCTCACCGAGACGCTTTTCGCCCGGGGTATGCTCAATAGTATCATCATTGCCATGGCTAATGTCGTCTTGCAGGTTTTCTTCTGTTCCCTAGCTGGCTTTGCCTTTGCAAAGTACCGCTTTTGGGGGCGGGATGTCTTGTTTATGCTAGTCCTCGGCACAGTGATGATCCCGCAGTACGTCACGCTGATCCCCAATTTTCTGTTGATGGGGCGGATTGGGTGGCTGGACACATGGTTGCCGCTGATCGTGCCCGGCATCGCCAATGCTTTTGGCATATTCTGGATGAGACAATACATTGCCACTGTGCCTGATGAGTTGTTAGACGCGGCACGCATTGATGGCGCTGGGGAATTTGGAACGTACTGGCGTATCGTGATACCTGTCATCAAACCCGCTCTGGTTACACTCGCCCTGTTCGTCTTCTCGGTTAGCTGGAACGAGTTCTTGCTCCCCTTGGTCTATTTGCGCAGCAAAGAGCTCTACACCGTTCAGTTGGTGATGGCAAACATCTTCCGTGTACAGTATAAGGTGAACTACCATTGGGCAATGGCTTCTGCCATTCTGGCTACACTGCCCATGGCGGTTCTCTTCGCCACCCTGCAGAAGCAGTTTATTTCTGGTCTCACTTTGGGTGGTCTGAAGGGCTAATAAGGTGGTGTTGCAGCATACCATGCTTTCGCGTCGTGCCAGACAGTATCTGACCGCTTACGGTTTCCTCACCCCCTATCTGGCCCTGTATGTGACCTTCGTCTTACTGCCGGTGCTGTGGTCATTCTATCTCTCGCTGTGCAAAGGGGGATTGCTGAGCGGCACCGAGTTTGTAGGTTTCCAAAACTACATCAAGGCATGGAACAATAGTCTGTTCATCCGTGCTCTACAGAACACTGCTTACTACACATTGCTGGTAGTGCCTTTGGCTATGCTGTCCTCGCTGATTCTGGCCCTGTTGATCGACAAAATGACTCCATTTTGGCAAAATGTTGTTAAGTCAGCCCTTTTCCTGCCGATGGTGAGCTCGGTGGTTTCACTGTCCATCATTTGGAAAGCAATTTTCATCCCCGATCGCAATGGACCGCTTAATACTCTCGTGGGCGTGCTCGGGATACCGCCACAGAACTGGCTGGGAAATCCTGACTTGGTGATCCCATCGATCGTGGGGTTCGAGATCTGGCGTGGCTATGGCTTTTGGGTGATTGTGTTCCTGGCCGGACTAGGTGCTATTTCCAATGATCTCTATGAGGCGGCGCGTGTCGACGGCGCCAATGCATGGCATATCCTGACGCGCATCACGTTGCCCCTCCTGCGCCCCACGTTTCTGTTCCTTCTTGTTATGGGCTTCATATGGAACTTCCAGTTGTTCGACGCAGTCTATATGTTGACAGCCGGTGGACCGGCCAATGCCAGTGCTACCGTGGTGTGGTACGTCTACCGTAATGCGTTCCACTTTGAAAACCTGGGCTTTGCTGCTACGATGGGTGTTTTACTGTTGGTGATCATCCTGATCATGACCGTGCTTCAGCTAAAGTATATACCTTCAGAAATAGAGTGAGGGTGTAAAGCGTGGCCGCAGTTTGGAGAGAGCGTACCCTACGCAGAACATACAATGTTGCCGCGCAGATTGTGATTTACGGCGTGCCTTTCCTGGCCTCGGTGGCCTCCGTGGCACCCTTCGTCTTTATGGTACTAATATCATTCCAGCACACGTTTTTCGTGTCGGGCAACCCTGCGCGCTGGATACCACGCCAGCCAACCATTGAGACCTATTTGGCAGTTTTAGAGACGCCCAACTTCCTGCGCTGGGTCTTCAACAGCCTCTTTGTTGCTTCCAGCGTCACAGCGATTGCCCTTTTGATCCAATCCATGGCCGGTTATGTCTTTGCCAAGAAAGAGTTTCCGGGTCGCGATCTGCTCTTCATCCTGATCCTATCAGGTATCATGATACCGCGCGCAGTGACCATCATCCCCACTTTCTTTATTGTTAAGGACTTCGGTTTGCTTAACTCCTATCCTGGTCTCATCCTCCCTCCCCTGGCGGTGCCCTTTGGTGTCTTCCTGATGCGTCAATACATGCAGACGCTGCCTTCAGAGCTGCTGGATGCCTCGCGTATTGATGGGTGTTCCGAGTTTGGCACCTTCTGGCGCATCGTTCTGCCCCTCTCTAAGCCTGGGCTGGCTGTGCTGGGCATCTACACGTTTATGGAACAGTGGCGCGATTTCCTGTGGCCGTTAATCGTGGCGCAAAAAGACGCATTGAAAACCCTACCGGTAGGGCTTTCCGTGTTTCATACAGAATTTCGCACTGACTATGGCGTGCAGATGGCAGCCGTACTGCTCAGCATTGTGCCATTTCTGATAGTCTTTCTGTTCTTCCAGCGTTACTTCATCAAAGGAATGACCGTCGGCGCACTAAAGGGTTAGGCCGACAATCCTCAACTTTCATCAAATTGACCGTGCTGGAAGCTAATGGTACACTCCCTAGTAGGGAGACTTCGCGTGTGGTGAGAAGAACTGGTTGTGTGGTATGGATACCTCGCGTGGCCTTTCCCTGTTCCGTATGAGAACCTGTCATCCTTTCTGCGTGGAGGATTGAGTTGGAGGACACCATTCTGGACCAGCTGGTCACTATGTCACGCAACCTTGGCCGACCCGAGCTGGATTACGTGATCCTGGGGGAGGGTAACACCTCGGCGGGAGCTGATGAAACGACATTTTGGGTGAAAGCCAGCGGATTCGAGCTGCGCACCATTGGACGCGACGGCTTCGTGCGCGTATCGCGTAAAAAAGTGTTGTCCATTCTCGACGAACCGGATCTGACGGACGAACGGCTCAAGCAGCTGTTAACTGAAGCCAAGGTAGACGCCAACGGAGGGCATCCCTCGGTGGAGACCGTGCTGCATGCTATTGCGCTCAGTTTCGAGGGGATCAACTTCGTTGGACACACCCATCCTACTGCGGTGAATGCGCTCACCTGCGCAGCTGCTTTCGAGATGGCTGTTAGTGGTCGCCTCTTCCCCGACGAAATCGTGGTATGCGGGCCGGCGTCAGTGGTGGTACCTTACGTTGATCCGGGAGTGCCACTGGCACGCGCCGTGGCAGAACGCATCAACTGTTACCTGGATGAGTACGGCGAGGTGCCACGAGTTATTCTGATGCAAAACCATGGCTTGATCGCACTGGGTAGCACTCCTCAGCAGGTGGAAAGCATCACAGCGATGGCGGTCAAAGCTGCACGCATCAGGTTAGGAACCTACGCACTGGGCGGGCCACGCTTCATGTCGCCTGAGGCGGTGAGGCGCATTCACACGCGTCCCGATGAGCTTCTGCGACGTAAGGTGATGGGATGAGTGAGCTCCCTATGGAAATGAGTCAACATGTTGCCACTCTGGAAACCCAGCTAAACGATTTCGATCCCCACGTCCGTGCGACAGCACTGGCTGAGCTGAAGTCTCTGGTCGAACAGGGCGGTATCTCCCGTGCATCGCCGGTGGATGTGGTGAACATGCACTGCCACACCTTCTTTTCTTTCAATGCCTATGGCTACTCGCCCAGTGGCCTGGCTTGGTTGGCTTGGCGGCGTGGTTTTCGTGTGATCGGCATTGTGGATTTCGACGTGCTAGATGGTGTAGACGAGTTTTTGGATGCGTGCGAAGAGCTGGGAGTGCGTGGCACTGCCGGTCTGGAGACACGCGTGTTTATTCCTGAGTTTGCTACGCGCGAGATCAACTCCCCGGGCGAACCAGGTATTTGCTACCATATGGGCATTGGGTTCACCTCCAGTCAAGTGCCCGCTGAAGCGGGAGATGTGTTAGCCCATATGGGGCGCTTGGTGCGGCAGCGCAACCTAGACATTATTAACCGTATCAATGCATATCTGGCACCAGTTACGATTGACTACGAGCGTGATGTGCTACCGCTGACCCCGGCTGGCAACCCCACCGAGCGCCATATTGTGGTAGCCTATGTGCGCGCGGCGGAACGCAAGGCGTCCGATCCGGCTGTGTTTTGGAGCGAGCGTTTGCACATGCCGGATGAACAGATACGTGAGATGATGGGTGATCCGGCACGCTTTCAGAATACTATCCGCGCTAAGCTTATGAAACAAGGCGGTGTCGGCTATGTGCTCCCTACCCACGACGCATTTCCCACTGTGCCCGAGGTACATAAGCTTATCCTGGCATGCAATGCATTACCATGCGCGGCATGGCTGGATGGGCTCTCCGCCGGAGAACAGGCCATTGTCGAGCTGTTGCATCTGCTGATGGAACAGGGCGTCGTGGCGCTCAATATCATCCCGGATCGCAACTGGAATATCAGCGACCCGGATCTGCGCCGCGTCAAGGTTCAAAAGCTGTGGGAGATCGTCCGACTTGCAGAGGAGCTGGCATTACCGCTCAATGTTGGCACAGAGATGAACGCATTCGGGCAAAAGCTGGTGGATGATTTTGACGTGCCAGAGATGCAACCGTTGCATCGGGCCTTCCTGGATGGTGCTCATTTTGTATGGGGGCATACAATGCTCCAACGCGCTCTCGGCCTCGGCTATCACAGCGACTGGGCACGCACTCATCTACCTGACCGGCGCGCACGAAATGAGTTTTACACGCGTGTTGGTTATGTCACGACACCGGGTAAAGCAGGGCTGGAACAGCTGCGTCGCATCGGGACGAAACCGCCAGGCCATCTGCTCGCTGAACTCGAGAGGAAGGGAGTGGCAGACGGATAATCTCGTTTCCTTGAATCGAATGCAGTTTCTATGCAAAGTGTACTGTGTGGTGGAAAGGAAATTCTGATGGTAGATAAGCTAACAGCATATCGTCTCGCGAATACCCCTTTGCCTAAGGTCAATCGTCTGTGGCCGCTATATGGTGCCGGGTTGGAGAACCTTGGCCTCGACAACAAGCCAATCGAGGTGTCAATGCCGACATATGGCCCGGATGAACTGTTGGTGCGCCATGATGCTTGTGGGCTTTGCTTCTCAGACATCAAAGTGATTAAGCTAGGTGAGAACCATCCGCGCATCTTCCGCGACATCAGCAAAGAGCCTATCGTCCTAGGGCACGAGGTGTGCATGACCGTTGTCGGTGTCGGCGAGAACCTACGTGATCAGTACAAAGTGGGTGATCGGTTCATCATTCAAGCAGACATCAAGGTGGGTGGTGTGGGCTACGCATACGGTTACATGATACAGGGCGGATTGTCACAGTATAATGTGATTGATCAGCGCATCCTGAATGGAGACGATGGAAACTACCTGATACCGGTGCGGCCGACGACGGGCTATGTAGAAAGCGCTCTGGTTGAGCCCTGGGCATGTGTGATTGCAGCATACCGCTTGCGCTATCGTACTAGTCTTAAGCCGGGTGGCACGCTCTGGGTCATTGGCCCGTCCTCGGCTGTCTCAGAGGAGCTTCCTTACACGATTAGCGCTGGATTTGACGAGGAAGCGCACCCAGCACGTTTGATACTGACGCGTGTGCCACCGCGCTTCGCCGCTTGGCTCAAAGAACGTGCTGCGCAACTGGGTATCACAGTGGCAGAGACAACAGACTTGAGTGCACCACCCTTCCACCCAGTTGATGACCTGGTTTTGTTGCATCCAACCGCAGAGGAGATCGAGACAGTCAGTCCCTATCTAGCTGATTTTGGTGTAGCTGCTCTGGTCGGCGAGCTTGGCTTGACGCGCCCAGTCAGCATCGATGTGGGGCGCATACACTACAATCGCTGGGTCTATGTAGCGAGTAAATCGCCAGATGTGGCACGCGCATACAGCGATGTGCCGGTGCGCTCAGCATTGCGCAAAGGTGGACGAGTGTGGTTTGTGGGTGCGGGTGGACCAATGGGGCGCATGCATGTCCAGCGCGCTGTCCAGCTTGCCGATGGTCCTAGCACAATTGTCTGTTCGGATGTTAGCGATCTGCGCCTCCGTGATCTGTGCGATTCATATGGCGCAGAGGCAGAAGCAAAGGGTATTCGCTGGATATGTGTCAATCCAATGAACAAAGAGGCCTACGAGTCCACGATGGCAGAATTCCTACGCGAGGGCTTTGACGATATCATTGTGCTAGTGCCTGTGCCTTCGGTAATTGCTGATGCAGCGCACTATTTGGCGCCGCGTGGAGTGATGAACATCTTTGCTGGTGTGCAGCGCGGTACGATGGCTGACTTGGATCTGGTCGAACTCTTTGCGCGCGATGCACGCGTGATTGGTCACTCCGCCTCCGACATTGAGGATATGCAAGTCATGTTGATGCAAGTGGAAGCGGGAGAGCTCGATACCAACCGTTCGCTAGCGGCCGTTGGTTCGCTGGAAGCAGCCAGAGATGGCATGCAGGCAGTGATAGACGCTCTGTTTCCAGGGAAGATTGTGATTTTCCCCAACATCAAGCCCTTGCCGCTCACCCCCTTGCCCGAGTTGAAGGAGAAAATGCCCAGCGTATATGCTCGGCTGAAAGATGGACGTGAGTGGACGCGCGAGGCTGAAGAGGAGTTTCTGCGCCTGATGCTGCCATAGGGGTATAACAATTGACTGCAGAAGAAAATAGCACTTATTAGCCAGATGAATGTTTGTTTTTTGTTATGTCAAGTTCACATCTAACACACGACGGGAGAACTATGCTCGACCCGGATAAAGTAGCACAATTCGCGAGGCGCATGGCGTCAGCGGAAAGCGAGGCTATTCGGCAAGCTATTTATCAGGAGTTTCTAGCCTACGCGGCTGACTTCCTCGACCTGTTCAGTCACCACTATCATGATTTTATGCCGCGCGAGGACGGGAACATCCAGTGTACAATGGATGGCTATATTCGGCCACGCGAGCGTGTTGCCTATATTGTGGAGACCCACAGTGGCTTCCTGCGGCCAGTGCATGGGGATGCTCAACGTGGTACACGCTACCATAGCTATGAACATAGAAGAAAACAGCGGGAATCTGATTCAATGACCGAGGTTTATGACACGAATGACAGCTAACGAGTTGTTGAGATCCCTTGATACAGAGGACACGGGACGACCTGTATCACTTTCCATTGAGCAGCAAAGACAAGAATCCAATAGGGTCATGTTTGCGATCCACCACCACACGGAGATCGTCGTTGGAGAAACATTATGAAATGGTTCCTTATTTTCTTAGGGCTGATGCTCGCAGTGGGCGCTTATTTCGGCTATCGCACCTTTCTAGCTCCCGTTGCGGCCACACCCACAGCAGAGGCGCAGCTGTCACCAGCTCCTAGTCCAGCTTCTGTGGTCTCTGCTGAAGGATTTGTTGTCCCAGTGCGCTGGGCCGAGCTCTCGTTCAAAGTTCCCGGGCGAGTGGAAGAAGTTTTGGTCAAGGAAGGCGATTTTGTGCGCGCGGGTCAGCTATTGGCCCGCCTTGACAATGTTGAAGCACGAGCCGCCGTCACAGCAGCGGAAAACGCTGTGAAACAAGCTGAAGCAAGTGTCCAACAAGCTAAGGCGGACGTTCAGCAAGCGCAAACTGGGGTCGATAGAGCAAAAGCAGCGCTCGAGGTGGCAAAAGCAGCTTTAATGAGCGCACAAGCTCAGCTGGCGCAGGTCAAACGGGGCGCTACCGCTGAGCAGATTGCTCAGGCGGAAGCCGCTGTCCAGACCGCTCGTGCGCGCCTTAGTCAAGTTTTGGCAGGCGCGCGACCTGAGGATATCGAAGCGCAGGCAGCTGTTATGTTAAAAGCAGAGGCAGCCTTGCGTCAGGCACAGGCCGAATACGATAAAATTGCGTGGGCGGATAACAAGGGGGCGTCGCCGCAAGCATTGGCTTTAGAACAAGCCACACTCGACTACCAAGCAGCCAAGGCGCAGTACGAACGTCTGAAACGAGGGCCCACGCCGGAAGAAATCTCTATCGCGCGTGCAGGGGTGGCGGAAGCCGAAGCAGCCCTGGCGGTCGTAAAGGCAGGCCCAACTCCTGAACAGATTGCCGTTGCAGAAGCCGCCGTGGCTCAGGCCGAGGCGAATGTGCAGCAAGCGATGGCTGGCGTGCCTGCTGCTGAGGCAGCGGTGGTCGCAGCTGAGGCACGTTTGGCTTCTGCACAAGCAGCGTTGGAAACGGCACGTTCTAACTTGGATACTGCTCGAGATAAGCTAGCTGATTATGAACTGACCGCTCCATTTGATGGCGTTGTATCCCAGGTCAGAGTTCGAAGTGCAGAGGTCGTAACTGCCGGTTTCCCTGTCATAAGCTTGGGTGATAATTCCGCCTGGCACGTTGATACCGATGATCTGAGCGAGTTGGATGTAGTGTTGGTCTCCATCGGGCAAGAAGCATTGGTCAGAGTTGATGCACTACCTAATCTGGAGATCGAGGGAGTGGTCACGGAAATCACACCACGTTCTGAGACAAAACGGGGAGATGTGACCTACACGGTCACAATTGAGCTTAAGAACGCCAATGAGCTCCCGCTACGATGGGGGATGACCGCTTTCGTGGATATTAAAGTTGGGGAATAATGGTCTCGGTTGGTCTATGCAAAGGGTGAACGAGGTTAGATGGGAATATTGACATTACCGCTATACTACTTACTTGAGGTGCTCAAGTGGTTGGTCCTGGCACGTGTGCTTGTGACATGGCTGCCCATGTTTGGGCTATATATTGGCACGCGTAACCCTATCGTGCGTGTCCTTTTTCAGGTCACTGATCCGTTATTGATCCCTCTGCGCCGCTTCAGTCAGGTGGGCAGTTTGGATCTTAGCCCCCTGATCGCTTTCTTCCTGATCGGTCTTGTGCAGAACTTCTTGTTGGGGCGTCCACTGTCGCAGATCCTAGCGTTTGCCGTTGCTTTGTTGGTGGCTTTCTCGGTGCACGAGTGTGCCCATGCGTGGGCAGCTTTGCAGATGGGTGATTCAACGGCGTATGATCAAGGTCGATTGACATTGGATCCGCGCAAGCATTTGGATGTACTAGGAGCTATTATGGTGCTGGCGGTCGGGTTTGGATGGGCCAAGCCAGTGCCGGTCAATCCGTATCGACTGCGTAATGGGCCCAAGACAGGTATGGCGCTGGTGGCCTTATCAGGCCCTCTGTCCAATCTGGCGATGGCATTTGTCGCAGCGGTTCCGGTCAAGTTGGGGTTCGTTGTGCCTATGTACTACTCTCAGTACATTCCTGATCCCTACCAAGTTGTGTTCACCTTCGTATTCTTGAACGTGGTGCTCGCTATTTTCAACGCGTTGCCGATTGCACCCTTAGATGGTTTTAGCATCCTTTACGGGGTGCTGCCTTATCCAGCCTCTGAGTCGTTTAAGAGGCTGGAGCCTTTTGGCCCGGTTATTCTGCTGCTCTTGGTTTTCCTGGGGGGCGGTCTGTTCAGCACTTTAGTGATGACGCCAGCTCGGTTGATAGTTGGGCTGATAACTTGAGACGAGGTGGGAAATGGCAGAAAAGGTGCAAATTACTATTCTGGGTACTGGATGCATCGGTACGTCCATAGGGTTGGCCCTACACCGTGCGACGCAACCTGTTGAGATAGTGGGACATGACAAGAGCATCGAGCATGCCAACATTGCACACAAGATGAAAGCGATCGACAGGAGCGACTGGAACCTTATCAATGCATGTGAGAATGCTGACCTCATCATTTTGGCGCTTCCATTACATGCTATCGAAGAGACACTAACCATCATTGCCCCATATCTCAAAGAAGGTTGTGTGATCACCGACACCGCTGTGCTCAAGCAAAAGGTTTTGGCAATTGCGGAGCGACTATTGCCGGCTACGGTGAACTTTGTAGGTGGCAATCCCTTGGTAAACGCTCCTGCTTCTGGACCGCAGGCTGCCAGCGCAAGTCTCTTCGAGGGATGTCTGTATTGTGTGACTCCATCGCAAAGTGCCCATCCCGAGGCTGTTCATCTAGTCTCTAGTCTTGTTACCTTGTTAGGTGCCAGGCCGTTTTATCTCGATGCAGCCGAACATGATGGTCTGATGGCTGGCGCTCTTCACTTGCCTCGATTGCTGGCTGTAGCTCTCTGGCAGAGTGCGACAACCGATTGTGGTTGGCGTGATATGCGCAAGCTGATCGGAGGAAGCTACAATGCAATAGGCAACCTGATAGGAGAGGATGCGGATGTCTTATGCGATGAGCTGCTCTCCAATCGATCTCACCTGTTGTCATGGCTGGACGCTTATGTGGACCAACTCAAGACGATACGAGAGTTGCTCTCAGAGGGGATGTCCGAACCACTCATGAGGAAAGGCGAACAGGCGATTGAGGCGCGGCGTCGATGGCTGGCAGACCAGCGCAGGCTGTTCTCGGAGGAGCTCCCTACGCCCCCGATTGAAAAGCCCAACTTGCTCCACCATATCTTGCCCCGAAGACTCATCGAAAGGCGTTGATGCTCTCATAGTCGAAAGCTAAGGCGATACATCCAGCAGCCACTTCAGCCACGATCGCTTAGCACCATCTAGAATAACAGCAAACTGGCAAGGTCAGATCAGTCGGCTCAGGTCTTCTGCAGCGCGTCTCATGTCCAGGAAGATCAAACCCAGCTTCGCTTCGCTGCGAGCTAGGGCGGTCAAAACAGCCTCCTCGCCCACCGACATAAGAATCACATAGCCGTTTTTGCCCCGGATGAAAACCTGTTCTAAGGCTCCTCGCCTCAGTTCACTGGCTATCCGCTCGCCCAGTGAAAGCATCGCTGCTGACATAGCTGATACTCGATCTTCTTCCACATCCGCCGGTAGTGAAGACGCCATAATGAGTCCATCAATACTTACCACCGCGGAAGCTTCGATGTCAGCACTGCTCGCCTGCAAGTCTTTAAGTCGTGAGATCATCATCTCCGTGCGTGATGGCATAAGGATCCTGCTCCTTTCGTCCTGAGATGTGGCGGAAGATCTGATCCATTCGCTGAGGCATCTCTAAATTTAATCATATCATCTACATTCAAATATGTCAACCTGCACTCATAATCTGCCAACATTTTTGCTTTGTTATATGGTTCTAGTGTATAAAACAGTTGAGTTTGCCCAGATGGACAGATGTTCGGTTAGTGCTTGGTTGGAGAGAATACCACTGTGGTTCTCTTCTATGTATTTAGGGTATCATTAAGCATCAGTGCAAAGTGAGAAAACAAAGGAGGAAGCTATGAAAGGAAATGATGCCGTCATCGCAAAGCTCAACGACCTGCTAGCCGATGAGCTGACAGCTATCAACCAGTACATGGTGCACGCAGAAATGTGCGAGAATTGGGGCTATGAGAAACTGAGCGACGCCATTGAAAAGAGAGCTATCGTCGAAATGCGGCATGCCGAGAAGCTCATTGCTCGCATCCTCTTCTTGGAAGGTCACCCCATCGTAAGTAACCTGAAGAAAATCAATATTGGCGCGGACGTACCGGCCATGCACAAGAACGATCTCGAGTCGGAATACGATGCAGTGAAATCCTACACGGATGGCATCAAGCTCACAATGGAATTAGGCGATGTCGGCAGCCATGAGCTGCTTGAGTCGATCTTGATGGATGAAGAAGGTCACGTTGACTGGCTAGAGGCACAGCTGGATCAGATCAACCAGATGGGTCTCCAGGTATACCTGTCGGAGCAGATCAGTTAACACTGGTCAGCGCTCCTCCGCGGGAAATAGAACTATGCCGCCCAGTAAGATGGGCGGCATAGTTTTTCGCTACACACAGAGGACTTGGGCGTGAATTAAAGTGTTCTTGACTCTGACCACCCATCCGGGTTCTTTCGAAAAAAAACCTTTCAACTATTCTAGCGACCCAACGGGCCACTCTGGAGCTCCTCACTCTGGACATTGGATGGTAATAAAGTCTAGATACTCCAGCGCTTCTTGTATGAGAGTCTTATCATCACCATGGTTCACTGAGCAAGCAGATTGAGGGGTGCCGTACCGATCGAGGACAAACACCATAATCTGATGCTGAGTTACCGGCTTTCGCAGCAGCTTAGCATAGTCGCTTCGTACGGTTCCCTGTTGGTCCCACACTAAACGTAGAGATGGTGGCAAGGATCTTCGCGCAACCGTTCCAGGAGGCTGAACAATCAACACCCGAGCATCTACATCATCCAGCTCCCGAGACCGTGCAATCAACTGCTCAACCATCATGCTGCAGAACTGACAAGTATCCAGTGCGTGCAAGAACAGAAGCACCAGATGATGTTTTCCCCTAAAGTCACCTGTTGTGACCGTTTCACCTTCTGTATCTACCAATGGAACCGGCAAGGCCGGCAAGGCATCGTGGCCGAAATGCTGCCAATTCATTGTTGCCCTCCTCGAGTGTCTCACATCCAGACCCTAATCTATTTGCTGGTCGGAAGCCATCCTTTCGGTATTGTTCATTAGTTTTGCACAATTTTATATCACATTATATGAAGATTTGACAAAGTAAAAATCCTATGCTATTATGGTGTTTGATATTATTGTGATTTACCCGCAGTATAGGGATCAAGGATGAAAGGGTCAATCATCCCGGTCGTTTGCAGCATTATTATCCTCATTGTAGTACTCCTTATTGGGAGCACACCTATGCTGCTGGGAGGATGATGTGCAGCTGGAGCTTACACAGGATTAGAATGACGAGGGCCTCCCAGACACGGGAGGCCCTTCGATTTATCTCTAAACTTATTGGCAGTGATCGATCGGTGCATTAGGAGTTTCAGCTGGGATCTGGTAAGGAAGCACGAGGACGTCCTGGTTGCTGAGGCATAGCGTACGGCTACTAACTTGCGGAGATGAGATTCCCGAATTCTCTCATAATTGCTTGGAGGAGGTGCGATAATGGCAGAGAAGAAAAGCGGAGCACAAATAGTGTGGGAAAGTTTGTTGCGAGAAGGGGTAGAAGTGGTATTCGGTCTACCTGGTGGAGCGACATTGCCTATCTATGATGCACTGGCCAAGTATGAATATCCGATTCGTCACGTGCTGGTAACTCATGAGCAAGGCGCTGCCCATATGGCTGATGGTTATGGGCGTGCAACCGGCCGCGTAGGAGTTTGTATGGCTACCTCAGGACCGGGAGCTACTAATCTGACAACTGGCCTGGCAACCGCGTACATGGATTCCTCGCCAGTGGTAGCCATTACCGGTCAGGTGCCAACGTCTCTGCTAGGGCGCGATGGTTTCCAAGAAGCAGATATACACGGCGTCACTATGACCATCACCAAGCATAATTACCTTGTTACAGATGTGCGTGCCCTGGCCCAGGTAATTAAGGAAGCATTTTACATCGCGCGCACAGGCCGACCCGGTCCTGTCCTGATTGACATCTGTAAGGATGTCCAGCAAGCAGAGACCGAGTATGTCTACCCCGATGAGGTCAACCTTCCGGGCTATCGACCCACATTGACCGCTGCCGATCCGGACGCCATCTCTCGGGCAGCTCATCTTCTCAATCTAGCTGAGCGCCCCATTATTTTGGCTGGACATGGGGTGATCATCGCCAATGCCGAGGATGAACTGATCCACCTGGCTGAGAAAGCGCATATTCCTGTGGCAACCAGCCTGTTGGGCATTGGTGCCATTCCACAGACTCATCCTCTCTCCATAGGCTGGGGTGGCATGCACGGGGAGGCCTTTACGAACTATGCATTGCAAGAGAGCGATGTGATGCTGGTGGTCGGCGCCCGCTTGGACGACCGGCTTACTGGTGCCTTCAGCACTTTCGCGCCCAAAGCCCGAATCATCCATCTCGACCTGGATCCTGCCGAGCTCGGCAAGAATCTGCGCATCGACATTCCCTTAGTCGGAGACGCAAAGTTGACCTTGCGGGAGCTGATTCCACTGGTGGAGCCCAACCAACACACCTCCTGGATGGAACAAATCGCCGAATGGAAGCGGGATACCGACCGGCGCGACCTGCTGGCTCAGGAAACTGACGATCTGGTACCACCCTTCATTGTCCGGCAGCTGTGGCATTTGACAGACGGGGGTAACTGCATCGTGGTGACCGATGTGGGGCAACATCAGATGTGGGAAGCTCAGTACTTCCTGCATGTCAAGCGCAGAGGGCTGTTCACCTCAGGAGGCTTGGGCACCATGGGATTCGCATTGCCGGCAGCCATCGGTGTTCAGCTAGGCCGCCCCAATGAGACGGTCTGGGTGATCGCTGGTGATGGGGGGTTCCAGATGACCATGGGTGAACTGTCAACAGTTGCCAAAGAAGGACTACCCCTCAAGATTGCGATCTTCAATAATGGCTACTTGGGAATGGTGCGTCAGTGGCAAGACGTCTTCTACAACAAGCGATATGCAAGCACAGCACTCTACAACCCCGATTTCGTCAAGATCGCCGACGCGTACGGCATCCCTGCTACACGGGTAACCGATAGGGCTGGCGTGGCAACAGCTATCCGCCAAGCACAGGCGCACAATGGGCCTTTCCTGATCGACTTTAGAGTTGAGCCCTTCACAAACGTCTATCCTATGGTGGCACCCGGCAAGAGCAATGCCGACATGATTCGGCGTCCGCTGCCCGCAGAAGTTGAAGAAGAGTGAGGGAGGACTATGAAGCACACAATCATCGCGTGGATGGAGGACAAGCCCGGTGTGCTCAGCCGGGTGGCAGGCTTGTTTCGCAGGCGCAACTTCAACATTGAGAGCTTGACGGTAGGCCATAGCGAGACTCCTGGTATCAGCCGCATGACATTTGTTGTGGATGGAGATGATCGACAGATTTATCAGGTGCAAGCCCAGCTGTTCAAGCTGATCAATGTGACAGCAATCGAGGATGTCACCCATGAACCGACCGTGATCCGCGAGCTTGCCCTGATCAAGGTGCGAGCAGACAATACCAACCGAGCGGAGATTATCCAGCTAGTGGATATATATCGTGCGAACATCGTGGATGTCGATGTCGACTCGCTCATCATCCAAATTGCTGGTTCACAGGAGCGCATCGATTCGCTTGTCAAGTTGTTAAGTAATTTTGGAATTCTAGAAATGGTGCGCACTGGACAAGTAGCGATGGTGCGTGGCGGTAACACAAGGCCTCCGGTTCGGCACAACGGAGTGTCGTGATCGAACAAGTTGTAGTATTATCTATATATTCTGTATCCCCAAGAAATCCTTTCCATCGAGCAAGGAGACATAGACCGTGGCCACTATTTACTACGACAAAGACGCAGACCTTGAGGTCCTCAAAGGCAAGAAGATAGCAATTATTGGCTATGGCAGCCAGGGACATGCCCATGCCCTCAATCTACGTGATTCTGGTGCTGATGTACGCGTGGGACTGTATGAAGGCAGCTCGTCCTGGCCCAAAGCAGAAGCAGATGGCCTGCGAGTCTTGCCAGTGGCAGCAGCAGCGGCAGAAGCAGATGTCATTATGTTGTTAATCCCAGATACAAGCCAGCCCAAAGTATATAAAGAGTCGATTGAACCCCATCTGAGGGCTGGTAAGACGCTGATGTTTGCCCACGGTTTCAACATCCGCTACGGTCAGATAGTGCCACCCCTCTATGTAGATGTCAGCATGGTGGCACCCAAAAGTCCGGGACATCGAGTGCGCGAGTTGTTCGTAGAGGGTGTCGGCACACCTTGTCTCTTGGCGATCCACCAAGATGCCAGCGGCCAAGCCAAACCGTTCGCACTGGCTTATGCCAAGGGCTTGGGTGGCACGCGCGCTGGAGTGATTGAAACCACCTTCGCTGAGGAGACAGAGACAGACCTGTTCGGTGAGCAGGCTGTTCTATGTGGTGGTGTGAGTGCTCTCATTGAGGCTGGGTTCAATACATTGGTGGAGGCAGGTTATCAGCCTGAAATCGCTTACTTTGAATGCTTGCACGAGCTGAAGCTGATAGTGGATCTGATCTATCAAGGTGGTCTGAGTTATATGCGCTATAGTGTCAGCGATACAGCCGAACACGGTGACTATACGGCGGGTCCAAAGATCATCACCGATCAGACGCGTGCCATTATGAAGCAGCTCCTGGCCGACATTCGGTCGGGTGCCTACGCGGAAGCATGGATCGAGGAAAACGCGAAAGGTCGTCCTTGGTTCGAGGAGCAGCGTCGCGAAGCACAACGCAGCGAGCTCGAGCGAGTAGGACGTCAGCTGCGCCGAATGATGCCATGGCTTAACCCCAAGGAGATCGGCGAAGTGTAAGTGCAATGTCACAACAGGGAGGGAGCCTCATGGGTGACAATGTACCTCAGGATACCTTGCTGATTTTTGATACTACATTGCGCGATGGAGAACAGTCCCCTGGCGCCACGCTTGACGTCCACGAAAAGTTGGAGATTGCTCGACAGCTATCGCGACTAGGAGTGGATATCTGCGAGGCAGGTTTCCCTATTGCTTCCCCAGGTGACTTCGAGGCGGTCAGCTTGATCGCATCTGAGGTTGGCCCGCTGACGGAGGGTCGCAAAACTGGCCAACCAATGGTCATTGCAGCCCTGGCACGTGCCAACCAGAAGGACATCCATCGGGCTTACGAGGCGATCAAGGCAGCGCCGCGACACCGCATCCATACTTTCCTGGCGACAAGCGATATCCATTTGCAGCATAAGCTGCAAATCAGCCGCGAGGAGTGCGTCCGACGTGCCGTCGAGGCAGTGGCATATGCACGCAGTCTGTGCGAGGATGTCGAGTTCTCCCCGGAGGATGCCGGTCGCTCAGATCCCGAGTTTCTGACCGTTGTGCTTGGGGAAGTTATTAAGGCAGGTGCCACCACGCTCAACATCCCAGACACGGTTGGGTACACGACCCCAGAGGAATTTGGCCAGCTGATCCGCTATCTCATCAGCCACACACCCGGTGCAGATCGAGTAGTGTGGTCAGTGCATTGTCACAACGATTTGGGATTGGCAACAGCGAATACCCTGGCCGGCATTCGTGCCGGCGCCCGTCAAGCCGAAGTCACGGTCAATGGCATTGGAGAACGAGCTGGCAACACCTCTCTCGAAGAGGTGGTTATGGCCATATACACGCGCCAACAGCTGTTCGGCTTGAAAACCAACATCGACACTACCCAAATTATGCGTACCAGTCGTATGGTCAGCTCTTATACTGGTATTGTAGTGCAACCTAATAAGGCGATTGTGGGTGCCAATGCTTTTGCTCATGAGGCAGGCATCCATCAGGATGGCATGCTCAAGAGTCATCTTACCTACGAGATCATGCGGCCAGAGACAATCGGATTGTCCACCTCGCGTTTGGTTTTGGGCAAGCACTCTGGTCGGCATGCCTTCCGTGTGCGTCTACAGGAGCTGGGTTACACGGATCTCACTGAAGAGGAAATCAACCAAGCTTTTGAGCGCTTCAAGAGATGGGCTGACAAGAAAAAGATGGTCACTGATGCAGATATTGAAGCCATCATTGCAGACGAAATCTACCAGCCCCCCGAGATATGGCATCTCAACCACATTCAGGTTTCATGCGGCGACCACAGCATACCAACCGCCAGCGTGAGTCTGACCGGACCAGATGGCCAGGTCTACGAGGAAGCGGCGTTGGGTTATGGCCCAGTTGATGCTCTCTATAAGGCAATCAACCGCATCGTAAAAGTACCTAACACGCTGAGCGAGTTCAGTGTCAAGGCCATCACAGAGGGCATGGACGCTGCCGGTGAGGTGACCATCCGGATTCAGCCGGCTGAGGATGACCAAGATGCACCCATCAACCCACAGACAGGCAAACCTATCGTGCGCACGTATAGCGGCCATGGTGTGAGCACCGATATCATCGTTGCCAGCGCGCGTGCTTACATCAACGCATTGAATCGATTAATTGCTGACCGCGAACGTCGCTCACACAGAGAGGCCCGGCCTGAAGCAAGAACCACGAGCTGAGGCATAATGCTACGATGATGCGACGAATATGAGACGCTAAGGGAGAGAAGCAATGCTCCATACACCACGTACTCTCTTGGACAAGATATGGGATGATCACATCGTGGTGGAAGAACCAGGCAGCCCGGCAGTATTGTACATTGATTTACACCTTATCCACGAGGTTACCTCCCCTCAAGCCTTCGATGGCTTGCGCCAGCGTGGACTACGAGTACGTCGTCCGCAGCAGACGGTTGCCACGATTGATCACAGCATCCCGACCACGCCCCCCGAGATACCCATTAGTGATCCGCTGGCAGCACGTCAGATTCAGCAGATCGTAGATAACTGTCGCGAGTTTGGTGTGCCGCTGCATGGCATTGGCAGTCCGACGCGAGGTATTGTCCATGTCATCGGGCCAGAGCTAGGTCTTACCCAGCCTGGGATGACGATAGTCTGTGGTGATAGCCACACCGCAACCCACGGAGCATTCGGGGCGCTGGCTTTCGGTATTGGCACAAGTGAAGTCGAGCATGTGCTCGCCACTCAATGCCTGCTGCAACACAAGCCGCGTAGCTGTCAGATGCAAGTGGAAGGACGGCTTGGTAAGGGGGTCACAGCGAAGGATCTCATCCTGGGCCTAATTGCTCAAATCGGGAGTGGAGGAGGAACCGGCTACGTTTTCGAATACAGCGGTCCAGCTATTCGTGCTCTCTCTATGGAGGAACGCATGACCGTGTGCAATATGAGCATCGAAGCTGGGGCGCGTGCAGGTATGATCGCCCCCGATGACACCACATTCGAATACTTGGCGGGGCGGCCATATGCTCCAAAGGGCAAAGCGTGGGATGAGGCGGTTAAACGTTGGCGGCTACTTCCGAGCGACCCTGATGCTCACTTTGATCACATTGTGACTCTGGACGCCAGTCGTCTGGAACCGGTAATTACCTATGGCACTAATCCCAGTATGGCCATTCCAATCACTGGGGTTGTTCCCGACCCCGCAAATGTTCGAGATGTGAGCGAACGACAGGCAATGGAAAAAGCCCTGCAATACATGGATCTCAGACCCGGACAACGCCTGTTGGGCCACCCAATTGATGTGGTTTTCATTGGAAGTTGTACGAACGGGCGACTCTCTGACTTGCGCCAAGCTGCCAGCTTGCTCAAGGAACGTCGCGTCAAGGAGGGCGTGCGTGTGCTAGTGGTACCAGGCTCACAGTCGGTCAAACGCGCTGCGGAAGCAGAGGGATTGCACCAGATCTTCCTGGATGCTGGTGCGGAGTGGCGTGAGCCCGGTTGTAGCATGTGCATCGCAATGAATGGTGACCAGCTACAACCGGGGCAATATGCCGTTAGCACAAGCAATCGCAATTTCGAGGGTCGACAGGGGCCTGGTGGTCGTACATTCCTCGCCAGTCCACTGACTGCCGCCGCT
>CAKZLO010000075.1 GCA_937127125.1 uncultured Ardenticatenia bacterium
TGTGCATCGCTCACCGTCACGTTGCTGAGTACGACGCTCCCTGTGTTGCTCACCGTGATGGTGAAGGTGACTGTGCCGCCGCTGCGCACATACTGCTGGTCGGGCTCCTTGGCAAGACCTATCTCCGGGGATGGTGGAACAAACTCGACACTCAGCAACGGTCGTTCATCAATGTCTCCATACTCGCTTGACCGGACACCTACCCCATCGTCACCTGTCGGACGGAAGATCCAACCACGGTTGGCCTCGGGAGACTGAGACCACTTTGACAAACTGTCCGTAACGTCCAGAGTATGGGCACCTAAGGTCCCGAACGCAGTTCCAACTAGGTCACCGTAGTCTTCTTGCTGCACCCCAGAATCGTTACCAAACGTATTCCAGGTGACTGTCTCCAGCCAGTCGACCGCCACTTCGTTAACATCGGCATTATCACCATCTTCGGCGACGTAGTAGGTGAGCGTGGCTGTCAGGATGGTGGCACCAGGTGGGATCTGGCCCGGGCCATTACCAAAAATGTCGTCGAAGCGGATCAACCCAACCCACGCACCCTCATTAGCGTCTTCCGTATCCCATCCGAACCACCACCAGTCACTGTGATCGGTGTCAGGCTCGCTTGCCACAATAGAGGTGTCCACAGTGCCTGAGTAACCGCCCACGCCATTGCGGAATGTCAGCTGGTTGATCCCTTGAGAGAGCACCACTACCTGCGCTGTGTCTGTGTTGGTGACGTGCATGAGACCGCCCTCGGGCATGCTCGGAGTGGTTGCCACATTGATCAGCGGTCTGGGCAGGTCCAATCTCTGGACCGAATGACCTGCTGTGGTGGTCATCATCTCCCCAAGAGTCAATACTAAGCTGTCAGCCTCACTGATAGTCGTGCCCGACTTGCTGCCGTTGACTACGTCCAGGTTCGACATCTCGCCGCGAGTGCTCTCGTTCGTGTGGGTGAAGCTCCTAAAATCGATCTGCTTCGGTGGCGCCGCGTGTAGCTGGAGGGGCATCAGACTGAGCAGCAATAGTGCTGCTATGAACAGCGTCAAAAAGAGGGAAAAGATCTTACTCAGCCTCCCATTCCGGTGAGCCATAGGCACCTCCTTGTTGTACGTCTGCTGTATCACTCGATAGCGCTCTCTCTCATTGTATCTCTCCTTTTCCTATGTGTTGTGCTGATCGCTTCCTATCTCGCCCCTAGGATCATCATTGGTAACAAACCACCAATATGCTTATCGGTCGAGCTCCACATCTTTCTGGCGGTGCAGGCTTTCCATCCCGTAATACTCTCCCCAACCTCAGTTGCTTGTCACAACAAGGCTGTGCTGAAGTATCTTTCAGCCCGGTCAGGCAGCACAGTCACAACCCTGTTTCTCCCATTGTCCATATGCAAAGCCGCAAACACGTTTGCCCCGGATGAGGTGCCCACAAGCAAACCCTCTTCGCGGGACAAGCGACGTGTGGTCTCAATCGCCTCTGCATCGGACACGGTGAAAACCATATCGATGAGTTCTATATCAAGGACGTCGGGGACGAACCCATCCCCAATGCCTTGAATTTGGTGAAGCCCTGGCTCTCTGCCAAGCAGTGATGCACTGTTCCTTGGCTCTACTGCCACAATTTTGATGTTATTGTTTTGCTCTTTCAGGAACCGGGCCACACCCTGTAGCGTTCCACCACTACCTACACCTGCAATAAAGACGTCTATCTCTCCGTTTGTGTCACGCCAGATTTCAGGGCCGGTCTCGTGGTAGTGGACTTCGGGATTATGTGGATTTGCAAACTGGTTGACCACAAAGTACTTCTCCGGCTCATTGGCAGTAATCTCTCGCATTCTTCTCAGACATCCAGCGAGACTTTCGTCAGACGGATTTAACAAGACCTCACCGCCCAGAGCCTGAATAACCTTCTTGCGCTCCTCGCTAACGTTCTCCGGCATAATGCAGACCACCCGGTAGCCCTTCTGCACCCCAACTAGGCACAAGCCAATGCCAGTGTTGCCAGAGGTAGCCTCTATGATCACCATCCCCGGTTTGAGCGTGCCAGCTTCTTCTGCCGAGGCGATAATATGTCTGGCAACCCGATCTTTGATGCTGCCACCCGGGTTGAGAAACTCGGCCTTGACAAACACGTTACCAGAGGACATCCTTGCCAGACGAATAAGGGGTGTATTTCCGATTGTGTCCAGAACGCAATTCACAAGCATCCCTATCTCCTGTCTGGTGGTGACCTGTAAGCCTTGGGGTGCGAGCAGGTTCAAGCCGCGCTCCCCCAATCCGCGCCCCCGAACGGACATCATGCCTTACCCACTAGCATTTGCTTAGCCTTTACCTGGGCTTCAATCCAAGGATATGTATAAGAGATACCTTCCTTGAGGAAGACCTCGGCACGCCATCCCAACGAATATATGCGCGCGTTGCTGAAATTCCGCGCATGAACACCCACTGGACCGTCCACGTACCTGATCCGTACTCTCTTGCCTGCTACCTCTGCCACTGTCCTCACCAGCTCGTCTACGGTCACGTATTGGGGACACCCGATGTTCACTGGTCCCTCGAGATCAGATTGAACCAACATACGGATGCCTTTAATCATGTCAGTGATGTAAGTGTAGGATCGAACTGCTGATCCATCCCCCCACACTTCTATGGTGTCACCGTCTTTTGCCTCGGCAACCTTGCGGCAGATTGCCGCCGGTGCTTTTTCACGGCCTCCTGTCCAGGTACCTTCCGGCCCGTAGCAGTTCTGGAAACGTGCAATTCTCACTTTTATGCCATAGCGTCGGGCGTATGTCAGCGCCACACGCTCAGCGTAGAGCTTCTCCCAGCCATACTCGTTGTCCGGGTTTGCCGGGATTGCCTCGTCTTCGCTCATTTCCGGCTCGCCCGGTTGCATATCCCGATACACACATACAGAGGAGGAGAAGAAGTAACGTGGGACCCCAAATTGAACCGCCTTATTTATCATGTGGAGGTTGATCAGCGTGTTGTTGTACATGATCTCGCATTCCGCTGAGTGAATGAAGCCCATTCCACCCATGTCTGCTGCCAGCTGATATACTTCATCAAACGTGCCTTGCTCGAGCGAAAGTGCAGCTTTGCAGTTCTCTGGATCTCTTAGGTCGAGAAGGAGGAATTCATCGGCCGCAGTTGGTGCGAACTCGTGCTCCTTAATGTCAACTCCGCGAACCCAATATCCTTCTGATTTCAGCTGTCTGACCAAGTGCCCTCCGATGAAGCCCCCTGCACCACAAACCAAAGCTTTTTTCACTGCCATCTGTAACACCTCCAGCTATCATGCCTTGCCTGATTATGAGATGAACTGACCTTGGACCGAGCGTTAGCGGGTCTGCGATTCTAGCACGGCAAGCAACATCCTCCCATACATATCGATGCAACGTGCCCGGGAGAAGCTGGCTAAGAGCTCCGTTCGCCCGTTGTTTCCCATCTCCGTTAGCTGCTCAGGTTGAGCTTGAAGACTTATGATCGTCTCAGCGAGCAGCCGCGAGTGAGCCGGTGGCACGTTTACACCGCACCTAGCCCGTTGAACCAATTGAGCGACTTCGCTATTGGATGGAGTGATTGCCAGAATCGGACGAGCGCTTGCCATGATGTTGAAAGTCTTACTTGGCAACGAAGAGCGTGATGAACTGGGGCTCAGGGTAACCACGCTCAGATCCGCTGCTGCCATCATCTCAGGGAAACGCTCGCGTGGCTGGAATGGCAGGAATAAAACATTCTTCAGCTGCTCTGCCTGGGCTCTCTGTTCCAAAGCGGGCTTCCTGACCCCCTCACCCACGATGACGAAACACACAGAAGGATTATTCTGCAGGAGCACAGCAACATCCAACACATCCTCCAGACAAGACGTAAGCCCAATATTGCCAGAATACAACACCACAAATCGCCCCTTCAGGCCATAGTGCTCGCGGAAGCCATTCTCTTTTGGCATTGGGCGCACAATGTCCGGGTCAGCCCAGACGGGTATGACTGTGATTCTCTTAGGATGCACACCAATCTGGAGAAGGTGTTGCCGAAACGTCTCTGCAATGACTGATATATGGCTTGCCCTTCCATATAGGAAGCGTGCCATTGCCGAGAAGAAGGCGATGGCTGTGCGACTTTTTAACACACCGGCAGCTATAGCCGCTTCAGGGTAGAGGTCCTCCAACTGGAGAATCCACGGCACGCGCCAAAGACGGCTCAAGAGCCAGGCCGATATGCCCAGCGTCAGTGGTGGTGAGAAGCTAACCAAAACCTGAGGTCTGCCAGCAAACAAGCCACCGTAGAAGGCTGTGGCACTGTACGTGGTGTAGTGTAATGCGCGACGCCAGAACGTCTTGTGAGGCGAAATGTAGCTCCACGTGCGCACTACCCGGACCCCATCCAACCACTCTACGTGGTACGCTCGATTCTGATATCCTGGAAACACTCTCCCATAAGGATAGCTTGGAGCACCGGTAACCAAGGTAACCTGATGCCCACGTTTGACCAAGTCAGTGGCCAGCTCGGTGATCAAGACGGCTGCGCTGACCTCTTCGGGTGCGTAACATTGAGCCATAAGCATGATATGCATAGACTCAGTTGCTCCATTCACACGACCATAATGTTCGACAATTTCAAGCTCCTCCAGCAAGGATGAGGCTCACCTGGTAAATATGCCAACTTTATCGTGCATTTGCATCAGACAGAGACTTATATAAAGCGACCAAGCCGCTGACATAGGGCTTTACATCCAGCTCGCGTTCTGCGATTTGACGACTGCGCTTACCCATTAGACTTCGTAGGCTTGGATCGCCGCCTAGGATGGCCAGCTTGTCCACTAAAGCTTGCACGTCGCCCGGAGACACTAGAAATCCATTGTAGCCATCTCTGACGACATCAGGTATCCCGCCGACAGAAGTCGCGACAACAGGCAACCCCGCAGCCATAGCCTCTACAAGTGCCATAGGCAAGCCTTCGCGGTACGAAGGGAGCACAAACAAAGCAGCATCGTGCAAGAGCTGAGCCTTTCTCGCACCCTGCACCATCCCAAGAATCTCGCAACTATGTTGCAAGCCCAACTCTTCCAGTCGTGCATGCGCTCTTGCAAGATCGCCTTCTTCTTCCTCGTATCCGGCAAGCCACAAGTGCATATCGCAACCGCGTGATTTCAAGTGACTCATTGCCTCCAAGAGATCAAAGATACCTTTGGTGGGTCCCACACTCCCTAGGAACAACGCACTGACCCCCTTAGCACACTCGGCTTGAGGGATGACATCCACCGCAATGCAGTTCGGAAGAGCATAAACTCGCTCAGCGGGTACTATGTGTGATAACCGCTTTTTCCACTCTGCGGACACAGCAATGACTGCATCCGCGAGGTTGAAGAGTGCACGAGTGTAATGTTGGGCCAAGCGACTGCTTCTGCCATAGAGAACGTCGAAGTTGCCACCGTGCATATGCAACACTATTCGACACCCGCAGGCCTTGCCTACCAAGATAAAGAAAGTATCCTTGAGCCAGGCTATGCCTTGCGAGGTGTGCAGGTGAATGATTTGCGGACGAAATCGTAGCACAGCATACAGGAAACGGATGAACTGCCACAGAACCAGCACCACGTTCTGCGGTGAAATCTTTCCAGAGTTCTTGAGTGGCCTTCGTTTCACCGTGGGGATGTATGCCAGGTTAACTTGGTGCCGCAACAACGGTACAAACGCTTGCACCAGACTCGAGATACCGCCCGGTACACCTTCTCCAGGCCCTATCATCAACACCCGGATGCTTACACAAGTATTCTGAAAGGGGTACATCGTCATAGGATCAGGCTGGCTTTGAGACACTTCCTCGAGCATCCTTCGACAAGGATTCGAAAATCACACGAATAAATTCTGGATCGAGGCGCTTTTCCGGTGGATATAGCGCTGCCTCGTGCTTGAGAATAGTGTCCACATCGTGAAAACGGGTAGATATGACCCGAGCAGGGACACCACCGACGACAGTGTAGGGCAAGACTTCTTTGTTCACGACAGCTCCAGCGGCCACAATGGAGCCTCGCCCTAACTTTACCCCTTTCAAGATAATCGCTCCAGAACCTATCCATACGTCATCTTCGATGGTTACATCTTGGTCATCCTCTAGGCGCTTCTCCTTGACATCGTACATAAAGCGCCCTGGAACTGACGTGTTATGATCTCCTCCTATGATCATAACATTCGGTCCGATCAAGACCTTGTTCCCTATGACAATCTTACTGTCGGAAGCCAGCAACACTGCTCCCGACCCAATTGAAACATCATCGCCGACCTGTATGTTGTTGAAACTATAGTAGCCTGCCGGGTCAAAGATAAAACGTCTGCCGTAGCGCCGGAACGCCGGGCGCAAAACCACCATTCTAAGTCTGCGCCAGACGCGCGACAGCAGGACCAAACCCTCTGCGAGCCGTCTCAAGAGAAGCATAGTTCTTACCGCCCTAGTACGTTCGACAATAGCTGTTCATAGTCATCAAGGAAACGATCTAGAGACAAATTTTCTTCAGCAAATCTTCGGCCGAAATGTCCCATCCGTCTTCGTTCCTCGGAGGAGAGACGTGCAAACATCTCGATCTTGTCGGCCAAATCCATAGGATCCTGCCAGTTGAACAAATATCCACTCTTGTTATGCTGAACAAGCCTGTCGTGATCGAGCGTGTTGCTGACGATGACAGGGCGCGCACACGCCAGAGCTTCGCAGACCACATTTGGCAAACCCTCACCATATGAGGGATGAACCAGGACGTGATGTTGATGCAGTTGTTCCACGATATCAACGCGTTGGTCCAGCCAGCGCCAGTGCTGCTCTAGATCATAGGCGTGTATCCTATCCTCCATCTCTCTCAAGTATCTGAGCCGTGCCCCTGCCATGACCCGTTGACCGATCCAGGTTGCGCTGAAAGGTAGGCTATTGCGCTGTTTCAGGATATTGAGCGCTTCCACTAGGCACAGTCCATTCTTGTAAGGCGATACACTGGCAATCGTGAGAATCCTCAACGTCTTACTAAATGGTTCACTAGTCGGAGGGTGAAACACCTGGAGGTCGTACCCGTTGTATATAGTGCTGATACGGTCGCGCAATGCAGGATATTTGTTGACAAGGTTGATGCGATGGTGATGGGAATTGACGACTATATGCGCCGCTAATCGATAGAGCACGCGCACCAAGCGTTCTTGAAGGTTCGCCGTGCCATGCAGATCACAGAAGCGTTCGGACACTACTACTGGAACGCGGTGCCGCGCGAGCAATCGACCAGCCACGATGGCATAGAAATTTGGTGTTGAGAGGAAGGAGAGAACCACGTCACACCGGGTCATTTCAATCAATTTGCTTAGTGCGAGTAAGACCCCAACAGAGTAGCGACTGCGCTTCAAGTGGCGATGCAAAGTAACACCTGCCTCGTGCAAAGGCTGGGCCAACAGGTCTCCCGCGGTGTAGCAGAACACGTCAACCAGATGCCCTCGGTGTCGCAGCCCGGCTGCTAAATTGACCATTTGTCGCTGTGCCCCGCCAGTACTGAGATTGTCAATGACACACAGTAACCTGAAATTACCTGGTCTTGGGTGCATTTCACGGTATGTCCCGTATCAAGCTAGCCGATCGAGTATTGACGGCTGATAGTGTGTTCCATCGCCACCCGGCCCTGATTTCGCAGAATCGTTGTGCTCCACGAGAGATAACAACTGCTCTGAAGCAGAAGAGACATCTAACTGAGATGGGATTAACAGCAGTGCTAGCATCAGGAAATAAGTGAAGTCAGATTCCATTCCGCCCCCCTTAATCCAGGAAGCCATGAAACCCAAGAACAGCGATATAACCAGCGCAAAGTACACTGTGGGGAGGGTTGATGCCTGGATCGCACGCCTAAGTTGGTGGACAAATGATCCGACCGCGCTTGCCAGCACCCCAAGATATAGAACAATTCCTGGCATACCCGTTTCGCTCCAAATGGTGAGAACAGGGTTGTGCACAGGCACCTGACTTAATCCCCATACGCTTCTAGTGAGCCGTGCCAGAGGTACCAGGGCAGTTGGCGCGTTGCCAATCCCCACTCCGCCCAAAGGATGCTCACTAATGAGCTGCCAAGCAGCCTCCCAAAGATCCTCGCGTCCACCCAGCGCTGTGTCGTCACGTGTAACTGCGAAGCGGTCCAGCGTGGTTGTAAACAACAACGGAGCACTAATGGCTGCCAAGATTAGAATGGAGAGTCCCAGTATCCCCCATTTGCGAGTGTGCTTGGAGAGACAGAAACAGAAAAGGACAATAACCAGCGATATGGCACTTCCCCTCGAACCACTCAAAGCAACCAAACTTATAACGGCAGCGAGAGATGCTATGCCCATCAAAACTCTCGGGGCAGAGTTTGCCCCTGATGATTGCGTTGCGTGCCAGAGGACGCCTGTGAGCGAGATCAACGCAATGATACCAATCTCGTTTTCGTTCATATCGAAGACTTTAAGCCGTGTATCAGGTGTATAGCCCTTGACAAGAACCGTCCACGCTGCTGCCGTGACCAGTACCAACCCGATGAGCACTAGAACGCTCATTAATCCGTGCAGGTCTCGCTTGCTGCAGATAAGGTTGACGGTCACCAACAGAAACAACAGGAACCGCAGGATGTACACTTGAAGCGTGTCTAATCCAACCCTCAGGTCTTGTGCCCAGAACAGCGTTATACAACTCCAACTTAGGAAGCCTACCATCAGCGAGGCAGTGTTTGTCCAAACAATTGGACGTCGCCGGATTGTAACGTCGAACAACCAAGCAATTAGAGCTATCATTGTCATCGAGCGGTTCAGGGCCGAGTGTATATTCTGAGGGATGAGGCCGGTGGGCAGGAACACCACAAAAAGTGCACCATATAACGCCCAGACAGGCTTCCGCAGCCAAAAAACAAGCGCCACGGTGAAAAGGATAATTCCGCCAACAAGCAAAGGTGCGTATGACGAGGGATTAACAAGCCCAGTCAGACCTGCTGCTAGTGCCGCTGTAGCTGCCATCGTAGTGATGACTGTTTGCAGCGCACCATAGTGGATAGGTGGAGCCCACCGTGTCCAAAGATCGTGGTCACAGATCCCTAATGTTGCTCTTCCCCTTGACAGCATACTGACGTTGACGTCCCCCTCTGATGACCTCCGAAGGTCGTTCGATGTTTGGCTCAACGTACACTGCGCCTTTCAATCGGGTAGGTACACGGCATTGAACGGTGTCTTAGCGCTGTGATGCTGTCGGCTACATCAATCCACCCTGCGGAGGAAAACCTTTCCTGCACATCCACCCCCGGTCAACTCTGTTCCGTTTTCTCAGCCCATAATTCTAAGGTCACGTCTGACATCATGTAGCGGTATTTCCCCAAACTGTTAGCCGGTATGTCATCTGTGAACTCGAAGATGACCTCACACTCCTGTCCCATCAGCAGCTTTGTTTTGGCTACGATTCCATCCAGTTCAGCCTGCGAGGGTGGAGGTACACCTTCATTTCTCACTATCCTGAACAAGAGGCATGAGCAGCTCTTCTGGATGATCTGAAACTTCCGAACCCACTCCTTAAAGTACAGCAATCCTTCAAAGTAACCGGACTCGACCACCATGCCCTGGCTGTTTCTGAAAATGTCGCTGGTTCTGCCGAGAAGTGAGCGCAACACCTGTCCGCGTGCAGTGCAGTTGTCCCATGAGGTGGGCGAGAGTGCTCCCCAATCGCCGATCTGGTAACGGATCAGGGGCATAGCGTAGTTGGTCAACGAAGTCACCAGGATCTCCCCTTCGACACCTGGAGGCTCTCGATCGCCACGGCTGTTCGTTATCTCGATGTAGTTGCCCCATGGAGCCACCCAAAATCCCTCAATCCCTGGGCGCTCACAGGCAATATCACCTACCTCCCGGGACCCATAACGATTGAATATTTGACAGCGAAAGATCTGTTCGATCTTCTCACGCATGAAGGGGTGCAAAGTCTCGGCTGAGGTGATAATTGCTCCAGGTGGAGTTATCTCGAGGCGTTCACGTTCTACGAACCTGGCCAGCTCGAACATAGCATTGGCATATGCAACGATCAGTTTTGGTTGCCTGCGATTGATCACCTCGATGAAGTGGCGCATCCTATCAGGTGTCATGCGGTATGCGTTCAGGAAGACTGTGTTGGTGATCCAGTTGAGGAGTTGTGCTCTCCAACCCACGCTGCCTTCGATGATATCCCGTTCAGAACCCCACAGGCGTGCTACACATTCTCCTACTTCGTGACCTACCAGCCTAGAGAAGAGCAGAGAGATCGCTCCTGTGCGAGCAGCATGGTCCCAATCCTGGATAAAGCGGACCGGCTCACCTGTCGAACCGCTCGAAGTATTGAAGTACCACTTGCGTTGTGGAAGGTCGACTGATTTCAGGTCATCGAAGTGGGTGCGGATGATCTCCTTGGTGAGGACGGGCAACCGTTGCAGGTACTCCTCTGGATCCTTATGGTAGGTGTTCCCTGCGCGGTGCATTACCTCGGCGTAATACGGGACCGAGCGCTGACAGTGGTCGAGCAGCCGGATAAGGAGCTCCTTGGTAGTGTCAGGGGAGATGCCTTTCTGGTCTTCGCGCACAAAGCGTTCATAATAGGCGCCTAGTGGCTGTCCTCTTAGAGCCAACAGGGTGAAGTACAACCACTTTCGAAAGCTGGGTTGTTGCATTCTTCTACCTTTGCGTACACAGGTGAAGCATCTTGGTCAAACGACGGATAAGCCCTCGCCATCCCATCTGCCACAGCCCGAAGTGCCACCGGTAACCCCATCGATCAAAACGGGACCGATCTCCTACGTCATTTAGCGTATGTGGAGAGCTCCCTCGCCACAACTCATTACTACGATCTACCATGCGTAATTCCTACCTCGGAACTATGGCGTTCCATCTTCACTGCAAATGTTCAGCCGCTAACTTCTGAAATCAAGAAGCGATATTTTCCGGAATTGCTAGCCGGTATGTCATCTGTGAACTCGAAGATGACCTCACACTCCTGTCCCATCAGCAGCTTTGTTTTGGCTACGATTCCATCCAGTTCAGCCTGCGAGGGTGGAGGTACACCTTCATTTCTCACTATCCTGAACAAGAGGCATGAGCAGCTCTTCTGGATGATCTGAAACTTCCGAACCCACTCCTTAAAGTACAGCAATCCTTCAAAGTAACCGGACTCGACCACCATGCCCTGGCTGTTTCTGAAAATGTCGCTGGTTCTGCCGAGAAGTGAGCGCAACACCTGTCCGCGTGCAGTGCAGTTGTCCCATGAGGTGGGCGAGAGTGCTCCCCAATCGCCGATCTGGTAACGGATCAGGGGCATAGCGTAGTTGGTCAACGAAGTCACCAGGATCTCCCCTTCGACACCTGGAGGCTCTCGATCGCCACGGCTGTTCGTTATCTCGATGTAGTTGCCCCATGGAGCCACCCAAAATCCCTCAATCCCTGGGCGCTCACAGGCAATATCACCTACCTCCCGGGACCCATAACGATTGAATATTTGACAGCGAAAGATCTGTTCGATCTTCTCACGCATGAAGGGGTGCAAAGTCTCGGCTGAGGTGATAATTGCTCCAGGTGGAGTTATCTCGAGGCGTTCACGTTCTACGAACCTGGCCAGCTCGAACATAGCATTGGCATATGCAACGATCAGTTTTGGTTGCCTGCGATTGATCACCTCGATGAAGTGGCGCATCCTATCAGGTGTCATGCGGTATGCGTTCAGGAAGACTGTGTTGGTGATCCAGTTGAGGAGTTGTGCTCTCCAACCCACGCTGCCTTCGATGATATCCCGTTCAGAACCCCACAGGCGTGCTACACATTCTCCTACTTCGTGACCTACCAGCCTAGAGAAGAGCAGAGAGATCGCTCCTGTGCGAGCAGCATGGTCCCAATCCTGGATAAAGCGGACCGGCTCACCTGTCGAACCGCTCGAAGTATTGAAGTACCACTTGCGTTGTGGAAGGTCGACTGATTTCAGGTCATCGAAGTGGGTGCGGATGATCTCCTTGGTGAGGACGGGCAACCGTTGCAGGTACTCCTCTGGATCCTTATGGTAGGTGTTCCCTGCGCGGTGCATTACCTCGGCGTAATACGGGACCGAGCGCTGACAGTGGTCGAGCAGCCGGATAAGGAGCTCCTTGGTAGTGTCAGGGGAGATGCCTTTCTGGTCTTCGCGCACAAAGCGTTCATAATAGGCGCCTAGTGGCTGTCCTCTTAGAGCCAACAGGGTGAAGTACAACCACTTTCGAAAGCTGGGTTGTTGCATTCTTCTACCTTTGCGTACACAGGTGAAGCATCTTGGTCAAACGACGGATAAGCCCTCGCCATCCCATCTGCCACAGCCCGAAGTGCCACCGGTAACCCCATCGATCAAAACGGGACCGCTCGCTTATGTACCATTCAGCATATGCAGAACCCTGGAACTGCTCCAGAGGACGGCTCACATGCTCCATTCTCTTAGTGGCGCGACGCAGTGTGTCGAGTGTGACATGCCCATTCGCCTGCCAGAACGGCAACACCCGGTAGATGGGACTGTGACCACGCCGAAAGGTAATCCACACCCCCAGTCCTTCGCGGTTTCTCGGCGCACGTCGTGTGATCCAGCCGCCTTGGCCATCTGCGACGTCTGAGAAGTAGAAGTCGCCAAGGCTGTAGAATACTGGACAGGTGCCAATAGTCTCTGCTCCTCGTACTACGTGCGGATGATGACCAATGATGAGATCAGCGCCCGCAGACACCAGCTCGTATGCTACTGTACGGTCACCAGGCCTCGGGTAAGGAAAGAGCTCGTCGCTCCAATGCACTACGACCAGAACCCAATCAGCATGTGATCTGATCCGCTGGATTATGTGTCTTGCTTCATTAAGACTTGGCCAACAGTTGGGTCCTGGGACGTGCATCCAATCGGGATGGGTCTCTGGAAAGACCCAGTTGAGTATAGCAAGCCGCCCTTCCACTGTCTCCCAGAATAGAGGCGCGGTGATTTCCTCTTCGTTACGCCCTGCACCAACTGTCATGAACCCGGCGTTCGAAAGCGATTCCATAGTATTGACCAGCCCTGACTCGCCTGCATCCAGAATGTGATTCGTGGCCAGTGTAGCAATCCCAGGGGACCATTTATGGACTACCTGGGGCGAATGTGGATGGGCCAACAATCTCGGCCCGCTGGACCGAGGCACAGGGTTCACCGTCTCGCCGATGGGCAACTCCCAGTTTAGGAGGATTCTCGTATCCTCTCCGGGAAACCCCACCAAAGGGGGCTCCCATTCCCGCTTGAGTACCGATACATCTGCAATTGCAACATCTCCGACACACACTAGCTCCATCCGGGACATTGCTCCTTTATCTGGTTGATGCAATACGGATGGATCTGAACGCACGTTCAGGGATCAAATTCCTTAGCGTTTGTCGCTCTGCGCTGCTGAGCCCAACTGTCCAGACCATCAGAACATATAGTGCTGAAACGATAGCAACAGAACTGAGCAAGTTAGGCCAGCTGTCAGGTGTTCGTGCAAGAGTGATCCCATAGGCTGCCAGAGCCACAAATAGAGTCCCAAACACGCTTGAGCTCAAACAAGGCATGAAGGTCCACCAAGAGAGCTGCATAATCCGCGCTGTGTATATCGGCATGTAAAGCCCATTCTTTGCCGTCCAGGCAAGAGCACAAGCTGCTGCGACACCTACAGCTCCCCACTGTCCCCACGTTGCCAACGCAACTGCCAAGCCAAGGTCTGCTATTCCGCTGAGAAGTGTAACGATGCCCGGCCACCGCACTTTGTTGAATGCGTTCTGAACGTCCAACAAAGGGCGCACCGACAGATTCAGGCTTAGGTGGAAGATGACGACAACGAGCAGTAGGCTGAGGTGACTATGCGACCGTCCCAACCAGATGGTGATAAGTGGGTAGGAGAAGCCACACAAAAGACCGACAGGCAAAGCCAGAGCGAAACCAAGGAATCTGACAGCAGTGGAAGCCAGATGGCGCAAGCCGGTCAGGTCCCCCAGAGCATATTTGACAAGGATAACTGGTCGGATGACAGTGGCCGCCGAATTCACCAGGTACTCCATTAAGGGGGATAGCTGTACTACAGCGGCATAGCCGCCCATCACTGCAGCACCGAAGTAAGCGTTCACAATTATCAAATCGACCCTGCTCAAGAGCATTGCACCGATCATATTGACTACGAGCCATCCCCCCATTCCCATCAACGGCCGCAATCGCGCACGGTCAAACGCTCCTATATCTACGTTCAGATCGGGGGTCAACTTTCTCCATAGCAGAACTTGGCCGACTAGTGAGACCAATGAGGCTGCCAGCATACTGACCCCGATATACCACAACCTCGGGGAGAAAGTAGAAAACAGGACGGCGATGAGACTGAGCCTCGCTAGCAAGCCGCAGAAGTATGTTGTATTGCTGAGAACAAACTGACTGTGCACAAAAGCGGAGACGGCGAATATGCTCGTGATCACAGTGACAAAAAATGCAAGGGTCATCGCGACAAACAACCAGCTCGCATCTACTCCCAATGTAGGCGGTACATTAAACAAGGTGGGGAAGTGCACCGCGATAACCAGAATCAGCGGACTGAGAATCGCAAAGATGCCCACTACCGCGAACAGGGCCGTGTTGAACGTGTGATTCGCGGCACGTGTGTCGCCCTTTTCCAGCTCGATCGCTAGGAATCAGCTGACAGCAGAATACAGAGCAGTGGTCAGTATCGACATGTAGGACACAATCGAGTTCGCCAACGACGTGATGCCGAACGCAGCAATACCTAGGTATCCAATGAGAAACGGGGTAAGCCATAAGGTGGTGACGGTCTGAGCCCCTATATACGCTAGATTGGAGCACACATTGACTACAAAACTCCCGCGTGCCCTTTCAGTACCTAGGCCGTCGCTGGATCTTAAGTTTGCTCCAGTCGGGTTAACGTTGTTTTCCATTAGTCTTGTCATTAGGCTTTCCAGCCGCCTCGACTCCTGCCACGTCACTGGCTGGTTACTCTACATCAAAAGCGGCCAGCCACTTTGATAAGGGTGTCCAGCCTAGTCCGTATCTTATGTAGTAGTACAGTAGCTTAAGCAATTCCTCCTTCACCATCAGGCGGGACTCGTCATCTTCCCACCAATGCTGTTGATATCGGGATGTTTCGAACGGGACTGGCGCCATTTGCACCTTGATCTCATCATCCAGTACGTGTTGATAGGTCCAGCGTACTCGGCGCATATGAAAGGGATCGCTGACCACAATCACCGAACGAATTGGGTTATGGCTCTGGGCAATATATGCTTTTAATCTGAGCGCCTCTGAGTAGGTACTGGTCACCGGGGATTCATCTACCGCGATAGCCTCTAATGGCACTCCTTGTGCTAGCGCGCGCTCCTTGGCGTGTCGCCCGTGGTAATAGTGATGGAGAGCACACCAGCCCCCAGTGAAGAAGATCACTTTACTGAAGCCCTCCTTGTACAGCTGGATGGCATAGTCTGTCCGATAGTCATCACCAGCGATGACGTGAAGCACATCGGCTGGCTGGAGGCTGTCGTGCACGACTAGGAAGCTGCCAAGGAGGCATGGCAGGATAGTTGTACGATAGAGTAACAAAGACATACTCGCCAAAATTGCAACAGTGATCAACGCGAGGAATCGCTTACTATGTATCATCCCTGGCTATCCATCGTTCTCTATTCCGAGACCAGCGTTGTGCCATCAATTCTCGCCAGCCTAACTGCGCAGATCTCGCGCTTGGTCGCTTGCCACTGCCATAGGAGGCGCAACCATTCCCCCTTCGACCAATTACTGCGTTAAGAACCACGCCTACTAGATTCGCGCCCATGCCCTGCAATATCCTTACCGCTTCCATCATATCTTGGTTGGTAGTCTTATTTGCACGTACCACGAGCAACACCCCGTCCACCATCGGCGATAGGACCATAGCGTCTGCCGTTGGCAATACGGAGGGGCCGTCAATCAACACTATATCCGCTTTTTGCCTTACCTCCTCAAGCAGGTCAACCATCGCCGGACGGCCCAATACGCCTCTGAGACTAGGCGACACATCTCCGCTCGTGAGTACTTCGAGTCCTGGTATCCGAGATGGCTTCAACTCGTTGCCCGTACTGCCTGCCGTTATCCAGTCTGTAAGCCCAGGATGTTGGTCTAGGCTAAATAACTCATGTAGACGAGGGTGGTACAGGTTCGCATCGACAAGAATCACTCTCAGACCGATCCCAGCCAAAGCCACTCCTAGATTGGCGACCACGATGGATTTGCCTTCTTGGGAGCCCGGGCTCGTCACCAAGAGAGTGCGAATTGGATTAGTCGCCTCACCCGTGACCGTGGATTTAGCACTTCCTGTCGCTATATGCGAAGTGAGACCAGCATCTCCGGGAACAACGCGAAGATGAGTGCGCATGGTTGCCCCAAGCGCGCGGAAATCTTCCGCAACAAATGAGCTAGGCTGTGTCGTGACAACCAGCCTGTCCTCTTGGCGATTTAGCTGACCAATTGTGCCAAGAAGTTTGAGCGCCGAGACGTCACTGACATCTACAGGTGTCCGAATCTTTCCAGTTAAACGTTCCAGTAGAAAAGCTGCACCCACTCCGGTGGCCAGGCCTACTGCGGTGGCGAGCAGAGTATAGAGTGTACGCACTCGTACTGGTGACCCAGGTGGATAGGCTCTCTCAGCAACAATCACAGCTTTCTCTGCTTGAGCTGCTGTTATGCTCAATTCATCATAACGTCCTTGCAGTAGCTGATAGTCGCTACGGTACCCAGCTAAGAGACTCTCAAGGCGCGCGATCTCTGCTTCCGTCTTAATCTTTAAGGCATTCAGGGTGCCGATCCTCGATTCAATCGCCTCGATTGACCTTGATAGATTGTCCATTTGTGCCTGTATACTGGCCAGGTAGCCTGTGTACGCCTCTAGTTGGAGTGCCAGCATTTGATCCACGAACTCACGCGCGATTGCGTTGGCAATCAACGTAGCCCGAGCAGGATCATCATCCTGCACAGTCAGCTGAATCAACTGCGTATCGGGAATCAGCTCTATCTTGAGCCTCTTGGACAGCTCCTCGGGTGTCTCCGTCAGCCCTACTGTTTTAATGGTTGTCTCCAATACGTCTCTTCCCGTAAGCAGCTTGCTGTACGTGAGCGCCTGGCGTTCACTGGCGAGGGCACTGGAATAGGCGGCAGAGTCTGTGCCTTGTGGCTGCCCAATAAGCAACATCACAGTGGCAGTGTATGGAGGCTGAGCAAGAGACTCCCCAATCTCAGCTGGTCCAACGATGGTGAGGCTGCTCGTCACTTTGAGCATAGAAAGGCGCACTGCTTCATGGTTCTGCTGGAGTGTGCGATAGTCACTACGTCGCTCCGCAAGCAATTTCTCAAGACGTGCTAATTCCACTTCATTCTCGGTTTTCCTCGCTCGCACACCTTCAATTCTGGTCAACGTCTCCTCCATTTTCCCCGACAACTCCCCCATACGTTCCTGCACGCTCACCATTGTTCCAGAGTACCGTGCTCCTTGTAGCAACCGAATCTGTGCGATAAAAGTCTCCGCGATTGTGTTTGCCAAGAGCGCTGCTCGATCTGGGGAAGAATCCGCTACCGTCAGCGAGATCAGTTGGGTGTCTCTGACAGGCTCCGCTGTAATCTTCTCCGCCATTTCCTGTGGCGTCTCAGCAATATGCAAGCGTGCCAGCACTTCTCGCAATACGGATTCACCCTTCAACATTTGCCCATACGTGAGTGCCAGCCTCTCGCCTGCTGCTAGGGCGTTAAACTCGTTGGTGCTCGAACCTGAGACAGGTTGCACTAATAGTGTAGCAGTCGCCTTATACACCGGTTGTGCCCACGTAGAGACGGCAAATGCAGCAATTGCCGACAAAGCTGTACAACCTGCAACCAGCCATAACCAACGCTGAACTATCGCGGGCCACTGAGTGAGATCGCCAAAATCTTGTTTAGGCATAGAAGGTTTCCTGAAGGAACATAAGTTCCCTCCTCATATCGGCAGAGCAAGAGCAACGGGCGTGGGTAACCTGTCCTCTTCTGAGTGCTGGCGCAAGGGCTCGGAGGGCTGAGCACACTCAATTGCCCAGATCTCTTCCTGTAAGACCTGCTGGAGCCAACTATTCTGCCTGAGGAAGCTATAGTTATTGTACCGGGGATCTCGGTAATTGGTTATCTTTCCCGTTGTGAATGCGCCGATGACCTCGGCAATTCCGTCTTGGACAGTATATCGGGGTTGGAAACCGAGAACATTATGAATCTTGTCGAATCGAACTCGATAGTTGCGACCGTCTTCGCCTAACTGGGTGACAACTCGAGCGGTAGGCACCATTTCCTTCAGAAGTGTGCCCAAGCTGGCAATCTGATAGTTCTGTTCATTGCACCCTACGTTGAAGATCTGGCCCGACACGGCGCTGATCGGGGCCTGGAGGGCCAACACGATGGCCTCAGCAACATCTCTTACGTGTACCAGCGGACGCCACTGTGTCCCTCCGCAGATGCTCACCTCGCCGTCCTGAATGGCACGAGCAGCCAACAAGTTGACCACCAAGTCGAAGCGCGGGCGACCAGAGAGACCATATACGGTGCCAAAGCGTAGGATCACTGGAGAGAAGAAAGCAGTTGCCATACCGAGCAAAACTCTCTCAGACCCTAGCTTGGTACGTGCATATAGCGACAGAGGAGCAAGAGCTGATCGTTCATCAAGGGTCTGGTCGCTGGCACCGTAAACGCTACAAGTAGAAGCGAAAATGAATCGTCTGATGCCGAGACCTCTACTTATCTCTGCGATGGTCCGGGTTGCCATAAGGTTGATGTCGATCGTGAGGTCTTCACACACTGAACAAGCTGCGTCGCCCACGATCGCCCCAAGATGCACAACAGCTCGCACGCCATTTGCCGCTCTAACTACAGTGTCCACGCGGCGGAAGTCTCCTACAACGAGATCGAATTCCGGGTGGCTGTAGAAAGGGATCAGGGGATCATCGCCATAAAGGAGCAGATCAAGCACCCTGACCCTATAGCCAAGTCCCAGTAGCCGCTCGACCAAAGCAGACCCGATGTAACCAGCTCCGCCGATAACCAGCACGTCGCATTCTCTGCCGTGAGCGATGTGAGGATCTCTGGGATAGTCTTTCTTCCCAGTCTGACGACACAATAGAACTACGCACAAGCGGGCGGCAATTAGTAGTACCGCACTGAAAAGACAGGCCAGGGCTAGTCCAAAACGTGGAAAAGGGGTGGCCGTTGGAAAAAGAAACACCAGGAACCCGAAAAGTAGGTAGCTTAGACCAACGGACTCGGCGATCACCCGTACCTTATACCGTCCCCGATATGCACGGGTGCGGCTGTAGAAACCATTCACATAGAACACCACCAAACTAATCAGAGTCAGGAGCCAGGAATATTCTCTATACAAGGCTAGGGAACCTTCATAAATGTGCCCAGACAGAGAGGTATTAGTCGCGGTTGCCACTGACCACAAATCTGGCAGGACCAAGGCGATGGCCAGAGAAAAATTCACCATGATCATATCAGCGATCACGCGCACTGCGACGTCCAACCCTGGGTATTTGCCCAAACGCTGCATCGCTGTACTAAGAGTAAAACTTATTGCCCTATCCAGTCTGCATTTCATCAGCTGCGCTCTCCTTTAAGCTGCATCCCCAAACTCGCTATTATCCCAGCCATGCTGCTGTTCTGATCACCGGTCCTTTCCAGATAGTGTTCCCTCAAGATCAGGCTCATGTGATCTCTTATCGTTTATCTTCTCCAGCCACTCTTCTCTCCAAAAATAGAGACAAGAACGATCGCAACTGCCAAAGTCTGCGGTGCCCTTGCACATCACGCCTTCGAGTAGGACAATGCCTTTAGAGGTTTTCACACGTAGATCACGTTCATCAACAAATCTCTCTACCCGTTTCAGCACACGCTGGGTGGTGCCACAGTAGGCAGCCATCTCGGGAATAAAGGTGCAACCGCGCAGCTGCCTCCAGTGGTTGAGCGTGGCCTCGATCTCTTCCAGGCTCCGAACCCGTACCCAGTCCCCAGCTTGGAGGTCTCTCGTGAAGGTGCTGATGGATTGGACGATCGGCTTGGGGTGCCTGCTGACCAGCCTGTATAGATTGTTTATCAGATTGTTTGACCATTTCTTGAATGCACGTTCTCGGTCAGGGCTCAGATGTCTTCTCATGACAAGTTTCAGGCGCTTGACAAGGGACCGCGGCGGCGCCTTACCATCCCCGTTTGCCAGCAGTCGTAAAGAGGATATCTGGCATCCAGTATTGGGTTGTTCTAATCTAATCTCCATTCTCATTCCTTTGCCTATGACTCAATGCTGTTTGATGCTAAGCATTGTCCTCGCGGCCCTTGTTGAGGACTGCTGCGGTACAATGCATCTTGGCAGACTATCCTGTAGGCTTGCCATTCATAATGTGCCTGCTGCTGCTCAGCTCATCGCGCTGTAAGAGCGCTGTGAACGTCTGTACTATTATGCTCAGGTCTAAGATCAGGGACTGCCTTTCGATGTATTCCAAGTCAAGTGCCAGTTTTTGAGGCATGATTCTAGTGATGTACTCATTCTCCGGATTCGCGCACTGGCTCAGCAGATCCTCCTCATGCCGGAACCGCACTTGAGTAAGTCCTGTGATGCCTGGTCTGACTGTCAATACCTGCCTCTGCTTGGGTGTGTAGTAATCTACATAACAAGGCGATTCCGGCCTAGGTCCTACTATGCTCATTTCCCCACGCAGAACATTGATCAGCTGGGGTATCTCGTCGATCTTCCATCGACGTAGAATACGGCCGATCCGGGTGATCCTTTTGTCCCTCCCTTGTGTCAGGGCAGGCCCTAGGCGATCAGCATTGACCACCATCGTCCGCAGCTTATACATCTTGAACAACTTGCCCCCTTTGCCTATGCGGTCTGCACGGTAGAAAACAGGACCAGGCGAGTCCAGCTTGATCAGAGTTCCTGTGATTAGTAACACTGGCGCAAAAACTGCCAATCCTACTGAAGCAATTATTAGATCGAAGGCTCGTTTGATCATGATGACAGCCCTCACCTTCGATGCATGGACACCACCTTTTTGACGGCAGCAATCACGCGTTTTATGTCCTCCTCGCTCATTTTGGGGTACAACGGCAGCGAGATAATACGGTCATAGATGCGCTCAGCGTTGGGATAGTCTCCTCGTTTGAACCCGAATCGTTCGCTGTAGTATGGATGGAGATGAATAGGGATAAAGTGAACACTGGTGCCAATGTGTTCGGCGTGCAGGGCTTCAATAAACTTGTTACGATCGATTGTAAGCCGCTCTGTATCTATTTGAATGGTGTACAAATGCCAGGCGTGGCGAACATCACCTTTGGTCTCCGGTGTGTGGATCTCTGGGACATCACGGAAGGCATCGTTGTACATCGCAACGTATCGCTGGCGCACATCCAGGAAGTGCTCAAGCTTGGCCAGCTGACGGATGCCCAGAGCAGCCTGGATGTCGGTCATATTGTATTTGTACCCGGGATACACAACTTCGTAGTACCATGAGCCTTCGCTGCCATAACGCTTCCAAGCGTCTTTGCTGATCCCGTGCAAGCTGAGCAATCGCATCTTTTCAGCCAGCGCGTCGTTGTTGGTGGTCACCATGCCGCCCTCTGCAGTCGTCATGTTCTTGATCGCGTAAAAGCTGAAGGCGGTTGCGTCGCTAAAGCTGCCTATCATCTGCCCGTGGTACTTGGCGCCAATTGCATGGGCAGCATCTTCGACAACATACACCTTGTGCTCTCGAGTGCATTCCAGGATCCGATCCATATTGCATGGTTGGCCTGCATAATGCACTGGAACGATGGCCTTAGTACGTGGAGTAATTCGTCTCCGTATCTCATCGGGATCAACATTGCAATCCGCGCTGACGTCGGCAAAGATAGGTGTCGCGCCTAAGTGGACAATTACATTGGCAGTAGCGCAGAATGTTAAGGGAGAGGTGATCACCTCATCACCCGGGCCAACCCCGAGCGCTGCCAGGGCAATGTGCAGTGCCGCTGTACAAGAACTGACAGCAACCGCATGTTTCACGCCAAGATAGTCTGCGACACGTTCCTCAAACTCCTTAGTCCTTGGGCCCGTCGTGATCCAGCCAGAGGCGAGTACTTGCACAACTTCATCGATTTCTTCCTCACCGATGTCCGGCAGCGCGAACGGGAGGAAATCATCCCTAATCATAACCATTGCTTTTTCTGTGTGCGTATTATCCATAGTTTCGTCCTTAGCAAGGACTATAGGGCCAAGACCGTTCCCGCCAGGCTGGGTTCGCTGCTTGCGCCGGGGTGCCGCACAACGATGCTGCGAGCAACTCGCTCTTCTGCGGAATGAGACACTCTGGCCAGTCTTGTCTATTTAGATCACGTTTTCCTTCTAGGTAGAAGCGGAACATACCTTCAACCTTGGCCAGAGCCGAACTGTGGCGGTACATGGCTAGCATTTTCTTGACCATCATATAGCTTGTCCGATTGACCAGTGGTGCCAGAAGAGGGTGGAAGACTACCCGTTGGCGCACCGGTTTCGCCGTGTATCCCATGCGAAACTTGAACTCATCGACGCTCGGCGGGGCGTCAAGCGACTCGAGACAAAAGAACACCTCAGAGACTCCAGGACGCCTGAGTGCTGCCTGAGTGACGCCAAAGAATATGGCATGGTTGACTCGATCCTTTAGGTGGTCTGATGCACTTTGTTCGTAAGGCAGTGTGAAACAGTCATCGCAACGGAAAGCCAGGAAGGATGCTACCAGCTCTTGTTTATGGATCGCACCCCAGGCCTCGAAGCCGGGCAGATCCTCAGCGGTTGTGCAGATACGGCGCCACATCTCTTCTGTTTCAGCGTCCACTCTTCCTTGACGCTCAAGCGTCTCCTGCCGCATCCGCCAACCTTCTAAGGCCAGCCTGGACATCGGTATCCTCTCCACACGGACGTGCTCGAGCCCTTTGCAGACATTTTGTCGCGCCTGTCGGCTCAGGCATGGCAGATCATAGGAGGGGTCTGCACAAACCACGTGGTAGCTGACCTTGCCACAGCGAGCACGTAAAGGTGTCGAGAAGCGCACCGCAATCGCCCGATGCTTCCAGAATAGCTGGTGCAGTTCTGCATCCGAAGGCTCAATAATCCAGTGGTATGGGAATGCCTGGTAAACACCAAGGTTCACCTCATACCAATAGCTACTGGATGTGCGCACCACGTGATGCCCCTGGCGACGCAACCACTCGGCAAATATCGCGGCGTTCATAACACACCAACCACCTCAGATCACATAAGCACAGTAGAACGAATTGGACACAGCCACCACCAGTTTGGCAGGGCGAGCAAACCTCGCTCTGATCTCAATGGTCGTGGACATCCTCCCCTTGTGTCTGCTGGAAGACAGAGTGCCTGATCATCCTCTCAGCGCATCGCCTCACTGGCAAGCGAGTTCGCTTCTGTCTCGCGTCTCCTCGAGGAGTCCTGATAATCCCACAGATCACTGCAGCGAACACGCCATAGGTGCCCGACTCTGATCGCTGGGATGATCCCCTTTTGGCACCAGCGCCACACTGTGACGCGAGACACGCGCAGGTAGTCTGCTACCTCTTTTACAGTTAGCAGTTCCGCTTGGTAAATGCCGGCAGCGTCCACTTGTTTTGACAAGGCTCTACCTTCCCATAAGGTGGAGTGGGCAAAACACTTTTTACACCTGGTGTTTCTGCAGGATTTACTCGTGTGTCCGACCTGTTTATCGGCAGTCAAGAGATCGGCGACACGCTGAGTGAAGCGCCCCTGGGCCGACACGAAGGGGTTGAATCCGGGTGCTACTTCAACACACCCAAACTAAAAATTGTTACCGAAGTTAACTTCATTATACGAGGTTTTTGCCTGCTTGCCTATTGCCTGTTTCGCGTGTTATCCCCATTCACGGGATGGCGATAGGGGATAGGCATATGGCATAGACGCTCTCCATATGCCTATGTCTTTCGATATAGATCAGCCGATCTTTGAGGGGTCGCTGGCGTCAGCTACGTCCAAACACTGCTGCATAGCCCATACAGCAGCTTCGGTACGACTCGCCATGTGGAGCTTGTTGAGGATGTTACTGACATGCACCTTGACTGTGCCCGGGCGAATCTTAAGGATCTCGGCAATTGCTCTGTTGCTCAGGCCACTCGCTAGCAGGCGCAAGATCTGTCGCTCTCGTGCCGTGAGCATTCCCGCATTATGAGATGCTGTGTTATGCTCCACATTCCTGAGCACGAAGGAGGCAACTTGTGGATCGAGCGGCATACCTCCTTGTCGGACTGCCTGAATCGCCTTGATCAAGTCGCCACCATCCACATCCTTGAGAAGATAGCCATCTGCCCCGGCTCTCACTGCCTCCTCGGCCCGAGCCTTTTCACTAAAACCTGTCAGAATGATAACTTTGGTATCGGGCAAGAGGCGCTTGATCTCAAGGGTGGCTCTAGTGCCCCCAACGCCTGGCATCACCAGGTCCATAAGCACAACATCCGGCTGGAGCTCGCTAGCCTTTTGCACCGCTTCCTCGCCGTTTATTGCTTCCCCGACGACTTGGATGGAAGGCTCCGTGCCCAATAGCATCTGAATGCCCTTACGCACAACGGGGTGATCATCCGCTATCAAGACACGCGTCTGGGTCACGGGAGGTCTCCCACTGGGGCACACTGCACAGACGACAACTGAGAGGCAGACACTCACTTAACTCCCAGTGCATGGGTATGGCATGCGTACACTCACCACGGTCCCTCGACCAGGGGTCGACTCCAGGAGAAAAACTCCACCCAAAGCCTCTGCACACCATCGCATGTCCTTGATCCCCTGTGCTTCGTCCACATCGATATCATTGGGACGAAAACCTATGCCATTATCGGCGATACGCAGCACAAGAGCATCACCTTCTTGGCCTAGTCTGACCTCCACTGAGCTAGCGCAGGCATGTCGTACTACATTCCAGAGTGCTTCCCTGGCGACGTTGTAGAGCGTCAGCTCCTGTTCAGGCAAGAGTTCCGGTTCCGAGTCTATGGAAAGCTGAATATCCAGACAGTACAGCTTCCTCAATATGGCACAGTGATCCCTTAACGCCGCACTGAGGTCCCGACCGGTCCAGCTTTCTGTGCTGAGATCGAAGATGCTTTCACGCAGATTGACCAGAATCTGCTGGACCAGCGTTACCACTTGTTGCAGAGGGTCCAGAACTTCTGAGCCCACATTCTTATGCTCCAGCAACACAAGCGAGGTCTTGGCCGCTAGCTGGATGCCATACAGGTCCTGCACTACCGAGTCATGCAGCTCGCGTGCCAATCGGTGGCGTTCGCGGTATACTTCTGACTGGCGCCTCAGCGCGTAGGATTGTGCGTTCTCAATCGCGATAGCCGCGGTAGATGCCAAGGCTTCCATTAGGTGCAAATCGTCACTCGTGAATTGGTTCGGCTTTGAGTCAATCGCTTCTATCACCCCGACGACGGCCTGCCTGGTCACCATTGGTACAGCTAGGATGCTGCGAGACTCTAGGCCTGTGAGCTTATCGGCTTCTTGAGCATGACGTGTATCCGCTCGAGCATCCGCAACGATTGTCCCCTGCTTGTTGGCCACGGCCCAGCCTGCGATACCCTCTCCAGGCGCCAGCCGCCACCCATGGATTGGGGTTCCCTTTGGGTCGGTGGAATGCTTGCATACTAGATCACCTGTGGAATGCTCAACCAGCCAAACAGAGCACGCTGTTGCGTCCAAGGTGCGCCGGGCTCCCTCCAGGACAGTAGCTATGATATCGTCGAGACCCAGATTGTCGCCTGGCCCTTTTTTCTCTTCACCAATGCCTTCTCGGACACTTGCCTGCACGTGGCCTGGCCATTCTATTCGTTGATCCATTCTTGGCGCTTCGTTAGCTCTCATGTTGTCATTTCCAATCAAAGCAGCTATCTCAGTAGAATTAGGAGGTCAAACGGAGGGCTTTTCCCCTCTGCTGTGACAACTGTACCGGACAATGAGATGTTTTGCATTTTGGGCATGCCTGACTACACTGCGAGCTCATTTGATGTCATCTCTCCTGCTTGTACATCCTAGCTTGGAAAGATGCGGCAGATGTAACGAGCCACTTGGGCAGAGAGCATTGTTATTTCTCTATACTCTATTATACTATAACATACAACATTTTACATTAAAGAAAACAAACAATAGAGGTATTTTTCAGTCAAGTTTGGAGCTGTGTTAAGAAGAGCAACCGTGTGATCTCACTCGGTTACGGCCACAAGCAGCCGTATGGAGGTTTGAGCCCAGTGTTCCGAAAATACTTGTGGCACCAGAGACACGATGTTGACAATCCTATCTTGAGACTCGCAAACATCTCAGAAACAGGTGACGAATATGACCAACAGTGACGATCAAATCGCCCTTCTCAAGCGCATTGCAGAGCGAACGGCGTGTGTCACCATAATAGGTTTGGGTTACGTAGGGCTTCCTCTGGCAGTGGAATTTGCGCGTTCAGGGCTGGTGGTGGTCGGGATTGATGTGGATAAGGAGAAGGTAGAGGCCCTCAACGCCGGCCGCAGCTATATCTTGGACGTTCCTGACGAAACCGTGCAAGCACTGGTCGCTACTGGCAAATTGTCTGCCACTACGGATGCTGCTAGCTTGCAGGAGGCGGATGCCGCAATCATCTGTGTCCCAACGCCGCTCAGCAAGAGTCGCGATCCGGATATCTCCTATATCCTGGCAGCTACCGAAGAGGTCGCGCGTTATGCACACCACGACATGCTGGTGGTATTGGAGAGCACAACCTATCCAGGCACTACGGAAGAAATCTTGTTGCCACGTTTTGAGTCGGCCGGTTTCGAGATTGGTGGTAATTTTTTCCTTGCCTTTTCGCCTGAACGTATTGACCCCGCTAATCCTAGCTTCGGGGTGCGTAATACGCCCAAAGTGGTCGGCGGTATCACCCCACAGTGTACCCGCGTGGCCACTGAGCTCTATCAATGTGCTGTCGATCAGATCGTGCCGGTTTCCTCGGCGCGCGCTGCGGAAATGGTCAAGCTGCTCGAGAACACCTTTCGCGCAGTTAACATCGGCTTAGTGAACGAATTTGCACTTATTTGTGATCGGCTGGGATTGGACGTGTGGGAGGTCATCGAGGCCGCATCGACCAAACCATACGGGTTCACCCCGTTCTATCCGGGACCTGGCTTGGGAGGGCACTGTCTGCCCATCGATCCACTGTACCTTTCCTGGAAGCTCAAGACGCTCAAGTACAACACCCGCTTTATCGAACTGGCCGACCGGATAAACTCGGAAATGCCTTATCATGTGGTCGAAAAGATCACTGTTGCCCTGAACGCACGGCGCCAGGCGGTCAAAGGTTCACGCATTCTGGTGTTGGGTGTGGCCTATAAGCGCGATGTGAGCGATGCGCGCGAGAGCCCTGCCCTCGAGATTATGAATCTGCTGGCTGAACGTGGTGCTGAGCTTTCTTATCACGATCCTTACATACCCCATTTGCGGTACGACAATTGGTCGCTCGATTCGGTTACATTGACTCCGGAAGTGCTATCGGGCGCTGATTGCATTGTCATTGTCACTGATCACACTTGCATTGACTGGCAGCTTGTTGTGTCACACGCCCAGCTGATTATTGATACGCGCAATGTCTTGAGGAATGTACCAACTGGCAGGGCACAGGTGGTGAAGCTATGAGGATTGCGGTGCCAACGGGAGTATCTCGCTATCTGGTCACCGGTGGTGCTGGATTCATCGGTTCACATCTGGTGGAGGCGCTGGTGCACTTTGGCCAACATGTGCGCGTGCTAGACAACTTCAGCAGTGGTCGGCGAGAGAACTTGGCCCATTTGGCGGGAAGCTTGGAGGTCATCGAAGGGGATATTCGTGAAATGACCACTGTTCAAAGGGCCATGGAAGGTGTGGACTATGTATTGCACCAAGCAGCGGTGGCTTCTGTACCACAATCGATTGCTGACCCGTTGACGACTGAGCAGGTCAATGTAGCGGGTACTCTCAACGTATTGCTGGCAGCGCGTGACGCTTGTGTCCGTCGGGTAGTGTTTGCTTCCTCATGCGCAGTGTATGGCAATAGCTCGGTATTGCCTAAGCACGAACAAATGCCCCCGGAACCGGTGTCGCCCTATGCAGCGTCTAAGCTGGCAGGCGAGGGGTACTGCCGCGCATTTCAGCAGGTGTATGGATTGCCTACGGTGGCGTTGCGTTATTTTAACGTGTTCGGTCCTCGCCAGGATCCCCATTCTCAGTATGCTGCGGTCATCCCCAAATTCATCACTGCGGCACTGAGTGGTAGTGCTTTAACCGTCTTCGGCGATGGACGACAATCACGCGACTTCGTGTACGTTGCTAATGTTGTTGCAGCAAACTTATTAGCCTGCCAGGTTGATGATGCGATTGGCCAGGTCATCAATGTGGCTAGCGGAGAGTGCCATTCGCTGTTGGATCTCATTGACCATTTGAGAAAACTCATCGGCGACAAAGAGCTACGGGTGGAGTATCTACCACCACAACCTGGCGACGTGCGACACTCTCTGGGGGACATCCAGCGCGCTGTACAGTTGCTAGGTTACGTGCCACATGTTGACTTCGCAACAGGCTTGCGTGAGACAGTGAAGTGTTTCCGGCAGCGTCTTGTGCAAGCCCAAGGTCTCACTTCCTCGTGCTAAAGCGTTCATCGGGGTAGCATATTAGAGTAAATCCACGCGCCTGTGTGCAATGTGGCGGCTGTGATCAGCAGCACGGAGTGTCGTGCCAGCATGATTCTATCCTGCGGAGTACTACCCGAAGTACCCCACTGCCTGGTCCACATATAGCCCGCCAGCAGCGTGTACACAAACGCCGAGGGCGCAAACAGATCCCAATCCTTGCGTCCACCATAATCCGGATTCCATACAAATGTCAGTATTAAGTAGGCAACACTCCCAATGACCAGAAACCATATAACGCTCTTCTCGAATGCATCCCGATGAGCAGGGCTGCCGATCAGATGTTGCCTGGTAGCATTGGCCAGCGCGTAGAGGAGCAAGAAGAGCCCGAAGGGCGAAATGAGAAAATGTTCATTCGCCCAGTCGAGCAGGTGGGCAAGGGAAAACATCGTGTAGTGTTGCCAAGGGGTCTCAACGTTGTAGAGGGGCACGAAGAGGACCCCATCGGCACCGCCTGGCCGGTCATCGGCAAGTAATGCTGTGGGTCCATGTCCTGCCAGTGTCATAAAGAACGCCAGTGCAGCGAAGACCATCAGCGGGGGTAAGATCAGCTCCAACCAGACGCGCGCCTTGACCCCTCTACCACGGCTCAGCCCCCCCTGTTTTTGCCAAGCTACATAGAGCATAGCTGGCCACATCACGACAGAGGCGGGATGGAAGGCATTGGTGATCGCCAGGGCTGCTGACGGCAATACGAGAGCTAGATGACCACGCAGACAGCGGACGCTGAGGTATAAGGTGATCAGTAAGCTGGCAGACATAAGTGTGTAGTTTTCGACATAGCCGAAAAACAGCTGCATAGCTCCCGTGGTCGCCATCAGACCAGAGATGATCGCCTTTTCCATGCGGTCGCGTCCCAGCTCATCGACCAGGCATAGGAGCACATAAACGAAAGCTATGCCGGAGAGAACGCTCGTTATGGCATAAAGTGTATCGACACCGATGCCTGGCGATGGGTTGAGCAGCAGCCACAAGCGTGCATGCAAGAAAATGGTCAGAGGTGACTGCCAATTATAAATGGTCCAAACTGGACGGTCATCACCTATGTAGCTCAGCGCTTTTACAATGAAGCTCGCGTCACCCCATTGCAGGTGCCGAATGCGCAGAGACCAGAACAAGACCCCGCTGAGCAAAGCGATCGCAACGAACCAACGACGCGGGCGGGACTTCCCAGGCAGTATGTCCAAGAGACGTTGTCCCCAATGGCGTGCTGCATCGTTCAGAGGGGTAACTGCAAATAGCAAGACCACGATGGCGGCTCCATATGCCACTGGTTGTGGCAACAAAGTATAGGGCCACACGCTCCAAGCCAGCTCTTCGGGCAGACAACCTGCTGCTAGGTGCAGCCCCACTACTCCTGCCACTACTAGTCGTATCAACCAGCTCATCAGCTTTGGCGGGTTACCGTGCAGGATACCAGTTGGGCAATGTTAACATGTGTGGAGCCAGACTTTCATATCGTAGGCCCCCTAGTGGCTTACCAGTTCTTGCGCCAACGCGTGAAGCAAATTGAAGCGATCTCCCATTCCAAATCGCAGTACGCAGTGTCGGACAAGGATGGTGCCGCGGGATTCTTGGCCTCTTCATATGTATTAGCTTGTACAATCCGTACCTCCCAACGACACATGGACCGGCGGTCAAGCGGGCTACTCAGGATGATATCGAATGCACCCGGCTCATAGGGTTCGCTGGGCGCGTACAAGTTGATGCCAGATGGATTGGAAGCCAGCACGGTGCCACCACACTTGGCTTGCATAAACACGCCCTGCACCGGCTGTCCAGCGGCATCCACTACTTTGCCTCGAATTTGCGCCAATCCAGCATTCCATTGCCCTTCAAAGCCAGTTGGCTCAAATTGCCATTGGGGGGTGGGAGGTGCCGCAGGAGTGGGTGGCATTGTGGGTGTGGCAGGCGGCGGAGGTGGTGCCTCGACGTAGGGCACAGTCTCGGTATTCTGTGCCGTTCCGTATTCTGGGTTGGCAGAGATCCATCCTTTTCCATCCGCTGCTCCCACGTAGGCAATTTGCCACCAAGAGCTATCACGATTTCGGCCGATAACTTCCACCGTGCTTCCAGGTGTCAGCGAACCTATTTGCGGATAGTCCACACCTGGCCCTGCTCGTACGCGCAACCCTACGCGCACTGTCACGGAAGGGGTTGCGGGCGTAGGAGTCACAGGCACAGGCGTCGGAGTTGGAGGCACTACCGGTGTAGGCGTGGGTAACACATACTGTGTTGGAGTTGCAGTGGGTGTCGCCGAGGGAGTAGCGGTGGGTGGTCGCGTTGGTGACACACGCGCTAATACTGTGAACGTAGGCAGTGGTGTGCGTCTAGGAGTAGACACCTTAGATCGGTGTGTGAGCACAACGGTTGCTAAGGAAGCAAATATAATGTAGTTGACAAGAACCAAAACGATGACGAGTGCCCACTGTCTACGAGTCACTCTGTCTTACCTCCTGGATCACTATGTTTCATCGGCTTACTCCGATAGTTTCTTGAAAAGCAGGTCAGATATATCACGAGGAGCTCAGGTTGTCCGAAACAATCCCGTTGACCGTCGCCTCCCAGCACTCACAAGCTTGACGCACTTGTTCATCCTTCACCATCTTTCCCTCGTATTCTGCAAGGCCATTGATAGCGCGCCAGCCGGAGAGCACGAGAGGGATCGGGCCGTCTGCGGCAATCCACTCTCCATTGTAGCGACGTGCGATGTGAAGATGGCTCGACTCAGCTACTCCTCCTTCGCACGAAGGGTGGCCTATCCGATCGCCACGTGCCAGGCGTGCGCCCACCTGTACTCTGTCTTTGGAGGCGACGTGCAAATAAAACAGTATCCAGCCAGTTTGCTCGTAGCCATCTTCATCCAGATCGATCAGCACTTGGCCATCTTCGCTACGCAAGACTAATCCAGATGCCGCTGCCGTCGCCCATTCCTGTGAGACAGCGCAGTGTCCCATGACATCAGGGGGTGCGAAGTCAACCGCGGCCCATGCGCTGCCGCTAAACCAGGCGCCGTGTGGTCCTCCGCTCAGGTACCACATACGCCCTTCTGGCCAAGGAAGGTAAAGCACAGGTTGCTCCAAATTAGCTGGGATAAGTGGCTCAACAGCACGCGTGTGGGGATCGCCAAAAAGCATCTCATAGGTGCGCAGGAACCCTGTGCGATCCACTGCCTTATGCCAGGCATCCCAATCGCGGGTGAGCGCCAACACGTTTTGAATACCTACTGTTCCAGCGTTCAGACCTTCTGCAGCCAGCACGCGCTTGCGATCCAACAGGCGAAAGGCGAATGTGCCCTCACGCTTGTACGTGTAATAGCCCTCGTTGACACGGTTAGCAGCCCAGCTCAGCTGAAAGTGAAGCCCTGCCTGGCCACCGTTTCCAAGGCTGAGTGGAAAGTCCAGCGCCACTTGACTGTTTGGCTCGCCAGTTACCCACCCGCTCTGATACTCCAATAATGCCAGTAGTAGACGTGGGCCTACGCTGAACGTTTGTGCGATCAGCTGCACGATTTCGGCCCCCGTGCGCATACGTCCTTCGGCGCGCTCTGTATAGTGAGCCAGGTATCCACCTTGCTTGTTAACAAAGTTGGCAATATCAAAGTCTCGATAGGCTGGGCTATAGACTACCTCACTGTCGGGCAGCAGCCGCAATGGGGGACCTACATATTTTGTTTTCACAGGAATGCGCAGCCTTTGTCCTGCTTGTAAGAGTGTCGCCTCGCTGATCCGGTTAAGCGTCATCAGTTCTTCAACCTCACAGCCGCAACGTGTATACGCGATGTCGCTCAACGTGTCGCCCGGTTGTACTATGTAAACGTCGGTAGGCGGCCCTGAGGGTGTCGGAATGGGCACGCCGGAGGCTGGCTGTGTCGACCGTGATACAGCGGAGGACAGCACTTCAATCGACCCGTCTGGTTGCGCAATGGGCGACGTAGAGGGAACCAGAGTATATACGGACGTGGCAGGTTGCATACTCGGCAGGCAACCGCAAGCTGCCAACAGTAGCACAATGAGTGAAACCCATTCTCTCTTGATCACGGATGCCCCTGCTTGGGCTCGTATCTGCCCTGCATCATTGAGCTGCGCCCATTGTAGCATCAGGCTGTAGAGTGTCAAGGATCAGGAGTAAGGGTGCGGAGTACATTCTTGACTTTTTACCTAGAATACAATATCTTCCTCAACCTAAGATGTTATGTGAGAATGGCATACGAGGTTGAGAGCAATGGACACAGTGACTCTGGCACGTTTACAATTCGGCATTACTACCGTGTACCATTTCTTCTTTGTCCCCTTGACGTTGGGGCTTCCGATCCTGGTCGCTATCATAGAAACAATCTACGCACGTACCGGGAACGAAGTGTACAGACGTATGGCAAAATTTTGGGGCAAACTGCTCATCATCAACTTTGCAGTCGGTGTAGTGACTGGCATTGTCTTGGAATTTCAGTTCGGTATGAACTGGTCGGAGTACTCCCGTTTTATGGGTGATATCTTCGGGGTACCTCTCGCAACGGAAGCGCTCAGTTCGTTCTTTCTCGAGTCAACTTTCCTGGGCGTCTGGATCTTTGGCTGGAACAGGTTGTCCAGGGGATTGCATGCGGCCACAATGTGGTTGGTGGCGCTGGGTTCCAATCTCTCAGGCCTGTGGATTCTGATCGCGAATTCTTTTATGCAGCAGCCGGTGGGTTATACCATTGTGGACGGGCGTGCCCAGCTAATTGACTTTGGCGCTTTGATTACCAATCCAAACATTATCTCGCAATATCCCCACGTGCTTGCCTCTGGCGTTGTAACAGCCTCTTTCTTCATGATGGGCATCAGCGCTTATCATCTTCTCAAGCGAAGCGAAGACCGGGAGGCGTTCTGGCGTTCGTTTCGGGTAGGCGCTGTTGCTGCTGTTATTGGTTGTGTGTTGGTCATCGCGGTTGGCCATGCCCAAACGCAGCATATAGCCCAGAGCCAGCCTATGAAGCTGGCCGCATTGGAGGCACTTGTAAATAGCGAGGATCCTGCTTCTTTTTCTCTGTTCAGCATTGTGCAACAAAGTGAAGAGAGTATATCAGAGCTTGTTTCTATCCGCATTCCGGCTGTGCTCAGCTTCCTCACCTACAACCGTTTCAGTGGGGAAGTGAGGGGCATCAAGGATATTCAGTCGGAGTACGTGGCTCGGTTCGGGCCAGACAATTATGTGCCTCCGGTTATGTTGAGCTACTTTACGTTCCGCATTATGGTAGGCGCTGGTTTTCTGTTAGCATTGCTGGCGCTCGTTGCATTAATTTTGGTGTGGCGCGAGAAGGTAGAGCGTGTTCCATTCTTCCTTAGGGTGCTTATGCCGGCCATTGGGCTGCCTTATGTCGCCAATACCGCTGGCTGGTTGCTCACCGAGATGGGGCGGCAACCGTGGATTGTCTATGGCTTGCAGAAGACCAAAGATGCCATATCGCCTGCGGTGACGCCGGGTATGCTAATGTTCTCACTCTTGGCTTTCACCATAATCTACGGTGGGCTAATGGTTGCCGACATCTATTTGCTGCTGCACTTTGCCAAACGAGGGACAGTGGAAGAAGAGGAACAAGTAGAACATACAGCGCTGGCCTACTGATTGTGCGAGGAGACAAGCGAAAATGGATCTCAACACACTGTGGTTCATCTTGATCGGTCTACTTTTTGCTGGTTTCTTCTTCCTCGAGGGTTTTGACTATGGAGTCGGCATGTTGTTGCCTTTTCTCGGCAAGGATGACAGGACACGCCGTGTGCTCATCAACACTATCGGGCCACACTGGGATGGCAACGAGGTGTGGTTGATTACGGCAGGGGGAGCTCTGTTCGCCGCGTTCCCGCATTGGTACGCCACTATGTTTAGTGGGTTCTACATGGCGTTCGTGTTGGTACTGTTGTCACTAATTTTGCGCGGAGCTGCTTTTGAGTTCCGCAGCAAGTTAGGAAATCCGCGTTGGCGCGGGGCATGGGACTGGATGCTTTTCTTTGGTAGTCTGTTGCCTTCCCTCTTGCTCCCAGTAGCTCTTTTCAATCTGTTGCGTGGAGTGCCCATCGACGCCACAATGACTTACCGTGGTAGCTTAGTCACCTTGCTGAATTTGCCAGCGTTACTCTGGGGAGTTGCAGCTATATTGGGCTTCCTCTTCCATGGGGCAATTTTCCTTTCCTTGAAGACAGGAGGCGAAATTGCCAGCCAAGCACGTGCCATGGCGGAAAAGCTATGGCCCCCGACGCTGGCTATATTGCTCATAGGGCTGATTTCGAGTATCTTCACTACAGATGTAACGGCACGGTGGCCAGTGGCGCTTTTCTTGGTGCCGCTTTTGGCTGTTGGGACCTTGGTGGTGTCCGGCGTCTTTCTTCGGAGAGGGCGCTCTGGTCTGGCTTTTGCTGCTTTCGGGGTCACCATCGTGCTCGTGGTGAGTAGCCTGTTCCTGGCGCTGTATCCGCGAGTTATGGTCTCCAGCCTCAGCCCGGACTGGAGTCTCACGATCTATACAGCTGCCTCCAGCGCCTACACCCTCAGGATTATGAGCTACATTGCGCTGGCTCTGGTGCCTGTTGTGTTGCTCTACCAGGCATGGTCTTACTGGGTCTTCCGTCAGAGATTGGTGCGCGAGTCGCCGCTGGAATACTAAGATCGGTCTTTCGGTGGACGAGGCGCTTGCATAGCTGGTATTCTAATTTGAACCAAGAGATTCGCCAGATTATGGCACAATCTTGTGGCTAATTCCCCTTCTTATTGACCTTGCAGCTCTTGACTCTTTACATAAATTGTGTTATACTATGGGTGCTGTAGAATACCACCCATGATCTTTTTCATGACCACACAGACGAGTCTGGCGTGAATAGTGCCAGTGTAGGTGGTTGTTTCTCCGCCAGAATTACCCAGAACGTACTTTTACAGGAACAATCTAGTGAACTCGCCGGCGTGCACCTTGCTATATGAGAAATTGGGTCGCGCAATGGTTTCTCGGAGTCTCCCTCCAGAGTTAACAGGGTGTGGGTCACAGCCAAGGTGTATTCGGTGTAATGCTCTTGGTGGCTTGCATCTGGAACGAGCGGGAGAGTGATCACGTCACTAATATGTGGGTATTGGTATGTCGAAAGATAGACGCAATGGCTCTTATTTACCAAGGAGAACATGGGTATCGCAATAACATCAGGAGGTAACTATGACAAAGTGTAATTCAAACCTATTGCATCCATTGCTGGTGGTGATCAGTGTGGTGACTGTAGCGGTCATGATCAGCAGCCTCCTCGCTGCGGTTCCGGCTGCGGCAATGCAGGCGGGTACGTTGGTGCGCATACAGCCAGTGAGCCAGCAGGTCGCTGTCGGGCAGACTGCTACGATAGAGATTCGGATTGAGAATGTATCGGGGTTGTATGCTGCTGATGTCGAGCTGCGTTTCAATCCGGCCGTCTTGCAGGTGCAGGATGCGGACCCCGGGCGTGAAGGGGTTCAGATTCAACCTGGAAACTTTCCATCCCCTGATTTTCCCGCCCAGAATTCCGCTGACAACGCGGCAGGTGTCATCCGCTATGCCCTGACACAATTACCACCAAAATCTCCAGTTACGGGCAGCGGGTTGCTCGCGACGGTGGTCTTCCGTGGTCAGGCGGCAGGCACAGCTGATCTCACGTTCAGTATTGTTAACCTGGCAAATGCCCAGGGTCAGCAAATTCCTGCTTCGTCGCAAGGTGGTAATATCATAGTTGGCGGAGGTGGTCCGCCGCCAGTGATCCCGACTCCGACGCCGATAACGTTGACCCCACTGCCAGTGACGTTGACTCCCCCACCGCCTGTGACCCTGACGCCGCCTCCTCCTACGCCGACGCGCTATGTGGTGCAGCGTGGTGATACGCTCTATTCTATTGCCCGTCGGTTTGGAGTAAGCATCTGGCAATTAGCCTCACTCAATAACATTTACAACATCAATTTAATCTATGTAGGTCAGGTGCTTATCATACCGGCTCCTGGTCCTACTCCGCCTGGGCCTGGACCGGCACCCAACCAGTATGTTGTACAGTTCGGCGATACTCTGTTCTCCATAGCTCGCCGCTTCGGGGTGAGTGTCTGGCAACTGGCTTCGTACAACAATATTCCCAACCCTAACTACATTCGAGCCGGCCAAGTGTTGTTGATCCCGCCCCGCTGATGGCATCACTGCTGAGGGACAGGGAAGGCACATCCCTGTCCCTCACCACGAATTCTGGTTAGAATCCGCCGAGCTATGCGTCTAAGCTCTCTCCGTGCTGTTACGGAGAGAGCTTAGGTGCTGTTTTGGGGACTGCGCTCGGGGCTGCCATCGTTGAGATAAATACCCCTTGCTCTTACAATCAGGGTAGCAGGGGATAGAGCCGATGTGGGTGCAGAAGCCTCAGTGCGACTGCACATAACAGTTCACGACCGTTGTTGCTCTGAGCTTTGGCCTCTGCAACGACTTTGCACATGCGTAACGTTGGCTATAATTGAGTTGAATTGTATAGCCATTCGTAACATCGTTCAGAGTCCAAACCATGCACTCTCTTGGATTTGACATTATCACTTGGGAAAGCGCTTTGGCGCTCGTGCAATGTCGGTGTCGCCGGTGTGTGGCGACGTCCATTTTGTTCTTGTTCGCATTGGTGTTAGCTGGCTGTGGCAGCGCTGGACAGCCCGCCACCGATATGCCTGCTCCATATGGTACATCAGAAGTTGTGCCCAGCGCGTTCGGTGAAGGCGGTTTGTCGCTTAATCCCATAGCTACTGCCAAGATGGATAAAGGTGACACCAATGCTGCCTCACTCAGCCAGCAGAGCGGGGGCTCAGCTGAGCAGATCCGATCATCCAGCATTGCAACATTGTGCCTGGTACGTGCGGGAGAAGAAAGAACACATTTTGTGCGTGTAGACAACGTGCGAGACTTGTACGCTGTGGATATGAAGATCAAGTTCGACCCCACCCAGCTGCAGGCAGCTGATGCTGATGATCAGATGAGTGGTGTTCAGATCAGGCCCGGAGAGGCGCCACGCCCTGATTTTGTCGCAGTCAACAACGTTGACAACACGAAGGGTATTGTTCACTATATTGCCACACAGTTAGGTGATGATGCACCTTTCAGCGGTGGTGGGACGATCGCGACTATATTGTGGCAAGAGCGTAGTGCCCCAGATGCCGAGGTCTCGATCGAGCAGGTAATATTGGTGGACAAGAAGGCGGGGGCAATTGAAGTAGCGGTTCGAGATCATTGTAAACCGTAATTACTTGGCTCAAGTGTTCTACAGTGCAATGATCAACAAGACGGTTGCTTGTGTAGGGCGAAAGCTGTCAGTGACGTTGCTGGCATTGGTACTGCTTGCCGCTTTGCTCTATGCCCCGGACAGCCTTGCCCAGACAAAGGCACGCATTTACTTGCAGCTCGCTCCTCTGCAGGATGAGAAGCAGCTGGTCGTGAACCTCATCGTGACGGGTGTCGCCGACCTGTATGGTGCAGATGTGCAACTGCACTTTGATCCGAGCCAGCTGCAGGTGGAGGATGCTAATCCGCGCCTTGAGGGCATTCAAATTGCACCTGGACCTTTGCTGGCTGCTGATGAACGTTTTGTTGTGACAAATAAGGTGGATACCTCAGCTGGGCTGATCACCTTTGTGGTGACACTTCTGAATCCAGCACCACCTGTTGACGGGGAAGGTGTGTTAGCGACAGTTGCGTTCCGCATATTGGGTAGCGGGCCCTATTCCATAGAGGTAACGCGTGCTCAATTGGTCTCCTCGAGCTTGACCACGATACCAGTAGAAAGTGAGGACCTCTTGCTACCCGGGCCCTCGGATCGCATTGTGCCGGACAGGCATATCATTCCGCAATGGGGTTGGTGGCTTGTCGGGATTGCAGGCCTGTTATTGTTAGTCATCATTCTTTCTGTTGTGTATCAACGACGTCAAGCAGCTGCTGTGAGAGGTGCTGTTGTTGTCGGCGATGGCAGCATACCGGTCGTGGAACAGAGTGCGAGCGAAGTCGCCGCCGCCTTGACGGAACAGGGTCGCCGTGCAATGCAGCGTGGTAATCTGGAGCTCGCTCACGAGCTGTTTAGCCGTGCAGTGGAGCGTGATCCGGCCAACACCGATGCTTGGTTGGGCAAGGGTTTGGTAGCACACCAGATCAGCGAAAAGCGCATTTGTTTCCAGCGCGTGTTGGCGCTTGATCCTGATAATCCAGTTGCCCAAACTGAACTCCAGCAGCTTGAAAGGGCCAGCTGAATGAAGTTGGTGCATCGTCTTCATCGCCGAAGCAGACGGTTCTGGTTCTGGCTGGGCTTGCTTATCCTGCTGGTCAGCACGATGTCACCCTGTCTTGCCCAGCAACCAGACAGTCCGCCACAGACTACTCGGGTGATTGTTGCGTTATGGCCACCTCCTGAGGGAGCCGACATTGCCGCACAAGCAGATGTGATAGCACAGGCACAAGATTCGCTGCTAGCCAGCATTTCCGGCGTTGATTTTCAACCGTTGTACCGTTACCGCATTGTGCCGGGTCTGGCTGGTACGGTGACATTACAAGGTTGGCAAGCTCTAGTGAGCAACCCGTTGGTTCGCGCAGTTGCATTAGACTTGCCTGTACAAGCTGCGCTGGGTGAAAGTGTTTCTGTAGTCCGAGCTGACCGAGTGTGGGCTGAATTCAGATTGACTGGTGCTGGTGTCAACATCGCCGTGCTCGATAGCGGATACGATCCCGCTCATCCTGACATCAATGACAGTATTGTAGCGCAGCATTGTTTCAATCGTGGCACTTGTCCTCCAGCCAACACTGACGAGGGTGATAGCGCACGTGATGAGAATGGACATGGCACGCACGTTACTGGCATCATCACCGGACGCGGGAGCATTGCGCCGCGTGGCATCGCGCCGGACTCTGCCATCGTGGCCGTGCGTGTTCTTAACAGCGCTGGCAGTGGTTGGACTTCAGATGTGGTGGCAGGCATAGATTGGGTGGTTGCCAACCAGGCGCGTCTGAACGTGCGCATTATGAATCTCAGTTTGGGCGGAGGAGCTTATGCTGGCACGTGTGACACAGCGGATGCCAACACTATGCTGTATGCTTCCGCTGTACAAGCGGCACAGCGCGCCGGTATCGTCGTGTTTGCCGCAGCGGGCAACGGCGCTATGGCTGACAAAATGATGACACCAGCGTGTATCTCAGGCGTGGTAGCTGTCGGCAGCACTTATGACGCCAACTTGGGATCATACACGTGGGGCGGGGCCAATCCCATTTGTACCGATGCGAATACAGCGATTGATCAGATAGCTTGTACCAGCAACAGCAGCTCAGCATTGGACTTGCTGGCTCCAGGTGTGGTGATAACCTCAGCTGGACTGGGCGGTGGTGTGAGCAATCGGTCCGGCACGTCTATGGCGACACCCCATGCATCTGCCATCGCAGCGCTATTGTTACAAGCGCAGCCGGCTCTTACCGCTGCACAAATCGAGAGTATTCTCAAGGAAACTGGGGTGCCAATTACAGATCCAAGAAACGGTCGTGTCACGCCAAGAGTGGATGCTTATGCTGCCGTGCAGAGGGTTACAGGCGGAGGGGGATCTGGGGCATCGATCACGGGGACTGTGCTCTTGCAAGGTCGTGGTACGCACGACGGTACTGCCATTTATATAAGCAGTCAGCCGTGTACCCAGGCTCTCTCGGGCAACCAGGTTGCGACTACAAATGCCCAAGGCTACTTCCAGCTGCAGCCCGCGCAGGCGATACAATGTTTGTCTGCTGTGCGACCCGGATTCTTGGGAGCGCAGAGGTCAACCCCATCTGGGCCGCTTGGCACGATCGTGTTGCTGGCCGGAGACATGAACGGTGATAACCTGATCGACATTTTCGATATAGCGGCCGTCGCTGGACGTTATGGCGGAAGCGACCCAGTGGCCGATTTCAATGGCGACCGCACTGTCAACATTTTCGATTTGGTTATCGCAGCGATTAACTATGGAAGGCGTGGTCCTCTGACTGACTGGCGCTAGGCAATACGCTGTGCATTTTGCTCCGTTTGGCTTCCGGCAAAAGCTCCTCTTGGTTTGACACGCTGACACTCAAGGTGCACCCACAACGACATTCGTCAAGTGCACAGCATTTGAGACCAGATTGCCGGTTGCGTCAAATACGTCGAGCCGCTGACCATCGCTCGGCCGGTACATGCCAACTAGGACGGGATATTCGCCGGGCGGTGTGTCTACATAGATGTGCAGTGCATGGTGATCAGCAATCACCTGTCCCGGTCGCCAGAGGTAGGTGGGGTATGTCCAGCAGACGGGGCGTCCATCAGACTGAGCCCAAATTGACCCTTCTTGTTCCAAGTGCACGAACACGTGATAGTCCTCCTCAATTTTGCTCAGCACCTGCCAGTACAGGGTTACAGTCAGCCGACCGTCAGGATAGGCACGTTGGACGTCCAGATCGTAACTCACCAGTCGGACAAGGCCGCCCAGGTCAGCTTGGACGCTGTGTCTGCCATGTTTCGGGCGCGCGAAGGCGGCTGGTGGTGTGTCAAAGTCGAAAGCGGCTGCCAGTGTGTTGTAGTCGAGCTGACCAAGCCGAGCATCTGATGGACGATTCTGGTAGACCACAAGCCCTTTGCCATTGGTCAGCTTCACCTCAGCAAAGACCTCGTATTCTGTCTGGATGCGTTGCATATCTATCGACTGTGCGTCCACTACAGTGCTGGCAATGAGATAATACTTGGGCTGAGCGTCGCACGCCCGTGCTGCATGGCGCGTGTACCAGGCTGTGATATCTGCCTCTTCATTGCTTCCATAATCGCCTTGTAACTGCCCGTTCGCATAAAGTGCCCCAATTGCTTTCCAACCTGTGCGATGTGGAAAGCCGAAGAAGCCGGTGGGAGGCGGCTGCGCATAAGGCGTCCAGTAGATTGCAGTGCGCCCAGCCGGCCAGTCTGTTCGAAACTCAACATCTTGGCGCAAGTATGCCAACCACAGGTAACCGGAAAACAATCCCAGAACCACCAATCCTATCGCCGCCAGCGGCCAAGAAAGCTGAAAGCGCCATAGAGGGGTAGTAAGCTCTTTTGGTGATACCAGATAACGAGCTGCCATAACAACCGACAGCGCGGCGAGGAGCGTCCACGCGGGGACGATGGTGTAAATGTGAGTGAGCGGCAACGCTACTCCAAAGTTGTAGCCGAGAAAAGCTGTTGCTAACCATAGCACAATGGCACGCTGACCATCGTCCAGTTCTGCTGAGGTGAACGCACCTAACAGCAGCAACAGGAAGGGGAGAAAGGCCAGATCTACCCATGGTGTGCGAAATGCCTCGGGGTAGATCATCAGAGCTAGGATAGCCAGTACCAGCATCATCGGGAACCACCACGATGCTCCCCTTAGCTGCCGCACAAGGGGTGCCTGTCGGCAAGCCCATGCCAAGAAACCGAGTACCAGAATACCAGTTAGTGCGTAATAGTAAAAGGAGGTGTAGAACACGTTGAAGTGCTGGAAGCTTGCTAGATTGTTCTTGAGCAATGTACCGCCGATACGGTCACTCAGATAATCCCCAGTTCGTGTTGCTTGCGCGTCCAGCCCATATGGCAGATAGAACATGCCGGCCACCAGAAGCGTGGTGACAACGGCCACGAGCACGCCCCGGAGAATTGGTAGGCTATTTGCTGTCCTTCTCTCACGCCACCACGCTTTGATGATGATGTAGATTATTGGTGGCAGTATGAGCAGTGCATCGTAATGGGCAAGCAAGGCGCTTCCTATAAAAAGGCCGCACAAGGCCAGCCAGCGCGAGCTGCCTTGCCGCCGCCATTGCCAGCTGCACCACAACGCCAGTCCACTCAGCAACACTACTAGCACTTGGTATTGGACAATACGCGAGAAGGCCACCATGAAGCCGTTGAGCGCGAGGAGAACAGCTGCTGCCACTCCGACGCCGGTTGCCGCTCGATAACCTTTGAACAGGCTGGAGGCTAACAGGAATCCCAACAGTGGGATTAAAGTGCCTGCCAGTGCAAACGGCAGTCGTGCCATACCCTCATCGATGTTTCTGGCGAGACCCCAAACTGCTGTGGTCAACAACACTTCGGCTGGACCCTTACCCCGCAGAAGAAGCGCATCCTCGTGACCCTCAAGGGCATCGGCTGCTGCCAGCATCACCAGAGCCTCATCACCCTGAAACTCGCTATAGTCGAGCCAGGCGAAGCGAAACAGAGCGCCTAGGATGGCAATAACAAGCACCAAAAGGAGAATAGTTCGCTGAGAGCTCGCTGGCATGGATGAGTGTCCTGAGAACGAGATCGTCCTGGTGCGGTCGGTGGGCATAGTAAATAGGGGTATGAGTGCAAACGTGTCAAGACCAACTAACTCAGCCCAACTTGGTATGTGACCAGGAAGGTAATGCAATAGCAACATGAAGCAGAAGACGTATGCATAACTCAGCCCTATGCCGACCACCCAGCGGGTAAGCTGGCTAGCATCGCGCAGCAATGCCTCCGCCCAGAGCAGGCCTGGTATACACAACAGGAGCAGCACTCCCCACGCACGCACGGGCACATTTTCCGGCAATATGAGTGCTATGTGGCCCAACAGTAGAAGTATTATAAAAACACTTTTAGGCGGGTTAAGGAACTTTGCCACCGCAGGTTCAAACCGCATCACACTAGTTGCATGAGACCTTGTGCCATGTTTAGCATTTATTCACCAGCGAACGCACATCATGGCACAGTTCATTGTCTTTGGGAAATCTCTGAACGAACGAGTCATCTGTTGGAAGCAGCCATCCATAAATTGTAACAGTACTAGTGATTATCCGCAGGCGGTTTGGGATTTGAGGAGCCCTGTCCGATGTAGTCTGTGGGGGTATGAGCAGCCCAGCGGAGTGCTACGGAGGACGGAGCCACAGAGACGATGGGGCAAGAATGTGCCTTGGGCAGTCTACCACTTAGCGAGATGGAGTACACAGAGTACACACTGCAGCGGTTGGGGGAGCCGGTTATGAGACGCTGGCCGGGTAGGTAGTTGCGCTGAGTAGTCCAGAGAGCCGTTCAGCGGTTTGGACTGGTGAGTCGCCGGTGATCACTGAAATGGCGTACAGCGTCCCGCGGAACGGGAGGAACATCTGGTTGCAACATCGGGAGTTGTGGATGCGCTGTCTGGGGAGCGTACTGGGGTTGACTGCAGATCCGGAGGACCCTTGTACCCTGTTAGCAGGCATCCGTGTCATTTTCGTCCCTACCACCACTCTGACATTTGCAGTCCACCATCCCTTTCCCAAGGCAGGTTGGACTTGTGGGTAATCACTAGAAAACCTATCTTGAAATGGATAGCCATTTGTGATATAATAAAAGTAAGCAGCGAAAACTCGCTCAGAGTAATGGCAGGTGTCAGACGTAGTGGGTTTATTCTTTACACGTGCAAGCCTGCCTATAGCACGAGGATGGTGCACAACGGGTCTGAGCTAAAGAAGGCCAGCAGTGAACACCCCTATCGGTGAACGATAGTCCGCTCTGGGCGGGTTGGTTTGGTTGCTTATAAGCAATTGAATAGAGTTTTACAAGAAGAGCCACGGCTTCGGACGCCGTGGCTCAATCTTTGCCTGACAACTTCACAATGGACAGTGTCTCTGCTGGGCGGTAGAGCTATTCCTCAGTGACCGTGATCGCTTCCTCAGGACACGCTGCCACACAGGCCTCGCAGCCTATACAGTCTTCAGGGCGTATTGCCTCCGCGACATCCTTGCCGTCCTTTTGGGTGATGACCAGTACCTCACTGGGGCAGCTATCTACGCAGTCCCCGCATGCCTGGCATTTATCCCAGTCGATGATGATCTTGTACATAGATGTCCTCCCTGGCTCTCTCTAGAGATTCTATTGTAAAATAGCATCCGCGCTCGCGGGCTGCATACGACGGGTACAAGTATCCTCCCTGTAGTCGGACTCGTCAAGCTGGGCAAAGTGGTCGATTTTCTCCATTACAGCGCGCACTGGCGCAAAGGAACGACGGTGGATTGCAGTAACGCCACGTTGCGCCAGCGCGTGGCGATGGGCAGACGTGCCATAACCCTTGTGGGCCGCAAACCCATAGCCAGGGTAACGATGTTCCAGCAGAATCATCTGTTGGTCACGTGTCACTTTGGCAATGATTGAAGCTGCTGCGACGCACAGATGGTGTGTGTCTGCATGCGGCGCAGCAAATTGTGGCAAATCGACTTGTGGTAGCTGCAGGTGATCTAACACCAATGCGTCGGGTTTAATGTGCAAACGTTGCAGCGCTTGCAGCATAGCACGGCGGGTCGCGGGCAAAATGCCCTCGCGGTCGATCACAGCGGGTGCGCTGATGCCCACTCCCACAGCTAGCGCGATAGAACGAATACGCTCTGCCAGCTTAATACGTGCGTCCGAAGCAAGCTGTTTGGAGTCGCACACACCCTCTAGCAGTGTGCACAGATCACTGCGCTCTAGTGGCAATATCACTGCTGCTGCCACTACCGGACCGGCCCACGCGCCACGCCCAGCTTCGTCAAGTCCGGCAATAAAGCGGTAGCCCTGCGCGCGCAGGGCTAACTCAAGCTCAAGGGTAGCAGTGTGCACAGCAGATGCCTCGAAACAGGAGGAGTTCAGGCGCGTTCGCGTTCTTCTTTCAATCGCGCGGACTTGCCGCGCCGGCCCCGTAGGAAGTAGAGTTTGGCACGACGCACTTGCGCGCGTGACACCACTTCGATCTTCTCCACGCGTGGCGAATGCAACGGAAACGTGCGCTCGACGCCTATACCATGAGAGGCAACGCGACGCACAGTGAAAGTGCGTGCGGCACCACTGCCTTGCTGGCGAATGACAATGCCTTGGAAGACCTGTAGCCGTTCACGGTCACCTTCCACGATGCGCGTGTGCACTCTTACTGTGTCACCCGTCCTCAGTCGGGGAACTTCCTCTTTTACATGCTCAATCGAACGGATCAAATCGCTTACGTTTGTCATTGGGGACCTAGATCCTGAGAACAAGAAAGATTGCGCTAAAACACCTGTACATAGATAGCTGGTTAAATACCAACAACAGCTCATAATACCACGCATGGATTGTTTGAGCAAATCTAACGCTAGCTCACAAATGCAGCATCGAATAGTCGGGTGTCCCGAACTCATTGGCCGATCCTTCTTAACGAAGTTTCGCCGTACTGGTTTGTCCTCTGACTTACCGTCCCCGAGACACCCTTGATAGATTTCTTGACACACGCTGCAAATGCGCGTATTCTTGCTCTGAATGTATCAGTTCACTTGATCTCAGTCCCGCGATATCCTGGTCTTCTGGAGAGAAGTTGATGGATATATTTGAGAAAACCAAGGGATTCACGCGTGCCAAGCAGGCTATGCGTGGTGGCTATTACCCTTATTTCCGTGCTCTTGATCACACCGAAGGCACTACGGTAACCGTGGAAGGCAAAACACTGATTATGGTTGGCTCTAACAACTATGTCGGGCTGACCACCCATCCACGTGTGCGTCAGGCAGCCATTGAGGCGGTCGAGAAGTATGGCACTGGTTGTACGGGTTCACGTTTCCTGAACGGTACCCTGAAGTTGCATCAGGAGCTCGATCGCCGCTTGGCTGAGTACATTGGCAAACCGGCGGCGCTGTGCTTCAGTACTGGTTATCAGACAAATCTGGGTACTATCTCTGCTCTAGTTGGCCGCCGGGATGTCGCCGTGGTGGACAAAGAAGACCATGCAAGCATTGTGGACGGCTGCCGCTTTTCTATGGGCACCATCAAGCGCTTCCGCCACAACGATATGGATCACCTCAAGTATGTTCTGGAGAGCGTGAAAGACGCTGATGGCATTCTGGTGATTGTGGACGGAGTCTACAGCATGGAGGGCGACATCGCGCCCTTACCCCAAATCGTGGAGCTATGCAAGCGCTATGGGGCTCGGCTGATGGTGGATGATGCCCACGCATTAGGCGTGTTGGGCGGTGGGCACGGCACGGCAGCGCACTTTGGTCTGGTGGACGAGGTGGACCTTATTATGGGTACTTTCAGCAAGTCGTTCGCCTCTATCGGTGGAGTGATCGCCGGCGACGAGGACGTGATCCACTACATTCAGCACCATGCACGGCCTATGATCTTTAGTGCGAGTATGGCGCCGCCCAATGTGGCGACAGTGTTAGCTTGCTTGGACGTATTAGAAAGTGAACCTCAGTGGATCGAACGTTTGTGGGAAAACACGCGGTATATGCATGCCGGGTTCAGGCGTCTGGGCTTCAACACGGGTAATAGCCAGACGCCTATTATCCCCATCATTATCGGCGACGATTTCCGCACGGTTGGCTTGTGGATGGGTCTATGGGAAGAAGGTGTTTATACCAACCCGGTGGTTGAGCCAGCGGTTTCTCCGGGCGGGCAGCGCCTGCGCACCAGTTACATGGCCACTCATACGCGCGAGCAGCTGGACAAAGTGCTGCATGCATTTGAGGTGGTTGGCAAGCGCACAGGAATTATCTCCTAGACGGTGAATATGCGATCAGGTGGTTGCGCCATCGCGCGCAACCAATGCTGCCCCAAGCGCACCAACAATCTGTGGTTCTTCCGGTACGATGAGGGGGTGACCCAGTGCCTCTTCCAGGGCGCGTACCACGCCACAGTTGCGCGCTACGCCACCTGCGAACATTACGGGCGGCTCTACCCCTACACGAGCGGCCATGGCAGCGACACGACGTGCGATCGAGCGGCAAATTCCTGCGACGATCTCTTCACGGGTTGCGCCCTCTGCTACCAGTGTCACCACTTCAGATTCGGCAAAAACGGTGCATGTGCTGGAGATCTCTGCTGCCTGCTTAGCACGCAATGCCCAGTCACCCATCTCAGGCAACGAGAGCTGCAGAGCACGTGCGATGACCTCCAGGAAACGCCCTGTGCCGGCGGCGCATTTATCGTTCATTGCGAAGTCCAGTGGTCTGCCGCCTGCCCCTACAGCTACCACCTTGGAATCTTGTCCTCCGATGTCGATCACTGTCTGAACCTGAGGGTGCAGAAAATAGGCACCGCGCGCGTAACAGGTTATTTCAGTCACCTGTTGGTGGGCAAAATCGACCGCCACTCGCCCGTAGCCGGTCGCTACAATGCGTTGCAACTGAGTGCGCTCGATACCCGAGTGGCTTAGTGCCAGGTCTAAAGCCTCTTCAGCGGCGCGTCGACTGCTGTAGCCGGTGTCCACAATAGACCATCCTACAATGCGTTCGTCTTCCAAAATGAGCGCTTCACCTGAGGTGGAACCAATATCTATACCTGCCACATACATAAAGTGATAAGACCTCCATCGCCTAGCATTAGCTTGATACTGCCAAGATGCTCAGTTAGCGAGTATCTACAACAGCATCTCTATGAAAGCTTCGAGGCGCGTGTGCAACGGGCCTAGTTGTAAATTACTCGGGTCGATACAATCCCCATCCAGAATGAGCAAAGGGACTCCTTCTTGACGCAGGCGTGCCCGCAATACATGCAAGGCGCCTGCCGATTGACGACAACCCCAATGACTGAAGTGAATAGCTCCTTGGCAATGATACCGTTGAATGAGACGTAACGCCATCTCTGCACGCCGTTGTATGGGACCATTAAAGAAAAGAGAGACCATCTTTCGCGCCAGGGAGCGTAACGGATCACGTTCATCCAGCTCGTCCCACCAGATGGTACTAACCTCCTCCCAAGCAACAACGCCACCTAAATCATCTTCCAGGTGGGACAGCAGCTCACTCTCGAAGTAGGGCATCAAGTGCATCCAATAGAGACGCACTCTTTGGAGGGTTTGCTCAGGTTGGCTGCTGGTAATGCGCTGACGTGTATAGTCACGCAACGTTTGATAATAGCGGATGCCACTCGGATGGCCAAACATCGCTGTGAGCATTCCTAGCTGGTCCCGCATGCCCGATCCACGCAGAGGGGCTGGCTGCGCTTCGCGTAACATAGCAACCTCTAACGCCAGCGTGCGTGCCTTGTTGGACAGATGTAGTGCATGGCGTAAACGATCCAGATCAAAGACAATACCCAGCGTCTCACACCAGTGTTCGATCAACCGCTGCAGTTGAGCTGTCGAATAATCCACTGCTTCTTTGTTTTCGCGCTGAGGCACGTCGAGTAGGAAGAAAGGCTTCCCTTCAGCATGTGCGAAGTTGCTCAGCATCTGGCTGGCCAGATCGCATGTGTGGGACGTGGCGACAACAGCATCCATACGCGGAAACAGTCGGCTGACGCGCAGACCTGCAGCGCTGCGATGCACCGTGCACAAGTCAACCGGATAGCCTAGTGCAGCTGCTTGTGACACACCCAATGCACTCAATCCCATCGAGGCAGCCAGCCCGGCCCACGTCTCGGGGAAAAAAGGCACGATCCCCAACCCCCAGAAAAGTTCACTTGGGACGAAAATATTGCTCCATACAACTGGTCGTGTGCGTGAGGCGTAAGCTGCACGTGCCATCTCCAGGAAGAAATCCGCGGAAACATGGTGATGCGGCTTCTGAGGACGCCCGGCAAGCAGAGCTTGGACAAGCCGAAGACCAAGTGGAGAACGCAGCAGCCAGCTTAGTAGTCGAATCCGCACGTCTTTCGGGTCATTCATTTGTGGCGTATCATCTCCAAGAAGGCCTCGATGCGCGTGCGATGTTGACCGCTGAGCACCTCGTCCTCTAGTTCTAACAAGAGAACTGGGATCCCAACCCGCTCCATCTCGGCCTGGAGCAGCGGATATTCTGCCAGCGGAAGATCACAGAATTTGCTATAGGCGCAGATAACAGCGTGCGCACCGCGGTCGCGTGCTAGCTGAGCGAGGTAGTCAAGCCGTCGCCGGATGGCACGGGTGCGTGGCGCAGGTGGTTTGGTAAGGTGAGCTTCAGCCAAAGAGGCAAGGAGGTCTTCGAGTGTCTCACCTTTCTCGGGGACTTGTTGTGCTACGGATAGTTCGTCTAGGTCGGAGACTTCAGTGACTACACGTGCGCCGGTAGATTCTATTTGACGCACGACACTCGTGGGAGTTGCCAGTTCCGCGATTAGCAGGAGGCGCGTTCCCGCATCAGTTGCTTTGTTCACCTGCACTTCACTGGGCATTGACGCCGACATGGCATTTACTTGGTGTTGCAGTGCCTCGTTTGCGCGCTGTGGGTGTTCGGTGAGCGCCAATCGGCGCAGATTGCGGTAAAGTAGGGTGGGCAGGTTACCACGCAACCAGCTAGCTTTAAGCGACTCTAACAGGTGGCGCTGCTCGTTATACACAGCGATCGCGGAGCGCAAGTGTCCAACGGTTAACTTATTGCCGGTATGTGATTCTATCTCTCTCGACAGGTCAGCCAGCAAGCTGGCAAAACGCCTGATTGCCAGGCTGTCATTTGTACGTGGCACCTCCAGGTAGCCCCATATCGGCACTGGTACATATTCTGCCCAGACATCCCGTAGGCGGCGGGACGAGTCATCATCGTCCGTAAAGATCACAGCTTGTATTCTGGGTCTTTCTTCCTCCAGAAAGCTGGCCAGCAGGTTGCGAGTCAGGGCACAAAAGTTGCGCGGCAAGTACATCTCAGCTAAAGTGGGCTTGGTGGCAGTGGGGAAGACACGCACGGGCACGCAGCCCAGCGCGAAAAGGAGCTCGCGTGGCACAAAGGAGCTGAACAGGCCAACGGTCGGCCCATTGTCGGTATATGCCTTCATGGTAGGGAGATTTTGCCCTCCTGCTGTCCTCTTGGCCAACGTCGCACCTCGTGGAGCCGTGGACGTCGCTTCAGCGTCTCCACAACTGGCTCCTGATCGCCTTCGCGATCATGATACCAGGCGTTGACCTCCCAGTTTGGCTCGTTATACTCAAGTGCACGTTGGGCCAAGAGCCATGTCATCGTCGCGAAATAATAGTCAGGCGCTGCGTCCAACATATAGTTGGCCTGTCGCAGTGTCCATTCAGCCACCGTTTGTCCATCGACCACAGGGTAACGCGGGTCCTCTCCCGAACCCTTGGTAGCGCCCCCTTCTGTGGAGATCAACGGGATGGTGAACCCGAACAGTTCGTAGAATTGGTCGTGCCAAGCGATAAAGTGTAGAAAGCAAGTAGAGTCGTCGGCCAGGTTGTCCCCCACGTAGTAGCCGCCAGGCTCGCGTGCTGTGGCGCGCGCGTGGTTGATCTTGGCCACTTGCTCTGGGGTCAGCTGGTGTCGTTCAATCTCAGCTTGGGTTAATGGACGACTTGTGAGGTTTACTTCGTCAAACGGGTAGTCGGGTGGATGATTAATATTGTAATTATGAATAGGTGCCCAGGAAAAGTAGAGAGTCTCGGTATTGCCCTGGTTGCGCAGGGCATCGAAGAACAGGTAGAAAAAGTCCTGTCGCCAGTTCACCCTCTTCTTGGAAGGAGCAAACATAGAAGGCAAGCTGGGATAACCGCCCGCCTGATAGATCACGCGAGCAGCCTCCGCCCATATGTAGGCTAGATATTCTGGCTGAGGTATTCCGCCTTTTTGACACCAACCACCTGGCTTGCCTGGCAGGTTAGGCTCATTGTACAGTTCGTAGTAGTATACCCCTTTCGCCACATAATGGCGCACCAGGGCCTCCAGCTGTGTTGCGTCAAACGGTTCATTACAGCGCTGGTAAAGGCGCAGCACAGGCATTATACCGCGGCTGACCATCTCCTCAATCGTGTGGTCGTATGCGCGGCCACGTACACCGTCGTTGAGCAGTTTTACCCAGCGAATGTTCATACGCGTTAACTCTGAGACGAAGTAGCTAGTCGCCTCGATGGATTGGGCGTGTAGGTGTGTGCTCCAGTGTATGCCCAGCCCGTTGTCCTGAGGTGGACGCGGGAAGGCACTCAGTGGTAATGGCGCTTGAGGCAGAGGACGTCCGAGTGGCTTTGTTACCTGGGTCAACGGGGTAGAAGTAGGGGACAGATCTGGTGGAGTGAGAGTGCTATCCAGCATCACAGGTGTCGTGCCGGCCGCTGCAATCTGAGAAAGCTTGGTGTAAGGGGTAGGTAATGATGTGGAGACGAATTGGTCTGGATGAAGAGACTCGGGTGTAAGAGCATTGCAACCCATCAAAGTAGCAACCACCAACCCGATCAGAAACATTGTTGTCTCGAGGTTGGTGCGCTGTCCTTGCCTGGGCATTGTGCGCATATTGCTACCATAACCTGTGCCGTAATGCAAGCGTCTCGGTCGTTCCAGCTTGCCGATTAGCCCGATCTCACCGTGTGCAAAAGGTGTCGGGAACATGTGCCTCCGAGATACCATAGGGCTTGATCGGTCAGTTGAGGGATTGTCTCGCGTTCCTACCCCTGCGCTTGCAGTAGGCGATACAGCGTACGACGTGCCAGGATGTCCCCGCTGATGACACCCAGCACACGACCTTCTCGCACCACCGGCATCGCTGATATCTCATGGTATTCCAGCTTGTGCACCACATCTAGAATGCTCGCCTCCGGCGACACGCTGACCACCTCCTGCGTCATTACCTGTGCCAATGGCATGTCCTGTGGCCCTCCTGTTTCGGCAGACGCGCGTGTGATGTCCCAATCGGTCACCACACCTACCAGTTTCCCTTGCGTCGAGATCACTGCCAGCATGTCACTCTTGGTCTCGATCAGCAGCTGGGCTGCCTCGCCCACTGTGCTTCCCTCTACGATGGTGGGCAGCGGCTCCATGATATCCGCCACGGTGCGATAACGCTCGCTAGAAGCAATGCGTCCAATGCTAATACGTTCAGCTGCCTCACACGGCAACATGTCTGGGTCGCTGACGAGCAGGTCGATCATCTCTATATTACGCCGGATCACCTCATCGCGCTTTGCTTCACCGGCCAGCCGACGCTGTTCAGCTAGCGCTTGGAACTGGGCGCGGTGCTCCTCCAGCCATTGGACAACCGCTTCTTGGTCACCTAACATAGCAGGAGGAATGCGCAATGCCTCAGGCGTTCTGATGGCGTGTTCTTGCGCCGCGAAGATGACACCGCCTGAGTTGACCAAATAGTCTGTGGCAATTAGCACCCCTGCTTGCCAATAAACAGCACGCTCCATGCGTGCCCGTGCTGCCTTACGCGCTGGGTCGGGAGAGTAGGTGTTGGCACCTTCGACGATCATGCGCCACCTGCCCATCCGATCTACAGTCATACAAGGGTGTGAAGCAGCATCCACAGCCAGATAATTCGCTACCGGCGCGGCGGGGACAAAGCAGAAAGCGGACTCGCGCAGCAGGTCATCACGCGCGGTGGAAAACTTCACCGAGGATTGACAGGATTGCGCTTCTTCTAGATGCTGAAGAAAATAATGTAGCGCGACGGTGCCATATTTTGCTCGTAAGCGCAGCAGCTCCTCAACAGGGAGACCATCTTGGCTGAACAAGTAGCCTGTCTCATCGCTCACACCCAAAATGCGTGGTATCTGAGCCGCTTCACCTGGAGGCTTTCCCGGGTACCCTGTTGCCAACATGCGTGCTACGTGAGACCCCACTGCACCAAAACCCTGAATCAGTACCGTCAGTTCTGCACGAGAGGGTACCTGTAAGTCGGCAAATTGGGGCAGGGCTCTCAAGCGTGGCATCTCTTCTAGCAATGTGTGAATGGCAATCACTACTCCACCAGCCGCAGCACCCAGTTCATCGATGCGGTTACCGCCCATCTCGGCTGGCTTGGAAAGCACACAGTCGAGGCCGTTTTCGATGGCGATGATTTTCATATCCGCATCGTCTGTACCGACGTCCGGCCCAGGCAGGTAGAGCTCATGATAACGGTGGATCAGACGGGCAAAGCGACGGATGATCTCCTCCCGCCTCGCTCCTTTCACTCCGGGATCGGCCACAATCCCGCTCTTGCCACCGCCGTAGGGCAGGGCAGCCGCTGCATTTTTGAGCGTCATTCCTCGTGCCAGGCTGTGAATAGCGGATGGCGTCACGTCGGGCAACATACGGATGCCACCCATCGCGGGACGTCCCATAGCCAGGTTATCCACTACAAGATAGCCGCCGACCTCCAGGGGGCTTTCGTCATCCCACATGCACACCACCAGCCGTGGCCCAAGATGGTCTACTTCGATACCCAGACGATGTAGACGTTCCACGTCAGTGGGGCCGAATTCCATGTAAGCGCGACCATTCTCACGTTGCAGGCGGTTACGCCAGGTGCGCTCCGGCAATACATCGTGAAGGAACTCACTCATTCTTTTAGGGATCATGGTTCCCTCCTAACCATTTGCAGCGCCATGAGATCGTCTCACCATTCTAGGCGGAATATCTTGCACGCCTTATCGTCGGCGTCGCAGTGCGACGAACTGGGGATCGTTCTCCAACAGGAGCTGCAAACCAGTAGCTAGGTCCACACGTGGAGCGTAGTTGAGCAGTTGTCGCGCACGCGTTATATCGGCAACTAGACGACTGACCCCACCGCTCTGTGCATGCACGTATAAAACCTGTACGCTGCGCCCGACGACGCGTTCAATCGTCTCGACCAATTGGTTAACACTGGTTTCCTGCCCTGATCCCACGTTGATGATCTGACGGTTAACACCTGGCGCAGTGGCAGCTGCGATCAGAGCACGGATCACATCGTCAATGTAAACGAAGTCGCGCGTTTGCGTTCCATCGCCGTAGACAACCAACGAGCCTCCGCCTAGAGCTTGGCGCAGGAACTGAGGGATCACTGGCGCGTGTACAGGGGGTATCGCCTGTCCCGGACCGTAGACGTTAAAGATGCGCAAACAAACGCTCTCAATGCCCCACAGAGCATTAATGATATTGACATAATGCTCACTGGCTAATTTACTGACAGCATACGGCGAAGTAGGGTTGGGGGACATGTTCTCTGTGACCGGCTGGCGCGGTTGCTCACCGTAAATGGCACCTGAAGAAGCCAGAATGACACGTTGCACCCCTGCATCACGCATCGCTTCCATCAGTGCTACGGTGCCTCCCACGTTGGTAGCATTGTACTCGCGCGGGTAGAGGATAGACTCGGGCACTGAGACGCGTGCTGCCAGATGGTAGACACAGTCCACCTGGTGTAACAAACGCCACAGCTTAGGCTTGTCGCACACGTCCCCCCGGGTGAAATTCACCTCGGGTAGCAGGCGCCCAGGATCACCAGCGCTCAGGTCATCAATGACGCGCACGGAGTGTCCTTCACGTATTAATTGGTTGGCAAGTGCTGAGCCAATGAAGCCGGCCCCTCCAGTGACGAGGAACTGCATCGTGGTTCTCTAGACAGGCATTTGGTAGATGCGGTAGGTGCGATACCGACGTGCGCCGTATGGTCCACCAACTTTTAAGATGATGCGGTTCATCATCTCGTTGGTCTCTAGGATCCAGGAAAACTCGATCCTGGTATAGCCTCCCTCGATCGCCGAGCGGACTGTCTCGTACATTAGAACAGCTTCGACGCCGCGCCCACGGAAATCATCGACGACCCCCATAATCATCAAGCGTGCGCCAGTGATTTTGCGCCCATACCAGAGCACCTTGAGCCAGCCCAAGGGGAAAAGGCGACCGTCCAGACGTTTGAGTACTTGGTTGATGTCGGGTACACACACAGAGAGGCCCACAGGCCGGTCTCCGGCCTCCACAATCACACATAAACGGGGATCAAGGATTTGTTTGAGATCTCTGGCTAGTTTGTTCACCTCGGCATCGGTCATGGGGACAAAGCCCCAGTTGCGCACCCACGCCTGGTTATAGACCTGTTTGGCGCGCTGTAGCTCTGCGTCGAAATCTTTCATACGCGGACGACGGGTGACAATGCCAGCTCGCTCTTTCGCCAGATTTGTCACGCGCACTAGCTTTTCCGGCAAACCACTGGGGTCGCCATGAAACTGGCTTAGATCTGCTATATAGGCATAGACATCCATCACCTTAGTCAAACCAAAGCGCTCAAAGAACTCGTTGTAATGTGGAGGATTATACGGCATCATGACCATAGGCGGTCCGGGGTCCCCTTCGAGGAACGTGCCCACTTCATGATTCTGGGAAAAGCTGAGTGGTCCACGCAGCGCTTCCATCCCTTTGGAATGCGCCCAATCTCGCGCGGTTGCAAGTAAAGCTTCTGCTACATGGAAATCATCGACTGTCTGGAAGAAACCGAACATGCCCACTTTTTCCCCGTGCACCTGATTATGCAAGTGGTCGATGTGACTGGAGATGGTACCCATCACCTCACCATTGTGACGTGCCAGCCAAAGAACTACCTCAGCGTGCTCGAAGAAAGGGTTGTGTTGGGCACTGAGAAACTTGCGACGATCACTTAGGAGTGGAGGCACCCAGTGTGGATCATCGCGATACAGTCGAAACGGGAAGCGAATAAAGTCCTCGAGGTCCTTGGAAGAAATAACAGGACAAACTTCCACGGTGATGCTCATAAGGGATCAGACCTCAATCGTCTGTCCGGGTTGAAGCACGAACACCCGGGCGGTGGTTTCACTTTCCACACGCCTGGCCCATGCGTGGGCATCTTGCTGGATAAGGTCAAAGGTGTTGTAATGAATGGGGACGACGCCCGCTGGCTGGATTAGTTTGACTGCGCGCAAGGCGTCTTCTGGCCCCATGGTGTAATTGTCCCCGATGGGCAGCAGAGCCAAATCAATCCCCTCTTCCCCGATCAACTTCATATCGTAGAACAAACCAGTGTCACATGCATGGTAGATCTTTCGGTTCCCCTCCAAATATAAGAGGAAGCCAACTGGGTTGCCACCATAAGAACCGTCAGGCAAAACAGAACCGTGATGAGCAATCGTGAGTTTCAAACGCCCCCATGGATATTTATGCGAGCCACCGATGTGTTGTGCATGGACGTTCTCGACCCCATTAGCCACCAACCAGTTCTGAATCTCGTAGTTGGAGACTACCATCGCACCGGTGCGTTTAGCAATAGCGATGGTGTCGCCCAGGTGATCACCATGCCCATGAGACACTAGGATGTAGTCTGCCTCAACAGCATCTGCATGCACAGGGCTCATAGCGTTGCCAGTGAGAAAGGGGTCAGTCAAAATGCGGAAACCCTGTGTTTCAATGAGAAAACAGGCATGTCCGTACCACGTGACCTTAACTGCCAAGGGCTCCCTCCTTAAACGGTTGCTGAGAAAGGAAAGCAGCTGCGTTCAGGCGGCTTTTTCTGCGATAGGTGCGTTTTCCTTCAACAGGCGCGCGATCTCCTTGCGTGCTCGCTCGTAACGCTGTAGCAGTTGCTTATCCGTTCCTTTGAAACTGATGATCGTTTGACGTGCACACAAAGCACAGCCGCGTTGTGCCCGGTAGCTGTCCATTTCGCAGGTGAGACAGCTATTCAGGCGGATCATCATCATCGAAAACGCCAACGCATCTGGGTGCGTTTCCGGTAGCGTTGAAAGATAGTCAATAAGTTTCTTCCATTCTTCACCGCGCAAGTCGCGCAGCTGACCGATCAAATGAGGTGTAAACAAGAGTTCGTATTTCTGATACACTTGTCACGATCCATCCATTTCTAGAGAGATATTGTAAGGTCACACCGATATTGCACTACCCAACCTCGCATATGCCAGCATTTTTTATTATAATTGCCGTCGGGAGCGGTGTCAATAGCTTTGGAGAGGTGTTCAAGAACTCCCCGTGTTAATACTGGCTTGGCCCTCTCCTGCGCAAAGCTGACTGGTTGACAGCTCTCTGTTCTGGTTGGGTGGGAGGACATTGGGGATGCCTCGAACTTGTGTCATCCGATTTTCTGCACAGGAGACTTGAGTGAAAAAAGCCATTTGCTCCGATAGTATGGAGGCTACAAGATTGCTCCACGTTGACTATCTTCGTGTCCTGAACCCCTCAGTGATCGAGCGGCTGGGATATATCCGGCACGCACTCTTTGACTTCGACGGTACCATCTCCACCCTTCGCCAAGGCTGGGAGCAAGCAATGATCCCGGTCATGTTGGAGGCAATCTGTGGTTCGCATCCTGTGACGCCCGAGATTGAGCATGAGGTGCGTGAGTATGTTGATCGTTCTACTGGTATTCTGACCATTGAACAGATGCGCTGGTTGGTGGATGCGGTACGTCGCCATGGGTTGGTTGGTGAGCCATTGACGGCAGCCCAATACAAGCAAATCTATCTAGAACGATTGCTGGTCACTGTCAATGAGAGGGTGGAACGGGTGGCACGTGGCGAGGTGCCACCCTCTGCTGCTATGATTGCTGGGGCTGAGGAGTTTGTGCGTGCACTTTACGAGCGTGGTGTGAAGCTTTACCTGGCCAGTGGTACCGATCATCCCTATGTCCTCCGCGAAGCATCTGTGCTAGGAATAGACCATTACTTCATCGGTGGTATCTACGGCGCCTTGGATGCCACCGAGGCCAACAACAAAGAACGCATTATTCAGCGCATTCTGGACGAACATGGTCTGTCTGGCAATGAGCTGCTGGTGGTTGGCGATGGCCCGGTGGAAATCCGTGAGGCAGTGGCGCGCGGGGCCATTGCCCTTGGAATGGCAACAGATGAGGTGATACGCCATGGGTGGAATCCGCATAAGGTACGTCGGTTGACCAACGCAGGCGCTGACATGCTTGCCCCTGATTTCAGCCGTATAGACATACTAATGAGGGTGCTATTCCCCGCGTGTGGCAAGTCCAACGATTCTCTCAAGGGTGAGGTTGAAACATGCAGAGAGGGATAACAAGACAAGTTCTTAATGTGTTGGCAGCAATTGCTACTATCGGCGTCAATGGATTGGCAAATGCCCTGCCCCTGAATAACCTGACGACGGGAGAGATCTCAGATCGTTTCAGGGTCTATTTCACACCAGCTGGCTACGTCTTCTCCATCTGGGGCCTGATCTATTTGGGAATCATTGCTTTTGCTTTCTATCAGGCATTGCCCTCTCAGCGCAACAACCCACGTTTGGGGCGACTGGGTTATCTCTTCGTAGTGAGCTGCTTGGCTAACATCGCTTGGCTGTTCCTGTGGCATTATGAGCAGTTTCCTTTGACGCTCGTCGCGATGTTTGGTCTGTTGGCCTCCCTGGTTGTCGCATATGTGCGCTTGGGTATTGGGAGGACACTGGTGCCCTCAGAAGAGCGTTGGTTCGTGCACGTTCCATTCAGTCTCTATTTGGGCTGGGTGAGTGTGGCTACCATTGCTAATGTAACTGTTGTATTGGATTACCTGAATTGGGACAGATGGGGCATTGCCGCTGAGTGGTGGGCGCTCGCGATGTTATTGGTCGGGGCAGGACTAGCTCTCATAATGGCACTTACACGACGAGACGTAGTGTATGTACTGGTTCTTATCTGGGCTTATATTGGTATCGCGGTCAAACAAGGCGATGTAGCCATAGTGGCACGTGGAGCATGGGTGACAACTGGGCTGCTGGTATTGATACTGGTATCGACCTTTGCCAAGCATTGGATGCAGCAAAAACACACCGCTGTCCGTTGACACAGGTGCAGCATGTCCATTCGTGCGCGGAAGGGAGGCATCGTGACGCGCCGGGTTCACATTATCGATTGAATAAACGAACAAGAATGTTTAGCAGGATGGTCAGAATGATGCTCAGCAGAATCGAGCTCACAATTGGTATCCAGCAGGAGAGGCGTCCATCTGCAGTCCGGAAGTGGATGTCGCCCGGCAGATGACCTAGCTGATTGAAAAAGGGCACCTTGCTGAATAACCAGAACAGCACACCCAGCGCTGCGATGCCCAATCCCAAAAGGATCAACCAGCGTCCCAGACCTTCGAGAGAAAACATTAACTCACCTCCTCCAGCACATATACCACGAATCAAACAGGCAGGCAAGGATTTGGCCCCTCGCAGCCAAGGCATCTGCACAGTTCTGCAAGCTCTGTCCATTTCTATCGGTCGCATCCAGCTCAAGAGGAGGTTTCCCTGATCGATCTGCGGGTAAGACCTCTTGCTTGGTGCGTGATCGAGTAGTGCTAGATCCTATAGGTTTGCGGGTTTGGAAAAAAGCCTTTCGTCTCGAGACCTTCGCATCAAGATAGGGACGGTCAGTCCATTTTTTTCCGCGGTATGTGGGGGATCTTACAGTGCGTTGACTTGCCTCCTCCTTGCTCGTATAATCGGTTTAGTAGCTTATTGTTTACAGCAATTTCTGAAAAGAGTCTCAGATAGTGGGCACCATCGCGTAATACTGGTTGCGTCTGTTCCGCCGTGTGAGGGGAGATTGGAACAAAGATGGTGAAATCTAGGGCTTGGATCCTCTGCCTGATACTTGTCGTGGCTCTTCTTGTCCCAACAGCACCTATTGTTGCGGCACCACCAACGCAGACAGAACCAGAACGTGTATATTTTGTTCAGGTTGGCGACACCCTCTATAGCATTGCGCTGCGCTTTCAGGTAACAGTTGAGGCACTTGTAGCTGTCAATCAACTTGAGAATCCAGACTTGATCCAGGTCGGGCAGAAACTTGTGATACCACCGGCGGAGGAGGACGCCGGATCGACGTCAGCGAGCGGAGGGACAGAAGCCTCATCAGGTGAAATGACACAACTCACTTCTCCACATCAACCACAAGTGTATGTCGTCCAACCAGGAGACACGCTTTCCGGTATTGCTGCGTATTGGGGTGCCACTGTCGAAGAACTTGTGGAAGCAAACGGGCTCAGCGACCCCAACTATCTGAGAGTAGGGCAGGAGCTGCGCATCCCAGGCGCTGACCTGCCCACTTCGTATCCCCATCCATTCTATCAGGTTCAACTTGCTCCGTTGCCTGTAGCTCAAGGAGAAACTTTGCTGGTACGTGTGAAATTACGGGAACCGGCAACGTTGTCTGGTGAGTTCGACGGACGTCCGTTTCACTTCATCAACACTCAACAAGGCGGCTGGGCACTGGTTGGTGTTCACGCATTGCAGTCGATTGGAGCGTATTCATTGATCCTGCATGCTCGGTCACGCAAAGGCGAGGAAGTAACACTGACGCTTCCTATGCGTGTCAAAGGGGGAGGATATGCTACCGAGGATATTTTCTTGCCTCCCGACCGTAGTGCTCTCCTCGATCCAAAGCTGGTCGCCGCCGAGGAAGCACGTATGAAAGTAGTTTGGGCGGAGCTAAGCCCATTTCCTCTCTGGGAGGGATTATTCAGTCTACCTTTAAAGGAGATGCGGGTTACCTCACCCTTTGGCACGCGACGTTCCTACAATGGGGGTCCGGTCAGTGGATTCCACACTGGTATCGACTTGGGAGCTGACGAAGGCATCCCGGTGTACGCGCCAGCTAGAGGTCGCGTGACATTATCTGAGACGCTCACTGTGCGGGGCAACACCCTCGTGATTGACCATGGCGTTGGCGTCTTCAGCGGTTTCTTTCACCTTGCGCAGTCACTCGTCCAAACTGGCCAAATGGTGCAGGCGGGTGACTTGATCGGCTATGTCGGCAATACAGGACTGTCCAGCGGTGCCCATCTACATTGGGAGATGCGCGTCGGCGGGATCGCGGTAGATCCTATGCAATGGACCAGAATGGTTTTTCCATAGTTTTGCTATTGCACTGGCAACGAATCCGATGTATAATTAGACATAAAATATTACGCCACAATCGATGGGGCCGTAGAGAATGGACAATGAGGAAGATCCGCGCGAGCTGCTAAGGCTGGCGATTCAAGCGGCCACGGCAGGCGATCGAAACCGGGCATATTTGCTGCTGCGCCGGGTAATTGCGAGTGATCCCTCGAACGAGGTTGCTTGGCTCTGGCTGGTGGCAGTGGCCGAGCAGCCACGTGAGGCGCGCATTGCATTACGCCGGGTGGAACAACTCAATCCAAACCATCCCAAACTTCCCGAAGCGCGCCACTGGTTGGAGGCGCGTTTGTCTGCTACACCTGCTACCTCTCCTAGTGCCGACGTCTCCCCTGAGGTTGCGGGTATGCCTGTGGTACATCCACCTGTTGAGACCCAGCCAACGCCCCCTGTGCCCGTTTCCGAAGAGGAGATCGGCGACCTCATCCAGGAGAGGGTTGGTGAGGAACAGGTCGAGGTTCCCCGCAGTGAGGATACGGCACCTCGTGAACCACTGATAGAAGAGTCGAAACCTGTCGTGCAACGGCGTCCATGGCCAAAATGGGTTATCATTTTGCTGATCCTGGCTGTGGCAGCTGCACTTGCTCTGTTGGTGTTTTCAATCTGGCTACGATCCAATATTGCAAGGTCAGCCTCACTGTCGGTATCTGGCCGCGATAAGCAGGTAGATGTCCTGCAGCCAGCTTTAAATGTTGCGCTCAGTGAGTCGCGCTGGGCCGATGTGGTCTCTATGTTGGAGACCTTTCATCGAATAGACTCTTCCGACCCCAGGTGGCAGCACAGTGCGGCTAATGCTTACTTCCAGCTCAGCGTGATGCGACGTAAGGAAGGGGACTTACCGAGTGCTTTGGACGCGCTGAACAAAGCTCTTCAACTGGCGCCTGATGAGCCTCCGCTAGAGCGAGAACGTCGTTTGTTATCTCAACTGTTGGGAGGCATACAACTTTATAACGGACGCAATTGGCAATCTGCCATTGAGGCGTTTTCTCAAGTTTACGCTGAGGACCCTTCTTTTGCGGAGGTGGGTAACTGGCTCTATGGCGCCTATTTCAATCTGGGGATCACGTTGCAGGATGCTGGTCAGCTGGTGGAGGCGCGTCAGGCTTTTCACTCTGCTTTGTCCGTGCGGCCGGAGCAGTTGGAGGCACAGCAGAAGATACAGGAAGTCACAGAGCTGTTGCGCCCTCCTACCCCAACCGCGTCACCTACACCTACTGTGACCCCTACTCCGACAGCGACCCCGACGCCCGATCCAGAGGATCGCCTCATTCTGGTGGATATCTCTGAACAACGTATGTACGTGTACGAGAACGATCGCCTGCTGTGGAATTGGGTTGTCTCCACAGGGGAACCGGGTAAGGATACTGCTACCGGTCGCTATCGTGTGCTGGATAAGATCGAGATGGCCTATGCCAGTACATGGAATCTCGACATGCCCTATTGGCTCGGGATCTACTATTCTGGACCTCTCGAGAATGGCATCCATGCACTCCCGATTAACCGCACCACCGGCGTGAAGCTGTGGGAAGGTTTGCTGGGGCAACGTGTGTCGTATGGGTGTGTCATTCTGAGCGATGAAAATGCTCGCACACTTTTCGAGTGGGCGCAGGTTGGCACACCAGTAGTCATCCAGTGGTAACAGAGCTACATCAACTGTTGCCATTGATCATAGATTAGATCCTCGCTGCGAGCTTCTCAGCAAGAGGGAGTAACCAGGAGCATACACGGTAGGGGCCGTGCAGGGACTTGCTCTGGTTGAAAAATCTGCTATCGGTCGCGCAAGCCAGACATGTTTCTCGAACAGGTTTGGCATCATTGTGTACCAGCCCAAACACGGCACCACCAGATACCAGTGTATAGCAGGTGGATCAAGACGATGAGATCCATTCTTGTCCTCTGGTGCGACTGTCCAGACCTGTTGCAGTGTCGGATGTAGCTCTCTGGCTCGGTCAGCTTCGCTGTGTGATGGTATCTGTGCTATGATCTCTTGGCTGCCTAGGGGTCAGAACACTTGGAGGCAAGCCCAGCAGATTACCTTCTATGCACCGTGTTAGGAGATAACGACTGAAGATGGGCAGTATCGTTCAAAGTGTGTAGCCAGTGCCTATTGCGGGAAATCTCCAACGCACTGAGCGAAGCGGGCGCTGGCTCGAATTGCCAGAAGTGGCTTGCGTCGAGGCCGAGCAAGTGGCACAACAGCAAACGGCATACAACCAGGTGGGTGACCAGTACAATCGTCTGTTCAGGATGGCGTTCCACTGCCCAATGCAACGTCTCAGCGACGCGTCGATATACATCGTCCAAAGATTCACCATCAGGGAAGCGTATGGTGTGTGGTCGCTCATACCAGGCAAGTGCCAGCTGGGGATAGCGAGCTCTAAATTCCACTTCGGTCAGGCCGGTGCAGGCGCCAAAATTGATATCGAGTAGACCTGGATGAGGGATCACATCGAGGTGGCACGCCTGTCCGACAGGAGTGGCTGTCTGAAGTGTGCGCTGCAGCGGGCTAGCGTAAATAGCTGCTGGTTGCCAAGCAGCTGCGATACGTTGCCCCAATGCAGCTGCTTGAAGCAGGCCAATCTCATCCAGCGGCACATCTGTCTGACCACGAAAGCGTTGTTCGCGGTTCCAGGCTGTCTGGCCATGGCGTATTAGCAACACTGTTGTCATCTTTCTAAACCTGTTTTATGTGCGCAAAATCTCTTCTAATCGCAACTAACAACTCGGGCAAACTGCGCGAGTTCCGTGACCTGTTTCGTGACTTATGGCCTGATTCACCTTTGCAGCTTCTCAGTTTGTCCGAGGCTAACATCAGTTTCGAGCCAGAAGAAAGCGGGCAAACTTTTGCCGAGAATGCTGTTCTCAAAGCTAGAACATTCGCTATGCACAGCAGATTGCCTACACTGGCCGATGATTCAGGTTTGGAGATCGATGCTCTGGGTGGCGCACCCGGCGTCCACTCAGCACGTTACGGCGGCACAGGACGCAATCAAGATGCACAGCGTATCGCTCTGGTGCTCCAGCAGCTGCAAGCTGTACCGTGGCCGCAGCGCACAGCACGCTTCCGGTGTGTGATAGCAATTGCGATGCCCGATGGTCGAGTCGAGACCGCGAGTGGAAGCGTGGAAGGCTATATTTACTGGTGTCCTCAGGGACAGCATGGCTTTGGCTACGACCCCATCTTCTATCTTCCTGAGTTTGGCTGTACTATGGCGCAGGTCGAGCCGGCCATCAAGAATCGTATCAGTCACCGAGCACGCGCTCTGGAGGCCGCATTGCCGCTCATTCGGCAGCTGGTGTTCGAGTAGATCTGAGGCAGGATCTGGCTTATACATACATATCATCGAAGTCGGTAATACAATCGCGCTCCCAGGATTCCTAATGCCACAGCAACCGCGGTGCCGAACACTCCCCAGATGAGCAGCGCAAAGAAAACTGCGCCAGCGATGCGCACAGTCTGGGGACTGATACCTATGTCGACCAGGCTTTGTAGCTGCCGGGGAGTAAGTTGGGCTTGTACTCCTTCGCCTAAGGTTGTGAACATCAAGCCAAATGCTGCCAGCAAAACAGCTACAAATGCTGCTCCCAAGCCGGTGACAAGGCCTGCAAGCAATCCGGCCTGCGATGCCTGGCGAGGTGAGTTCAATTGCTCGTTGGCCAGCAGGCCAGCCAGCATGCCGCTGGCGATCAAAACCAGGACAGAACCAGGTAACACGAGACATAACACCAGCGGTATTTCCACCAAGCTGATTAACATCAGCAGCATCATTGCGAGCGCACCTGCTATGCCCGCTTTCAGGGCGCCTGCACTGATAGTACGCGCTGTTGCCTCCTCGCTTCGAGAGGTCGCACGTCGCGACACCAGTCGCACTGGACGTGTACCGAACTGATCTTTCCCTCGTTCCATCATGCCATCATGCGCCTGCTTTGCGTAGTGCACGCCACACCTTCTCAGGTGTCAGCGGGATATCGCGAATCAAGACACCGACCGCATCCACAACGGCGTTGCCCACCGCGGGTGCTACGCCGTCTAAGGGTATCTCTGCCACCGCCTTGACACCGAATGGGTGGCTTGGCTCGTAAGTGGGCACGAACAGCACCTGCATCTCGGGCATCTCGTCGGCACTGAAAATGTGGTAATCGCCGAAGCGCGGGTTGAGCATACGACCGTTCGCATCGAAGACCATCTCTTCGCTGACGGCATAGCCAAGTGCTTGGGTCATGCCGCCTTCGACCTGACCGCTGGCAGTGGCCGGGTTGACGATCACTCCACAGTCCAATGCCATCAACAGTCGTTCCACGGTAACCTGACCTGTCTCAATGTCCACTGTGACCTCAGCGAACTGTGCAGCAAAAGGTGGCGGACTGACTGGGCTGACAAAGGAGCTAATGCCCATGATCTGGCGCTGATCCTGCGTATGCAGAGCATGCAGCGCGATCTCTTGGAGCGTCAGGCTACGTCCATCGGGTGCCCAGGCGCATCGATTATGCAACTCGATATCTTCCGCTTTGACCACCCTTGCCTGGGATGACTGACCGGCATTAAATATCAGAGCAGCTCGTTCGCGTATCTGTGCAGCGACCTGCTCCGCTGCGCGCACCGCGGCACCTCCGCTGATGTAAGTGGTGCTGCTGGCGTATGCTCCTTTATCGAATGGGGTCATATCGGTGTCCGATGAGTAGACTATCACATCCTCCAGCCGGCAGCCCAGCACCTCTGCCACCATTTGCGCGATGACCGTGTCCGAACCAGTGCCCAAGTCGGTAGCGCCAATCAGTAGGTTGAAGCTGCCGTCGTCGTTCATCTTGATGCTGGCCGCGCCCATATCAAGATAGGGTATGGCGGTCCCTTGCATGACTAAGGCGACCCCGTGTCCACGACGCAAGTGAGGCTTACCTGGTACGATGTGATAATCTTTTCCTTCAGGTGCACTGCGAAAGCTGAAACGGGTTGCTCCCAGTTGCGCTGCCTCTGCCAATGCGCAGGTTTGGATGATCTCCGGATTGGGGGCACGCCCCTCACTCCAGGCCTTGCTCATTGGGTGTTCATCGCCCGCTTTGACCGCGTTCTTCAGACGAAACTCCAACGGATCCCAACCCATTTCTCGGCAAATCCATTCCATATGGGTTTCGACTGCCCAAAAACCTTGGGGTACCCCATAACCGCGATAAGCTCCAGCGGTGGGCAGGTTGGTGTAGACAACATCTCCGTGAAAACGGATATTAGGCACGTTGTAGAGCGAGAGTGATTTGTGGGCTGTATTCCCCGTGACAGTGAGTGCATGGTTGCCGTAGGCACCCGTGTCACTCAGCACTCTCATCTCCTGTGCCACAATGCGACCATCATGCGTCACGCCAGTGCGAAGGCGTATGATCATAGCATGGCGTGTCGTGCTGCTGACAAACTGCTCCTCGCGCGTATATTCCATTTTTACTGGCCGACCGGTGGCAATGGTCAAGTGCGCGCAAGCATCCTCAATCATCACTTCCTGTTTATTGCCAAAGCCTCCGCCGATGCGCGGTTTGATAACGCGCATACGGCGCACTGGCAGTCCCAACACAGGTGATAGGATGCGTCGGATGTGGAAAGGCACCTGTGTGGACGTGTAGAAAGTCAGCCGATCGTCTTCATCCCAGTATGTAATGCACACGTAGGGTTCGATAGGTGCTTGCTGCACGCGTGGAACGGTGTATTCCGCCTCAAAGATGCGATCAGCTCTCTGCATAGCGGCATCTACGTCTCCCAGTTCGATGTGCAACTGAGCAGCTAGATTGCGTTGCGGATCAGAGTGATCGAAGCCGACGTAGTCTGGCTCGTCGTGAATGATCACCGGATTGTCCAGAGCTTGTCGCACGTCCAGGATGGCGGGCAAGATCTCGTACTCCACTTCAATTAGACGTAACGCCTCCTCTGCAATTTCTTCGCTCTCCGCGGCCACAGCAGCCACGCGATCGCCTACAAAGCGCACTTTGTTATCAAAGCTGACCCGGTCGAGCGGACCAGGGATAGGATGGCTCTGACCGGCAGTGGAGTACACTACGCGTGGCACATCTTCGAAAGTGAGCACAGCGTGCACGCCAGGCAAAGAACGTGCCTTGCTGGCGTCGATGCGACGAATCCGTGCGTGGGGGTAGGGACTGCGCAGCAGCTTGGCTACCAGCATTCCACGCAGCTGTAAGTCACCGGCGAAAACCGGTCGTCCTTGAGCGAGCTTCACAGCATCTACCTTTGGCTCTGGCTTGCCTACCACATGCCACGTCTCACGGTGCGTCGCGGCCACCAGAGTAGGCGGTGCACTGGTTTGCACAGTTCCTTGCGTAACAGGCAATGGTCCTTCAGTCGCATTGGTCGGTGATTCTCTGTCGAACAGGGGAAGAACCTGTTCGGGAGGCCAGTGAGTTTGATCTGATGGGGACGTCCATTCGGCGCCTTCTCCGGGTTCTTCCGCCAGCGGTGGTACCCTCTCGCCACACAATATCGCCGCTGCCTGCAATACTGCCTGAACTGGCTTGACGTAGCCGGTGCAACGGCATAGCACTCCGCTGAGTGCATCGCGTACCTGTTCTGCGGTGGGGTTGGGCTCGCGGTCAAGCAGGGCTTTGGCAGCAAGAATCATAGCAGGCGTACAATACCCACATTGGATAGCGCCTGTCTCAACGAAAGCGCGTTGCAATGGATGCAGTTCCACGTTGCCGCGCCAGCCTACGACAGGGCCTTCCCCTTCCTTTGAGATGCCGGCCAGCGCTTCAATTGTGGTGATGCGGGCACCTGCTGCCTGTACAGCGAGCATGGTGCAGCTCGTGCGCGCCACTCCGTCGACCAGCACTGTACATGCGCCACAGCTCCCGTCCTCACAACCGTGTTTAGCCCCAAGATATCCCTCACGGCGCAAGACTTTCAGCAACGTGTCGCCTGGCGTCACCTGAAATATCTTGTCTTTGCCGTTGACGTTCAGGGTAATCTCCATAAATTTCCTCCATGCACAGTCTCAGCTGTATATGTATCCCTCGAGGACATACAAGGGGTGGGTTATCTCTTCTGCCTCCAGCAGCTTTTGCAGGGCAACCCATGTTGCCCATGCCGCCACGACGCTGTCCAGTGCATCGCCCCCCTTTTCCTCCACGATGAGGTTGCGCAAACCAACCTCAACGAGTTGCAGCGGTGCTAAGTGCTCGATAGCTTCCAGGATCATAATGCGAGCGCGGCGATGACGTGCTTCACCCCCTTTGTAGGGTGTGTACAGCTCGTAGCGTTTAAGCGTCGCCGCTGGACAGATTTCGACCAGCCAAGCGCAATTCGCTCTGGCACGTTGCATCGGTAACGCGCAGGCGATCCCTTCCGTCACCAACGGTGCCAGCACGGCAGCAATGCCGTAGAACGTCTGGCGATAGAGTCGCAAGTTGTAGCTGGCCCAAGGAGCACTGTTTTCGTAGTCGGTTAGCCGTTTCAGCTCGCGCTCACCTGCCGCCAGATAGCAGGCGACACGGAATTGTTGCGGAGTGACATACCGTTCAGGAAACGCGCGCAAGTATTCCTCCCAGCTAGTTTCCTTAACGAGCTGTGACGGCACACCGAACGGAAAATCCAACCCGAAGATGGCTTTCCGCTCGTGTGAGATCAAGGTGCGTAATGCTTTCAAACATGCTGTGCGTTCCGCCGCAACATTCAGCAGAAGGGTAGCTGGTGCACATGCTTCAATGTGGAGCACATTTTCACAGATGCTGGCGCGTGTGATCCATATCTTGTGGCCAGCTGCACGCGCGCCGCTGAAATCAACCCCATATACTCGCGTGCGCACAGGGAGCTTCACGCTGCTTTCAACCACGCTTCCCATAGAGCGCGTCGTGTCAGAACTGCTACCATAGCGCGACGATAGTCGGCACTGCCGCGGAAGTCGCTATGTAGCTGTAACTCGGCAACTGCGGATGCCCCCGTTGTCTCAATCAACGCATCATCTAGACGCTGGCCGGATAATGCTTGTTCCACCGCATAAGCGCGCAATGGGTGTTTTGCTACACCGCCCCAGGCAATGCGCACAAGGTCACAGTGCTCACCCTGACGTACTATGCGCACCGCAACTGCCACGATAGGACGGTCGCGTAGCGTGCGCGCCACCGTGGTCATAGCGGTGTGGACTGTCACCGGTATTACCGTCACGGCAGTGATCAGGCCATTTTGCAACCAACGAGACGGGTTATCCAACAGCTTGTCCAGCGCGACGGTGACGACGCCGTCGACATATTGCACTTCCACCTCAGCGTCCAGCACCAACAAGCTGAGCAGCAAGCAGGATAGTGGATCACATGTCGCGATGGTTCCACCGACGGTAGCTGCATTGCGATAGGTGATTGGTCCATCACGCTGCGCAGCTTCGCCTAGGAGTGCGCATCCATGGGACGCAGTCACCAATTGCTGCAGGCGCACCATAGCCCCGATTTTCAATCGCTCCCCCTTCATCCCTATGTCATCCAATCCAAGTGCCTGAAGGTCCACCACAGTTCCCAGCTCACGGGACTCTCCAGTCAGCAGCTGTTGGCCACCTGCGAGCGGCACGGCATCTTCGCGCTGTAGCAATAGCAGAGCTTCTTCCATAGTATGGGGACGCTGATATTCTCGCACCCGCACCATTGTTTGCCTCTCTCTTTCCTGACGTGGCGCTTTTCTATCCGTTATGGTGACAGAAGCTACCCGACTATTATAGCACTCTTAATGAGGCAACTGAAATTGTACTTCATAATAAGACCTAAGGGGTCGGAAGATGCTCAGCTATGCTATTGTAGGCGGCAAGGTGGGTTAACCGTGGTGTTGAACCAAGTGCTTTTCAGGCTTTCTCATTTGCATGCTGAGTTGTGTTTAGGGTATAATAGTACTGGAGAAGAGATGGTGACCATAGCTCAATTGGCAGAGCATCTGGTTGTGGCCCAGAAGGCTGCGGGTTCGAGTCCCGCTGGTCACCCTTATGTAGTGTTGCCCACGTAGCTCAGCCGGCAGAGCAACCGCCTTGTAAGCGGTCGGTCGTCGGTTCGAGTCCGACCGTGGGCTTTTTAGTGCCCGCATCATAGTCTCTTCAAAACGCTTCACAAGCAACTGCAGCTGGATCAGGTGTGCTGCGGTTGTATCCTGCAACACAGGCAACCCCTGCAACCGTTACAATTAAGCAACCACAGCGACGCGAGCGTTGCCTTCGCCCATCTCTGCCAGCGATACCTGGTAGACCGATGAAAGATGTAGCCTGGCTGCCTTGGCTGCTCAGTCCAGTCGCACACTATGTTGCACTGGTTGTATGGGTTGCCCGCGTCGCCATGATGTTTTGTGTGGACAACTGTGTGACAGGCCAACCGGCGACTCGGCGACTATTCTTTGATGCAGCCATATTGACGGAGTGCGTTTCTCCACCACACCCTGTGGGCGCAAAGAGCTGCCTTTGTTACGCTTTTCTCGTGGCAACCACAATAGCGTGAAACGGTGGCTAAGCGCGGTCATCGCGTCCCGTCCCTGCAGCTTCCCAACGTGCGATGAGCTGGGGCTTAACCTGCTCAAACGTAGTCGCCTGTGCCTGCACAACCTCACGCTCAAAGGTCAGCAAATCCATCGCTTGGCTCTCCGCCACCATGCCGGCGGTGCGGCCATAATAGAGTGGCACCATCGAGTCGATAATACGTTCGCGTTGTTCCGCTCTGTACCGATATGCCACTGCGTAGTCAAGGACGATGTCAGCCCATTCAGCGGCCGGGAAGCGAAAAGAAGAAGGATTCTGATCGAGAATGGAAGCCAGCGCGCGGCGATTGTGAGGTGAGAGCACCTCGTTCCACACCTCTTCCCATTCCTGGCGACCCCGGCGCAGCTGCCCGATTAGCGCTTCCAAATTGACAGGCACCGGCTCTGGAGTGATTGCCTCGATGGTGCCGTAGATGGGTACCGGTTGCGTGCGGTGCGCCGACTTCCACTGTTGTTCGTAACACCCCATCAGGTCGAACATAGTGCCCACTACCTGGCGGAACATAGGACCTAAAGCAGCCGCCGGATCCTTGGCGTCGTGGATCTTGGCGCCTAGATAGGCCTGGCAGATGTGTGCGTCTGCGTTGATGGCTGTGGTGGTCATCCAGATGTCAATGCCGTAGCGTGCCACATCGCTCTGCCAGACCTCCTGTTGTAGGTAAACGTCGATCAAGCGTGCTGCTACAGCGAAGTCACCCCCGATCGGCTGGCGCACGTCCACGCCGTAGAGCATGCGTGTCATAGGGTAGACGATGTTGTTGGTGATGGTGCCATCGTGCTTGTCGCGCACGTAGTAGGGCGTTACATAATCGTATTGTCCTGACACGATCGGTTGACCCAGTCGTTCGATCCACTCCGGAGTGATGCTGCGCAAATCGCTGTCCAGGACGATGCACAGTTGCGCGCCCAGTCGCTGAGCTGCCTCAAAGACAGCGCGAAGCGCACTCCCCTTACCAGGCGTTCCCTGATATAATGTACTGAGGCATGCTACTCCGTTAGGTAGATCGGCCCGTAACATTGTGTCGCGCGTTCCATCGGTCGATCCGCCATCTGAGTTGAACACAAGCGGTCGCATATGAGAGAAATAGCGCAGCATGCCCTGCGCTGCCATCTCGATGACATAGCGAATGGTGGCAGCGTTGTTGTAGCTGGGCACGCCAACCACTATGTCGGCACGACCGATCCGACCCAGTTCTCGGATAGCCTGCTCTGCGAGTGCGCTTTCGAAGCTCATAGCCCCCTCCCAAACATCTGCCGATTTACCTAGTGATACCCTTGTACGCGGCGCGCTAGACTCTGCACGCGCAGCCGCTCCGAGACCAGAGCGATCAATCTTTGTTCCAGTGTGCGATAGGAATAATAGATGCGACCCAACTCATAGTTGTGCTCCACTATCTGCGCTACCCGTTCTGGGTCGTGCAACAGCGTGCGTACCTGCTTGACGGTATCGTCTGTAATGAAGTCCTCGAAACCGATCACCTGAAAGCCCTTTGGCTGGATATCGGTGCGGAAAATCTCATAGACGCTCAGCACAATAGGACGTCGATAGTAGATTGCTTCCAGGAAAGCATTGCCGAAGCCCTCGACACGCGAAGGATAGGTGACCATATCCGCCTGTTGGTAGACGTCCTGGATACCATACACCTTGTTGCCTTCTGGACGGCGACCGCGTTGGTGATTGACCCATTCGGACGCCAGTATCACGCGTACACCCATTAACCGAGCGTATTCCAGCACATAGTTCTGGTAAGCAGAACCTTCATCGCCTGAAGCGTGGGAGATCAGCAGCACGCATGGATGCTCCAGCCGTCGGATCAGCTCGATGGATTTTTCGATGCGTTTGCGGGGCACAATCCGTGTCGGCTGCAGGAAGAGATGTGCTTCGGGCTCGATGCCTAACACGGCGCGCAAGTCATCTGCGTAGCCATCCGGCCTCGGGGGTGGGGAATCGAAGTCCATCACATTTGGGATCAATGTCGAGGTGGCGCTGGTGCGCAGAGCGAGCTGACGGCCAGCATACGAATTGATAACCACATGGGTAATGGAACGTAAGGTGGGAGGAAATGCAGCACGCAAATAATCATCTGCAGCGTTAATGGCGAAGCGCTGTCGTTCCCAGGCAAAGTCGTGATGGTGAGCGATCGTGGGAAAGTAGCGTTCGGCGATGAATTCGGTAAGGGCTAGCCCCAGCGGAACGTTCATAGGGATGGACAGTGCGTTCTCAACGATCAACAGGTTGATGTGAAACCGTCTGACGAAGCGGTAGAGATGTTTTTTTAGGTGTTCTTTCAGAAGTTGTATACGCCGTGAGGTTTTTGGCGAGCGCGTCTGGTTGTCGAACAAATCAGCCGTTAGCACTAGGATGTCAGGGTGTTGGAAATGTGCTTCCGGCACTACATAGGAACGCTCTGCCGGCCAGTCTGACTCACCCGTGAAGAAGAAACACTCGTGCCCCAAGTTGGTCAGGACATTTGCCCATTTGATAACTTCAAGCGACACCCCATCGGTTCCAGCCAAGCGGGTAGATACGAAGCCTATGTGGCCGTGCGTATGTGCCATAACTTTCTCCATGTAACAGCTCGCACGCTCTCGACAAACCAATGTCCGATCGAACGCTGTATCACCTCACCTCTTTGGCGTCCGCCACAGTCTTCTGCTCGCGCCGGGCACGATACTCAGGCAGTGTGACCATCGGTGGTCGTTCATGTTCGAGGATTTCAATCGGTTCCAGGTAGAAATAGCCCGGCCGATACCGAATCTGGTTTAGACTCTCGTTGATCTCCTCGATAATACGAATCTTGTGACGTTGCTCCAGTCGTCGCATAGCGACTTGGAGGATAGCAAATGACATCTTGGACAAGGAAGGCAGGGGCTGGTTGCGGTGGATGCGTTCCAGAAGATCCACCTGAGCAATCGCTGCAAGGCCAAAGCGCTCCAGGATGTCCACCAAGAGCCCAAACTCAACGCCATAGCCGGTAAAGAAGGGCAGCTGTTCGAGTGCCTGCCGTCGGCCAGCATACTCGCCAGCTAAGGGTTGAATCAGGCCGGACAGCTCCGGGAAGAACAGATTGAGGAGCGGACGCGCGGTCAGCTCGGTGACGCGTCCACCTGCTCCCGCTTCGAGTCGCTCACCTTGTTGCAGCGGACGATGGTAAAATCCCTTCACGTATTGGATGCGTGGATCGCGCAGCAGAGGCCCCAAGATGCCATACACAAAGCGTGGGTGGATGTTGCGAATGTCAGTGTCGATCCAGGCGATTATATCTCCATTTAACACGTACAGGCTTTTCCATAGCGCTTCCCCTTTGCCGCGGTAGGCACCGTACTGCGGTAGGATCTCGTGCGCTGCATATACCGGGATGCCGAGTCGCAGGGCGATCTCACACGTACGGTCCTGCGAGCCAGAGTCGATGAGCACCATCTCGTCTAGGAGAGGTACCTCATCCATCAGCGCTGTCTTGATGGTGGCAATCACGTTGCCCACTGTTGCCTCTTCGTTCAGCGCTGGCAATCCCAAGCTGATGCGGACGCCTTCCCGTTTCTTCAGTTCCACCAATCGTTCCAGATCGCTGAATTCGTCGCTGCGGAATGTGTTCTCGGCAAACCAGCGATCCACTACGACCGCAATAGGATGGTCATGCATAATGCGCTCGCTGGAGACTGCTGTTACGGCGCGTTGCTCTGGCCCAGTGGCCGCTTTGACCACCACCAGATTGCTGGTGAGGCGATCGGCCACCGCTTGCAAGATTGACCCACCCCAACTGAAACCACCAACCGGCTTCGCTGAAGCGCCCATCACCACCATCTGATGCTGATTGCCATGCTGCACGATCGCTTCTGCTACGTTCCCGTGGGTGCTGATGGTGCGCACGAACCCTCTCAAGCTGCGCAGAGTGCGTGCAAAACTCTCAAATACAAGTTGTTCGTTGTGACCGGCCGCGATGCCCACTTCATGGAGCAGGGTGACGGCGGCATCGCGTGCGCGTGCCAGTGCATAGGCAACCCGCAGGGCCATCCCGGAGTGTGGACCCCCACGTACTGGCAGCAGAATCTTCTGCACTGTCGCCCAACCGCCCTGCACAATGAACTCGCTATTCACGCGCACGACTACCACGTCGCAGGGTGGTGTTTCCAGACCTGCATCATGAAGGTGGTCTATCACGGTGTCAGGCATAGCAGAGCTCGGCCAGACCAGGAGCAATAGATGTACCCGTTCCTGCGTCACTGTCTCCCAGATCGCTGACCACACCTTCTGAGCCGGACGCACGATAGTACGCGTGCGCGGCGATCCGTATCCGCCTTCGCATAGGAAACGCTCTAACGCCTCACGATGGCGGCTGACGCGGGGTGCCGTGCGGCTGAGTGGCTGCTCGTCAGGTATCCTTACTACCTGGAGAATCATCACGCGACCGTGCCGCTCACGCGCCAGGATGTCGGCAAGCGGCAGCAATATCTGCGCCTCGGCTAAGCTATTGAGCACCACCAGTACACGATACCGACTGGTGGCACGCCTGTTACCGAATGCGCGATGTACCCTCTCCATGTGTCATCTTTCCTTCAAAACTTCTGCAAGCAGTGGTATTAGATGCTTTTCTGATATACTGCGCCAAGTGTAGTGCTCTAACACACGTCGGCGGAGTTGATACGCACGATCGCTGGCACAGTGATTTACAATGGCACGTGCCACTGCGCTGGCATCGCCGTGCGGGTTAAATAGGTTGGCGAGATCATCAGCGCTTTCGTGCACCGAGGGTATGTCGCTCGCGAAGATAGGCAGCCGCACCATGCCCGCTTCCAGAATCGGTATGCCAAATCCCTCGCGCTCGCTGGGAAAGAGCAAGACGTCCGCCAGCTGATACAGATCGGCCATCACCCGATCACTTATATGCCATGGCTGGTCGTCTGGGCCACATTCGTAGAGGAAGTGGACACGCTCCATCAAGTTTAGTTGGGATCGCAGTTGATGCAGTGATTCCAGATAGGCCATATTGGCAGGGTTGTGGGCACCGGGCGGCCCTGTGATCAGCAGCGTAGCGGCAGGCATCTCACGGCACAGTGCTGCCATAACGTGCAACGCAAACTCGATGTTCTTACGCCGAGTAATGCGCGCTGGTAGCAGCAGCAAGGGATGTGCCGCCAGCAAGTTTAGCCGCTCTATCAGATCAGCGCTCTCTGCGTCCAGCTTGAGCAGGTCGACTGGATCGATACCCGGAGGCACTACGGTGATATGTTCTTTCGGTATCCTCAGCAGCTCTGCCAGATTGGCGCGCTGCTCGTGGGACACTGCCACATAGCGCACTCCTGGCCACGGGGTGCGCAACAAGTCCCATGGATATCCATCATGGAGCACGGGAAGGTAACGCGCATCCTGCCACGCAAAGTCATGGCACCAACCAATAAAGTGGGTTATCCTCTCCTTAGCCAGCATATGCAACGCCCCAGTGAGCGGCAGATTCTTGTGCAATGTGAGGGCGTTGTGCACTATGCATACCGCCACATTGGTCAGAAGCTCGCGTAGTCGCTTGATAAGTTGAGCGCGCAGGGCTTCAAATGCAGCTGTCTGCTGTCCTGCGGCCAGCTGCTTGCCTACTACCAACACTTTGGGGTGACGTGAGTCAACCTCGGGTATGCACCGAAAATGCACGCAGGGGTGGAAGGGCTCCCCCCTTCCTGCAATGATCTCTACTTCATAGCCCGCAGCGGTCAGCAAACGAGCATGGTGGTAGATAGTGCTTTCTACACCCCCCACTATCGGCGGGGCGGCGTAATGCAATATGGCCACGCGTGTGGCTTGTTCATTCATCTCCCCCTTAGTATATCAGGCCCGGAAAGACAGAGCAAGAGGTGTTCACCGGGGTCCGTCTCTGCCACCAGTGTGGTTTTCCACAGTCCCCTGCCTGGTGAGGATGATGGGCAGCAAAAGGGGGATTCCGAATTGCCAGGGCACTATCAGCAGGTGCATCTGTAGCCAGCTCGCCTGTGGCCATAGCCAGCGCCAGACAAAGTAAAAGAAGACTATCGAGAGTTCTGAGGTAAAACACATGAGCAGTGTGCGCCAACGTGCTGCCCGTGAGGCGCTCAACGCTGCCAGTGGCACCAGCCACAGAGGGTACCAAATGCGATAGCTAGCACCTGTCATCAGATAGGTGAAATAGACAAGGAAGCCAGCTGATATCAGATCCAAGCGTCGTTGCCACAGGCGTATGCTTGCCCAGCCTAGCATGCTCAGGAAAAGAAGCTGTCCAGCAGTGCGTGGCACATCCCATGCTACTTGTGCGGGCAGAGATCCACTCAGCCACAGCCGCAACGTGGCAGCGATCGTGTAGGTGTAGCGATGATTCATCTCATCGAGAATACCAGTGATGCTGTGCCAGGGCGGCCAGAAAGGAGTGTATGCCAGCAACCCTAGCCCGGTTGCCACAGCTCCCATACTGACCAGCGACAAAACGCGTCGACGCGCAGGCATACTGCGCAGGATGTCCAGGACGATCAGCAAACTCATCAGCCCTGCTGCAACTTTGGTCAACGATGCAATTGTCGCTGCGGCAATACTGGCCATCGGCCGTTGGATAGTATGAGGAGAGCTGGTGCGTCGCTGACATATGACGAGTGCCAACAATGTCCATGCAAGCATGACCACATCGTTGTGGCCGTTGCCTACTCCCTGTATCAGTACTAGCGGATTCCATGCGAATAATAGCAGACTGCCCGCTAGTTCATCTCTTCTACCGTGGGAAGCTGGGCTGATCAACAAAGCGAGGCAAGCCAGGTATCCCAACAGGGCTACACCCTTGTAAGCTAGTGCACCTGACACTGCCGTGGTGAAGCCAAGGCTGGCAACACCTCCCGCCAGCAACTCCCATACAGGGCCATAGGGCGATGTGGTGGTGTGCCATTCCCCGGCAAAGGGCAACAGCGGATCGTCCGCAAAAGCTGCTGGTGGCGTGCCCATGGGATTAGCGCCGTGGATAACCCACACCCGTGCACGTAAAACGTATTGGAACAGGTCGGTTGCAGTGACCGGATAAAGCCAGACAAGCGTGAAGCTAAAGATACAGCTGAATATGAGCACAGGAGACAACGAAGCACGCGGATGAGTATCTCGCGCTGTCACCAACGCTAATGCAAAGGCAGCGTACAGGATCAAGAGGCCCCCAAGCCAGACGGCACCCATCCAGTGCCGTGTGCCGGCGATCTGCTCCATGTCATAAGGACGAGGAGCGTTGCCATAGATGGGTAGGGGAAAAAGTAGCACATAGCTCAGGTAGACCAGTTCGCTGACCAAGCCAAGCAGCCCCAACGTCAGTTGGGGATATCGCCGCAGCCAGTTCTGGATGACATTATTGAGCGGGGCGTGTGTCATGGGGCAGCACAAAGTAGAAGAGGGCGCCTTCACCGGGCATACCGCTGCTCTCCACACCTACGTAACCGCCCAGTTTTTCGACGATACGGCGCACGATCGACAGACCCAGCCCATGCCCGGATATGCGCATATTTTCCAGCCTACCCCATGGTCGAAAGAGGCGTGACTGGTCGCTCGGGGGAATACCATTGCCGTTATCACGCACCCAGTAACGTGCCATGCCGTCCGTCTGTAATGTGCCGCCCACCTCGATGCGTGGAGGGTGACCGCCATACTTCAGTGCGTTGTCTAGATAATTCGTCCATACTTCCTCGACCCATGGTTGGTGCCCCATCGCGTGAGGCCAGTCACCTACCAGATTTACTTTGGCTCGCGACTGCAAGACTTGGTTGCGCATCCGGTGTAGCACACGACGCACCAGATCGCGCATATCAAGTGGCTCGACAATAATATCACGCCGTCGCAGAGAGGCGAGCAGAAGGAGTTCATTGACAATGATGATCGCCTCGCGTCCCTTCTCCACGATAACGCGCGTCCATGTGCGCAGTTCCTCGGCATTCATTGAGGCGCCTTCTGTTTCGAGCAACTCGGCGTAACTGACCAACACACTCAGCGGGTTCTTGAGGTCGTGAGCTACTGTGTGAGCGAATGCGTCTAATTCCTCGTTGCGCTCACGCAGGTCCATAATATCCTTGAACCGCGCCATAGCGATGATGATGGCACGTTCGATTTCATCTATGTCGATGGGTTTGGTCAAATAGGCGCCCGCGCCGGCAGTGCTTGCGCGCTCAATTGTGGCACTGTCCCGGTAGCCTGTCATGATCACTACAGGTGTGGGACATTCTTGGGAGATACGCTCTGTGGCGGCGATGCCATCCATGCCGGGCATTTCCACGTCCATCAGGATGACATCCGGCCGTTCTCTCTGAGCTAGCCGAAGTGCCTCATAGCCGTCGGCTGCGCTGCCTGCGATGCAATACGATCTGTTGCGCAGGAGAGATTTTACCAGCTCAACGGTAACCGGGTCGTCATCCACAATGAGCACCCGGATAGTTCGGGATGTTGACATTGGAGCGAAACTCCCTGCCGTATTGCCGGCAGCACAACAAATCGCAATACCATTATATCACAAATTGTCCTCACTGTTCAACTCTCAAATTTCTTAGAACGTTGGAAAAAAACCTTCATATTGCACGTTCCGCCGAAGACTCGCTGGCCTTGTCGCGACCTCGTTGCAGTATCCGCAGGGAGGACCTCGAGTGACCTGAGAGTGGCTCGCTCGAGGCCAAACGCGCCCAGCGGTGATAATACTGTTGCAGCAGTTCACGCACTCGGTAGTCACCGCAGTGAGTTATAAACCTCAGCATTATACGGGTACCCGCGTGGCCCACATCGCCTAAACGTCGAGGGACCCGTTCACCAACCGCACTCAGCTCTTGCGATGGAGACGGTTATGGTTATCGTCTCGTCCAGTAGCGACTTACGATCCGCTTAGCTCGCTTGGGCGTAGCGCTTGCGCATTCCAAGCCCATATCCACAACCCTTTCACCGATTGTTCATTCTCTTCTCGCCGGACGTAACAGTTAGGGTCACTTTTTCATTCTCAGGGATTATGTTCTCTTGAACTTTTCAGGTTGCTGACATGACTATTGACTCATCACGAAAATGGGAGCATAATGAAAGAAAGGTATTTGAGTAAGTTGGGCTCACAGGGAAGCGTTGGGCGCTGTGAGCTGTGATGCAATGGGGCAGACAATCGGGAGATGATCGTGGTTATCGCTCCGAAGCGGGCGACGGCCTTGGCAATTTACACCCTGCCGATTGTAGAGAAGAGATTTATACGTGTTAGAAAGCGTTATGCCGATAAAGCATAACGCTTTTTTCTTATTGCTGTTTGTGGTTTGTCCATAGATTGGCAAGTCAGCGATGAGACACATGATTGACCAAGGGAGGTACGAAACCATGTGGATCCTGCGTATTAACATGACAGATCGCTCCTATCGCCTCGAGGAATTGCCTGAAGCATACAAGAATCTCGCTGGTCGCAGCCTCACGTCAACGATCATTCACGACGAGGTGCCCCCGACGTGCCATCCGCTCGGCCCGAATAACAAGTTGGTGTTTTCTCCTGGTTTTGTAACCGGCACGGCAGCTCCCACCTCAGCACGCATCTCCGCCGGGGCGAAATCCCCACTCACTGGCACTATCAAAGAGTCGAATGCCGGTAGCGAATGGCCTCAAGCTTTGGCTTCAATGCGCATCCGGGCACTTGTGGTTGAAGGCCAGCCGCAAGAGAAGGGCAAGTTCTGGATGGCACTGTTGTCCTGGGACAAAGCGGCGGGCAAGCCCGCGGTGACATTTGCCCCAGCTGACGAATATGTTGGTCTGACCACTCAGGCGGCTTACAACCAGCTGTTTGGTCGCTTCGGCAACCGAGTGAGCATCGCCGGCATAGGTGTGGCGGGGGAACGCCTCTATGGCAATTCGGGGATTGTGTTCCAGGATATCAAGCGTCGTGCAACGCGCTATTCCGGACGTGGTGGATTGGGTGCTGTGATGGGCAGCAAAGGACTCAAGTACATCGTTATCAACCGCGAGGGTGCGCCCGGTGTGCAGCTCGCTAACGCGGCTCTCTTCGAGGAGGGACGCAGGAAAATGACGGAGGCGCTCCGCACGCACAGTATCACCAAGCCCAAAGGCAGCCTCAACACCTATGGTACAGCAGTGCTGATCAACGTTATGAACGAGGCAGGTGGCTTGCCCACGCGCAATTTCTCCAGTGGACGTTTTGAAGGTGCGCCTAATATTTCGGGCGAAGCCATTTTTGAGGGTAACAAGCAACGTCTAGGCAAGGAGCTGTACAATCACCCTTGTAGTCCGGGATGCATCATTGAGTGTTCCAATACGTGGCACAAACCGGATGGCAGCGAGCATGCCTCTTGCGTTGAATACGAATCCTCATGGGCATTGGGAGCAGACTGCGGTATCGGTGATCTGGACGACGTGGCAGAGCTGGTGCGCCTGTGCAATGAGTACGGCCTGGACACTATCGAGACTGGCACCACTCTAGCAGTCGCTATGGAGGCCGGGCTTGCGCCGTTCGGCGATGGCAAGAAAGCGATCGAACTGGTGCACGAAATGGGCAAGGGCACTCCGATCGGCCGCATCCTGGGAAGCGGCACGGAGACCGCCGCGCGTGTGTTGGGTGTGCGGCGCAGTCCCACCGTCAAGGGTCAGAGCATGCCTGCCTACGAACCGCGTGCCGTGAAGGGCATAGGCATTACCTATGCTACTAGCACCATGGGCGCTGACCACACTGCTGGCTATACAATTGCGCCCGAAATTCTCAGTGTTGGCGGCAAGGCGGATCCACTGAGCCCAGAAGGCAAGGCAGAGCTGAGTCGTGCTTTCCAAGCAACCACTGCTTTCATTGACTCGACGGGACATTGCCTGTTCATCGTCTTTGTCATACTGGACATTCCGAGTGGCTTTCAGGGGATGGTGGATGAAGTGAACGGCGTGTTGGGAACTCAATACACTGCTGATGATGTGGTCAAGCTGGGAATGGAGATCTTGCGCAAGGAGCGCGCTTTCAACGAGGCTGCTGGCTTCACGCGCTCACACGATCGCCTGCCTGAGTTTATGAAGCATGAGCCGTTGCCGCCGCACAACACGGTCTATGATGTGCCTGATGCTGCGCTGGATGCTGTCTTCGGGCAGATGTAGTCAATTCCTTAATGTTGCGGGCGCAGTGCCATACATTGTTGGCACTGCGCCATTTTTCCCGGATGTGTTTGCCTTGACACCTATACCTGTGCAATTGTTTCACAACTCTTGCCACGAGACACTGGAATGTCCTTCTTAGCTACAATAGATCAGGACGGCGCGATTCGCTTGCCAGAGGATTTTCTTCAGCGCAGCCGCCTTGCTCCCGGCATGCAATGCTGGGTAGAGCAGCGTGATTCTGGCTTGTTGCTTCTTGCTCGCCGGCCCGATCTGCAAAAGCTATATATCGAGCCCACCACGGCCTGCAACCTGCGTTGTCATACTTGCATCCGCAACGTCTGGCAAGACCCCGAAGTGCACATGGAGATGAGCGTATTCGAGCAGCTTGTCGAACAGCTCAGCGCATTCCCAGAGCTGCGCCGTGTGGTTTTCAGCGGGCTGGGCGAGCCGATGTACCACCCCCATTTTCTGGATATGGTGCGCCTGGTGCAAGCGCGCGGCGTTGCGGTAACTGTCGGCAGCAACGGTGTGTTGATGGAACGTGCGTTGGCGCGCGAGCTGGTGGCGTTGGGCGTTGATCGGCTGGTCATCTCCCTCGATGGGATTAGACCCGAGATCTATTCTGGGGTGCGCGGCACAGCGGTTGCGACCGTGCTAGATAATATTCGTGGCCTGAACGAGGTCAAGCGTGAGCTGGGTTCCCTCACCCCAGCGTTGGGTATCGAATTCGTCGCCCTGCGCAGCAATGTTGCTGAGCTGGCAGAGTTGAGCAGCCTGGCGAGTCACCTGGGAGCGGCGCGGGTGCTGGTCAGCAACGTGTTGGCCTACACTGATGAGATGTACCAGGAGATTTTGTATGGCTATGGGCCATGCCCCGGGTTCGCGGCGAGCGGATGGCCGGTTAAGGCAGATGCCTGGGTTATGTGGGGCACTGTGGACTTGCCCCGTATGCATTGGGGGGCTGAGCAACGCTGCCGATTTGTACACGATCGCGCAGCAGTAGTAGGATGGGATGGCAGTGTGAGCCCTTGTTATGCTCTCTCTCACAACTACAGCTACTTGACCATTGACGGACGCCGTAAATATGTCACGCGCTACAGTATGGGCATGATCACCGAGCAATTGCTGCTTGACATTTGGACATCTGCCGTTTATTCCCGCTTTCGGGATGAAGTGCGCGACTTTCGTTTCCCGTCGTGTCCGGACTGCGACCTGCGTGACAGCTGCAGCCTGCGGGAGCAGAACCAGGCATGTTGGGGGTGGAATCCGTCCTGTGCCGACTGTCTGTGGGCGCAAGATATCATCCGTTGTCCATGAAAATGGGTGGAAGAGCACAAGATGAAGGTGCGTGTGAGATTGTATGCAACATTGGTTGACCTTGTCCCTCCCTCCATTCGCGCGCAGACACCGGAGATGCGTGCAGCCCGCCCATTTGAGCTTGAGGTGCCAGAAGGGAGCACGCTTGCGCATCTGATCGAACAGCTGGCGCTGCCGCGTGCGGAAATCAAGGCAATCTTTGTCAACGGTCGAGTTTGTCCGCTGGACCATTTGCTGCAACCTGGAGATGAAATAGGCATCTTTCCCCCTGTCGGAGGCGGTTGAACGTGAAGACGATCTCAGTCGAAGTATGGTTATACGGGCCACTGGCTCGTTACGGTGGCAAACCGCATACCTCCCATTACGCCTCGGTATTCCCTTCGTTGCCGGAAGGGAGCTGTGTGCGTGACTTGTTGGCGCTACTGGGCATGCCCACTGAAGAGCGAGGCATTACGTTTATTAACGGTGTCTTGAGTGCTATGCCGGGCTTGCAACCCGATCTCGACCGTCCGTTGCACGACGGCGACCGAATCGCTTTCTTTCACCTAAGGAGTATGTGGCCTGCTCAGTATCGCCACGGTGCCGCTATGACGCCTGAGCTGGCACACGCCGCGCAAGCGCAAGGGCTCTTTCATGCGCCAAAACCGGTCTCCCAAGATGGCTCGTCAGATGTAGCATAGAATCGTTGCGTTCTTGTCCGTCAATTGCGTTGCGATTACAATGCCATCAAGTATCACCCAAGGAGGAGACATTACGATGACGCATGCTCCTAACTTTCTAGCTCTGGACTTGGGCGCTGAGAGTGGACGCGCCATCCTCGGCCAGATCAGTCAAAAGAAACTCACTCTCAATGAGGTGCATCGCTTTCTGAATGTGCCTGTGCGCCTGCCAGATGGTTTGCATTGGGACACGCCACGCCTGTGGACCGAAGTCAAGGAAGGCATTTGCTTGGCGGGACGCCAGGTGGAAGGTCAGCTGGCCAGTGTTGGTGTGGACACGTGGGGGGTGGATTTCGGCCTGCTAGATCGGGATGGTGCGTTGATCGGTATCCCGTATCACTACCGTGACAGCCGCACCGATGGGATGTTTGAGGAGGCATTCCGCCGTGTGCCCAAGGAGGAGATCTTCGCACAGACAGGGATACAGTTTCTTATTCTTAACAGCCTGTTCCAGTTGCTTGCTATGGTGGTTCGCAGGTCTCCTGCCTTGGACATTGCCCACACGTTCCTAATGACCCCCGATCTGTTCAATTACTGGCTATGCGGCAGCAAGGTGTCTGAGTTTAGCATCGCCACGACCTCCCAGTGTTACGACACAGGCAGAGGTGAGTGGGCTTGGCAATTGTTGGAGCGACTGGGCATACCAACCCATATCTTCCCGCAAGTTGTGCCCTCCGGCACCGTGTTAGGCAAGGTGGCACCTTGGGTGGCCGAGGAGATCGGAATGTCCGATGTGATGGTAGTGGCGCCTGCATGTCACGATACGGGATCAGCCGTGGCTGGCATTCCAGCTTCTAATCGCAATTTTGGATGGATCAGCTCAGGCACTTGGTCCATCGTGGGCGCCGAGTTGCCCAGCCCTGTAATCAATCAGGAAGCTCTCGCCTACAATTTGACCAATGAGGGGGGCTATGGCCATAGCACACGTTTCTGCCGCAATGTTATGGGCCTCTGGCTTGTTCAGCAATGCCGTCGCACTTGGATGCAGCAAGGCGAGGAACACTCGTACCAAGAGCTCACCGAGATGGCAGCCCAAGCGAGACCATTCCAGTGTATTGTGGATCCAGATCGGGCTGAGTTTCTCAAGCCGGGCGATATGCCCGCCCGTATCCGTGAGTTTTGTCGACGCACTGGACAGTCCATCCCGCAGACTAAGGGCGAGATTATACGGTGCGTGTTGGAGGGCATTGCTCTGCGTTACCGCTGGATTATCGAGCGGCTGGAAGAGGTGCTGGGCCATCAACTAGATCCTATCCACATCGTGGGTGGTGGCACCAAGAACCAGCTGTTGAGCCAGTTCGCCGCTAATGCTCTAAACCGCCAGGTTATCACTGGGCCTGTCGAGGCAACCGCTGCTGGGAATGTGATCGTGCAAGCCATTGCTATGGGAGATTTAGCCTCATTGGAGGAAGGTCGTGAGCTGGTGCGCAATTCGTTCCCTCTGCAGATCTTTGAGCCGCGTGAGCGGTCAGGGTGGGATGATGCGTACGGTCGTTTTCTCGAGATGATCGCTGTGGAGGGATAATGCCCACGAAGTTAACGTTGCAGCTGGGGGTTAAGACCGATCCGGTAGAGTATCGTTTCTCTTATGAATGGTTATTTCGATTAATGGCCGAGGAGGGTGTGCAACACGCCCAACTCGGCTCTTTTTTCGAGATGACGCTGCTGCCGGATGAGTTTTTCATCCAACTCAAGCAACAAGCGCAGCAGTATGGCGTACACATATCTGGTGTCTTCACCACTCACCGGGAACTCGGTGGCTTTTTTCGCTCAGAGACAGGTTGGGAGAATGTGACACGGCGCACCTTTCGGCGGTTCCTGGAAATAGGGGCGCTGGTGGGGGCTGAGACGGTGGGTGGCAACGCAGGTGCTGTGTTGCGCGACCGGATGCACGAAAAGAGTGAAGGGATAAAGCGTTACGTGCTGTTCCTCAAGGAGATGCTCTCCTATGCCTACCATTGCGGTGTGCCGTGTGTGGCGATTGAACCAATGTCATGCTTGGCAGAGCCCCCAACGCTGCCGGATGAGATACAGGCATGGGGTGAGGAGCTCACGGCTTATCATCGCACAAACCCAGAGCATACAGCAGCGTTTGGATATTGTGTGGATGTGGCGCATGGATATGTGAACCAAGATGAGCGTGTAGTGTGGGACCATATGCAATTGTTACAGGCCACGCTGCCCTACATAAGAGCTCTTCATCTGAAGAATACGGATCACCTTTACGAGGCCACGTTTGGGTTCACCGAAGAGGAACGTGAGAGAGGCATTATCCAGATCCCTGCAGTGCGCGATTTGTTGCTGTCCAATGCGGCCAGTCTCCCCACGGACACACTTGTGGGATATCTGGAGATCGGTGGCCCGAAGCTGGGACGTGACTATTCAGACCACAAGCTGGATAGGCAGTTACGAGAGTCGTTCCGTTATCTAAAGGGAGCATGGGAGACGGGATGATCTCGTGATTCAGGCCGCTTCAACGGCGTTCTGAATGTGGTTTAACTTTCTCACCTCTCCGAAGTCTTCCATCTCGATAGCTATGACGTCGATGCGCCAGGCCACGTTGTCCAAGCCTGATGCTTGGAGATAAGACTGAGCTACATCTAGCATCCGAGCTTGCTTGCGCGGCGTGATACTTGCTTCGGGTGTTCCATAACGGTCGGAGCGCCACGTCCTGACCTCTACGAAGACCAAGCACTCACCGTCACGGGCTACAATGTCCACCTCTCCGACCGGGCAACGCCAGTTACGTTCCACAAGGGAATATCCCTGGCGTTCCAGATAAGTCGCTGCAATTTGCTCCCCGTGACTGCCTAGTCTTCGCTTGGCGCGCACCATCTCATCAGCATACGTGAATGCAAAGTTTTTCCATTTGATTCTAGCGGGTGGCGTAACCTGAGTCAATGCGTTGTAGACCGCCTGCCACTCAGACTTGCTCGAGAGGGCGGTGCATGATAAGATATTTTTTTACTTGCCGTACAGCTTTGAAGGTTTGCCTTCGATGCATGTCGGGTTGAATGCTCAGCTGCTCACCCTGAAGCAGAATTATCGGGGAGCAGGTATCAACGCCTATATCTTCCATCTGCTACGCACCATAGGAGAGCTTGACCTACCGCACTACTTTACAGTTTTCCTAGGCGAGCGTGGATTTCGCCACGAGAATCTCGATCTGCGCTACACAAGCTGGCCAACATACCATCCGTGGGTGCGCATTATCTGGGAGCAGGTAGCGTTACCTGTATTGCTACGAGGCGTTGGAGCAGATATTTTGCACGCGATGGCGTTCGTGATCCCTCTGATGATACATTGTCCTTCTGTGGTGACCATCTACGATTTAAGCTTCCTGCATTATCCGCAGGCATTTCGTCCGTTCAATCGCTGGTATCTTAGCCACTTTACCCCGCCATCAGTGCGCAAGGCGCGTCGTGTGATTGCCATTTCGGAGAGCACTCGCCAAGATGTGATTCGGGAATTCCATGTGCCAGCTGAACGTGTGGATGTTGTCCATTGTGGAGTTGATCCTTCATTCCGCCCATTGCCCACGAACAAGGTGGAAAACTTCCGTCAGGAGCATCAGCTGACCGAGCCGTTTGTCTTGTTCGTGGGCACTTTGGAACCTCGCAAGAACGTCGAGCTGCTCATCCGGGCGTATGCTCGCTGGCGCGCGAAGAGCACCCGTGCGCCCAAGCTCGTTATTGCTGGCGCTAAGGGCTGGTATTTTGAGACAATCTTCCGCACAGTGACGAAACTGGGGCTGGATGGAGATGTCCTGTTTCCCGGTTATATTGCAGCAGAACAACTGCCATTGTGGTACAATGCAGCTACTCTGTTTGTGTATCCATCTATCTTCGAGGGTTTCGGTTTGCCGGTGTTAGAAGCAATGGCCTGCGGGACGCCGGTGGTTTGCTCGAATGTCTCATCGTTGCCCGAAGTTGCGGGCGATGCTGCTATGCTGGTGTCACCTAATGATGAAACAGAGCTGGCGGAAGCGATGAACACGGTATGGGAGAGCCCCACACTCAGGTGTGAGATGGTGGAACGCGGTTTCGCCAGGGCACGTGCGCTTACATGGGCACGTGCCGCGATGCAAACTGTGCAGACCTATGAACGAGCATTGGAAGGATGAAAGCCTCTCCAACTGGTGTAGCACAGCATAGGCGCTGTTATGTGCAAGGAGGGGATTGTTCGGCGTGACGGAGCCGGAGACATCCCCACCCGCCGTCGAGCGGAAAACGAGATCATTGGCACATGCACGCCGCCAATGGCTATTTGTCTTAGGGTTGGTGGCAAGTGACGTTATCTTGATCAATGTCGCCTTTGCCATTGCCTATTGGCTGCGCTATGACCTGCAATTGTGGCGCGCTATTGACCCAGCTTACTATGTTCCTTACTCGGTGTTCCTGCCGTTTGTGCTCGGTCTGACCGTCTTGTTACTCCTCTTTTACCGCCGCGAGAACCTTTATCAGCTCGGGAGACCCATCAGCTGGTTCGACGAAGTGTATGGGGTGATCAACGGCACGACCACTGCGATCGTGGTGATGGTAGTGCTTGTGTATATTTCGCGTCCTACTTTCTACTCGCGTCTCATCTTCTTTTACGCGGGTGCGATCATTATCGCGTTGCTGAGTCTGAGCCGGCTTGCTAAAAGCTTAACGTTGCGCCGTTTGCGGCTGCGGGGTATTGGCGTGGTGCGTGCGATTATCGTAGGCGCTGGTGAGGTGGGTCGTGCCATTATGCGAACCATTGTGGCGCATCCGGAGCTGGGCTATGAGATCCTTGGATTCGTCGACGATGATCCTGTCAAGGGCACTACCAATATTGGACGCTTCAAAGCGTTAGGAGGACTTGATAGGCTGTCTATGCTCATTAAAGATCGCGCCGTGGATGAGGTGATTATTGCGTTGCCGTGGCAGTATCATCGCAAGATTATGAGCATCATGATGCAATGTCAGCGCGAAAATGTTCAGGCGCGCATCGTGCCAGATTTGTTCCAGATGACAGTGGGTCAAATGTCTGTGACTACGCTGGCAGGCATCCCGTTGATCGGGGTTAAGGGCGCGCACGCCTTTAGCTTTCAGCGCATCATGAAGAGAGTGGTTGACGTAGTATTCTCACTGGTCGCGCTCGTCCTATGTGCGCCTCTGATGGCATTAATTGCATTGCTAATCAAGTTGGACTCCCCGGGGCCGGTTCTGTTTGGTCAGCAACGGGTTGGCAAGGGGGGGCGCATGTTTACGCTTTACAAATTTCGTTCTATGCATGCCGGTGCAGAAGCTCTCCGGGAACAGCTGGCCGACCTCAACGAGGCCGATGGGCCTTTGTTCAAAATTCGCTGCGATCCGCGTTGTACCCGAGTAGGACGCTGGCTGAGGCGTTTCAGTCTCGACGAACTGCCCCAATTCTACAACGTGTTGCGTGGCGACATGAGTTTGGTCGGGCCAAGGCCGGCGTTGCCTTGTGAGGTGGAAAAATACCAACCCTGGCATCGTCGTCGATTGGATGTTGCGCCTGGCATTACTGGCCTGTGGCAGGTGAGTGGACGCAGTGATTTGCCCTTCGATGAAATGGCACTGTTGGATATCTACTACATCGAACAATGGAGCCCAGGTCTTGACTTCAAGATCCTTCTGCGTACTATTCCAACCGTGATCTTCGGTGATGGAGCGTACTGAAGGACACATTACCCGTTCCCGTCGCGCAATGGCCTCAACAACGGAACAATGAGGGATACATCTGTGCTTACTCTGTCGGAATACGATCAACAAAACCTTGTTACATTCCTCAGAGATCTGGTGGCTACCCCCAGCGTGTCAGGCCACGAAAAGGATGTGGCAGAACGCGTGAAGCAAGAAATGGAGAAGCTGCGCTTTGACGAAGTGTGGGTCGACCGGGCAGGCAATGTAATAGGACGTATAGGTCCAGGCGCAGGTTCCAAGCTTTTGTTTGATGCTCATATGGACACGGTGGACGTGGGCGACCCAAAAACGTGGCAGCATGATCCTTTTGGAGCTGAAATTGAGAGCGGAATGCTCTATGGGCGTGGCGCTTGCGATATGAAGGGTGCCCTGGCCAGTATGGTGTATGGTGCTGCTTTGCTGAAGCAAAGTGGGCTACCTTTGGCCGGTGATCTCTACGTGGCGGCAGTGGTACAAGAAGAACCTTGCGAAGGGTGTGCCGTTCGTCTCCTGATCGAAGAAGAAGGCATCCGGCCTGACTGGGTGGTGCTAGGGGAGCCAAGCAACCTGCAGGTCAGTCGGGGACATCGGGGTCGTCTGGAGCTGTGCGTCACGGTGAAAGGACGGGCTGCGCACGCCTCTATGCCTCAGCAGGGGGACAATGCAATTTACAACGCAGCACGTCTGATCTTTGCATTGGACTTGCTGGCCAGTTCATTGCCAGAAGACCCCTTTTTAGGCAAAGGAACGCTGGCAGTGACACAAATCAACAACACCAGCGGCAGCCGAAACGCCATACCGGACAGTTGTACAATGATTATCGATCGCCGTCTCACGTTAGGCGAAACGGAAACCAAAGCGGTTGCCGAAGTACAAAGTGCTGTCATCCGCGAGGGCATTCGCGCCGAGATATGTGTCACCGAGTATCATATGGTTAGCTACACCGGTCTGGAATGCATCGTGCCACAACGTTATCCTGCGTGGATGTTGCCGGAAAGTCATCCTTTGGTGCAAACGGTCGCCTGGGCTGTCAGGCAGGTCATAGGAGAAAAACCGATCATAGGACGATATAACTTTTCCACGGACGGTGCATATACCATGGGCACCGCAGGCATCCCCACGGTTGGTTTCGGTCCTGGCGAGGAGACTCAGGCACACGCTGCGGACGAGCACATCAGGTTAGCGGATTGTTTCACCGCAGCGCGCGTATACGCTCTCCTTGCTGCAGACCTGCTCCACGAGCTCGAGTCATGGGGAGCTCGACAGAACAGGTGATCCTATGAGCTCTACTGCACCTTCCGTGAAGCCAGTGGGGAAGCTGCGTTCGATCCCACGCAACATATGGGTTGTCACCGCGACCAGCTTCCTGACCGATGTCTCCACCGAGATGATTGTGAACCTAGTGCCACTTTTCCTGGCCGAGGTGTTAGGTGCGCGCACCGGCATTATTGGCCTTATCGAAGGAATCGCCGAGACGACGGCTACTTTGACCAAGATACCATCTGGTTGGTTAAGCGATCGCTTGGGGCGACGCAAATGGCTGACAGTGGCTGGCTATAGCTTTTCTACGCTGGCAAAGCCCTTCCTGTACTTCGCATCATCTTGGGTATGGGTGCTTGGTGTGCGCTTTGCCGATCGTCTGGGTAAGGGGATTCGCACCGCTCCGCGCGATGCACTGCTTGCTGACAGCGTGACGGCAGAGCATCGCGGTATAGCTTTCGGAGTGCACCGTGCCGGGGACACGGCTGGTGCAGCATTCGGGCTGATAGCAGCTCTGATTATCGTGTGGGCCGCGCAAGGCAGCAGTCTGGCGCTATCTCGTTCGACGTTCCAGACTGTCGTGTTGATCAGCATCGTTCCGGCGACGCTCGCCGTGCTTATACTGGTAGTTTGGGCGCGCGAAGCTCGCCCTGCGGACAAGAGAGTTGGTGAAGCGCGCTCACCACGGCAATTATCTCTGGCATCCCTTGACGTGCGTTTTAAGGGCTTTCTGTTCATCGTGGTACTCTTTACACTTGGTAACTCGTCGGATGCATTCTTGATCTTGCGTGCCAGGGAACGCGGGGTCAGCGTGCTGGGTGTGCTGGCAACATTGGTGGCATTCAACCTTGTCTATGCGATGATCTCGGGGCCGGCAGGCGCACTATCTGATCGCGTAGGTCGTCGTCGCCTGATACTCGGCGGTTGGCTCGCTTACGGTGCGATCTACTTGGGATTCGCATTAGCGGACGCAATGTGGCATGTGGTAGTACTTTTCATCGCGTACGGCTTGTATTATGGACTCACAGAGGGTGTTACGCGGGCGCTTGTAGCTGATCTGGTACCCTCGGAGCAGCGTGCCACGGCCTATGGTCTCTTCAGCGCTGCGGTTGGATTGACCGCCTTTCCGGCCAGCGTAATCGCTGGGGTACTCTGGCAAGGGATTGGCGAGTGGCAAGGCTGGGGAGTGCGTGCGCCTTTCGTCTTCGGTGCGAGTCTTGCACTGCTGGCCGTGCTTCTGTTGGCCTTTTGGTGGCCTTCTTTGAGTAGAAAGGGGATAGCGTGACAGATGCCTGTGCGATTAGGAGCTCATATGTCCATCAGCGGCGGGGTGGACAAGGCGTTTGATCGGGGAGAGCAAGTGGGTTGCGATGCAATGCAAATCTTCACCAAGAACAGCAACCAATGGTACGCCGCACCTCTGACTGAGGAAACAGTAGCACGTTATCATCAACGCCAAAGAGAAACTGGGATTTCGCCAGTCGTGGCACACTCTTCATATCTGATCAACCTGGCTAGTCCCTCTGATGAGCTGTGGCATAAGTCCATCGACTCCCTGTTATTGGAGTTGCAGCGATGCGAATTGTTGGACATCCCCTATCTAGTCATTCATCCCGGCTCCCATATGGGTGCGGGTGAAGAGGTGGGGATCAACCGCATCATCCAGGCGTTGAACATTGCGCATGAGCGCTTGCCCGATGCAACGGTCAAGATCACCCTGGAAACGACTTCCGGTCAGGGGGATCATCTAGGCTATCGATTTGAGCAAATTGCTGCAGTGATTCAGGGTGTCGAGGCTAGCGAACGTCTCGCGGTATGTTTCGACACCTGCCATGCCCTCTCCGCCGGCTATGATTTCCGCACCCCAGAAGGCTACGCACAGACGTTCCGCAAGTTCGATGAGATCATCGGCTTGCATCGCTTGGCCGTCATCCATCTTAACGACTCGGCCAAGGAGCCAGGCAGTCGCCGTGACCGTCACGCTCACATTGGAGAGGGTTTTGTGGGCTTGGATGGCTTTCGGCTTATACTTAATGATCCCCGGTTCGAGCACGTGCCCATGTTACTCGAAACACCCAAATCAGAGGATATGCACGAAGACGTCGAAAACTTGGCTCGGCTGCGTGCGCTTCTCCAGACATCGTGACTGGAGGCTATCGGGCCGAGGGTGTGTCGCATGTAGGGGATGGTGATAGTCACACCGACAGCGTTTAGCTGTGATGAATAACGCATTTGAGGAGGCTAATCCAATGGCCAGTCTTCTCTATGTTACCGACAGCACTTTCGATGCGCAGGTGTGCAAACCTGACATACCAGTGTTGGTGCATTTTTGCGCATCCTGGAGCGCCTCAAGCCGCAAGGCGGAGCCAATGTTAGAGGAGATAGCCAGGCAATACCGTGGTCACCTGAAAATTGTACAAGTCGATGTTGACCAAAATAATATGACATCGTCTCAGTATCGGGTACATCGCGCTCCGACCTTTATTCTGTTTCTCAATGGACAGGAAGCGGAACGCTGGTCAGGTGATGCGTCCAAGGAGGAGATCATTGCACGGATCACACCCTACATGCGACTAGATGCAGTGCCTTGAAAGGCGCTCTCTGTGAAAAAAGTTCTTTCCAATCTTTGTATACCACACATTAGGGCTCAAGGGGGATGAACAATGTCAGATCCTGCCACTGGAACAGCTTCACGAATGCAACGCCGAATCATCGACTGGGTAGATGACCATCGCTCGGATGTGATTGGCCTGGCGCAAGCGTTAGTGCGCATACCCAGTGAGAATAAACCACCACATGGCAACGAGCTGGAATGTCAGAGATTCATCGCCGATTTTATGCGTCAGCTGGGGTGTCATGTCGATATGTTCAGGCCGGATGAAGTTACTGGTCTCACGGAACATAGCGAATACTGGCCAGGACGCGACTACACAGATCGCCCTAATGTGGTGGGCGTGTTGGGTCAGTTTCAACCGGGTGCTAGCCGGCCGAAGGGACGCAAATCCTTGCTTTTCTCCGGACATGCTGATGTGGTGCCTGTGCTGGGTGAGGGACGTTATGGCTGGTGGGATGCTACTATTGAGGAAGGCAAGTTGTACGGTCGTGGTTCATGCGATATGAAGGGGGGCATGGCAGCTTTTCTAATGGCTGCTCAGTGTGTTCGCCGGCTGGAACTGGAGCTCCACGGAGACCTGATCCTCGAGTCGGTTGTGGACGAGGAATTTGGTGGAGCGAACGGCACGCTGGCCTGTCGCCTGCGCGGCTATAACGCCGATGCCGCCGTGGTACCTGAACCGAACAACATGGTGATCAGTCGTGCCCACCGAGGTGGTCAGCAATTTCGCATTTACACGTCTGGCACTTCCATTGGGATGGGGTTTGGCGAATCAGTTCTGCCTGACCCAGTGACAGCGTTGGCGCACATTGTGGTGGGGCTAGAAAAGCTCAACGCCAAGTTCAATGCCAGGCCCAAACCTGAGGGCTTTGAGGGTGATACCTTCCCCTTAATGCCTCTGCTGTTGAGAGCGGGTGAGCAACTTCCTTGGGGCACAGGTGAGGCGATACCCGAGACCGCTTGGGTGGAGTTCTGGCTGGAGATCCCAGCAGGGGTGACTAAGCAGGAACTTCAGGACGAGATTAGCCGGATGATCGAAAGTCTCGCGCGCGACGTTCCCACGGTGGGACGTGTGTCGTGGCGCATGGAGGAACGCACGCGCTTTCTGCCGGGCAGCACGATCCCGGCTGATAGTCCTATCATCCAAACACTGGCGAAGAATTTTGCTCTGGCCGCGAATCAGCAGCCTGTCTTCGCAAACGCACCTTTCGCCTGTGATGTGTTTATGTTCAATCTTCACAGTCCTACGCCGTGCGCTCTGCTGGGACCTCGTGGTGGCAACGCCCATGCGCAGGATGAGTGGGTCGACGTAGAAGACTTGATCACGTTGACGAAAGTGTTCGCACTGACGATAGCAGATTGGCTGAGCTGACCCTATCTACAGCTAATCCGAGGATCAGCCTCCCTTTGGGTGATCATGCTTCGGGGATATGCTGAAGGATAGGGAGTATCAGATGTGCACTTCAATCTGGGTGAGTGCTTCTTCGGCGCGTTTCAGCAAGTTGTGAATCTCGCGTGATTGTTCCTCAGACAGAAAGTTCTGTTCAGGTTGGGACAGTGCCTCCTGTACCATTTGATGTGCCCGCTCGAGCACATCCCGGCTGTCCGTTGCTTCCCAGGCTGGGGCGCTTAGGCGATTGGCAAGAGGAGAGAGGTAGAACTCTTGGCGGAAATGTCGCAAAGTGTGTTCGTCCGTAAGATAATCCTTGCCCGGTCCGACCCGCATAATCACATCGGCAGCTAAGCTCTCCTCGTCGAATGTTAGGCCGCGAACTTGGCGGAGGATGTGTCCGTATAGATCGTTGTCAATCACCAACTGTTCCAAGCTGACCGTACTCACGCACGCCAGTGAACCTGCACCACCATTAAGATTGGCGCCCGCCAGCATCGGCAGATACCCGCTGGCCCATTTCTCCAGGGTGGCCATTGCGTCCGGCACGCAGGTGTCGGTGCAAATCCCATTGGAGGCAGTTGGCAGGCCATAATGACGTCCGATTTGCACACAAGCGGCTGACATGAGTCCGACCTCGGCTACACTAATGGACGCCATGCCAGTTCGCATGTCGAACGCCATCGGGTGGGCTGCATACACTACTGACGCACCTGGTCTATGCAGTTGGAGAATGGTGAGTGCTGCCAGCATTTCGGCATTGATCTGTGCCACAGCGCCTGCCAGTGTCACTGGAGCCGTTACGCCTGCTACTGCGGAGGAGTTAAAGAGCACAGGGATGCCCAGCTCTGCAGAAACCATCGCTGCCTCGCACTGACCCCAGGCATAGGTCAGAGGGCTGTTGACCGAGGAAAGCACCATCAAGCGCGGCAGGCGTCCTTCCCCCTGAGCTACTTCACTCAATCGCCACAGCCAGCGCATGCCTTCCCCACTGAAGGCGGAGAACATAAACGGCTTATCGGTGTAGTGTAACATTCTGGCGAGACAACGCACCTCAGCCGAGTTAGTGGCTTCTTCCTGATCGATTAGTGAGCCTGCGATGTGAATGTTGGGCAAAGCGTGAATCAAGCGCGTCCAGTTGCTCGTGTCTTGCGCGGTGACTGGACGGCGTCGTTTTTGACAATAATCGACGATCCAGTTCAGGCCAGTTGTCGTGCGCGCGTACTGCTGGCCTCCCATATGTAGATGGCAATCCTGGCTGTCCACGCGCCCGCCATAAACGGTGACCTGGCGAGGTGCCGCTTGGATCGCAGCGTGTACCAGCTGACGGGGAATGTATACTCGCTGACGCGCTTCGTCCACTCGGGCGCCATGCTTTTGCAACAGCTCGCGAGCAGGGGGATAGTGCACTGCTATTCCTGTCTCTTCCAGCACATGTAGCGATGTTGCATGAACACGCTCAATTTGATCCTCTTTGAGCACAGCGATGCGCAGCATCTCAGCAGAATGTGTCCACTCGCGTGCGTTTGAGATCACCTCTTTGGTCATTGGTGGTTCCCCTTCTCCTGCAGCCATCTGTGGTGTGTGCAATAAATGACGGGTTCCGTCCATGCGTTCTTGTTTGGCCGGAACCCGTCTCTATCAGCATTGTTGCAGTCCTGCACGCGCAGGAACTATTGCCTGGGTTTTATCTCGTTTGCCTACCTAACAGTCGCCTCACCCAACGCAGCAGTAATGGGAAAAGGCCTTCAGGTGCGAAGATGGCAACAAGAGCCAGCACGATGCCCAGCAAGAGGATGCGATACTGTTCTACCGCGCGCATGATTTCGGGCAGAACAGTCAGCACAGCGCATCCCGCAATAGGCCCCCAGAAACTGCCCCATCCACCCAATACAATCATTGCCAACAAGTTGATTGTGGTACCAAAGAGCATAATGGCAGGCGAGATTGCTCCGTACCAGTGGACGTAAAAAGCGCCTGCCCATCCAGTGAAGAAGGCCACGAAACCGAAGAGGAAGAGCTTGTAGCGGAAGGGGCTGACGCCTCGGCTGATGGCGTATACCTCTGCATCGCGCAGCGCCCGGAACGCCATACCGATGGGCGAATAGAATATGCGCCAAATCGCAAATGTGGCGATCACAAAGAACACGAGCGCTAGATAGTAATACAGGAATTGCGCTTTGTCGCCACCCACCCATTCTTCAAAGGGGAACTTGGGCACATAGCGCAATCCATATCCACCTCCGGCGACAAAATTAGGGCCCTGGGTAGTGAAATTGCGAAACAGTTCCTGAAAGCCCAACGTCAGTAAAACTACATACGCCCCACGCAGCCGCAGGGTCGGTAATCCCAAGATCACTGCGACAACTGTCGCCGCAACGGGCCCAAACCACATCGCTACAAACGGGCTCCAGCCCAGCTGCTGGGTGATCACGCCACTGGTCCAGGCGCCTACGGCAAATAATGCCACCTGGGCAAATGAAAAGATGCCCGACACCCCCATAATCAAATTCCAACCCTGCACCACAATTCCCCATAGGAAGAATAGGATAAGCAGGTGGAGGATGAACTTGCCGAATGGCAGCAAATCCGCGACCCATGGCAAAGCAAGAGAAACCAGCAGGGCAATTACCACAGGAAGCACGCTCAGCCGTGACCATGGCACCGCCGACGGCTTGAGTCGTTCTTCGATCCGAGTTGCCACCGATTGAGTCGAAAGGCTTTCCTCTTGGATCATAGCCGTTGCGCCTCCCCCAGGCCAAACAAGCCGCTCGGCCGTATGACCAGCATCAGCATCATAAACAGAAAGACACCCGGCAGCGCGGTGCCAGCTCCCAGATAAACCATCAAGAAGGACTGTAAGAGACCCACGATATATGCGGCCCAAATGGTGCCCTTGACACTTCCAAGACCTCCAAAGATGGTCACCACAAGGGCCATTACCATAGCGTTAGCACCTGACTCGCGTTGCACCTGATAAACTGTCGAGAGAAGAGCACCCGCTAGACCGGCCAGAGCAGCGCTAATACACATAACAATCAAAAAGACAGTACGCGTCGGGATGCCCATCAGCTGGGCAGCGTCTGGCTGTTGTGAAACCGCTTGAATTGCCAGGCCGTGACGCGATTTGCTCAGGAACACGCTCAGCAGCACTAATGAAATCACTGCCACGGCTACAACCACTAGATAATTGTAATTGATAACTACTCGGCCAATTTTGAAGATACCTGGGATGAGTGGTGGCATCTGCTTGACGCGTGGGCCATAGATGAGCAGTATGCTTTGATCGATGGCCATACCGACTCCGACACCCACGATCAACGAACCGACATCCCAACCCGGTTTTCCTAAGATGCGGTTAAGGAGTAGGGTCTGTATTCCAAAACCGACCACTGCAGTTCCCAAAGCAGCGATCAGCAGAGCGGGCACCATAGGCACCTTCAATATATTGACTAGTGTAAAGGCGATGTAAGTTCCCACCAAGTAGAGGGAGCCGTGTGCGAGGTTCAGCATGCGCAGGGCACCCCAGATCAAGGTAAGACCAAGTGCCATCATCCCGAAGATGGAACCATAGACAATTCCGCCGTAGATAGCCTGCATCAGTTTTTCCATAGAGCTCTTTTTCCTCTTTTACCGAAAGCGTGACAATCTGGCTTGCTAGCCCAGATAGGCTGCTAACAAAGCCTCGTTCTTGAGCATATCCTCCGCGGTTCCCTCGCCCACGATGCTGCCCATCTCCAGCAAGTAGACCCGATCGGCAAAACCGGCGATGTGATCGGCATTCTCATCTGCCAACAGAACTGAGAGACCACTCTTGTTGATGTCGTGGAGCTTGCGGTATACCTCTTCAATTAGAAAAGGTGCCAAACCCAGCGAGGGCTCATCCACCATGAGGAGCTTCGCATTGGACATCAGTCCGCGCCCCAAGGCTAACATGCGGCGCTCGCCGCCCGAAAGACTGCGTGCTAGTTGCCTGGAACGTTCGCGCAGAACTGGAAACAGCTCGTATACTTGCTCCAGCTTTTCCTTGCGTTGTTTCCAAGCCTCGGGCAGATATGCCCCCATCAGCAGATTCTCCAAAACGGTGAGCTCTGGAAAGGGCAGATCACCCTGCGGAATATGCACTACACCTGTCGCCACGATGTCAGCAGGCGACATATCCGATAGCACCTTGCCATCGAATTCAATTCTGCCTGCACTTGGGCGGATCAATCCAGAAATAGTACGCAGCAAGGTGGTCTTGCCGTGTCCGTTGGGTCCCAAGATTACTACTGCCTCGCCATCTCTGACTTCCAGCGAGACTCCATGCAATACCACAGAGCCACCGTAACCTGCTTCCAGGTCGGTTACCTTCAACATCAGCGATCACCTCCCCCCATTGTCAGATAGCTTCTCACGGTGCTTCCCACCCAGATAGACCTCGATCACGCGCTCGTCGCGCAAGACGTCGCTGGGCACTCCCTCGGCGATTTTCTCACCATGATGAAGCACCAGCATGCGATTGGCCAGCGCCTGCACCGCTTTCATAATATGCTCGATCATCAGGACTGTTATGCCCAGCTGATTCACCTTCCGGACAAACTCGACCATGTCGCTGCGTTCCTGGCGATTCAGCCCTCCTACAGGCTCATCCAGCAGCAACAGCTTGGGCTTGGTTGCCAGTGCCGTGGCCAACATGAGCTTCTTCCGTTCTGAGACCGACAGGCTCGAAGCAGGCCAGTCCTGTTTGTCCAGCAGGCCACAGAATTCCAGCACGTCTAATGCAGTCTGGATAGCTTCTTGATCAAACTCCAGAGTGATCTTCCCTGTGCCGGGACGTCCCATTGCAGCACCCACTAACACGTTGGTCAGTACGGTCTGGGTGTCAAAGCTTACCGTAGTCTGGAATGTGCGGGCGATTCCCAGACGGCAGATATCATCGGCGCGTCGTCGTTGAATTTCCTGCCCATAAAATCGGATCGTGCCGTTAGTCACAGGGGAAACACCGGATATTGTATCGAAAAGGGTGGTCTTGCCGGCGCCATTAGGCCCCGCGATCGCATAGACTTCGCCTTCCTCCACGCTAAAGGAGAGGTCCTTGACTGCCAGCAACCCACCGTAAGCTTTTGTCACCCGCTCGCACTCGAAAATGACGCTCATAATGCACCTACGTTGCACAACAATATACAGATTGATACTTCGATCTGGCATGGGAACTTCTGAAAGATATACAAGACAAATAAAACCACATCAACCGTTCCCCGAGAGGTCTAGCTGCACATCTGAAACCTAATTAGGATCTGTCTCTTCTGCCCTGGGATCCATGTTTGGTCACACACAGCTCATGAACCACTGCGGGGCCGGGCACCCGGCATGTTGGAGCGAGTGCCCGGCCTGTGGTCTCAAGAACTCTTCTGATGTATCTAGTCTTGTCCGGCTCACGAGAACCAAGGCGGCAACCGGAACTCTGCCTGAGCATAGGGCGGTGGGAAGACCAGATGGTGTTCGAGATCCCAGCACTGGTAAATCGTATGCGCCTGACCAAGTGACGAGTCTGGGGTCTGCCACGGATAGCAGCGCGAACCATGATTCTCGAAGGAAATGCTACCCGTCACACCGCGATGGATGCCCAGCTCGGTCATCTTGGCGACCTTCCTGTAGTCGCGTGGATCGCCAGCCAGCGCTACTGCCTTTGCCCACACCCACACCGAGTCGTAGTCACCAGGCGCGTTGGCAAAACCGGGCTTGGAACCGAACTTGGCTTCATAGCGCGCAAACCAGTCCTTCCCAATGGCGTCCGGCAGGTATCCGAGCACGGTTGCCCAAAGAATACCGTTCGAAGCCTCACCAGCCAGCTCAAAGTACTCCGGTACTGACGGTCCATATTGCTGGTAGACGATGCAGTTGAGTGGGTTGTTCACCCACTGCTTCACCATCGCCGCGTTGTCCGCCGGATTGTAGGTGGTGGTGAACAGAATGCCGGGCGGATTGTCATAGACTTGGGAGAGCAGTGGACCCCAGTCGGACACCTGGCCTACCGTGAAAGACTGGTTCAACGTGATCTCCCAGCCGAACTCTTTAATCTGGGCCTCGAAGGTGGTTGCGATAAAGGTATCGTAGGTGTCATCGCCGCGCAAGATGGCTGCCGTCTTCTTCTCGGGCTGATACAACCCCTTCTCGACAATCTCGTTCAAGTAGCGCGCGAAGCCACCACCATACCACTCATCGTTGGGGTCGGTCTGGAAGATGGACCAGTAGCGCTCTGGGTTACTCTGGTAGCGATCCGTCCAGGCTTTCTGGGTGTTGTTGTTATAGTAGAGCACGCCGGCATCCGCGCAGATGTCGAACTCCGGTGCCGAGGTCAGGTGGTAGCCGGAGAAGATGACATCTGCTTTCTCCACCTCGATGGCACGCTGGAAAGCTGTGGTCACTTGATCGCCCACCGAGTCGATATTGTCTATCTCGATGTATTTGATTCTGTGACCTGCCAAATTGTTGCCTGTTAGCTCGTTGATCTCGTCAATGCCCATCACAGTGCCGTTGCGCATCTCGATACCATCTGCAGCGATGAAGCCGCTCAATGGAAAGATGCCGACGGCACGAATGTCTTCCTTCTCCTGGAAGTGAGACGGTGAGGTGTTGGGCACCTCTGTCACCGCTGCAGCCTGCGCTGGTGTGGTTTGGGATACCAACCCTGCTCCCAGCACACTGCCAGCACCCACTGCCACTGCCGATCGAAGGAAATCGCGACGTTTCATCTTCTTGTCTAACACTTTTCCATCCTCCTTTCACATTTTGTTGCGCGTGTTGTTATTTGACTGCTACACCTATATGAACGCCCCATTTGGGACATCCGCAACGGGTCCGATACCTGTCGGCTGAGACCCAAAGGCGAGCCACTTTCAATCATACTTCACCTTGACAGGCTGTCCGCCTTTAGCGGCAGACTCGTCAATGGCAAAGCACAGAGCCATCGTCTTGCGCGTGTCATAGACGGACGCATGCGACTCAACATTCTTCTCGATGCACTCCATAAAGTGCTCGATCTCGGTTTTGAAAGGATGATGGGAGACTTCTCCACTATCTGGCTCAATGGTAGGGAACTTCCAATAACCGAGCGCACCCGGGTACCATTTGTATGAATGCACAGCGTTGTTGCGGATAGACATGTCGGTGCCGAAGAGTTGAGTGTTGAAAATGTAGGGGGTTTCTCCTTCGATCATGCTGGACAGTTTGCCAACGGCCCCATTGGCAAAGCGCAGTGCTGCCACTGTGATTGGGGGATACTCGAAGTCTGGATTGGCGATCGGACCGGTGCTGAAAGCAGCCACCTCTTCAACTTCACCAGCCAGCCAGCGTAGGATGTCTGCGGCATGGATGCCTGCCACAGTGAAGCTGCTGCCACCCGAGATCTTTTTTACATAGTATGGATAGCCGGGATACGCTTTGATGATCGGGTGCCAGTAGTCGGCTTCCGCGTAAAGCAGCTTGCCCAGCTTGCCATCGTCTAATAGAGCCCGCACTGTCTGAAACTGGGGATTCCAACGCAGGACAACACTGGTCACGGTTTTTACGCCTGCTTTGGTCACTGCCTCGACCAAATGATCTACTTCCCTGCGCGAGGTGGCCAATGGCTTTTCCACGACCACGTGACGTCCTGTTAGGGCAGCTTTTGCACAGTACTCGGCGCGCGAATCAGCGTGGGCGCAATGGGCGACTATCTGGATACGATCATCTTTCAAGAGCTCATCCAGACTGGCAAACTCTTTGCCATCTATACCATGCTGCTGCATCAGGCGCGAAGCCTTGCCCGGAGTCTTGTTGTAGATTCCGACTACCCAGGTGAGCGGATGGTCGCGAAAGACTTTCACGTATTCTCCTGCCACCCACCCTGCACCAATAATACCAACACCGTATTTTTTGGTCATCCTTGAACCTCCTCAACATAAAGATAGATTGCTTGAGAAATCGAGGGGATATGTTAGACAATAAACATGGAGGCCCACTGAGAGTAATAGGTTGTTATTATAGCACATCGTGGAGCTCATTTTGAAATGTTCTCAATCTCAGCTCGCTCGGCTGACCATTGTCATCATAGACTTGGTAGAAAGCGACATCACCCTTGTGTAGATAGCTTAGTACACACTCAAATAATAGCACAATTTTTTTCAGCTGTCAATTATCTGCTTTGAGAGTCTCGCCAGATATCTAGGTTACCTAGTTTATTTTCGCGTACTAAGATATATGTGCCAAGAGACCTTTTAGCATCTTCTGGACATTGACTTGACGAGCATATCCCCTCGGCCTACAATATTTGATTTAGTGATAGGTTAGTAGGAGCATCAATTATGCCCGTTTATGAGTATTGTTGTGCTGACTGTCATAGCAAAACAGAGTTGTTGCGTCCCATGAGCGAGGCAGACGCGCCAGTAGAGTGCAATTTTTGTCACAGCCTGCGAACTTCCCGGAAACTATCCGTATTCAGTGCCTTTAGCAAGACAGGTAACAACAGCGCACAGGCAATCGCTGGATCGGGTAGCTGCAGCTCCTGCGCTGGTGGTCATTGTGCTTCCTGTGGTTCACGATAGTCGACAGCGAAGACTTTCTTCTGTGTCGTTATGCCTAGGTTCCTGGCTAGCATTGTTGCTTGCGCGGACAGCGCGTGATCACTTCGAGGCGCCTTTCTGTTTTTGATCGTGTTACTCCGAAGGGCAGGGCGACCTTGCTGCAGGATGATACTGTATCCCTTGTGTAAAGCGGAGCGCAGCCCAAGCGATCCTATTGTGTCAATAGCAGTCCTCAAAGTAAGCCATCGGCCGACGTAGCCGAGGGTTTCTCCACAAAGAAGTCTTCTTCCCCGTAGACGGGATTATGGAGAGCTAGCGGAGGAAAGTTAACCAGCTTGTTTATCTTCAGAGGCGGGGAGAAAGCTCATGAAGGCAGTTGTTATGGCGGGCGGTCCTGGCTCACGGTTGCGTCCACTTACTGTCGCGCGTCCGAAGGCACTAGTGCCAATAGTCAACAAACCGGTGTTGGCTCACACTTTAGATCTTCTGAAGCTCCACGGCATCACCGAAGTTGTCATCACTGTGTATCATCTAGCTGAACAGATCCAGGATCACTTCGGAGATGGTAGCGACCTGGGTATGTCCATCCAATATTCGGTTGAGGAAGCCCCCCTGGGCACCGCAGGTAGCGTCAAGCAGGCACAACTCCATTTAGACGACACTTTTCTCGTGATCAGTGGTGATATTCTCACGGATGCGGACCTGACAGCCCTCATAAAGTTTCACAAGTCAAAGAGGGCGCTGGTGACCCTCATGCTCAAGCGAGTGGTCGATCCGCTGGATTATGGCTTAGTGGTCACCGATGCCAATAGCCGGATCACCCAGTTTATGGAGAAGCCGGGATGGAGCCAGGTGATCTCGGACACGGTGAACACCGGTATCTATGTGCTGGAACCTGAGGTGCTGGACCATCTAAAACCGCATCAAAGTTATGACTTCTCGCAAGATGTGCTACCCAGTTTGTTAAGTAAGGGAGCCGCCCTGTACGGCTACATCGCCGAGGACAGTTACTGGTGCGACATAGGCACGGTGCCTGCTTATGTTCGTGCTTTTAGTGATGTACTGGAGGGTCATGTACGTCACGTGCGATTGGGTCGCGACATTGGCAATGGGATCTGGGTCGAACCTGGAGTGGAGATCGCGCCGGATGCCACCATCTACGGACCGGTCTATCTGGGGCAGGATGTTAAAATCAAAGGAGAGGCAGTCATCTACGGTCCGACCATGGTGCGCGATTTTACCGTTGTGGACAGCCGTGCCCAGATAGAGCGAGCTTCAATATGGAGCCATTGCTATATAGGGGAGTCAACCGAAGTTCGTGGAGCTATTGTGTGTTCGCAATGCAATATCAGGGCCAAATCCGTGATCTTAGAGGGTGCTGTTATCGGCGACAATACTCTAGTAGGTCGTGGGACGGTTGTTCATCCCAATGTTAAGGTCTGGCCCGGTAAGGAGATCGATGCGGGTGCTACGATCCGTAACAGTATCATATGGGGTTCTCAAGGACGACGTGTTCTGTTCGGACAATACGGCGTGACTGGCGTCGTCAACGTGGACCTGACACCAGAATTTACTGCTAGGCTTGGCACTGCCTTTGGTAGCATACTTCCGAAAGGTTCTCTGGTGACTATCAACCGTGATCCCCATCGAAGTCCACGAATGTTGAAAAGAGCCCTTATCTCTGGCTTGCCCTCGGCAGGTGTCAATGTGTGGGATCTGGGCACCCAACCCGTTCCGGTCGCTCGTTATTACACGTGTCACTCAGCTGCAGTGGCCGGGGTGCATGTGCGTCTGTCACCGTATGATGAGCGTATGGTGGACATCCGATTTTTCGACCATAAAGGTGCCAATCTAGATGAAACCAGCAAACGTCGAGTAGAACAAAGCTTCTTCCGTGAAGACTTCCGTCGTGTCTATTTGGATGAAATTGGCACCATTGCCTACGCGCCAGCTGTAGTGGAAACGTATCTGAGAGACTTCTTGCAAGCCGTCAACAGGGAAGCTATTCGCCAGGCGCGTTTCTACATCGTGGTTGACTACGCCAATTCTCCAGTTGCAAGTGTGCTCCCTACCATTTTGAACGAGGTAGGATGCAATGTTGTGGCACTCAATGCCAATATCGACGAGTCACGCTTGGCTATCCAGCCTTACGAGTTGCAAGCTGACCTGGAACGCCTGGGAGTCATCACGGGCACATTGAAAGCTCGCCTGGGCATTCGCTTTGATGTGTCGGGCGAACGGATATTCCTTGTGGATGACACAGGCACACTCATTCCCGATTCTGTCGCTGCGCTGGCACTTGCAGATCTTGTGTTGCGTGTCCACCCTGGTGGCACCATAGTTGTCCCAGTGAAGATGCCCGACGAATTCGAGGTCGTTGCTGCGCGTTATGGTGGTCGAGTGATGCGTACCCGCGCCGATGCGGTCGCGCTCACCAGTGCTGTGAGTAGCCGCCAAAATGTTATTATGGCAGCCGCTGGTAACGGTGGCTTCATATTTCCCGATTTTCAGGCCACCAGTGATGGCATGATGGCCGCAGTGCGGTTACTGGAGTATCTCGCCCTGAGCGATACCACACTTTCTACCATTGTTGCGGAATTGCCCTCTTTCTACACACTACATCAAGCTGTTTCGTGTCCATGGGAAGCTAAGGGTATCGTTATGCGCCGGATGAGCCAGTACTTTCACAATGAGGAAATAGACAGTACAGATGGCATAAAGGTTCGATTCGGCAAGAGCGATTGGGTACTCCTGCTATCCGATCCTGACTATCCTCTGTTTCAGGTATATGCTCAAGCACCATCTCAGTCACTCGTGTCCGAACGGATGATCTCGTTCGTAAACCTGGTGCTCGAGCTTCAAAAGTAGTAAAAAAAGTCCCCTTCTCCTCTCCAAGAGGGTGGTTGTCCAGTCCACATGACATACCCGCGCCGGACTCATGCTAGGAGTATCGGCGTTCTAGAGGAGAAGGGGGCTCAGAAAAGCTGCGGGCTATTTGATCTCGACTGTGGCGCCTTCAGTTTCTAGCTTTGCCTTGGCGTCCTCGGCAACTTCCTTGCTGACCCCTTGTAGAACTGTGCTCGGGGCACTCTCAACCAGTGCCTTGGACTCCTGCAGACCCAGCTCGGTCAGCTGGCGTACTACTTTGATGACCTGAATCTTCTTGGCTCCTACATCCTTGAGAATGACATCAAACTCTGTTTTCTCCTCTACCTCGGGAGCAGCCGCTGTAGAGACTGGAGCGCCTGGGACAGCCGCAACTGCGACCGGCGCCGCCGCTGTTACCCCCAGTTTCTCCTCTAAGATTTTGACCAGCTGGGAAGCCTCAAGCAGTGTAAGACCTTGGATTTCTTCAGCTAGCTTTTGCAAATCTGCCATTTCGAATTTCCTCCTCATAGATCCTTCACAATTCGTTGTCTTTGTTGTATGTCGCTGAGATCAAGCAGCTTCTGTCGCACTCTCGAGCTTATCCGCGTAAGCCTTAATTGTGGCTGCCAGCTTGCCGCCGGCTGCGTTGAGCACTCCCACCAAGCGTGCTGCGGGTTGCTGGATGAGACCAAGTAATTGTGCCATCAATACCTCGCGTGGTGGCAGATCAGCCACTGCACTCACTTGTGCGCCATCCAGCACCTTGCCCTCTACTATCCCGCCTTTTACTTGCAGCACTTTTGTATCGCGCGCGTACTCCGTCAGGAGTTTAGCCACCGCGACCACATCATTGTAAGCGAAACCTACTGCAACGGGACCATTCAGCAGCTGTTCGGGGACAGGGAGTCCCACTTGCTTCAGCGCAATCTGGGCCAATGTGTTTTTGACCACCATGTAGCCGCCTTGCGCTTCCCTAAGCTTGGCACGCAACGCCTGGATGTCTGCCACACTCAGTCCGCGATAGTCGGTAATGAAGACCGCCTTGCTGTGAGACAGAGCTTCAGCGTACCGGGCCACTAGCTCCTCTTTTTTCTTTCGCGTAATGGCCAATGTATTCACCTCCTTTCTCTATCTGATAGAAACAGGCCATATAAGCAAAAAAATGTCTTTGCACCTGCCAATGCAAAGACATTCCCAGATCGAAGGATCTGCTTTTCAGTACTAGGAACCTTCGCCTCGGCAGGCTTCCCATTGTGTTACGAGTATTTTCCTCAACCCCGAGGAAATTCGTCTCTGGATTAAGCGTCGCGCGACGCGCCTGCTTTCTACAGCGTTGTACAGTTGATCAAAACAGATTGGTCGCGATTGTCTACCCTCAACGAATCACACTGTTTGCAACTGCTGTGCCTGATAAACATCCACTTTTATACCAGGCCCCATAGTGGGAGCAATGGTGAGCCGGCGGATATACTGTCCCTTGGCAGCAGATGGTTTAGCGCGCTGCACGGCCTCCATCAGAGCGGCCAAGTTCTCAAGTAGCTGCTCATTGCTAAAGCTAACCCGCCCGATGGGCACGTGAATGTTGGCTGTCTTGTCCGTGCGAAATTCTACTCGCCCCGCTTTCAGCTCCTTGATCACGCGAGGCAGATCATCCTCAGGCACAATCGTTCCGGACTTTGGACTAGGCATCAGTCCGCGAGGACCGAGCTGACGACCCAGTCGTCCCACTTTGCTCATCATAGCTGGGGTTGCAACCGCGACATCGAAATCGAACCAACCATCCTGGATGCGTTTGATAAGATCGTCGCTGCCTACGTAGTCGGCGCCAGCTTCACGAGCTGCTTTCTCGGCCTCTCCTTCGGCGAAGACAAGTACTCGCACGGTACGTCCTGTGCCATGTGGCAGGGAAACAGTGCTTCGCACTTGTTGATCCGCCTGTCGTGGATCAACTCCCATCTTCAGATGCACCTCAACGGTAGCGTCAAAATTAGCGTAAGACGCTCTCCGCGCCAGGTCGATCGCCTCCGCTGGAGAATAGGTGCGGTTTCGATCCACCAGTTTAGCGGCCTCTCGATATTTCTTCCCTCGTTTTGGCATGTTAACCTCCAGTGGTGCTAGCGGATCGGTTTCTCTTTACGATCCTTCCACATATGTTCCAATAAGAGTAGATGGACACTTCAGTCCTTGATGGTGATCCCCATACTACGTGCACTGCCTTCGATCTGCTTCATCGCACCTTCAATATCCACCGCGTTCAAGTCTTTCATCTTCAGCTCGGCGATTTCGCGCAACTGGGCGCGGGTGATGGTGGCTGCCTTGGTGCGGTTGGGTGTAGCCGAACCCTTCTCGATACCTGTTGCCTTCTTGAGCAGATCGGTCACCGGTGGGGTCTTGGTGATAAAGGTAAACGTCTGATCCTGATAAACCGTTATCTCCACAGGGATGATGGAGCCGACCTGGCCAGCCGTACGCGCGTTATATTCTTTGCAGAATGCCATAATATTCACGCCATGCTGGCCCAATGCTGGTCCTACAGGCGGTGCAGGGGTCGCTTTACCTGCCGGTAGTTGTAGCTTAATAATTGCTTTTACTTTCTTAGCCATCCGTAGTGTGATCCCTCCAATTTCACGAAACCCAGGCCCAGCTAGATTCGCTCGACCTGCAAAAAGTCGACTTCAACTGGCGTCTCTCGACCAAACATGCTCACCAAGACGCGCACCCGCGCCCGATCGGTGTCAATGGCGTCCACGACACCCACAAAGTCTTCAAATAGTCCCTCTGTGATGCGCACTTTTTGTCCTACCCTGAAGCTCACCTTGATCTTGGGAGCCTCTGCTTCCATACGCCGTAGAATCTTATCCACTTCCTCCGGGCGCAAAGGCACAGGCTTGGCACCTGACCGCACGAAGTCCGTAACGCCAGGTGTGTTGCGCACTACATACCAAGTGTCATCGTTCATGACCATTTCGACCAGGACATATCCAGGAAAGATGCGCCGCTCCGTAGTACGACGTTGACCGTCCTTTAATTCCACTTCTTCTTCAGTTGGGACGATCACCTGGAAAATCTGGTTTTGCATCCCCATCGACTCGATGCGGTGCTCAAGGTTCTTTTTGACCTTATTCTCGTAACCCGAGTAGCTGTGCACAACATACCATGCCGTGCCTTCCGGTCGTGCGGGCTTTGCCTCCGCGCCTTTTTCTTGTGCCTCGCCCTCAACTGCGGATGCGAAGCCCTGTTCCGACTCAGAAGCAGCAGGCGCTGATCCCTGGTCAGATGCTTCACCAGAAGCGCTGATGCTCAGCTTATCCTCAGGTTTGATCTCGGTCTCGGTTTTAACTTTCGGCTTCGTGCGAGTTGCCCTAGCCATCTTTCCTTGAGTCGATCTGCCAGGATAAGGATAATTGAAGGAGTCCTGGCTTTTTGCTACTCCCGTTGAATCAGATACCACGCTGTCACACCAATTATCACAACGACCAGAGCGGCCAAATACCCTGCCCAACTGCCTAGGACGAGCTGCTTCATTATTTCTGCAAACGCGAAATCGGCTAATCCCAGAATAGCCGCCATGCTTGCAACCGCGCCTAGCACAATGAGGGTGAGATGCCATGCTTCCTTGCGTGTAGGCCAGGTTACTTTGCGTAGCTCAGCTCGGGTATCGCGCAGGTATTGTACAACCGGTTGTACCAAGCGGTTCACAATACCTACCTGCAAGGCACCAGTTGCTTTGGCCACAGTACACCTCTGATCGTTATGAACTACCAGCTATCCACTAATTCTCAAGAGCTAGCACTTTGCACAGTGCAAAGGCTACTTTGTCTCGCGGTGCAGCGTGTGCGTACGGCACCGCGGACAGAACTTTCTTAGCTCCAGACGCGCCGTGTCGTTACGTCGATTTTTCTCCGTAGTATAGTTGCGCTCGCGACACTGCGTACACGCCAAAGTGATAACTGTTCGAATTGCTTTCTTGGCCATCTCTCATCGAAAGGGGGGCTATGAGGTAGTCTCTCGCCCCCCATCTCCTTTCTACAAGAGCTCAGCACGTGAATGAACGACTACACGGTAAGCGCAAAATCATTCCAGGATCTTGGTGATAACGCCGGCGCCCACGGTGCGTCCGCCCTCGCGGATGGCAAAGCGGCTGCCTGCTTCCAA
>CAKZLO010000076.1 GCA_937127125.1 uncultured Ardenticatenia bacterium
ACACGCGATGGGGTATGGCCACGTACTCTGCAAATACACCGTGCATGCGGAATTCTGGCGTGGAGACTCCCACGATGCGTCGCTGGTCGCACAGGTTGAACATACCACGTCGGCAGAAATAACAGGCGCCACAATGAACGGTGATGTCAAATGTGACTCGATCACCAACCTGCCATCCAGTCACCGCGCTGCCGACACGAGCTATGAGGCCAGCGGCTTCATGTCCCATGATAATTGGAGGGATGCGGCGACCAGTGCTGCCATCCAGACCGTGCACATCACTGCCACAAATGCCACAAGCTTTTACACGCACCAGAACCTCATCCGGAGCAATCTGTGGCTCTGGGACCTCCTCGTATTCCAGGAGGTTATATGCTTTAAGCACCAACGCTTTCATCTCAACGCCTTTGAAGGAGAGTTAATTGTCACACGCAGACGGCCAATCGTTGTCCGGTCTTAAGGAGGCGAAAATGCTCGGGTGACCGATCATACATCATACATATGACATTATACCATTGTTTCGAGGATTGTCAACACCGAAACGCAGCATAGAAGACGTAAAACAAAGTTTGACAAGGAGTGGCTGAGGTAGTATAATGGCATTAGCAGAGATGAATATAGGTTTCTGATGGCGTAGTAGTACCAGGTGCCTGTGGGGTGATCAATTCCAAAGATGTGTGGAAGAGACGCTCCATTATATAGATTGTGTCTTGTGTTATAGCACTGCATATTGTATCATGTCCTCGTAGCTCAGGGGATAGAGCGCAGCGCTGCGGACGCTGAGGTCGCAGGTTCGAATCCTGTCGAGGACGCCTGACACTTGCGGAGACAAGGACGGCGTCTCTGGAGTGTGATAGGTTTAACAAGTGAATATGCCACCAGCTTGCAGGGACGGTCCGTCGCTGCCCGTTGTCAGCGGGTAGAGGAACTTCCCGACTCCCGGCTTGCCGTCTGGGCAGGCAAGGTTGCCTCACGAAACAGCAAGTGAGGGCGCGTGGTAGAAATACCACGTGACTACAACCGCAACAGAGAGCAGTCCCGCCCCGGCGCTTTCTCTTGAAGTGTCGTGTGGTAAGGGGTGAAACGGTGGGGTAAGAGCCCACCAGCGGTGCGCGGTAACGCGGCCGGCTGGGCGAGCGTACAACCGGGAGCAAGGTGAGTGGGCCGAGCGCATAGCGTTCGGTCTCACCGCAGCGACACCGGCCAGTTTGGGTAGCACCCAATATGCCAGGTGTGGCCAGTCCGTTTCACTGAGGACTGAGACAGATGACGGACAAGAACAGAATCGGGGGTATGTTCCCTGCCGGCTGGTGGGATATAGATAGTGCCATTGCTAAGATAGCACGAGGTAGGGGCGTAGCTCAATTGGCAGAGCAACGGTCTCCAAAACCGTAGGCTGTCGGTTCGATTCCGGCCGCCCCTGTTGATTGTGCGGGCGTGGTTCAGTGGTAGAACGTCTCCTTGCCAAGGAGAAGGTCGTGGGTTCGAATCCCATCGCCCGCTTTATTTATAGAAGCAGCTGGCACCTGAGAGATTGTCTGTGTTTATCTAGGTGCTTTTGCTTTTTATGGACGCAGATGTGCAGTTTCAGGAGCGTAATGGTTTTTTATTTGCTGTAATAATAGGACAAAAGTAATGACGAAAGGAGTAGACCAATGGAGACTGTTGTTGAGCAGCCTACCGTAGCCATGCCGCGACTGGGTTGGCCAGCGCCCAACTTTGAAGCAGAGACCACACATGGCACTTTGCGTCTGGATGATTTTCGCGGTAGCTGGGTGATCCTTTTCTCGCATCCCGCTGATTTCACTCCTGTCTGTACTACCGAGTTCGTCGCCTTTGCTCAGATCGCACCGGAACTCAAGAAGCGCAATGTTGAGTTGCTGGGTTTGAGCATTGACAGCACCTACTCGCATATTGCTTGGGTACGTAACATCGAGGAAAAGTTTGGCGTCAAAATCACATTCCCTATCATTGCCGATCTGGATAAGAAGGTGGCAATGCTATATGGGATGATCATGCCGGGGGAAAGCAAGACCGAAACAAGCCGTTGTGTGTTTGTGATTGACGATAAGGGCATTCTGCGCGCGATGATTTACTATCCTCTTACCACTGGGCGCAACACAGACGAAATTCTGCGATTGATCGATGCCCTGCAGACCACTGACAAACACGGTGTGGCGACACCTGCCAACTGGCGTCCTGGTGACAAGGTTATCGTGCCGCCGCCTAAGACGACCGACGATGCTGAGGAGCGTCTTAAGGAAGGATATGAGTGCAAGGACTGGTATTTCTGCATGAAGAGCTTGTAAGCAGCCTTGTTGACTTCGCTGCCCGGCCGGTGTCGCCGGATGGCATCGGCCGTCCGGCACCTGGCTGCGGCTGGAAGCGACAGAAATCTCACCGTGGAGGAGCAAAGTGCCCTGTATCCGTGCGGATGGTTCGCTGACGGTGGCCGCGAAAAAAGTGATGACGGCCATGGAGAAGCCAGCCACGCTGGATGAGGTGGCGGCAGCCAGTGGCTTGCCGCTGTACCAGATCCGCAGCAGTGTGCGCGAGCTTGTGGAAGCCGGGCTAGTGGAAATCAGAGATGGCGCGTATGTGATGACGGATGCCGGGCGGCGCAAGCTGGCCGAACAACGCTGAGCGTCGGCCCGGCGCGCCAAACTATGGTGCAGCCGGCTACCATAGTTCCTGTATGAGGTATAGCGCAACGGTGATCGGCTCTGGCGAAGACCTGTCACCGTTGTGTTTGTCTTCCCACTAGCAGTACATCCTGCACAATGCTCCCGAATCTTTCAATTGTCATGCCCTCGTCGCTGGACATAGCTCCTCCGGTAACATTTATTATTTGAGCGCACTATAGTTCTCCGATTATGTTCTAGGTGACAGAATGCATGAGTTTTGCAATGCAGGCACAGGCAGTGTATAGTGATAGTGTGCCATTATTATTTGTTGGACTTCGCGGTGTGTCGCACTGACCGACGACGTGGGTTGCCAAAGCCATCTAAAAAGTACATCTTTCTTGCTCTATTTTAGTGGGGGAAGCGGACAATGAGATGCCCATTCTGCGGAGCAGCAGACACTCGTGTTATTGACACGCGGGACGTAGCCGACAGCATCCGGCGTCGCCGTGAATGTGGAAAATGCAAACAACGCTTCACCACTTATGAGCGGATCGCCAACGTCAACTTGTTAGTCGTCAAGAGAGACCAACGTCGTGAAAAGTTCGAGCGCGATAAGATTCTGGGCAGCATGCAAATCGCATGCGGCAAACGTCCTGTGCCCGCTAAGGTGTTAGAGGAGGCCGCGCGGGAAATCGAAGCGGATTTATATGCGCTTGGCGAAGCTGAAGTGGAGAGCCAAGTGATTGGCGAGATGGTGATGGAGCGGCTGCGTCAAATCGATGACATAGCATATGTGCGGTTTGCCTCCGTGTACCGCCAGTTTGCCGACGTGGACAGCATCGTCGAGGAGATTGAAGCACTCAAGGAATCCAGACGGCGCGAACAGGAGTTGCGTAACCAGATGGAGCTCCCTCTTCAGACGACCTAAGAAGATCGGCCCCTCAAAGTTTTAAGGTTATTTTTTAAGTTATTGCCCCTCAAAGCTATTGCAACGCGCTTCCAGTTGTTGTATACTAGCTCTTGCCTCTGTGCCATAGATAGTATAGCTACAAGGACCATGTGCCATATTTAGTGGCAGATGTTCACCCATGTAGCCCACAGAGGGGGTGAACTGACACCTGTTCGTGTGCTTGCCCCTAGAGCTATCACGATTGCCAATGTGACATCTCAATGTAGCGCAGAACAGCGATCGTTTGCGTATCGGATTTGGTTTCCGATGTTTTGATAATATCGCGACGTTGATTGTCGGGAGTCGCTGGGCTGATTAGTGATTGAGTACTTGAAGAAAACACGTCGTCATCCGGAAACAGGAATGTTAGTTGCAATAGCTTGACTCCTGGTGTGACAGGGCATATCACATGCGGGAGAAGAAGTAGAAAAGAATGAATTAAAGGGGATTGTTGGGTTGGAATCAAAGGTTGTGAAGTCTCTTGCCATGGTGGAAAGAAAGAGACTGGTGAGCTGATCTTGGCGATTTATTCTGCACTGTTTACTTGGAGAGGTTATGATGTCCACTGAACCGCTACTCACGGTTGGAGATGATAGAGTACCTTCTGTTTCCAGAGGACAGGAGGAGGACATCGAACAGCTCGCCTTAGATACTCCAATGGAGTCGAATGAGCTGCATCCTTTGGGTCAGAAGATCTTTCTGGATCGCTATGCTCTCAAGGAGTCGAACAAGGCGACCATCGTGCCTGGTGACCTGGTGCTGGTGATCGTCGACATGAAGTCGGGACAACGCGAAATGGGTGTTGTGCGAGAAGTGTACGGCGAAGAAGCTGTTGTGGAGCTCTCCGATGGAGAGAGAGTGCGCCGTGCACTTGAGTACATTGATAAGCCGATCGAGACAAGACCGGAACAAATGCTGGATCGTGTGGCACGTGGCATCGCCAGTGTCGAACCCCCTGAGAAGAGAGCATTGTGGGAAACTCGATTTCGATGGTTGTTGTATGGCTGGAAGTTCATCCCTGGCGGTCGTATTCTGGCTGCAGCTGGCACTAATCAGAGCCTCACCTACTACAATTGTTTCGTGCTACCCAGTCCTGCTGATTCGCGTGGTGGCATCATCAAAACCCTTGCCCAAATGACTGAGATTATGTCACGCGGGGGGGGAGTAGGGATCAATCTCTCCAGCTTGCGCCCGCACTATGCCTTTGTGCGTGGGGTTAATGGGCGTTCCAGTGGCTCTGTGTCGTGGGGTGCGCTATACAGCTTTGCTACTGGCCTGATCGAGCAAGGGGGTAGCCGGCGCGGTGCGCTGATGCTCATCTTGAACGTCTGGCATCCCGACATCCTCGAGTTCATCGAGTCGAAACGCGTGATGGGGCGCATCACCAATGCGAATATCAGCGTTGGCGTTACGGATGCATTCATGGAAGCGGTAAAATCCGACGGCGACTGGGATTTGGTGTTTCCACTCACCACCTACCCAGGCTATGATGAGACTTGGGATGGCGACTTGGAAAAATGGCGCGCTGAAGGAAAACCCGTTGTGGTCTATAAAACATTAAAAGCACGCCAGATCTGGGATGCGATCATTGAGAGTGCTTGGGCAAGTGCTGAGCCGGGTGTCTTCTTCGTCGATCGCTACAATAAGATGAGCAATTCCTGGTACTACGCACGCATTTTGTGCACAAACCCGTGCGGTGAACAGGGTTTGCCCGCTTGGGGTGTCTGCAATTTGGGGGCATTACACCTGGGCAAGTTCGTGCAGGCAGGGGAAGTGCGTTGGGAAGACCTGCGCCGGGCGGTGCGCTACGCTGTCCGTTTTCTGGACAACGTGGTGGATGCTAGTCCATATTTCTTCGAGGAAAATCGCAAGCAGCAGACGCTGGAGCGACGTGTTGGCTTGGGCACGATGGGCTTGGCAGAGATGCTGATTCGCCTGGGCCTGCGTTATGGCAGTCCTGAATCACTGGCATTCATTGACCAACTGTACCATTTTATCGCCGTAGAGGCGTACATGGCGAGCTGTGAATATGCTGCGGAGAAAGGCAGTTTCCCCGCGTTCGACGCCGAGAAGTTTTTGCAGAGTGGCTTCATGCAGGGGATGCCCGAAGAGGTGCGCCAGGCGGTGCGTGAGAAGGGCATTCGCAACGTGACTCTCCTGACTCAGGCGCCGACAGGCACGACGGGCACTATGGTGAATACCTCAACCGGTATTGAGCCGTTTTACTACTGGACTTACACGCGTAAGAGTCGATTGGGTGTGCACCAAGAGAAGGTTAAGGTTTTGGAAGAGTGGTTGGCCGAGCACCCCAATGAACCACTTCCCGATTACTTTGTAACGGCGATGGATTTGCAGGCTGAGGAGCATGTACGTGTGCAGGCAGCCATCCAGCGCTGGGTGGACAGCAGCATCAGCAAGACCTGCAATGTGCCCAATCATTATACCATTCAACAAACGCGCCAGCTCTACGAGCTGATGTACGAGCTAGGCGTGAAAGGCGGAACGATTTATAGGGATGGCTCGCGCGACGAACAGGTTCTGCAAAAGACAGGCCCAGAGAGAGAAAAAGCTGTGGAGATCAAATGGCGCGCCCGGCCGGCTGTACTGCAGGGGTACACGTATCGCAAGAATACTCCTATTGGTACGGCTTACATCACCATCAATGCCAACGGCGAGGGGAACAAGGAGCCTTTCGAGGTTTTCGTGAATGTCGGCAAAGCAGGCTCCGATGTGGCAGCGGATGCAGAGGGCCTGGGACGCCTCATCAGCCTGATCTTGCGTATGCCCAGCCCTCTTACACCTTTGCAACGTGTGCAAGATGTTGTGAGCCAACTGCGTGACATTGGCTCGGGACGCGCCCAAGGATTCGGCCGACAGCGCGTACAAAGTTTGCCCGACGCAATTGCTCAGGCGTTGGCCGAGCACATCGGATTGCACGATCAAGAAAATTTGCCTGGCCTCCCAGAGGTAGAAGAAGGCGCTATCCAGCTTGTGTTGCCCATCAAGGGCGACTTCTGCCCTGAGTGTGGTCAGGCGACGATGTTGCACGTTGAGGGTTGCCGCAAGTGCTACAATTGTGGATATTCAGAGTGCTAAGGAGGCCGGCACGAGGGTCAGCCTTTTGAGTGCTCTTCCTCGTCGCTTGTGCCGCGTGCGTCCAGATTCAAAGCGCCAGAGTTAATGCAGTAGCGTTTACCAGTAGGAGGCGGACCGTCGTCGAACACGTGACCGAGGTGCCCTTGACACGTAGCGCATAGGACCTCAATGCGATACATTCCGTGGCTGTGGTCTTCTGCGTACTCGATGGCTTCTTCGTCAATAGGTGCCCAAAAGCTCGGCCACCCACTTCCGGAGTCATACTTGGCCTCCGAACTGAAAAGAGGACTGCCGCAACCGGCGCAACGGTAGACACCCTTCTGCTTGGTCGTGTAGTACTTGCCGCTGAAGGGAGGTTCTGTACCCTTTAAGCGCAATATCCTGTACTGTTCCGCGCTCAGCAGCTGTCGCCATTCTTCGTCCGTTTTTTCTATCTTCTGCTTCGGCATTCTCTCTTCCGTCTTCGAGTGGCTGTGTCTCTAATGCGCAACCGCTTACATCTCGCCTTGTTCAGCAGCTACCTTTAGCTACCTTTTGATGCATTACTCTTGGCGCAGAAGGTTCGAGATCACGCGATTGCACACATTGGGATCAGTGATTGTTCACCGATGGGGTTTGTTCTGACAGCTGCTCTTTCTCCATTCGGGCGATCATCTTCTGCAATTCGGTGTCCAACTGGCGCAATGCGGCAAGCAGGTAAGGTCGAGCCTCTTCGAAGGCCATCTGGCTGGCGGCACGGGCTGAATCGACGGCTTTCTGTGCCTGTTCGCGCACACGGAGTGACTCCGGTACGCTTGCGGTGTGCTTGAGCAATTCGTTGATCTCGGCGATCATGGCCTCCAAGCCATCATACATTGCTTTGATATGCCGCCGATTCTCCTCGTTTTCCCAGGCGATGCGGAACGCAGCAGCAATATTCTGACCCAGCTCCTTGAACTGCTTACCGACCTCAGACCAAGACTCTGCGGGTGTTCGCGGCTCCTCCGTCACAGTGGTCTCAATCACTCCGGTGAGCTCGCCGCTACCCTCAGTGGCACTAAGATCGCTTGTCATCTGATGTTCGGCACTGGTGTCCATTGAGCGCGCGCGGGCGCTGTGTGCCATTTGTACCCAGTCAATCATATATGATTATTTTAACCTCCACCATTGCGCACCACACAATCGAAGCACAGGCCAGCTACACAGGATGCCACCACGGACATCTCCCATTTCTAATTCTCATGATATAATACTCCTAATTTGCCAACAAGTTACGCCAGAAATGCGGCAATTCGTCAGGCGGCCGACAGCGTGAGCGTGTTTGTTCACTCGTGCCAAACTCCCTGAAGCTCAGGTACCTGCGTCTTGGCTCTTAAAATGGCTTTAAACTACTGATATCAGGAGAAGAATCTATGACGAACCTGCGATTTGCTGTTCTGGGCACCGGTTTTTGGGCGAAGTTCCAGATCCCAGCCTGGCTTGAGCTTTCAGGTGTAGAGCTGGTAGCTCTGTACAATCGTACTCGCTCGAAAGCGGAGGAGCTGGCGCATCAGTACCGCATCCCGCGCGTTTATGGCGATCCCGAGAAGCTGTTCGAGAACGAGCGGCTGGACTTTGTGGACATCGTGACGCACGAGATAATGCATGCCCCGCTGACATATATGGCAGCGGAACGTCGCGTGCCAGTTATTTGTCAGAAGCCTATGGCTTCGGACTATCCGACATGCGTGCAGATGGTAGAAACGTGCCGCCGTGCTGGTATCCCTTTCATGATCCACGAGAATTTCCGTTGGCAGAGGCCGCTGCGTGCGGCTAAACGTGCCCTGACGGAAGGACGAGTTGGTCAGCCGTATCGGGCGCGCATCCAGCTCGGTCATGGGACTCTGGAGCAAGTTCAGAATCAGCCCTATCTGAAAGAACTGGAGCACTGGGCACTCACCGATATGGGCAGTCACGTGCTAGATCTGGCACGCTTCTTGTTTGGCGAGCCGCAAAGCCTCTACTGCCAGATCTATAAAACCGGGAAGTGGGAGGGGGCAATTGGGGAGGATATCGCCACAGTGGTGTTGCGTATTGGCCACGTCATCTGTGTGTGTGAGCTGGGCTGGGTGGACAACCCCATCCTTTTCATCGAGGGCACTCAAGGCACTCTCACGCTCACCTCTGATGATGTCTTAACACTGGACACAGAGCAGGGGACGTTCCGCGAGCGCATTTTCTACCCCTGGTATACTTGGGCTGATCCTCGCTATGGTGCGTGTCATCCGAGCATCGTGGATTGCAATGCGCACCTGTTGCATGCGCTCCAGAGTGGCCAGCCGGCTGAAACCAGCGGTGAGGACAACCTGAAAACAATGCGTTTGGTGTATACCTCCTACGAATCAGCGGAACGTAATGAGGTTATTCGTTTGGATTAGGTAACGGCTGCGCTCAATCCCTTTAGTTGGGAACATCACCCTTTTGTTTGGTGATGTTCCTGTCTTTGTGGACCAAAAAGTGGCCTAAGCGCCCCGTCTGGCATGTTGGCTTGCTTCAGGAGCCTGATGGAGTATACTTCCGTTCACGTGCCTAGGGCCCCACAGGCAGCTAGAAGTATAAGGAGACATGAGTATGCAGGTGGTCGATTTGCGCAGCGATACGGTCACGCTTCCCACCCAGGCGATGCGACAGGCTATTGCCACGGCCGAGCTGGGAGATGATGTTTTCGGAGAGGATCCAACAGTCAATCGGCTGGAGGCAATGGCTGCGGAACGTCTCGGCAAGGAGGCAGCCATGTTGGTAATGAGCGGCACCATGGCTAATCTGGTGTCCGTGTTGAGCCACTGCGGCCGTGGCGACGAGATCATTGTAGGTGACAAAGCACATATCTTTTTAGATGAGGCAGGTGGATGTTCCGCCTTGGGGGGTGTACATTCACACCAAGTGCCCAACCAGCCGGATGGCACATTATCGCTCTCGGACATCGAGACTGCGATACGCTCGGATGATATTCACTTTCCGCGCAGTAAGCTAATCTGTCTGGAGAATACCCAAAATATGTGCGGGGGTGTTTGCCTGACGCCTGCTTACATGCGTCAGGTTCGCCAGTTGGCAGACAAGTATGGGTTGGCGATCCATTTGGACGGTGCGCGAATCTTCAACGCAGCGGTGGCTTTGGGTGTAGATGTAAAAGAGCTGACACGTGATGCCGACAGTGTGAGTTTTTGCTTGTCCAAGGGGCTTGCAGCTCCAGTGGGCTCGTTGGTATGTGGCAGCCAGGATTTCATTAAAGCTGCCCGTCGTGTGCGTAAGATCGTTGGTGGAGGCACCCGCCAGGCAGGGATCATCGCTGCTGCTGGCATTGTTGCATTGGAGCAAATGGTGGATCGGCTTGCCGAAGACCATGCCAACGCGCGCATCCTGGCAGATGGGCTGGCGAATATGCCGGGGATTGCACTCGACCTCGCGCGTGTGCAGACAAACCTGGTGTACTTTGATGTCAGTGGGACGGCGTGGGAAGCAGCTGGGTTCTGCGAGCGCCTGGCTGCATTGGGGGTGCTTATGCTTCCCATTGACCGTCACACTGTACGTGCGGTAACCCATTATGGCATCGAGCGTCCTGATGTCGAGCGCGCGCTGAGCGCTGTTTCCCAGCTGTTGGCACATCACTAAAGACTCTATGGTCCATATGATTGAGAAAGGGTTGCTTTTCCTATGGCGTTTGACAAGCTCGTGATCCCATCAGAAGGTCAACCGATTACTATCCGCGAGGGTGCGCTCCAGGTGCCTGATCATCCTATCATCCTTTTTATCGAGGGGGATGGAATTGGCCCGGACATCACTCGTGCCAGTATGCGGGTGTGGGATGCGGCGGTGCAGACGGCGTATGGTGGCCAGCGCAAAATCGCTTGGATGGAGGTCTTTGCAGGTGAGAAGGCCGCTGCACTCTATCACGGCGAATACCTTCCGGCCGAGACTTTGGATGCCCTGCGCGAATTCAAAGTGGGTATCAAGGGGCCACTGACCACGCCGGTGGGAGGTGGTCTCCGCAGTCTTAATGTTGCTCTTCGGCAGAAGCTCGATCTGTATGCGTGCGTGCGACCGGTGCGCTGGTATCGAGGGGTTCCCAGCCCGCTCAAGCATCCTGAGAAAGTGGACATGGTCATATTCCGCGAGAACACGGAAGATGTCTATGCTGGCATCGAATATATGGCGGGCACTCCTGAGGCGATCAAGCTGGAAAGGTTTCTTAAGGAAGAATTAGGAGCTCGTTTCTTCGAGAATTCCAGTATTGGGATCAAAGTGATGAGCGCCTTTGCCGCCAAGCGTCTGGTGCGCAAGGCAATCCACTATGCTCTGGAAGAGGGTCGTCGCAGCGTCACGCTGGTGCACAAGGGGAATATTCAGAAATTCACCGAAGGGGCTTTCCGCAATTGGGGGTATGAAGTTGCCCGTGACGAGTTTGGCGATGTAACGCTGACTGAGGAGGAGCTGTGGGAGCAATATGGTGGCCAGCAGCCGGAGGGCAAAATTGTCATCAAGGATCGTATGGCCGATATTATGTTCCAGCAGGTGCTGTTGCGCCCAGATGAATACGATGTCATTGCTACCCCCAATCTGAACGGGGACTACTTAAGTGATGCCGTAGCCGCCGAGGTTGGGGGAGTGGGTATCGCTCCTGGCGCCAACATTGGGGATGAGATAGCCCTTTTTGAAGCCACCCATGGTACCGCGCCCAAATATGCGAACCAAGACAAGGTGAACCCGGGTAGCCTTCTGTTCTCCGGGGTGATGTTGTTGCGCCATATTGGTTGGCGGGAGGCAGCGGACCGGATTGTGAAGGCTTATGAACGAACGGTCTCGCAGGGTATTGTGACGTACGATTTCGCGCGCCTTATGTCGGGTGCCCGAGAAGTCAGCACTTCCGAGTTCGCTTCTGCGCTTATCAGCAATCTGTAGAGGGAGTTGTGGAATCTGCTGTGCTCTCTTGCAGAATGTGCGGTGCGATATTTTTGACAACTCGAAATTGATGGTGTATAATAGCTGGACGAAACTAAGAGGACGAGCCGAGGTGGCGGAACAGGCAGACGCGCTGCGTTCAGGGCGCAGTGGGCATTGGCTCGTGTGGGTTCAAATCCCACCCTCGGCATCCAGCAATGCGGGGTGGAGCAGTGGTAGCTCGCCAGGCTCATAACCTGGAGGTCGCAGGTTCGAATCCTGCCCCCGCTACTTGGCTATTCAGGGCATAGATGAGCCATCACGCTTTCAGAGACGTGGTGGCTTCTTGCTTTTATCCACGATTCTAAACGCAGCTGAATAAAGAGCAAGGTTGACTTGTCATAACTAAGCCGGCCTACATGTACTTCTACATCGCAGCTGGCTTGCCGGCCTATGGGGTTGGTGTGGCGATGGGGCTGGTCATACCCCTTGTCTGGCGTTCTTGCTCGGGTGTGCGTGCGGGCAACGCGCCAGCTTCAACCCAGCGCACGATGACCTCTAGCTTCTTAGGATCCAGTGGTCGCGTGGGTGGCATTGGCCCGCCGGCCTCTATCTCCTCCCGATAAAGCATACGTACGAGGTTGCAGCTCAAATCGCCACCTATCACGTTGGGTGCGTGGTCGCCTGTGGTCATCACGCTCTCGTAGTCAGTCATCACATAGTTATTCTTGGCCTTGCCCGGCCGGTGACATGCTATGCAAAAGCGGTTGAAAATTGGCCGCACATGTGTTTCATAGTCAGGGATTTCCCCTTCGGCAAGTGCAGGTATTGTGTCAGGTGGTTTTTCTACCACAATGCGATCATCCCAGCTGCGTATGAAGGTCACGATCGCATCTATTTGCTGTCGGGTTAGCTCACCGCCATTGGCCATCCCAAACGGGGGCATACCCAAATCGGGCTGTCCATACTCTATTATGTTGTAGATAGTCTCGTCGGTGCGAGTGTAGAGAAAATCACGGCTATTGATGGGATCCAACACCCGTCCTTCGAGGCCTTCTACACCCTTCACTTCGCCACCTTCACCTTCTGGTTGATGGCACTCGGCACATACGGTGGCATAGAGCTCTTCGCCGGCGGTCAAGCGTTCTTCATAGGTGGTACCGAACGTTTCTGGTTGGGGAGGCGTGGTGACAGCAGCGCGAATGGTCAATCCGAGCATAGCCAGTACTACTGCGGACATGATCCCACTGGCCAGCGGACGGCGCAATGGATGACGCGTTGGCCTGCGATCAAAGAATGGCAGTAAGAAGAGTGCAATAACAGCCGCTGCAGGGATGACGAAGGTGCCGATGAACTCGATCTCCCCCGGAAAGAACTTGAGCATCTCAAAAAGGAAAAGGAAGTACCATTCCGGACGTGGCACATAACTGGTGTCAAAGGGATCAGCAGGGGGTTCCGAGGGCACTCCCACCATAGCGGCCAGTCCGATCAGGAGACAGAAAATGCCAAATGCCACTACAACATCTTTGAAGATAATGTCGGGGAAGAACAGCACACCCCGTTCCTTCTCTTCCCGATAGCGCCTCAGGATGTGTTGCTTGTCAATATCCTCCACAGCGGTTTCCTCTTCGCTGGCTCAGCTCGGTGGACCTTTAGGGGTGCATGTTACTCGTCTCGCCGCGGGATGTAACTGATGCCATTGCGGATCACCAGGTACAGGTGGATGCCTATCGTGCCAAACAGGATAGCAGGCAACACCCAGATGTGGGCACTGAAAAAACGAGTCAGGGTGAGGAACGTGAGATCAGTTCCCCCTCGTAGCACACGGAGCAAGAAATCTCCCACCAGTGGCACAGTGCTGACAAGGCTGGTACCTACCGCTGTTGCCCAATAGGCGCGTTGATTCCAAGGGAGCAGATAACCGGTGAAACCGAGGCCAAGTGTGACTAGCAGCAATACGACCCCGGTTACCCACGTCACCTCGCGCGGGTACTTGTAGGCGCCATAGTAAAACACGCGCAGCATATGTAGGAATACGGTGAGCACCATTAGCGTTGCGCCCCAATGGTGGATGCCTCGGATCAACCACCCGAATGCCACTTCGTTCATAATGTATTGAATGCTGTTGTAAGCATCTTCGGGAGTAGGCACATAATACATAGTGAGAAAGATACCCGTCACAGTTTGCATAAGGGCAAGGAAAAGCGAAGCACTGCCCAGTGTATACCACCAGTTAACGCGAGGCACTTTGCGTTCAAAGACCACACGCCAGGCGGTCAGCAGACCGGTTCGCTCGTCGAGCCAGTTGATAAGTTCTCTCTGCACCTTACTTCTCCACGTAGATGAACAGCTGATCGTTCTCTACCTTAGTGGTGAAGCGATCAAGAGGACGCGGCGGAGGACCACTGAGCACAGTGCCATCACGGGCGAACACACCATCGTGACAGGGGCAGACAAAAGTCCCTTGCTCAGGCAGCCAGCGCACTTTGCAACTGAGATGGGTACAAACATCCGAGAAAACTGTGATGTCACTGCCACTATTCAGAATCACGTAAACGGTCCGGGTTGTTCGCGTGCGCTTCCAACCTGTCTGTTGGAGGATCGAGAAAGTACAAGGTGTCGGGACCCCCGGCTGCAATGCCGATAACGGTGCAAGGGGCACCCAGCCAACAACACTCCTCGCGCGCAGGGCTGGCGCTATCAGATAGCCGATAATGGGTATTCCAACCAGAATGGCGATAAGTGCTCCCAGCGCACCTGCTACGCCTGCTACGAACTCACGTCGCCCGATGTAATAGTCCGATCGCCTGTCCATTATCACGTGCCGAGCTTCCACGCGACGAGAGAGACGCCAATGTGCCCAAGATTATAGCATAGGCGTCGTAAGCATCAAAGTATTTGTTGGGGGAAGGCGCTTTGAGTGTAGACGGTAGCTTGCGCCAGGCCGAACAGGTTCGTATTATGAGAAGAGTTGTAACCATTGTGTCTATATCAATGGGTTAGCTAATGTGCAAATCTTGAGGGCAACCGATAATTAATTAGCCATAAACGTTGGGGAGGCTGTATGTCAGAGAGGATCATTTTGCGTCAGAAAAGTAACTTCGATACCGAGCTGTGGGCCACAGATCCTGAGGATGTGCACTCTCAGGAACTCAGACCTGTGGAGCACGTTTTCGCGTTGAGTCCATATGGGATGCTGTTGGCTAGTCTGGCCGGTTGTACTGCTGTTCTCCTTACTACGTATGCGCGCAATCATCAGATTGGGCTGGAGGAGGTGGAACTGCGTCTCCGGTTTGATCGCAGTTTTGCCGAGGACTGTGAGCATTGCGAAGAAATCGGTGAGCTGAAAGAGATCATCGCTGAGGAGATCGTCTTCAAGGGCGATCTGACCCCAGAACAACGCAAGAAGCTGCTGGCCATCTCGCGTCATTGCCCTATTCATCGCATGGTGAGCGAAGGCATTGAAGTGCATTCGCGCGTCGTGGATATGTGAGTGGGCTGGTCAACGAGCAATCCTATGCGGATCGTGGCTCGGGTAAAGATCACAAATCCGGGAGGACATAACCTCTCAAGTACAGTCAGTCCGCAGGGAGCTTAACGCCCCACCGAGATTGCTCGTAGAGATGGCACCGCCGTTCAGTCGCTCGCGTGCCCTGGGACAATGCAAAGAAATCCCAGCGCTTCCTCGCCTAGCGGCGTGAACTGGTGCCATTCGTTGCCCGGTATATAGACCACATCTCCGGGTTTCACTTCGGCTATTTCATCTCCTAAGCGCACCTGTGCACGCCCATGCAGAATGTACACGCCGTGCTCATGTGCATGCTCCTCGAGTCTCGAGTGACCACCCGCTGGAATGCGAAAATAGCGCAAACGAAAGTTGTTGCATCCTTCATTGGGCCCCAAGAGCACGTGCTTGCTCCCACCCTTCATATCGCCAGTCTCGTAGCGTTTTGCTGGAACGCCTTCCCACTCATATTCACCACCCTTGTCAACGAACCGGTGTATCATCCCCATTTGCGTTTTTCTCCTCACTATGAAGTGAATCTTCTCTCTAATGAGCAGCTACTTCAGATCTCTTGATTGGCCATGACGCTTTGATCTACAGAGAACACCCGGCTTCTCTTCGGCGCGCTACGATTGTTTGTCATCCACACTGGTGGGCAGGAGAGATCGCCTCAGTTCGGTGTATGCGTTTACCATTGCGGCAACCACATCTTCCTCTGTCTCTGAAAGCTGACATATCTCACGCAATGTGGCGTCGATGCCGTGTTGAGCGAGGCGCTCTTGTATCGCAACGGCGCCAGCGTCACAAGGATTGCGATACAAGAAAGCGGCGGCTGTGGCTCGGATCAGGTGTGGAGTCCGGATTGAGTGTTTTCGAGCTAACAAAATCGGTCCGACCAACCGGTCGTCCCGACGCAGTTTGCGTAACGGATCAGCCCCTTGGCGACTCACACGGTCGCGCAATGTTGCATTGTCGGTCTGGCGCACTACCCCATCGTTCCAGCGTGCCATCTCGTCAGGGGGGAAGTGATATTCTGCCTGCAACGCCCGACTTGCCTCGTCAAGAGCTCCCAGAGCTTCGACTCGCACTCTTGGGTCGGCTAGGCAGTCCACGATCAGCTCGTGACCACGCAGCGTACCCCAATAGGCTAGCGCGGCGTGGAATGTATTATAGGTGTAGAGCTTGCGCGTCTCCTCCGCGCGCATGTTATCGACGAGCCTTAAACCGGGGATGGGGGGTATTTCGCCCTTGAAACCATGGCGGTCAACGGGAAACTCAGCATAACCATTGGTCCACACCAATAGCGGATCGCGTGCGAGCTCCTCGACAGGCGGTTCGGCGACCATGCGGATCACCAGACTCTCGACGATCCCAACTTGTTGCTCAAGGTAATCTCGAAGGTCAGGCGGTGCAGCTGTACATAGAGAAGCTCTGAATTCCAGTGCGGCGTGTGCCAGATTAGTGCACAGAATAATGTCAAGAGGAGATTGAGGACGCAAAGTTCGACGCTGCTGTAGGCCAGCGACCATTTGCGTAGCCACGGTGGCAAAATCGCGTGGAAACACAGCCAGAGCTACCAGATCTGTTTCCACTAACGCCCGGGCAACTTTCTCCACCTGTGTGGTCGCGAGAGCCTCATAACCTTGCACGGTCAGGTCGTCACGCTTCGCAGTCCCTTCCGCCCTTACCACTGTGTAACGACCTGCCTGTCTTAATTGAGCTATCAGCTCCTGTGAAACATCAACAAAGACGATGTGATAACCGGCTTCTTGAAAGAGATCAGCTAGAAAGCCTCGCCCGATACGGCCGGCTCCCCAAATGACAACGCGTTTGGCATTCATCCTGCAAGCCTCGTGAGGCAATGGTAGTCGGAATAGGCGGAGATGTCAATCAAAAGGGGGGGTCAAAGAAGCCCCCCCACTGCGTTGAGAGGACAGGGCGGATGGGACTTGTTTTCAGGACGGTTGACCAAAGCCTGTTGCATAATATGTCAAGCTATGTTATAATATACATTGCACGGTGGCATAAGAAGGTGCTGCCGAAGGAGCGAAGTGGGATGAGCGCGCTCAGAGTCATGCTTGTCGATGACCACCCCATATTCCGAGATGGCCTCCGCCCACGGTTGCAGGCGGAAGAGGATATCGAGGTGGTAGGAGAGCTGGGCAACGGTGAGGAGGCCTTTGCGCGGGCTCAGGAGTTGTCTCCTGATGTGGTCATCACTGACGTGAGTCTACCTGGCATGAACGGGATACAACTAGTGCGTGAGTTGCGGGCGGTTGGATGCAAGTCGGCGTGCATTGTGGTTACCGCCTATGATGATGACGAGCAAATGTATCATGCGCTGCGTGCTGGAGCGTCTGCCTATTTTTCCAAAGACGTCGTCGCAGATCATATTGTGGCAGCGATTCGCCAGGTGACACAGGGTTGCTATGTGGTACGCGGCCGTGTGTTCAGCCGTTTTGATCTCATGAATTGGTTGGCGCGACGTTTCCGCAGCTTTTCCCTCGATGACATCCCTGAGGAACCTGTTCAGCCACTGTCTCCGCGCGAGATGGAGATTCTGCGCTATATCGCGCAAGGTCGCAGCAACAAGGAGATCGCCTACCAGCTCGGTATCAGCCGCCAAACGGTCAAGAATCATATGAGCAGCATCCTGCGCAAGCTGGCAGTAGAAGATCGCACCCAGGCGGTGATGTATGCGGTGCGACGCGGTTGGATCCGCGTCCAAGATGCCATTGAATGAGATTGTTCCTGGATAGGTAAAGGTTATCTGAAATATGGATGAACCTTCGCAGGCAGAGCAAGGGAAACTTTCGCCAAAGCAACTGCAAGAGCGGTTGCGTCAAGAACACGAACGCGCCCGGCGTGAGATACGTGAACTGGAGATGCTTATCCGGCAAAGCACAGCTGAGGTCGAACGTTTGTCGCAACATAATGCCCAGATGACCAATCGTGTGCGTCAGATGGAGGCAACGCTGGACACTTTGCCGCGTGAGCACATCCGCGAGACCTATACTCAGGCATTGGAAGCGCAACTGCGATTCTTGATGATGCGCAGTCAGCTGGAGCAGTTGCAAGCCAAGCATCAAATACTGGAACGTTATGTCGAAATCTTACAGCTGGTGCAGGAAGCCTTCGTACCCACAACATCTGAGCCACATGCCGGCGTCACAACGCCGACCGAGAACACCCCAGGGAGCAGCTTGATCCGTGTTATCAACGCGCAGGAAGCAGAGCGATTGTTATTGGCACGTCGCATGCACGACGGGCCGGCTCAGGCGCTGACCAACTTGATTTTGCAGGCTGAAATATGTGAACGCCTCTTTGACCAGGACCCGGTGCACGCGCGGGCAGAATTGAGCAACCTCAAAGAATCGGTACAACAAACCTTTGAAAAGGTGCGCAGCTTTATTTTCGATTTGCGCCCTATGATGCTGGACGATCTGGGGTTGAACCCAACCATCAAGCGTTACATCCAAGACTTTGAAGCGAAGTCGGGCATCACCTGCAATCTGAGATTGATGGGCAAGGAACAGCGTCTTCCGGTGCACATCGAAGTTACTGTTTTTCGCGCTTTGCAAGCCTTGCTCAGTAATGTCCAGCGCCACGCGCATGCCGCGCGTGTGGACGTGGCATTGAACCTGGACGCCCAAGGGCTGACGGTCACCGTTGAGGATGATGGTGTCGGGTTCAATATGGACGAAGTTATGTCTGCGGCGCGTCAGCGCAAGACACTTGGCATCAGCACTGTGATCGAGCAGGTAGAATTGCTGGGTGGCGAGATCACCTTCGATAGCGCGCCGGGACGTGGTACCCATGTGCGCTTTCGTTTGCCAGTGTAGCGCCCTGTAAAGTGACAAAGGGTCTTTCCATCATAGGAGTGACAGAGTTGCGGTGTCTGTAGTCGCCATGCAACCGGTGGCTCGGAATGAGGCAGGAAACTCCCCGGTAGTTTATACAAGAATTTTATCCCCTTCCCACAGCAGTTGTATCCTGAGCTGACTGCTGTCGGCTAGTCGCAGCTCTAAATGGCTCTGCCAGCGCCTCTGGAATAGTCCTCTTATCCCATTGACTAGCCTTTTTGCATCCCTGATAATGGAAGTGTAGGAGACTGGTGTCATTCACTCTTTTGTGTCTTCTGAGGATAAGAGAGAAAGATGTTGCAGCGCTGGGGACGAGCTGACCTTGCGGAGGATCATTTGGGGCAGGATCCAGCTGCGGAACCGAGAACCGAGGGTCAAGGGCTGGTAGAGTTCGCGCTCATCCTTCCGTTGCTCCTCCTGTTGCTGTTGGGCATCGTGGAGGGAGCACGCATCACATGGGCTTTCGTAACGGTGCAGGAGGCAGCACGCGAGGCAGCGCGCTATGCCGTGTCCGGGCAACCATACAACCAGAATGGTGATCCATGGGCTTTCGGCGCCTCTCTCGCGGATGGCTACAACCTAGGGCTGTGTCTGCGAGGCATCGATGATTTTGGCAGTTGCGACACTGTAGACCCAACTGCAGCCGACGCGATCGATCGTGTTGAGGCGATCAGCAACGTAGCCATCCGCCATGCGGCCCAGCTGAATGTGGAACGTTATGCCATCACGTCCAGGGTGTACACGGCGACCGGCTACTACGATATGCCGCGCACGCTGGGTGTGCTGGTCATCGGCCAGCGCGATGAGACCGATGTCACAGGCACGCCGGACGACGCCGGGCGCGAAGGGCTCAACGTGTGGGTGCAGGTCTATTACAACGTAGAGATGGTTGATCCCATCTATGCTGGTCTGGTGAGCTGGATCACAGGCGGACAGAATTTCATCCGCGTGTTCGGATCGGCGCAAATGCAAAACGAGGGTGTGGACGCTGCGCTGGGCAGCGTGCCACCGGTCGGCATTGCTACACCGGTGCCACCCCAAGGACCTGGAGGCGGCGCCCCCAGTGGCTGGCGGCCGATCATTATCAGCCCGGACGGGGTCACCTTCGAGGCAGGTCGGCCGATGCGGGTACGCATAGAGCAACACACCGCCGGCAACCATTACGACATTCACTTAGGTCCCGTGATTATTTGCAGCGATGTTGTCGCTAACAACTTTGGCATCGCTGAGCCAACCTGCCTTATCCCGCCCGACTTTCCGCCGGGGGAGAATTACGAGCTCTACTCTACCTTGCGCGGCGATACTACCAAGGTAGCTGGAGAAGTGTATGTCACAGTGACGCGCATCAGCCAGCCTACTTTGCTCATCGCTGATGGCAATACCTGGCCAGCAGGCAGTCAGATTACTATTCAGGTGCGCAGCCACGATCCGAATCAGCGCTATGACATTTATTTCAGCGGTACACACATTGGTACCACTGAGGCGACAAACCCATATGGCGATGTGGGCTTCATCTGGCAGATCCCGAGCAACACACCGCCTCGCGAGCTGCCCAGCTTCTACGACGTCGAATCATTATTACAAGGTACCACCTCGCCGCGAGTTGCCCATACTTTCCTTTCGGTTACCACGCCACAGATCTTGGTACAGGGTGGCAACACTTGGCCAGCGGGGGTGATCTTGCGTGCCAACTTGCGTCGCCACGCACCCAATCGCAGCTACGAGGTTCGCTGCAACGGCGAGTCAGTTGGATCCTTTCTCACTGACAGCGAAGGGCGCAGCATCGCCACTATCTTCTGCACCGTGCCAGCTACCTTTCCCGATACGGTGCCACCTAACGGCTATTACACCATTGTGTCATACGATAACGGTATTCCTATCGGCCACGCCAATGTCACCATCTCCACGCCTACTGAACCTTACTTGAATGTTGTAGGTGGCTACGACTGGCCGGCCGGTAGTCCAATCGAGATTCAGATGTTCAAGCATCTGCCCAATCGCAACTACCGTTTGTTCTTTGAAGACTGGATCGTGACGCCCTCAATCACCACCGATGATGCCGGTTATGCTCAGACATCTTACCTCATTCCTATCACAGCCACGCAGGCCACTACCTATACCCTGCGCTCGTATGACATTGCCAGTGCACAAGCAGTAGCAACGCGAACCCTTACCGTGCGCGCTGTGCCGCAGCTGACAGTGCTTGAAGGGAACATCGTGCAGCCTGGCACGCTCATCCACATCAACCTGAGAGGGCATGCTGCCTACACAGTGTACAGCTTGTTCCTGGATGGCATTTTGATCGGCTCCATCCAAACCGATGGCAATGGCGAAGCCACTTTTGCCTATGACCTCGACCGGTTCAATCGCATGGGTGGACCGTTCGACCTGGAATCCAGGCTGGGGGGTACACGCGCCGGGCACACGCAACTCTCCATTGTTGCTCCCGACCTGCAGGTGATGGGCATCGAACTACCACCTAACCCAGTGTTCAATGTGCCGATCCCTATCACGGTCACTGTGCGCAACAGCTCGACTGTGACCGTGGCCGGAACCTATTTTGATACTGACATCTATGTGGACCCGGCGCATGTACCCGATGTGATGGTGCCCTATCCGCCCGGTGACTTCAAGCTCTGGATCGACCAGCTGGAGCCTTTTGGCATTGCTGCATTGGTGCAGGAAGTGGTACTCTACGGTGGCGGTCAGCATCATATTTATGCGCGTACCAACACGTCGCAGTACATCTTGGAGCGCGACCGCGACAGTTTCGCTAACAATATGGTGCACGTGACCGTGCAGCCAACCACATGCGCCTCACGCATCGAGGAGGCACTGACCGACGATACACAACTGGACAGCGCATGGTCGCCTGGCTGGAATGCTGTCGCCTATGGCAATGCTAACGATACACCACCTACCGCCAGCCATACGCTTGCCAATGATGTGATTAGCTTGACCAGCGAAGGTAGCAGCCCCAATCCCAATCCTTCCACTGATGATGATCGAGGCGGCTACTACCTGGTGTATCAGCAGATAGCAGGCGATTTCGATGTGTCGGTGCGTTTGACCCAACAAGGCAATCTGCCCAACGGCACGTTAAATGGCTGGGCACGCTTCGGCCTAGAGGTGCGTGAGTCTACCAGCTCGACGGCGCGCAAGCTGTACCTTATGCGTTCAAAGTCAAACGGCATCCAAGTTGGTCGCCGTACCAGCAATGGCGGCAGTATCAGCGCCAACACCATCCCTAACACCAGCGGGTTGAGCTTGCCTGTCTGGTTGCGCATTGTGCGCTATGGTAACGACTTCGCCCTCTACTATGCCACCACAACCAATGTACCTCCTTCCGGGGATGACTGGACGTATTTCAGTACTTTTAGCATCAGTATGAGCGATCCTGTGCTGGTGGGATTGGCCAATGCTTCGGCCAGTGACACCGCGGCCAATACAGTGCGCTTTGACAATTTTCGCCTGTGTCTGGATCCGACCAACCTGTCTGGCTGCGGTGAGGTATTGGAGCGTGACGGTCTGGTGGTGATTGACGCTACCAACCATGTGCAGAACGTGCCGCGCAGTTCGAAACAGTGGCAGGAGGTGACCAAGGGTGGTTATCGTGTGATGCAGGCGCTGCCGGATAGCGGCAGCACGATTGACTCCAACATCACGACTACCAGCCCAGAGCTCCAGTATCAGGTCAATTTCGCCACGCCGGGAGACTACTATATCTGGGTTTACGGTGCCGGGCCGAACACCTCAGGCGACTCATTGCACATTGGGTTAAACGGCACAGTACAGAGTACCTCAAGCCAGATCGATCTGGACGACACCGACACGGTGAGATGGTCCAACACTCGCACCAATGGCACGCAAGCTATCCTCAGTGGCGTCTCGGCTGGGGTTAACTTGATCAATGTTTACATGCGCGAGGACGGGGTCTGGTTCTCCAAGATTCTGCTCACCACGGATCCCAACTTCGTGCCTACCAAGCCGATGGCCCAATCTGCCTGCAGCGTCACCGCACCGCCAGATCCTTATCCGCCTGGCCTGATGATCTGTACACCACCCAACGCGCCACTCTTGAAGAATGGCAACTTCGAGCAGAACCCTGGTTACCAGACTGCTTGGGTCTATCCACCTTCCGGGGTGAACATCTCGGCCAACAATCCGCACAGCGGCAGCCTGGGGTTGCGCATGGCCAGCTATCAGACGGGCAGTGGTTTCACGCGCCCATGGTGTTACCAGGAATTCACCATGCCAGATTGGATCACCACCACGACAACGATGAAGCTGCGCTTGTGGAAGAGTGTCAATTACATGAACACACGTGAGATTACTGACACTCTGCAGGTTGTGCTGCGCACGACCGGTATCACCCCTACTCTTGTTTCGACGCCGACTGTCATCGCACGCGGCGACGAGGGATGCAGCAGTGTTTGTGACGAGCATTATCAAGGTGAATGGGATTTGGCCCGGGCTATGCGAGAGTCTGGGCAAAACCCTGTCAACTATGCCGGTCAGCCGCTGCAACTCTACTTCTACGATGACTCGAACTCGCTTGATTGTACCAACTTCGGACCGACATGCTTCAACACCGAATTCTACTTGGACGACATATCGCTGGAAGTATGCACCACACAACCGCTGCCACCGCTAGATGAGACCAAGGCAGTGATTCGCGGCAACCTGCGTATCATCCAGAACGGACAGCGCATCCAGAAGCAGGGAGTGCGTGTGTGGGCCTACCGACAGAACGGTGCAATGTTGACCACCTATAGCATTCACGACTCGACCTATGGCTTCTATAACATTGAGCCGGGCGAATACGTGATCTATGCCGAATGGTGGGACGGCGCCGACCTGTACAACGCACTGACGACCAAACGCGTCAGTGCCGGCATACAATACTGGGTAAATCTGGACTTATATTGATGGACACGGTGAGATACTTTTGCCCTGAGGTGCAAGATGAGCGCATGAGCTCCCACACACGGTGGCGCAGATTGGGCTGGCCGCTGGCATTGGGCCTGGCATTGACATTACTGCTCGCCCTGCCTTTGCTAGCTACGCGGCCAGATGACTTAGGCAACAGACCAATCAACCTCTCTAAGCGTGCTGAGCTGGGCCTCAAGTCGGCGGATGCTGACCTGAAGGCGAGCTCGGACGGCCAATGGGTGGCAGCAGTGTGGAGCTTGGGCTACGACAACAAGCCAGATACTGCTCAGGTGGGACACATTATACTTAAGTCGGCCAACGTCATTACGGGTTGGGAGCGTCAGGTACACGTCTTCACGGCGACAGAGACCATGTGGGCACAGCAGCCGCGGCTGGCCTTTAATCCGCAGAAATCGTCACAGGTGGCAGTAGTGTGGGTGCTGTGCCGGTCCAAAGATGAACAATGTAACACGATCCAGATGGCAACCTGCGAACTAGCTGTTTTTCCGGACCACTGCCAAGCACCACAGACTGTGCACTATGACTATAAATTGGGCGCCACGCTCAGCAACCCAGACGTGGCCTATGATGGTAACGGGACGTTGCACTTTATCTGGCGCAAAGGAAGCGGCACCGACAACCAAGGGCTGTTCTATGAGCGCGCTTCTGAGGGACCGAATTTCCTTGAGCGGTCCTCCCAAAATTCATTTAACCCGTCTCTGGCGTGGAGCAGTAGTGGCAGTAGTGGTTGGTTGCATTTGGTCTGGTACGAGTACGCGGACATGGCATCTAAACGACGCATTATATACAGTCGTGATGACAACCTGAACAATAACGCTTGGTCAGGTGTGCAATGCAACTGGAAGGCACCGGCCGGCTATCAATTTACTGGAGGTACAGGACAACCTTACATCAAGCCAGCCATCGCGGCAAGCGGCAACAATGTGTACCTGGCCTGGGATATGTGGCAGATCGGAGAGGATCCGGCAAACGCAGTCTTCCAGATGGCCTACGAATACAGTGCAGATAGTGGAACAACCTGGTTGACCGGATGCAATGGTGGGGAGGGCAAGGCTTTACCTGGTGCCTACTTCGGCGATGCGCTGTATCCCTCGCCGCTGACAAGCATCTCGGAAGAGCAAACGCTTCGTCCCAGCATTGCGGTCAGCGGTAATCTGCCCGCTGCTGCCTGGCATACGCAGCAGAAAGTCGGTGAGAGCGACATATATGTCGTCGGTTATGTGAGCGGTATCAGCGTCAGCGGTGTCATCCAATGGCAGACGCCAGTGCTCATTACCAACGACCTGAACTATGATCCGGACGATGGTGTGCTGGAGGACGACTCCGCCAATCCCCATCTGGCCTTCTGGCCGGGCGGGCGGCTGCACCTTTTGCACATGGGGCTGTGGGGCGGTAACCCCTTCGATGAGAAGAGTGATTGGGATATCTACTATCGCGGCTATGTGATCACGGACACCTCCTCCTTCCCGACACCCCAACCGGGCACGCCCCCAGCCCCAACCCCAACATCCCGGCCGACCATCGACCCATATGACGATGTGCGCAAAGTGCGCCTGCCAGTGATTATGAAGAGATGATGGATCTTAGGTCATGGGACTTAGTCGTCACGAGGTGATGGTTTTGCTTGTGGTATGGGGAGCAGCAGGGCTGCTGCTAGTGGTCGCTTTTATCACCCTGCGTGCTTCCTCGCGGCTGGCACCGCCAGCTGCGGCTGTGGGGGTGGCCGCACCGACCCCGCTGCCGACCTATACGCCAGTAGCGGCGGAGCAGACGGCGCGGAGAATGTATGCTATAGCGGAGGCGGCGGCGCGCGGCTGGCGCATAGATGCACAACTGGTGTCGTGCCGCGGCAGTTGGGAGCAGACCGCGCTCAACCTGATCGGACGGCCAATCAACTGGATCTATCGCTTTTACTCGCCGCAGTCGCGCCGGCTGTACTTCGTCACAGTTGAGCCAGGTGGTGAAGTGCATACCATTCAGCACATACCACCAGTAGCACAACCGCCGCTGCCGTTGTCATCGGAGGACTGGCGGGTGGACAGCACCACCGCGCTGGCGAACTGGCTCAATGCTGGCGGTGGGCGTTTCCTGGGCGCGCATCCTGGCAGTACAGTGACTGCCCAGCTGAGCATGCGCACGCACGATGCCCAACCATTGTGGACCATTGCCAGCTATGAAGAAAACGGCGAAGCGCTATTTGCCGCCGTGGTAGACGCCCGCACGGGAGAGACCACAACCCTGGCGCAGCAGTAACGATGCGCCACCGATGCGGACCAAGGGAGGAGATGAAGATGATGAGAACGGTGTGTTCGTGCAATGGGGGAAGGAGAACTCAGGGCCAGAGCTTGGTCGAGATGGCTTTTATCACGCCGCTGCTGTTATTGATGTTTATTGGAGTACTCGAAGTCGGCTGGGCGTTGCGCAATCAGGTGGTACTGCAAAACGCCACGCGAGAGGCAGCACGATTCGCCGCGCGTGGGCGTTATCTCGACTTCAGCAAGACCAAAATTGACCAGATCGGCTATCCCTATGTCGTGCAGCATGAGCTGGACAGCATCGCGGGAGAGATCCCGCTCAGCGTTGCCGCCGGTAGTGCCAACAGTACCATCATTATCTCCCATGTGTTGGTGGACACTGGAGAGTGTGGCAGTGGACCGCTGGATGACTTGGTACTTTCGCCTATTACGCCCGGCTATGGCCACTTTATGGCCACTTTTGGCCTGCCCCAGGCATCCCGTGTGGATTTCAACGCACTCGTGCGAGAGATGAAAGCCGAGAACGAGCGGTTCAACTGCGATCTACAGGCACGCAATCCGAGCGCTATCCCATCGGTCAACAGTGTCGTCGTCGTGGAGAGCTTTTTTCCCCACCAGCTGCTCGTCAACATACCGCTGGTCTCGCGCTTCATTGCTGACCAAAATGGCATCATCTGGTTATACGCACGCACCATTATGCGCATAACTGCCGACGCGCGCGGCCATGTGCCCTCAGCCGGCGAGGGCTGCGAGGTCTATCCCATCGCTCTGCACGCCTCGACGCTGGATGGTCGCCAGCCCGGCGATGCGCTGGGAGATATCTTCAATGGCGCTGGCAATGGCAACTTCGGCTGGCTACGTTGGAGTCCTGCCCCGGGTAACAACAGTCAGACTTACCTGGTCGAAGAGCTGCGCAACCCACGGCTGTCTGTGAACTCCTTTGAAGATGCTAGCGATCCCAACGATCATACTCTCAATGCTGGCGACTGGATCTGGGGACTGACTGGCGTGGTCAACAGCAACGATGTGCGCGATGAACTGCAGCGACTGGTCGACAATCGCGTGGAGCTGCGCATCCCGGTGTGGGACATCGCTGCTGGCACCGGTTCCAATCTCTCCTATCGCGTGGATCGTTTCGTGAAAATCAGACTTACCGGTTTCGATCTGGACCACAAGACTATTTCGGCCGCCTTCTTAGGCGAGGACCCAGATGCATGCCCGGACATCCCAGTGGGCGGTACGCCTACTCCCACGCCAACTATCACACCCACTCCGACAATTACTCCGTCGCCCACTCCTACCAACACCCCTGCACCGCCGGCAGGATGTAATGATGCACTGCCTGCTGACCCAGGGACAACCTGGACCAGCCTCGATATTGGTGGCGCGGCGGCTGGCTATACGGGTTCGGTGGGAGGTACTGTGTACGTGTGTGGATCGGGCAGCGGCGTTGGCGGCGCAAGCGACGCCTTCCGCTACGCGTATCGAGTCATCAACAGCCCGAACGTGGAGCTGGTGGCGCGCGTGAGCAGCTGGAATACCAATGGCAACGGAACAGCACGAAGCGGCCTGATGATTCGTAACGCCACAGCGCCCAATTCGGCCCACGGAGCGAACGTACTCACCGGCAGCGGCGACTTGCGCAAGCTGTGGCGCGCTTCGGACGGAGCTGTCACCAGCGAGGTCAGCGGTGGAGGTGCGAGCACGCCAGTCTGGTTAAGGCTACTTAAGATCGGCAGAACCATAGTGGCTTATCGCTCCGCCGATGGCAGCAACTGGACGCGTATGGGTGCATTCGACTCAGTGTCACTGGGCGGCACCTACCTGGTCGGCATGGGGGTCAGTTCGCACAACAATGGTCAGTATGCCTACACTATCTTCGACTCAATAAGTGTCAACACGTCACCAACACCAGCCACACTTGCCTCGGACGGTTTCGAGAGTGGCAACACCAGTGGTGGCACAGGCTGGAGTGGCAACTGGAACTTGAGCAACAGCAACGTCGCGGTTGTCACTCAGGATACTCCGCGTAGCGGCAACTATCACCTGCGCTTCCGCGGCAATGTGGCCACGGCCACACGTGCAGTCGATCTATCCGACGTAGTAGGTGCGCGACTCCAGTTCTGGTGGCGCGCTCGAGACTTCGAAGCTGGGGACAGTGCTACCATCTCCGTCTACGATGGTGCCTGGCAGACCGTGTTGACGGTGACCAGTGCTCAATCTGATGATACTTACCGTTTGGCAAACGTCGATCTCTCGGGTTTTGCAATGACCAGCGGCTTCCAGCTGCGCGTCGAGGCCAATATCGACTCGAACAATGACTACTTCTATGTGGACGATGTGGCAATCACAGGATATCGCTGATCATGAAAGCGAAGTTGCCTGCAGGAGTTCGGAACAGGTAGCGAGGTATGGGATGTCTCATCCAGTGTGCACACAGGTAGTACCTACCCCTGCTCCGGGTACATCGACACAGTCTGGCCAGAGCTTGGTCCTGCTGGCAGTTATCTTCATGGGGTTGCTTGCATTACTGGGGCTCGCGCTCGATCTGGGGCTGCTGTACATCGAGCGCATCCACATGAAGCGGGCTGTTGACGCGGCGACGCTGGCTGGCGTTGTAGAGCTGCCGGATGAAGAACAGGCGATGCGGCGCGCTATTGAATACCTGCGCATGAATGGTTACAATGTTGGCTATGACGTGAACGTGATGGTGCTGGGCTGCACGCGTGGTAATCCAACAGCGCAGATTACCACACTCAGCAACCGTGCTACCCCATATGAGTACATCAGCGCCACGGTCAACCCACCGCGCGCTACGTTTCTGCTCGATACGTACTCATTCCAGTCACAACCACGCCAGAGCAGCGATTGTGGGCGCTTTGGCGGCAACACAGCGACTGGTACTTCTAACAAGATCGCCATCACCGGCACGGTGACCGTGCCAATGAATTTTATGCAGTTCTTCGGCTTTCGCTCAGTGCCGGCACAGGATAGCGCGATAGCCCAGAACATCACCAACTTGGACATCGCCGTTGTCTTTGATCACTCCGGATCGATGCAAGGCGATACAATCTGTTATAATTGCTGGAACGAGACAACCAACGACACTGTTAACTATCCATTCCCCACCAATGGTACGTACAATCCTATCTCCTACACGCTGGTGCTCAGTCGTAACCTGTGTAGCGCTACACCAGAGGACTATGTGGATAGCAACGGGCGCCGCTATGTGATCATCGAGGCAGAGCTGTACTCGCGCAACAATTCCAGCTACTACCGCGAGACGCGTCAGACAGGGATTGGCTACTGGGCACTACAGCGTGGTACCACTGGCTCCAATCGTAGTTCGAGCGTAGAGGGTAACCGTTCTGCCCACGTAGCACATCATCCATACTGGACGTATGGTCAGCCGTCGCCCCCGGCACCATTGCTTGGACGTTTCTATACGCTGCAGGACGCACAGCGAGATGTGTCGCCGCGCCTCGAGTACGACTTTCGCGTCGGCTGGTCTGGCACGGCCTATATCTGGTTGCGGGTGCAGGGCGGCGGTGCGCAATCCTTCTGGGTGAACCTGGTGAATGGCCAATACTATCGTGATCCCAGCAAGATCTACTGGGCGGTGGACAGCAACCCACCGGTGGAGAACGGCGCTGCTAGCGCCTGCAATACCACGTATGACTACGGCGGCTCCGCCAGCTGCGCAGGCAGATGGAACTGGATCCGCATTGGCTCCTTCAGCGTCATCACTGGTTCGTTGCACACATTGAAGATATGGGCGGGCAGTCCGGGCTACGAGATCGATAAAATTGTGATCACCAACGATAGCCGCACCGATTACAGCCAGATCGGACCGCTCACTTACGACTCAAATCGTGGTCGGCCGGCGACTGTCGGCTCGGCGCGTGCTGGTGCTTGCGATCCATGCAACCCGATCTATGGCCTGACGGTTGATCCGAGTGACTGCACTACGCCCTATTACCTGGTCACCACACGCACTAACCGCCTGGCCGACGATTTGTTCAGCGACTTTGAACCGCTGCGCACCTCACAGGAAGCGATCAAGCGTTTCGTGCAAAAGCTTGATCCACGATCCGATCAAGTCGGGTTTGTTGGCTTTAATGAGGAACCAAGGCCACGTACCGAGCTGGCCTGCGTCCGGCGTTATGGTCGGGCGTGCTACGACCCTCTGGTGCAGAATCCACCTATTAGTTACACGCAAATTCTGCAAACCATTGAGAGCCAGACAGCAAACGGTGCCACCGACATAGCCGACGCAATGCGCAATGGACTTGAGGTGTTGGGCATCAATGTCGACAACCGGCCCGGGGTGGATAACCTGTGCGATGGATCAACCTTTTCGGCCTGCGGACGCGGCGGCGCGGCCAAGCGCGTGATGATCTTATTGACCGATGGTTCGCCCAACGATAACCCGGGCGGTGCGTGCGACGATGACCCCAGCCTGTGGCCCTACAATAATGACCCCGACTTTGACTGTGTGATGTACTATGCCAAGAAAGCACGTCAAACGGGCACCGTGATTTACACCATTGGTCTGGGCAATGGTGTGATTCCCGAATTGCTCCAGGCGGTCGCTGAGGAGACGCAGGGCACCTATTATTTTGCGCCCTCGCCCAAAGACTTGGATAACATATTTGACCAGATTCTGTCCAATATCTATGTGCGGTTGATCAAATGAGTATGACCATAGCGTCGCATGGCGTTTACGGCGAAAAGAATAGGGAGAGGATCAGCGTGGACTCGACATACCTGTTTTGGGGAAGAAAGACCTTGATTTTTTCCCCAGAGCATGATATCATTATGGTAAGTTACCAGCCACTATTCTTTGCACCGGGAGGGAGGTAATCCCATGCGACGCGGCGGTCTCTTAATCTTGCTCGGCCTGATCTTGGCCATTGGTGCAGCGGTCATTGTGTTGATGTTCATGATGCAGCAGCAACCCCCACCACCGACACAGCCCGTACCCCCTGGTGTGCCAGAGGCACAGCCGACGGGCGTCCCAACACAAAAGGTATGGGTTGCGCTGCAACCGATCAAGCGCGGCGGTGAGTTTATAGAAGGTACGTTGGGTCTGCGTGATTGGCCGACCACCAACGTGCCGCCGGATGTCATTGGTGATGCTGCCGAGACCATCGGGCGTGTGGCAGCAATAGATATTGTGCAGGGAATGCCCATCCTGCGCAGCATGCTAGCCGAGAAGGGGGCTGCCGGCCAGGCTGCTATGCAAATACCACCCGGCCGCGTGGCAGTCGCCTTTCCCATTGATGAACAGTCTAGTGTCGCCTATGCCATTCAGCCGGGTGACTACGTAGACGTGCTTATTATGGCCTCCTTCATTGACTTGGATCCGGAGTTCCAGACCAAGCGACCCAATTACGTTCAGTTCTTCACGACCCGAACGGATAAGGAAACCGGGGAGACTTCTTTCAACCTTCTTGAAAGGACGGAAGAAGGCCGTTTTGAGCGCCCGCCCGGGTTGCCGCCTGAGATTTCAGGTGCCATTGTCTATCCTCGGGAGGAACAGCGACCGCGCCGTGTGGCGCAGCTGACAGTCCCGGCAGCTAAGGTGCTTCGCGTTGGCCCGTGGATCGAGATGCCGACACCGACGCCACCAAGCGGTGCAGAGGAAGCAGCGCAACCACAGCCACCTCCTCTGCCCAGAATTGTCACGCTGGCGGTCGATCCACAGGACGCGCTGGTCTTGCTCTGGGCGCGCAAGTCCGAGATGTACATGGAGCTGGCGCTGCGGGCATCAGGAGATGAAAACGCGCGTTATCAGCCAGAGGCGGTCACGCTTCAGTACATGCTGGCACGCTTCCAAATCTCGGTGCCACCTAAGCTGGAATACGGTTTCGAACGCGAGGCATATATGCAACCAGTTCAACCAATTGCTACACCACAACCTATGGGACAGTAGGGAGTAAGGCTACAGGCCTTACTCAGGGAAGTTTGATGAGAAGGGGTTAGATGTCGATAGGTAGGTAAAGCGCCAATGCCAGATGCAGCTAGCGAGACCCAGAAGATACGTGTGCTCATTGTGGACGACATTCCGGAGACGCGTGAGAACCTCCGCAAGCTGCTTTTCTTCGAGCCAGACATCGAGGTAGTGGGTGCAGCTACTAGCGGCGAGGAGAGTATCGCGCTGGCTGGGCAGCTTAAACCTGACATCGTGTTGATGGACATCAACATGCCAGGTATCGATGGCATCACTGCCACTGAGATGATCACGCAACAGCTGCCCTCTGTCCAGGTCATCATGATGTCGGTGCAAGGTGAAACCGACTACTTACGCCGCTCTATGCAGGCGGGTGCACGTGAGTTTCTCGTCAAACCATTCAGCAGCGAGGACTTGGTAGTAGCTATCCGACGCACCTACCAACTTGGACGTAAGCGCCCTACAAAGACGCTATCCGAGCCGGGGCCACCAGTGCCACCTTCTTCACCCGGCAGAGATGGCTCAGGGGCATCTGTGGGCCATATTCTCACTGTGTTCAGTCCTAAGGGTGGCACCGGCTGTAGCACGCTGGCGATCAATCTGGCTGTCGCGCTGGCACAACAGAAACAGGGCAATAAGGTGGCACTGGTAGATGCCTCTCTTCAGTTTGGCGATATAGCCGTGCTGCTTAACTTGCAGGTCAGCCGCAGTATAGTGGATCTGGTGCCACATATTGACGAACTGGATGATGAGTTGCTGGAAACGGTATTGGTAAAGCATGGTTCGGGGGTGAAGGCACTGCTGGCGCCACCTCGCCCCGAATTGGCCGATCAGGTAAGCCCAACTCTGGTAGAGAAGGTTCTGACCGGCTTGCGCAACCTGATGTCATATGTCGTGGTGGATACTAGCAGTGTTGTCAGCGACATCACCTTAACAGCACTAGACGCAGCGGACCGCATCGTGTTGGTGACGACACCAGACATACCTTCCATCAAGGACGCCAAGCTTTTCTTCGAAGTCGCTGATGCTCTCGAGTATCCATCAAGCAAGACGCTGCTGGTCCTGAACAAGAGTGATCCGCACAGCGGCATCCGGGCTGAGGACATTCAGGCGAGCATCAAGCACCCTGTCGCGGCGCAGCTACCCTTGGATGAGCGCACGGCCACGCTGGCAGCCAATCACGGTGTGCCCTACGTGGTCGGTAATATGCGTACCACCAAGTTGGCACAGGCTACCGTGTCACTAGCGCAGTACGTCGTCAATGTGCTTGCGGGGAAGGAGGAAGCTGCTGCGCCGGTCAGGATAGGCACTGGTCGCCTGTCCTTGTAGTTAGGACGATAGTGTAGTGGATTGCTTAGGTTAACTCTAGGAGGTGGTGAAGTATGTCGCTCCTGAATCGTATCGAAAGAGGACGGCCGATCGGCGAGGCCCCAGCTCGTCTTCAAGAACTGCGTGTGCGCAGGGCAACAGCATTTCCAACGCAGCGTGACACTTTCTCAGAGCTGAAAGAGCGCATTCAGGACAGATTGATCTCCGAGCTCGATCCCTCAATGGACCTTTCGCGTACGGAGGAAGTGCGCCGCACGATCGAGACGATGTATGACCAGTACCTCATGCAAGAGGGCCTGATCTTGAGCCGGGTAGAACGCCAGCGGCTCTTTGAGCAGATCGTCGCCGAGATATTGGGTTATGGTCCGCTGGAGCCGTTCCTGCGAGATGATACGATCACTGAAATCATGGTGAACGGGCCGAACAAGATCTTCGTTGAGCGCAACGGTAAGATCGAACCCGTCAGCGTCACCTTCGAAAGTGAAGAACATCTCATGCGCATCATTGACCGCATTGTTTCGCCACTCGGTCGGCGCATTGACGAAAGCTCCCCAATGGTAGACGCACGCCTGCCCGACGGCTCGCGCGTCAATGCGATCATACCGCCTCTGGCGCTCAACGGTCCGACGCTCACCATCCGTAAATTTGCCCGTAAGCCGCTCGCTGTGGAGGATTTGATCCGTTTTGGCAGCATCACACCGGAAGCAATTGAGTTTCTGAAGGCGTGTGTCATTGCTCGCTTGAACATAATCGTGTCAGGAGGCACTGGCTCCGGTAAGACCACTTTCTTGAACATTCTGTCCGGTTTCATCCCCGGGGATGAGCGCATCGTCACGATCGAAAACGCGGCAGAATTGCAGCTGCGTCAGGAGCATGTGGTCACTCTCGAGTCGCGTCCGCCTAACATCGAAGGTAAGGGTGAGGTGACCATCCGTGACCTGGTGATCAACTCCTTGCGCATGCGCCCTGATCGCATCGTCGTGGGTGAGTGTCGCGGGGGCGAGGCACTTGATATGTTGCAAGCAATGAACACTGGCCACGATGGTAGCTTGACCACGTTGCACGCCAACAGCCCGCGTGACGCGCTCGCCCGTTTGGAGACTATGTGCTTGATGGCAGGTATGGACTTGCCGGCGCGTGCCATCCGCGAACAGATCGCGTCAGCTGTGGACCTAATTATTCACCAAGAGCGTATGCGCGATGGCTCGCGCAAGGTCGTGCAGATCACCGAAGTACAGGGCATGGAAGGCGATGTGATTGTTTTGTCCGACATCTTTCAGTTCGAGCAGCAAGGTATTGAAAACGGGCGTGTTATTGGACGCTTGAAACCGACTGGCATCCGGCCGAAGTTCATCGAGAAAATCGAAGCAGCCAACATTCATCTGCCACCGCAGATCTTCGGCGTGGCTGCTGGCATAAGAATGCGCTGACGGCATGTGTAGCTGGCACAGGGGGACAGGCCTATGAATATGATGATGGCGATTGCGATTGCCTCGTTAGCCTTTGTGGTGGTGATAGGACTCTTCTTCGTGTTGGCACGCGCAGTTGGCCGAGGCGAGGGGGATCTCGAAAGCAGGCTGGATCAGTTCGTCGTGCGTCAGGTTTCTGAAGAGAGTCAACCTAGTGAACGTCAACCTTCGCGTTTGACTCAGAGCATCAACACTGCTGTGGCAGAGAGGCGCTTCGCGCGCAACATTGCCACTAACCTGGCACGTGCCAATCTTAAGCTGACAGTGGGTGAATACATGATCCTGCAGGTTGTCAGCGTGCTAGGCACAGGGCTGCTCTTCTACCTGATTATGCACCAAAACCCGTTTCTGACGTTGGTCGGGTTGGTGATTGGTTACTTCTTGCCCGGCCTGTATGTCAAAATGCGGCAGCGCAAGCGCCTAAGAGATTTTAACAGCCAGCTGGGTGATGCCATTAATCTGTTGGCTAACGGTTTGCGCTCCGGTTACAGCTTGCTGCAAGCGATGGACGCCGTGGCTAACGAGATGCCTCCACCAATCTCGGAGGAATTCCAGCGTGTGGTACGCGAGATCGGGCTGGGACTTTCCACCGAACGCGCTATGAATAATATGTTGCGGCGCATCCCTTCTGATGACCTGGATCTGATGATCACAGCGATCAATGTGCAACACGAGGTGGGTGGCAACCTGGCAGAGATTCTGGAGACAATCAGCTACACGATCCGTGAACGCGTGCGCATCAAGGGTGAGATTCGAGTGTTGACCTCACAGCAAATGATCTCTGGATACGTGATCTCGTTCTTGCCGATTGGGTTAGGGCTGATCTTATTTGCGATGAACCCGACCTATATGGGGCGCATGTTTCAGGATGTATGTGGCATCGCGATGATGGCTGTAGGTGGGATCATGATGGCTGCTGGTTTCTTCGCCATCCAAAAGATTGTGCACATTGAGGTGTAGACAAGACACGAGGGTTCTGTCTGAGCTGGGGTATGTAGGAAGGAGGTTGAACGATGCCATTGCCAATTATTCTATTGGCTGCTGTGATGTTGAGTATGACGGCCGTGCTGATCTATATGGGACTTGCATCGACGTCGCCCCGTGGAGATCAGGTGGCAGTGCGGTTGGAGGAATTCGCCAGCCGGTCGACCCCTCTAACGTTGGAAGAAATTGAGCTGTCGCAGCCCTTCAGTGAGCGCATTGTGCGGCCGATCCTGCGTGGGTTAGCTCAATTTGTCACGCGATTCACCCCTTCCAATACCCTCGAGTCCACAGCTCGTAACCTGGAGCTGGCAGGGCGACCGCACAACTGGGGAGTGACTGAGTTTATGGGTCTGCGCGCTGGGGCCGCCCTGTTACTGGCCGTGTTCTTCTTCCTGTTGCTCAGCGTGGCCGGCCAGCCTATGCTTTTTCGGATTGGCAGCGTTATTTTGGGCGGCTTGTTGGGCTATCTGCTTCCGGGTATGTGGCTTAGTGGCAAGATTCGTCGCCGCCAACAGGAGATCATCAAAGCTATGCCGGACGCGCTTGACTTGTTGACCATCTGCGTGGAAGCCGGCTTAGGCTTTGATGCAGCAATGGCCAAAGTAGCCGAGAAGTGGGATAATGAGCTGAGTCGTGCGTTCGGCCGTGTCATCCAGGAGATCCGCTTGGGCAAACCGCGACGGGAGGCGCTGCGTGAGATGGACCGAACCACAGGCGTACCCGACATCACCAGCTTTGTGGCGGCGATCATCCAGGCGGATCAGTTGGGTGTCAGCATTGCCAAGGTGATGCGTATCCAGTCAGAGCAGATGCGCATCAAGCGTCGCCAGCGCGCCGAGGAAAAAGCTCATCAGGCCCCGGTCAAGATGTTGTTCCCGTTGGTTTTCTTGATCTTCCCAGCCATCTACATCGTGTTGTTGGGCCCGGCAACACTGGTGGTCAAAGAGTCAGGGCTGCTGGGCGCTATGTGACCAACTGGAGGACCACGGAAAGGGGCGCAGGACGGCGCGTGATTGAGCGTGTCTGTCGTCCCTTTCCCCTCGCATTGTAGAATGTAGCTGCTGCATGGGTGCATGACAGCCTCTCTGGTCCCTGTAAGCTAGGGGGATGTGAACTATGGAATGGTATGCGTGGCTCCATCAGGCTGGCCAGGGACTGCTAAATCTGTTGTTCCCCCCGTATTGTGTTCTTTGCCGTGCGCCCGGAGCGTGGTTGTGTGATACTTGTCTTGACCAGTTCCCCCGCCCGAGCGGGAAGGTGTGTCCGCGCTGTGGCTCCCCCATCAAGGATGCTGCCTCACTATGTCGTTCGTGTGCACAGAATGCGCTTACGATTGACGGGGTGCGTTCAGCCGTGTTGCTGGAGGGAGGCGCAAGGCAGGCAGTACACCAACTCAAGTACGCCGGCTACAGCGCGTTAGCCACGCCGCTGGCGCGCTTGATGGCGCAATGCTGGCATGCTGCGCCGCTGCCTGTAGATGTATGGGCTGCGGTGCCGTTGCATGTTGCTCGCGAGCGCGAAAGGGGTTATAATCAGTCTTACCTGCTGGGCTGCGAGTTTGCCCGCCTAGTGGGCTTGCCTGCAATGAGTGGGATGCTGCGACGCGTGCGCACGACACGGGCACAGGTCGGGCTGAACGTCAGCGAACGACGTGCCAACGTGGATGGAGCATTTGTCTACTGTCCACCGCGTGGTGGGCAAGGGGTGTATGGACAGCGTGTGCTCCTGATCGATGATGTGTGCACTACAGGAGCCACTCTGGAGGCGTGCAGTGTTGCGTTGAAGAGAGCCGGTGCCGTCAGCGTCTGGGGCCTTACCCTGGCGCGCGCGGCGCCGGCATCTGATATTTGACTGGATGTCGATTAGTGCAATCCATGAACCTAGTGCATTTGACAAGGAGGGATGGGAATATGGCGGTACAGGTTGTGCTCAAGGGCAAGAACGTGGACATCCCGCAGGCCTTGCGCACTTACATCGAAAAACGCGCTGGCAAGTTGGATCGTTATCTGCCCGATATTACAGAGGTGCGCATTGATCTATCGGTGCAAAAGACACGTAGCAGTCAGGATCGCCAGGTGGCGCAAATGACCGTGCGCAGCAATGGTGTCATCCTGCGCGCCGAGGAACGTGCCGATGAGATGTCCGTCGCGGTAGATGCTGTCCTCGAGAAGATGTATCGTCGCATTGCGCGCTACAAAGGCAAACGCCTTGACCGTTGGCAGGGGCAGGGTGCTGCGCGCGTCGAGTCGGAAATGCCTCCACTCGCCGAGGAGGCTTTGGAAGAGCTGGCCGAGGAACAAGAGCGTCGCATCGTGCGCGTGAAGCGTTTCTTCGTCTCACCCATGACCGAGGAAGAGGCCATCGAACAGATGGAACTGCTCGGTCACGATTTCTTCATTTTCTATCACCCCAACCATGGCATGCTGAAGGTGCTCTACCGTCGCCGTGATGGCAATTACGGCCTGTTGGAACCGCAGTTGGGTTGAAATCGCCAATACAAGACTCGGACTGAAACAAAGGGGGTGGGTCTCAGATCCGCCCCCTTTGAATTATCAACACATGTTGGGAACGGTCTGGAACTAAGAGAGCTATTCCATGACTCTCGGGCTGAATTCTGAGATTCTGTTGCGGGTGGACACCTGTTGTGTTTAATGAGTAACATAAATGCTGCTTCGTTCGCTTTGGCTGCCGATCCATGTGCATCGGCCACAGTGCGAGCTCAGCGGTGCGTTAGTCTCAACATTTGCTCCGCTGAGATCTATGTTCAGCCCTTCTGTACTCGGGCATAGTCATCCGGTGTGTCGATGTCGGTCAGGATGCCCGGGTCGTCCACTGCCACCCGTTGCGCCTCGGCTGCGTGCACCTGCAGCACGGCGCGGCCGCCGACGTCGCCGTGCTGCGCCATCAATTCGGGGAAGAGGCGACGATCGAAGAGCACTGGGTTGCCGCGTCGGCCGCGAAACTCGGGCCATACAAGCGGTGCCCGTGTGGCGCAATAACGCGCGATGAGCGCCTCCAGCGTGCTCAGCTGCACGCTGGGCTGGTCGGCGAGCAGGAACAACGCCGCGTCGGTCTCGGGTGGCAACGCTGCCAGAGCGACTTGCACTGAGGTGCTCTGCCCTTGTGCCCACATTGGATTTACCACCACCTGTACTGGCCGCTCGCCCATGGCAGCGCGGCATACTTCGGCTTGCGCCCCCAGCACTACCACGACCGGTCGAGCTGAGGAAGCCAACGCTGTGTCCACCACGTGAGTCAACAGCGTGCCGCTCCCCCATGGTAACAGCTGCTTCAACGCACCGTAACGGATGGCACCGCCCGCGGCGAGCACCACGGCAGCAACCCGTGGCAGCGCATCATTCATGCTGAATCGCCTCCACGATGCGCACTCGTGCCGCCTTCCAGGCAGGATAGAGCCCAGCCAGCTGCGAGACAGCCAGCGCGATCGCCCAGCTGGCCAGCAACGCTTGCAGCGGCAGATGGTATTTGACCGTGTAGCCGCCAATCTCCTGTACGCCTAGCAGGAAGATGCGTGCCAGGAACAGGCCGAAGAACATGCCGAAGGCCCCTCCGATGATGCCCATGGCGCCGCTCTCTGCTAAGATCATACGCGCTACCTGACCGCGAGTCATCCCAAGGCTGCGCAGCCCACCGATCTCGTGCTGACGTTCGAAAACATTCATCAATAATGTGTTGACCACGCCTAGTGCAGCGATAACAACGCCGGTCAGCCCGAGCACATCGAACAGAGCAAACGCCTGTGCCGCCAGGCGGGTCACCTTGGCACGGAAGTCAGCCGCCGTCTCCACAGCGATGTGCCGACTTTTGCCATAGCGCTCTTCAAGCCGTTCCGCCTCGATGCGCGGGTCATAGCCCGGCTTGAGGTTCACGATGAACTGATCCACGGTGTGCTCGCCGTAATGGCGCGCCAGGTCGGCGCGGCTGCCGTTGACCACCATGCCCTGGCTGGAAAAGTCCACCACCACGCCAATCACCTGAAAATGCACGATGCCGCGCCGCGTCTCCAACGCCAGCGTGTCTCCCACCTGGAGCTTATAGCGATCCGCCACGGTTGCTGAGATGAGCAGACGTTCGCCTTGTGCCAGCTCGGCTAGCGCAGTCGTCGTGTCGTAGCGCGAGTCTTCGAAGACGAAGGAGGCAACGCGGCCATACGTCTGAGGGTCGACGCCTACAAACAGGAGGGTGTCCGCCTGAGTGCCTGGATTTTCCCGGCGCGCCGGCTGCACCTGACGGTAGGTAATTGGGCTGACCTCTGCGACGGCGGCGTCGGAGAGCAGGCGTGTGCCGAGCTCCTCACGCATAGGCACGGGCGATCGAACGTAGAGGTCGCCGCCGATCGCTGTCTGCACCCAGTGGGTGATATCTAGCTCGAAACTGACCGTCATGGTCTGGATGCCAATCACCATAGCAATGCCGACCATCAGTGTGCCGACGGTAAGCGCGGTACGTGCCCACGCGCGCCTAATGTTGGCAGCGCCCAAGCGGCCGGCGCTGCCATAGAGCGCTGCCATACCTGGGCGGAGTATCCGTTCTGCCAGCCCAATGGTGACCGGCACTACCAGTGTGGCGCCCAGCAGTAAGACAAACACACTGACCATCCCGATGGGCACCTGCACCTCTGGACGGAAGGGAATGCGGTAGAGTGCCAGGTAAGCGAACAGTATCAGCAGACAGCCCCACAACCAGCTGTGGCGACCGAGCGGTGCCCCGATGGGACGGGCACTGCTGCGCAGTGCTTCCAGTGGTGAGATGTTGCGCGCCCGCCAGGCAGGCAACAGCGCTGAGACGATCGTCACCCCCAAGCCAACCAACAACGACCATATCAGTCCCTCAGGCGGGATGTGCAGCGCGCTGATCTCGGTGACAGCGACCGCGGCTATGGAGCGGCTCAGTCCACGCGCCAGCAAGATACCAAACCCTACGCCCACTATGGAGCCGACGATGCCCAGAATAGCGGCCTCGATTAGCACCAGCCATGTGACCTGCCCACGTGTTGTACCCAGCAGGCGCAGCATACCAATAGCCCTTGTGCGCTCGACGATGGTCATCGTGAACGTGTTGTAAATGAGAAAGGCGCCCACGAACAGTGCCACAGCGCTGAAGAAGCTCAGCCCGGTCTGGTAGGAGGCAAGCATGCGCGCGACGATCTGTCCACGTGCTGCTGGATAGAGCACTTGATAGCCATTACCCAGCACAGCTGCAACCGTCTCCTTGAGTGCCTCCAGCTTGCGCGGTGCCATAGCGATGTCCGGCGTCGCCAGTACATCGATCTGTGTCAGCTCACCACTCTTGTCGAGCAACATCTGCGCCGTCTTGAGGGGCAGAATGGCTACCGCGCCGTTGTTCTGCAGGCCGGGGCCAGATTTGGCGATCAATCCCACGATGCGCAGCTTTTCCTGGCCGGTGGCGGTCAAAATGGTGATGTCCTTGCCAAGCGTCAGCTTCTTGTCATCGGCGTAATCCTTGACTAGCAGGACATCGTAGGCATCCAGCACGGCGGGCAAAAAGCTGCCTGCCATCAGATCGTAATCACGCACCTGTCGATCTTGGGCCGGGTCGATACCGAAGAGGAGCAGATCATTGGCAGTGCGTGTGCCGCCTACGCTGACGTCCAATCCCCATTTATCCACTTCAGAAGCTAGCAGGGTACGACCACTTACCACTGGAAACGCTAACTGTACCCCGGGTACGCGGCGTACCCGTGCGAGAGCACCATCGCTGAATGAATCACCAATCACTCCGCTGCTGGCGATTGTCAGGTCGGCACGCCCGGCCGCTTGGTCGAAGATGCTCCGAATGGATGCAAGGGTGCTCTCATTAGTGATAGACACTGCTAGCACCACTGCTACACCGAGCACGATGCCCAGCGCGGTGAGCATGGTGCGAATGGGGCGTTCGCGCATGTTGCGCAGTGCGAGTGCGGAGAAGGAGGCTAAGGAAGTAGGCATAGATCCAGCCCAATCAGGGCAACTATGGCTTGCCCGTTTCTGCTGCCTGCTCCGACTCACGCAGGCGCCGTTGGATCGCGCGGATGTCCTCGCTCTGGTTGCCTGTGGTGTGCAACTCGCCCACAATGCGGCCGTCCATCAGAAAGACGACACGGTCAGCAAAGCTGGCTGCGCGGGCGTCGTGGGTGACCATCACGATGGTCTGTTGCAGCTCGTCGCACGAACGTCGCAACAGGCGCAGGATTTCCTCACCCGTTTTGCTGTCCAAGTTGCCAGTTGGCTCGTCGGCCAGTACAATGGCTGGATTGGTGACGAGGGCGCGCGCGATAGCTACACGTTGCTGTTCGCCGCCAGAGAGCTGGTCAGGTTTGTGGTGGCGCCTGTCTGCTAAGCCGACAAGCTGCAACAGGTGATTCACACGGTCACGATACGTGCGCAGATTCTGGCCATCGATCAGTAGTGGGAGAACGATATTCTCCTCAGCAGTGAGCATAGGCAGTAGGTTGAAGAACTGGAAGATGAAACCGACGTTACGCCTTCGCACCAAGGTCACCTGATGATCGTCCATCTGAGTCAGACGGTGGCCGGCAAGAGTGATTTCACCCTCGCTGACGTTGTCCAGACCGCCCAGCAGGTGTAGTAACGTGCTCTTGCCACTGCCGGAGGGCCCCATAATAGCGACGAACTCTCCCTTGGCCACAACGAAGTCTACCCGATCGAGGGCGTGCACAGTGACCTCGCCCATACGATACCGTTTGCTCACCTGACGTGCTTCGAGGATAGTCATCAGACTGCCAGCGCATTCTCCTGGTATGCTGTTGAACCCAGAATTCTTGACGATTATACCACCCGCAAGCGGTTGTCTCAACCGTTAGCGAAGAGCCCACACATCGGAGGCTGCCCCTTTCCTCCAGTTTCTGTTACATCGTGTATAATGGGCAACTACGCAGTACGTTCGCGCACTGAGCCGCTGGAAAGGGATTCACTTGTGACACATGTCTATGTAGCGCTCGATCTGGAAACAACTGGCCTCAACACGGAGCGCGACGCTATCATCGAGATTGGCGCGGTCAAGTTTCGTGGCGAGCAGGTGTTGGGGGAGTTCTCCACTCTGGTCAATCCCGGTTGTCGCATCCCCTATGTCATTCGGGAATTAACCGGCATCACGGATGAGATGGTGCATGATCAACCCTCGCTTGACGAGGTCCTGCCGCGTCTGAAACACTTTATCAACGACTGCCCCATCATCGGCCACAACATCAGCTTTGACATGGCATTTCTTAACCGCTACGGGGTGTTGCGCAATAACCCTTCCATCGATACGTTTGAGTTAGCCAGCATCCTTTTGCCCCACGCCGGTCGCTACAGCTTGGAGAAGCTTGCGCAAGCTTTGGGCATCACGATGGAGTCGCATCATCGCGCCCTGGATGATGCGCGCACAGCGCAACGTCTCTTCTTGGCGTTGCTCGATCAGGCACGTCGTCTGGACCCGTCGATTATTCGCGGTGTGAATCGCATGGCCGGGCGCTCTAACTGGTCGTTGCGTTCCGTGTTTGCCGACCTGGAGCAGATGCGCACGCGCACTGTCTTCAGCACCAGCCTAGGACAACAACTGGCAGCGAAGGGAGCGCTCTCGGGAAGCGGAGGGAGGGCCTTGCTTTCTCAAACACGTCGCACCGTTGAGCGGGAGGAACCGTTGCAGCCGAGTGAGACACTCCAACAGCTCGATGTGGACGCGCTGGCTGCCTTGCTCGACAGGGATGGTTTGTTCGCTCGACAGCTGCCTTATTATGAATATCGCCCTGAGCAAATTGCCATGTTGCGCCGGGTGGCCACCGCCTTTAACCGCGGCGAAGCTGTAATGATTGAGGCAGGCACCGGCCTTGGCAAATCACTGGCTTATCTGCTGCCTGCTGCGCATTGGGCAGTGCAAAATGGCCGGCGCGTTATCATTGCTACCCACACGATCAATCTGCAGGATCAGCTGCTGACCAAGGATATCCCTGACTTACAACGCATCCTGCCATTCGAGTTTAGAGCGGTTGTCCTAAAAGGACGCAACAATTATGTTTGTCCACGTCGTGTGCGTCAGATGCGTGCCGAGCTGGAGACAGGTCAGGCCAGTTTGCCTGGACGGGTATTCCCTTTCGCGCAAGAGGTGATGTTACGCGTGTTAGCACGTGTGTTGGTGTGGATGGAAACCACACTCACCGGTGATAAGCAGGAGCTGTTTCTGCCTACCCCGGAGGAAAACGCCATCTGGGGCTATTTGTGCAGCGACGCAGAGCTGTGCAAGCCTGAGCAATGTCGTCGCGAGAACTGCTTTTTCCATCGCGCGCGGCGAGCAGCAGAAAGCGCCCACATTGTGGTAGTCAATCATGCACTGTTGCTGGCGGACGTGGCGACCCAAAATCGTGTGTTGCCAGAGTATCGTTATCTGATTATCGACGAAGCACACCATCTTGAGGATAGTGTCACCGGTCAGCTGAGCTTTCAAGTGAGTCGGGCTGCACTGGAGCGTTTGTTTAGTGAGCTCGACGAGCCGACAGGTTCGCGCCGCCATAGTGGCTTTTTGAGAACACTGGTGCCGCGCCTGCTCGCAGAGCTGTCACCGGAGAGACTCAGCGCGCTGCAAGAGCAGGTAGCCGTGTGTTATGAGGCCGTGGCACAAGCACGCAGCGCGACGCGGCCACTGTTCGAGACACTGAAGGTTTTTCTGGAGCTTCACGGGTCAGGGGAGAATAACACCCTTTACGAACAACGGTTGCGTCTGACGCTTGCGATGCGCCGTCAGCCTGCATGGGACAAAGTGGAAGTGATATGGAATGACTTGGCGGGTTGCTTTATACAGCTCAGCCGTCATTTGGCCGATTTAGCCCAGTGGCTTATTGGCTTGGATGAGCAAGTGGGAATACGTGATGCAGTTGAGCTCTTTGGCGAATTGACCAGCTACCGCGTCCGAGTCGACACCTTCTATGCTCAGTTGAAGACTATCCTGGAGGACGATGCATCGCGGGCGAGCCGGCATGCATATGTCACTTGGTTGGAGCTCCCTGCCCAGGAACAAATGCCCACCTTGCACGCCGCGCCGTTGCATGTGGGGCATCTGGTGCGCCGCCACCTTTTTGAAGCTAACGAGGCGGTTGTGTTAACCTCTGCCACGCTGCGGACTGCAGGTAGTTTCACCTATTTGCGCGAACGACTGGGCGCCGAAGATCTCGAGGAGATGACGCTGGATTCTCCCTTCGATTATCGTTCCTCTACCCTATTCTATGTGCCAACCGATATGCCCGAGCCGGGCCAGCCGGGCTATCAACGCAAGTTGGAGACGGTATTGCTCAGTCTGCTGCGTGCGACGCGCGGTCGTGCGTTGGTGTTGTTTACATCTCACAACCAGTTGCGTCACACGGCCAACGCTCTCCGCGAAAGATTGGGACAGGAGGGGATTGTGCTGTTGGAGCAGGGCACTAGCTCGCGTGTGCATCTGCTGGAGCGTTTCAAGACCACGGAACGTTGTGCCTTGTTTGGCACTCGCAGCTTCTGGGAGGGTATTGATGTCGCGGGCGAGCAGCTGAGCTGTGTGGTGATCACGCGCCTGCCGTTCGATGTCCCTGATGATCCGATCTTTGCAGCGCGCAGCGAGATGTATGCAGATCCTTTCAGTGAATTTTCGCTGCCCAACGCTATTCTGCGCTTTCGCCAAGGTTTTGGGCGATTGATTCGCTCGCATCGAGATCGGGGCGTGGTAGTGTGCCTGGATCGGCGTGTTCGCACAAAGGCATATGGCCAAGAGTTTCTGCGTTCGTTGCCTGATTGCACATACCAGGAGGCCCCCCTTGCTCAGTTGCCCGCGCTGGCTGCACGTTGGATTGACGGTGAGTTCTCCTAAGACGGGATCTTTATAAGCCTGTCTTCGCGGTTAGAAGGAGTCGAGAGTGCTTCTGACTTCTGAGCAGTATGAGCTTCTCGACATGTTGCCGTCTTGGGACGCCGACTTGCCCTGCCCGATCAAACGACGAGGTCTTCGTGAGCCACTTGCTATTTAGCCTAAGTACTGCTAAAATGTGTTTAGAGTGTCCCGCCAATAGGAAAATGCAAGCGGAAACCTGAGAGCTTTCTTAGTCACCAGGAGTCGCCAGAGAGCAAGGGTCAGGAAATCTTCTCCAGTATTCCCGTTTGTGAGCCAGCTAAGGAGGTACTGCGTGTCGTTGGGACATGCATATGTTGACAAGTTGTTCATCTCGTAATTCCAAAGGAGGAGTACCTATGAGATCGCGTACGTTGTTAGCCCTGGGTGTCACTTTTGTTTTGGTCGCTGGCCTGATCCTGAGTGCCTGTGCCACACCAACCGCTCCCCCTGCCACGGAGGCGCCCAAGACAGAGGCTCCAGCAACGGAAGCTCCCGCGACTGTGGCGCCGGCGACAGAGCCAGCCAAAACAGAAGCACCTGCTACCGAAGCTGCCAAGCCAGAAGGCAAGAAGTACGAAATCGCCGTTGTTGTCAAGCTGACCGGCATCCCTTGGTTTAACACAATGGAGAAGGGGGTCAAGCGCGCTGCAGAGGAACTGGGCGTTAATGCTTACCAGACTGGCCACACCACTGATGACCCCGCCCAGCAAGCCAAAGTCATCGAGGACTTGATCGCCAAGGGAGTGGATGTGCTGTGTGTTGTGCCGAATGATGCTAAGTCCCTCGAACCCGTCTTCAAGAAGGCCAAGGATAAGGGTATCATTATCATCACGCACGAATCCCCCGATCAGGTGGGCAATGACTACGACCTGGAGTTGATCGACAACAAGAAGTTCGGCGAGCATAACCTGGATATGCTGGTCAAGTTTATGGGCGACTCCGGAGAGTTCGCCGTCTATGTGGGCTCGCTGACTGTGCCAGCCCACAATATGTGGGCCGATGCAGCGCTCGCCTACGCAAAGGAGAAATATCCCAACCTGAAGCAAGTAGGCGATCGTTACCCGGTCTCCGAGAAGGTGGACGACGCGCGCAAGCAGACCTTGGATCTGATCAAGGCATATCCTGACCTCAAGGGGGTCCTTGCCTTCGGCAGCCAGGGGCCAATTGGAGCTGCTCAGGCACTGCAAGAGAAGGGGCTGGCCGACAAAATCGCTGTGGTAGGAACTGTTTTGCCCAGCCAGGCGTTGCCCTATCTTAAGGATGGATCGCTGAAGCATGGCACGCTCTGGAATCCGGCAGATGCTGGTTACGGCATGGTGTGGCTGGCTAAGTACCTGCTCGACGGCGGCAAGGTCACAGATGGTATGGACGTGGCTGGCCTGGGCAAGGCCACGCTCAAAGACAGGGTACTTGTCATTGACGCAGCGCTTGACATCACCAAGGACAACGCCGAGAGCCTTGGCTTCTAATTCAGCATGCCGGCTTGGAACTTGACATAAATACAAATCCACGGAGTCCGAAGCAACTGCTTCGGACTCCGTGATTATCCCTCTCAGCGGCTCGGGTTGCTCAAGATGGCTCAACCGTTTCTCTCTATGAAGAACATCAGCAAGCGCTATATAGGTGTGCAGGCGCTGGATCGGGTGGATTTCGAGGTCGCGCACGGCGAGATCCACTGTCTGGTGGGCGAGAATGGTTCAGGAAAGTCCACGCTGATCAAAATCATTTCCGGAGCGGTGCAACCCGATCCGGGGGGCACCATCGAGATAGATGGCGAACGTTTCCACGACTATCATTCCATCGATGCCATTCGCAAAGGCATCGAAGTCATCTATCAGGATTTGTCGCTCTTTCCCAACCTCAGTGTTGCCGAAAACATCGCTCTCGGAGAGATCTTGGCTTCAGGAGACCGCTTCGTCAACTGGGCCGCCGTCTACGAGATCGCACGACGCTCGATGGCGCGCATCGGAGTGCGTTTGCCGCTCGATGAGCTGGTGGGCGAGATCTCGATTGCTGATCAGCAGCTGGTGGCCATTTGTCGCGCCTTGACGCGTGATGTGCGTCTTGTGATCATGGATGAGCCGACCGCCTCGTTGACCCGCAAAGAGGTGGAGGCGCTATTCAACGTGGTGCGCGATCTCCAGTCGAAGGGGATTGCCATTCTCTTTGTCAGCCATAAGCTGAACGAGGTGCTCCAGATTGCCGAACGCGTCACCGTCCTGCGCGATGGGCGCAACATCGGTTGCTTTCCGGCGCAGACGCTGGACGATCGCAAATTAGCTGAGCTAATGACAGGTAAACAGCTGGAATATAGCCGTCCTGTGCCCGTCAAGCTGCCGGAACAGCCATTGTTAGAGGTGCGACATCTCTCCTTGCGCGGCAACTTTCGCGACATCACCTTCCAGCTGCGCGCCGGCGAAATTTTGGGCATCACAGGCCTGCTGGGTTCTGGGCGGACTGAGCTCGCTCTGGCACTCTTCGGGGTAAATCCAGCACAGTCCGGCGAAATTCGTGTGGATGGTCGCCCTGTGCACATCAAGTCAGTGCAAGATGCCGTACGACTGGGTATCGGCTATGTGCCTGAGAACCGCCTGACCCAAGGGCTGGTGAGCCAGCAACCGGTGAGCCGCAACATTGTGCTCACCATTCTGGAGCGTCTGGTCAACCGACTGCGTCTGATTGATCACCGCACTGTGCGCAGCACAGTGAAGCATTGGATCGAACAGTTGAGCATTAAAGTGCCTTCTCCGGAAGCCCCTGTCCAGACTCTTTCGGGTGGCAATCAACAACGCGTTGTGTTGGCAAAGTGGATCGCGACCCAACCTCGCATCCTTATCCTGGACGGTCCAACGATCGGCATCGACGTTGCTGCCAAGAGCGCCATCCATGAGATCATTCGCGACTTGGCGCGACGTGGTCTGGGCATCATCATGATTTCCGATGAGATACCGGAGGTATACCATAACTGCAACCGTGTCTTGGTGATGCATAAAGGTTGTGTCATCGCTGAGTTTGACACAGCGCGCGCCAGTGAAGACGACATTCAACAGTGCATCAATCAGCTCGGCTAGCTCGTTTCGTTGTAGCCCAAGGACGACGCTATGAGAAGACTGTGGAGATATCAAGAGACCTACGTTGCGCTCGTCATTGTGATCCTTTCGTTGGCGATCACATTACTAAACCCGAATTTCCTGACACTTGAGAATCTATTTGATCTGCTCAAGAGTTACACGTTCTTGGGTATTCTCTCAATTGGTGTGTTATTCGTTCTGATTTCGGGCGGCATCGACATTTCCTTCACCGCGGTCGCCACCGTGGCGGTTTATACCACAATGTATGTCACGTTGCAGCATGGCGGCAATATAGCCACCGTGCTCTTGATGTCCGCCGCTATCGGAGCCAGCCTGGGTTTGATCAACGCAGCGATAATCTATTTCTTCAACATTCCTAGCATTATCACAACAATTGCAATGTTGAACGTGTACTATGGCTTGCTCACCGTATTCTCAGGTGGCACCTGGCTCTATAATATGCCGGAGTGGTTTCGCCGCTTCGCGGAGACCAATGTGATTAGCCTGGTGAACCCGGATGGGGTGCCTTACGGGCTGTCGGTGATCCCTCTCATCTGGTTTGCTGTGATTGTGGCGGCCGGAATTGTTTTGCGCTATACGATGCTGGGACGGGGCATCTATGCGTTGGGAGGCAATCCTGCCTCGGCGCAGCGCGCCGGATTCAACATCCTGACATTGAACCTGTTCGTGTATGGGTTTATGGGGCTCCTGGCTGGCATCGCCGGCGTGGTTGAGGTGATGCTGGCACAGCGCGTAGCCACCAATTCCATGGTGGGCAAGGAGTTGGACGTGATCGCCGCTGTGGTGCTGGGCGGCGCCAGCCTGACCGGTGGAGTGGGAACATTGTGGGGCACGCTGCTGGGCGTGGCGCTGGTGGGCATCATCGGCAATGGCCTCACCCTGATGCGCATCTCGTCCTACTGGTACAACGTCTTTATCGGTCTGACCATCATTGTCAGCGTCGGGGTGAGCGCCTACCGACGCAAGTTGCAACGCAAACGCACGATGACCGTCGAAGTGGAGTAGACGACGATGCGTAAGAACTCTGAGACGCTCATTCTGGGTGCCATTCTATTGGCCGTGCTGGGTCTTATGTGGGCTCTGAACGGCAGCCAGTTCGTCCAGTTCGAAAACGTTCAGTCGATGGCGTTCCAGCTCCCTGAGCTGGGCATCCTTTCCCTCGCTATGATGATCACGATGCTGACCAGTGGGATCAACCTTTCCATTATCGCGTCGGCGAACCTGTCGGCGATCACTGCGGCGCTGATCCTGACCAACTTTGTCACGCCGGATGCTGGTGGTATCGGCCCGGCAGCCATCGCGGCAGGAGCTGTAGCGGCCGGCCTGTTGGTTTCCGCAATCATCGGCCTGCTGAACGGTTTCCTAATCGCTGTGGTGGAGGTTTCGCCGATTCTGGCGACGCTGGGCACAATGATTCTGATGAAAGGGGTGTCCATTGTGCTGACGCGCGGGTACACCCTTTCGGGATTGCCTGAGCCCATCCTCTTTATCGGCAACGGTCTCGTGGCCGGCATCCCGATGCCGATGATTATCTTCATCCTGTGCGCCGTGTTTATGGCAGTGGTCTTGAACCACACCCCCTTGGGCAACCATATCTATATGATCGGCTCAAATCCGGTCGCCTGTTTCTTCTCCGGGGTGAACAACGCAGCTGTGCTCTTTCGCACCTACCTGATCTCGGGGGTCTACGCGGGAATTGCCGCGATGATTATGATGTCGCGTTTCAACTCGGCCAAGGCGGACTACGGTGAGTCGTACCTGCTCATGACGGTGCTCGCGTCTGTGTTGGGGGGAGTCAGCGCGGCGGGTGGTTTTGGGCGCGTCTCCGGGCTGGTGTTGGCGCTCGTCATCCTTCAGCTGGTGTCCAGTGGGCTGAATCTGCTAAACATCAACCCCTTCCTAACCATCGCTATCTGGGGCATGATCTTGATCCTGGTGATGGTGGTCAACTACCTGACCGCGCGCTACCAGGAAGCACGCCTGCGCTGAGAGATTATCCGCCTTAAGGCAATATGCTGGGCTAGCTGCCGCAGGGCATACAACCAGGAGATAAGCGCGCTTGCGAGCAGCACGTGTGCCTGAACGCACATATCGTGTGGGACACATTCGGCAGCATTGTATCTCGTTGCACGGGATAGGTTTGAAGCCTAATCAGCAAGGCCTGACGCTGGACTGCCGCTCACCGGCAGAGAGATGACAAAGGCACTACCTCCCTCAGGAACGGACTCAACGTGAATGCGGCCTCTATGGGCCTCGACAATTCTACGCGCGATGTAGAGTCCCAGGCCGCTGCCACGGCGCGGTCTGGCTGCATCAGTAGCCTGGTCCGAGACCTGATAGAACTTGTCGAATAGGCGCTTCAGGTGGGCTGCCGGAATGCCAATGCCGGTGTCACGCACAGTCACGCTTACTTCTTGCGGGGTGGCTTGCACTGCTACATTGACTTCTCCCTCCGGCGGAGTGAACTTGATGGCATTGTCGAGTAAGTTGACAATGACTTGCTCCAGCCAATCAGCATCGCCAGCTACCGTGGGTAATTCGTCTGGCAGGTCGATTCGCAGGGTAATGTGCTTCTCCTTGGCGAAGCTGCGCAGACGCTGAGCTGCCCGAGACACCAGCTCGCTCAGTACCACCGGTTGGAAAACCGGTCGCAGTTCGGCATGCTCCAGGTGCGCCACATTGAGCATATTGTTGACCATCAGGATGAGCCGTTCGCTCTGCCGTTGTATGATCTCCAGAAACTCGCGCAAGGTTGTCTCGTCGGGCAGTTCGTCCTCCAGCAACACACCCACTGAGCCCTGAATACACGACAGCGGCGTCCGCAGCTCGTGCGACGTGATCGCGAGGAACTCGTCCTGGCGCCGTTTTTCGGATAGCAGCTCCGAATAGAGACGCGCATTGTCAATAGCCACCGCCACCTGCGACGCCGCCACGGTGAGCAGGCGTTCATGTTCCGGCCCAAACGCATCCGGCTGGTTATGATCGATGTTGAGCACTCCGACCAGGTGGCCACGCGCCTGTAAGGGCACTGCCAGCAGGCAGCGCACTTCGGGATCAAACACCACATAACCCGGATATGCATGCACGTCCGGCACGTACAGCGGCTGCAGAGAAGCAGCCACTTGCCCAGCGACGCCCTCGCCCAGCGCCAACCGCGCCGTCTGTTGCCATTCTGGCTTGAGTCCGGCGGCTGCTTTGATCTCCAACATCTGATCGGAGGGATTGAACAAGAAGACGCAGCAACCGCGACAATTCAGCGCGTGACGGATCGCCTGCACCACCATCTCCAACACCTCATCCAGGTGCAGGCTGCTGGTCACCTCTTGAGCGACCTGGTAGAGTGTGGAGGTCTCAGCCAATCTGCGGTGCATCTCTTCCACCAATGTGCTGCACTGTGTACGAAAGTGGATATTCTTGAGCGCAGCAGCAATACGGTCGGCCGCCAATTGGAGAATGAGCAGGTCGATTTCTGAGAAGACGTTAGGTCGGCCCGCGCGCACATCCAGCACACCCAGCAGACTTTCACCCGCCCGCAGAGGCACTGCCATTTCGGCGGCCACAACCTGTCCCGCAGCGTCACGGCAGCGCGCATCCTGATGCCCGTCTGCCACCAGGAGGGGGGCGCCTTGCTCGGCCACCCATGCCACAACGCCACCCGCCTCGGCCGGAGGCCATCCTTGTGAGGTATCGGATGTCACATCTTCCCGCAGGTAGACCGTCACCTGATCACAGTTCAGTATGGTACGCAGCGTGTCAGCAATCTGTTCCGGTAATACCTTCGGGTCAGCGACATCCAGCTGATGTCCCAGCTCCACCAGCCCGCGCAACCGGGCAGTGATGTCGCCGGCCGTGCCACCACGCTCCGTTGTCAGTGTACTTGAGGCTCTGCTGGTCATCTCCGACTCTCCTCCCGTGTGCTCCCATGGCGCAGGATAAGGCAAAATGGCCTTTTTGACAACTCGATCGAGGGAAAATGGGGGGATTTCCCGAAAATTCGCGCCTTCGTAATGTGATTCGTAATGTTGGTGTGTTATAATAAATATAGTAAACCCTGGCTTATCCGCAGCTGCCTGCCGATACTATCAATGTGTTTGCGTTCGTTCAAGCGTGCGTGGCCTCAATGACAACACAGGAAGGGCACTGCCAGTGGGTGACAGCGCTGGGGAGGAATCTGGTGTACGCAGCGGGGCAAGTGCGTGCCGCTGGCGGTATGCGGACCTGACCATTGCTTCTGAGATAAGAAGCGTGTGGGGACTTGATGAGGAGGAAATCATGAAAGAATTGATCCTTGATGTTGCGAGCAGCCGGAATAGCCGAAGTGCGTTTCGAACGCTTGGGCTGGTGGCCATGCTGCTGCTCGGCGCTGTGGTTGTGCTGATAGGGCTGGGCGGGACGAGCAGTACGGCATATGCGGCGCCGCCGCAGCAAGAGCCAGCGCCAATGGTGGTGACCGACAAACCGGACTACAGCCCAGAGGAGACAGTCATTATTACCGGTAGCGGCTTTGTGCCCGGGGAATGGTATGACATCCCGGTGATTCGGCCCAATGGCGACATCGTGGTCAAGGAAGGCGACCTGTTTGTGCCCGGGTGGGATCGCGTGCAAGCCGATGAAAACGGCAGTTTCGTGTACCATTACATCCTGGATGGCATCCTGGGCCTCTACGAGGTGCGCGTCTACCCATACGGCTGGAACGGCGACCGCAACCAGGTGCCGCTGGCCAGTACAACGTTCACCGACTCGCAAGAAGACTATAAACACTGGGCAGACAAACCCCCGGCGGGCTGGCGGAACGGTGCGCTGCAGTCGACCAATTCACAGTATTTCGAAGGCGAGGTGGTGCCATACTACTGGAAGAGTGAAAAACTTGCCGTTGGCGGCCGATATGCGTTCAACATCTACTATGATTACTACTGGGCAAGTAAGGATGGCTGCGGTTTTGACTATATGGCACAGTACAACACCAGCCGCTCGCCTACCCCCGTTGGTAGTAACCCAACCTCGAACGCCTCGCTGCCCGAAGGCCACGGTAATTTCTACACTGTTGGAGCGAACATAGCAGAGGTGTTGGGACCATGGGATGCAGGCGATGGGATTCACCGGTACGTACAGGTGGTTTTCACGGCCACGGCGCGTACGGCTGAATTCTATTGGGGGCTACATCTCGCTTATCCTGAAACCAATGGCACGTGCACTGGCGCTCAGGCGTGGCCCGGTGCATCGTTGCAGACATATGTGAAAGGCACTCCGACGGTATCTGGCGCGACCATGCTTGGCGGCGGTGGTACGCTTCAGATCAACCCGGATGCAATCTTGCGCGGTTCTATCAGCGGCTTTAAGTGGAACGACCTGAACGCAAATGGGAGCGTGGATACTGGGGAGCCACGGTTGAGTGGCTGGACGATCCAGCTGGCCTCTACCGCCGCCTTCACTGAGATCTTGCGTACCGATACGACCTTCACCTCGACGGGTGTGTACACCCTATACGCCTTCCCCGGCACCTACTATGTGCGTGAGGTACCACAAGCAGGTTGGGTACAGACCTATCCGCCTGCGCCTGGCTATTATGGGCCGCTCGTCATCACGTACACGACCCCCACGCACAGCAACAAGAACTTCGGCAACGTGCAGCCGGGCCGTATTGTCGTAGACAAGGTGACTGATCCGGCAGGGTCGTCGGTGAGTTTCTCGTTTGTGCTGACGAAGCCGGGCAACATCACGCAGACCTTTAGTTTGACCGACACGCAGGCGCCATTTGACAGTGGCCCGCTGTTGCCTGGGGTTTACACGGTGACGGAGACGGTGCCGGCGGGGTGGGATCTGAGTGGTGCCACGTGCAGCGATGGCAGCCCGGTGAATGCCATCAGTCTGCAGGCAAGTGAGACCGTGACGTGCACGTTTACCAACACGCGTGTCCCATCTTCCATCGTTGTCACTAAGACGGCTGATCCGACGAGCGTGGCGGAGCCGGGTGGAGAGGTGACGTTCACGGTGCGCATCACGAACACCAGTCT
>CAKZLO010000077.1 GCA_937127125.1 uncultured Ardenticatenia bacterium
CCTACTCATACTGCGACGCCGCTGCCCACGGCGACACCGTCACCTACTCATACTGCGACGCCGGCGCCCACGGCGACACCGTCACCTACTCATACTGCGACGCCGGCGCCCACGGCGACATCGTCGCCTGCTCATACTGCGACGCCGCTGGCCCTCACGGCGACGCCTTCGCCGACTTGGACTGCTACAGCGGCCCCCACGGCGACACCATCGCCTACTCATACTGCGACGCCGCTGCCCACGGCGACATTGTCGCCCACTCCTACACTGACGTCGATACTTACAGTAGTATCCTCACCTACTTACACAACCATTCCGGTGCCTACGGCAACGGTGGTGTCTGCAGCTGTGCCATCGCCGGCGGAGATGCCTTCAGCTACTCACACTGCTACGTCAGTCGCGACGGCGACGCTGACACCTATACCTGCGTTGTCTCCCACACAGGCGCCTTCGCCCACCGCTACGGCAGTACCTGAACCAACGCTGACGCCTCCTGCAGCTGCTGCAGTGGGTCCTCTCGTGGAATGGGGGTGGTTGCTGGCAGGTGGCCTGATTGCGCTAATAGTGATTGTGGTGTTGGTGATACTCCTCAGAAGAAGGGGTCGCTAAGCTACACTTTTGGTGATCTTAGCCTGTGAGTTAGTGGGTTGCGGGGGCTCTCGTGGGGCACCTGCAACCCACATTTATATGGGCTTCCCATAGGTCTACGGCGACAGATGAAAGCGAACAACAGGGTCTCACCTCCCGGTTCAACAGCCGTTTGTCCTGCTGGTCAGCTAGGAATCAGCGCAGACGGATTAGCCCACTGGAGGCCGGTCGAAGTAGATGCTCTTCCCCGTAGCCGAGAGGGGAATACCAACCGCCAGGTCGGCATCCAGTAGCCCGAGGGTCCGCGCTGCAGTACCAACGGTGTACATCACACGATTGTCGGCGTTCAATACGCTGGCCATTTTGACCGCTGAACCGACCGCAATCCCAAGGTCCATAACTCGAAAAACGCATTGCGGTCCGCTGAACTCGCCAGAGTAGCTGTTTACGTTCAGGTCATTGCAAGCGGGTACACCGCAGGCACTGCAGTTGAGATTGGCTTTCTGTGCGTCCTTGATGCCGATGAGCAGCACCACCTCCGAGGCGGTCACGTTCTTCGCATCACGTATGAAGAACTTGCGCCCGGTGCGCTCACCAATCTCGATCATTTTTTCCGCTAGGCGTTGCAGTATCTCCCCCTCCACAATGGAGGTGATAATAAAGTCCTGACCGCGCGATTTGGGAGCCGTACGTGCGGCGAGTGCCATTAAGTTAGCAACTGTCGTAAGTATGCTCATACGTCCTCCATAGTGCTAAGGTTGACTCTGTGCAACATTTTGGTGATAAAGAAGATATCTCGGCCACGTGCATCGGGTAAAACGAAAGACGAGACGCGTTTCAACATTGGCGGTACACGTCAGCGCAGACGGCGCAGAATAGCGATCTGAATGCCATAGACTAGGATGAACACCACTCCACCCACAAGCCCCAAGATCAGACATCGTGCCGGAGTGAGGATAGTGAACAGGCTGACCTGTGGAGGATCGGTTGTCTCAGGCTGCTGATATGGGGAACGAGGAGCTATCGTGGCTGGCAAAGTATCTATGAGCCCTGGCAATGTGGTCTTGGTAGCTTGAGCTGCATTTTGACCGTGTGCGGCAGGCATTCCAGTTGCTGTAGGAGTAACCTCAAATGAAGCCGGGTGAGCAGCACACAGCGATACAGATAGCAGCACGGCTCCAACTGCCACGCAGATCACAGCAACTCGCCAGGTTTTGTTGACACCCATGAGCTTTCACCGCAGGACGATCTCGTCACGGTCAGACCTTAGAGATTGCTGTTCTTGGCCTAAGTCATGCGGGATTGCTTCCAGCTGCTCGATCATCTCGCGCACTACGTCGAAGCCACTCTGCCAAAATTCCGCGCTGCTGACATTAATGCCGGCTGCTTCCAGGATGCGCAGAGGCGATTCTGATCCTCCTGCAGCCAAAATATTCAGATAACGTGGCTTGAAAGGTTCTCCTGTCGTCTTGTATTGGCGATAAAGGGAGAGAACCAGCAGCTGGCCAAAGGCATAGGCATACACATAGAAAGGTGTATGGTAAATGTGCGGAATGGAGATCCACTCCCAGCGAAATTCCTCACTGATGTCCACACTGTCGGCGAATTGGGCACGTAAGCTTTCAAGATATGCTTTAGCTAAATCATCCACCGAGGCACCCTCAAGCACCATCTCATGTGCCTGACGCTCGAACAGTGCGAAGCCGGCTTGGCGCATAATTGTGGCGTAGGTGTCATCCACCTGATTGAATAGCAGCTCATAACGTGTCGCTGCATCCGTCTCCTGATTCATAAGGTGTTCCACTAATAGCATCTCGCCGAATGTCGAGGCGGTCTCTGCCAAGGGCAGTGTGCTGTGGAAGGTGAGAACACTGTGGTGGCTGGCAATGATGCTATGCACGGCATGACCCAGCTCGTGTGCTAGTGTGCTCACATCGGAGGGACGCCCTTGATAGTTGATCAACACCCAAGGGGTCAGGCGTGGCGTCACGCTCCAACAGAAGGCCCCACTGCGCTTACCTTTACGCACCTGGCTATCCAGGTGATCTGCGTGAAACACTTGGCGTGCCATATCTGCCAGTTGGGTGTCAAAGTTACGAAACGCGTCCAATACGATACCTGCGGCAGTGGCAAAATCGTACCTCTTGTCCGCACGCATCACCGGTGCGTACAGGTCGTAACGTCGTAAGCGTTCTATGCCTAACCAGCTTGCTTTTAGGCGGAAGTAACGTTGGTACAGCGGTGCGTTCTGACGGCATACTTCTAACAGTGTGTCTACTACGTGGTCGGGTAAGTCGTTGCTCAGGTTTCGTACACTGATCGGACTGGAGAAGCCTCGCAGTTCAATCTGTTCGTTGCGCCAGTCACGCACTATAGCCTGATAGAGCTGACCCAGTATGAGGCTGTCCTGCCCAAAGACGCGATAGAGCTCCTGATAAGCACGTGCACGCAGCAGAGCGTCAGGATGACGAAAATAGGTGCTGATCTCGCCTCGTGTCAGTTGCTGTATGCTGCCGTCAATCTTGAGGCGAAATGTGTAACGGTTCGTGATGGCGTCGTACAAAGTGCACAATACGTTGACACCTGTGACGTTCTTCAGGTTGATGATTTTCTCTTCAGCCTCGGAGAGCGTGTAAGGCTTGAAGCGACGCATTGTCTCCAGCCAGTAACGAAATTCTCCCGCTGCTGTCATTAGCCGCGCTGCGTTTTCGTCATCCAGGCCCTTCCACCACAAGCTAAAGAAAAGAAGGCGGTTACTTATCTGTGCCATCAGCTGATCCATACGTGCCAGCAATGTTTGAGCACTCTGACTCTGCGTGTTTTCAGCGAAACTGAGCCCGGCGTAAGCGTGTAACCGCTGCGAAAGGTTAGTGATGATCTCTAGTTGATGGATGAGCTCCAATAGCTCTTCTGGTGAGATATCTGGCCGCAATCGCGCGCGCATCGCCTCAAACTTAGCGGTGCGCGTCTGCAACTCTTCGATTGCAGATTGCATTTCCGGACTGTCTGGTGCTGGGAACAGGTCAGCGAGGCTCCACCGTTTCTGGGAGTAAACTGGCATTGTTGTCGTTGATGGCATTACGTCCTATAGAATCCTTTCTTTGTTGTGGATAAGATCGAAATTTCTGCCCCGCTGCCCTCAGGCTGGCAGGCGTAACGACACGGGCTCACCTCTCTTGAGAAAAAGGGTAATGGTTAGTCTGGTTCAGGCCCCATTGGCAGGAACGTGGCAGGCGAACAGTGAGCTGCTTTGTTACTGTAGCTCCAAGGATGGTGCATCCACAGCTCATTTGGCGTAGTCTACGGCGCGCGTCTCGCGGATTACAGTCACTTTGATCTGTCCCGGATACTCCAACGTTTCCTCCACTTTGCGCGCAATGTCCTTAGCGAGTGTGATGGCTGCGTAGTCGTCCACTTCCTCTGGCTTTACTAGAATGCGGATTTCGCGGCCAGCTTGGATGGCAAAGCTCTCCGCCACACCTTTGAAGGAATTCGCCACTTCTTCCAAAGCCGTAATACGTTTGACATAGCTTTCCAGACTTTCGCGACGTGCCCCTGGCCGCGATCCCGATATAGCATCCGCAACCGAGACGATGACCGCCTCTAACGAGTCAACCTCGGTCTCTTGGTGGTGTGCTGCTATAATGTCAACGACCTGCTGGCTTAACCCGTAGCGCTTGGCCAGCTCGGCGCCGATTGCGGCGTGGGGACCTTCCATCTGGTGATCCACAGCTTTGCCGATGTCATGTAATAAAGCACCAGTCTTAGCGAGGCGCACATCTGCCCCTAGCTCGGCAGCCAAGATGCCTGCGATATGAGCGCATTCCAGTGCATGCTGGTACTGGTTTTGGCCATAGCTGGTGCGATACTTCAGCCGGCCGATTAGCTTGATCAGCTCAGGATGCAATCCAGGTATGCCTACTTCCACGACCGCACGTTCGCCAGCCTCGACAATATCTCTCTCAACTTCTTCCTCGGCCATTTCAACCACTTTTTCAATGCGTCCAGGATGGATGCGCCCATCGGTGATCAATTTGTTCATAGCCACACGCGCCACTTCTCGTCGCACCGGGTCAAATCCAGAAAGGATAATGGTCTCAGGCGAGTCATCCACGATCACATCGATCCCAGTTGCATTCTCGAAGGCGCGGATGTTACGCCCCTGACGGCCTATAATGCGTCCTTTTATCTCGTCGTTGGGCAGTGGGACGGCGGATACCACTGTATCAGCAACCTGATCGCTGGCGATGCGCTGCATGGCCAGTGCGATGATCTTACGCGCGCGACGCTCACCTTCCGCACGCGCCTCTGCCTCCACTTCGCGGATGACACGTGCCATATCCTGACGTGCTTGTTCCTCTACTCTTTCCAGAAGGAGTTGTGTCGCCTGTTCCTGTGTCAGATTGGCAATGCGTTGCAACTCTGCCAACTGGGCTGTATACAACTGCTCGATCTCGTTGGCACGCCGGTCGAGTGCGCTCTGGCGTTTGTTGAGGGCACGCTCGCGATTTTCGATGTTCTCCAAACGTCGGTCAAGTGTCTCTTGTCGTTTTTGCAAGCGCTCTTCCTGACGTCGCAGCTCTGCGCGTTTCTGGCGTGCCTCCTCCTCGAGCTCATCGTGCAGGCGCATCACCTCTTTCTGCGCTTGCAGGAGCATGTCTTTCCTTTGTGCTTCTGCCTCCGCCAGAAGGCGTGCTGCCTCTGCTTCTGCTGACTTAAGACGTGACTCAACAAGATACTGTCGTATAAAGTATCCGATGAGGATACCCAGCACACCCAAGCTGATACCAAAGGCTATCATTGTCAAAAGGTTACTACCAAACATAGTCCACTATCTCCCTGACCTCTCTGTGTTATTCCTCATTATTTGTATGTAAGGCCTGGCAGACGCGATGATAAACGACACGGATCGTCTCATAGTCAAAGCCACGCCGCGCCAGGAAATCGGTAAGCTTGCGTCGCAATTCTTCTTTGCCAAGCGCTCTCCAGCGTGACAATTGCGGTTCCACAGCTTGCCAAGCTGCTTCTTCATCATTTTGCTCGCTGACCACGTCGCGCACAAGCTCGTGTTCCAATCCCTTGCGACGCAGCTCTACGCTCAGTGCGCGCCGACTGCGCGGACGAAAGCGCTGACGGTTTTCCACCCAAAAGCGGGCAAACGTTTCATCATCGAGGTAACCGGCTTGTTCCAGGCGCGCCATCGCGTTATTCACTGCGTCTTCGCTAAAGTGTTTGCCTCGCAAATATTGTTCCATCTCAGCACGACTGCGCGGTCGGTAACGCAAGAAACGGATTGCCTGGTCGTAAGCCCGATCCCTTTCATCCTGCGTCTGCAGCTCAGCAATCTCCACATCTGATAGCACTTGCCCGCGACGTAAGCGTGTTGCTGCAATCACCGCCGACAATCCGAAAGCGTAGGTTCCATCCAAGTATACGTTAACGCGCTCCTTGTTGCCTTTCTGAAACTTGAGCGCTGTAACGATACCTCCCATACGCTGCTCCTCGATCTTGTCAATGCTGCTCACTACGCTGAAAATAGACAAGCTGTGACACCTTACGCCACAGCTTGTCCGCTCAGCAGAACAGAAAAGCAAGCATATGCACTTGTACTTCCTTGCCCGAAGGGGCAACTCCCTCGGGCCGAAACCACCTTGCTCGATCTATCTACCTGCTCATCTCCTTACGGGCAGGCTGCGAAATCACTTCGCTGTCCCTCGATTAATCTGGTGGGCCGGCCGAAAGGTGTCATTGCTCTTCTGACTGTGCATATCAGCAGCATAGCTGCACCTGGCAACCTAGCTGAGCTCACTTTAAAAGATATGAAACTGCCACGCCAGACTCTTTATGCCATCTACATAGCTGGCGCTGGGTTCCTTCAAACTGTGGCGACACGGCAACCCATCGTGCCACGTCATACTTGTAAAGTTCTCTGCTCCAAATCTGGAGCACAAGTATAACTTTTCTTTTCATAATAGTCTACTCTACTCTTACGTAGAATGCAAAGTCTCTGACTTGAAAAATGCCTATTGACTTCGGCGATTTATGCTGTATAATTAAGATAAATAGAGGCAAAAATTGACGAGCTCCTAGTGCTATTTGTAGCCGCAGGATATTGCTTTCCAAGCGATACGTTGTACGATTGATTTTGCATTATGCACTGAATCTCTGATCGGTTGTTGGTAGCGGCGCACAGCGTTTCGGCGGAGGTAGCTTGACAGCAAAATCTTGCCGATCTACTTAATCTGAGCTTCTTCTTTCCGGGGTGCGAACGAGATTGGTTGGAGCTTCTCACTTGGGTGATCCGCTTACGCACGAGGCTGTTCCCTTATATGATTTTGTGAGCGGTGCATATGATCGTTTTGTTGATTGGACGCAACGCCTTTCCTTTGAGATGCCCTTCATCCAGCGTCAGCTCGCCACGATGGGGGCGTATCGGGTGCTGGATGCTGCCTGCGGGACCGGCCGACATGCCATCGCTTTGTCGCAGGTGGGCTATGAGGTAACCGGTGCAGATCTCAGCTCCAAGATGATCGAGCAAGCACGCCACAATGCCGCGGCAATGGCCACAAGTCGAGTATGTTTTGTGGTAGCTGGTTTTGGGGAGTTGCGTGCGACCACAGATGCCCCATACGATGCTGTGTTGTGCTTGGGCAATAGCTTGCCGCATGTCTTGACAGATGAGCAGTTGCACGTTACCCTGACCGACTTTGCCGCTGTGTTGCGGCCGCAGGGGCTCCTCATTGTCCAGAATCGCAACTTCGACGTTGTCATGCAGGCACGCGCGCGCTGGATGACACCCCAATCGTACCGTGAGGGAAATCAAGAGCAATTGTTCATTCGCTTCTATGACTTTAACGCGGATGGCACGTTGACCTTCAATATGCTGATACTGGAGCGTCAGGCCAATGGGATGTGGTCCCAGCACGCTGAGGCTACATTGTTGCGTCCGTGGCGTAGCAATGAGCTGCTTCGCGCGTTAGAGGCGAGCGGTTTTGGCGATTGTATCACTTATGGGGACATGGCAGGTAGCACGTTCGATGCTGCCAACAGTGGTGATCTAGTGGTTACAGCGTACAGGAAGGAATGAATGCGTATACTGGCGATTGTCTCAGGCGAATATGGTCGTCGGCACGTTGCCAACATCCGTGCTCACGCTCCAGCGGATTGGAACATCGAAATGTGGCAAGCTCCAGCTGCACTACCACCTGTGCTTGACTATCCTGAGGATTATTTACCCGCTCAACTGCCATCTGCCGATCTTATTCTGGCTTTCGGTGAACATCCCGGGATCGCCGAGTTGATCCCTGAGATCGCTCGCATGACGGGGGTGCAGGCGGTCATTGCTCCGGTCGACAACGAAGCCTGGCTACCACGCGGGCTGGCGCGGCAGCTGCGTGAGTGGCTGGCTGATATGGGGGTAGCTTGTGTCACTCCCAAGCCTCTGTGTGCTCTCACCGAACACGACTATGGGACGCAGCGGCGCGTACGCGTTGCCTACACACATCCAATAATCGCTGAGTTTGCACAGCACTTTGGCCAGCCGCAGCTGCGCATCGAGGTTGATCCGGAAACGCGGGTTATCACCTCGGTAGAAGTACTGCGTGATACTGTGTGCGGTTGCGCCCGTTTTGTCGCCGAAAGATTGGTTGGTGTGTCAGCGGATGAGGCGGAATATCAAGCTGGGATGTTGCATCATCACTATCCTTGCTTGGCCTCAATGGGTAAGGATCCCGACTTCGGCGATACATTGATGCACATTTCAGGAAACTTGATGAAGGAAAACGTGGCTGAGCAGGTCAAGCCTTATCGGCGGGTCCAGTTCTTCGTTCCGATTTCTCGGAGTGAGTAATCGTTCTACCCGACGTTGACTCGCAAGGGAAAAGATATACTTCTGTGTGAGAAGATTGTTCATAAAATCACAATAAAGCACAGAGATTTCCTCATTCCGCAATGATGACCGGAGAAGTGGGCAAATGACAAAGCTGGCGCTGGCGATTGCTTGCATTGCATTTTTGGCGGTCGTGGGGTTCGCATTGCATGTCGCCAATTTTACCGCCTATTTGGGTGACGATCCCACGGCCTGTAACAACTGCCACGTGATGGACACTGCCTACGAAAGCTGGTACCACGGTGGGCATGCCAGGTGGGCCACGTGCAATGATTGTCATACCCCTCACGAGTTGATTCCCAAATACATGACGAAGACCGAGGCAGGGTTTCGACACGTCACCGCGTTTGTGTTCGGAGATATCCCTCCGGCCATCCGCACTCGCGATTCTTCCAAGGAGGTTATTCAGCAGAATTGTATACACTGCCACCAGGCTACGGTGGAGGATGTGGTGAACGGATCAATGAAGTTTGATACATACTGTTTCGAGTGCCACCGCCACGTGGCACACGGCGTGCGTGGAATCGCATTAGCACCATCTCAATAACGAGGGAAGAGCCAATGAGACGCATTTCTCTTTCTGCACTGATATTGACTGCTATCATTGTCGTGCTGGCAGGCGCACTTGTTGCCATATTGCTCTTTGTAGCTAGCCAGCCTCCACCACGGCGTGGCATCCAACCTTTAGTCGAGATAGCTCCCTATGAGCCAGATTCAGCAAAATGGGGACTAAACTTTCCCAACCAATATTCAACCTTCCTGCTAACCGAGCAGAATGCCATTTCCACGACTTACGGTGGCTCGGCGCTGATCTCAAAGCTTGAGCGAGACCCTAGATTGGTCACCCTGTTTGCGGGAATGGCTTTCGGCGTGGATTATAACGAAGAGCGTGGTCATCGATTGAGCCTCAAGGATGTCCGAGAGACTCGACGCTTGAACGAAAAAACACCCGCTACGTGCTATTCATGCAAGAGTGCCAATCCCCCTGCCTTGTGGGCTGAGATGGGAATGAGGGAATTTGGTAAAGTAAAGTTTTCCGATATGAGTGCGCGCATCACGGAACCTGTTGGCTGTGCAAACTGCCACGAGGCTAACACAATGCGCCTAATTGTAACCAACCCGGCACTGGAAGAGGCGCTGGCCGCCCAAGGCAAGGACTGGCGCAATTTCACACGTCAGGAGATGCGCACGGTTGTGTGCGCCAATTGTCATGTTGAGTACTATTTTCAGGGTGATGATAAGTATCTGGTCTTTCCTTGGAGTCGTGGCACTCATATTGAAGGGATTGCACAGTACTATGCCGATACCGGCTTTGAGGATTGGAAATACCCTGAAGCTGGTACCTCTATGGTCAAGATACAGCATCCCGAATATGAGTTGTATACAGCGGATAGTACCCATTATCGAGCCGGCGTGTCCTGTGCAGACTGTCACATGCCCTATGCGCGCGATGGTGCTGCCAAGTTTTCCTCTCACAACATCAAGAGTCCTTTGCTGATGGCAGAGGTTGCTTGTGGCGCGTGTCACACTGACGTCGCATACGTGGTAGAGCGCACGAAACGCATTCAGGACCAAGTCCACGAAACAATGTCGGCGGCAGAAGATGCTCTCATCGCTGCGATCGAATCTCTCAAGGCAGCAGCGACAGATGAAAGTGCTGATCAAGTTCAGCTGAACGAAGCGCGCAGGCTCCATCGTGAGGCACAGCTGCGTTGGGATTTTGTTCTATCTGAGAACAGCATGGGTTTTCACAATCCCGAAGAAGCTCTGCGCATTCTGGCTGTTGCCATCGACATGGCCCGTCAAGCGCAACTCAAGGCAATTGCCGCTTCTGACGCTGCCTTGCTTGCTAAGGCACTACAACAGTAGCAAATCATGGCTATGAGGGTTTGTGTCGCGGGGTGGGGAAAACGGTTGCTAAGTTATTAGCGGTTTGCCGTCCATATTCTCCGGAACACCTAGATACTGCAGTGCACGTTGGATGAGCTGTTGTGCTAAGGGCAGAGCAGGGCAACCGCCCAGCGAGATATGGCCCGCCGCCATAGAGCCATGTCCACCGGCAACACCTTGCGCACCCACCACTGTCCGAATCAGCTGTGCGGCATTGCCTGCGCGTTGCCAGCAACGCACCGAGATAATCAGGGTATCACGATATTCGCCGATGCACATCACCCATCGGGTGTGCTGCAGTCGTGAAAGCAAGTCAGCTACTTCCGCGACCAGGTCGGGATAAGGCAGCAAGCCGATATAGCTGACTACTACCCCATCATATATGTGCGCTGCGTTGAGTGCTGCGTCGAGATGGCGGAAATACTCTGGTGGCACCTGCGCATGCTCGATCGCGAATAACCCTTCAGCGTCCACCAAGGGTAACAGGGTGAGGTAGGCAGCCACATCTGCGCTGCTGGCAGAGCGCCCCAGATCTAATGTGTCGGCCTTGATGCCATAGAAGAGTGCAGTGGCCAGCTGAGGGTTCATTTCCACACGGGTCGCGTTGAGATATCCCACCAAGATGGTCGAGGTAGCGCCCACATTGGAACGCACGTCGGCAAACAGTGCATGTGACGTAAGTTCCTGTCTTGGATGGTGGTCGATAACGACGTGCGCAGTCACGCCTATGGGCAGCAGATTATTACCAGTGCCCGGCTGCGTATCCACCAAAGCAACACAGTCGGCATCTTCTGGCCAGGCAGCAACATAGCGCAGCGGATTACCCAGATATTGTGTCAGCGCACGGTTTTCTGCCCGGCCGATGATGCCATGATAGAGAATCTGTCCCTCAATCCCCAGTTGTAGGTACACCAACTGTTGCAGCGCAACTGCAGCTGCAATTGCATCCGGATCCGGGTCATTATGGGGCAAAATGACGAACCGCTTGGCACCTCTAACAGCTTCCAGCAAGCGTTGGACAGATTGAAGCTCGGCAGACACAGATTTTTCAGCCGATCTTGTTAGACACTCCTGTGAGGAGCATCAACGCACAATGTGCTACCATAGCGCTGCAGTTCAGGCAAAGGCGCGGTAATGCTTCTTAGCTGCATTGCAGACCGGACACTTGTCTGGTGCTTCGCCTTCCACCGTGTGGCCGCAGAGTTCGCATATATACACGACGCCAAGGGTAACATCATGGCCAGCATCCACCGCCTGCTTCGCCTGAGTGTAGAGAATAACATGTTGTTTTTCCGCCTCCACTGCCCAGCTCATTGAACGTTGGGCTGCTTTCTCAGACTGTGCTTCGGCGACAGCGACGTAAGCAGGGTACATCTCTTCTACCTCAAATCGCTCCCCATCAATTGCTCCTTGGAGATTCTGAGACGTGCTGCCAAGACCGAATCCACCCCCTGCCGTGACCGAGAATGGGCCGGCGACATCCCTTAGCACGTTGAAATGGTTTGTGGCGTGCACCTGCTCAGCAAAGGCGATAGCCCGGAACAGACGCGCTACATTGGGAAAACCGTCTTGATCCGCTTTGTCCGCCCATATCAGGTAGCGCATGTGCGCCATCGACTCACCGCCGTAAGCACTCCGCAAGTTCTCCGCTGTCATGCTATGCATTGCTTCTTCATCTCCTTTCATCATTCTTATGGATTCGGAACGTGGGGATAAGATAAAGAATACCATCATATCCCAATATTGAAAAATTCCTAAGTCTGGCACGAAAACACTTGTATGTGTTAATATTATATGATATAATTTGTCCAGAATTGGTTACAGAAAATAACACCAAACTCTTGGAAGCATATCAGGAGGAAAACGATGACTACAGAGCGTGTTGGTGGGGTGACATTCAAGGGACAGCCATTGATAGTAATCGGCAAGGAGCTCAAACCTGGTGATCGGGCCCCTGACTTTCGCTTGCTGGATAACGACCTCAGAGAAGTAACATTGGCCGACAGTACCGGCAAAGTTCGTTTGATCAGCGTGGTGCCTTCATTGGACACGAGCATTTGCGATTTACAGACACGCCGTTTCAATCAGGAAGCCGCAAGCTTTGGTCCTGATGTTGTCGTGCTGACCGTCAGCGCCGACTTGCCCTTCGCTCAGAAGCGATGGTGCGGGGCAGCGGGTGTCGATCGCGTGCAGACACTCTCCGACCATCGCGATATGAACTTTGGCGATGCCTACGGCACACACATTAAGGAATTGCGGTTGGAACAACGCGCTGTATTCGTCGTGGATCGTGAGGGCATTGTTCGCTACGCGGAATATGTACCTGAGGTAGCCCAGCATCCCAATTACGACGCTGCCCTAGCCGCTGTGCGAGAGGTGGTGGGGAATTGATACTTGATTGTAGGAGGCCAGATCCCGTGACAAAGTTAGCTAGCCCGTGCGCTGTGCGCTGACCTTTTCATCCTGTTTATTTGCGGGTGGGAGGGATTGAGGTCTGACCTTTGTCCAATCCCTCCCGTCGCTGAATTCTCCTTCTGATCTGAGGTCTTCGGCTATTCGATGATTACCTTCTCCTCAGTGAGCAGGTGGATACGTGAGGAGCAGTGGGCGATGGCGTCCTCGGCAGCCGCCTTGCCTTGAGGCGTTGCAAAAGCAGCCTTGCGCGCTTCGTCGTCGTCAAACCAGAATTCCGAGACCGCATCGGCAGGTAGGTTCGGGTCGTCCTGCAAGACTACGCTCATGCGATAATGACGGATGCCGGGTATTTGTTTGCCCAGTTTTGGGTGCTCTTCGAGAGCCCATTTGCGGAACTCTTCCAGGGTCATACCCTCTTTGCGCTTCAACAATGAGATGACTTTCAGCATATGCTATCTGTCTCCTTAGCTCCTGTTCTCTGCTAGCTGTTTGACCTTGGGTGATTTCTCCAGCGCACGGAGAATCTTTTCTGGCGTGATGGGATATTCGGTCAGACGCACCCCAATAGCATTTGAGACAGCATTGACAATGGCCGGGATGGGTGCATTTGCCGTCATCTCGCCCACTCCCTTGACACCGTATGGACCGTTGACCGATGGATACTCCAGCACCACGCTCTCGATGTGAGGTAGTTCGTGCGGTCCGGGGATGATGTACTCACTGAAGCTACCCGGTGCGTGGTCGGGTGAGGGATAATAGGGCGCTGTGGTCTCATACAGTGCGTGCGACATGCCCATAAAGGCACCGCCGACAATCTGCCCGTGCACCAGCGCCGGGTTCACCTGGCGGCCCACCTCATAGGCGCTCTTCAGGCTGATCACCGTTACCTCGCCGGTCTCGGTGTCGACTTCTACTTCAGCCACCACGCACGCATGGGCCTCGGTCGAATCCGGGTCCATCTTGCCCGTCTCCGGGTCCACCGGACTCTTAGGCTTGATGTACATGCCGCGACCGGAGATGGTCCGGCCATATTTGAAGTGGGCTGCCAGTGCCAAGCTGGTGATGTCGATCTTGCGTTCTGGCGATCCCTTGACAAAGATGTTACCCTTGCCATCCGTGTCCAGATCGTCCGGGCTCACTTCCAGTTCCTCGGCTGCTACTTCCAACATGGCCTTGCGCGCTTCCTTGGCGGCCATGATTACCGCATTACCAACACGGTGGGTGGCCCGGCTGGCAAAGGTGCCCATGCAGTGCGGGCCGGTGTCGGTGTCGGCCGTGTCAATCAGGACGTTCTCGAACGGCACTCCCAGCGTCTCGGCACCGATTTGGGCAATAACCGTCTTGAGTCCTTGGCCCAGATCAGTGCTGGAGAGTGAGATCACAAAGGTTCCTGTCGTGGTCGCATGGATGAGTGCCTGACTAGGGTCACCCCCCAAGTTCATCCCGGTCGGGTAATTGACTGCTGCGATTCCAGTTCCTCGGAGCTTTGCCATCTTATGCCTTCTCCCTATCCCACGAGTGCATCTTCAGCAGGTGTTCCGGCAGCTTGTGACCAACGAGCTCAGCGGCCGCCTTCATCACCTCGATCAATGTCGCATCTTCCACCACCTTTTGGTGTGGCCGCATATCGCCATTGCGGTAGGCATTAATGAAGCGAATCTCCCATGGATCCATGCCGATCGTCTCAGCAATCTTGTCCATCTGGCATTCGACCGCGAACGAGGCGGGTGTCACGCCGAATCCGCGCATAGCACTAGCCGGCTGGCGATTGGTGTACACGCAATAGGCATCAATGTAGACATTGGGTATGGTATATGGCCCGGCAATGTTGGCTGCATGTTTGGTGACTGCATACGGCGTATGCCGGTTGTAAGCGCCCGAGTCGGCGTAGCTGATGACCTTGCGTGCAATGATGCGACCATCTTTCATCACACCGTCTTTGAAGTACATACGCCATGCACTGCGGGTGGAAGAGACTCGCATCTCTTCTTCGCGTGTGTATTTGAACTTGACCGGGCGTCCCGTCTTCATCGCGGCTAGCGTCGCGATCGGCTCGGTGATGACATCCACCTTGCCGCCAAAGCCACCGCCAACAGTGCCTCCAACGAAGTGCAGTTTACTGAAGGGCACCTGGAGGATAAGTGCTGTGTTGTCCATCGTGAAGAAGAGCGCCTGCGTATTAGTGTACACCGTGTACCGGCCATCTGGCTCGGGCTTGGCCACGCAGGCAGTGGTCTCAGTCGGCGCGTGTTCGATCGGGCTGGTGTTGTAGACTTCTTCGATGATGTAATCGGCCTGTGCGAAGCCCTTTTCTACGTCGCCGAAGCGTACCCGGCGACAGTGGTGCCCCTCATAGATGAAGTAGTTGGTCCCCCATGGTTTGAGGATAGGCGCATCGGGCTTGAGGGCCTCCTCAACGTCGAAAACCGCAGGCAGCTCTTCCAGGTCCAGTTTCACCCGTGAGACTGCCTCCATGGCCGCTTCTTCGGTCTCTGCCACGATGGCAGCAATGGGCTCGCCTTTGTAGAGAACCCTGTCCACAGCCAGTACCGGCTCCTCGTCCGGTCCCACCCCAATCAGGCACAGGATGGTGTAGATGTTCTTAGGTACATCCCGGTGGGTGAGCACGCGCACGAACCCTGGCACCTTCTCCGCTTCCGAAAAGTCTACATTGCGAATGATGCCGTGATGGATCGGGCTGCGCACCATTTTGAGGTGGAGCATGCCGGGGAATGAGATATCGTCCACGTAGACTGTCTTGCCGGTTACGTGGCCGATGCCATCGCGCCGCGGAACAGACTTCCCAACAACTTTGAATTCTCTTTTCATCTCACGAATCACTTCGCTTGCCACTTCGCTCATCGCCTCACACTCCTAAGCTCTGTTTCTAAGCGGATTGCAGCCGGCGTGCCGCATCCTCGGCAGCACGCAGGATAGGCTCATATCCGGTGCAACGGCATACATTGCCGGCGATCGCATCCATGATCTCCTGCCGTGTGGGGTTGGGATTGCGATCAAGCAATGCTTTGATCACCATAATCACGCCCGGACTGCAGTAGCCACACTGGATGGCATAGTTGTCGAAGAAGGCTTGCTGGATGGGATGCAGTCCTTCTATCGGGGTGATCCCTTCCAACGTCACCACCTTCTGTCCGGCAATGTCTTCCACGGGCAGCAGGCAGGACAGCATCGGTTCGCCATTGACCAACACGGTGCACGTGCCGCACCCGCCCTGACGGCAGCCGGATTTGGTGGCGGTAAGATGCAGGTGTTCACGTAACACAGTCTGTAACGTGGTCAGCGGCTTGACCATCACCTCGACATCACGACCGTTTAGATTAAATGCAACGATTCGGGATGGCATAGTCTCTCACTCCTGTTCTACGAGGTGTTCCAGGACGCGTCGCACAAAGACTTCCGTCATACGCCGGCGGTACCAATCTGTGGCGATAGCGTCTGTGGAGGGATCGCATTCCGCTGCTGCCTCCTTCGCCGCCAGAGAAATGTTCTCTGCGTTGAGTGGCAAACCAACTAGCAGCTTCTCTGCGCGCTGCGCCCGTATCGGGTGCGGACCGACTGCATTTAGTGCCAGACGTGCATCCACTACCTTGTTGCCCTCAGTGACAATGTGAGTCGCTACGGTGACGATGGCAGGGGTATTGGCATGTTTGCGCGCATACTTGACATAGCCGGTTTTGCCGCGGGGCAGCGGCACACGCACCTCGGTAACCAGCTCGTCGGGCGCCAATGCAGTGGTCATGAAACCAGTGAAAAACTCCTGCAGCAGGATGGTGCGTAGACCACGCTTCTTGCTTGCCAGCGTGACCGTCGCGTCCAAGGCGAGCAGAGCGACAGCGAGATCGCCTGCCGGCGGCGGAGCAAAAAGGTTACCCCCCACGGTGCCCATGTTGCGGATTTGCCAGCCGCCGATGTGGCGCACGGCCTCCTGCAACATGGGGATGTAATCCTGTTGGCCGAGCTGGGTCAGTGTCGCCGTGGCACCTATCACCAACGTGCCGTTGTCACGCCGGATGGTGTTCAAGCCAGCATGGCGTAGGCCCATCACCTTTTCCGGCATTGACACACCGTCATTGATGAGCGGCATAGCAATTGTGCCGCCGGCCATTACGAGCAGGGAGGGACCGTGCTCAACCAGCAAATCGAGCGCCTGGTCCAACGACTTGGGTAAGAAGTAATCCTGGACTGCCAATTCAACACCTCCTGTTCAGTCAAGCAGGGCGAAGAAGCGCACTGGCGCTCCCTCGGCACCCTTGATTTTCAAGAAGGGAGCAAAGAACATAAAACGCTGCCCACCCGTGGGCAATTTGGAGAGGTTGGTCATCTGTTGCATGAGAATCGCGCCATTCTCGAGAATGATTTTGTGGATGATGAAATCCTCCGACGTAAAGTCGGGCAGGCGCGCGCAGTATTCGCTGAAACAATCGAAGCCGATGGCACGCGCGCCACGGTCGACCAACCACTGTGCTGCTTCAGGCGTGCAATAGGGTGACTCGACATAATAAGTAGGGAAGTTACCCCATTGTTTCTCGCTCCAGTCGGTGCGTACCAGCACAATGTCCCCCTTGCGGATGGGAGGGGCATGCTTTTCCAGGTCGATGACTGAGATCCCATGGTTCGCGCCCACGAAACTGAGGTCCACCACCAGCGCCTCGCCACACACGCGCTCCAGGGGCACATCCGCGGCTGTCTCGCCATTTTCCTGTACGTGAAGCAGGAAGTCCACGTGCGAGCCGGTGTGCAAAGTCATCTCGAGCTTGCTGGCCTGCCAGAAACCTGGTCCGCGGTGCACCGGTGTCAATTTGAGGCGTGTGCTTACAGAGGGTGGGCTTAACGTGTCCTCACCAATAGGAACAGACAGGTCAATAATGCGCATCAGTCCTCCTTGTGTTCAGCTGGGTGTATGGGAAGGTTGGGATAGGGCTTGCAGCTCCTGGTCAAAACGAGCTAAGCTCTGGTTTACCAAGCTACAAGCAATGCTTTCGATCAAACGCCCGCTCAACGTCGCTAATGCCCCAGAGATCAACGCCTGGGCTTCATAGGAGAGCTCGGTGTGGTGATTCTCCAATTCTCGCAGCGTAAACGTAACGGTGCCCTTCAAGGAACCAGTCGGGCCGTCTATCTCGCCATCGAACAGACAATATTTCGGATGCCGCTGTTCCCTGATTTTGACCCGCGTGCGATAGGTGCCGCTCACGGCCGCGATGCCCACGCGAATGACGCCGTGGTATTCATCTGGGCTGACCTGCATGAGCTCCTGGCATCCGGGGATCAGCTTGGCGAGGGAAGTGGGCTCAAAAATGTGAGACCAGATGAGATCAGAAGGTGCAGAGAAGACATGTTTTCCACGAATTGTGATCACTCGCTCTACCCTGAGACTTGTCTGCGAAGTGGCTATCTACCGTCTAAAATCGATTTTACCACTTCCGCCGGGCAACTGCAAAAAGAGGGGGTGCTTCTCCTCGTTCATCCGCTATGACCGCGACCTTGGTGAGCAGCTTCATGAGCACCCGGAGGTGTTCGGGGCAGACTGAGGATTTGCTAGAAGCGTCGGGGCATTGCGAGGGCATGCCACCTTGTGAGACGTCTCAACGCGCACCGGTCTCCGGCAGGCGTATGGGTACTAGGAACATCTCATCTTGTTGCGCCATCGTGTACTGCAAGTCGCTGGTGAAGCGCGGCAACAGACGATAACCTTCGTTGTGCACCCCTGCCGCGCTGCGGTACTGGCTCACTACGCCCACAACGTGCACCATCTGGCCGAGCGAGAGCCCGCTTATCTGGATATTCGCATCTGGATCCAGGTACACACGCGCTGGACCGGTGCCGTCATCAAGCCAGAAGGCACGCTTTCCTTCCAGCTCGGTGACACGTCCGGATAGTTGGATCAACATCCCCTCATAGGGCTCGACCATCTGTCCACTCATCACGGGTAATGGGGAAGGTGGTGTCCCTTCTCGGATGCGATGCACGTCGTTGCGTTCGTAGACGCGCAATTGAAGCTCTCCGTAATAGTTGCTCGTGTGAGCGACCACCTCAACCCTGTCACCCGGCGTGCACCACAAGCGATGATCTTTCGGTAGGTACAGCCGGATGCCGCTGTGGTCATCTTGCAGGTAGGCCACGCGCGGGCTGAAGATGCTAGGTGGCACAGTAATGTGCCCCCGCACTTTCACCCAGCTCCCAAGAGGCAGGTGACGCGCTCCACGAATGTCGGTGGTCACTGGTTCCAATGACGGAAGTGCTTGATTAGCTTGGCCAGGTGTAGGTTGACAGCGTCGTTGCCAGCTGCCAATGCCGTCTGGCAGCCGGCATAAGCTGAGATCGTACCCTGGCCCCTGCTCGTACGTGTAGCGCTCGACAAGTGTGCCATCCGCGCGTTGTAAGGTGATCATATCGAAGGGGTTGTTGAGCACCAGATTCGTTTGCGCGGCATGCAACACCACAAAGCTGTGTGCTGGGATGGTGGTCAGGAGCGGCAACACGTACGACTTGCCTGAAGCATCACTTAGCTGCCAGCCGCCCAGCCCAATTGGTGCCTCAGCAGGATTGTACAGCTCAATCCATTCATCTCGGCGATCAGGTGTGCCATCGCCGTTCCAGTCGATCCGGTGGGGTGCTGGTAACACCTCGTTGATAGCGACTGCCTCTGTTGGGGCTGTGCCGGCGACCCAGATGGGTGCACTGCTGGCCAAATCACCGTCCGCCTGGACAGCGCGCACCCAGTAGTAGTGGCCGGGCTGAGGTGTCACTGATAGTGACCAAGATGTATTGGAGGAGTGGAACTCGTGCACTGCCAACGGCAGAGCACGGTCAAACAAAGTCACGGTTATCGGTTGGATTATTGTGCCAACATCCACTACATCTATCTCGAGTGTTAGTGTGTGGGGGGTGGCGAGTGTACTGCCCATCCAGTGATCGCCGCTATGTAATGCAAGCGCCAAATGTTCATCCTGCGTGACAAAGACGCGACGTGCGCGTAGTGCGGCCGATAACTCATCCGAGGTGAGCTGAGGGGCAATAACCCCAACACGTTGGGCACCGAAGCCCATGTCTTCGTGATTGGTTGATGCTGGGTCGGGCAGCGGCGCCAGCTGCCAGCCAGCGGCTAACATCTGCATCCATGCGGTTTCGAGCGGGTCCGGAACGCCTGGCGGATGTGTTTGGCTATATACCTGCCACAGGTGAAACAGAGGCGCCGATGCCGGTTGATAGGGCAGCTCCCGCCACGGCGAGGTGGGGGATGTTCGGTGCAAGCTGGCCAGTGCTCCTGGTCGCGCGGCCAGCCAGGCGTGCAGGCCAGCCAGGGCATCCGCTGATGTCCCACTGGGCGTGATGTAATCGAAGGTGTTCCACACAGTTGCAAAGCTGTGCGGAAGCGCAAAGTATTGGAAACCACACAGCGCAATAAATTGACCCTCTGCGCTCATCGTGCTGCTACGCTGCTGACAGTCTGACCACAAGCGAGGATTGAGCTTAGTGGCATCGTCGGTAACCGCTAAGAAGTGAATTCCAGCGGCGCGCGCAGCCGCAAACGCCAGAGCTGGCGGGGCATTCCCTTTGGAATAGCTGGAGGGAAAGTTGAGCACACCCCAGTAAGCGCGCATGCCGCCGGATAGCCTGGCTGCCGGTGGCGGGGCAGGAGGTGGTTGTGGCAAGCGAGTGACGCGCCCGGGCGAAGGGGCTGTACGTACAAAATCGGCCGGCATCACATTGCTATCGAGAGGCCACAAGCGCTGCAAGCTGTTGGGAGACGGTGCGCGCGTTGGATCGGGCGACAGCCCAACACTCGCATAGTCGCCATTGAGGTAGGCGACGCTGTCCACAATCTGGTCACTGGGGCCGAGCAATACAATCTCGTCCCCTGAATCGTCGAGCGCCCAGGCACTCCCTGCCCATCCAGCGTAAGGGATCAGATCAGGCACAGTGGCTGTATCTGTGTAGAGGGTGCCCCGGGTTACCATCTCGAAATCGGGAGAGAAACCGAAGCGGGCAGCGAAGTAGGCAGCATTTTTAGCGATCACCAGGCAGTCGTCCGGCGCAAGCGTTATGCCGGAGGGAAGGCGGAACATGCTCTCATCTCTTCCTCCTCGAGCTGCATCTCCTATCTTGAGGTCGCGCAAAGTTACCGTGCTGGGCTGGGCATTGCACAGCTCAACGAACTCGTCGCCTTGGGTAACAGGAGCATTGCCAGCATAGAGGAATTCACTAATAAGCACTAATGGAGGAAGCAAGGTCGAGTTGGCTGCGCGCGGCGTGCCATTGATCGGATTGCCTTCCGCGTCATAGGCGATGTGGTGGAACCCGTCGTGGCTCGTCCAGGCGCTGTCCGTGTCGGGCATGTGCGGGGAGATGCGCTCCATGCTGCGCATAGTGGGAGATCCCTCCCCACTCGGCCACGGTCCCCCGTCAGCATTGGCCGTGTCGATCACCAGATTTCCGAGGAGCAGTTGTAGCGTCTCGCCGCCGTCGTCGAGGCCATCGCCGAAACTGGCTACTTGGTCTGCGGTTATGTTGGCCACTGCCTGCTCTTTTGTCTCCAGGAGGAAGAAGCCATGGGCGGCGATTGTCCCTTGTAGCACCACGTCTGGTTGTCCGTCGCTTGCTGCCAGTCGCCAGCCGGTCACGTTGATGGGGTGTTCGGTGGTGTTGATCAGTTCGATCCACTCGGCGTGAGCATCTGCCTGGGTGCCGCTCCAGGCCACCTCGTTGATCACCACTTCTCCGGGCGCAGCGGGGTAGAGGGTTGAGTTGGGTTGGCGTGGTGTGCCGTTGATTGGGTTGCCCGATACATCCTCGCCGTTGCGCACAAGGCTGTTGTTGGTGATCCAGTTGCTGTCCGAGTCAGGCGCCTGGGGTGCTATGCGTTCCATTGATCGGCGCGTGGCACGTTCACCTGCGGGCCACGGTCCCCCGTCAGCATTGGCTGTGTCGATCACTGCGCCATCTGCATCCAGCAGGCGCAGCACTTCACCATCCAGCGACAGGGTACCTATGTAGATGTTGTCCGCTGGCACATCGCGGATGGTAAGATCATCATTGCACTCGAGCAGGAAATACCCCTGCGCCGCAATGACACCCACAAGGTCTATCACGGGGTGGCCATCCACTGTGATCAGCTGCCAACCGTTGAGCAGGATAGGCTGCGAGGTGGTGTTGTATAGCTCAATCCACTGCGCAGTCGCATCTGCGACAGTACCTGCCCAGGCGATCTCATTGATGATCACTGCGCCAGGAGCGCTCTGGACGACCAGTGGCAAATCCAGGTATGTTGTGATAGTGAGGGTGGTGGTAAGAGTATCAGATATAGAGGGTGGTAGATCACCCTCTGGTGTAGCGGACACTTCAGGTGTGATGGTGCTCAGGTTCTCCTGAGTAGGTGGCGCATCCTCGGGGAAGGGGGTACCGTCCTCCACCAATGGCGCTGCATCGGTGGTATCGGCTGCTGGCGTCTCATAGATGACAGGTGTCTGGGTGACTACAGGTGTGTCGGAGGATGGCGTCGGGGGTATCTCAGGACTGGGTAGGGTGGGAGATTCTTGGGTTGGTGTCGCATCAGTGGGTAATAGTGTGATATCTTGTGGTGCTGCTGGTGTCTCGACTGGATCGGGGCCTGAATCCTGACCGGGTGGAGTCGTGACGGGCGGCGGTGTATCCTCTGGGGATTGGGGCGGGGTCGGCGAGACGATCTCTCCCGCTGGTGTTGGCGTCTCACTCGCTGCGACGGGTGTAGCGGTTCCGGTTCCCTGTTCTTCTAATGGGTGTGCTTTCAGTGAACTCAGTAAACTGCTGGGGAACGCTATTCCACCTGCCAGCACTAAGCAAACTGTCAAGCGGGCGATGGAACACGAGCGACAAGTTGGAAGATTCATTGCAAGGGTGACAGGCTGGCTATGAAGTCCAGAGATCGTTCGTCAAGGGCATCTTGTCATCGCTGGCCGATGCCCTGTCTCGGTATATGTGTTTGCTACTACAACGGTGGCTCGTCAGAGCCACCGGTTTACCAGCACTTAAGCGTGTACGCTGCCATCTGGCATAACGGCTTCCTGGAGGTTGGCGTCCTGCAGACGCGCGCCGTTCAGATAGGCGTAGCGCAGGTTTGCGCGCCACAGGTTAGCCCCCTGGAGATTGGCGCCCTGCAGGCGCGCGCTGCGCAGATCGGTGTGTTCCAGCGTGGCGCGTTGCAAATTGGCATTTTGCAGGTCAGCGTGCTGCAAGTTGGCCCAGCTCAGGTTGGCGCCTTGCAGGTCAGCGCCCTGCAAATCTGCTCCCATCAGCTGGGCGCCTTCCAGATTTGCGCCACGTAACCAGGCGTAGCGCAGCATCCCGCTCGTCAGCCAGCCGCGTGCTCGCAACTTGCGCACTGCCTCCTCGGTGACCTCGGGTCGCCGACTGCCCATCTGTTCGATCAGTGATTGCCTTTCCTGTTGCTCGAGCCGTTGCCGATAGAGACGGTCGATCACCAGCACGGCAACGAGGATGCCCAGCAGATTCACAACCAGGTGGCTGAGAAACACCCCGAGTAGGTAAAGTGGCGCAAACCATTCCCCCGCCAGTGTAGTTCCATAGCTGGACGCTACCAGCGCGCTGAGCGCTGCCACTGCCAGTGCCAAGCTGACCAGCGCCAGGATAGGCCAGATGAGAGGAACACCTTTGGTGTGCGCCCAGAGAGTACGTCCTGCGTTGAGCAGCCATCGTGCCATCCGCTGTAGCATGTTTATTATGCCCTATCCCAGTGGCTATTCTCGCCCCGCTTGTATGATTGGAGATCTGGAAATGTGACAGTAAAGGTGGCGCCGTCCCCTGCCTGCACATCGAATGTTCCCCGAAGTTGTGTCACAAGTGTGCGAACTAGTTGTGCCTCAAAGGCTGGAGAAGTAAACCACCATGTATCGGCCCATTCGCTCACTCCGTGGTGATATAGCTGTAGAGTGAATTTCCCAGCGGACGCGTCGTGTCGCAAAGAGATAGAAATGGAGGGTCTCTCAGACGGTTGGCGGGATATTTTCCATTCTGGCGGAAAGGCATTCCTGAGCAAGTGGGAAAACAGCTCATTGACCAGCAAGGCCAGCGTGACAGCAGTGTCCATATCCAGCATGACACGATCAGAATGAACGTGCAGGGTTGTGCTCTCAACAACGCCCGGATGTGCCGCACACACTTGGTGTGCTAAGGCAGGGAGTGCTTCAGCGGCATCCACAAGGTCCAGTTCCCCCGAACGGCGGAGTGCTTCGTAGATGAGCCCTATGGAGCGGATTCGTGCAGCGGTCTCACTACAGACCTGTCTCGCCGTTGGATCGGACAGGCCAGCCGTTTGCAACTCCAGCAAGCTACAGACAAGCTGTAGGTTACTGTTGACGCGAGACTGCACCTCCCGAATGAGCGCCTCTTTTTCGCGCAGTGAAACCTCCAGCTGGCGAAGCGCTCGTTGGCGTGCCAGTGCATTTAGTACACTCTCCCCGATCAGCTTGGCCAGACGCGCGTCCTCTGAGGTCCACGCTCGCTCGTAGCGCAAAGCATAGATGCCAAGGAGTGCTGTAACACGCCCTTCTTGCAGAACTGGTGCCCACAAAGCTGACTGGATGCCTGCTGTCTGCAGGAAGGTCCTTTCGACCGTGGCCTCCGTGGGCAATCTTGTCGCCTGCGTGACCACTATTGGCTCACCCTGGTGTGCTTTTTCCTTGCACCACGGAAGCTCCTCCAGTGAGGCTATAGCACAGATCGAAGACTGTGAAATATCTGCTGGCTGCCAGGTCTGATGCCCACTGATGGTGACACCATCTTCAGCGATCAGTAACATTGTCACCTGATCTGCTTCCATGAACTGACCGAGCGCTTCCAAAGCTCTCTGAATTTCCTGCTCGAGTTGCTCAAAGGGGGTGTCCAGGAGACCTGTTGAGACAGTCGCAAGCAACTTTTCCGCCGCCAGGCGACGCTGCAGCGACTGCTGGGAGCGCTTCAACTCGCGAATGTCTGTAAACACAGAGAGAGTGCCAACAAATTGGGCACCGCTATGGTGATCCAGGAGCCCGTCCTTTCCCATCACCCCTTTGCGGAACAGGGAGCGGGCACTCACCATCACGGGAATGCGCTCACCGTTGCAAGCCATCAAGACAGTCTCATAGCGGCTGATCTCAGTGCGTGGCCAGCGATGACGCTCTGCCGAGATGATGGCTGTCTCTTCAGGTGCGAGAATGTCTGTCCAGTGTCGTCCGACCAGGTCGTCAACCCTACACCCCAGCATGCGCGCCAGACGCGGATTGGCGAAGGTGATAATGCCTGTTTCATCTTCCACTGCAATTCCCTCATCCATACTCTGGACGATTTCCTGGTTGAATAGGCGCAAATGGTTAGCCTCGCGGTAGAGGTGGGCATTCTGGATGGCGATGGACGCCGCGGTGGCCAGAAGTTCTACGTGCTTCAGGTCGGCTTCTGTGAAACGATGTGGGGTCTTATCCATAACCTCCAGCACACCGATCACTCGATCTTCCACGCGCAATGGGACGCTAATCATAGAGGCGATGCGCAAACCGGTCTGTTCATCCACCGCCCTAAAGTGACGCGGATCGCGGCGCACATCGGGCACGATCAAGCTGCGACCGTTGCTGGCAACCCACCCGGCAATGCCCTGCCCTGGCGCCAGCCGCCATCCCAGCACTACCGTCTTGCCTGGTTCAGTGGCGTAATGACAGACCAGCTCGCCCGTCTGTGCATCGATCAACCACACTGAACTGGCGACGACGTCCATCTGTTGACGCAATGTCTCCAGAATGTGCGTCAACACCTGTTCGAGCTCCAGGCTGGAGACAAAAGCCTGGTGTGCCTGGTTAAGGTGCTCCAGCCAAGCATTGCGTTCCCGTAACTCGTTCTCGATGTGCCAACGGCGGGTTACGTCACGTCCTGCTGCCTGGATTTCGGCCAGAGTTCCCTGTTCGTCATACACAGCCGTGTACTGCCACCAAATGCGTGGCGGATGTGGCTTGCCCGTCTCCACACGAGCATCCCCAATGGAGAAAGGTTTCTTACGGCTGAGCGACCCGAGTTGTTCGCGTACCGCGGCTCGGTCCTCCGAGAAGATGAGCGACATAAAATTTGTGCCCAGCAGGCTCTCGGGTGCTCGGTCGAGCAGGCGGCTACAGGCTGCATTGGCGAACGTGATGGTACCGTCTGACTGAAAACGTAGCACCAGATCCGATGAGGTGTCCACGATGGCACGGTAGCGCTTCTCCCGAGCGGTCGATCTTCTCTCCAGGTTGTGGCGGAAAAAAGCCAGCTCGATGGCAGTGCGCAGCTCTTCGGCGGAAAACGGTTTGACCAGGTAACCATGGGGCTCGGCAGCCAGCGCGTGCCGCACTGTCTCCTCATCCGCATAAGCTGTCAGAAAGATCAGCGGGATGTCGAAGCGCTCGCGAATCTGGCGGGCCAGGTACACACCGCTCATAGGGCCTTCCAGCTGAATGTCTATCAGTACCATGTCGGGGTGAATGCTTTCCACCATGCGCATGGCTTCCTCCGTGGAGGTGGCCGGCGTGGGCGCTACATAACCGAAGCTCATCAACATCACGCGCACATTTTCTGCGACGATGAGCTCGTCTTCGACGATAAAGATACATTTACCTGGCACTAGTGGCTGTACCCTTTCTGTTTGCCCGCCTCTCTTATACTTTTGCGTTGGGACGACAATCGCGTTGGGGGTATATTCCCATTTTTGCTCAAATTGCTGCTGGGGTCAAGTATGTAGGCATATTATTTTTTGACATAGGTTTGATTGCGAGTTAAACTTACCGATTGCTCTTTAAGGTCTTAACGCACTTCCCGGGGGCAACTGGTACAACTGTAAAATATAGAGGCGTTTCCGCGCTTTTATCTTTTTGAGGAGGAATCAATGGCAGTAGCTTATACGACCGAACGATTGCGCAACGTGATTCTGCTGGGGCATGGCAGTTCGGGGAAGACCTCACTGTCGGAGGCAGTTCTCTTCAGCGCTGGCGCGATTAATCGGATGGGCAAGGTAGAAGAGGGAACTACTGTCTCTGACTCGGATGAGGAAGAGATCAGGAGACGCATCTCGCTGAATCTGACCCTGCTTCCTTGCGAATGGGAAAAGCACAAAATCAACCTGCTGGATACACCGGGTTATTTGGACTTCGTGGGAGAGGTGATCTGTGGGCTTCGCGTCGCAGACGCAGGCATTGTGGTGGTAGATGCAGTGGCTGGTGTCGAAGTGGGTACCGAGCTGGTGTGGCAACATGCTAATGAACGTGGGTTGCCCCGGCTGGTATTCGTAAACAAGATGGACCGCGAAAATGCCAGCTGGCAGCGCACGTTGGAAAGCCTTCGCACCAAGCTGGGTGGGACTTTTGTGCCTCTGCAGCTCCCTATTGGCGAGCAGGCCGGCTTCGAAGGTGTGGTTGACCTGGTTGAGCGCACTGCCTGGATCGGCGACAAGCCTCCGACGGAGGTGCCGCCAGCGCTTGCCAGTGCGGTTGAGGAGGCGCGCACCGTACTCATCGAGGCCGCTGCTGAGAGTGATGATGCTTTGATCGAGAAGTATCTAGACACCGGGGAGCTGAGCGATGCTGAGATTGCGCAAGGGCTGCGTGCAGGCATCGCTCAGGGCAGGATAGTCCCTGTATTGTGTGGAGCTGCTCTGCGCAACATCGGCACCAAGGCGTTGTTGCACGTCTTGGTGCGCGATATGCCCCAGCCCGCTGCCCAAGTGAAGGCGATTAATGTAGCCACTGGTGAGGAGGAGACCCTTGCGTGCGATCCCAATGGCCCACTGGCAGCTTTCGTCTTCAAGACTACTGCTGACCCATATGTGGGTAAACTGACTATGCTGCGTGTTTACTCGGGTACTTTGAAATCCAACTCGCACGCGGTCAACAGTCGCACGGGCACTCAGGAGCGCATCGGCCAGATTATAACGATGCGCGGGAAGGAACAGGTGCCGTTGGAGGAGCTGCCGGCGGGCGACATCGGCGTGGTCGCTAAATTGGGTGACACGGTCACCGGCGATGCGCTTTGTGATCCTGCGTATCAGGTGCGTTTCCCGCCCTTCCAGTTTCCTGAGCCGGTCTTTGCGGTGGCTCTTGCGCCCAAAACCAAGGCGGATTCAGCCAAAATGGTGCCCAGCCTCACCCGGCTGGTGGAAGAGGATCCGACACTGCGTTGGCGTAACGAGCCCGGCACACGTCAATTGCTTCTGGAGGGAATGGGCGATGCCCACGTGGAGGCTGGCATTCGCAAGCTGGAACAGAAATTTGGCTTGAGTGTCTTGACCTCCTTGCCTAAGGTGCCTTATCGTGAGACTGTCACGAAGGTGGGCAGCGCAGCCTACCGCCACAAGAAGCAAACCGGTGGTGCTGGTCAATTCGCCGAAGTGCATATGCGATTGGAGCCGGGCGCGCGCGATTCAGGATTTGAGTTCGGCTGGGAAGTGTTCGGCGGAGCTATTTCCTCGTCCTTCCAGCCTTCAATTCAGAAGGGCATCAAATCGGTCTTGGAAACAGGTCCGCTGGCTGGTTATCCGGTAGTGGATGTAAAAGCGATCGTGTACGACGGCAAGGAACATCCAGTGGACTCTAAGGACATCGCGTTTCAGATCGCTGGCCGTGAGGCATTCAAGGAAGCTTTCAAGCAATCCGGCCCGGTGTTGTTAGAGCCCATTATGGAGGTTACCATCATAGTTCCCGAGGAATTCATGGGTGACGTAATGGGCGATCTGACGACACGGCGCGGTCGTGTGCAGGGCACGGATCAGGAGCGGGGCAACGCCATCGTGCGTGCCGAGGTGCCTCTGGCGGAGATCCAGCGTTACGCCACCGATCTGCGTTCCATGACACAGGGGCGTGGCATCTTCACAATGAGATTCGCCCGCTATGAACAGGTGCCCGCGCACTTGCAGGCCGAGGTCATTGCCCAAGCTGAGAAGGAACGCAAGGAAAAAGAAGAGGAATAAGCTATCTCATAGATCTGACGCTCACAACAAGAGGGGCAACCGGAAAAGGTTGCCCCTTTTGTTTGGCAGATAGGGAAACGTGTCTTACTCAGATTGAACCGTGATCATTACACTGGTCCCTTCGCCTTCCTCTGCCTTGTTAATCATCACGCTAGCTTGGTCTTTACCTTTGGTGAAATTCAGTATCACCATATCTTCCATTGTGGTCTTGCCGTTTTCGCTCAGCTTCCAGCCTTGCTTGGGCATTTCGGTCTCATAGAACTGGGCCACCTCGCTCACACTGAGGGCAGTCTTGTAGGAGACCATGCCGGGCATCGAGAACTCGATCTTGGCGTCCGCGGTCATGGGGATGTCCTCACGTGCACCTTTCTGAGCGAGCGCCTCAGCAGGTGGCTCGATCACGATGGGCTGATTGACATCGAAGACTTTGTACTCTATCTTAAGGGAACCCTTGTCGAACATCGGGTTCTCACCCTCCTCATTGGTTATATCTGCGGAGAATGAGAAGTTTACGATGTAATCCCCTTCAACTGCGATGCACATTTCCCCGCTGGCGCTGTTCACCCCATCCATACCCTCAGTTCCTTGAGGGATATCCTTTTCGGTAAAGCTGTAATTGTAGCATTTTATTCCACCGCGGTCCTGGGTCGATGCACCACCTTTTTCCTTCAACCGAGCATCCAGACCCGGCAGTATGCCGGTAGGGGTCATCCCCATAAACTCATCGAGACTGATTGTGCCGGCAGCCATCTGCATCCATGAATCGCTTTCGCTTTGGTACATCCACGCTGTGTCGCCTACCTGAATATACGAAAACTTAGAAATCTCATCAGACTCCGTGTCCATCATGCCAGAGCTTTCCATATGCATTTCGTAGGCGGGCGGCTGACGCACGTAAGCAGACTTTATGTTGAAGAAACCTTCCACTTGCTTGTCGACTTTTGTGCCGTTTTCTTCTTCAAAAGCTCTCACGCCGCTCCAGGAGACTAAGACCTCACTCCGGAAGCTATCCAGCTTGTCCAGGCCACTGGAGAGGGCCGCTTCCGTTGGCTCTGGTTCTCCTAGTTCGTCCGCCTCTTCTCCCAATTCGCCTGCCTCCTCGGTGGGCTGGGGCGTGACTTGCAATTGTGCTTCGCCCGCAGGCAGCAAGCGAGCTGCCGACTGCGCCGGCTCCGGCGTGCGTGCGACCCAAGTCAGCGCGAGCATCGCGAGCACGGCAATTCCGATTATCACAAAACGCCCTGTTTTCATTTTTTATTTCTTATCCTTTCTTGTCTGTCAGGAAACCAGTTGATTCGCCCCAGCTTACGGGCCCAACAGGCTGCCTCCTTGCAGCCACTAACACAACACCTAAAGAAACATTGTACACTAATTGGATGGTGTCGTTCAAATATCTTACCACGCTGTGCTAGCCATCCGCCTGTTCACAAAATGGAAGGAGGACAGCGCAACTTGTCAATCATCGCGCACGCAGCCGCTACATGTCGGTATCCGTTGCGAAGGCTGAAGTTGAGATGACCTGCCAGCAGTGCGTCAAACGAATAGTTCGCCAGCCGTCGCAGTGAAGCCAGCGTATCGGGCACGCTGCAGTCGTAGGTGTCCTGCAGAATAATCTTGCCGCCAAAAAAGATGGCGTCTCCGCTTACCAGATAACGTCGTTCCTGATGTTCCTGATCGCTCACAAGATAACACTGGTGGTCATGGCTGTGACCGGGAGTGGCAATAGCCTCCACGGTGTAACGACCGATTTGCACCACCTCGCCATCGTTGAGTACCCTGTCAACCGGACAAGCCCGGTATGAGTAAGTTGGCGGGTACATCCCGGCTGCTTTGGCTTGTGGCAGACAAACTGCCATCTCATCACCCGAACTGAGAATACGTGCTGTAGCTGCCGAGGCGTAGAGCGTGAGATCAGGAAGGCGCTCCCGCAGATGGGCAGCGCCCCCGGCATGGTCGGAGTGCGCGTGGGTCAGGAAGAGGTGAGTGATGCGATGGGGCTCAAGGCCATCTTGACGACATACCTCTAGGATGCGCTCGATGCCGAGTCCGGTCCCAATGTCGAAGACAGCGTAGGCGGACCCGGCGTCGAAGAGATAAACATTGCAGTCGTAGGGATCGCTCAAATCGAAGCCAAACGCTCCGCTGCCGATGCAATAGAGGTGGGGTTCAATGCGCATTTGTCTTCATCTCCACAAGGCAGGAATCTCATCCATCCCGCAGCATAGCCAGCTTCTGAAAGAGGCGGTTTTGCAACCATACCCAGCGACGATAAGCTTCTCCCGACTGAGCAGTGCCGATTTCCCGCGCTTCACCAATGGCTTGCTGCAACGCTGATTGCTCGGAGGGCACGCGCAACAGAGTCAGGTAGTGTTCAGCCTCAGTGACTCCACCCAACAGCGGTGCCAGATCCTCAGCGATGAAGCGTTCCCACGTCAGACCCGCAGAATAGCCAAAACGGGCGAAGGCCAGATAGTTGATTTCGTTTGCCACGCTGAAGGCGCTCACTTCGCCGAAGATGGTAACGCCTTGCATCCCTGTCTGCACCATCAGCTGCATCATCTCGGCGAAGCGATCCGCGACCAGCTCGTAACGCTCGTGATTCCATTGCGAGCCCATATGGGTGCGTAATATGTTGCGCGGGCGTGGGAGACGGGCTACATGCTCCCGCGTCAGATGGGCCTTCACTTTAGGCCAATAGGAACGGTTAATGCAGAACTGGTAGATGGCATCCTCGGGCAGTGCAGCCAGCGGAGCCAGCCGGTCAAGGTCCAAGATGTTGTCCCAATATGCTTCGCACACCAGCCAGAGGTCGTCGCGGGCGTGCCGTGCTGCCGCGAACAGACGCGGATAGAGCAAGGCCATGTCGCGGTGCGACCAGGTGGCATCTGCGCTGCGCCGCGCTTGACAATCGGGACAGGTGCACACACCATAATCTCCTGTCTCAAAGTTGATCCCCCCGATCTCGAAGGTCTGCGCCAACCATTGGATTGCCTCCTCGTGATAGCGCGCGTTTTCGGGCTTGGACGGGCAGGCGGCATCCGTGTAGTGCGTCTCAGGGAACCACAGTTCAGGGAGGTCGGGCAGGTGGAAAGCTGGTGGCCTGTCGAACGCAGCGCGCAGCTCAGGATGTCGGCGCAGCCAGTGGGTGAGGTTGTAAGGATGGTCTCCTTCCCAGTAGATGCCGCCATATGCATTGATGCCCACACCGGGAAGTATGCGCACGCCACGCTCTGTCGCGTAGCGGCAGAGCTCTTGAGCGGCCTCGATGCCACCATGGTTGTCGCGCAAGAAACCATAGATGGTGACACCGTTGATGCGGTGCAAGCTCATGAAATCCACCAGACGGCAATAGTCCTGTAAGAACCCCTCACGCGGCTTGGAATAGTAGTTGAGCGCGCCGATCTCTTGAATACCCACCTGTTCCAAATACCAGTTGGTGCTGTGATCCCACGTCCAGAACAGCCGGTAGGGCAGCGCTGGCACCTGTACTATGTCAAGCGTGGGAACCTGAAGCGATCCCTCGTGCTCCTGAAGATGGCGCATACCCAGCTCGTTAACGGCATAGATCAAACCCGGACGCCCACCCCCTGCGACGAGGAGTGTTGGCCATCCGCGCCACGTGCAGCTGTGCAGGGCAAAAGCATCTTCGGTCAGCGACTGCCATGGAATGCCGAGAGTGAGTTCGTGCGGCAGGGCAGTTCCCGGTTCACCAAGGACGATCAACCAATCAACTTGTTCGACTGGCAAATCTGTCAGTGCGGAGGGTGGCACCAACTCCAGGGTGTGCCCGGCAAGGTAATGGCGCAACTGACGCACGGCATGTATCTGACGATCTGCGTCTGCTGCGACTACGATGTGCGCACGAGAGGAGAGAGAATAAAGGGAAGGAGCGGGAGAAGTCGATTTTGACATAACGCGTTACTGCTCTCACCTATATGGCATTTATGGCAACATCATAGTAGCAGCGTTCGCAGTGAGGGGCAAGTATTACTCAGCGCGTTCCCCGGAGTCTCTTTGCTCACCCCTCTGAAGCGGGGTATAATGGCATTCCTGCTGCATCGACCTAGCTGTAGAGGTATTGCGTTTTTCAGGTGGATGAATCTTGATTGTGAAGGCAGAGGGCATATCTTGCCAGTGCCTGGTGGCGTGTCCTCCATGTGCATAGTATTTGTTGCCTCATTGCCACGCATCAGCGCAGCCGCACGACAGGGTTGACAAGGAGCTATGGCGATGACAAGGGTGCTTATTACTGGCATCACTGGTTTCGCTGGAGGGCATCTGGCTGCTCATCTGGTGGAACGCGGCTGCTTTGACATCTATGGTGCCGCGCTGGATAGGGGTTACGGGCTCGATTTTCTGCCTGGGCGCGTCTCCGTGATGCTTCTCAATTTGCAGGATCCCCAAGCCGTCGAGACACTGCTGGAAGAGGTACAGCCACAGCATATCTACCATCTGGCAGCACAGGCCAATGTGCCTGCGGCGTGGGAAGATCCTTGGGGCACCTTCGAGAATAATGTGCGGCCCGAGTTGAACATTCTGCGTACCATGGTGCGTCGGAATCTCGATTGTCGTTTGCTTGTCGTCGCCTCTAATGAAATCTATGGTGTTGTGCCGCCCGAGCAGCTGCCGGTGAACGAGGATGCTCCGCTGCGCCCGGTCAACCCATATGGCGTCAGCAAGGCGGCACAGGATTTGCTGGCGCTGCAATATCATCTCAGCCATGGGCTGGATGTCATTCGCGTGCGTGCGTTCAATCACTTGGGGCCGCGCCAGAGCCCCCAGTTTGTCGCGGCCAGCTTTGCACGCCAGATTGCTGAGATCGAGGCAGGTATGCGTGCGCCAGTGTTGTATGTCGGCAATCTCGAGGCAAAACGCGACTTTACCGACGTCGCCGATGTGGTGCGCGCCTATGCCTTGTTGATGGAGAAGGGTGAGAGCGGTCAAGCGTACAACGTCGGCTCCGGTCACGCGCACTCGGTACGGCAGCTGCTCGACGTCCTGTTATCCATGAGCACTATTTCGATTCGCATTGAGGCAGATCCGCGGCGCACACGCCCGGTAGATGCCCCTCTGATTGTCGCGGATATCACACGATTGCAACGCATTACTGGTTGGCAGCCTACCATATCGTTTGAAGAGAGCTTGCGACGGGTGTTAGCCTATTGGCGCGATGTGGTGCGCCAACCAGGTTATCAGCCCGGATAAGATTTGCTTTGGGACTAAATCGACCGAGAGGGAGGTTAACAGAGCCTGTATGACCCGCAGAAGGGCATTGATCACTGGCATCACCGGTCAGGATGGCTCGTATCTGGCAGAGTTTCTGCTGGAGAATGGGTATGAAGTGATCGGGATGGTGCGGCGTACGAGCACGGTCAATTTCGACCGCATCCGCCATATTCAAGACAAGATTACTCTCGTGCAGGGCGATCTGCTTGACCAGATGTCGCTGGTGGACATCCTGCGCGAGTATCGGCCGCGCGAGGTATACAATCTGGCCGCGCAATCCTTCGTGCCAACGTCATGGAAGCAACCGGTGTTGACCGGCGAGTTCACCGCACTGGGTGTAACCCGCATGCTGGAGGCGATACGCATTGTGGATCCTGAGATTCGTTTCTACCAAGCTTCCAGCTCTGAGATGTTTGGCAAGGTGCGCGAGGTGCCGCAAAATGAACACACCCCCTTTTACCCGCGCAGCCCCTATGGTGTGGCAAAAGTATACGCACACTGGATCACGGTAAACTACCGCGAGAGCTACAACTTGTTTGCCTGCTCCGGTATTTTGTTCAATCACGAAAGCCCACGCCGGGGACTGGAGTTTGTCACCCATAAGGTCACCTATGGGGCATCGCGCATCAAGCTGGGGCTCGACCATGAGCTGCGGCTGGGCAACCTGGACGCGCGGCGCGACTGGGGGTATGCCGGTGACTATGTGCAGGCGATGTGGCTGATGTTGCAACAGAACGAACCAGACGATTATGTGATCGCCACGGGCCGCACTCATTCGGTGCGTGATCTGTGTGAGCTGGCTTTCGGTTATCTGGGCCTTGACTGGCAAAAGTATGTGATCAGCGATCCACAGTTCATGCGCCCGGCTGAGGTGGATCTGTTGGTAGGAGATGCCAGCAAGGCACATGCCAAGCTGGGCTGGGAGCCTACCTGCACGTTTGAGCAGCTCATCCAGATGATGGTAGACGCCGATATGCAAGCTCTGCAGGGTAACAGACGATAAGGGTGGGCCACGGGTGGAGCTGATTGACACTCACTGTCATCTCGACTTTGCACCCTTTGATGGCGATCGCGATCAGGTGCTGAAGCGTGCCGTTGAGGCCGGCGTCACAGTGCTGGTCAATCCGGGTGCCGACCTGGAATCAAGCTGTCGTGCTGTGGAACTGGCCGGGCGATTTTCGCAGGTGTATGCAGCAGTCGGTGTCCATCCCCATGACGCCACCACCTTGGACGAAACCGTGCTGCATAAGCTGGCCGAACTGGCACGCCACCCGAAGGTGGTTGCTATTGGCGAGATCGGTTTGGATTACTATCGCGACTTGTCGCCGCGCGCACAGCAACGCAATGCTTTCGAGAGGCAACTCACCCTGGCCGCTGAGCGGAAGTTGCCCGTGATCGTCCATCAGCGCGAGGCAGCTCAGGATGTGTTAGCAATACTGAAGCGTTGGCGCGCTCAACACTCTGATCAACCCGCAGGGGTGTTGCATGCCTTCTCCGGTGATCTGGTAATGGCGCGGCAGGCGCTCGAGCTGGGCTTCTACATCGGGATAGCGGGTCCGGTGACCTACGCCAACGCACGCAAGCTGCCGGAGATGTTGCCCCGCCTACCTGTGGAGCGCCTGGTGATTGAGACTGATGCCCCGTACCTGACGCCGCATCCGCACCGCGGACAGCGCAACGAGCCGGCTTATCTGCCCCTGATTGCACGGCGGCTGGCCGAGCTGCTGCGCATGCCACTCGAAACGCTGGCGACTCAGCTCACTGAGAACGCGCGGCAGATTTTTCGTTTGAACATCCCCTCCGGGTAGCTCCACTGGAGCGCTTCTGAGGCGCCTGATGCCTGCCACCTCTGCTGCTGGTCCCGATCTTTCCATCGTGATTGTCAACTGGAACGTGTGTGCGCTGTTGCGGCGCTGCCTGCACTCCATCTTGGCAACAATGGGGGTGTGGCCCGTAAGCGAGGTAATCGTGGTGGATTGCGCTTCCGCAGATGGCAGCGTCGCGATGGTGCAGCGTGAGTTTCCCAGCGTGCGACTGCTGAGCGCATCGGAGAATCTAGGGTATGCGCGCGGCGCCAATTGGGGGGTAGCTCAGGCCGCCGGTCGTTACCTGATGATTATGAACCCAGATACAGAGATAGTGGATGATGCCCTTGCCACGCTGGTGCACTATATGGAGGCGCATCCGGGCGTCGGAGCGGTCGGTCCACAGTTGCGTTATGCTGACGGCAGCGCACAACCTTCACGGCGACGTTTCCCCACCCCGATGACCGCCTTCTGGGAGAGCACCTTGTTGCAGCAATGGTTCCCTCGCAATCGCTTCGCCCAGCATTATTACATGGTCGATCAGCCGGCTGATCTTACCCAGCCGGTGGATTGGTTGGTGGGTGCTGCGCTGATGATCCGACGCGCTGCATGGGAGCAGGTGGGCCCGCTGGACGAGGGATACTTTATGTATTTCGAGGAGCTGGATTGGTGTCGCCGCTGCCGGGCTGCCGGCTGGGAAGTCCATTATGTGCCGCAGGCAGTGGTGATTCACCATGAAGGCAAGAGCAGTGGTCAGGTGCCGGCAGCGCGCACAGTGCGTTTTCAGCGCAGCAAAGTGCGTTACTTCCGCAAGTATCACGGCGCCGCGTGGGCGTTTCTTATTCGCGTTTTCCTGTTTATCACCTTCAGTCTGCAACTGGTCGCTGAGACGGCCAAATGGCTGATTGGACATAAGCGGCCGCTGCGCCGTGAGCGCATGAGCGCGTATTGGCAGGTTTTGCGTTCGAGCCTGTTTGGGGACATCCGATGAAAGTGTGCCTGCTGACGGGGGAATACCCTCCCATGCAGGGAGGCGTAGCGGATCACACGCAACACCTGGCGCGCCACCTCAGGGATATGGGGGCACAAGTCAGTGTGCTGACCTCCCACCGGGCAATGCCACCCGATAACACACCCGATGTCGCAGTCCATTCCGTCATTCGCGGCTGGGGATGGCACTGCTGGCCTCAAATCGAGGATTGGCTGAGGGCGCATCAGCCACACGTACTGCACATTCAGTATCAGGCTGCAGCTTATGACTTAGCGGGCTGGATCAACTGGCTGCCTTGGTGGTTGCGCCGTCGCCGGGAGCGGCCGCGCGTGGTGGTCACTTTCCACGATTTGCGCGTGCCCTATCTCTTCCCCGGGGCAGGTCCGCTGCGACGCTGGTCGGTGTTGGCGCTGGCACGTTACGCCGATGGGGTGATCACCACCAATCTGGAGGACGAGCTGGCTTTGCGTCATCACTCTTGGGCAGGCCACGTGCGGCGGATACCGCTGGGCAGCAATGTGGAAGTACAATTGCCTGCCAACTACGACCGTCGCGCCTGGCGCGTCAAACTGGGCATTGGCGAGACGGCCTCCTTGCTGGCCTACTTTGGCTTCCTCAATCCTAGCAAAGGAGCCGAGGAGCTGGTCCTGGCGCTGGACGAGCTGATGCGCAACAACTATGATGCCCATCTGTTGATGATCGGTGCCCAAGTGGGCGATGTGGACGCGACCAATCGCCTCTATCTGGAACGGGTGCAGCGGCGCATCCGCGAGTGCGGCCTGGAGGCACGAGTGCGCTGGACAGGACACATCCCGCCTGAGGAGGTCTCTGCTGCGCTGCTGGCGGCTGACGTTGTGGTCATGCCGTATCACGACGGCGTCTCCTTCAGACGGACGACTTTCATCGCTGCGCTGCGTCACGGCTGTGCCGTGGTGACTACAGCCCCATCGCTCACACTGCCTGAACTGCGCGACGGGGAGAACGTGCTCCTTGTGCCGCGCAACGATGTGAGAGCACTGGCTCAGGCAATTGCACATCTGCTGAAGGATGAGGGGCTGATGGCACGTCTACGCGCCGGTGCATTGGCGTTGGGGCGCACGTTCGATTGGGAGCAAATCGCGCGTCAAACGTATGCGCTTTATCAGGAGGTGCTCGCGTGAGCGAGCTCGCCTTAGGGCCATCTGCTGCCTCCACCGATGTTGCGCCGGCTACCAGCGGCGCGCGTTGGATTCTTGTGGCAATCCTGGTGCTTTTTGGGGCCTTGGGTGTCGTTTACAGCGTCGTGACGCCGATTTTCGAGGCCTCGGACGAACGCTGGCACTATCCGGTGGTACGCCACATCGCGCGCACTGGCCAGCTGCCGGTGCAAGATCCTGGAAGGCGGACCGATTGGCACCAGGAGGGCAGCCAGCCACCTCTCTACTACCTGATGGCTGCGGCACTGACCGCCTGGGTGCCGACAGGCGATTTCTCCGCTGTGTACGTCCCCAATCCCCATGCTGTGGTGGGTGAACCATTGGTAGTAGGCAACAAGAACATGATGGTTCACACGGCACGCGAGGATTGGCCCTGGCGCGGTACGACGCTGGCAGTGCACCTGATTCGCCTCTTCTCACTTGGGCTGGGGGGTGTCACTGTCTGGCTGACCTATCGCATCGGTCGCTTGGCCTGCCCGGCAGACGCGCGCGTGGCACTGCTGGCTGCGGCGTTGACCGCCTTCAACCCTATGTTCCTCTTCATCAGCGCGTCGGTGAACAACGACAACTTGGCTGCGCCATTAGCTGCCGGTGCTGTGCTCGTCTTGTTGCGCGTTATGGAACGTGGTCAGCGGGGGCGGGATGGATTGTGGTTGGGCATTCTCCTGGGGCTGGGTGCCCTGACCAAGCTGAGTGTGCTGACCCTGCTGCCGCTGGCTGTGTTGGGGCTGCTGTGGGATGCCTGGCGCGGCCAACGTCAAGGGCGTTCCCACGTATGGCGCGACACCGGGGTCAATCTGCTGCTCATTGCCATCTTGGTGATGTTCATAGCTGGCTGGTGGTACTGGCGCAACTGGGTGCTCTACGGCGACCCAACAGGCCTTGAGCGCATGCTGGACATTGCTGGCCGTCGCCACGAACCGCTGACGCTCGCGCGGCTGTGGTATGAGTTCGAGGGGTTTCGCATCAGCTACTGGGCACTCTTCGGCGCGCTCAATATCCCGGTGGCGCGCTGGATTTACACTCTGCTGGATGTGCTGAGCATCATCGCGGGAGCAGGGTTGCTGTTCACTATGGCACGCCTGAGCTGGCAGGCCCGGCGCGGGCGTTCCCCCAATCCAGCGTTGATGTCCATGTCCCGGCTTCTGCTGCTAGTTGCTTGGGTGGTGCTGGTATTGATCGGGCTGCTGCGCTGGACCAGCCAGACTTATGCCACACAAGGGCGGCTGATGTTCGTTGCCATCGCTGGCATTGCCACCTTGTTGGCGCTCGGGTTGCTCGGGCTGACGCCGCATCGTGCGCGTACCCCGGTGGCTGCAGCGGTTGGCGGTGGATTGTGTCTGCTGGCAATGCTCAGTCCATGCCTCTACATCGCGCCTGCCTACGCGCGGCCGCCCTTGTTGCGTGCGAATCAGCTGCCGGATGATGTGCAGCGCGTCAATTGGACAATCGACAGCACAATGCGCGTGCTGGGATACCGGGTGGGATCGACAGGTGCCACCCGAGCGTTCCCCACGCTGCGCCCTTACGAGCAGCTGCCCCTCACGGTCTATTGGGAGACGTTGGAGTCGCCGGCGACCAACTACAGTGTCTTTGTGCACCTGCTGGGGCGTGGACGGGGCGTAATCGGTCAGGTGAACACCTACCCCGGATTGGGGCTGTGGCCTACTACACAGTTGCGACCGGGGGACGTGGTAGCGGACACCTACCTTGTGCCAGTGGCAGCAGATGCCCTGGCGCCCACATTAGTGCGCGTGCACGTTGGCCTATATCGGTATGAAGAAGCAGGGCGGCCCGGGTTAGAAACGCGCAATGCAACGGGTGAACGGATTGAGCCATGGCTCACCACGGTTAAGCTGATCCCGTGGGAGTGGCCTCAACTTGTGCCGACACACCCGCTGGCGGTGCAGCTGGGCGATGCCATCCTTCTCCATGGCTACGACTTGACACCCGGTGCGGAGAACACAGCCGGCCGGTACACGTTGACGCTCTATTGGGAAGCACTTGCACGGCCGGCGGCGGATTACACAGTTTTCATCCAGGTGTGGGACGAAGGGCGCCAGGTAGCCGGATTCGACGGTCGTCCTTTGAACGGCGATTACCCCACTGACTGGTGGGAAGCAGGCGAACGTATCGTGGATCCCCATGTGCTTGAGCTGAGCGACCTGACGGCCGGGCGCTATCGCCTGCTGGTGGGGATGTATCGCCTGGACACCGGTGAGCGCCTGCCCGCCTACGGAGCGACCGGTCCCTTGCCGGATTATGCGGTCGAGGTGGAGCTGGTGCTCAGGTGAACTGGGTGGACACAGTCCGGGTCAGAGCCATGCGCGTGAGCAAGCGGCAACACATACCGCTCCCTGACGGTCGCGGCTCGGATCAATTTAACCGAGCCGCGCGCGTAAGCAAGCGGCCAGAGTGCGCGCGTAAGCAAGCGGCCGGAGTGCGCGTGTGAGCAAGCGGCAACACATACCGCTCCCTGACGGTCGCGGCTCGGACTTGATCCGAGCCGCGCGCGTAAGCAAGCGGCCAGAGTGCGCGTGTGAGCAAGCGGCAACACATACCGCTCCCTGACGGTCGCGGCTCGGATTTGATCCGAGCCACGCGCGTGAGCAAGCGGTATAATCCGCTCCCTCACGGTCGCGGCTCGGATTTGGTCGCGGCTCGGACTTGATCCGAGCCGCGCGCGTGAGCAAGCGGTCGGGGGCTTGCAACTCAGGCCATAAGGGAGGGTGCAATTTTTAGGCACTTTTTGAAAGAAGCCTTACATGCAACACCATGTAGAAAAGTTCTCGCAAATGGCCCCAAAATCGCGCTCCAGATCGAGTGACCATCCCAGAGGGCTAACTGTTGGCTGAGAGCCAGGGGAGAAGAGAAAGTTAATCAGTTAATGTTGGAATGCGTATTGACACACATTTATTTGTATGTTATGGTGAAATATGTCATGTCCTGCATATGATAACTGCTGGTGAGTGTGCGCCAAACGGCGGGGGAACAATAGCACAACTGCCAGTCTGGGGCAATTACCGGGCTGGCAGTTTCGTTTTGAAGAGCAACCGCTTCGGCGGATTTGCTCCTTGCTGAGTCGATATTCTGCACAATATGTCATGATAGGGGATAAGGCTACCATTGCATATTGTGCAAAGCCACCCATCGGACTCGAACCGATAACCCGCCGCTTACGAAGCGGCTGCTCTGCCGATTGAGCTAGGGTGGCATAGCGTTCCAACTTCTATTTTACACAGCTCACCAGAAGCTGGCAAACCACAGCGTTCGGGAGGGGTAGCTTGGTGCCAGATCGCTTTGAATTGCCAGAAGGAAATGTGAGAACACCTCCGAATCCAAGTAGATTTGTTTTTTCCACTTGTAGTACTACTTTCCCATTCAGGCACTTTCTTGCATATGTTACAATTGTTCCTGAGACATCGGGTGACGAGATGATACGACAGCCACCGTAATGCAGGCTCAAAAACCTGCGACAGTGAATTGTTGCGTGATCGACGGGTAATCGGTGTCCAATAGTCAGCCAATCGTCAAGATGGGATGCATGTCCTCTGTTATGCTAACGGCACGTGGATGATGGACAATCAGGTCGGAATGTCAGAGGCGGTTAGAAACAATAATGGACTTGCAAAAGGCTTGGTCGGGCTGGGCTTTATGGTATTGTCGCCGCATCGCAGCACTTCTTCTTGCTAGTACGATCGGGGGTCTCTGTCTGGTTCTGGCGCCGGGCGCATATGCCAGTGAACCGGTAGCAGGACAGGCGAATCCAGCTTTCCAGAAAGGCATCTCGTACGCGACGTGGTGGTCCGGGGTCTATCGCACGCCTGGCGCCGAGCTGTCGCTGCAATGGTTGCGCTCCACGGGTGCTGATTGGATCGCCCTCATCGTGACAGCTCATCAGGACGGCATCTCGGCAACCACCATTGACCGCACGCATCCCTCGACCCCAACGGATGAAGACCTCATCCGGGCCATTGAGCTGGCGCACAACTTGGGGCTCAAGGTGATGCTCAAGCCACACCTTGACCTGTTCAACGAGGTCCCCGGGGGACCTTGGCGTGGCGACATCGGCAAAGCCTTCACTACCGAGGCGCAATGGTCTGCCTGGTTCAATGCGTACAAAGCGTTCATCAACCATTATGCTGCTTTAGCGCAGACCCATGGTGTCGAGCAATTCTGCATCGGGACCGAGTTGCTGGGTACCACTCATCGTGCCAACGACTGGCGCGCCGTCGCCGCGGGTGTGCGTGCCATCTATAAGGGCCCAATCGTTTACGCCGCGCTCAAAGAGGGCGAGGAAACTTCCATCACCTGGTGGGATGCAGTAGATTACATCGGCGTGGATGGTTACTATCAGCTGAACCAGGACCTGGGCATCCGTCCCACGGTGGAACAAATAGAGGCCGCCTGGGTCGGCCCCAAGGCAATTCTGTCCGGGCTAGCGGCGAAATATCGCAAGCCCATCCTGCTGACCGAAATCGGCTATCGCAGCCGGCATGGCTGCACGGTGAAGCCATGGGATTCGTGGGAGACCTCTCAACTTGACATGGAGGAGCAGGCCAACGCCTACGAGGCTGCCTTCCGCCAGCTGTACGGCCAGCCGTGGCTGGCGGGCATCTTCTGGTGGATGTGGTCGGCCGATCCCTTTGAAAGTGGGCCGTGCGATCGGGGGTACACGCCTGCGGACAAGCCGGCAGAAGACGTATTGCGACGCTGGTATGGCGGCCCGGCGCGACCTGCTGATCCGATTTTAGTGCCTGATTACTCTAACCAGCTGCCTATCTATGACGGCACGCTGGCAAGTGGCTGGCAGAATTGGTCATGGGGCATCGGCGCGCTGGAAATGGCGTCTCCGCAGCCGTCTCCAGAGGGTGGTCCTTCCATAGCACTCACCGTGCAACCTTACGGTGCCCTCTCCTTGTGGCGCTCCGTTCCACAGGATGTGAGCCCTTACTACTGGCTAGAGTTCTACGTGCGCAGCGCCAATAGCACCTCGCCCCGTTTGTCGGTCTTCCTGACGGGAGAGGATGGAGTGGAACAACTGCGCGTGCCGGTAAATCACTGTCGCCACATCAGTGAAGGCAGCATCAGCAGCGAGTGGAAGCTGGCACGCCTGCGCCTGAGCGATCTGAATCGGGCTGGCAAACGAATCATACGGGTGAGCATCCAGGAGCAGGGTGGCCAGAATGTATCCATCTATCTCGCCTGGCTGCGCCTGGTGGCTGCCAAAAAGCCAGATCACTGGATTGCGCTGCCAGTCATTGCACGCTGACCGATGGGTGTTCCACCTTCTCGAACAGCTCGATCTGAGCCTGGCTGTTGGTCTGTGTCGGGAAAGTGGCAACCAGGCGATAACCATGTTGCATGACCGGTAGCAGCTGTCGGTCCAGTTCACTCGTCACGCTGTAGTCGAAGATAATGTAGTCGAAGCGCTGCTGCGCAATGGCGCTTTCATACAGTGCTCTGTCCGATCCGCTTCCTGTTTCATCCTGGTAGTACCAGGTGTCCCACACCTGCGCGGGGATGTGGCCGGGCTGGCCATGCGCAATCAGATAATAACGCCCCACAGCCCCCTGTTCCATCAGGAGGACGTCCCCATCGTCTACCCGGCTACGCAGGAAAGCCATGAGCTGGGTGGTATCCGGCCAGTAACCGCGCAGGCCAGGTAGCACCTTCTGTCCGGCAAGGCCGATGTAGCCGACAAGCGCAAGGCTGAGCACCAACCCACCAGCTGCTGCTGCGCGTTGCGCTGCCTTCGTATCCCAGCCATGTGTCAGCGACACCAGCCCGCCGCCGGCCGGGATCGCCAGGCCGGCTGTGATATAACCGACCTGTGGCACCAAGCGCGCCGTATCCTGAGTATACCATTGGTGGACGATCAGGCTGAGTGTCACCGTCCATAACCAGCCGGCAAACAACCCTCGCTTGGGCCAGTCAAAGGCAAGCAAGGCAGCCAGGAAGGGGGCCCACAAATAGTCGCGCAGTTGCTTGAAGAAATCCCAGGAAATGAGAGGCTCGGGCAAGCGGAAGGGGAGCACATGCATTTGCCACAACTGAGAGAGCTCGGCACGATACATCCACGCATACACGGGCAACAGCAGGAAAGGCAACCATAGCCACACCAACCATTCCCAGGCAAAGGGCTGCAGCCACCGGCGATGCTCCTCGCTGCTGTATCGTGCAGCGGATACCGGGACAACGATCATAAGGTATAGCACAGCGGCTGCTGCGGCAATCAACACTGTGTAATTGGTCAGCACTGCAGCCACCATAGTCAGGCTGCCCAGCGGCAGCAGCCAGGCACGTCTATGCAAAGTGGCCAGCGTCCACAGGTAAAGCGCCAGGCACATAAGGAAGAGGGCCATACTGTCGTATGATGCAAATGTGCTGAGATGAATGGCTGGGCCATAGACAGCCAGGATGCCCCCAGCCGATATGCCTGCTGCCGTGCCGAAGGCGCTGCGAGCGATCAATGCTACCAGCAGCACGCTCAACACACCCCATAACGTGCTGAGCGCCCGCGCAGCGGCCAGGCCACCCCAAAGGTCTGCCAGCCCAAACGGAAGCATGCCCAGATAGGGCCAAGTAGGTTGATAGGCCATTGTGTGGACTGATTGCCCTTTGATCAGGAGCCAGCCATTAAACAGGGTGCTCGCTTCGTCCACGGACGCGCTTCGGTAGTCCCAATTCCAACGCAGTGCAGTGCTCAGGAGCAGGAGTAAGAGGATCCCGAGGATGTCAGCCAATCGCGATCGGCGTGATATTGTCATCACATACCCTCGCCGCACTGATCAGCTTTCTCCATTCGATGTAGCAGTAACATCTGGGATACTTTGCGCGCCTGGCCCATTAGGGCAATCCTGCGAGAGGGCCTCGCCGCACAGCTCGCATTCGCCGGGAGCCGGGTTGACGTCAATACGCACGACCATACCGCATGCCAGGCAGTGTGCCTCAAAGATGGAATAACCTTCCCGCCAGCGCACAAAGGGACTCAGCTCACTGTGTCCGTGAGCCTGCACCGACTGATATGCTTCTTCCATCAAGGCCTGCCGCTCTTGGCGGCAATAGTCCAGGTTGCGACAGGCTCCTAGATGGAAGGCAACGCATTCCTTACACAGTCCCATGAGACCCTCCCCGCCTTGCCACGACTCCACCACGTCACATTCAGGCTGCTGTCACCTGTCCAGAGCTCTCCCTTACTCGAAGTAGGGATCGCTAATTGCCTCTTTAAACGCCTTCAGCGCTGCCGGGCTGGAAGTCACCGACCAGTTGATGGCTGGCCACTCTCGGTCGGATTCGATCTCGACTAACAAGACGCCGACCACGAGGGGATAACGAGTCTTGAACGAGGCAAAGCAATCACGCAGCCACTGCGCCTTGTCGCCTCCCTGTTCAGCCGAGGCCAGCTCGGTCAGTATGACTGGCTTGTTCCACTGTAGGGCTGCCTGGTACTCCGGAGCGAACATCTCGTCGAAAGTTCGCCACTTGGCCCACTGCTCATCCGGCACCGTGCCATGGTTCAGTTCGGTGGTGCCAACGTAGTCCACCACGTCGTCGCCGGGGTAGTAGAGGCTGGCCCACTTGTGCAGCCACATAGCGCTCCAAAGGTATCGGACGTTGGTGGCGCCCTCCTCGCGGAAGAGGGTGACAATGTGCCGGAAGGCTGCCTTGAAGTTCTCGGGATCGCCCTGCCATGGGTACCAGGAACGCACACCCGGCTCGGTGCTCTGCTCGTGGGCAAAGCGCAAGATGATCGGCACCCCGCTGTCGCGTGCGGCATGTGCCCAGCTGCGAATGTAATCATCGTGCGCACCGGCCGCGATGGTGCTCAACGCATACTCAGGCTGTACCGTCATCCGATCGTCGAAAGCACGCCGCCACGGTTCCCAAGTGATCACCGGCGTGTAACCCTTCTTAGTAGCCAGATTGACATAATAAGAATAAAAATCTGCGTCCCCGTCACCCCATGCCTGGAACCACAATGCCATATGCAGCGGGTGGTTGACCAGCCGTCCCAACCGGTCCAGCGCAGCAAAGTTGTCATAGGGAATCTGTGCAGTGAACGCACCCAGCATAACGCGTCCAGAGGTCGGCCATCTGGTTCCTTGAGCCGCCACCGTTGCCACGCCCATCGTTCCCAAAACAACACACACCAACCACACGATCACACTATGTATTTGTCTCATGCCCATACTCCATAATTTGCATTCGTTTCTGACCGGAATCGCATTGTTCTTTCTGACACCTCCTGCTCACCGCATGATGGCCGGCAGATGGACACCGTGGTACGCCGTGATCGGTTGCGTGGCGTTAGCTGCCGTGCCACCTGTGTCCTTCACCGTCAACGTCGCACGGTAGATGCCTGGCAGTGTGTACGTGTGCAACACAGTTATCGAGCCGGTGGCCGTAATGGCATCCCCGAAGTCCCAGTGGTAGCTCAGAGGTGTTCCCTCCGGATCGTATGAACTGATCGCCGAGAAGGTAACCGACAACGGTGCGATGCCTGCCACCGGCGCGGCATTGAGGACTGCCACCGGCGGCAAGCTCTTGGTTGCAGTGATTTGCACGCTGGCACTGCTCGACAACCCCATAGAGCCCACAGGCATTCCGACCATCTCAGTGACCATCAACGTGGCCGTGTAGCTGCCGGGTTGGGTGTAGACGTGTGTCACCATAACCATGCCGGTCGCAGTGATAGTGTCGCCGAAGTGCCAGTCATACCTCAGCGATGCACCTTCCGGATCATAGGAGTTGACACCGGAGAAGGTAACCGACAGCGGTACTGTGCCACTCAGCGGTGTGGCGCTGATCAGAGCGACTGGCGGCATATTATGTTCCATATACAGCGGGATACACGTTGTGTCCACTAACTGGCCCAACCCGTCCTGACCAGGGATTCCATTATCGGTTGCAGTAAGACACAGCCCGAGCCAGTACATCTCACCCCCGCCGTGTTGGGGGAAAACAAAGCTGCCGCTCCCGCCCGTCGCCCGGAACTGATCGGGGTGCACGTGGTCCTCGTGGTGCAGTAACCCCACCCATTGCAGCTGACTCCCTGTCAGCGTGCCATCTTCCGGGTCGCTGGCCTCACCGACGAAGTCAACCACCTCGCCTGCGTAATAGCTGGTGCCTGATACGGGCGCGGTGATGCTCGCCTGAGGCGGGCGGTTGCCTGCGACCACATGTATCTCGGCTCTGTCTGAGGCGCCCTGCGGGTCGGTAACTTTCACACTGGCGGTGTAGACGCCAGACGTAATGTACGTGTGCGATATCTGCGCCAGCCAATCAGGATTCGTGATGATACCGTCGCCGAAATCCCACTCAAACGTGAGTTCTCCTTCCTCTGGGTCAGAAGAGGCAGCCGCGGAAAAGTCAACAGTCAGGGGTAACTCACCATACGGCGGCGTCGCACTCAGATGGGCGGTGGGAGGCAGGTTCTCAACTGAGTAGCCAATGCGTCGCACCTGGCCGGGTCCGGTGCCGTTGAGCACCACGTAGTACAGATAGCCATCGTGGGGATTCAGCGCCAGGTCCACCGGGCCGGCATAGGGGCCGACCATATCGGAAACCCTCTCACCCAGTGTGCCCACATCGGGTGGGTTGGTCTCCAGGTTCAGGAACTTGATCCAGTCCTGGTCGCCGGCATAGTCGAAGATGAATAGCTTGCCACGAAAATCCGAGGGATACGGAAGGTTCGTGCCGGTATAGACCGGTCCGGCCATCGCTGAGGCGTCGTGTTGCGCGTCGTTATACCAGTGGGGATAAGCGTAGTAAGGTGGTTCCACCGGTCCAAGTGACCCGTTGTACACCGCCTGGCACTGCGCCGCCGTGGCCAGGTTCTCCTCGTAGCTCTGCTCCGGTCCATTGTAAAGGCCTTGGTGCTCGTTACCCTCCCAGCAAGGCCAGCCGAAGTTCTTCCCGCGCCCAGTGTTGATCTCCTCCCACGAGAACCAGCCCACGTCGCCGTGATAGGGCTCGTTAGTGGTGGGGTCGATTTTCATGCGGAAGGGATTGCGCAGACCGGTGGCGTATACTTTGCAGCGATTCTTGGACACATTGCCCGGGTTGTCGCACCACGAATTGTCGGAATAACCCTCCCCGGTGTCGGGATTGATGCGCAGGATCTTGCCAGCCAGGCTGTCAACGTCATAGGCACGCAATGCGCGCGGGTCTACTACCGCAAAACGTGCCCCGTCGCCTGTGCTGACAAACAGGGAGCGATCTGTACCGAAGGCCACCGAGCCGATAGTGTGTGAGGTGCTATCGGAAGGGATGCAGTCCTCTACCGGATTGCCCTGATCGTCCTGGCACGAGGTGTGGGGGCCGCCGCCATCGGGATCATCGGCTGCGCCGATGTTGGCATAGGTGCTGTTCTTGCCCAGAATAACCTCTTTTGTGCTCGGATCAGCCACATCGGGATTGTTGGGATTGGGCTGCACACGCACCAGGCGCGCCACGCGCTGGCCGTTGCCGTCTGGCCCATCGGCTGCGTTGGGAGTGCCCGGCAGCTCAGGTGGGTCGTAGGTGTAAAGCAGATATACCCATGGAGAGCCAGTGTCGAAGTGGGGGTCGACCGCCAGCCCAAGCAGTCCGCGGTCGGCCACATCGTTCACCTCACTCGACAAGTCAATGAAAGGAGTTGACAACAGGTGGCCATTCTTGTAGACCAGCACCTTGCCACTCTTAAGAGCAATTAACATGCGTCCATCGGGCGTCCAAGCAATGGCGGTCGGGTTGGTCAGTCCACCCACCACCTTCTGGCTATAGAAACCGGGCAGCCACCCGGTGGCTGCAGATGTCCTGTCGGCACGCAAGGCAGCCATCACGACCGTCAACATAGCCGCCGCAAGCAACCCAGGGGATGCCAGGCGGTGCACACGGTTGGTGGTGCTTTGCTTCAGAATACTTACTATACCCATCCTAGTTCTTCCATAAACTATCTGCCAACACCATTCACTCAGAATATGCGCAAGAACATCCTGACCGCAGCCCAACGCCTCAGGTAACGTTGTACCTGCCCCTTCAGCGACGCGCCCAGATTCATCCCGTGCCACGCATTGCGCACTATCCTGCTCAGTGCCAGGATGAAGAAGGTGGCCCAAAACAAGCTGCCCAAGTCGGCGCTGCGCAGCACGGAATAGACTGCCAGATGGTAGCCGCTTGCCACAACCAGCGCCACAAGCAATCCGCTCTGCAGCAGGACCTCTCGCCAATAGAACCCGTGGGCGTGCTCCTTGCGGGTCACGCGGTAGCCAGGTTTGCGCTGAGGGCCATAGCGCAATGTGACCCAAAGCGCTTTCAGATAGGTGGGCGCCATGCCGATCATTATCGCCCTGAAACGCCACAGCTCCTCATACGGCAACCCGTCTGCCAGCGCCACCAGTGTCAGCTCCATTGCGGCCACGTAGGGCCATAAATGCAGCGCATAGTCTATCGGACTGCTGTAAATAGGATACAGGCCGAATGCCAGCGAAAGAATGGGGATGACTGTGAACACCAATATGGGCAGGCTCAACAGATAGAAAAGCCCTATTTCCACGAATGAGAGATACTGCAGCCATGTCAGGCCATGCTTGTCACCCCAGAACATCAGGCGCAGTGTGTCAATCGCCCATGTACCGCGCTGTTTGAACACGTTGGGGAGATCCTCCGGCGCCGTCTGGCCGATAGCACCCACTATGGGCGGGTACACACCGCGCCAGCCTCGTCGCAGTGCCTCGATGCCGGATTGCAAATCCTCCACGAGATTCCATGTCGGAAAGCCACCGATGTCTTGCAACGCGGCGCGTCGCCACACCACACCCGAGCCACAAGGAAAGACCGAGTTGGTGGCATTCTTGGAGAGCATTAGCCGCTGGTAAAAGAGCGGTTCCAGGTTGCCGAACGGATCGCCAGGGCTCACCCGTGCCTGCTTAATCGTCTGGACGTAGGCGATGCGTGGATCGGCCAGCAGCTGCCCGATAGCCTGACGCAGAAAGTTCTTGTCGCCTACCAAATCGTCAGCGTCGCGCGTCTCAAGGAAGGCGATCTGTGGAGCATATTGCTCGATTGCATCCAGCACTGAATTGAGGTTACCCGCTTTGCCATCGCCACGGCGTCTGGGGTCACCGCGGCGAGGTGGCTCATGGTAAGCCAGCAGCGCGCGTGGATGCTCGCCCTTGAGGCGTTCCACCACCTCGCGGATGCTCAAACGGTGCGAGTCGTCGCTGATCACGAGTCTGATCTTCTCGAGGGGATAATTTTGCTCCAGCACGGAGCGAGCGGTCTCGTAAACCATCGCTGGCGGCTCACCGTAAGTCGGGATGATCACCAGGACTATGGGTTCTTGGCCGGGTGGCACTTCGCGCTCGATGGGCACTTGGCGTCGCCAGCTGGTTATCACAGCGATCAGCATGAGCAGTGCTGCCAGGGTCACTGAGAAGGCAAAGGGCAACGCGAGCCATGGCGCTGCCCAATTCAGGTTGGCATACACCCATGGCAAATACCAGGCAGTTGCCAGGGCCAGAATTACGCCGGCCACTCTAATTTTCCAGCTACTAACGTCGCGCACCGCTCTATCCTTGTGAATTATTCTGCCAGATCACGATCTTGACCGGTGCGATCGTGTAATCGAAGCTAAAATTCAGCATACTAACCGAGCTCAAAGTGGAAAAAACCGGTCGAAACGTGCCACACTTTGCCAGCTGTTCCAACACCTCCTGCGGCCAGCGTGGCGTGTAATCCGAGTCCACGAACCAATGGTAATCGCACAATTCCATGCCTGCTTCTTCACGACTGTAGATATCAATCACGTCTTGGGGTTGTTGAATGCGCTCATTGGTGTACAGGTACAGCGTGTACGGCCAAGAATCGTTGATGAGCAGCTTGTCGCCCGGTTGCACGCGCGCCGTCAGGTAGTCTGCAGCGTGGCGCACGTCCGGCCAGATGTGGTCCAGTTGCTGCCACTGGATGACGCCCACCATTGTGAGCGCCACGCAAATGGCAATCACGGCGGCCCGATGCCATCGCTGCCATAGTGTGCTCAGCGCCAGACCGACGAGTGGATACCCAAACAGGAAGCCAAACGCCACATGCTTGGACAAACTCACGACCAAAGATTGGCGCAGGTGATAGGCCGGCCAGATCATCAATCCGAGGAGCAACACAAAGGCCAGCTGTCGCTTGCCCTTCGCCATTAGCCAGCCAGGAATGGCCAGCACCAATGGCAAGCAACCAAAGTAAATCACGCTTGAGGTAACCACCAAAGAGGGCTGACGCAACATCTCCTGTGGCGCCAGGCGTGTGCCCAGCTGACTGAGTGGCGCGCGCAAGGGAATGTAGAGAATCAACACGACCGCCACGGCAGCAAACCCTAAAACTGCCAGATCCATCACAGCCCTGCCACGACGCAGAGCCAATGTCACCCCCATGAGCGGCAGGAGCATGAGTCCAGTCGGATACTTGGAGAAGAGCGCGAACACATAGGCCAAGGCAGCCAGCAACACCCAAGCACGGTTGTCGTACCGATGCAGCATTGTAATAGCCCAAAAGCTCACCGCGATGCCGGCCAGCGCTGACGCGTCGTACACTGCCAGGCGCGCCAACGCGAGGATTGGACCGCTAAGGGCTAGGGTCAGGGCTGTCCAGAAGGTTGTCGGCTGGCCGAACAGGTTACGTGTGGCAAGTATAGTGGCGACAAGTGCGATAGTGACAAATATTGTGGCAACAGCGCGCGCGCCGAGAAGCCCTCCTGCGTGGTAGCCCAGCGCGGCAAAGGTGGGCCACAGCATACTCCCGGCAAACCAGGACAAGTAGTTATCGTAGGCAGCATAGCCCTGCAACCCGCGCAGGCCGGCAGTGATGTAGATGGCCTCGTCAAAGAAGGGGCCATTGTAGTTGAGAGTAGCCAGACAAAGGAGGAACCACAGCGCTACTACCAACCAGGTAGCTATCTCGTAACGGCGGACGCTCGTTGCATCCACACTCGTCTTCTCCTATCTCCCACTATACCTCAGGCCACCCGTTCCAATTTAAGCAGGTTTGTCGTGCCCGGCACTCCCAACGGTGTGCCGGCCAGCACCACAATGACGTCACCAGTGTGCGCCAGCCCATTGCGTTGTACCTCTGCCAGTGCCTGCACACTTACTCCGGTCAGCTCCTGCAGTGGCGCGCACACCACAGGATTGACACCCCAGCTCAACGACAGTCGCCGCCGTGTGGCAGGACACGGTGTGAGCGCCAACACGGGGGCTGGCGGCCTGTGGCGACACACGCGGCGCGCTGTGCTGCCCGATTGCGTGTAAGTGACAATAGCAGCTGCCTTCAGGTCGCACGCTGCCACATACCCCAACCGCGCGATGGCAGCGTCAACGTCACAGGGTGGGTGCAGCTCGGGTGGGCGAACTACCTCTCCGTTTATCCAAGCTTCTTCGGCGCGTGCAGCAATGGTGGCCATCGTGGCGACGCATTCGACTGGATATCTGCCTATTGCTGTCTCGCCCGACAGCATCAGCGCATCGGTGCCGTCAAACACTGCGTTGGCAACATCAGTGGCCTCCGCACGTGTGGGGTGATCTTGCTCGATCATTGACTCCAACATTTGTGTGGCAGTGATGACCGGCACGGCAGCAGCACGACACTGCGCGATGATGTGTTTCTGCGCTACCGGCACTTCCTGGAAGCTCATCTCCAACGCCAAATCGCCACGCGCTACCATCACCCCGTAGGCCTCGTGGACGATGGCATTCAGGTCGTCCAGTGCGCCTTTCTTCTCGATCTTGGCGATCACCGGGATGTCGCTCTTGTGGTCCTGCAACAGAGTCTTAAGCGCATGCACATCCTCGACACACTGAACGAAAGAGAGCGCCAGAAAGTCGATTTCGTGTTCAATCGCAAATGTGACGTCTTCTTTGTCCTTGTCGGTCAATGCCGGTAAGCTCACCCGAATGCCTGGCAGGTTAATCCCACGACGGCTCGAGATGGTGCCTCCCTCCATCACCACACAGTGAATATCCCGCTCCGGTGTGACGTGCTGCACTTGCAACACCACGTCGCCGTCGTCAATCAGCATAAGATCACCCGGATGCACGTCGTCCGCCAGGCCGGGAAAGCTCACCGAGATACGTTGCGCGTTGCCCACCACCGTTTCAGGCGTGAGCACGATTGTCTGACCGCTCGCCAGGTTGATTTGGCCGTCCGCAACTTCGCCCACGCGGATGCGCGGCCCGCGTAGATCGCCCATGATGGCCACGGGAACGTCAAGCTCATCGCTCAGCTGACGGAGCGTGCGAATGACGGCAGCGTGGCTTTCTGGGCTGCCGTGAGAAAAATTAAGGCGGGCCACATCCATACCCGCCAGAATCATGCGGCGCAACACATCTGGCGTGTGACTAGCAGGCCCAATGGTAGCAACGATTTTGGTACGCTTGTGTGGACGTTTCACACACCGATGAATCATCATCTTGGTTCACTTTTCTTTTTAGAATTTTTCAGTGCTTTTATCCGATAACTAGAGGGAGATATTAGTAATAGGGTGGTGCTCTGTCAAATTGTGATTGTTCATCGGTTGGGTCTCGGTTACAGGGCGGTGGCGCTGGGGGAGACGAGTGTATATCTGGCGGTGCAGGCGGCAGCGCAGCGTGTGCCTGGGCCGAGGCGAGCGTGTGTGTTTGAGGGTGTGTGAACCTGTGCGCTGGGGGACGATGTGACCGGTGTGCGGTGTCGGGGGCAGTGGCTTCCGTTGGGGTTGATGGTGGAGGCGCTGCGGCCTGCCGTGGCGCATGATGCGGATGGCTCGCTGGCTGCCATTGGGGTGGACGCTGCGCAAGCCGTTGCCGACTTGGATCAATTGGCCGAGCTCATCCGTAGGCGTCGCCCTGAGCAAAGTGTTGCATTGGCACGCTTCCATCAACGCTACCTGGCGGCTGCGCTATCGCGTGCTGGAACGAAAGCCAGCCTGGCGTAGCGCTTGCGCCTGTTGTTTCTGGATCGCTGGAGCCTGTGGCCACGCCTCACCTGTTACTGCACCTGGCGGGGTAGGCATGGTGAGGCTTGGACGGTCCCCGTAACGCTGCCGAGCGGGCCATTGGTTGCGGCAGGGCTGACCTGACACCGCTGGTTGTCTGAACTATGCCCCATGCCTTGCTCGAGGCATGGGCTCATTCAGGCTCACTAAATGATAAACCATCACGGTTTCGCAACATTCACGTGCCCCATCCCCCCACCCATCCAGCGCCCGTCGGCCGCCTCAGCCGCTTCCATTACAATATCGAATGTGATATAATAGGAAGTAGAACA
>CAKZLO010000078.1 GCA_937127125.1 uncultured Ardenticatenia bacterium
GTGTGTAATGTGTGTAAAGTGTGTAAAGTGTGTAAAAAGTGTAATGTGTGTAATCAGGTAAACATTCCAGCAACTTTGTGCTACCCTGCGATGGGGTACTCAGGACTGCCGACCCGCCGGCATCCGCACCGCTTGACCTCACTCCACTGTCCACACTGCAACTCAATGGCGTGCAGCGCTTACGGCGCGACCGTCACGCGCAGCAGTCGATCGTCGTCGGCTGTCGGCCGACCGCGACCATCGCGATTGCTGGTCAACACGTAGATCGCACCGTCCGGCCCCTCGACTACGTCGCGCAGGCGACCGTATTCCCCTTTCAGGTAGGTCTCGAAGGCAGCGGCGCGACCTGGATCCGCCTCATCCAGCACCACGCGGTACAGCGCCTGACCGCGCAGGCCCACGAACAGCAGCGAGCCGGCCCACGCTCCCGCGCTCACAAAGGTGGCCCCGGACGGTGCCCATGTGTCGCTCTCCCCGCTCTGCACCACGGGCGCTTCCATCCCGGCACGTGTCTCGTCACCGGTGATGACAGGCCAGCCGTAGTTGTGACCCGGCCGAATCCAGTTCACCTCGTCCCGGCAGCAACCCTGGCCGAGGCCAGAGCCGGGGCCGTGGTCGGTGGCGTACAGGTAAGCGCTGCCCGGCTGCCAGGCCAGCCCCTGGGGGTTGCGCAGCCCGATGGCGTAGACCGGCGAGTCCGGCCACGGGTTGTCGGCCGGGATGCCGCCGTCCGCGTCGAAGCGCAGAATCTTGCCCGCCAGTGAGGTGACGTCTTGCGCATATGCCGGCACCGTTGCATCACCCGCCGTCACATACAGGAAGCCGTCCGGGCCGAACTTGAGCCGTGCCCCGGCGTGAAAGCGCGCCGACGGGATGTCATCACGCAAGACGACGTCTGGCAGCCCACGACCGGTCGCCGGGTCATCACGCAGACGCTCCAGCCGGTTGCGCCAGCCGCCTGTGCCCGCCTCATAGGTATAGACAATGTAGACGTAGCCGTTGTTGGCGAAGTCAGGATGCAGCGCCAGCCCCATCAGCCCAGCTTCGCCACCCGTCGCGACCGCCACGGTGTACCACGGTTCGGGTTGCAGCTGCCCCTGGGCAATGACGCGGATGCGGCCTGGCCGCTCGGTGACGAAAATGCGACCATCCGGGCTGAAGGCCAGGGCCCAGGGCGCCTCTAGACCGGTGGCAATGACCTCCACCTGCAACGCAGGAGCCGCCGCTCCCTGACCAGCCGGTGTTGCCCCCACCGAGCCGCTTGCAAAAGCTGCCAGCACCAGCACAGCAGCCATCAGAACATCCCTGCCAGATCTCCATCGGTTCATCGCTCACATGCCTCGTTCTCCCCAGCCTGTCGGAGCAGGCGCATGGGTATTTACAGATATAGTATACCACATTTATACACTTGTCAAACGTGACCCACCTGTCGCCAGCCGCCTATGCACCGGCAGCGCTGTGTGGCGCTCTCTGTCGATGGCATCGCGCAGGGCTTGACACATAGCACTTCCCCGGCGATAATCGAGCCCGACTAGACATTGTTCATCCCTCCAGGAGGATAACCACTATGGCGACCACGAAGAAAACCACGTTTGGCGTGATTATTGGCACGCGCGACTTCTTTCCTGCGGAACCGGTGCGACGCAGCCGCCAGGAGGTGCTCTCGCTGCTGGCCGCGCTGGACATCGACACCGTCATCCTGGGTGAGCAGGACACCCCCATGGGCGCTGTGGAGACGTGGGAACAGTCCAAGAAGTGTGCTGCCCTGTTCCGCGCCCATCGCGACCGCATTGACGGCATCCTGGTGATCCTGCCCGTCTTCGGCCCGGAGAAAGGGATTGCCGATGCCATCCAGCTCGCCGAGCTGAACGTGCCGGTTCTGGTGCAGGCCTACCCGGACGATCTGAGCCGTCTCAGCGTCGAAGAGCGCGGCGATGCCTTCTGCGGCAAGATTTCTGTGTGCAACAACCTCTACCAGTATGGCATCCCCTTCTCCCTCACCCAGGAACACACCGTACACCCTGCCCACGAGAGCTTCAAGGCCGACCTGCAATGGTTTGCCGGTGTCTGCCGTGTGGTAAGGGGCTTGCGTCGGGCACGCCTGGGCGCGGTGGGCGCGCGTCCGAACCTGTTCAACACGGTGCGCTACAGCGAAAAGCTGTTGCAATCCTATGGCATCAGCGTCTCCACGGCAGACCTCTCCGAGCTGTTCGGCCCAGCCGAGAAGCTCGCCGACAACGACACACGGGTGCAGGCGAAGCTGACCGCGTTGCGCGAGTACGTCGACACCAGCGGCGTCCCCGGGGAAGCATTGGTCAAAATCGCTCGCCTGGGCGTGGTGCTCGATGACTGGATTGCGGAGCACGAAGTGGATGCCATCGCCTTCCAGTGCTGGACGTCCATTCAGAAAAACTATGGCGTCAACGCCTGCGTCCTGCTCAGCATGTTGAGCGAGCAGCTGCTTCCGGCAGCGTGTGAGGTGGATGTCACCGGGGCGCTCTCGATGTATGCCTTGCAGCTGGCTTCCGGCAAGCCCAGCGCGCTGGTGGACTGGAACAACAATTATGGGGATGCGCGCGACAAGTGTGTCTTGTTCCACTGCGGCAACTGGGCGCGCAGCTATTTCGACGAGGTGAAGATGGCCTATGGCGAGATTCTGGCCACTACGCTGGGCGTCGAACACACCTATGGCACGATATCCGGTCGCGCCAGGCCCTCACCCCTGACTTTTGCTCGCATCACCACTGATGATCGCTACGGCAGCATCCGTGCCTACGTGGGCGAGGGACGCCTCACCGCGGATCCACTGGACACTTTTGGCAGCCGGGCTGTCGCCGAGGTGCCCAATTTGCGTGAGCTATTGCACTACATTTGCAAGAATGGGTTCGAGCACCACTGCGCCATCAACCCCTCGCTCTCAGCCAGCATCCTCCACGAAGCCTTCGAGAATTATTTCGACTGGGAGGTCTACCGCGCCTGAGAGCTCTGTGCGCAGTGACTGGCAGCGTTGACGCGCCGTGACGACGGGCAAAAAGTGCTCCGCGGGGATGCCATTGGGTGCTCTCCGCGGAGCATAATGTGTTCACCCGGATAGGGGGATGCGCTAGCGGCTGATCACGGGCAGATGCACCGCGTAATCGGCGCGGAAGAAGAGGTAAGCGGCGCCGGTGTTGACCACGCTGTCACGGTTGGCATAGGGAGCGCCGACCAGCAAGAGATCCCCTCGTGCGGCGACCGCAAAGCCAAACCGATCGCCCGCCCGACCGTCTGAAGCCACCAGCTTGGCCGTCTGCCCCCATGCGTCGGCGCCGCCGGCATCCCGCTCGAAGACGTAAGCGGCGCCGCGGTAGATATCTCCTCCGACCTCGGCCAGATTAGCCCCCACGATGGCCGCATTGCCGTCCAGGCCCACCGCGTAGCCGAAGTGATCACCCGCAGCACCATCGTTTGCTGTCAGCCTTGCCACCTGGCCCCACTGATCCGCGCCGCCGACATTCCGTCCGAAGACGCAGGCGGCGCCATTACCGGGTGACACGCTGCCACTGGGACTTCCCGGCTGGTATGCTCCGACCAGCAGGGTGTCGCCGTCCAGCGCCAGGGACATGCCGAACCGGTCATACGCCTGCGAGGGGGAAGGCAAGATTTTCTTGATTTGATTCCACTGACTGCCGCTGCGATAGAAGACATAGGCGGCGCCTGTGTCAAACGCGCTGCCCGTGTTGGCCCATGGCGCCCCCACCACGATGGTGTCGCCGTCCACGGCCACCGCGCGGCCGAACAGGTCTTGGGTGATCAGCGTGGTTGCAGTCAGCACAGCCGTCTGCGCCCAGCTGTCCGGGGTGCTGGCGGTGAACACATAGGCTGCACCGGCGTCTCTGACGTTGTTGACCTCCTTCTCCGCCGCGCCGACGACAATGGTGTTCCCGTCTATCGCTACCGTGGTGCCCAGACGGTCTTTGTTCGTGAAGACATCGCTGGCGGTCAGCTTGGCCACCTGCCTCCAATTACCCGCACCATCCCCATCGCGCCGAAATACATAGGCGGCGCCGGCTTCCTGCCAGCCACCCACACCTGCATACGGCGCACCGACGACGATCTTGTCGCCACTGATGGCGACGGCGTAGCCGAAACGGTCGCCCAGCTGGCCATCATCGGCTCGCAACTCCTTGACCTCCGTCCAGCCACTTCCGGTGCGTTTGAAGACAAATGCACTGCCGTTGGTCGCCTCGGTGGTGGTGAAATGTGGCGCGCCGACCACCAGATAGTCCCCATCACGTGCCACCGACCAGCCGAAGTTGTCGTGCCGGGTCATGCTCCCCCCCAGCTTTTGGAGCGGCGCAATCACCTGGCCCGCCACGCCCTCGGGCGATTGCGCGAATGCCCCGCTGCCGGGCAGGTACAGTGCCATCAGCAACCCGCCCGCCAGCGCCAAAAATGCCCCCAGGACGATCCCGCGTCTCATAGTCGTCATCTCCTTGCTCCTTCTTGCCGGGCCACCTCAGCATAGCAGAGATAGCATCAGGCAGCAAGCCATCGTTCTAGACCAGCCGTCCGGCATGCTACGGCGTGCCTGTGGGCGAGGGGGTGGTGCTCCCCTCTGGGCACTCCGCCAGACCCTGCCATGCCGGGTTGGTGGGGCCGGGGTCGATATCGAGGGAGATGCGCAGCCATGGCACTCCTTTGCTGCATTGGCCAAGATGCACATAGGAGAAGCCCAACAAATAGTAGTACTCCACCGGTGCCGGATGCACATCCCGGAAGCTGAAGGTCAACGCAGCATTGCCCGAGGCATCCGGTTGCAGGTCGCCCACATCCATCGTTTTGCCCGGCCACATCAACAGTTGCATTTTGTATGGCTGTGCCGGCGACGGCGGCAGGGAAGAGAGCTGCACCTCCAGCCGCCCGCCCCCCTGTAGGTGTAGCACGGCGGTTCCTCTGGTCTGCAGGAAGGGGTTGGGTGGCGCAGGCGTGCCCACGGTAGGGGATGGTGCAGGTGTGGAAGCAGGTGGTGGCGGGGCCACTGCCATTGCTTGCTCCAGTCGAGCAGCCAACAGATCGCCACACATCAGATCAGTGTCCCGTGTGAGCTTGCGCTCGGCCGCCACCGGATACAGCTCGACGGTCAGACTATCCACACCCTCGCGATAGAGCGGCTGGAACTCACCGCGCATCACTTCAACCGGGCGTGGCGGATCGTAACTGGTATCTTGTGCCAGCAGGCTCATCCGGCGCGCACGCGTGAGGTACTCGCGCTGAGAGAGCTGGATGGCACGCTGGAAGGTTGTAATGGCATCCTCGTAATGCTGTGTGACATAGTAGACGATCCCCAAGTTTCCCCATGCCTTCGCATCCTCGGGGTCAATCGTGACCGCCTGCTCCAGATACTCCACCGCGCGGTTGACATCGCCCTTGAGGTAGTATGTCCAGCCCAGTTGATTATACGGTTCGGAGTTGTTCGGATCGATGCGGATGGCGCGCTCGAGGCGGTCTATCGCTTCTTTATACTTGCCGACCGCACGATAGTTGCGCGCTGCGCTGATATACAATGGGGCGAGGCGCGGATGCAATCGGATGGCGTTCTCATATGCTTCGACTGCCTTGCTGAAACGTCCTTGCATCTCATAGGCATAGCCTTGATTGCGATGCGCGTCCATGCTCTGGTAGTTCAGGTCCACCGCTTGCTGGGCATACCGGCGTGCTGCCGTCCAGTTGCCCAGATCGGCATACACCTCCGAGAGGTAAGCATACGCCTCCGCATAGCGTTCATCCATCTCGAGGGCACATTCGCAGACATCCAGCGCTTCTGCGTAGAGACCTTCCCAATCCAGAGCACGACACAGGATTGCCACCGCCTGAGGGCTGTGCGGCGCAAGCATCACCGCCTTCCTGGCTGCGGCAACCGCCTCGGCGGTGCGTTCGCGCAAAATGAGCAGTTGCGCCAAGCGTGTGTAGACAACCGGCTCATCGGGTAACAACCTAGTCGCCTGCTGATACGCAGAGATCGCCTCGTCCAGTTGTCCTTCGCCATAATATCCTTCCCCTGCCGCTATGTAGTAGGAAGCGGGCCAGGTGGGAGTGGGTGTTGGCTCAAAGGGATTGGCCCAGCTGGGCCGATGTGTATCGATGTAGTACACCATAAGCGTCGCTGCCAGGATCATAAGCAGCAGGAGGATGGTCAACCGTGGCGTGCGGCGGCGACGCGGTCTGGAACCGAGATACATCTTGTGAGGGCCTTCTTCCGTCCGACTACGCGAAATAGCACAAATCCATATTCCTGATACCTCATTGTAGCATGGGGAGAAGGGTCATACAACTCGTTTTGTCGTGCGCCGTCTGGTGGCAGCCCCTTCCAATGCATCCTGGTAAACCGCCTCCACCCCGCGAATCATGCGTTCGACGGTGAAGCTTTGCTCGACGCGGGCACGACCCGCCTGGCCCATAGCGTCGCGGACTGAACGATCGCGAAAATGTTCCACAGCAGCTGCCAGCGCGGCAACATCATTGGGTGGCACCACCAGCCCGGTGACGCCATGCTGCACAATCCACGAGGTGCCAGTGCCCAGTTCGGTGGTGATGCACGGCAAACCGCTCGCCATTGCCTCTAGGAGCACGGTTCCAAACGCCTCGGCTCGCGCGTTTGCGGGCAGCACGAACACATCCGCCTGGCGATACCACTCGGGCAGCTCGGCATCTGGCACATCACCGACGAAGCGCACCCTGTCTCCCAGTTGCAGTGCCTGCGCCAGCGTCTCCCACGGCCTGCGCATGGGGCCGTCGCCCACAATGGTCAGCTGGGCATCCGACAGCTGCACCAGTGCCTGCAACAGGACATCCAGCCCTTTGTAGTAACGCAGCCGCCCGACGAAGAGAAGACGCAGCCCATCGCCTGCCTGCCTGGTTGCAGGGGAGAACTGGCTCACGTCGACCCCCAATGGTACCACAGCGCATTTGTAAGCCACTGGTCGCAGCCATGGCGAGGTCTCAATGTACTGTGGGCTGGTGGCGATGATGCGGTCGGCGGCGCGCAACACATATCGCAGCAATGGGCCATAGAGCTGCAGCCACCCACGTTGTCGCACCACATCGGAGTGGTGGGTGATCACGGTGACACTGCCGCGCCGCAACAGCCAGGCGGCCACCTCACCGAGCGGATAGGGTGCGTGCACGTGCACCACATCGGCGCGCTGATGCAGGAAATGCCACGGTTGCGCCAGGCTGATCGGCATAGAAGCGCGTGTGGTGAGACGACCCGCCTTGATGATGCGCACACCGTTCAGCATCTCGCAGCGGGTCTGTCGGCCCGGATCGCACACCAGGACAGTCACCTCGTGTCCTGCAGCGACTTGCGCCTCGGCCAGCACGCGGATGTGGTTCTCGATGCCGCCCAGAACGGGAAAGTAGTCCTTATACAGGTGGAGGATGTGCATGATCACGTCTCCGGCGCGCTGGCAAACGCATCAACGAATTGGGAAATGCAAAAAGGTCCCTTCCGCTGGTCACCGCTACATAATTGCCAGCTTGGCATATTGTTCCGCCGTGGCAGCGGCAGTGCACTCCCAGCTGAAGGACATAGCCCGTTGGCGGCCGCGCATCGCAAGATCCCCACGCAGATCGCTATCCCGCAATAGCTGAGTCAGGGCAGCGCCTATGCATTCTACCCGATGTGGGTCAAACATCAAAGCAGCATCGCCAGCGACCTCCGGCAAGCTGGCCACGTCAGAACAGGCGACTGGTGTCCCGCAGGCCATCGCCTCCAGCACAGGCAGGCCAAAGCCTTCGTACAGGCTGGGAAAGACAAAACAGTGCGCGCCGCCGTAAAGCGCTGGCAGGTCGTCATCAGCGACAGGACCTAGAAACAGGATGCGGTCGCGGATGTCCAGCGCTTCCGCGGCCTGGCGCGCCTGGGGATAGCGCACATCCCACGGGCCGGCCACCACCAGATGCACGTCGGGGAAACGCGGAGCGGTCGCGGCCCAGGCCTGCACCAGCCGCACCAGGTTCTTGTGGGGCTTGTTGCTCCCAACATACAGCACATAACGCGATGGCAGTCCATACACCTGGCGCACGCGCTCGATCTCGATGAGGGGTTGCGGCTGGAAGCGAGCATCAGCCGCCTGCGGGATGACAACGATTTTCGTCGACGTGATCCTTAGATGACACAGTAAATCGTTTCGGGTGGCATGCGAAACAGCCAACACAACCGTGGCAGCGTGCAGGGCCAGCACATGGGCCAGGCGGAAGACCAGGCGCTGCCATGCCGTGAAACAAGATGGGAACAGGAGTGGGATGATGTCGTGGCAGGTCAGCACAGATGGCATGCCGGGTCGATAGGGCATCAGGTAATAGGGGCTGTGGTAGACGTGTGCCTGAGACTGGCGCAGAGCACGGGGCACCACCCATTGCTGGCGCAGCGAGAAGGGTGAGGCAGGACAAGCCAGCGTCGGCAACGGCGGCAGCTGCAGGCGGCCGGGTTGCGCCCCCGGATCGACCAGCAGTTGCACATCGGGACGCTCGTCCAGCCGCATCAGGCCACGCGCCAGGCTGGTCACATAGCGGCCGATCCCCGGGAAATGGTCATTCGCCGTGCGTGCGTCGAGGATAACCAAAAATGAATCTGTCATTCCTTGCAATCAGCCGAGCAGAGAGCTCGCTTGTACACTTCAACAGTTTTCTGGGCGATGGTCTCCCAGGTATGTTCCCGCACAAAGGTTGTAGCTTGTTCCAGAGACCTCTTTCGCATAAAGGCATCCTGAACAACAGCCTGTATCTGAGCCGCAAGCGATCCAGGGTCACCGCTGCGGAACAACGCCACACCGGCTCCCGCTTCCGCCAGCTCACGGTGCGGAGGGATGTCCGAGATCACCAAGGGGGCTTTCATAGCCGCCAGCCCCATGAGCACAGAGTATGAAAAATCCGCGCGAGTATTCGGATAGACCAGCACATCACATGCATCGAAATGCGCCGATAGGTCGGAGAACTCCAGATATCCCGTGATGCGCACGCGATGGTGCAGGCGCAGCTGGTCGATCTTGCGCTCGATGGCCTGCAGCGCACCACGGTCACCCGGCCGTCTGATCCCGCCGGCAATCAGCAACACATACTCCTCCGGCAGCATAGCCAGCGCCTCGAGCATCACGGTATGTCCCTTAGCAGCTGCGATGAAGCCAAACTGGCCGATGATCTGCCTGTCCTGCCATCCCCACAGGCGACGTAACTGCTCCCCTCCTTCGGGCGGTGGCATCTCAGGCATGCCCGCCGGGATGACGTTGATTTTCTCCGGCCAGATGCCGCGCCGCACCAGCTGCTCCTTCATATGCGCATTCAGCACAATGATCTGGTCGGCCACGTCAAATGTGTCACGATTGAGGTATCTTGCGTAGGGCCCCAGCCAACGTTGATAAAGTGCCCACTTGAACCGGCGGATCGAACGCATCGGCTCGGGTTCGACCGGCACGTACGGGCCATCAAAGCTGACGTGCCGCGTGATGACCAGCGGGCGATGTATGGGTCTGATGAAGGTGCTGAAGTGATTGCGCCACGGAAGAAGATAGCCGAAGAAGGTGTACTCGTGCTGGATGTGCGCCACGTCCCCCTGATTCATCATGTGTCCCCAACGCGCGTAGTCCGTCCGCGGGTGGCGTTGGCGGTCAAACGGGATAACGGTGACGTCCACCCCCTCGAGGGCCCGTAATGCTTTAATCAGTTGCTGCGCGTAATCAGCGATTCCGCATCGCACCTGCCAGGAGGTGAACATCGTAATGTGCATACAGCCTCACCTCGCTTGAGATCCTCTTTCGACGGGATATGGGGCGAGGACCTCTCGCATCATATGCCAATGAAATCTCACCTCGGGCCAGCACCTGCGACCCACCGCGGAGGCCAGCACAATCAACTCCCTGGCAACCAGCAGCAGTTGAACGCCCACCTGCGCCGCACGCGAGTGATGTTTGGCAAAATAATAGCGCAGGCTGCGCAGGCCGGCGACGTACGCCGTCTCGGACAGATTTTGGCTGGTGCCGCGCCAGCGATGGATCACCTGCGCCTGCGGAACATAATAGATCCCATAGCCCGCCTCTCCGATGCGCTTGCACCAGTCCACGTCTTCGTAGTAAGCAAAGAACCCTTCATCAAAGCCACCAACCAGCTGATAGACCTCTCGACGCACCATCATAGCGGCTCCGGAGATCTCACCGACGCTCACCACCTGATGATAGTCGCGACCCAGCTGGAGGTAGAGGTCTCGCTTCCACAAACGGTAAGCTCGCGTCATCGCCAGCGCCACACTCCAAAAGGAGGGCAGCGGACGTCCCGAAGGCTGTAGGGATCCATCCTCGTTGAGCAGTTGTGGTCCACACATCCCGGCCTCAGGATGGGCATCCATAAAATGCACCAGAGCCTTCAGCGCTCCGGGTAGGGCCTGCGTGTCCGAATTGAGCAGCAGCAGGTAGCGACCGCTGGCTGCTTGCATCCCTATATTGCAGGCTTTGGCATACCCCACGTTCTCGGGGTTAACAATCAGCTGCACGCTCGGAAACAGCTGGCTCACCATAGAGACCGTGTCATCAGCGGAGGCGTTGTCCACAACGATGAGCTCGGTGGGACCGTCCAAACTGACGCTGTCGGCCACGACGGACTCAAGGCACATGCGCGTAAGATCGCACGTATTAAAGGTGACCACGATGATGGACACATCAGGACGGGAGGTGCTACCGGGCGGAGTCTCCATGGCAGTCCTGCAATACCGCTACGTGGTTGCTGCAGCCCGCAGCACGATCTGGTATCCCATCAAACCGGGCCAGAACCTTGCAATGTGCGGCTTGTAAACGATTGCCTCTTCCACAACGCGATACCCGGCTAGCTCCACCATAGCTCGCGCTGACCGTCGCGTGAACCAGCGCAAGTGCGAACGGTCCATCAGGTACCCATTGGTATATTCGAAGCGTCCTAATAGCAGGTTCAACCGGACACTCCAATGCGCTACGTTTGGCACGGATAACAGGACGTTGCCAGATGGCATCAAGTGCGAGCGCAGGAGCTCCAACACTGACCATGGGTCCACCAGGTGCTCAAGCACGTCAGCGAACACAATATAATCAAATGGTGCGTATCTGACGGCCTCTTGCAGTGTTGAGCCATCCTCAATGCTACCGATGATCAGGTGATCAAAAGCGTCGCGAGCCGCTTCAAGTGCCTCTGGCATTACTTCTACTCCGACCGTGTGGCAGCTCTTCGAGACTTTCAGATAGCGACTGATCACCCCATCCCCTGGACCCACCTCAAGCACAGACGCGCCCTCTCTGACCCATCGGCTGATAATGGCACGCGGGTCATTACGAGCGTTGGGATCAAATGAGCCGCCGTACAGGTGTTTTCGCCACTGCATGTCTCTGCGCTAGCTCGCTTCTGCCGCAATCCGCGGCATAGGCAGTCGCATCAGTTCCATGAAAACGCGCCGCTGTTCTCCACTGCGTGTCATCAGATAGCGCGGCATCAGCGCCAGCACGGTCGCCCAACGGATGGCCTGCCGTCGTGCCGGCGAGTAGTATATGGCGCAGAATTGGTACAATCCATAGTACATCTGGCGCGTGCGTCCAGCCAATGGACTCTGGCTTTCCAGATGGATCACGGTAGCGTGAGGATCAAACATGACTCGCCACCCCGCTCTGCGCATCCGCCAACACCATTCCATGTCCTCGGCATAGAAAGGAAAAAGGTCTTCTGCATAGCCACCCACTTGTTGCGCTGCGCTGGCACGCACGATGAGACAGGCGCCGGTCAGCCAGTCGACTTCCATCACCTCTGTATGCGGACTGCACAGCGGATAAATTCGCCCGATCCAGGGATTGCCACGCAACAGACGCCACAGGCCAGAGGCCTCGAGGAAGTGGCTCAATGGGGTGGGGAAGTTGCGACAAGAGGGCTGCAACCTGCCGTCGGGGTGGACCAGCCGTGGGCCGGCAATGCCAACATCAGGATGAGCATCCATAAAGCGGACCAGCTCCTGGAGTGCACCGGGCATAACCACGGTGTCCGAATTGAGAGGCATCAGATAACGTCCGGTGGCGTGTGCCATTAACCGATTTTGGTTGGCTGCGAAGCCCATAGGCTGCTCGTTCTGCCACACGCGCACGAACGGCGCCCGTTCCGAGAGCTGCGCCATACGATCGGTGTCGTCACGCGTGTTGTTGACGACCAACACCTCTATCGCGATATCCACAGCGCTGTCCACAACCGAGGCCACGCAGGCCTCGGTCAGTTCCGGTGTAAGGTGATTGACGATGCAAACGCTGACTTCAGGGGGCATCTACATCTCAGAACAGCGTAACGATGTACACAGTTGATCCACTAGCCCAAGAAGGATTAGCAGCCCACTCAAGCACGAAGCCATTACTGTAAGGTACCTTGTGGAGTTGCATTTGCCTCTTCGTGCTCAAACATATACCACAAGCTCCACAGTTTGGCCTGAAGGACAAAGTAGTAAACAGCCATCAAAATGGCCAGGATAAGGCCATGGCCACCATCTCGAAAACCCTGCAATCGAATATATTGTCCCCCAAAAGCACGCGCTGCACCTAACAACGCCAGAAATAGATTGGCTCGCTTGCCTTGCGCAAACATTTCGGCAGCTTCTTGATCGGTGTAGCGGTTCATCTTGTTCAGAAAAGCAGCTATGCTGGTGTGCGAGTAATGTAACATGGGATTGTGCAGCTTCCCAACCCTGCCCGTAGTCACCACAGCTCTCTCGTGGACCGTCCCCTGCCACCTCGCTACTTTGGCCCGAGACAATCGTACAGGAGCCTGATAGGGCCAGGATCCATATCGCACGAACTTCCCAAACATCCAGTCTCGTATATAGATGCGATAGCCGTCTGCCAGACACACCGGATCCCGGCGCAGCAGCTCCTGTATCTCCGCCTGCAAGGCTGGCGTAATGCGCTCGTCGGCGTCCAGGTCGAGTACCCATTCACCGCTTGCCAACGAGCGGCCATAATTTCTTTGTTCAGCCATTCCATTACAGGGGTGGAACACCACCTTATCAGTGTAGCGACGGGCGATCTCACAGGTCGCATCGGTGCTGCCGCTATCTACTACGATGATCTCATTCGCCCATTTCACGCTTTCAAGGCAAGCTTCGATGTTAGCAGCCTCGTTGAAGGTTAAGACGACAACGCTCAGGGTTGCCATCGGCCAACCTCCCAATCATGGGGTTCCTGCAACCAGCCTCTGCCATACATACCGAATGCGGTCAACCGTCTCTGCTGGGCGCAAAACGTATAACAGAGCGAAAAAGACACCCAGGCACAACATCCCAACAATAGTCAGATGCAGCAATGGGGAAAACTGGTCAAGGTTGAACCGCTCTGTCAACCCTATGAGCACGGCAGCAGTTAACGCACCAGCCAGGTATGGCGCCACGAACACCTCACGGAGTGATAGGGGAAGCTGCGAGAAGATGTACTGCACGCTGACCAGCAAAGCGGTTGCCATCGTCGCTGCCACGCCGATCAATGTGCCAGTCACTCCCAACCAGATGGTAAGTGGCGTGCCCACAATGACCAGGACTGCTGCCTGAATCGAGGTGAGAGTGATCACAACACGCGAGTGCCCCAACGCTGCAGACAACCAGAAGCTGAGATTCACAATGGGCCAAACGAACGCATAAAGCGCAAGGAATTGGAGAAAAGGCACACTGGCCAGCCAAGCTGGCCCATATAGGACGGACACAATGCTCCGTGCGCCGAAGAACAGAACCAGCACAATCGGGATACCGAGGGCCAGCAGCAACCATAGAGACAGCCGGACGGCGTGGGTGAGCCGGGGTCGATCCTCTTTCACCTTGGCGAATGTGACGAATGCTACCCGACCCACCACCAGGGTGAGTAAGAGATGAGGCCACGTCGCGATCCGATAGGCGCGATCGTAGTACCCAAGCACAGAGTAGCCCACAAAGGTGCCGATCAGAAAGTTATCGAATTGATTGACCACAGCGGAAAGCGTCGTCAATGACAACCCAATAGGAATGCCTCGGCGCAGCAGATGACGCGCCAGATCACCACTGAACTGCCACCGCCAGGTAAAGAGCTGGGGGCATCTGCGCCAGCACATCCACAATATCCCCATCCCCGAGACAACCATACTCAGGCCGTTGATCGCAAGCAGGGCGCGAATGCCCATCCCCATAAACACCATGGCAATAGCAGTAGAATATGCCACGATAGATGCCAGCACGCTGACAACCGTCAGACGGCTCAGGTGGAAATCCTTTTCCAACACCATGGAGAGTGGGGCGAAAGTCGCAGCAAGACATTCGAACGTGACCAGCACCACCAGTGTGACTGACACCTCTCGAGCATAGCCGATGGGCCACAACACCAGCGCGACCAGAAGGCTCAAGATCATCGAGAGGATGGCTACGAAAACATCCACCGTGAGATAGGTGCCTAATAATGTGCCATCGGTTCTGGCCTCGCGAATGGCGGCGTAGTGCAATCCCACCTTGGGGCGCAAGTTGATCAGGCTGCTCCAAAATGTGCCAAGCGCAAAATAGCCAAACACTTCCGGGCCGAGGAGACGGGTTATGATCAATACAGCAGCAAAACCGATAATCTGGTTCGCGTAGGTGCCCAGACCAACCCAAAGCGTGCTGCGCACGGCCACATGCGCCAGATGGGCACCGGTCAACGCTGTCCCAGCCGCTACACTCTCCTCCTCATTGCCAATGGGGCCGACTGGCACAGAACGAGGCAGATACCCAGAGCTGGGGACCTCAGGCTCTCTATCGCTCATCGCATATTCCAAATGCCCTGATGTTGCCCTCAGAGGCGAGCAAGCGTTTCACCTCACCGCCTCAATCACCTCGGCCAGGCGGTCTACCATTGTCGCGAAGACGGCACGCTGGCGCACCGTTATCTGACCGCCACTGCGCAACGTCGCCCGCAAAAGAGGATCATCCAGCAGAGCACGGATGGCCTCGCGCAACGCAGCACGGTCTCCCGGCGGCACCAACCGCCCATTGAACCCATCCTCGATCCAGTCCACAACGCCTCCCGTGGCCGCCGCCAATACTGGCACTCCCACGGCCCACGCCTCCAACAACGCCGAGGGGCTGCCCGGGTGATGTGCGTTCAACACACACAGGTCAGCGGCACGCATCCAACCTAGCAAGACGCCACGCTCCGGCCATCCGACAAACTTCACCTGCTCCTCCAGGCGCAATCGACGCGCCAGCTGCTCCAGCGTGGCGCGCTGCGGGCCGTCACCGACGACCAACAGCCCGACATCGTCCCACGCGATCAGCGTAGCCAGCAGCTCGTCCACCCCCTGCCAGGCCGTCAGGCGGCCAACCGTGATCAGCCGCAAGGGTGTCTCCGGCCCCGGCCACGACGTGGACACCTCCGCTACAGGAATGAACGCATCCGGCACCACCTGAATGCGCCCGGCCGGCACCCCCCAGCCGTTCACCAGATCCCGCATCGACTGGCAGGGCACTAGGACGACGCGCATGCGGCTCAGCACTTGACTGCGCCAGCGACGTGCCCGCTCGAGGCGCCAGTGATAGCGCTTGCGCTGAAACGTGGCATAGTCCTCATCAATCCATCCTTGATCGGTGAGATATTCCCACAAGGCGTCACCCGTCACGCGCGCGACCATCGGCCGGCGCAGCAGGCGATTGAGCGAGCTCACCTCCGCCAGCAATCCGTCTGCGAACACAACCCGCGCCCAGCGCATGTGCATAAATAGGCGCACCGTCCGATGCCAGAAATGGCGCACGTTAAGGCGTTCCACGCGAAACGGGTACTCGGCATCCGTAGCAGCTGCTTCCTTGTAGACAGAGGTCACCACACGCACTGGGTAGCCGCGTTCCGCCAGCGCCTGCGCGACTGCCGGCACATAGGCCACCGACTCTCCCACGTGCGGAGGAAAGTTATCTGTGGTGATCAGGATGCGCGCCGGCGACCTCCCCTTGCTCACGTCCCCTCCTCTGTCTCCGTGCCCAACAGCTTCTGGACGCGCGCCACAATCATCTCGATGGCGGTCTCGTTGAAGCCACCCGACGGGATGATGATGTCGGCATAGCGCTTGCTCGGCTCGACAAATTCCAGATGCATCGGGCGCACTGTCTCCAGATACTGGTGGATGACCGACTCCAGCGTGCGCCCCCGCTCACGCAGATCCCGCTGCAGCCGTCGGATCAGGCGCATGTCCGCATCAGTGTCCACGTAGAGCTTGATGTCCATCATATCCCGCAGCTGGCGATCCACGAAAATCAGAATTCCCTCCACCAGGACCACGGGGCGCGGTTCGACATAGCGTGTGCGACCGGTGCGTGTGTAGGTAGTAAAGTCGTAGATGGGCACCTCCACCGGCTGACCGGCCTGCAGCTGCCGCAGGTGTTCCACCAGCAGCTCGGTCTCCAGTGCGTCGGGATGGTCGAAGTTCATGCGGGCGCGCTCCTCCAACGGCAGGTGGCTCAGGTCGCGATAGTACGAGTCGTGCTGAATGTAGGCGATGTGCTCGCGACCCACGCGTCTCAGAATGGCCTCCGCGACCGTGCTCTTGCCCGAAGCTGTACCCCCAGCCACCCCAATGATGATCGGCTTCACTGTCATCCCTCGCGTGGTCGCAGTGCCCACGGGCAGTTCATTCCCCGCATCCTCGAGGCTTACTCCCGATGAGCTGTGTTTCCGATGGAGATCTCGCCCTCATCCAAGCCATACTTGAACATCAGCTGCTTGAAGGCATTTCGGTTGATCAGTTTGATTTTCACCTCTGGATATAGCTCACGCAATCGGCGCAATTTGCGATGTTTGCGCGTGATGAGGTGCTGTTCCATGGTGGTGATCTCAATGTACAGATCCTGCTCCGGCAGGTAGAAATCGGGTGTGAACGCCTCGGTGACGTTGCCGTTCTCGTCCCAAGCCAGTGCAAACGCTCGTGGTTCGTACTGCCAGGGGATTTGGTAGAAATCCAGGATACGTGCGAATTCCTGCTCACTGGGGTGAGAGAACACCACGTCGCAGCGTGGAGCGTCCTGCTGCGTCATAAACCTCCAATTTCCCGCAACGCCTGGATGATCAGCGCGGCCGCCCGGTCCAACGGCAGCAGCCCAGTATTGACAATCAGATGATATAACGACGGATCATTTATGTCAAGGTGATAACTGCGCCGTACGTAACGCGCCCTAGACCGGCTGCTCGTCTCCATCCATGCCATGGCGGCTTCCCGACTCAGGTTACGTTCTTGTTGCAACCAGCTGAGGCGCAGTTCCAACGGCGCCACCACGCGCACGTGTAACACATCGGGGCGCCCACGCAAGACCACCTGACCGCCCCGACCGACGATGACCACATTGCCGGCGTCGGCCAGCTCACGGATGATGCGCTCCACCTGTTTCTGGTAAGCGCGCCACTCACGTGTTGAGGGGCAAATGCCGAATAGGCCCAGCTCATCCACTTCGGCCAGGGCCACCTCCGGCACGCCAGCCTTGCGTGCCGCCTGGTTGATTAGCTCACGGCTGACCAGCCGCCAGCCCAGCTGCTGGGCCACCAGGGCAGCCAGCTCGTCGCCGCGACTGCTCACCTGCCGCGACACAGTGATGGCGCTCATCGCGACCTCATAACGCTGTAACAGCAGCACTGACGGGGCGATGCAACGGTTACAACCTTGCTCGTCCGGGATCAGGTAGCTTGTTGTGCCACAGGCACTGTTGCCAATTTCCCATTGAGATATTTGGCAAAAAGCACCAGATCATCCCCGCTAGCATAGAAATCGTGGATGACGGCTTGGCGCTCATAACCACACGCCTCATAAAAGCGTCGAGTCGCTTGATAATTGGGCTTTCCGGATGTCTCGATCAGCAGCAACGTTCCGCCGCCCACCCGCACACCCGCTTCGACACAGGCCAACAGAGCGCGGCCAAGGCCATGTGCCTGCATTTCCGGGTGCACCGCGATCCAGTGTAAGTCGTAGGCGCTTTTCGTCAAAGGGTGTAATCCGTAGCATGCGAAGCCCACCACGCGCCCGCTGTCGTGACAAACCAGAAAGTGATACTCACTTGCATCTTGCTTATCTAGGTAATCATTCCACAGCTCCTGCACACACGCCTTCTCGGCGGAATTGAAGATATCGATTCTGGAGACGATCTCCAGAATGCCCGGTCCATCTTCAGGCCGGGCAGCATGGATCTCAATCATACATGTTTCGCTCCTATGGAAAGAAGCAAAATGTGTTCGATCATATCCTCGTAGCTGTATCCGGCAGCGCGAGCGGCGCGATAGAAACCGGCGTCTGGTGACAGGTCGGGATTGCAATTGACCTCCACCACCATGGGCAAACCATCCTGGCCGATGCGCATATCGACACGGGCATAGCTGCGACAACCGATCGCCTTCCAGCTCAGACGCGCAGTCTGCACGATGCGCTCCGCCAGGGGCTCCTCCACCCGTGCCGGGCACTGCACCGGCGTGTGCGTGTACTCGAACGACCCCTCTTCCCACTTGGCCGCAAAGGATACAATGCGTTCGCAAGGATTGGCAAAAGCGCTAAAATCCACCTCGGCCAACGGCAACACCTCAACCGGGTCACCCCACAGCGCCACGTTGAATTCGCGCCCATCGATGAATTGTTCCACCAACGCTGCCTGACGATACCTCTCCACTACATAGGCCACGCGGTCGCGCACTGCCTGCACGTGCGAAACCACAGCCTCTGGTCCGATGCCCAGGCTGGCATCTTCGGCCACCGGTTTGATAATCACCGGAAATTGCAGTCCCTCAAGCGAGTTGCTCTTGACCTCATCCGGGTGTCGGAACACCTTCCACGGAGGTGTGGCGACCCCGTGTCCGACCAGCAGCTGCTTGGCGCGTGCCTTGTTCAATGAGCGACTGAGCGCATCGCCCTCACAGCCGGTGAAGCGATACCCCATAGCTTCGAGCGCCCAGGCGATGCGCGCATCCTCAAACAATCTGCCCTCCAACCCTTCGCCCAGGTTAAACACCACCCATTCCGTGGGCGGATAGGGCAACAGTGCCATCTCCACCTCCATAGACGCTCGGGTGACCGGATTGGCGGACAGACACGACGCGAGCACATCGTTCTCCAGCATACCCCCGCTGGGCGCGATTGGCACCAGGGCTGTGCGGTACCCCTTGCGTTGCAACGCGGCGGCAACGGCATGGGCACATTGCACCACCTCCTGATCTGCTATCAGGTCACGCGGTTCACCTTTCATCAACTGAGTGCTATGATTGTACAGCACCACGACACCGGGCGGCTCCTGGTCGTCTGAGAGCATCCTGAATATCACCCCCTTTTCTGATCAAGGCCATAACGCCGAATAGCTTCGTTCAAAATGCGATTGATCAGCTCTTCGTAACGCCATCCGTCGGCAGCGGCTTCCAGGCACAGGTCGGAGTATTCGGGATTGAGGCCCGGGAGCGGGTTGATCTCCAGGATATAGGGCTTTTCGTTGTCGTTCACATCCAGTCGGAAATCCACCCGCGCCACATCGAGACAGCCCGTCACCCGAAAAGTGGCCGCGGCCAGCCAGTTGAGCTGTTCCACCTGCTCCGGACGTAGCGGAGCAGGACATATATAGTGAAAATCGTGCACCAGATCTACCTTGATACGTCCTGTATACACCCCTCCTTCATCCGGTGGATACGCCGCCATATTGACTTCCAAGGGTGGGAAAAGATGCAGTCCACCGAACATGCGCGAGGCGCTGTCATCGTCCGGCACCCGACGCGCCGCCGGTCTGGTCAGATTGCCCACCAGGCCCACCGTCACCTCGCGCCCTTCGATGAAGCGCTCGACCAGTGCGGGCTGGTTGTAGCGCTCAAAGATGCGCTTGAGCTGAGTGCGCAGTTCCGCCTCGTTGTGGACGATCGACTCGCCCGAAATTCCCATGCCCGTCCCCTCACGACTGGGCTTCACAAAACACGGAAAGTCCATCGTCGAGCAATCCAGCTCCTCATCCAGGCGCTCGAAGACCTGGAAAGGTGGCGTGGGCAAGTCATGGTAGGTCAGGACGCGCTTGGTCATCGGTTTATCGAGGCAAAGCGCCAGGGTCAGCACCCGCGAGCCGGTGTAGGGGATGCGCATGAATTCAAGGATGGCAGGCACCTGTGCCTCGCGCGAGTCGCCGAAATGACCCTCGCAGATGTTGAAACAGATGTCCGGCCGAAGCTTTTCCAGGTTGTCGATCAGGGTGCGATCGCCTTCCAAGAAGGTGACCCGGTGCCCGTTCGACTCCAGCGCACGCATAATGGCCTCGATCGTTTCCTCAGCATCCAGGTCGTCCCACATGTCGGGCGGCATTCCCTCCCAGACCGGGGCGTTCTTCTTCAGATTTGCTAACAATGCTACCTGCATCTCCTCTCAAACCCCACCAGATCAAAGAATGTCTCGATTCCCACATCACTGCCCTTACGGCAGGTCTAGCTCCCCTATCGGAATGGCAAAATCCTCATACACGCTGCCATCTGCACGGCCAGCGCGCACACGTTCCATATTGTAGTCGTACATGCCAGCCACGACGGCGTAACGTCCCGGCGGCAGGTCGGATGGCAAGGCGATGTCGTGCGCATCCGCATAGACCCAACCGCGCTGCCAGGTGTGCGTGGGCAGCTGGCCGTTAGCCGGGAAGCTGTCGTGGCCGGCAATGAAACGTCCTGTCGCATCCAGGATATGCGTGAAAACGGTGAAGCTTTCGGTGGGAGGCGCCGCGGCCCACCAGTACAACGTCACGCGTGTGTGATGCTCGGGCATCTTCTCGACTGCGCTGCCGATCAGGTTGATCCCATTCGTCAGGCGTGCCAGCGGTGGCGGAGGCGCACCGCCTCCGTGTCGGGCGACCAGCGCCAGCTGATAATTGTTCGCAAAGCGGTAGCGTATCAGGGCATACCCGAGCTGCGAGGGGAGGGCTCTTGTCGTCTCGCCCTCTTGCTGGAAGACGAACCACAGCGTCTGGGCGCTGGCAAGAGCCTCTTCGAGAGCCCGATTGCGTGCCCCCGCTGGCAAATTCACGCCCCCCAGGACGCGTATCACGTAGGCGCCACCCAGATAGGGCCTGAACTGACGCAGCATGCGATGGTCTTCTAAGATCAACGTGCCGGCCTGTGCGCGCGCCTGTTGGGTGTCCAGGTACCCGATCAGGGGTGCGGCCGGGTCCTGTTGCAATTGTCGCTGCGCATAACTTTGCGCCACACTGGGCAACCCAGCCAGCAGCCCGACGCCCACCAGGATGCTCAGCGCAGCCGGTGCATAGCGGCGCACACCCGCCAGCCGCGCCAGCGTCGAAGGCCATATGACGAAGGCGAATTCCAGCGCCAGCACACCCAGAGTCAACCAGCGCGTCACCACCACCCCTACTAGGAGCTGCCGCGCATCCGGCACAAGCACAAAGTACACCGGCTGCTCCAGCACATTCAACAGGGTGAGCAACAGGCTGTAGACCACACCGCGCCGATTGGGGAATAGGAGAATCACAAAGGGCAGCAGGTAGACCAGGAACTGCGGACTGTAGCCTTTGGAATAGAGCAGGAAGAAGGTGACGGTGAAACCGGTCAGGGCGATCACGTTGCGCGGCTGGGTGTAATCGGCTCGCTGCAGCCATATCACGGCATACAGCACGAGGAAGATCAGCGCAATCAGCCACCACGGCAATGTGGCCGCGTGGACGGCAAAAGCGCTCTCCGTGGCGTTGAGGCGGTCGCCGCCCACGACGCCGAAGCCGTAGTACCCTTCTATGATGGCCCAGACCGTCTCCCAGGAGGAGCGCCCGAGCGCGGCGCGCCCCATGGTGAGCAACCAAGCCGGCTGCACCACCAAGAAAGGCGCCGCCAATACTAAAACCGCGAGCGCAGCACCCACCACGTAGAGCGCCCCATCGCGCAACCCGCTGCGTCGATCGGCCGCAAGGCTCCATAGCTGGCGCACGGCAACAGGGAGAAAGATGGCCGGTATCAGCTTGACCATGAAGCCGACACCAGTGGCAACCGCTGAGCGCACCAGCTGCTCGCGCAACGCGCAGTGCAGCGCCAGCAACAGGAAAAAGAGAGCGACGCTGTCAAAGAACCCCAACATGGTGTAGAGCGGGACAAACAACAAGGCATACAACCAGACGGGACGCAACACAGCGCTGCGCGATCCTGCCGCGCCGTACAGCCGTTTGGAGAGCGCGTAGATGAGTGCCAGGTTGCCTGCCTCAAACAGCACGTAGATGCTCCCCAATATCACAACAAACCACAGGCGGGGATCATCCGTCCAGGCGGGCAGGTGCAGGCTCAACTGATAAGCGCCCACAGCCACCCATGGCAGCAGAGGTGGCCATTCCAGCCAGTAATGCAAGAAAGGATACAAACCGTAATCAGAAAGCGAGGCAAAACCGAGGAACGTGTCGAAGTCGGACCAATCGCGGATGAAGCCACCCGGCCGCAGCAACACCAGCGCCAACCAGCGAAACACCAGGAACAGCAGAAACACCCAGACAAAGCCGAGTGCTGGCTGCCTGGGCATGTCCGCTGCATCAGCCCCTGGTTGCGGAGGAGGTTTGTGTGCCTCAATCAGTTCGCTGTCCATCGTAGTATAGTGCGTATAGTTCATGTAGATACATCCTACTGCTGGCGCGCCGCATTCCGGCCGCCGTGTTCCCTGGCGAGAGCTGCCCTCGCTAGGCGGTCCACATAAGTGTTCCAGTAGCTGTCGGCGTGTCCGCGCACCCAATGCCACGTAATCTGATGATATCGCATCAGCTGCGCGAGACGACGCCACAAATCCTGGTTCTTAACCGGAGTACGTCGTGATGTTTTCCAGTTTCGTCTCTCCCAGTCCGGCAGCCATTCAGTGATTCCGCGACGCAAGTATTCTGAGTCGGTGTACAGATGAACGCGGTGTGGACCGCGCAGTGCTGCCAGCGCTTCGATGGCCGCGCGCAACTCCATGCGGTTGTTGGTCGTGCGTCGCTCGCTGCCAACCAGCTCCTGAGGATGGCGACCGGTCAACAGCACCGCAGCCCATCCCCCGGGGCCGGGGTTGGGATCGCATGCGCCATCCGTGTAGATGACGACTTCCGGGAGGGACAAAGTCGCGTCGTCACCTATCATCTGCGGAGGTCGCTATCATTCTTTATGCACGCGGCGTACTCGAAGCGACAATTGCGGTGCCCCTGTGTGGCGTGCTAAGATATTATTATATAGCTAAATTATGCCAAGCATGCAAAAAGCAAAAGGTATTATAGCGAAACCTGTCAAGTCGTGCTGCGCTTGCCTCGCACGCTGGATGGGCTTTCCATCGAGGCGGGACGGTCATCAAGGCGTTGGGCGAGGATGTGGCTACTGCATGCGCCCCAGCCCGAAGCTCAGACGCAACTTGAGAATGGCCCACGTGTACTGGATGAAAGTGCTCAGGAACTGAGTCTTGCTGTGTCCGCGTTGTCGCAAGCGGTAGAAGACGGGTATCTCCAGCATGCGCCAGCCGCGCCGCCAGCCCACCATCAGCAGGCGAATGAAATAGTCCCCGTAGCCGTAGAAAATGCGATCCAAATCCAGCTCAAACAGGCGACTGCGGTAGATAGCAAAGAAGCCACTCAGATTATCCCACACCCGTGTGCCGAACAGAAAGCGCAGGCCCAAGTTGTAGATAAAGCTGAATACATAGCGGACGCGATCCTCCATCCCGCCACGCATTACGAAGCGCGATCCGATCACCACATCATAGTACTCCAGGAACTTGATCAGCTGCGGGATCACGGCGGGGTCGTGGTTGAAGTCGGTGTCCATAAAGACCAGCACTTCGCCACTGCTATGCTCGGCGGCAAAACGCAATGCCGTGGCGAGACCGCGTTCGTTCTGGCGCACATATAACTTCACGCGCGGATCGTTGCCGAAGACCTCGCGCACCACATCCGCAGTGCCATCCGGGCTGTTGTCATCCACGATGATGACTTCGTAATTGAAGCCCTGCGCCTCCAGATGCTGGTGAATTGCCTGCACGAGCTCGACAATGTTGTCGCGCTCCTTGTAGGTGGGCAACAGGATGGAAGCCATCGCTTTAGGTGGAGGATGCTGGTTGTTCCCTGGTGGTTGCATCATTCACATATAACGTGCCAGATCAAAAATGGTACCATAGCGCGCGCCACGCGCACGAAACCGACGTTGGTCCGCCCGCCCGGGCCAAGAATGATAGCTGGCCTCGCGCTCATCCTGGGGGATGCGCGGCGGATTGCCCGCCTCGATGAGCGCAACACCCTGCTCCAACAGGCGAGCCCCCACCACAGCACTGCGATAGGCCAGCGAGGTGATCGTGTCATCCGGCTGCACCGCGATCGCTTCCTGCAAGAGGATGGGGCCGGTGTCGAATGCCTCATCCACCCAGTGCAGGGTTACACCCGTCTCGCGTTCACCGTTGGCGAGCACCCAAAAGTAGGGAAACAGTCCCCGATTGCGCGGCAGGAGCGCTGGATGAATGTTCAAACACCCCATGCGGGGCAAGTTGATCACCTCGCGCTTGATCAGCTGGTTCAGGTAGATTGAGATGATCAGGTCGGGTTGCCAGGCGCGCAACACAGCCAGCGTCTGCGGAGCGTTGACATCGCGGGAACCGACCACCGGGATGCCGTAGCGCCTTTCGATCTCGCGCAACCCAGGCACCCGTGGCGTCCGCCCAATCAGGTGAAAGGCCATGGCCATCGCACGCGTCTGAAAGAGCTCCAGCGCCTTGCGCCCCACAAAGCGCCAGCCGGTGCGGCGCAGCAGATACCACAGCGCACCCAACAGAGAGCGGCCATGGATGAGGCAATCGGAGCGCACAATGCCCACCACCTGACCAGGACGCACCTGAATCAGGTGGTGGGTCATCAGGTTCGCGTACAAACTCTCGTAGGTCAGAATAACAATGCGCACTGGTAATTGCCTCTTCAGCCGCGATGACGCAGCCATCTACACAGGAGGGTATCCCGAGATTCGTCCATGCTCAATCTCGGGCCAGCTCCACAATCGCATCGCACACGGCATCGATCTCCGCCGGCGTCAGCGCCGAACCGGAGGGCAAATTGATGCCCTTGCGCGCGATCTCCTCCGCCACCGGCAGGGATTGCCCGCGATCGTACATGGGCAGCCGATGGAGTGGATAGAAAACTGGCCTGGTCTCGATGCCACGTTCGCGCAGGCGTGCCATCAGCGCGTCGCGCGACATGCCGTAGGCATCCTCGATCAGAACGGTGTACATCCAGTAGACATTCGTCGCCCACTCGGCACACGGCGGCAGGGTGATGCCCGGCACGCCTGCCAGACGGCGGCTGTAATGTTGGGCGTTGCGCAGCCGCGCGGCAATGAGCTCCTCAATGCGTTCCAGCTGTGCGACGCCCACTGCTGCCTGCAGGTTCGTCATACGGTAATTGTAGCCGATTTCCGCGTGCCAGTAGGGATTCTCGGGCGCTTTGGCCTGATTCTCCAGATAATAACAGCGCTCTATCAGGTCGGCGTCGTCGCTGACGATCATGCCACCTTCGCCGGTGGTGATGATCTTATTGCCGTAGAAGCTGAACACGGCTGCATCGCCCAGCGAGCCGACGCGACGACCTTTGTAACGTGCTCCATGGGCCTCGGCAGCGTCCTCGATCAATATCAAACCGTGTTCATCCGCCAGCGCACGCAGCGCATCCATATCGGCAGGATGGCCATAGAGATGGACCGCGATGATCGCCCGCGTGCGTGGGGTGATGGCGCGCGCCACCTCCTCTGGATCTATGGTCCAGGTGACCGGATCGGAGTCCACGAAGACGGGCTGCGCACCTGTGTACGCCACAGCGTTGCCTGTCGCGACAAAGGTCAGGCTGGGCACGATCACCTCATCCCCGGCGCCGATGCCCAGCGCTGCCAGCACCAGATGCAACGCCACGGTGCCGTTATGCGTGGCGACGCTGCGACGCACCCCACAATAGGCGGCGAATTCCCTCTCGAAGCGTCGCACGTACTCCCCCAGCGAGGAAATCCAGCCACTGCGGATGCAATCGGACACATATTCCAGCTCTTTTTCGCCCAAGACGGGGGCCGCGATTGGGATCATAGCTGTCTGTCTGTGCGTCTGGCGTAGGGCTGGGGCGCCACGAAATAGGCGCGACAGGCCTCATCGATGATCTCGGGCGTCAACTGGTAGGGCATCCCAGCATAATCACACAAGCCGACCACGATGCGCAAGATGTCGCGCGGATGCACCGCCTGCAGCGCACGCCCGGGCCGGTAGTACCATTCCTGGAGAAGATGCAGAAAGGAGGCGCGGTCGAAGGGCACCTTGAGCTGACGGCACATGCCGACGAACAGCTGGTAATACATCCTCTCGTCGGGACTGGGCACTTCCACCTTGATCTGGATGCGCCGCAGGAAGGCATCATCCACCAGTTCGGTGGGGTCCAGGTTGGTGCTGAAGACAATCAGCTGCTTGAAAGGCACCTGAAAGGTCTGGCCGGTGCGCAGGCGAAATGTGTCGATGTGCGTTTCCAGCGGCACAATCCAGCGGTTGAGCAGATCGATGGGACGCATCTGCTGACGCCCGAAGTCATCGATCAGGAACATGCCACCGTTCGCTTTCATTTGCAGAGGCGCCTCGTAGAAACCTGTGATGGGGTCAAACCGTAGGTCCAAGCTATCCAGCTTTAGCTCGCCACCCACCATCACCACCGGCCGACGATACTGATTCCAGCGCAGATCGATGTTGAAAGCTGCCCGCTCCACGGATACCTCACGGTGCACCAGTGCATCGTAGACCTGGATGATCTGGTTGCTCACGGTTACGGCGTAAGGCAGCCAGATCAGATCGCTACCAGAGACCAGCTCGGCGACAGCCTGTGCGATGGTAGTCTTGCCATTGCCGGGCGGTCCATACAGGAAGAGCGAGGTGCCTGCATTGATGGCCGGGCCGATCCGCCGGTCAAAACCCTCCGGCAACACCAGATGGCTGAGCGCTTCCTTGACCTGAGCGGGAGTGACCAGCGAACGGCGTGCCTGCAGCAGGATGGCCTTGCTGTACTTGGTCAAGGGCACCGGCAGCGGGCCGACATACTGCGTCCGTTCCATGGCGTCGCGGGCGCGCGCTTTGCCCTCCTCGGTCAGGCGATAGACATAGGCGCGCCGCCCGATGCGGCCTGTCGCGCCGGGCACTTCCACCAGATGGTCGGTCTGCATGGCAAGCAACAGGTCGTCCAACACCTTGAAGGGAACACACAACACCTGTTCCATGCGCGTGACCGGCGTGTCACCTTCGACGAACATCAGCCGCAAGATGAGGTCCACCAGCAGCCCCTGAGGCACATCCAGCTCGGCCAGACTGGCAGGGGGGGCGAGCAATGCCAGCAGAGTTCGATCCAGCTCAGGACCTTGGTTCGTGAATGAAGCCATAGGGATTCTCGGCGTCTCCTCGGTACACCCGCAATGGTGGCAATCTTACCCCTTTTCTGCAGTGCTGGCAAACGTTGTGGAGAGAGATGCTCTGCTGACAGACAGGGCGGATGACGCCGGCACCGCACCGCCAGGCCCATCCCGGCCCGAAGCTGTGTCACCTCGCCTGTCGCAACTTGGCTGCGTCGCCCCTCTCGTGTATCATGGATGGGTGATCGCAGCAGCAGGACAACTCACGATGACTCCGGATGAATGGTTTGCTTTTCTCCGTCAGGACTTTGCTCGCGGCTTTCCGGCTTATTGCGGCATCGAGGTGACCCATGTGGCGCACGGCGTCTTTGAAACGCGCTTGAATGTGCGCCCCGAACATCAGCAGCAGGATGGCTTCGTGCACGCCGGCGTGATGGCCACCATGGCCGATCATACGGGCGGCTACGCTGCGTTCACCATTGTGCCGCCGGACCGGCGCGTGCTGACGATCGAGTTCAAGATCAACTTCCTGCGGCCGGCGGCCGGGCAGCAGTTGCTCTGTCGCGCGCGGGTGATCAACGGGGGCCGGCGCATCATCGTCTCGGAGGCGGACGTGTTCTCCGTCGCGGACGGCGCGGAGAAGCATGTGGCGCGCGCCCTGGTGACGCTGATGGCCGTCGAGGCCGACCGCACGCGCCGCACGGAACAGAGACACCCCGAGCTGTGCGCGTGAGCAAGCGGCATCACAACCGCTCCCTGACGGTCGCGGCTCAGTTTCGATCCGAGCCACGCGCGCCCGTAGGGGCGCATTAAATTGCGCCCGCACACGCCGCTCCCTGACGGTCGTGGCTCAGTTTCGATCCGAGCCACGCGCGCCCGTAGGGGCGCATTAAATTGCGCCCGCACACGCCGCTCCCTCACGGTCGCGGCTCGGGTTCGATGGTGACGTTACCCGAGCCGCATCAACACCAGCGCCTCAGCCGCACCCTTCCACCCACTACCCAATCACTGTCCCCACCGCCTCACCCAACAACGCATCGCGCACATGGCCAGCCACCGCGCCCGAGACGATGCTCACCTGCAGCGCCCGATCGTACGCGACCAACTCCACCATCGCCCGCACCTTGCTCAGCATCCCTCCCGTCACGTCCACCGCGTGGGATGCCCCTAGCGCAGCACTCACTTCCACCCACTGATCAGGGGTGATACGCGCAATGTGGCGCGCCGTGGGATCGCGCAAGGGATCGCGCTCGTACACGCCATCTACTATGCCGGCCAGCACAATGCGCACCGGCCGCAGATGACGCGCCAGCCAGGCAAAGATTTGCTCCGTGGAGATGATGGTGAACCCCTTTTCCTCGTCCATGGCTACGTCGCCATACACCACCGGCACCAGTCCGGCCCCCAGCGCACGCCGCAGCGGCCCCAGCGCCATGCGGCACAGCCTGCCACCTCGACACACCGCAGAAGCGGACGGCTGGAAGCTCACCGCGGACACCCCTTCCTCCAGCAGCCAGCGGACGACCAGGCGGTTGAGCTGAGCGGCCGCATCGGCGGTTTCGACGAACCCGCGCCAGCTGGTGGCATCGCGCCAGCCCTCATGGGTGCGATAGCGGTGCGCCACCATGTGTCCAAACGAGCCCGACCCGTGCCCGACGACCAGGCGCATCTCAGGCCGCCTGTGCAACGCCTCGAGGATCTCGCGCGCCAGCCGGCGCACCACATCCTCGCGCGCGGCGAAGGGGGTTTCCTTGTCGGTGATCACCGAGCCACCCAGCTTGAGAAACGCCAGCTCAGCCATCGCGCGGCGCCCCCTCGACCACACCCAGCACGTAGCGATGATGCGCCCAGACCAGCTTAAGCCGCCACGGGATGGGCAGATCCTCCAACCAGGCATAGCGCATCACCCGTTCACCCAAGTCGGGCTGCACACCCAGATAATAGGCCATGGTGCTCCACTGCCAGCGCGCTCCGCTGAAGCGTGCGCGCAGCCGCGCGCTGCCGATGCCAAGGCGACGCAGCACTTCCGCCGCCGGCATCACTGTGTCGGGCCAGGGCGGGATGTCCATCACTCCCTCCTCGATCAGGCGCACCCCAGCATCACTCAGCACACGCTTGATGCGTCGCACATCCACCCAGTCCTCAGCCACCGTGCGAAAGAAGTCGCGCTCCAACACATACTTGCGCAACAGGTAGCCGGGCTGCAACGGATTGGGCATGGCGACGAAGACCAGCCGACGGCTGACGCGCACCAGCTCGCGCAGCAGGCTGGCTGCATCCGGCAGATACCACAACCCGGCCCACTGCCAGGCCAGATCAAATGAAGCATCCGCAAACGGCAGGCGGGTGAAGTCTGGATGCCACACCAGGCGCACCGGCAGGTTCAGCTCTTCCCAGATGCGACGGACGCCTACCAGGCGTTCGGCCACGCAGTCCACCAGGGTCACGGCGCAGCCGCGGCGCGCCAGCTGCACACTGTTGATGCCGCTCACGCCGGCCATGCCGTAGAGGGGGGCTTCCAATGCTGAGCGAATGCCAAAGCGCTCCACCAAACGTTCCAGATAGCGGTTCAGCACCAGCCGCTCATAGACCAGGCCGAGCCCTTCGTTGTAATCGGTGAGATAGCGTTTCCAGGCGGGTTCTTCTGCGATGCCTGTCATCGGGCAACCTCTCATGATCTCAGCGCGGGTCCAGAGGTTTGGGGGGATTCCGGGCGCTTCCCTGCGGCACCAACCGTGTGGCACCCAGCACGGGCCGGCCGCTCCGCTCGTAAAAGGCGGCGACGATGTCCTCCTCCAGCCCCATGGGCCGATAGAGCGCCTTGAACTCCTGGCTGCGGTCGAAGATGATCTCCTCCGGCGCGCGCCACAAATAGATGCTTTCTGGCTGGTGGATAAAGCGCTCCAGGCGGGCCATCAGCGCGGCATCGGGCTGCCACTGGTAGCCGAAGGCTTCCACCGGCCGCACCTCGCCGCGGGTGAGGAAGTTCACCGAGGCGGCAATGCCCCAATCCATCGCCACTACCGGCAGCGCTCCCGACTCGCCCGCCGCGTGTTCGCGGCTGAACCCCACCAGCCAGTCTGCCAGATCATATATGGCATCCGAGTGGGCGCTCAATCCGCCACTGCGCGCCAGCGCCTGGTGGTAGCGCAGGTCGTTCATCCCGCCCATAGCCCAGGCCGCGCCGACCAGCACCAGCACGCCCAAGACGAAGACGGGCAGGTGACGCCTGCGCTGCATTCTTGTCCCGGCCCCTCTATCGTCGCTCTGCTCATGCCCACGGACGGCGCGGAGCATGCACGCAACAGCGCAACCCAGCGCCAAAGCCGGCCACGGCGACAGCACTGCGAAATGAGTCACCCACAACGCTGAAACGGTGGCACAGCTGGATAGCAGCACCCCGACGATGACGACAAAAGGCACCAACGCGCCATATCCCGGCTGCGGACCGCGCCGGATGGCCCAGAGAGTGCCCACGAAAGCAGCAGTGAATGCCAGCGGGGCGAACCAGTTGTCGTAGCTGCCGCCCAGGTACCACAGGTGCCCACCGGTTAACAGGACAAGCAGCTGCCCGACGCGCACAGCCAAGTTCGCCAAGTAGGCCAGATTGTTGATGCCGTAATACGAGACGGTCAGGTTCTCTGTGATGCTCTCCAACGTGCCGCCTGTCTGCACGTTGTAGGCGATCAGGGGCGCGCATCCTACCAGGCAACCCAGGCTGCCCCAGGCGACGGCTGCGCCCACAGCTCGCCTCTGATTTGCATGGCGCACCGTCTCCCGCCAGCGTCCGCGCCAGCGCAGCAGCCCCACCACCAGCGCGGCCAGCGCCAGTCCCACCGCCAGCCAGAGAAAGAGCAGCTTGGCATATACCCCCAGGCCGAGCAGCAACCCGCCGGCGAAGGCGTAGCGCAGGTCGCCGCGTCGCCACCAACGCAGCCATGCCCACGCCGCCGCCAGGCCCAGCGTCGCAGTCACCGAGGTGACGAAGACGCCTTGACGGCTCCAGAAGACAAAGGTGGGGTCGAGCGCCAGCAGCCACGCAGCAAGGCTGCCCGCCAGCGGTGCAACCAGCTCACCCGCCAGCCGATAAGCCAGATACAGGGTGAGCGCGCCCAGAAGGATGCCCATCAAGCGCACAGCCTCCACACCCGGGCCGAGGGTCAGGAAGAGGGGCAGCGCCATGTAGGTGTTGAGCGCGCCGATGTAGTCCTGCGTCATCAGCGGCAGCTGCCATCCTCCCATGCGCAGGCCATTGTCGCGGAATGCGGTCACCGGCTGGCCCAGCACCAGCTGCATCGCCGGCAGCACGTCGAATGCTTCATCGTAGTGGAGACCGGGCAAGGTCAGCTGCCAGCCCGCTGCAGCGAGGTAAAGCAGCAAGGCCAGGGCAAAAACGACACGGCACAGCAGGCGGTCGGGCATCCCTATTCTTGCGCTAACAGAGTGACGTTGGTCACATAGGCATCGTACAGCCAGCCCGAGCCGTAGAGGCGGATGAACTTGAGATAGACCGGCTTCGCCGTGCTCAGACTGTCCAGCAGGTTGGGCGACTCGAAAGGATACCACACACCGCGCACAATGCGGCGGCTGGAGTTGAACGGTGTGTCATGGAGGATCCAATCCGGCGGCGCCGGCGCGTAGTAGAAACCGTAGTACCAGTCGCGGTCGGTGCCGTCCGCCTCGTCGTATGCCAGGTGCACCATCAGGGGAAACTCGGAACCGAGCGTGCCCCCGCCGGGCAGGCTCTGTGAGTTGATGCGCACGTCCAGCAGCACGCGCAGCGATTCGAAATCCTGGATGTTCTTATTGAGATACTGGATGATGCCGACTTCGCTGTGTACGTTGTCCTGGCCACTGCTCTGCAGCTGCAAGGCAGTCTGGACGCCAGTGCTCACCGTGCGCAGCGTTGCGGTGACCACGCCAGTGGGTGGCTCAACGCGATAGACGTGCCAGCCGTTCTCCAGCGGTTGCGAAAAGTCACCGTTCACCAGCAAGTTTCTCTCGGCCGGCAGTGGCCCCACAGGTGGCTCACCGTGGGGCAGGATGGCACGCTGCCCGGGACCGAGCATGAGCGTTCCCTCTGCGGCGGTGACCTGCGCCAGACCGATGCGGGTGGTGATGTGGGTCTCCGCCTCGGCCTCTTCCAGCGAATAGCTGCCTTCACTCAGCCGAGCACTCATGTGCGAGCAGTAGATCTCGAAGTGCATCTCCCGCCCATTGTTGCTCATCGTCCTTGTCAGCGGGGCGGCGCGCACCCGACCACGCTCCAGCTCCACAATGATCGTGTCCGGCTGCTGCCCGCTGGAGAAGCGAGGCGAGCGGACGCGGTGGATAACCACGCTGGCGTTCTCGTACAGGGTCAGCAGGCTTTCGTTGAAGAAGGTCACGATGGCCTGGGCATTGCTATCGGTGCTGACGCGTGTGTTCTCCTCGACCCGCAGGGTGGCGCCGTCGGGAACAGGGATCGGGGTGTTTGCCTGCAGCGGCTGGACGAGCACGGTGCCGTGCACAGAGGTGACGGAAGATTGCTCGGCGTTGGTAGCATTGAGCACATACGAGCGGATGCCCAGCGGGATGCCGACCACCAAGGCGCAGAAGGTGGCAAACGCCAGCAACAACACGGTCCAGGCGAGTCGTTCGGGATTATCCCTCATGGGTGGGCCATCCTTGGGGGGCAGGCATCGGCTTGCGTCACAGTCCGTCCAGGCGGTAGAGGCCGGCCTTGCGCGCCAGAGAGACCGCCTGCTCCCATTCGGCGCGCGTGATGCGGCGGCTCAGCTCGGGATATTCGCACGCTTTGTAGGCCGGCCGATACTGATCCATCAGGTTCAGATAGGTGTGCGGCGAGATTTCGCGGGCCAGAAATTCGATGATACGCTCGGTGCCGGCCAGGTTTTCCGGCAGAATCAGGTGGCGCACCAGCAGGCCACGTCGTGCCAGCCCGTTTTGATCAATGACCAGATCGCCCACTTGACGGTGCATCTCACGCACCGCCGCCTGATTGACCTGGGGATAGTTGGCAATCCCCGAATAACGGCGCGCGATCGCGGCGTCGACATATTTCATATCAGGCATGTAGATGTCGACCACCCCATCCAGGATGCGCAGCATGGTGAGCGAATCGTAGCCGCCACTGTTATACACCAGCGGCAGGCGCAATCCTGCCTGCGCCGCAATCAACACCGCCAGCAAGATCTGCGGCACGACATGGCTGGGCGAAACGAAGTTGATGTTGTGACACCCCATTTCCTGCAATTCGAGCATGATCGCTGCCAGCCGTTGCGGGGTGACCGGAGCGCCTTCGTCCAGCTGGCTGATCTCATAATTCTGACAGAATTTGCACTTCAGGTTGCAGCCGGTGAAGAAAATCGTGCCCGATCCGCGCCAGCCGCGCAACACGCTCTCCTCGCCCAGATGGGGGCCATAGCTGGCGACGCCAGCCAGTTCCCCCACGCGACAAAAGCCCAGCTCACCGGCGCGCCGATTGACCTTGCACACCCATGGGCACACGTCGCATTGCGTCAGGTGTTCATAGGCCACAGCGGCGCGCCGCGCGAGCTCACCGCTCTCCAAAAGTTTTACATAAGCAGGTTCCCAAATTTCCATACCAATGTGATACCCTGGTCAAACTCCCGACCAATGCCCTCACCCCGTCCTGCGCCCGTCGGCGACGCTCACATTTCCTCGATGATTTGATACTCGCTGCTGAGCTCCACTGCCTTCGCCAGGGTGGCACCCACCGAGCAATACTTCTCCTCAGACAGTCGGATGGCGTCCGCCACCGCTTTCTCGGACAGGTCGCGCCCGCGCACAATGTAGCGCACGTGGATCTTGCGAAAAGTCCACGGCGGCTCGGCATCTTGTTCCCCGCTCACCTGCACTTCCAGCCCGGTCAGCTTTTGGCGCTTCTTTTGCAGGATGTTCACCACGTCCACTGCGCTGCAGCTCCCCACGGCGGCCAAGAGGAGGTCGCTGGGCTTCATTCCGACGCCGTTCTCCTCATCCTGGGTCGAAAGCACCACGGAATGCTTGCTGCTGTCCACGGCAAGAAACTGTCCCTTAGTAATCCACCGTACGGTTGCGCTGGCCATGAGCCCCTTTCCTCGCTTTTATGGTTGGCTTGCTTATCTTACCCAGCAAATCATCACTGTCAAGCATTGCGTGGCGCCACATATGCTATAATATGTATTAAGGAAGGTGACAATTCAGATTGTGCGAGGAGAAGAAACTGCTATGGCACGCCGCGTAGAGCTCAACACGCCGGCACCCGACTTCACCCTCACCGACTGGCAGGGTCAACCGGTGCAGCTCTCCCAGTTTCGGGGCAGGCAGCATGTGGTGCTGGTCTTCAATCGCGGTTTCGTCTGACCATTCTGCCGCCGGCATATGGCGCAGTTGCGTCAGGGGTATCAGGATTTTGTCGCGCGCGGCGCCCAGATCATCGTGGTCGGCCCAGAGGATGCCGCTGCCTTTCGCGCCGTGTGGGAACGGGAACGCTTGCCTTTCATCGGACTGCCCGATCCTCGTCACTCGGTGTTGCGTTTATACGGTCAGGAGGTGAACCTGTTCAAGCTCGGCCGCATGCCCGCCCAGGTGATCGTGGATCGCGCAGGGATGGTGCGCTTTGTGCACTACGGCCACACCATGGCCGACATCCCCAGTAATGGGGAGCTGCTGGCGATTTTGGACGCGCTAAACGCCTCGGACACCACCCGCGATGCTAACAACGGCAGCTCACCAACACGTCCGGAGGCCTGAAGTCGAGCGCGGGAGAGGAGGGTCCGGTGTCAACCTGTCGTCTGTGTGGCACACGCTCTCCACTCATCATGCAACAGCTGGGCGTTTGCCGCGCCTGCATTCGGGAGCGCTTTGCCGAGGCGCGTCCGCTGATCGAAGCGGCCCACGCGGCCACGCGGCGCGAATTCGACCTGCCGGAGAAACCGCCCGCGACGGAAGGGGGATGTGCCTGCCACCTGTGCGCCCGAGAGTGCACGCTCGGGCCGGGTGAACGCAGCTACTGCGGCTTGCGCGTCAACCGCGATGGACACCTGGTGCATCTGGCGGGGACGCCAGAACGAGGACTGCTCGAGTGGTATCGGGACCCTCTACCCACCAACTGTGTTGCGGAATGGGTGTGCGCGGCCAGCCGCCAGCCCGACCGTTTTCGCTCCACCTTCGGCCAGCACAACCTGGCCGTGTTCTACTGTAGCTGCACGTTCAACTGCCTGTATTGCCAGAACTGGCACTTCCGCGAAGCCGACCCCCAGCAGGAAAGGACGATCAGCGCCCGGCAATTGGCCAGCTGTGCCAACGAACGGACGTTTTGCGTCTGCTTCTTCGGGGGCGATCCAGCCAGCCAGATGCCCCATGCGCTGGCGGTGGGCCGTCTGCTGGCGCAACGGGGCATCGCGGTCTGCTGGGAGACCGCTGGCTCGCAACATCCCCGTCTGATGGAGCAGGCGGTGCGCCTGTCGCTGGAAACTGGCGGCACGGTCAAGTTTGACCTGAAAGCCTACCATGAAGATGTGCATTTCGCCCTGACCGGCGCGAGCAACCGGCGCACGCTGGAGAACTTCGCCCGCGCCGCGGAGCGTTTCGCCGAGCGCCCCGATCCCCCTCTGGTGGTGGCGAGCACGCTTCTGGTGCCCGGTTATGTCACGCCAGATGAGGTTGCCGAGATTGCCCGTTTCATCGCCCACATCAATCCCCACATCCCGTATGCCCTGCTCGCTTTCGCGCCCCAGTTCTACGCCGCTGATCTGCGCTTCACTTCCGTCCGCCACGCCGAGGAGGCGCTGCGGCGGGCACAGGCGGCCGGCCTGACCAACGTGCGCATCGGCAACCGGCATATCCTATCCTATCAGAACGGCTGACGGCCTCCCTCGCTGCGTGCCGTTCGGGACATCATCCGGCCCGCTATGGCAGACATGGGGTGTGCCAACGCTGTCACGGTTCCACAATCACCCTGGTTACCTTGACTTCCTGAGGCATTGGTGGTAGACTTTTTTTAGATTTCCAGACCAGTTTAGGTTTGATTGTTAAGTTCTGACAGGTAGATGCGAGCAATGAGGTGGTCACGTCTCATTTACATATTCCTGCTGCTGATGGTAGGGATGTTTCTGTACTCCTATCTCTTCTGGCAGTCAGGCAGCTCCGAGACGGTTGAGCTGAACCGGGTGGCACGGCTGGCCCAAAGTGGCGATGTCAAGAAGATCGTCGTGCGTGGGGATGAGCTGGAAGTCACGCTGGCCGGCGGCGGCAAGCTGAAAACCTACAAGGAAAGTCGGCTCGGTGTCCTTGAGACCTTGCAGAAGCTGGGCGTCGCGCAAACTCAGCTGCAGAAGATTCAGCTCGAAGTGGCACCGCCCAGCTGGTGGACCGGGTGGCTGAACATTCTGAGTGCCATACTGCCCCTGCTGCTCATCGGCGTGTTCTTCTTCCTGATATTCCGCCAGGCGCAGGGCGCCGGCAACCAGGCATTGACCTTTGGCAAGAGCCGGGCGCGCATGTTCACCGGCGACAAGCCCACCGTCACCTTCGACGACGTCGCCGGCGTGGACGAGGCGAAGCACGAACTGGCCGA
>CAKZLO010000079.1 GCA_937127125.1 uncultured Ardenticatenia bacterium
ACGGGGAGATCATGCGCGTCGAGTACAGTCAAACCAACCGTCCGGTGCGATTGGTGGATAGCGCTGGGAACGAGACGCAAATCGCTTACGACGCGCAGAACAGGATCATCCGGCAGAGGACATCGGATGGGACCGAGAAAACTTTTTCCTACGATGCGCGCGGGCGCGTGGTGGGCAAGACACAAGGAGCAGTGCGCATCGACTACGTGCTCGACGATAGGGGGAACGTCATCGAAGCGCGCAGCACCGATGCGAGCGTGAACTACAGCGCGCGCTACGACGAACGCGGGCGGCTCGTTTCGCTGACCGCTGGCAGTGGGCGAACCTACGGCTTTGAGTACGACTCGTTGGGTAACGAGCGGGCGTTCATCGACCCACAACTCGGACGCTTCACAACAGAGCGAGACGCGCTGGGCCGCATGGTGGCCGACCGTTTGCCATCCGGTTTAACGTTCAACTACGAATACGATGCGCGCGGCTGGTTGGTCAGGGAGCGCGATTCACAAGGTCGTGCCGTGGCATTGGAACGAGATGCAAGCGGCATGGTGAAGAAGCTGACCACAGCGCAAGGAGCTTGGGTTGCTGCCGAGCGCGACGAAGCCGGGCGAATCATCAAGCTGACTAACTCGGCAGGCATGACACGGCGGTTCCGCTACGATGGACGCGGCGCCTTGACTGAGTACGTGGATGCGCGCGGGAGCGTGAAGCGGATGGAATATGATCGGCGAGGGCGGTTGAAAGCCATCTCGGACGATCAAGGGAACCGTGTGACGGTCGAACGCGATCAGAGCGGGAAGATCACGCGGCTGGCGATGAACGATGGCCGTCGCTATCGGATCGAGCGCGGCGCTGATGGTCACGTTATTGCGATCAAGCCGGAAGGCGGCGAAGTTAGGTTCGAGCGGGCGCGCTACGCGAAGCGACCGGCGTTGCTGGATCTTCCGTGGTGGAACTGTATGTTCTCGCCGTGGCAAGATGGCTGGAGCAGTTGGTACCAGTCGCTCTACGACGCAGGATACAATTTCGGCTACAGTTGCACGGACCCATTCGGCTGGGGCATCGGTGGCGGCAGTTGGTGGGGAAGCGGCATCGGCGGCTACTGGGGCGATCCGTTCGCAGGTGGGCCCTGTGAGACTAGAGAGCAGTGTGAGCGGCGCTTGAGACAAGAAGCGGAGGCACGGCGCCGGGATTGCAGGTCGAATATCTTTTGGGACGGAATTGCCTGGGTTCTTTCAGCGCAATATTATGCTTGCCGTACTGCTATGGCTGGTGGCCCAGGGGCTGGAATTGCGTTTGAGGTAGGATCACTTCTGTATAGCCTGTTCAATATATGTCAAGCCTACCGACGATGTGAACAGGACTACCAAAGAGATCTCTCGATCATCCCAGAAAGATGTTCCGGGAAGCCTGAAAGATGTCAATAGAGATCGAGTGTTGAGAAGGTAAACATGCCTCTCGACACATAGAAGGAAGCGACACAGCAGGTGTCCACAAGTTACTGTGGACACCTGCTGCGAATCATCTGAAACGAGGAGGAACGGGCAGTGGCTGCGACATTGATCATTCTACTGATCATCGGCACTGGTGGACTAGTATGGGCTTTTCACATCCGAGCTAGAGAAAAGAACAAGCTTAAAAGAGCTATCAAGGGCGTTCTAATGCTCACAACGTGCCTGCAAGCCAGTTCCTTTGTTTTGCTCGCTTCGTTGCCGCAGACTTCTTCCCTCGGTAGCTTCGGAAAGCCTTTGTCCACTTTTGATGTACAGGATCCGCAAAAATTGTTGGAGTATCTCCAATTATATAATGAGTCGTTGGTTCAAACTATCATCATAATGCGCATTGTAATTATTCTGCTGTTATTCGTACTCGGAGGTGCGCTTAGTCTATGCTATCGAGCGCTCAGGGACGTGCAAGCCGCCTTGGAAAGTGGAGTCGGGGAGCGGAAACCCAGTCCAGGGCGTCTCGATTAGACCATCTCCAAAGATACGTGACTTAACCAAATCTCCGATCTACGATGCCGGTTACAGTTTCGGTTACAGTTGCAGCGATCCGTTCGGCTGGGGCTTTGGTGGCGGCTACTGGGGCGATCCGTTCTTCGACCAGCGTTGTGAGACTCGCGAGCAGTGCGAGCGACGAAAACGAAATTACTGTTATCAAAGCTATTCGTGTGGTTGGGACGCTGGAACGAGAATAGTCGGAGGCGTGGCATTCGGTACAACCGGATGTGCGACAGCGGCTGGATTTTCTGGGCCTGGAGCTCTCGGGGTGTTTGGGCTATGTGAACTGGGTGTGGTTCTTGGTTCAGGGGGCAATGCAGCCGTGGAATACATGTTGTGCGTGCGAAATCGCCAACTCTGTTTGAGCAGCGTGGGTGAAGAATGTATGGACAAGCCAGATGTGTGCCCACCACGGCAGTAACTTCGTACATGAGACCAGTCTCCAGGTACCTTTTGACTGGAGACTGGTCTTTAACTCGAGCAAATTTCGAATCGGTGTGACTTAACGGAGGTTATTAAAGGTGAATCTCTATTTCTTCGGGCTTATGTTTGCTACTTTGTTGTTAGCAATCGTGGCCAGTGTCAGTATGCTGACGAATAAGGATGAGCTGGGGAGAGCGAAAATCAAGTGTGTGTTTGCACTGGTCGTTGCGATCTTCGTTAATTTTCTGTGGGCAGTCACGCCAAAAAGGATGCCCTTCGGCGCAATGGAGATAGACCAAACATTGGTTTCCTCACCTAGGCTTCTCGAGCAATATTTGTACGAGACGCACAAAACTCTGGAGAGGCTCCTCGAAGTACTTGACCTTATCATGACGAGTCTCGCAATGTCGTCTATAGTGTTCTTCTCACACAAATTCGGTCTTTATCGATCGCTCAGAAAGGAGCGCAAGGCTAAAGAAAAGCCCAATAACTAATGTGCTTGATGATTTGGCCGCGGTTGATGTTCGGGGCAGTTGGTACCAGTCGCTCTACGACGCAGGATACAATTTCGGCTACAGTTGCACGGACCCATTCGGCTGGGGCTTTGGTGGCGGCAGTTGGTGGATTAGTGACTTCTTGGGCGATTCCTCCTTTAATCCTCGGTTCGAATGTGCAAGGCAAGCAATCAATTGTCTGATGGCTGTAGCGGAATATGTTGGCGGTGTTTCTGCGTTGACGGCTCTATGCGGGGGAACTTTAGGGGCCGGGTGTATAGGTGCTCTTTTACTCCATCCGGTTCTAGGTGCACATGTGGCTATAGAGTGTGCCGATGCCATTAGAGTTTGTGGGATAGCATAGCTTTCGTAGGTGGAGGGAAGTCTCTCTACGTCTCAGCAGAGGCTTCTCTCTACTTTGAATATTTGATTTCGAATATGCAGCGAGATTCG
>CAKZLO010000080.1 GCA_937127125.1 uncultured Ardenticatenia bacterium
AGGGGTTCGGACTGGTGACTCGCCGGTGATCGCAGAAAGGGTGTGCGGCACCCCAGATACCCCAGCAAGCTTTGCCCCGAAAACTCTGCTTTTGACATCTTTTGCCTCCCATCCCTTTACAGATCTCCATCTATTATACAAATGTTAGAACATTGAAAAGCCCTAAATCACCATTCGAACCCTCTTGACAGATGAGTGAAAACATGCTATAATTGTTTTTGCTGAATAAAATAAATTTTCATATAATGAAAAATCTAGATAGGAATATTGCCAGCAGTACATTTCTTTACCTCAGGTCATAGGTGGTGAAATGAAAAAACTTTTACCGTCGAGATTCGAGGTTTCGGAGGTACGAAGAACCAAATGAGAAAGGATGAGCAACTAGCACTGCTGCTTGAGACAGGGATAGTAGCCATTATGCGAGCCAAAAGCTCAGAGCAGCTGCTAGCTGCTGCGGATGCTATCAAGGCAGGCGGTGTCAAAGCCATCGAGGTGACGATGACCACGCCAGGTGCGCTGAATGTGATAAGTCAAGCGATTGCCAAGTACGGGGATGATATATTGTTTGGGGCCGGAACTGTGCTTGACCCTGAGAGCGCGCGTGCAGCTATTCTGGCTGGTGCTCAGTTTGTGGTTGCTCCATCGCTCAATCTGAAGACGATTGAACTATGTCACCGTTATGCCATACCAGTGATTCCGGGGGCCTACACACCTACCGAGATCCTTACTGCGTGGGAAGCTGGCGCTGATCTGGTCAAAGTGTTTCCGGCAAGCATTGGTGGTCCTGAGTACATCAGAGCACTCAAAGCCCCTTTACCCCAAATCAGGTTGATGCCGGTGGGCGGCGTTGATTTGGGTACCATTGCCGCTTTCATTCGTGCTGGCGCTGATGTAGTAGCCGTAGGAAGTGCTCTGATCGACCAGAAACTCCTGGATGCTCAAGACTTTGATACTATTACTGAGCGTGCTCGTCGCTTTCGTGAGGAGGTGGGGAAGGGTAGAAGTGGTGTGTAGTGTATGCTAAGAGCACACGCTCTGGCCAAAGCGGGCATTTGGCCGAAGTAAAGCGCAAAGTTCGGGGGTGTGATTGCTTGAATGCCGAAGAACGAAAGCCACGAAGTGCAAAATCGTACGACAAGTCGCTATAGTATTCGCGCAGTAGAAAGAGCTCTTCGCCTTCTCTCGATATTGTCTGATGGCAAGTCCCGTACCCTTACCGAGCTGAGTGAGGCGATTGGACTGAGTAGTAGTACAACTTTCCGTATTCTGGCGACATTGGAAAGCAATCGCTATGTGGAGCGTAATGGCCGGTCGGGTCATTACGGGCTTGGCTTGGCATGTTTGGAATTAGCACAAGCATACCATCTCGGTTCGGACATCCGTCAGGAAGCATTGCCCGAGCTGGAAAGGCTCCGAGATGAGACGAGAGAAACAGTTCACCTGGCCGTGTTGGACAATATGGAAGTGGTGTATATCGAGAAGCTCAGCGGACTATGCGCTGTACAAGTTATGTCTTCCCGGGTAGGGGGACGACTGCCAGCTTATTGCACCGGTCTGGGAAAGGTACTGCTCGCCCACTCTGATCCAGAGGCAATACGTGCTCACTTTGAACAGGCTGGCCTTTTTGCGTATACGCCAGCAACGATTCAGCGCGTGGACCAGTTAATAACCCACCTTGAAGAAGTGCGTAGCCGTGGTTATGCGCTTGACCGAGGCGAACACGAGGCAGAAGTGCGTTGTGTCGCAGCGCCGATCTTTGATGGAACAGGCAAAGTGGTGGCCGCTATCAGTGTTGCTGGCCCGGCAGGGCGTATGGAGCCCCTAGAGCATCGCACAGACCTTATTGAGAAAACGCTGCGCACCGCGCGCGCGATTTCGAGCAGACTTGGGTATCGCGAATTAAAACAGGAGAAGACAGGGGCACACTTTGGAAAATAGGTCAATCATGACCATCACATAGCAACCGACGACAAAATCTTCGGGCGAAGAGACAATGCTATGATTGCTTCTGTTGCTAAATACGACATCACCAAAGATGACTTGGATAGTTTGAGAAAAGGGGGGCCAGTGTTTGTTACCTTCGGGGAGACGATGATGCGAGATACCCCAGCAGATATGCAACGTCTGGAATGCACCAGGCTAGTGCACGTCTCCCTGGCCGGGAGTGAATATACTCTAGCCATATTGCTCGCACGCCTTGGGGTTCCCTCGGCATATGTCACCAGAGTACCCGATAATCCCTATGGATGGCAGGTGCGCGACCTTGCGCGCACCCATGGCGTCAATACCGATTACATTGTATGGGCCCCCAAAACTGAGCCCATCGGTCGTTTTCTCTATGAAATTGGTCGTACTCCACGTCGCGACATGGGCTGGTATCAGCGTATGTATTCCGCCGGTAGTCGGTTAGGAGCCGGGATGGTGGACTGGAAGAAATTGCTACGTGATTGTCGTCTCTTTCACACCTCTGGGATCACATTCGGCTTAGCAACCCATAGCGGGTATGAGCGAAATTATCTCCTAGAAGCTTTCCAGGAAGCACTGGCTGCCAGGCCCGATGGTTGTATGGTTGGGCTTGACTTCAACTATCGCGCCACGCTATGGAGCAAGGAACAATGCGCAAATGTTATGACCCCTCTCGTCACCGACTATGTAGATATACTCATCACCACCATTGAGGATATGGCACAAGTTTATGGGATTGCTTGCGGTCGTTACAGTGCCGAAGAAATCGACAAGGGCGAGATTGATGAGCTGACAGACGACGACATCCGGGCATTTGCCAAGCAAGTAATCCAGCACTTCAAGACGAGAGTGGTGGCAATCACCATACGATATCCCGACTCCTTCGAGCAGCATCGCTGGGAATCTGCAGTTATGGATAACGCAGGTAATTTCTGTCGCTCACCTAGGGTTAGGCCGATCGCATTGTTGGACCGTCTTGGAGGTGGCGATACCTGGAATGCTGGCTTCTACTATGGTCTGTTGACGGAAGGTCTCACACCTAGAGGTATGGAAAAGGGTCTACTGGTAGGCGATGCTGCTACGCGGCTCAAACAAACTCTGATGTTCGATCTTCCTATTGTGACTAAGTCCGAGATCCAGGCCCTTATGGAGGCAGACGTGGTTGGAGGCGGGAAACGGACGGTTCGGTAGTTCAGCACGTAGGCGTTCGTCGATGCGCATGGAAGAGAGAGGGAAGATGTCATGAAACTGAAAGGCAAAGTCGCTATCATCACTGGTGGCGCCATTGGCATCGGCGCAGCCACCGCAAAACTGTTCGCGCAGGAAGGTGCTGGGGTCGCTCTGACAGACGTGGACATTGATCGGGGTGAAGAGACCTGCCGTAGGATCCGAGAGTCGGGAGGCATCTGCCGTTTCTACGAAATGGATGTCTCTAACGCCCAGCAGGTAGCGCGCGCTGTGGCTCAGATCATCAGCGACTTCAAGCGAGTTGATATCCTTGTGAACAACGCAGGCGTCTGGAGACCAGGCCGAGTCACTGAACTGGATGAAGAGACTTGGAACCGTGTGCTGAACACAAATCTTAAAGGTATTTTTCTTGTTTCCAAGCATGTTTTGCCAGTGATGATGGAAGCGAGACGCGGTGTGATTATCAACGTAGCCTCGGTTGCCGGGTTGGTTGGGGCCCCAGAAGCCTCGGCCTATGCTGCCTCTAAAGGGGGGGTCGTTAACCTATCACGCAGTATGGCTTTGGACTTTGCCCCATACAACATCCGGGTAAATTGTCTCTGCCCTGGCTTGACAGACACGGCTCAGGGAGACAGCGTCGTAGGGTACTACAAACCGACGACAGATCCACAGGAGGCTAAGCGCACCTGGCAACCGCTGAATCGGATAGGGACAGCCGAGGATATGGCCAAAGCAGCCCTCTACATAGCCTCAGACGACGCTGAGTTTATGACAGGTTCTATATTTGTTATCGACGGGGGATTGACCGCTCAATAGTAGGATCTCGTCCACCAGGATGGCTGGATGTACCGTTTCTCAAGGGCGAAAGGAGGTGAGCGAAGGAGCAGAGAACATGCTGTTCTTGGATAGTTGTTCCATGAAGAGGGACAACCTAGAGGTTATTGGTAAGTAGAGAGAAGGGTTCGGGCAAAAGATTTAGTACGAAGAGGAGGAAAAGAACATGGCAAGCAAGAACAGTTTGTTCAATCGGAAAATGTCCCGCCGTGATGCGCTGAAGCTTATTGGTACCGGTGGGGTTGGTCTGTATCTGGCCAGCCGGATTCCTGGTGCAGCTATGGCATCTACGCAGTCCTCATTGCCATCGGTGAACTGGATCGCTTCCCCTCTGCGCCAGTACAAATTCCCTGCCCAAGACAAACCATATGCGGGCACCAAGATTAATGTGAGCATGGTAGCCGAGGCCAAGCCAGATGCCCTCAAGAAAGTGCTGTCGCGGTTCACTGAGAAGACCGGGATCGAGGTCAATCTGGATATTCTGCCCTACCCCACACTGCAAGAGAAACAATTTACTGTGATGACACAACAGACGGGTGCTCTCGACGGAGTCCATGTAGACTGTGTGTGGATGGGGCAGTATGCTGGACAGGGCTGGATTTCACCTGTGGACGACCTAGTTGCTGAGACCGATCCCGATTATCTTATGCTTGACGACTTCCATCCTGCCATTCTCAGTGAGCAATGCAAATGGGAAGAGAAGCTCTACGGTCTGCCATTCATCAATGCCATCCACACTCTCTACTATCGCACAGACATCTTCGAAAAGCACGGCCTGAAGCCACCAGAAACTTGGGAGGAGCTGCGTGAGGCGGCCAAGCTGATCACCGAAGCAGAGTCCAAGAACGGGGTGTACGGTGTGACCTTTATGGGCAAGCGTGGTGTGCAGCTACTGTGCACCTATGTCAACTTCCTCGGTGCCTTCGGCTCATACTTCTATGACAAGAACTATGTGGCCACCTTGGACAGCCCAGAGGCCATCGCCGCGCTGGAGTTCTTCGAGTCCCTGGTACCCTACGCCAATCCGGGTGTTCTATCCCAGGACTGGGATGAGTGCTTTGCGACCTTTGCAGCTGGTAATGCAGCTTTGAATATCCAGTGGCAGAACGCAGCGCCCGGCTTTGCTGACCCTTCGAAGTCAAAGATCATTGGCAAGTGGGGTATCACTCTGACGCCTGGAAACAAGCTACCCGACGGAACCATCCGCCGCTCGCCCACCTTTGGTGGCTGGTGCATCGGCATTGCCACCGACTCCAAGAATCGTGAGGCGGTATGGGAGTTCATGCTATGGGCCACCAGCGTAGAAATGGAACGCGAGTTGGCCTACGCTATGCCTAGCTCCCGCAAGTCTGTCCTGGGTGACCCCGAGTTCCAGAAGAAGTACATCGAATACGAAACTATGCTCAAGTCGTATGACTATGCTCTGGGCCGGCCCCGCATCCCTGAATGGCCACAGATGGCCGATCTCATTGAGGCAGCATTGTCTGAAGCCATGACAGGCGCTAAGACACCTGAACAGGCGCTGAAGGATGTAAATCCGCTGCTCAATGAGATTCTTATGAGCGCTGGGTACCAGAAGGCATAAGCGTTTCGTATCGACCGGGAAGAGGGGGAGGGAGGCAGTGCCTTCCTCCCTAATTTTACTTGCTTGGCCGACTCACATGTATTATTATGAGAGCAAAAGACAGCGAACTAACATTAGGTAGAGATACAGTGACGTCTACTACAACTATCCATCGACGGCAACGTCCCCTGGTTACGACGAGCTCCTGGATACACCGGTCGGCACCAGCTGCTATGCTCATTCCCACCGTCGCAATTCTCGTGGCACTCTCGTTATTCCCTATGTTCTATTCTATTTGGCTCAGCTTTAATGAATGGAACCTGGGAGACCGCACAGCAACATGGCGTTTTGTGGGTCTGAAAAACTTTGTAACGATCTTCACCACCGATCCTTTCTTCTGGCCCTCTGTCCGTGTAAGCATCACTTTCACGGGCATCACAGTTGCAGTACAGACACTTTTAGGATTAGGCATCGCATTGCTGTTCAGCGA
>CAKZLO010000081.1 GCA_937127125.1 uncultured Ardenticatenia bacterium
CGGCATCTATGACTTTAAGCACGGCCTCGCACAGTTCAGGTCCGGTCCCATCCCCGCGAATTAAGACGACTCTGTGGCTCATAATGTGTCCTCCCTAGAATCACGCGATTTTTCATCACACAACTGCTTGACCGTATGCCAAAACGTCACCTGGGCGTATTGAAGCGCTGGATAAATTCCATTTTGCTACTATTATATGCTGGCCTCTTGCGTATTCAAGCACATCTATACGATTAAAATCTCGAACGAGCTGGTGAAGCGAACTCGACCATCCCTTAGGGGAGATAATAAAGGCGTGGGAAGGATGCACAACTTTTGCATAGCCCAACGCTTGTGAGAAACTGCGCAAGTTAACGGCCCCAACCTTCACCTCAGCAATAGCTAGCTTCAAAACAAGCTGATGACGTAACGGCAGTAGGATAGCTCCACTTATGTCCACCTTGATGTCAAAGATCCTGCTTTCTGGCTTCCACCTTAGCAAATCGTGCTTTGCTAAGAAAGCTGCAACTGTTGAGCGCGATGTGTCTTCAACAATAATTTCTCTCGCGTTTCGGTAATAACGATTTAAAAAACCCTTTAACCAGTTAGCGATAGGGCGGTAGAGTTCTTGCTCCAGCATGGAAAACTAATCATCCTCCTCACTCTTGGAGGCAAAAAGACCCTTTTGTCGTTTCATCTCACGTATATATTTCCGTGCATACTGACACCCACAAGCTGCGCAAATCTGCCAGTAGACATCAAAATGCTTATTCCGTACTCCTCGCGGTAACCGTCGATCCTTTTCTAGAGGGTGGGTGGCTTTCACTGCTATTCGTCTCTTATAGCCTGGGCAGAAGTTACCTACTGAATCTTTACGATTTAGTTTGTTTTCTTTCACCAGTGCCTCGAGTACTGCTTGCTTGTGCCCCACGTAGAAACCAACTGAAAAGAAATGGTGAGCATAGATACGGATTTGATGTTCACGGAACGGAGAGACGTGAGGCTGACTGGTATTTGGGTCTCGCAGGTTCGGATGCCCCCATAAAATGTTCGCCACAGGCATATCTAACTTGTGTTGCAACAAGTCGCATATCTGAACAGGCAATTCCCAGTTCTCATTTAATACGTCCAAGTACACCCGGTGTACACCTGCTTGGTCGCGATTGCTGCGGCGTATGTTACCAGCCACATCAGCAAAACCGCGTATAAACTCTCTTATGATTTCAGGATCATTAGACTCTCGAATGACCATTGGAACTATGAATTGTTTGTAATCCAAGCGGTTTTCCAAAATTAGCCTGAGATTTCTCACAACAATATGAGTTGAAGGGAACTCCGCTTTAAAAGTAACATCTTCTTGAGGCGATGTAGATATATTTACTGTTTCGCCCAGAAGCGCTTTAAGGCGAGGGAGCGCTGTGCTAACAATGCTGGTTACAAAGCTTGCGAACTGATCGTATCCTTCAAGCTCAGGATTAACA
>CAKZLO010000082.1 GCA_937127125.1 uncultured Ardenticatenia bacterium
CACCAGACCCTGAACACCTCTGACAACTTGCTGAAAGGAGAGGACGCCTTGGTAACATTATCATTTGACTTGACACGGCCCCCTGACTGGTGATATGGTTTTTCAAAGCTCACCGACTCCAACGCCACCACCAAATGCGAGGGCGTGTGTTCCACCACGAGCGCTTGCGTTTGCTGTTCCGGGATCGTGGGAACCTGTGGCTATGCCCCATCCATCACCGCACCCGGCGGGGTAGGCGCGGTGAGACCCTGGACGGCACCAATAATGCTGCCGAAGGCGCCATCAGCTGGCGGGTCAAAGAGCAGCATCGCACAATGCGCCGGCTACCAACGCGCTCGTTCTGCCATCAATGTCTTGCGTCTACGCACGTGAATTGGCAACCACCTGGGGCGCGGCAGGGCTGACCTGACGCTGCTGATTGCCTGAACTGCACTCGGCGCTTGCTCGATGCACAGACTCATTCAGGATCACCAAATAATGAATAATCACCAAGTTAAAAGCTCTTGACAGCATCTTTTCTATGTGAGATAATATGAATGCCACCTGATGCTTGAGCACACGTTTTTGGCCCGTTCAAGGGAGGGACGCAATGCAGCAGCGCCTGGCACACAGCTTCCGGCGCATAATCGCTGAAGAAGTGTGGCGACAGGTGCGTTTGCGTCTGGAATTGACACTGGCAAGTAAGATTGACAAAGCTTTGTTCAAGTGTCGCGCGTGTGGCCAGTGTCTTCTTTTCCAAACCGCTTTCATTTGTCCCCTCACATGCACGCGTGAATTGCGTAACGGCCCGTGTCGAGGTTCGAATCCCCAGCATTGCTTTATTGATCGCTCTCGACCTTGCACCTGGTACCTCATTTATGCACGTGCGGAGCAGCAAGGCGCCTTGGAGCGGTTGCTGGAAGTCAATGCCCCACGCGATACCCGCGTCAATTGCACGAAAGCGGGCAACATGACTCCTCACGCTCAGGGCTGTTGGCAAGGATGTGGTCCTCGTCTGTGGGACCGCCTTATCAACCCAGCTCGCTACTATGCCGATTGGGAGAATTATCATAATCGGCAACGTGCATTGCCGTGGTGGCAGGGGGACAGCCATTATCACCCACCGGCTTACTCCGAACCAGTTTCTCAGCTCGAAAAGCGCTTGCGCAGCGGAAAGTTCGTTGTCTCGGTTGAGGTAGCACCACCTATGGAGCCTACAGGTGTGCGTATCGCACGCCTGGCCGAACAGCTGGAGGGATACGTCGATACCTTCAACTTTACAGACAACCCGCGAGGTGTTGCCCGGATGGGAGGGCTGGCCTGCGCGATACACAGTTTGGCCAATGGCATCGAGCCTGTGCTCCAGGTCCAAACTCGCTACCGGGATCGTTATAATTTGGAATCTGAAATAGTCGGTGCCTGTTTGGTAGGCGTGCATAATATCCTATGCATGTGTGATGATACAGGGCGGCTCGGGCCTGGCCCTCCTCCTGCACCAGGCCCAGCTGACCTGGATGCAGTGCAGGCATTATGGGTGCTGCGCCGGCTGCGCGACGAAGGGGTGAACGTCGATGGTCTCCAGGTTGAACATCGCCCTCGCTACTTTCTTGGCGCTGTTGTCTCCCCTTGTGCTACTTTACCCCGCTACGCTGCCCTTATCACCCATAAGAAAATTAATGCCGGCGCCCAATTCCTTCAAACACTGCCCATATTCGACCTGGCGCGTTTTTGTGACTGGATGGAGGCACTGGACAAACGCGACTTGCTGGGAAAAGCGTATCTGATCGTGGCAGTTGAGCCACCTAAGAGCGCCAATCATTTACGCTTCCTGGCTTCTGAGGTACCCGGAGTGATTGTGCCATCCAGTATGCTCACCCGGATGGCATATAGCCATGATCCTCACGAGGAGGGTGTACAGGTCGCTCTCGAGATCATCACTCAGTTGAAAAAACTGCGTTGGATCCACGGATTGCACATCCATGTTCCAGAACGCGAGGAAGTTGCGCTGCGCCTAGTAAAGGAGAGCGGTCTAAGGGATTTTACTCCCCAGGTGGAGCCAAGAGCTGGCAATGGCCGGGGTAAGGCCGACCCTGATCCAGTCTTGCAGCCGACAACACGTGAACTACCGACACACCTCTAAACAGAGGTATCAGGGATATGCTGGCGTGGGAGGAAGGCCATGTTTGTAAAAGATCGAATGACTCCTCAACCTCTAGTGGTAGTCGGCCCGGAGACGCCCATTACGGAAGCACAGAGACTTATGCAAGAGCACAATGTGCGCCACCTGCCCGTGGTGGAGGGCCATGACCAGCTCGTAGGCCTATTGACTCGTGAAACCGTTATCAAGGCAGTGCCATGGTCGGCGGCGTCGCTAAGCGCTTTAGAGACACGGTATATCCTTTCGAAGGTCAAGGTAGGTAAGGTTATGCTACGCGACTTTGTCACTACCACAGAGGATGTGCCAGTTGAAGAGGCAGCTCGGGTTATGGTGGACCACAAGCTGACCTGCCTGCCTGTACTACGTCAAACGCGCTTAGTGGGTATCATCACCGACATCGATCTCCTTTCCATAACTGCCGAAATGATGGGAGCACGTCGCCCTGGGATACGTTTGTCGGTCCTGGTTCACGACAAGCCCGGCGAGATGGCTCGCCTATCCGCTGCAATCGCCAACGTAGGAGGCAATCTGGCTGCTTTCGGGAGCTGGAAAGGTCAGCTTCCTCCTGAGCGGTTGGGGATCGTGTTAAAGGTGGATCGTATATCCAAAGAACAGCTTTTGTCAGCGCTGGAGCGATTAGAGGGCGTGGAAATCTTGGACGTGCGCGTTGCAGTGTAGGAATGGGCGAAAGGGGCCGGCAGCAACCGAGGAGGAAAAGTCCACTATGAACGAGGGGTGCCCATCAGTTATGTCAGTGCCAGGAGAGATCCCTTCTGATCCACGCAGTTGTGTCATGGTAGTGGGTGGTGGGGTTGCTGGCATGCGTGCTGCCATTGACTTGGCCGAGGCAGGCCTGCGAGTAATCCTGGTGGAGGCTACTCCCGCTTTAGGAGGAAGGGTTGCCCAGCTGGGCTTTATGTTCCCCACCCATGATTGTGTCTTGTGTCGTGGTACCTCCGACCACGGCTACGGTTGCACCCGACCTGCCATCTCGCCTGCCTTCCTCGATCACAACATACATCCTAACATTACCATTCTGACCAATAGTCGCTTACTGGCCGCCACAGGACAAGCAGGTGACTTTTCCATCCGCTTGCGTTCTGAGCCACGTTATGTTGATGTCGAGCGCTGCACCAACTGTGGCCTATGTGCTATTGCGTGCCCGGTTGAACTCCCCAGCGGTTTTCAGCTTGATCTCTCAATGCGCAAGGCCATTTATAAGATGGCACCGCGCACGATTCCGGACGCTTACGTGGTTGACAAGGGACCGTACTGTGACGATTGCCAACTGTGTGCAGATGTTTGTCCCACCCAGGCAGTGAACCTTAACGAGCAACCTGTTGAGCGTGTTGTGCGCGTCGGTGCAGTGATTTTGGCTATCGGTTACTCCCTCACCGACCTGCGCGAGTATGAAGAGTATGGTTGGGGACGGTACAGCAATGTGTTGCACGCCTTGCAATACGAGCGTCTGGCAAGTCGTTCGGGACCGACCGAGGGGATAGTGGTGAGACCTTCGGATGGTCAGATGCCCAAGCGCATTGCCTGGTTGCAGTGCGTGGGCTCGCGTGATCAGAAGTATCCTTATTGTTCTTCTATATGCTGCATGTACGCCACAAAACAAGCAATGCTGGCTAGACAGCGTATTCCTGACGCGGTATGTCGCATCTTTGTCATGGACGAACGCGCGTTCAATAAGGAGTTTAGCGCCTACCTTGAGCGTTCCCGGAAAGAATTTGGTGTCGAATACGTGCGTTGCAGGGTGTCGGGAGTTCACGAGGGCGGACAAACACACAACTTGGTTGTACGCACTGCGTATCCGGACGGTCGCATTGCAGAAGAACAGTTCGATATGGTAGTGTTGTCGGTAGGGACCCAACCACCTGTGCTTGCCAAGGAAACTGCAGATGTACTGGGCATTGATCTCAACCCATGGGGGTTCTGTGAGACGGACAAGTTCCTTCCTCTCCAAACCAGCCAGCCCGGCATTTACGTGTGTGGCTCATTCCAATCACCCAAAGAAATTGCCGAATCAATCATCGATGCAGCAGGTGCGGCCGGCGATGTAATGCGCCTGTTGAGAGCTAACCTGGGCAAATATAAATCCAGCCGCGCGTACCCATTCATTACGGATCAAAGAGATCTGCCCGAACGAGATGTTGCGGATCAACCCCCTCGCGTGGGTGTGTTCGTTTGTGATTGCCATCCAAGTATTGACGGCACCATAGACATTGACCTACTGGTGCGCTATGCACAAGAGCAAGAAGGGGTAGTATATGCAACCTCGGTGGGCTATGGTTGTCTGAAGTCCGGGGTGGATCATATTCAGGCAGCTATCGAGGAACATCAGCTCAATCGAGTCGTCGTGGCCGGTTGCAGTCACCGCACGCACGAATCATTCTTCCAGAAGATAGTGCGCGACGCCGGGTTACACCCAGCTCTCTTTGAGCTGGTCAACATTCGTGAGCATTGTGCGTGGGTGCATAGCGCTTATCCACAAGAGGCAACCCGCAAAGCAATGCAGCTGCTACGTACAGGGATACGACGAGTACAATCTGCCACGCTGTGGCATAAGCAACGCATTCGCCCAGTGCCACGTGCACTGGTTATAGGTGGAGGCGTTGCTGGGATGACAGCTGCTCTGAACATCGCGGACAGCGGGTACGATGCTGTGTTGGTTGAACGTTTAGGGGAGCTAGGTGGCAACTTGCGCCACGTGTATTATGTCGCTGAGGGCCACAATCCACAGCGCTTGTTGCGCGACCTGATCAACCGGGTACGCGGCCATGAACGCATCTCGGTCTTCACGCACAGCCAAGTAATCGAACACAGTGGCTCCGTGGGGGCATTTCGATCGGTTATTCGTACCACATCGCCGGGCAGCACTACTAGCATTGACACCACAGTTGAACACGGGGTGACCATCGTAGCCACAGGGGGACAAGAATGGCGCGGGGACATTTACCTGCTCGGACGGCATCCGCGCGTTCTCACCGAAGTGGAGCTAGAAGATCGCATCGCCCATCAGCCAGAGACGATTGCGGACTTGAAACATGTTGTAATGATCCAGTGCGTACGTCCCCCAAACGGGGTGGATTACTGCAGTCGCGTTTGCTGCACCAGCTCGATGAAGAACGCTATTCGTATCAAACTTCTCAACCCGGCATGTCAGGTAACTGTGCTTTACAGGGATGTAATCACCTATGGCTTCCGGGAACAGTTCTACACCGAAGCTCGCCGCCGTGGCACTGTTTTTGTCCGCTACGATGAATCGAGCCCACCTGAGGTGGAAGACATAGGCGGGAGGTTATGTGTGCGGGTGAATGAGCCCGTGTTGAAATACCCTCTTTGTTTCGAGTCCGACTTGCTCGTCTTGAACATGGCCCTTGTACCCAGTGATGGCACTGCTGAGCTTGCACGCATGCTAGGAGTACCTCTCTCGCGCGAGGGATTTTTCATGGAAGCCCACATTAAGATGCGTCCTATGGACTTTATGGCCGAGGGCGTTTTTGTAGCAGGAATGGCCCACTACCCAAAGTTTATTGAGGAAACCATTAGCAATGCTCAGGCTGCTGCAGGGCGGGCCATCAGCTTGCTAGCACAGGGCATGCTTTATGTGGGTGGCAGCGTTGCCGAAGTGGATCAAAGCAAGTGCGTCGGGTGTCTCACATGCACGCGTACGTGTCCCTTTGGCATCCCGCGCATTGATCCGGAAGCGAAAGGAGTTGGAGGTATCAAAGGGGCAGCCTACATCAACCCGGCCATATGCCAAGGATGTGGCACGTGTACAGGGGAGTGCCCAGCTAAAGCAATCCAGTTGGTGCACTACACCGATCAGCAGATTATGGCGCAGGGATTAGGTGCATGGGTCCCATTAGGGGAGGCAGTAAGCTAATGAGCAATTCATCTGTCTTCACGGAAAGTGCCGAGGCAGCCAGAGACAATGGGCGTGATATCGATTTCGAGCCCTGCATCACAGTGTTCACTTGCATTTATTGCGGCTATACCAGTGCCGATACGGCCGGAGCATTGCGTCTGTCATACCCTCCTAATATCCATTTGATTCGCTTGCCGTGCACTGGCAAGACTGACATACTCTACATTCTTAAGGCTTTTGAGGAAGGAGCGGATGGTGTTTACGTAGTGGGATGTGGTCTGGGAAACTGCCATCATGTGCGGGGAAACGAGCGCGGTAAAGCGCGTGTGGAACGTGCAAAGAAGCTCTTAGACGCTATTGGGCTGGGAGGGGAACGTCTGGAGATGTTCTTTGTGTCGGGTGGTATGGGAGCTACATTCGCGCGCCACGCTGAAGAGATGACCGAGCGCATTCGTAAACTTGGGCCTAACCCGTTGCGTACAACTTGACAAGGAGCAGTAATTGGTAATGGAGAAGGGAGATACAACGATCGCCAATCCGGTCGGCGCCGTGTTAGTAGTAGGGGGCGGTATCGCCGGCATGCAGTCGGCACTCACCCTGGCTGAGTGTGGTTACCGCGTGTACCTGGTTGAGTCTCGCAGCGCTATTGGTGGTCACATGGCTCAGCTGGACAAGACCTTTCCCACCAATGACTGCGCTATGTGCACTATTTCCCCCAAATTGGTGGAGACGGGCCGTCACCTGAACATCGAGATTCTGACGAACAGCGAAGTAATTGGGGTGAAGGGCGCAGCCGGCGATTTCACTGTCAGCGTGCGCACAAGACCACGCTACGTCGACTTGCGCAAATGTACTGGTTGTGGCGAGTGCGCCGACGTGTGCCCTGTGCTCATTCCGGACACCTTTAACGAAGGTCTCAGCTCGCGCCGAGCTGCTTATAGGCTGTACCCTCAAGCGTTTCCCACCGCCTATGCCATTGAGAAACGCGGAATCGCTCCATGTCGTGATGCTTGCCCAGCGCACCAGCGCGCCCAGGGCTATATTGCTTTGATCCGCGAAGGTCGTTTTGCGGATGCATTGCGTGTCATCAAGGAAGATAATCCGTTTCCGGGCATATGTGGCCGCATTTGTAATCATCGCTGCGAAGATGCCTGCAACCGGGGCAAAGTGGACGATCCCATTAATATCCATGCCCTGAAGCGATTTGTGACGGACGTTGTATACGCGCAACCGCGCGTTCCTCCCGAACCAGTACCACGTCGTTATTCGGAGCGTGTGGCAATCATTGGTGCCGGACCATGTGGCCTCACTGCGGCCCAGGATCTGTGTAAGCTAGGCTACCCAGTCACTGTATTCGAGTCGTTACCAGTGGCAGGTGGTATGCTGCGAGTGGGAGTTCCAGAATACCGGCTGCCGAGCTGGATTGTGGATCGTGAGGTACAAGACATCCTTGATTTAGGGGTTGAGCTGCGTCTGAACACGACCATTACCAACCTGGATGACCTTTTCCGAGAAGGGTTCGAGGCCATCTTGATCGCTGTAGGAGCCCATGAAGGCATTCGTTTGCCGATACCGGGCAACGACTTGGAAGGTGTGTTGATCAACACCCAGTTCTTGCGGGATGTGCGCCTGGCGAGTCTGGACGCTGGCAATCCAACCGGCAACCCTGCTAAACTGCCCCAGATACAAGGCAAGCTCGTGCTAGTGTTAGGAGGCGGCAATGTTGCGATTGATGTGGCTCGTACCGCACTGCGACTGGGGGCGCGTGAAGTGCATATGGCTTGCCTCGAGGCACGTGACAACATGCCAGCTCATCCTTGGGAGGTGAGTGCCGCATTAGAGGAAGGGATCATCATCCACAACGAGCGCACATTCTTGCGTATCCTGGATGACGGTTATGGCCGCGTAGCAGGCGTGGAGTGCCAGCGCGTGGCACACTTTGAATTCGACGAACAAGGGAGGCTCTCTATTGAGGCAATAGAAGGATCAGAGCACGTATTGCCTGCCGATGTAGTGATCTTCTCGGTGGGACAACGGGCTGGTCTCGCGTTCGTCCCAGAGGATGCTGGGGTGGGTCTGACCCCGCGCCGTACGATCGCTATCAACCCGAACACCTATGCGACTAGCCGCCCCGGTGTGTTCGCCGCGGGGGATAGTGTGAGCGGCACTGCTTTCGTGATTGAGGCCGTTGCCAGCGGCCACGATTGTGCCCAGGTTATTCACCGTTACTTGCGAGGTGAACCACTAGAACCAAAGCCTCGCCCAGAACTGCCAGTTGTCAAATTGAGCGAGGCAGAGCTGCAGGAACGTATGCGACGCGGAGAGGTGCACATTACGCGCCGTGTTCTAATGCCCGAACTTCCCGTCACCACCCGTCGAAACACGTTCGCCGAGGTGGAGCTCGGCTACACACCCGAACAGGCACAGGCAGAAGCAGCACGTTGTCTGGCATGCGGCATCTGCTCAGAGTGCCTGAGCTGTGTCTACCAGTGCGGCGTCAGTGCAATCAACCATGATTTGCCAGATCAAGTGCAAGAGATCAAGGTGGGTTCCATCATATTGGCACCAGGTTTTATGGCCTTCCCTGCAGAGGCAGCCGAGGAGTATGGCTGGGGCCGTTATCCCAATGTGGTGACCTCGTTGCAGTTTGAGCGATTGCTGAGCGCCTCAGGACCGACTGCAGGTCACGTGCGGCGCCCCTCAGACGGCCAGATACCGCGCCGTATTGCCTTCTTGCAGTGCATTGGTTCGCGCGATCAAAAACACGACTACTGTTCCGCTGTATGTTGCATGTACGCCGCGAAAGAAGCAGTAATGGCCATTGAGCATGCACATGATACCGCAGTGCGCATCTTCTTGATGGACATGCGCGCTGCCGGCAAGGGATACGAGGAGTACTATCGCCGGGCACGCGAGAGATATAACATTCAATACACTCGCTGCCGTGTCTCCTCAGTTAAGGAGAATCCCACCACGCACAATTTGATCGTAAAGTATGTGGAAGCTGCATCCAATGCGATCAAAGAAGAAGAGTTCGATATGGTAGTGTTGTCGGTGGGGATGAGTGTTGCACAGGATGTGCGGTATCTGGGGCGCAGCATAGGAATAGAACTGGACGAATATGGCTTTTGCCGCACCCTTCCATTCGCTCCACTGCAAACGACACGCCCGGGCATCTATGTTGTGGGTGCCTTCCGAGAGCCAAAGGACATTCCACAATCGGTGACAGATGGAAATGGAGCGGCAGCCAGCGCAAGCATACTGTTGGCCTCTGCGCGCGGCACGCTGGCACGTCAGCCTGAATATCCTCCTGAGCGAGATGTGGCCCAAGAGGAACCTCGTGTCGCCGTCTTTGTCTGCCATTGTGGGAAGAACATTGGCGGGTTCCTAGATGTGCCCCAAGTAGCGGAGTATGCAGCTACCCTTCCGTATGTCATCCACGCCGAACATAATCTTTACACGTGTTCCCAGGATAGCATCGACCATATCACAGAGAAGGTCAGGGAACTGGGAGCGAATCGTGTGGTCGTGGCATCATGCACACCGCTGACCCATCAGCCCCTGTTTCAAAACAGCATCCGGGCTGCTGGACTGAACCCATACCTCTTTGAGATGGCCAACATCCGCAACCAGTGTTCCTGGGTGCACTCTGATGACTGGGACGCAGCCACCCAGAAGGCTAAGGAACTGGTGCGCATGGCAGTGGGGCGTGCTATCCGCTTGGAACCCCTTCACACAATACCGATGCCAGTAGAAAAAGCAGCCTTGGTGGTAGGTGGTGGAGCAGCAGGAATGACAGCAGCTCTATCGCTTGCCAGACAGGGATTTCCAGTACATCTGGTGGAGCGGAGCGATGCCCTGGGTGGCAACCTGCGCCACCTCTATTACAGCGTGGAAGCCATGATGGCCACTGGCGACGGAAATGGGCACACGAGTGCGTGTCAATTCAGTCCACAGGAATTTCTGAGCTCCTTGGTACAAGAGGTGCAAGCACATCCTCTTATCCATGTGCATTTACAGACTGAAGTGCTGGAGACTCAAGGCGTCGTTGGCCGGTTCACCTCCAAGTTGCAGCCCCACGATCGAGAGGCCTTTGAGGTGGGTCACGGCGTGACCATCCTGGCTACAGGTGGCGTCGAGTATCGTGGACCGGAGTACATGTACGGGCAACACCCACGCGTAGTCTCCCAGCAAGAGTTTGAAACTTTGCTGGCTACCGCAGAAGGAATTGCAAGTTCCGGACGAGTTCAGAAAGTTGATTTACCCGACGCTACGGTGATGATCTTGTGTGTTGGACCAGCAGAGGAATACTGCAGCCGGTTATGTTGCAACACTGCTCTGAAGAACGCGCTGGTGCTCAAACGCCTGAAACCCAACGCTGAAGTCACCATCATCTATCGAGACATTCGCACCTGCGGTTTCAAGGAACGTTTATACACACGTGCGCGCCAAGTAGGGGTGCGCTTCATTCGTTATGACTTTGACCGCAGGCCAAAGGTGAATTGCGACGATGGCCAGCTGGAGGTCGAGGTCTGGGAGGAAACATTAGGGCGAGTGCTCCGGCTCGAACCTGATCTGCTGGTGTTGAGCAGTCCAATTGTTCCGGCCGAGGGAGTTCGCGAGCTCAGCAAGAGACTCAAGATACCCGTGGACGGCAATGGGTTTTTCGTGGAAGCTCACGTCAAGTTGCGCCCAGTCGAGTTTTCGAGTGATGGGTTCTTCATGGCCGGCATGGCCAGCTATCCCAAGTTGTTAGAGGAGGCAATTGCGGAAGCTCTGGCGGCTTCGGCGCGCGCCGCGACTGTGCTGTCACAGGATGCTATCCAGATAGGTGGCAGTGTGGCAGTAGTGGATGCCAGCCGATGTGTGGGATGCTTGACTTGTGTGCGCACATGTCCCTACCACGCGCCGCATATTGTGCCAGATTTAGTTGGAGTGGGAGGTATAAAGGGAGCAGCCCAGATAGAAGCAGCTGCCTGCCACGGATGCGGATCGTGCGTTGTGGCTTGTCCAGCCATGGCTATCCAGCTTTCACACTACACTGACCCTCAAATTGCAGCGAAGGTGGACGCTTTGTTCAGGGTAACGACAGCTACCGAACCAATTGCAGTCTGACAGGAGGGGATCTAAAGTGGACATAACCAATGCAGAAGCATGGCAACCTCAGATTCTCGCTTTCTGCTGCCGACATTGCGCCTATGCTGCAGCAGATCTGGCCGGTGGCCTGCGCCTGACATATCCGCCCGCCATAAAAATAATCGAAGTGCCATGCACAGGGCGAGTGGATATGTTGCACATACTACGCAGTTTTGAGGATGGCGCCGACGGCGTGATCGTCGCGGGTTGACTGCCCGGAGAATGCCATTACCTGGAAGGTAATCTGAGGGCACAACAAAGGGTCGCGCGGATGCGCGCCCTGTTAGATGAAATCGGATTGCAAGGCGAACGACTGGCAATGGTTAATCTGTCAGCCGTAATGGGCACTCGTCTGGCCGAAGTGGCCACCCAAATGACAGAGAAGGTCAGGGCATTGGGTCCCAACCCCCTTGCTGGTGTAAAGGCCCATAAATCAGGATGCGAAGCGGATCGGATGGTTGAGCTGAAGTAATCAGAGCTACCGGGAGCTTGTAAGAAGTGAACGTTTCGAACGAAAGGGGAGGGTAGCAGCAATGATTGTCGGGGAACAGAAACCTTTAGCTGAGATCAAACGAATGTTGGCAGGCTTCAGCAAGGTGCTGATTGTGGGATGTGGTACATGCGTGACAGTGTGCATGGCAGGTGGAGAAAAAGAAGTGGGGATTCTTGCCTCAGCATTGCGTATGAGCACACGACTGGACGGGGCCCCGATTGATTGCGATGAAGAGGTTGTCCAACGACAATGCGAATGGGAATATATCGATCCTCTAGGTGCCCGATTGGCAAATTATGATGCAGTGCTGTCATTGGCGTGTGGTATAGGGGTGCAGACGCTCGTACAGCGTTTTCCAAATGTCTGGGTGGTGCCTGGCCTGAATACCACTTTCTTGGGAATGCCACCCGAACAAGGAGTATGGGAGGAACGTTGCCAGGCGTGCGGAGAGTGTATCCTCGATCAGACAGGGGGCATTTGCCCCATTGCACGTTGTTCTAAGCAGCTATTGAATGGACCATGCGGCGGATCGCAAAATGGCGTCTGCGAAGTCAACCCTGAAACACCATGCGCCTGGCAACTGATCTATGAACGCATGACCGCTATGGGTAAGCTGGAGAAACTCTTGGAGATACAGCCGCCTAAGAATTGGTCTACAGCTCGTCACGGTGGACCAAGGCGTATCATACGCGAGGATCTGCGCCTGCCGGAGGATTACCGGACCGCGTAACAGCTGACGAGGAGAGAACTATGAATGAGGTCGCGCACAACAGCTATAAGTCTGGCAGCAATCTGGAACGCGTTCTCGCCGCAGGACATTTTGCAGTCACAGGGGAACTGGGACCACCCAAGAGCCATGATGCCGGCGTCATCCGGCGCAAGGCAGGGTTGCTAAAAGGATGTGTTGATGCAGTCAATATCACTGACAATCAAACAGCGATCGTGCGCATGAGCAGCATTGCTGCCGGAGTGCTGCTGATTCAAGAGGGGATGGATCCCGTGATACAGATGACTTGCCGCGATCGCAATCGTCTGAGCATGCAAAGCGACTTGCTCGGCGCGGCAGCTTTGGGAGTTAAGAATGTGCTCTGTCTGACGGGTGATCACCAGTCTTTTGGCAACCATCCTACAGCCAAGAATGTGCACGATCTAGACTCGATCCAGCTGATACGCATGGTTAAGGATATGCGCGACGACAATCGTTTCCAATGTGGTGAGGAGATCCCAGGAGGTGGACCGCGTTTCTTCATCGGCGCCGCAGCTAATCCATTCGGAGATCCCTTTGAGTTTCGACCCTACCGCCTAGCAAAGAAGGTGACAGCTGGCGCCGACTTCATTCAGACACAGCTTATTTACGACATCCCACGCTTCCGAGAATTTATGAAGCGTGTGGTAGACATGGGCCTCCATGAGAAGGTGTTTATCCTGGCAGGTGTGGGTCCACTGAAAAGCGTTGGGATGGCAAAGTACATGCGCGACCAGGTCCCGGGGATGATCGTCGCTGACGAGTACATTGAGCGTATGGAGGCAGCGGTCAAACATATTGACAAGGCAGACAAAAAAGCGCGCGCCGAAGCATGGCAACAGGAGGGCATCCGTATTTGTATCGAGCAGATTCAGCAGATTAGAGAGATTGAAGGGATAGCTGGAATCCACATTATGGCGATTGAATGGGAGGAAGCAATCCGACCCATTGTCGAGGGAGCAGGATTGCTTCCCAGGCCAGCAATTCAGTAGGCTTGCTGTGTCAACTCGCCTTAGAAAGCAAAGGATGAGTTCGGATATGCCACGAGGACAAATAGCGACAACTGAGACCTTGGCTCAAATGGTGCAACGTGAGATCGGCCAGAATGTCTATCTATGCTATCAGTGCGTCAAGTGCACTAGTGGATGCCCCTTGGCAGAGCACTTCGATCTGTGGCCCAACCAGATCATGCGCTGCCTGCAATTCAACGACGAACGCCCACTGCATAGCAAGACGATCTGGCTGTGTGCTTCATGCCAGACGTGCACTACTCGTTGCCCGCAGGGACTGGATATCGCTGGCATCATGGACGCATTGCGCATCGAAGCGAGACGGCGCGGTCTGCCACCGGCGGTGCCAGAGGTGGACAGGTTCAGCACACTGTTCATACGCGACATCAGTCTATTCGGACGGTTATATGAAGTTGGTCTGATGGCAGGCCTGAATCTGGTCACGGGACGACTGACCAAGGACATGGACATGGGCCTGGAGATGATGAAGCGAGGGAAGCTCAATCTTATCCCCAGCTTCGTTCGGCCACCCAAGCAAGTGCAGCGCATCGAGGCGTCTGGCAACACAGTGGCTTATTATCCGGGATGTTCGCTTCACTCCAGCGCGGTGGAATATGGTCACACGACGCAGGCTTGTGCCCGTGTGTTGGGTCTCGAGCTGATCGAGCCGCCAGGATGGGTGTGTTGCGGCTCCACACCAGCGCACTCGAGCGATCACTTGCTGGCGACCGTGCTACCGTTGCGCACACTGACCACTGTAGAGCGTATGGGTCTTAAAACACTGACTGCTCCGTGCAGCTCGTGTTTCTCGCGCCTAAAGGCGGCAGCTCACGCTATCGCAGATAACAGTGATTTAGCTGCCCAGGTTGCAGCCCAGCTGGGCTATGCCTATCAGGGGCAGGTTCAGGTACAGCATCTTGTGGATACATTGGTAGAGCAGGTTGGTTTGGATACCATCCGTGCCAAAGTGCAACGGTCGCTGGCAGGATTGAAGGTAGCTTGTTATTACGGATGTTTGGTCACGCGACCAGCAAAGATCACTGGTGCGGAACACGTGGAATATCCAATGCAGATGGACTATTTGATGCGGGCGCTAGGTGCCGAAACAGTCGATTGGTCGTACAAAACCGATTGCTGCGGCGGCGCGCTCAGCCTGACCCAGACTCAGCTGGCTTGGGAGCTTACGGCCAAAATTCTGCGCAACGCGCGCGATTGTGGCGCAGACGTGGTGGCTACCGTATGTCCGTTGTGTCAGGTCAATCTTGACGCACGCCAACCACAGATCGGCCTGGAGTTTCGGTTGCCTGCGCTATATGCGACCCAGCTTGCCGTGCTCGCCTTCGGTCTGGGTCCGCGGGAAGCTGCTCTCGAGCGCAACTTGGTGGATCCCCGGCCAGTGCTGCAGGCGAAGGGGTTGATTCAATAGCAATCTCGTGAGATCCTACTTAAGGTTGAGACGGGTATCCCGACAAGTTGACTGGTTTTTTTCTCTATTTTGTTGGTTCTAGCGCTGGAATCGAGACTCAATTAGCTCGTTGACAATCAGACATAGTCTGTATGGTTTCGCGTGTCATACGAATGCTGAGGCGCAGCTGATCATTACACCTCAATCTCTCCACGCAAGTAGGCGACTGCATAGCCCCCTATCTTCACACGTTCACCAAGGTCCTCACAAAAAAGCTCACCACCACGTGCTGAGAGCTGGCGCGCAGTAAGGTAGCGCTTGCCCAGTCGCTGGGACCAATAGGGCACAAGCGAACAATGTGCCGAGCCAGTGACAGGGTCCTCGGCGATGCCGACGCGCGGCGCAAAGAAACGAGAGACGAAGTCCACATCTCTACCCGGCGCGGTCACAATGACTCCCAGACAATCCAGATCATTCAACTGTGCCAGGTCCGGTTGCAGGTTGGCAACCTCCTCTGGTGTGGCAAAGACAGCGCAGCAGTCGCGAGCACGTAGCACCTCAATCGGCATGCGGCCCAAGCCGTGTATCAGAGTGTCGGGTGCTACACACGGCTGCAGCGGTCGGGACGGGAAATCCAACACCAGCATGTCGCCCTGACGTTCCACGGCGAGTGGTCCGCTGCGCGATGCAAACTGTATCACCTCGCCGGCATGATCGAAATAATTAAACAGAACAAAAGCTGCAGCCAGAGTGGCATGGCCGCATAGGTCTACTTCTACTTTGGGAGTGAACCAACGAAGATGGTATCCACCCGTATAGGGAAGGACAAAAGCAGTCTCAGAGAGATTATTCTCGCTGGCGATCCCTTGCAACAACTCGTCTGGTGGCCACGTATCCTTCAGCATGCAGACACCAGCTGGATTGCCCGCGAAAGGTCTGCGCGTAAACGCATCAACATGGAAGTATGATATCTTCATATGCTTTACTCACCCTTGACCTGCAAAACAAGAACACGTGCCCCATCTTGAGGTCAAGAGTGGCACGTGTCCTAACCTGAGTTGGCCCTTTGTATCAGCTCCGGATGCCTACATAGCACTTCAGGCTACTTCGGAGCTGGCGTTGGATAGCGGGATCTCAACGACAGCGGCAGGTGTTTCTTTCCTGTGGAATGAAAGCCCTTCGCTGCCTGCTGCATCCACCAATACGGTGTCACCGCTGCGAAACTCGCCCCGCAACAGCCGCACCGAAAGCGGGCTCTCTACATGCTTTTGCAGCGTGCGACGCAGCGGACGCGCGCCAAACTGTGGGTCGTAACCTTCGTTCGAGAGCCACTCGCGAGCTGCTTCGGTCAACTCGATGGTGATCCCGTGTTCACTCAGCCGTGCGGCGATCTCCTTCATCTGCAAATCCACAATCTGCTTGACTTGGTCACGGGTCAGGTTGTGGAAGATCACAATCTCATCAATGCGATTCAGGAACTCGGGTCGAAATGTGCGCCGCAAAGCATCCTGGATTTCGCTGCGTATCTTGCGCTGGTCTACCTCGCCCGATGCGTCGCCGCGAGTGAACCCGATGGTACCACCCTTCGCACCGAATTGGGTACCGACATTGCTGGTCATGATGATGACTGTGTTGCGGAAATCGACCACGCGCCCTTGCCCATCGGTGAGCCGTCCGTCCTCCAGGATCTGAAGCAATGCGTTCCACACATCGGGATGAGCCTTTTCTACCTCGTCGAAAAGGATCACCTGATAGGGTCGGCGCCGCACCGCTTCCGTGAGCTGGCCACCCTGGTCGTAGCCTATGTAACCGGGCGGAGCGCCAAAGAGGCGGCTGACGGTGTGACTCTCGTGATATTCGCTCATATCGATGCGCAGCAGGGCATCTTCGTCATCAAATAGGAACCAAGCGAGTGCCTTGGCCAGCTCGGTCTTACCCACGCCGCTGGAACCCAAAAAGAGGAAGCTCCCCATCGGACGCTTCGGGTCCTTCAGACCAGAACGAGCACGTCGGATGGCATCTGAAACCACCTTGATGGCCTCGTCTTGCCCGACGATACGCTCGTGTAGCTTCTCCTCCATGCGGAGTAATTTCTCAGACTCGGTCTCCATCATCTCGTGCAGGGGGATACCGGTCCAGCTGGAGACAATTTGCGCGATGTCATTTGCCTCCACCACTTCGTCCAGGTTCTTCTCGCGCCACCAGAGGTCGCGTTCGGCCTGAAACTCTGATTCCAGCCTCAAGCGCTCTGCTCTGATCTGAGCGGCACGTTCGTAGTCGCGCTGTTGCCACGCAGCCTCCTCTTCGGTCTGCAATTGGCCCACTCGCTTTTTCTTCGCCCGCAGCTCTTCTGGCATTGAGTAGATGGCGACGCGCAATTTGCTGGCTGCTTCATCCATTGCATCGATAGCCTTGTCGGGAAGCCGCCGGTCGGTGACGTAACGGTGGGTCAAGCGCACCGCGGCCACCAGTGCGTCATCAGTGAATTTCACGCGATGGTGCGCCTCATACCGGTCGCGCAACCCTTTCAGCATTTCGATCGCTTCCTCAACGGTTGGTTCGTCCACGAACACTGGGGCAAAGCGCCGTTCTAGGGCGGCGTCGCGCTCGATGTACTGTCGGTACTCGTCGAGTGTGGTTGCTCCGACACACTGGAGCTCGCCGCGCGCCAGTGCTGGTTTCATCATGTTGCTGGCATCCACCGCACCTTGGGCGGCACCCGCACCCACCACCGTATGGAGCTCATCGATGAACAGGATGATCTCTCCCTTAGAGCGCTGGATCTCTTCTAGGGCAGACTTGAGTCTCTCCTCGAATTCGCCGCGGAAGCGCGTCCCTGCGATCATCGCACCCAGGTCGAGGCTGATGACACGTTTGCCCATCAGCAACTCGGGGACATCGCCGTTAGCGATCTTCTGCGCCAGGCCTTCCACAATTGCTGTTTTGCCCACACCTGCCTCGCCGATAAGCACTGGATTGTTCTTAGTGCGTCGGCACAAGACCTGGATGACACGCAGGATCTCTTCGTCGCGCCCGATCACCGGATCCAGCTTGCCCTCCAGGGCCATCCGGGTCAGGTCACGCCCATACTTTTCCAGCGTGCGATAGTGACTCTCGGCATGAGGACTGTTGACTCGTTGCCCGCCACGCACACGCTTGATTGCTTCCAGCACCCGCTCTCGATCGATGCCCGCTTCCTGCAAGATGCGCGCCGTTGGCGTGCCACGTTCGGCGCACATTGCGAGAAAGATGTGTTCGGTAGAGATGTACTCATCACTCAGCTGGTTAGCTTCTTCCCCTGAGAGATCGAGCACACGTTTCAACCGCGGCGTGATAAAGACCTGTCCCACCGCCATCGAAGCGATCTCCGGCACGCGCGCTCGGGGGCTGCTTTGCAGGACACTCTCAACCCGGCTGCGCACCTGGTCGGGTTCGCCCCCCAGTGCGCGGATGATTTCTGAGACCAACCCCTCAGGCTGCTCCAGCATTGCCAGCAACATATGCTCCGTATCCGCCTGATTGTGCTGGAAACGGCGCAATATCTCATAAGCGCGCATCGCAGCATCCTGAGCGCGCTCGGTAAAACGATCAAAACGCATCATTCGTTACTTCACCTCTGCTCCCACAAACCGATGAACACTTTCATTTCCTATTATACCATAGATTATGCGTTCAGCTGCAACCGTCATAATCGTGCAAGCCATTCATCTGCTGATAGCCGGATCGTCCTCCATTCTAGCTTGGCACACGATGGTTAATCTCGCGTTAACGGCAGTGCATGATCTTTGTTAGAATCTGGCGGATGGTCTTGACATAGAGAGGGGAGGGAAGGGCCCAGCTATGGAACTGTGCTCCATCACCAATACCAAGAGTATTTTACTTGAAAACGTGTATTGCTCTGCGGTTTACATTTGTGATATGCTTCACGTTCCCTTCAGCGCTAGCATCACCCCAACGGTCTGCAGCAGAATGTACAGGTCTAACGTGATGGAACGATGCTTGATATAGTGCAGGTCATATTCCAGCTTCACCCGTGCATCCTCAACCGAGTTGCCATAGCGATATTTCACCTGTGCCCAGCCGGTCAACCCGGGCTTGACCGCCAGCCGGGCGCGATAGAAGGGGATCTGCTTCTCCAGCTGAGCGATGAACTCCGGACGCTCAGGACGCGGACCGATCAAGTGCATGTCGCCATGGAGGATATTCAACACCTGCGGTAGCTCGTCTAGGCGCATACGCCGCAGAATACGGCCCACGCGGGTGATGCGTGGATCACCCTCTGCCGCCCACCGGGCACCGCTCTCCGCTTCTGCATCCGCAACCATCGAACGGAACTTGATCAGCTGAAATGGCACGCCACCAAGCCCGGAACGGGTTTGCCGAAAGAAAACGGGCCCGGGCGAATCCAGCTTGATGAGCAACGCAATGGGCAGACCCACCAGCGCCAGGCACAAGATGCCCAGCAGCCCAAAGCTCCAATCCAGCAGGCGCACGAAAAGCTGATAGAACAGCGCATCCTGACCGGCCTCCGTAGCATCAGGCAACATCCACTCGTTGCGCACGTGTTCTACCGGCACGCGACCGGTGAATATCTCGTAGAGAGTTGCCATCCGGACAACCGAGAGGCCGGCAACGCGACATTCGAGGAGTGTCTGAAACATGTCACCGTCGAGGCTGTGAGTGATAGCGTAGACAATGGTATCACAACCGACATTGCGTGCCACCTGCACCAGCTCTGTCCGGTTGCCCAGCACTGGAATGCCCTCTATGCTTATACCGCGTTTTGCTGGATCGTCATCGATGAAGCCGACGACATCAAACTCGGCAGGGGCATGCTGGCGCAACAGACGCGCAATTGTCTGCCCTGCCCAACCGGCGCCCACCACCAACGTCTTTTGACGGAAGGTGCCCCGCGCATGAAGAGAAAGCAACAACCCGTGCCACGCGCCCTCAAGCAGGGTGACCAGCACCAGAAAGTAGACCAGTGGCAGGCGGATCAGGGCATTGCGCTGACCTACCACGAAGAAGTACACCAGATAAGCGATCAGCAGCACCCCGGCAATAGCAAGCAAACGCGGCCAAAGTGTTGCCATGCGCGCGCCGGCATAGCTGCTATGCAGATCGAAGGCCCAGGCCAGCACCAGCCATGCCAGCGCCATCAAGGCGATCAGGTGGCCGTTTTCTCCAAGCACGGTGAGCAAAGGCTCCTTGCGCGTGAAGGTCCACAGCCACAGTGCTGCCACCCCGGCCAGCGCACACATTGCTACGTCGCCCAGCCAGAACAAGGCGCGACGTTCACGACGCGTCAGACGTAGTGGCGTGGACGTCTGCACCAGGTGCCCACCCTGTTCAACCCCAATGCTGTTGCGGTTCCAATGAATGGACATCTTGCATCGCGGCGATAAGTGCCCCTCATACGTGTCTTTTAATGAATATGCTTAATGAATATACTATAGAGACTACTATTGCGAGAACGTCTCGCGCTCCCAACGGGTAACTATAGCTCATACGGGCACCAAACAGTGGTTGGCTTTCTGCAGCTCTACCTAGGGTATTACATGCCAACCCAAGTCAATGTTCTCAGCACCACTTCCCTGCACGAACAGCCTTGTCTTTGAGGAAGGCTCCCAGAGGCCGAAACGCAACCGGTACTCCCCCGGCTGAGCTTGGATGCGATGCCCATGCATGTAGATGTGTCTCGATCGCCACAGAGAAGTTGCGATCTGCGGCGGCAGGCTTCCCCAATTGGCGAATCCATATTGTCGCCGTTCAGGGGGCAGAATGGACACATCCTTGACCACACCATGTAAGAAGATGCGATAATCTATCTCCAGCCGATTGAGCGCCTCGAAGTAGAGGCGCAACTCAGTGCTTCCCTGCGATGGCTCGAACGGTCCTAGTGCGTAACCTAGAACACGGATGCGGGGTACATTCGCCGCGTCAACCAAGACAATATCAAGATTGATTGGTAATCGAAAAAGAAGATGACCGCGGATAGTCTGGGCCACCTCGGGGTCAGCAAAAGCATTGGCACGAATCAGAATATCAGTAGGCTGCGCAGCCCAGTCCAACGTCTTCATATATGCCTCAGCTGCGTCGCGTATGTCATAGACAATAATAGTTGGCCCCGGTAGATAGTCGCCAGACGGCTCGATGCGGTGCAGAAGATGACCACGCGCAAACAGCTCCCGATAAAAGCTTACCTCGTTCGGGTACTTTTCCGGTGCAGATAGAAATCGATTATAAATCCCGCTGCTGACGATCAAGTATTCATAACCGTCGATGAAGTAGTCTTCAAGACGACGCCCTGCTGCGAGCGAGAACCACTCCCTCAACACCGCAAAATCGCCCGGCTTCAATGGCGCTGTATAGTATTCCTTTGCTACACGGCTTTCCGGTGATAAGTTGGCAAGCAACCAATGTCGTGCGACGACGCGAGTGCTATAGTTTGATTGCCTTATATTGGAACGAAACAATTCGTACATTGGCCCCGCTGACACCGCTACTGTACTCGCCAGTATGATTGTGCTGTAGACCCAGACACTTCTTCTACAAAAACACTGCCAGATGCCCCTGGCCACAAGTTCGATCGCACTGGCCACAATCACTGCTAGGACAGGCAGGATAGGTATGATCCAACGCTGCCAATGCAAAGCTGGTATGCTGATAACTGCGAGAAAAAATGATAAAAAAAACAGCAATGCTGCTTGGGGTATTTTTCGCTTCACCAGCACAGCGAACCCACCAGCCAAGGCCAAAAGCGTCTGTGGTAATGTAAGGGTTTTCGGAATAGCCACCTCGAGGTAATAGAGGAAGTTACCAATCCTCGAAAGACCATCGGCACCCGGCAGGGTGTCCCTGGCCTCATGGCGCAAGTCTTTTAGGACTGTTGAAAAAGCCGCTACGTAGAACGGTGCATAGACTAGTAAAACACCGGCTGTTGCAGCCAAGCCGGAAGATACAGCAACTAAAAGCCTCCTACCGGACAGATTGCAACGTTGATCTTTACGAGCAGCCACGAGGGCATCGACGGTCAATAATACCAATATCAGAACGACCATAAAGTATCGGCTGATTATCGCAAGTCCAATCGCTACACCTGCGAAGATATGGTTAGATTGTGAAGGTTGCCAATAAAGCCTTAGGATGAGCCATACCGATAGAGCGCCGAAGAATGTGGCTGCGCTGTCGGTACGCACCATCTGGGCATGCGATACAGCTAATGGATAAGATACGAACAACCACGCGCCAACGATCCCGACCGCCTCGTTGAACACCCTACGACCAATCAGGTACACCAACGGCACGGTCAGAACGCCATACAGAACTGTTAGCAATCTGCCCAGGAGGTAGAATTCACCAGGCCGTGTCTGGTAGAGCTCCTGAAGCTCAGGACAAGGCTCCCATGGAAACGGGAACGTGGTCAGAGCGCACCGCATGCGATAAACGGTTGCCAGAGGATATATCACTGTGAAGCCAGGATTGCCGAATCTTCGAGGGTTCAAATCGCCAGAGGTTGCCATTCTAAGAGCCGGTTCAACGTGAGACGGCTCATCCACCTCAGGCGTATACGGCAGATCGCGACGGATACCGTGAAGATGAAGTAATAGCGAGAGAACGGTTATGCTCAGGACAAACAAGCCGGCAAATCGTGGTGATATCTCGGGCATAAAACTCGTTCCTCCATTGCGCGTCGTTGTGGTCTCCCCAAGCGTGACCTTGGGCATTTTCACTACTTTAATATGTTTATTATGTTAGAGAAGTTTGGCGCCAGGAGATCTCTCGACGAGTTGATCTAAAGTCATCTTAAGTTTCTGGGCCAATGCCCCGTAGTCGAAATGTTGCTGCACAAACGCACGCCCGCGTTCCCCCATAGCACGACGTTCTTCTCTTGGAAGGCGCGCCAAACACAGCAGCTTGTCAGCCAAGTCGTGTGCATTGTCGGGGCATGCAGCTAGTCCACAGCCCACCTTCTCGACAGGGCTGTTATGTTCGGCATACACCGCGCATACGATGGGCCTGGCAGCAGCCATATAGTCATATAATTTGGTCAGACTACCATATAAAACTCTACGCTGTACCAGTAGAAATATGTCTGCCTGCCTGACCACGTTGGGTACCTCGATATTAGGAACAGGTTCCTTAAAAATCACATTGTGCAGGCCCATCTGAAGCGCCTTGTCTTTCAACCGAGGCTTCTCGGGTCCGTCCCCAACAAACACAACCTGTAAGAGGTCGGGATTAACGTGATTGACGATCTGCAGAGCCTCAAGCACCACTTCCAGTCCGTTAGTCGGCCCCATAGCACCTAGGTACATGGCTGTCAACGGACCGTCGCCAAGGTGGTCTACCTGATCCTCTGGACTAAAGCGGTCGACACGAGTTCCGTTCGGAATGTAGACTGTCTTGTCTGCCCACGCCTGCGAGTAACGCGCCAGATAGTCGCGCGTGAGCGGCGAGAGGGCGATAATTCTCTCTGCCCGTGCATAAAGGTACTGCTCGAGCCACCGGAAGAAGCGTACTTGAAGCTGACCTTCGCGCCACTGTCCAGTGTCCAGAAAGCTTTGTGGCCAGAGATCGCGCACCTCCGTGACAAAGTGTGCCTGGTAGACTCGGCTCAAATGGTAAGCAGCCAGCACAGCAAAGAGGTGGGTGGCACTGCCAACAACGATGTCTGGGCGAAGGATACGCTTGTCCAAGGAGGGCAAGCGTCGACCCAACCAATATACGCGCCAGCTGAAATCCAGCATGTTAACGAGCCGTCGCCAGTCATTGCCCTGGTACGAGAATGACGGTAGCCAAACGAAGTTGACACCGTCTACTACCTCAAGTGTCCACGATTCTCCTGCTTGCAAGCGCACCAGTGCGTGGGTACGCTCGTTGAAGGCGGAGGCGAGGATGACCACATGATAACCCTGCCTGACCAGCTCACGCGCCAGTTCATAGTGACGCGTGCGACCGGGTAGGTCAGGAGTGATAGCATAATGGTTGACAATCCAAACAGCAGTTTGTGCCATATCGCATCACTCAAGGAGACGGACTCTTACCCCAGTGCAAGCACCCAGGCCAATACTTAATGTTAGGGCCTGGAGAATTCATGCTGCCCCCTTGATCCATGTACACACTATTCGACATCCCTCAAGCTCAATTTCAGCTTCCTCCCTTAGGCCTCTTAGACTATAGTACGCCCATCGAATCCAGAACGCGAGCCAAGCGAGGGTAGAAAAAGCGTAAAAGTTGACCCTCGAGCTATGCTGCCTAAAGAAGTACAACAGTGATTTGAGCCTTTCGTTTCTCAATGATCTCAGTTTGCCTGTAGTCTGTTGTCCATAATGAATGACCTCCGCTTCGGGGTAGAACACTACCCGCCAGCCCCGTCTCCAAAAACGATAATGCCACTCGGTTTCTTCTCCACCTGCAAGGGACACGGTATGCATCAGACCGACCTGACGAACCGCTTCGATTTCAGCCCAGCCGATATCCGGCGCGGACATTGGGATGTACATCATAGGCGTATAACCCTTCTTCAGCGATTGTTGTCCCGTATACGCGCTGGCACGCCGACAGCCACTGCACCATCGGGGATCGGCGAAACCACCGCTGCACCAGCGCCGATACAACACCAATCGCCAATATGACAGCCTGGAATCACCGAAGCCCCGGCGCCTATCAGTGTCCCCTCGCCAACAACAACCCGTCCAGCGAGGGCAGCACATGGTCCAACGTGGGCGTGTGTCCCAATTTGGGCATGATGGCCCACAACGCAATTGGCACTCAAAATCACATTGTCTCCTACATGTGCACCAAAGCTGATCACCACCCCTGCACCCACTACCACTCCTGTCCCCAATCTCACTTCCGGTCCTAATATTGCAGTGGGATGAACCGCGTTAGTGAACCGCTCCCCCTGACACGTTAGTTCGTGGAAGATGCGTGCTCGGGTGCGGTTGTTGCCGATGCCCACGATCGCAGCATCATGCTGTACCGTCTTCCAGTCTCGGATCGCACCCAACACAGGCAATCCTAAGAGATGCTGACCTATAAGTGTGGGGTTGTCATCCAAGAAACCGGCCAGCTCCAGCGTCTGTCCCTGCCGGATCATCTCTAGCAGATAGCCAGCTACCATACACGCGTGGTCGCTAGCACCGAGAATCAAAATGCGCCGAATTGTCACCAGAACTTACCCCAACAAGCGCCCACGGGACACAGGTTTGTGAGCAAGTTGCATCTCGAGACCCAAGCGAACTCATCGAGGACTCTATGGCCCTATGCGCACCTTATCCATCTGCGTTCACCCACAAGCGCATGGATAACTCACGCACGATCGAGCTAGCAACCGTAGTCCCTATGGGAGGCAAAAAACCTACTTCTGACCACACCCACAGCCTAAGTGAAATGGTAGCTCCAAGAGAGTTCTTATTACAACATCAGCTGCATATTCTTTGGTCGGGGGCTCCAAGTGAATGTATTCGCCACTATGCCTTCTAATCCATACTGTGTAAATACCCACACGTCGTGCTCCAATGAAGTCTTTTTCAGGGTTGTCTCCCACATAAACCGCAGCTGCAGGATTTAGTCGCATACGCTCCAATATCGTCGAGAATGGCTTGCTGCTCGGCTTCCAATGCCTTCTACCCAACTCGTCGGAGAATACAACAGCCTCAAAATAGTCTGAGAGGCCGAGGGACCTCCACTTGCGCAGTTGCACGGCAAGATAACCGTCAGTGACGAGGCCCAAGCGACACTGTCCCTTTAGCACGTTAAGAGTAGGCAATACATCTTCGAAGGGCTTAAGCACAGGTGAGTGCTCTCGATATACAGCCACAAGTTCAGAGACTAATTGCGTGGAGTGCAACATGTGTGTGCTGAGCCACTGATCGAAAATATTACCTCGGACACCCCTTTCATAGAGCTCTTGTAACTCATCAAAGCCCTGGGAAGAAGGGATATCCAAGCGTGTTTCGGCCCACACGGCAGCTGCCATCAAACCGCTCAGCACAAAGTCTCTCTCAGGGTAGAGTGTATCATCAAGATCAAATATAACGGCTTCGAATCTGTTCGACATCAGCTTCAGAAAGGAAAAATGATTCATCAAAACGTGTCAAGTAGAGACCCACCTTGTATGTCCCCAGAGGTGGGATCTCGATTGGTAACCCTGCAGCTCTCGAGAGCAACCAAAGTGGTGCGTCTACGCCAGCAGCTATAGCCAGCGGAACCCCTCCACCAAACCTACCATTGATCTCAGTAAAATGAGGAACGCCATGCTTGAAAATGCACTGGACAGTAATCGGCCCAATAGCCCGCAGTTCTCTCGCGATCCTCACACACGCTTCAATGATACCTGGATAGAGGACAGTAACCCCTTTAGCGACCTCGCCCCATCGAACCTCAATGCGTTGACGGGACACGACCCCTAAGACTTCCCCTTCGAGGTCGCAAACTACATCATTTGTGATCTCTGGACCAGGCAGAAATTCTTGGATGATTGGAGCATCAATGCAACCACAAAAGAAGGACAAGTCTCGAGGACCGGTTATCTTCACGGCGTGCTTTCCGGCGCTGCCTCTCCGCGGTTTTATAAAAACAGGATACTCGATGTTGTCGGCTTCGAGACTCTCTGGCAGCCAACATTGCGGCGTGCGTATCCCGAGCTCACTAAAAAACTGTGCCGTAAGCCACTTATCGGTAATAATATCGGCTGCCACTGATGAAACGACCGCCAAGCGCGCTCCCGTAGCCTCAATCTCCTCTCTGTGCCGGCTCAGTATTGGTACATCGGGATCAATGAGCGGGAAGATTAGGTCGACCTGCTCAGCACAGCATATCCGCGTCAAGCAAGTGATGTAGTCCAGCGCATCTACCCGCGGTACAACATAGGCGTGGTCAGCCTCCTGAAGGGCAGGCGCGAGAGGATCGACATCCAGTGCAACAATCCTCCCCTTCAGGTCTAGCACCTTATATGCGCGTCTAAAAGCTCGGATAAGCTCAACGCGACGCCCCACGCTAGTGAAAAGTACATTAATCATTTCTGGCGATCACCTACGAAAACCTCGAGACAACGCTATACAGTTAGGATGAAGTGAGAGACCAAAGTGCTGGATATACTCGGCTTATCTTACTATCTATATTGTTTACCCTGTGAACTCTTGCATCGTCGCCTGGCCCGGCTGGCTGATTCCCTCACGTCTTAATGCCTTCCAGAAAGTGATTATCAAGATTTTGAGATCCAGCCAAAACGACAGATGGTCTACATAACATACATCCATTGCCAGTCGCTCCGGCCAGGCGATGGTATTGCGGCCATTGATCTGTGCCCAACCAGTGATGCCTGGTCTCACTTCGTGACGGCGCATCTGCTCGGGCGAATAACGCTCGAGGTACTTCATCAACAATGGCCGTGGACCTACCAGACTCATGTCACCTTTCACAACGTTAAACAGCTCCGGCAATTCATCGAGGCTAGTGCTGCGCAGCAGGCGACCCAGCGGCGTCAGCCGCTCCGCATCGGGCAACAGCTGGCCTTCCGCATCGCGCTTATCAGTCATAGTGCGAAACTTGTACAGTGTGAACGGACGGCCATGCAGGCCGGGCCGCTGTTGCCGAAATAGTACAGGGGACCCCAGACACACACGCACGATCAGAGCGATCAGAGCCATTAATGGCGAAAGCGCAATTAATGCCGGAATAGTGACCACCAAGTCAAACACACGCTTGAACGTTCTCTTGTACATACCATTACCCTCGCTTCGCAATCTGCTGAGCTAACCGCAGAGCTGTGTCATAACCTAGATGGGATGTCATTGACAACACTATGACATAGGTAGCCTGATATATGAAACATTGTATTCCGGGCAGCCACGGCCTGCAAAACCTCACATGATGTGCTTGACACCCTCTGCAATCGCTTCGAGGAGCACTTCTTCCAACTGCTTGGCCAGAAGGTCCCTGGCGAAACGTTTCTCAGCCAATTCCCGCGCGGCATGGCTGGCTCTTTTCAACCACTCCGTATCTTGCAGCTTCCCGATAAGCAATTCGGCCGAGCCTTGTATATCGATTGGATCCAGTACGATCCCGGCGCCTGCGTCTGCCAGAAGATCGGCCTGCCAGCCACAGTAGTTAATGGCAACCGGGGTTCCAGACGCCAACGCATCAAAGAATTTGTTTGCCGAATTAGACCATAACTGTGGTATATTAATGACAAGCGAGGTAGCCAGCTGAGCGGCAGACAGTATGCATGGGATCTCGCGCTTGGGAAGCCCATGCATCATGTGGAAATTGCAATTGAGCACATTCAGGCGTTCGGCTGTTGTCTTCACCAAGTCCCACTCGGTGCCATCGCCGACAACCAGGAACCGAACTGAAGGGTCGAGGTGGGCGGCATAATGCGCCAAGTGCGCCAGATAGCCGACACCGTTGACGCGCCCTACGGTACCGGTGTAAACTACTAATGGTCGACTGCCCAGCCACTCAAACTGCTCGCGGAATGACTGTCCCGCCGTCGCTGGAAGGCCGAAGAGGTCCAAGTCAGCTCCGTTAGGGATAATTGTCACTCGTTCAGGTGGGTAGCCAGCTTTTATGACCCCCTCTCTCATACCCGGCGAGAGTGTCACTATGCGCGCCGAATTACGGTAGGCGAATCTTTCCAACCAACGTGCTAAGCCAATTAGGATGGGGCCGCGGATTGCACCCAGTGCAATGGGGATCTCAGGCCACAGGTCACGCACTTCGAACACCATAGGAATATGTTGGCGGCGTGCGGCGTATACTGCTGGCAAGGCAATGGTTAGCGGAGTACTGGTGGCAAACACCACGTCCGCGGGGATTGAAGCAGCGCGATGTGCCGCACCCCAGGCAAATCTCAGAAAGGCGCGTATGCGGGCACCATATGGCATAGCATTCGAATAAGGTACAGGCAACCAATGTACATTAATACCCTCTTCCTGAGTGACCCACCAGCCACGGTTCTTAACACCTCGATCACGGACTGAGGTTACCATATGCACCTCATGTCCCCAGGCCACTAAGCGGCGCGCCATTTCATAGGATCGCGTGCCGCCGACATCTCTCAACACATTGAAGTATTGGTGCAGGTACAAGACACGCATTGAGTAGTAAGCTTTAAATCCTTAGACAACTACACTACATCAACATGACATCGCGTATAGGTTCTCGTTGCAACGGGGGCCCCGAGAGCGGAGAAGCGACCCGCTGCAACACAACAATGTATCCTAACAACGCCCACCATTCAGGCAACAAATAGCGCCCCATAGCGAACCAGTAAGCCGCTGTTAGTACCAAGACAACGCGCCGGGGGATCGGTCGCCCCGGTGAGTGAGCGAATGTGGCTACCATGATCAGAGATATATTCAAACACAGTCCCACCCAACCCATAGCGACAGCTACATACGCCATGCCGTTGACTATAGTTATATTTCCGCCGAGCCCCTGCGTTTCACTAACTATCCGTGCTAATGTCGGGCTGGTCTGCTCGAGCCCAATCCCCGTTCCGAATAGCGATAAGGACAATTCATCCCCTGGCGCAAGGATCAGCTCAGTCTGTCTCAGCCGGTAACTGGCAGACCTGTCGATCTCCATGGCATACCTATGGAGACGTGGTTCTACAATCGGAGCCAGAGCGGCCAACGAGCTGACAAAGGTCGTGGTCAGGAGGACACCGTACAATAGGCGCTGTCGGGTGAGGTGGGTCGGCCATAATAACCACACCATGAGCACGAGCGTCAAGATACCCCAAGCGGTCAATGATAGTGACACCATAGTACCTAACAGCGAGAACAATAGGGCCCCCCGCAACGCATTAGCGAGTCTCTTCTCACGAATCACTGGCAGCAGAGTGATACACATCGCTGCCAGTGTTGCCATCCCGATGCCGTAGAAGGACGGCTCGTA
>CAKZLO010000083.1 GCA_937127125.1 uncultured Ardenticatenia bacterium
CAGGTTCTTTCCGTTGTAGGTTGTCGTGTTACCGCAGTGGCCTGCCGTGGTGACACCTGTGACCCCGCTGGAATGCCGTACTGTAAAACCAGTTGTACAGCCGTTCGATAGCGGAAGACCTGCATAGATGTCGGCAGCAGGTTTGCTCAGCTCATTAACAGTGATTACCTCAACCGCATCGGGCAGCTGTATGTTCGCTGCTTGTAATGCGGCATCGAATCGTTTGCGGTCTAGCACATATATTTCTACCCGATTAGCGACTACGTTGATTCCAGACTCCACCCGAACACCTAAATTTTGGACTACAGGCAGCAGACTCTTTTGGGTAGATTCTAGAACAGCAAGTGGTACAGATGAGATCCGAACCTCGACAAGGTTTGCCAACGGTCCATTCTCGATGTAAGGCAGAATCGTTTCCTGATCCCCACGAGTAAGTTGCACGATTATCCTGAAGTCGGGAGTATGCTGGAGCCAGATGCCGGCAAATGAATCCGGCTCATTGGTGGCAAGCTCAACACCTAACTCCCCTGCTGGATCTTGAAGTTGTAAACGGCGGACGGCCTCATCAAGATCGACGCTGTAATTTGCAGCATAAGTCTTCGCATCCCGCAAACGCGGATCCTCTTGGTTGAGCGGCTTAGCTTGGGCAAAGGTTGGGATCGTGGATGTTGCGATGAGCACCAACGCGAATACCAAAGCGCAGAGACGGTAAAACGGATACATGGGGTTTCTTCCTCTCTATACAGATATGGCCTCCTATAGACCTTAACGAAGGACTCTCATGGCTGTATTACATTCCTAACTATATGACAATGTTCTATGGATAGCAAGACTTATGCCTTCGGAAAGAAGGAGGGTATTTAGATTACTAACGTGTAGTTTCTCTCAAGGTTACCACCACTTATGAAAGATGGTAGTCGCCGTCCAACTATTAACTAGACAGATTAGCGAATGCCACAGCGCGCACATGGGTAATCTGTCCAGGGTGCGCGTGTGCTGCTTGGATGCTGCCTAGATAGCCCTCCGGTACGGTTAGGCAGATTATGCACAATGCTATACCACAGCCTCCTAATCTGTCAAGGGTAAGGTTTCGCAGAATATGCCCTCCAATCAACGACGCAAGCTTCTGGATCAGGTGCGCGATGTCGTGCGGATGAAGCACTACTCGATTCGCACGGAAGAGTCGTATATTCAGTGGATTCGCCGCTTCATCGTGTTCCACGGCAAGCGCCATCCGGCCGAGCTTGGTCGCGCGGAGATCGAGGCGTTTCTATCATATCTGGCAACCACGCAGCAGGTCTCGGCCTCGACGCAGAATCAGGCGCTGAGCGCGATCGTGTTTCTGTATCGCGAGGTGCTGCATCTCGACACTGCCAATGAGATCGACGCGATTCGCGCCAAACGTCCGCAGCGCCTGCCGACCGTGCTGACTCACGCCGAAGCGCTGGTAGTGCTGAGCCATCTGCGCGGCACGTATCAGCTGATGGGCAAGCTGCTGTACGGCAGCGGGCTGCGATTGCTGGAGTGTCTCCGGCTGCGAGTCAAGGATCTTGATCTGGAACGACGTCAGATTCTGGTGCGCGACGGCAAGGGCCAGAAAGATCGCGTGACGCTGCTGCCGGACAGCCTGGTTCTGCCGTTGCATGCGCAGATGGCGCACGTGCGGGCCATCTTCGAGAAGGATCAGGCCGAGCGATCACTTGCTGTGTCGCTGCCCTTTGCGCTGGCACGCAAGTACCCGAACGCCGCACGCGCATGGGGCTGGCAGTTTATCTTTCCCGCGGAGCGTGTGTCGCGCGATCCGCGGAGCGGCGAGCTGCGACGGCATCACGCGCATGAGACGGGACTGCAACGGGCCGTGCGCGAGGCGGCTCGCCGCGGCGGGATTGCGCGGCCGGTGACATGTCATACCTTTCGTCACAGCTTCGCCACGCGCCTGCTTGAGAACGGCTATGACATCCGAACGGTGCAAGAGTTACTCGGCCACAAGGATGTCAGAACGACCATGATCTATACGCACGTGCTGCGCCGTGGTGGGCTGGCCGTGCGTAGTCCGCTGGATGAGTAGCGAGCAGCTTATGTTGCTTGATGCTGCACAGGATATAGCCGCTGCCATGCGTCCAATTCTCGACGGCG
>CAKZLO010000084.1 GCA_937127125.1 uncultured Ardenticatenia bacterium
CTTCTACTGGTTGCACAAAACGGGCTATGACGGCTACTACGTGATGGATTTCTTCCCTTACCGGGAGGATGGTATGGCTGCTCTTACGCAGTGTATTCGGAATACGCGTCGTATGGCAAATATGGCGGCCAGATTAACTAAGAGTCCACTTGAGCATTTGCAGGAACAAGGTGATCCGGTGGCAATCAGTGAGCTACTATGGCAAGAATGCATCAAGGAGACCCCCACATGAAGGCAGCCACGTTTGTGGGTGCGTTACCTGAACCAGAGACGCAACCTCAGCCTACTCCGTTCGTTGAGATGCGAAAGGTCTGGAAACGTTTCGGTGGCGTGGTGGCGTTGCGTAACGTAGACTTCGCCGTGTGGCCAGGAGAGGTGGTGGGACTAGTGGGCGATAATGGCGCGGGAAAATCCACGCTGATCAAGACACTGGCCGGCGATTTACAGCCATCCGCTGGCGAAATCTACGTGAACAGCCAACAGGTACATTTCCGCCATCCCCGCGACGCAAAGGCTATGGGAATCGAAACCATTTACCAGGACCTGGCACTATGCGACAACCTAGATGTTGTGGACAATGTATTCCTAGGACGCGAAGTCTGCTACAAGGGATTCCTAGGCATTCTGAACCGCCGTCTAATGTATCAAGAGACAGTGGATTTATTACAGAGGCTGGGCATCTCCATCCCTGCGGTTGAGCAGGCAGCCGTCAATCTTTCAGGTGGGCAGCGCCAGGCGACTGCATTAGCCCGTGTGGCTAAGGTCGGTGCTAGGCTCATCATTCTTGACGAGCCGACTGCCGCACTTGGCGTCAGGGAAACGCAGATAGTACTGGAACTCATCCGCCGCTTCAAGTCGCAGGGCATCGCGCTCATCGTGATCAGCCACGAGATGCGTGATATCTTCGACGTAACCGACCGTATCGTGGTGCTCAAGCAAGGGAATGTAGTGGCCAATAAGGTCACTTCAGAAACCACTGAGGAAGAAATCGTGCATCTCATCATCTGGGGTAGAGCATGAACGTTGATCCAGATGACGCAACTCTGATTATCGTCAAACCCAAGACGCCACGGGCACTCAGTGGCTTTCGCCATCTTCTTAGTCCTTCGGCCAGTAACATTTTCTTTCTGTTGGTGGCATTGTTGGTTAGTTGTCTGGTTTTCAGCCTGACGTCGCCTTACTTCTTTCAAGTGCGCAATCTCTTCAACATGTGGCGGGCAGTGTCTGTGAACGGCATCGCCGCGGCTTTTGCCACCATCGTGCTTATCTCAGGTGGTTTCGATCTTTCCATTGGTGTGGTTATGAACGCTGCTGGAGTGGCCTCCGCCGTTCTCATCGGAGAGGTGGGCTTACCCCTGCCATTGGCGTTTGCTATTGCAATCAGTATCGGTATCTTAGTGGGTCTGATCAACGGATTGCTCATAGCCGGCGTCGGCATTAACCCATTCATCGCCACAGTAGGTATGCAGTTCGTAGTACGTGGTATCACTTTCCTCATTAGCGGCAAGGCCTGGGTCATCAGCGATGAAACTTTCCTCTTTATCGGACAGGGAACTATTCCAGTGGGCTCAGTTAGTATCCCAATCCCGGTGATACTGATGGTATGCGCTATGGCGTCTGTGTTCCTGGTGCTCAGATTTACTCGTTTCGGTAAATACGTTTACGCCATCGGTGGCAACCCATTAGCATGCCGTCGTGCTGGCATCAAAGTTGAGCGTGTCCGTGTCTATATCTACATTCTCAGCGGGGCTAGCGCAGCAGCCGCAGGACTGGTACAGGCCGGGTTGGCTGGCGCAGGTGTGCCATATGGGGCAACTAGTGAACTGAGCGTCATCGCTGGCGTCATTTTGGGAGGTACAGCTTTGACGGGTGGTACCGGGACGGTGCAGGGGACCTTTCTGGGTATCCTGCTGGTGGGTGTCCTTAAGAACGGTTTGACCCTGCTCAACGTGCACGCGCACTACCAGATGGTAGTCGAGGGTTTAATGTTGCTCGCGGCTGTCGCGCTCGACCGAGTCAAACATCGTTTCCAAGTATTGGCTACCGCCAAGGCGCAATCAGAACCAAGTGAGCAATACGAGCAACGGTTGTTTGTCTGAGGAAGGAGGTGATGTCTGCCAGAGGTTGGTTTGTGTGATCAGATAGGTATAGGTATACGTAGTCAAAGCCATGTCAAGTGAAATCTATTCTATAGGAGGGACCCTATGGAAAAACGAGCACTCTATGTATTTACAGTGTTGTTGGTGGGCCTGGCGCTCGCAACGTACGTTCCACTGGTACAAGCTGGTGCACCACTCCAGGCTCCCCCAAATCCAACATTGGATCAGGACCCAGGCAATCCCGACCAACCGGTCTATTGGGTAAGGTACAACTTTGAAACAGGCGCCTACGAGCTTGACCCAACGGCCGTGGGAGACCCTAAGACTGACTGGAAGCCTGTGCACCGACAGGCAGCTGAGGGAACCACCATCTGTTTCACCCCAGAAAGTGAGGAGTTCCCGTTTGACACGCAGGGTGTTAATCCCAGCATGGACAAATATGCCAAGGAGGCCGGTGTCAACCTGCTAGTGTTCAACAACGCATATCCCTCCACCACCCAGCCGCTGGCTAGCGCAGATGCCTGCGTCACCCAAGGCGCCGATCTGGTGATCTCCTTCAACGTGCTGGCCGAGCTCGCCCCGGCTATTATGAGGAAATACAATGCCGCCAAGATCCCGGTCATCGCTGTAGATGTCACCCACCCTGGTGCAGTGTTCTGGGGCGCGGACAACTGCTTGGCTGGCAAGCTAGCTGGCGAATTTGCAGTAAAGTGGGCACGTGAGCACAACTGGCCTGAGGATCAGATTATTATCTTCACTGGGATTGATCCAACAGTAGGCGGCGCACCAGCCTGTCGCAATACAGCTTTCGTCGAGGAAATCCGTGCTCAGATGCCGAAGATCCCAGATGCTAATGTGTTCGAAGTGGATATGCGCACCAGTGAATTAGGTGTAACACCCGGCGCATTGGCCGCCACAACGGACTGGCTGACGGCACATCCGGACGCGAAATATATTGTGGCAACAACGATCAACGACGACCGCGCGGTGGGCATCGCCAATGCAATGGTCCAGGCCGGACGTGGCGACCCAACTGTGGACGGCATCGTTATCGGCAAGAATGCCGATGAGTCAGGCTTGGCGGCCATCCGGCGCGGCGGTACCCCCTTTGTCGGCTCGGTGGCCTTCTTCCCAGACCGCTATGGTGAATTCCTGATCCCACTTGCTCTCGACATCCTCGAGGGTAAGCCGGTACCCTCGATTGTGCGTGTCCCACATGAGGTCATCACCGCTGAGAACATTGACAAGTGGTATCCATTGCAAGAACCCTGAGTATTGCCTGCTGAATCCCTGACAAACATCAAGAGACCCTGCCTCTAGGCAGGGTCTTTGGTCTAAGCCTTGGCACGCTACTGATAGCACCCAACGTGACACAGCGCTTAATACTATCGTGACAGATTGTGTAGTGGGATGCCCCACTGTACGTTTGCGGTATTGCTGACAATGAGGTCACAAGTTCAAGCCTTGTACCGCCCACTGTGAATTGTACTGATAAGAGGATGGCACCCGCTAGGGTGGTCATTTTTCCATTTCTGTGTGCAACAGAAACTTCGCTGGCGTCTGAAATGACCTCACGCTAGTGCCAATCTTATATATTGGAGAAGAGCTACCGTG
>CAKZLO010000085.1 GCA_937127125.1 uncultured Ardenticatenia bacterium
TCCTGCCTAGAGCAGTAAAAGCCCCCCCAATAGGACGCCATAACGGCGCCTGGGCTGCAACTTGTGGTTTCAGTGACAGTGACGTTCAGGACTTTGTTGCATGGGTAGACTTCGGTCTTTTTGTTCGATTTATCGCACTGATAATCATGCTCCGCCTTCACCTCCACTTCGCGCGTGCGCTCGCACGTGGAGTTCTCCAGGGTATAGCCAAGCTCGCATCTGTTATCCTCGATAATGGCTTTGCCCGGAATCGTCTTGTTGGTGCAGCCAGAGTAGCTACCTGAGATCCCCGGCATTCTGTCAGTATGAGCCTGCGGGTTGCTCTGGATCGTTTTGGCTCTAGTTACCACCGGGTCATGCGCACGACTGATTGTGTACTTCGGGCGCACGCTTGGGTTCCTTTTCCAGAAGTTGATAGCCTCGCACTCCTGTCGTTTAAAGCGATCGGGGTCGGCTGGGTCCGTGGCGCACTTGTTGATCTTGGTTGCGGATGGTTCGCTGACAGACGATTTGCCGTCACCCATTAAGGCGGCCTCCGCAGACGTGGTGCCATAGTGCGGCACGGTGGATGAGGCTAATCCGCCGTCCTTGGCGCGGTTGAAAACATCAGCGTTTAAACCGCTGCCATAGCTTTTGCCTGAGCTGAAATATCCTGAGAGGTCCGTGGCATGACCAAACCCACTCAGCAAAAGTGCGGACAGCAGTAAAAGGCGTCTCATTTCTGCATCAGTTGTCAAAATAGTTATTGTATTTGGCACCCATGTTGTTCAGGATCTGTTGTGCATGATTGCCGACGTGCGCAGATGCCGCAGTCTGGTCAATTGCGCGATACTTCACATCATTATAGAACTCGGACAGATCCATATTGCTGAAGTTCAGCTGGCTCAGTTGTTGGACGGTCAACCCTCCGCAGTTAGGATTTTTGGCCGGGCCCCAGCTTAGACCAAGCTGAGCCTTGCCTTGCTCCTGGATGATACGGGCCAGTTTCGAGTTGTAACAGCAGTAACCTTCCTTGCGCTGCAGGCATACGCCGGCAATCTTGCTACTGCACCAAGTGCCTACGTAATGGCAAAGCCCTGCGCCTTTACGCAGCGCAAGCTCCTGTTCAGATTTTTCACAGGAGAGCAGTTCAGCAATTACCATCATTGCGACTGACAACCCAAACACTGCCGGGTTGAAGTAGAAGGTAAGCTCATTGCCACCCATTATGGTGACGGACCCCAATTTGATATTGGACACGCCAAGCGTAGTTGTGGGCATTGCGCCGAAGGTGCCGGTGAACCCGTACACCGAGATTGACGGGTCGAAGGTATACGTGTCTGAGACACCGAATTGGCCGAAGATGCTTTCCACGCCATTAACCAACCAGTTTGGCGCGTCTGACATAAACAGCGTGTCATAGGTGTAGAAAGACCCGATGAGGTTGCCGGTAGAATACCCGATATATTCGATCCCCTCGACGACAAGCTCTTTTACAGCCTGGAATGCCAATTGCGTGCCAATGTTCATGTTGCTCATGTCACGCCCCCTGACATTCCCTTTGCAGCAGTTCGATAACCCGCCTAAGGTTTTACGACACGAGTCACTCTTGCCGTTGAAAACTGTCAACGTGTCTGGATCCATGTATGTTCCTGCCTGGCGGGCGATCTCCATCATTGTGACAGCCTGTGCGAAGTCCTGATCATGCTGGTAGCCAGTATTGAAACAGGCCCCTGGAACGCCATCTAGGCAGTACATGTTCCCACCGCAGTCCACCACTTCCTTGCTTTCCGTATAGCCCGTGATGCAGCGGTAATGTCTGACATACAGGGAACATGTTCCGTCTGGACGATGGCTGGCACATTCCGTATTGACCAAACTACATTTGGGGTTGTTCTCATACTCTCCGCACGTTGAAGACATACTGGTTGAAGAGCAGGAATACGAGCGCTGCCATTTCCAGCAGTCCTTGTACACGTCGAGCCCATTGATATTGCGCACCCCGCCTGGCTCAATGCAGGTCTCTGTGTTCATTACGCAATAAGGATTGGACGAGTGTTCTAGGCAGCCGTCTTTGATCGCGTCCTTGATGATGGTGTATTTGGGACCAAGGTAGCTTGTGCCTGGTAATGGCGGCTCAAACTTCACCGGACACCGGAAAGACTGCGTGTGTCTCAAGCACTCCCCATTGAAGGCGACCAGCGAGCATGTCGAATCCATCTGCCAGCAGCCATGTGGCAACAACTGCGAACAGTTGTCGACCGAATTTGGCACAACGCATTCGTACTGTGCTGCATATCTCCAGCAATCCCTGTACACGTGGACGCCTGAGATCATCTTGGTCATGTTCGGCTCAGCGCATGTTTCGGAGATCTTCCGGCATTCCGCTGCATGCGCTACCGTCTGCAAGCCTGGCAGCATCATGGCGGCAAGCATGCACACAAACTTGGCGAGCGCATGTCTTAACCTATCCACAGACTACCTCCCAAGACGCCTCAGGTACTCCTTTATGCTCGGGACAAAAGTCTTCGGGGCCCGATCAAGCAGATAGTCAAGCGCGTAATCCAGCGTAACATCGCCAGAGACGGCGATGTAGTCACCAGCGC